>CAVSWQ010000019.1:0-22306 GCA_963731705.1 uncultured Acidobacteriota bacterium
CGATGCGGTCTACGGCAAGTAAATCGGCGGCCGCCGCGCGGATCGGATGTAGAATCAACCGCAGCCCGCGGGCCAGGAATGCAAATCCGGTTCAGCGACCCGAATTCTCATTCGAGAGGAAATCTGATGAGCCTACCGAAGGCGGCAACGTTTTTTGCCACACTGTGTGCTGCGGCGGCGCTTTTTCCATCGCCGGTCATGGCCGCGCAATCCTGCGAGAGCCTGTCACAACTGAAGCTGCCGCACACCACCATCACCACGGCCGTTTCGGTGCCGGCGGGGGAGTTCAAAAATCCGGATGCTTCCGCGGGCAATCGCTCGTCCCTGAAAGTCCCGGCTTTCTGCCGGGTGGCGGGCGTCCTCCGGCCCACACCCGACTCCGACATCCGATTTGAAGTCTGGATGCCCACTGCGAACTGGAACGGCAAATTCGACGGCGTGGGCAACGGCGGTTTTGCGGGGTCCATTGGCTACGGCGGGCTGGCGGAGGCGCTGCGCGCCGGATTCGCCGCCGCAGCCACCGACACGGGCCATGAAGCGGGAGGAACTGACGCCCGCTGGGCGTTGAACCATCCTGAAAAGGTCATTGATTTCGCCTACCGCGCCATTCATCTGACGGCGGCTACCGGCAAAGCGATTGTGCAAAGCTATTACGGCGCTGCTCCGCGCTGGTCCTATTTTGCAAGTTGCTCGAACGGCGGCCGCCAGGCGTTGATGGAAGCGCAGCGTTTTCCTGATGATTACAACGGCATCATCGCAGGCGCGCCGGCCAACTACTGGACCCACCTGCTGGCGGAGGCCATCTGGAACACCCAGGCCGTGCTGGCGAAACCGGCCAGTTACATCCCGCCCACCAAGCTGCCCGCCATCAGCCACGCGGTGCTCGCCGCCTGTGACGCCCGCGACGGCGTGAAGGACGGCATCCTCAACGATCCGCGGCAGTGCCACTTCAACCCTGAAACGCTCCTATGCAAGGGCACAGATTCCGCCGCCTGCCTCACCGCTCCCCAGGTGGCCGCCCTCAAAAAGATTTATGCCGGAGCCACCGACGCCGAGGGCCGCAACGTTTTTCCGGGCTTCCTGCCGGGCGCCGAGCTTGGACCCAATGGCTGGGCTCCCTGGATCACCGGCCGCGCTCCCCGCAAAAGCCTGGATTTTGACTTTGGCACCCAGTTTTTTTCCAACATGATGTTCAGCAATCCGTCGTGGGATTTTCGCACCCTGAATTTTGACGCTGACATTCACTCGACTGACAGTAAGATGGGTCCCATCCTCAACGCCACCCATCCGGACCTGACGAAATTCAAGAAGCACGGCGGCAAGCTGATCCTCTTTCACGGCTGGAACGACCCCGCCATCCCCGCCCTGAATACAGTGGACTACTACAGGAATGTGGTGGCCCGAATGGGCTACGAGCCCGCGCAGAGGTTTGTACGCCTCTACATGGTTCCGGGAGTGCAGCACTGCGGCGGCGGCCCGGGGCCAGACTCGTTTGGCGCCTACCCGTCAGTGGACGCCGACCCGGAGCACAGCATGTTCAGCGCCCTGGAAAAGTGGGTGGAGCACAGCAAGGCGCCCAAAGCAATTATCGCAAGCAAGCGCGGAAACCCTTCCAAGCCGGCGAGCAGCATCGAAATGACGCGTCCGCTGTGTCCCTACCCCGAGACGGCAAAATATAAGGGCAGCGGTGATACCCTTGACGCCGCCAATTTTGTTTGCACTATGGCGCCAAACCGGTAGCCACTGTGGTCCATCGGACGCTTCAAGTGTTCAGCAGCGAGCCCATAATGCCTCCGATGGCGCCGCCCTCGGCGGCTTGGGTGGTCTGGGGCATGTATTCCATCAGCTCGTGCGCCAGCCGGGCGATGGGCAGCGTTTGCAGCCAGATTTTTCCCGGCCCGGTCAGTGACGCCAGAAAGATTCCGTCGCCGCCAAACAGCATGTTCTTGATGCCCGGCACGGTTACGATCTGAAAGGAAACGCCCGCCTGGAACGCCCCAACGTGCCCCGGATGCACCCGTAGATTTTCACCCGGCCCGAGTTCTTTCATCACCAGTTCGCCTGAAAGCTCAAGCCACGCGGTTCCGGTCCCGCTCACGCGTTGCAGCAGGAAGCCCTCGCCGCCAAAAATTCCCGCTCCCAGCGATTGCTGGAAGCCCACGCTGATCTGAATCTGTGGCGTCCCGCACAAAAAGCCGTGCCGGTGGATCAGGTACTCCTGCCCCGGACCAACTTCCACCGGCACAATGTGCCCCGGCAGTTTGGTGGCGAAGGAAACCGTTCCGGGAGCGCCTGCGGCCTGGTACTGCGTCATGAACAGCGATCCACCTCCTGCCACGCGCTTCAGCGCGCCGAAAATTCCACCGCCCCCGCCAAACTGCGTATGGGTGGTCATCTGGATGGAACTCGTCATCCATGAAAGCTCGCCCGCTTCGGAAACAACGGCCTCGTTCGGGTCCAACGTAACTTCAAGCACCGGCATGGTGGTGCCAACAATACGGCTCTGCATATATGACTCCTCGTATGAATTGTGCGCCGGCGGCGCATCGCAGGCCACTGCCCAGCGCACGATTGACTGTATATCGTAACCTCGAACTCCGGCAAGAGCCGGGGTTCGAGGTTTGAAATCCGCGGCAGGCGCCGTCCGCTCATAAGAAATTCCTGACGGTTTTGCGCTCTGCAGTCGTGGTACACTTGATCTGCGTCTAAAGCGCGCAGTTCTGTTGTGCAGGTCAGGTTAACAGTTCTGTCAAATCCCATCTTCAGTCCCATTCGCATCATGCCGGCGCAAGCGGACCCGGCAGGGTCTACGGGAGGATATCGTTTGAGCGGTGCAAGCCAGGATTCACTTTTGATGACTGCAGAGCAGCAAACCCATCCCATGGATTGGAAGGCGGTTGTAGCGAAGTACCAGCAGCCCTCGCTCCCGCGGAGCATCTTTCAGATCGTCAACTCCGTTGTGCCTTTTGCGGCGCTCTGGTTCATTATGGACTGGGCCCTGGGGGTATCCGGCTGGCTCATCCCGCCGCTGGCCATTCTGGCGGGCGGTTTTCTGGCGCGCATCTTCATTATCCACCACGATTGCGGCCACGGATCTTTCTTCAAGTCCCAAACCGCCAATGACGTCGTGGGATTCATTACCGGAGTGCTGACGTTCACCCCCTACCACTTCTGGCGCTTTGAGCACGCCGTGCACCATGCCGGCTCGGGCGATCTGGACCGGCGCGACCTGGGTTCGGTATGGACGATGACGGTCCAGGAATATCTGGACGCTCCCTGGTGGAAGCGCTCTGCCTATCGCGTGATGCGCAACCCGGCCTTTCTTCTGGGCGTCGCGCCGTTGTTCCTGTTCCTGGTTTACCACCGTTTTGCCTCCTCGCGCGCCAGCCGGCGTGACCGCTACTCCGTCTATTGGACCAACGCCTGCATGCTGGCCGTGGGCATCCTGCTGAGCCTGGTGATGGGCGTCAAAGCCTACCTCATCATCCAAATCTCTATCATCGCGGTAGCCAGCACGGCGGGCGTCTGGCTGTTTTACGTGCAGCATCAATTTGAAGGCGTCAACTGGCAACGCCACGACACGTGGGATTACGCCACCGCCGCCATCGAAGGCAGTTCGTTTTACAAGCTGCCCAGAATCCTGCAATGGTTTTCGGGCAACATCGGCTTTCATCACGTCCATCACCTCAGCCCGCGCATTCCCAACTACAACCTGGAGAAGTGCCACAACGAGGGCGCGATGTTTCAGCGGGCGAAGGCCGTGACCTTTTTCTCCAGCTTCAAATCACTTTCCCTGCGCCTGTGGGACGAATCCCAGAATCAACTGGTCGGCTACGGCCATCTCCGGACCCTTCGCAAGTAGCGGCGCATCTGCCGGCTTCCCTGAGGGTCCGCGCTGCCCCCTTCATCGCCACTCGCCGCGCTGACCAGCCGGCCCAAAATTCGCGCTGATCTTCTTTCAGGTCCAATCGCAGGCGCTTTTGTCCCCGATCTGGCGTATGCTGTGGGGCAGAATTCTGTCCGAAAACGGCATCTCAGGAGGATCAATATGAAGAGATTGGCTGCAATCATGATGATGGCTGGGCTGGCCATGGGACTCACCTGCGTGGCGCGGGCCGCAGCCCCCTTAAAGCTTATCGGGAAAGACACCATGCCCGCAGCGGTGAAAGGACGCTTTGACCACCTGGCCGCGGACGTCGCGGGCAATCGCCTTCTTCTGACGGCCGAAAGCGCCCATGAAGTCCTGGTCTTCAACCTGCACAGCGGCAAATATCTCCGGGCCATCACCGGCATCGGCATCCCGCACGCGATTTTTTTCCGCGACGATCTTAACCGCATTTACATTACAGACGGCGAAGCGGGCGAACTCAGAATCTACAACGGGAAGACTTACCGGCAGATGGGCGCGGTCAAACTGAAAGTGGACTCCGACTCCATGGGCTACGACCCGGCCACCCACAACCTTTACATTGTGAACGGCGGCGGCGACGCTCACGAATCCTTCTCTATGCTGACCGTCGTGAATACCACGACGGACAGGAAAATTGCGGACATCAAAATTGACGGCAGCACGCTGGAAGCCATGGCGCTTGCGCCTTCGGGATCCCTGCTTTACATCAACAATCCTTCGAAGAACCTGGTGGACGTGGTCGACCGCCGGACGCGCAAAGTGGTCAAGACCTGGCCCGTCACCCTGGGAAGGCGAAACGTCGCCATGGGGTTCGATCCCTCAACGCACCGGCTGTTCGTCGCCTGCCGCAGCGGAGTGATTGTCGTAATCGACAGTGAGACCGGGAAGGAACTCCAGACGTTGCCCATCGGAACGGGCGTGGATGACCTCATCTTCGATCCGGCTTCCAAAAGGATTTACGCGGCGTGCGGCAACGGCGTCATCTCCGTTTATCATGAAGGCGCCGCAGACCACTACTCCCACCTGGGAGACGTTGCGGCGGCCCGCGGAAGCAAGAACGAAATCCTCGTGCCCCCGCTGCATCGCCTTTACACCACGATCCCGCCGCAGGGGGATACGCCCGGCGAGGTTTACGTTTTCAAAGTAGATTAGACGGACGCCGGCCGCTAAGCGGGTGGAAACAAGCGCAGAGTTGTGTGCGGCAGCACATGACTCTGCGGTTTTTCCTTCAAATTCAAAAGCCTGATAAAAACGGAAGCGCGCTTTACGATTTGCAAGTGCATGCAGACTGCGAGATAGGGCTCGGACGGTCCCAGCGGTTGTGACCCCCAAACATATTTCCGGTTTTCGTTATCGTGCCAGGCCCGTTTGCAGGGATCAAGAGAACGTTATCAAGTGTTCTACTCTCAGCGGATTCAATGACACGATGCATCATCCAGAAATTGGCCACCCACGGCCATCGAGGCAAGGAAGCGAGCGCAGGTCAGGATGTTCTGGTTCAGGGGCTCGGTTTTGAGAGTTTCCGGAGAGACGGAGTGCACCTTGCGCTCGGCCAGGAGCTTAACGCTCAGCGCACTCATGTTGTCGAACTCGTTGCTCAGTAACTGAACTGCGCTTCGATCCGAATCGGTGGAGGCGGCCACGGACGCCAATCCGAGGCTGGTGGAGGCTTGGCCGCGGTAACGCTCCGCCCAGTCTTCCTGGATCGGGTAATTGTTCTCGATGGAGTTGACCAGGCCGCTTCGCCATTCCCGGATCACCGCCATTTCTTCGATGCTGGCCCGCAGGAACTCTTTCGAGAACCCGGAATTGGCGGGCGGGCTTGGCCGTGCGGACGCTGTGTTGGCGGCGGAACTGGGCAGCATCAGCGTAATCTGATTTCCACTGAAGCCCATCGTGCCATTCGAGATGCGTGCCAGTGACTCCAGGTCCACGTACGACCGCCCGTCGATCTCCATGACTTTCGCCTGTCCCGATTGGCCATTGACGATGAGCGTGCGGCTCTGCTGCACGGACTGCGAGTGTGCGAGTCCGGGAACAATAAGGATTACGAGCAGGCTCAGACAGCCACGCCACAATTTGTTTTTCATACTTCCGCTCCTATATCTGCCTGATTCCCGCCTCAGTTTGGAACGAGACAGGCATCCGGCCAAGTCCGAGTCCCGGTGCAACGGGGCAAACGAGGACCTACCTTAGAGCCGCTAGCAGGGATCAACCCTGAAGCGTGCGCCGCGACACACCAATTCCTCAAACCGGAATTTCCGTTTTGACTTCGTGACCAACCGAAATTGTCACCTGACAGACTCAGCATGCAACACCCCAGCCTGGTTTCAAGTCCAAAGTCCTTTCGGGGGACGCCAGAAAATCGCAAGAGCTCAAAACAGACGCCTTTCCAACCAATTCCTTAGACCCTTTTGTTTTGGCAAGGAACAAGCTCGAATGCCAGTTCCTCTCCTGGTCTCTTGCGTCTCACCGCTTCGGCGGACGGACAAGGCCAGGGCAACTCAACTACTCCGGGTTGTCCGGCTTCTCAGCTTGCTTCTTCTTTTCGCGGTCTCCGCGGTCGTTTTTCTGTGCATTCCTTGTCGCCCTCCTTTTCTATCATCATCCCGCAAGCGTGTGTCCGTCCCTACAGTTTCAGCAGCCGGTCAAAGAAGGAACGATATCGCTGCAGGGCAACCCGCAGGTCCTCAGTGGATACGCTGTCGCCGCTGTCCCACTGTTTTTCCAGGCCCGACCGCTCGGTGGCAAAACCTTCCGCCAGTCGCTGCATCACCGAAGCGACCAGCTTGTCCGCACCTTCGACCGTCTGGCGCGGCTCGTCCACGAAACCCGTTTGCACTTTGCTCCACTGCGACCGGAAATCTTCCAGCTCCGATTCAGAAAACAAGGGCAAGGGTCCTGAGACCGCGCCCGCAAGGTCAGCAGTTTCCCGTTCCCCGGATTTCACCAGCCTGGGCAGGTCGGCGGGCTCTTTCGCAATACCGTGGGAAGCCAGGTCGGCCGTCGTGAGTTCCCCTTCTCTTCTATTCAATTCAGCCATTACGCCACCTCTCTTCGATTAACAGTTATGGATCCCTGTACCAGTTCCTCAAATAGAGAGCGGTAGTGGATCATCGCCGTTCTCAGATCTTCCGTGGTCGCCGCCTCTCTCCCGGCCCGCAGCGCAATTTCATGCGCCGACCGGTAGTTCTCCACCACGCGGGGATGGTCGACAGAAATGTCGGCGGCCCGTTGATCGAATTCGGATACGGGATAGCCGCGAGTTTTCATTAAAGAGGCGACCAGGTCATCGGCCTCGATCACCGCACCCTTCGGGGAATCGACAAAACGAGACTGCACGGACGCCCACTGTTTTGAAAACCGGACCTGTTCTGCCGGTTCAAGATCACGGAGGTTGAGCTTCTCAACCCGCTTCTCCCGGTCCGCTAAATTTGTTTCCGCTTTTCGTTCTGATCCATGCTCCTGCACCGCCCTCTCGTACTCGGACCCGAACCTTTGCTGAAGGCCTGCGGTCCTATGGCTGCGTTTTCGCATGTACAGCCAGCCCAGTACCGCGATCGCCAGAATCACCGCCACAGCGAGCACAATCAGTTTTGGATCCAACAGATTCATATTCATCAAAACCTCCCTGCCTCAACAATGTTGAGGAAGTCCAATTTGTCTACGAAACTTTTCCTGCCATGAGAACCCTATGAGATTTGATTCTGTCTCTCTTTCTTTTCACCGTCTGTCCCGCATAGCTCATTGCGCTGGTCAAAACAGATCATTGCGCGTGACCGCGGTGAGGCTTGCCGTGACCTGAACCCAGATACGGAGGAGCATGCTCGGACTGCCGGTCCCCCCAGGGCGGCGGCGCCACCTGTTTGGCCGTCGTAGCGGGGCTCACAGCCTTCTGCCTGCTTCCTGTTTCCCACTTCCTATGGCCCTCCGCCTTCTTCCTCCTTCATCCTTCAGAATTCACAATTCTCCTTGCACCGCCCTTTCACCCATGCGCCAGCCGCGGAAAGGGCTGCCTCTTGCGAGCGGCGCTCCGGCAAAAAAGATAGGTCAGCCATGCCAAAGACGCGGTAAGATTTCTGGCATCATCATGATCATGAGGCCCGCGGCCGGAAGAACGGTGGCTGCGAATGCGCCTGAACAAGGAGAGAAGCAGTCATGAAGAAATTATTGGTTTTAGTTTTTGTAGCGATAGTGACGGGAGCCTGCAGCCGGCAGGAAGCGAAGAAAGCCGCCCCTTCACCTTCGGCGGCGGCCGTCGCGGTGACCGGCCCGTTTACGCCGGCGGAACTCAAGGCTTTCACATCGCTCGATCCGATTGATACGCACTCGCATATTTTTGTGACGGATCCCGACTTCATCGCCATGATTGAAAAGCTCAACCTTCATACGCTCGACATCGCGGTCGATGACGATACGGACCCCTACCTCAAGGACCTGCCGCGCCAGATCAGTGACGGCCTCCACTATGTTGCGGCCAGCCAGGGGCACGCGGTGTTCTGCACAACGTTCGATCCGTATGTTTTCCAGAAGCCCGGATTCGCGAAGGCGGTGATCCGGCAGCTCAACCGGAGCTTCGCCCAGGGCACGATTGCCGTGAAGATCTGGAAAAACATCGGCATGCAGATCAAGGACACACACCTCAATTACATCATGCCGGACAATCCGATTTTCGAGCCCATCTACAAGGACATTGCCGCCCACCACAAAACCCTGCTCGCGCACGTTGCCGATCCCAGTTCATGCTGGAAGCCGCTTGATCCCGCTTCGCCCGACTATGGGTATTACAAGAACAACCCGCAGTGGTACATGTACAACAATCCGCACGCTCCTTCCAAGGAAGCGATTCTCAAGGCGCGCGACCACGTCGTGGAGGAAAATCCGAATCTGCGCGTGGTGGGCGCTCATCTGGGCAGCATGGAATCCAATTTCCCGGAGCTTGGCCGCGACCTGGACCGCTATCCCAACTTTGCCGTGGATATGGCGGCGCGCATGCCCTACGTGATGATGCTGCCGCGACAGCAGGCCATCGCCTTCATTGAAAAGTACCAGGACCGCCTGATTTACGCCACGGACCTCAACTTCATGCCCGGCACCAATCCTCAGGAAAAAATCAAGCAGTGGGAAGACTATTACGCACGCGACTGGCGCTTTCTGGCAACCAACGACTGGGTGGAGTACCTGGGGAAAAAGTACCAGGGTCTCGATCTGCCGCAGCCGGTCCTCGAAAAGTTGTACCATGCCAATGCCGTGCATTGGTTCCCGGGCATCCTGGGACAGAAACAATAGACAACGATTGCGGGCCGCGCTGCCGGGTTTGGTAGCGCAGAGTTGTTCTGTAACTCTGCGGCTCTTTGTCGGATTCGCGGCTGGCGCAGACGTCGTCGTTGGATGTCTGCGGGCCGCGCCAATCCAGCCCCGAAGGGGACGGAGATTTAGCCCATGGCGCAAGCCATGGGACAGCGGAAAGCAAAAGGTCCGTCCAGCCCCGGGAAGGGCGAAATCCCTGATCTTCAGAAGTGCGCATCCATTCCACGCTGCGGAAGCCTGTGCCGCCAGAAATGTAGACGAACCGGCACGAATCTGACCGCAAGTCGAGGATAACGCCGGAGCTCCTCGCCATCAGCTTTACTGCGGTGCCGATGCCGGCGAGCGCTCCTTCGGTTGATTCAAATGCCGGGAAGCCAGCTCAAGGTCATCACGCGCCTTGGCGTTTGAAGGATCGAGCGCGAGGGCCTTCTTCAGCTCGGCGACGGCTTCGGGGTATTTTTGCTGAAGCCGGAATGCGGTTCCCAGGTGGAAGTGGGCGCTGGCGAGCGAGGGTACATCCTGAAGGGCGGCTTCAAATTCTGATTCCGCGCCCGCCAGGTCGCCCTGATGCACCAGCAGAAAACCGCGCGCATCATGATCTTCCGCCTTCGGGAGACCTGCACGGACCGCCCACTGATAAAACTGGACGGCGCCGGCCTCGTCATCGCGCCGCTCCAGCGCCTGGGCCATGTTGTAATAGGCTTCCGCAAAATCCGGCTTCAGGGCGATGGCTTTGCGGAATTCGATGGCGGCATGGTCAGCGTCTCCGCTGTGCAGATAGGCCAGTCCCAGAGAGTTGTGGACGGCGGGAGACTTGGGCAGATATTCGAGCGCCCAGCGCAGTTGACGAACAGCCGCCGGCCAGTCGCGCTTGCCGAAGGCCTCAAGACCCTGCTGATAATGCGCCTGCCCCGCTCCGGCGCCATGCTTGGCTTCGGCGCTCCAGCCACCGCCCCCGGTGAGCAGAACAGCCACCAACACTCCTGCAACCGTGATAGCGATTCGCCGTGGAGGTCCATGAGTCTTCCGCAGATTCATTCAGGTTCTCCGCGCCGCTCGGAATCAACCATTCTCGTCACCATGTTACGGCGCGAACGCAAGCTGCGCAATTCGCGCCGCGGTGATATCATCGTCTGCCATATTGATGATGGCCCCGAAATCATCGCACGTGTCGCGAAGCGACCTTGGAGTGCGGGAGCATGCTCCCGCCTTCTGCCGGCAGTGGCGCCGCCGTCCCGGCGGCATTTTTCCAAGCCGGCAGGATGCCGGCGCTACGGAGACAACCCGCTTTTGCGGCGCCGCGGTGATATCATCGGTTGCCGCGTTGATGATGGCCCCGAAATCATCGCACGTGTCGCGAAGCGACCTTGGAGTGCGGGAGCGTGCTCCCGCCTTCCGCCGGCCTTCGTAGCGCCGCCGTCCCGGCGGCATTTTTCAAGGCCGGCAGGATGCCGGCGCTACGGAGACAACCCGCTTTTGCAGCGCCGCGGTGATATCATCGGTTGCCGCGTTGACGATGGCCCCGAAATCATCGCACTTGTCGCGAAGCGACCTTGGAGTGCGGGAGCGTGCTCCCGCCTTCTGCCGGCAGTAGCGCCGCCGTCCCGGCGGCATTTTCCAGGCCGGCAGGATGCCGGCGTTACGCGGACAACCCGCTGCCTCACTTCCACAGTTTGTCGAGGCGTTGAAACGAATCCAATTTTGCACGAGGAGGTCTCGACCCATGCCGAAAATCTCTCGAAGGAAACTCTTAAGTGCCTCGCCGGGTCTCGTGGCAGCTGCGGCTGCTTCTGCGCTGCCCGTGGATGGCGCCCGCAATAAGGATTTGCCTGCATCGCCTGTTGCTCCCAGCGATCTGCCGGAAGCACACCGCAAGAAGAAACTTAAAGTGGTCTTTGTGGGTGCGCATACGGATGACTGGACAAGCTGCATGGGGACTCTCGCCCGCTACGCTGCCCTGGGGCATGACGTGCTGATTGTCTCCTGCACGGCCGGCAACGCCGTCTCCATATCGGATGTCACCCACAAGCCCCTGCATGAGCTGGCCGCCGAAAGGCGCGACCACGCCGCCAGGGGTGCGAAGATGATCGGAGCGCGGAACATGATTTTGAAGGAAGACGAAATGATGATGCGCGTTGATCCCGCCGGCTACCAGAAATTCAACAAAGTTTTAATTCCTGAGAAGCCTGATGTGGTCATCGGACTGTGGCTGGTCGATGCTCATCCCGACCACCGGGCGGCCGGCAACCTTGCTTACAACGCGTGGCTGCAAAGCGGAATGGACTTCAGCCTCTACTTTTGCGAGACGCCCGGCGGCACCGAGACGCAAATGCAACAGTTCATTCCCAACCATTACGTCGACGTCGAGTCCGTCACCCATCTAAAACGCCAGGCGTTCCTTGCAGATCCCTTCATGAAAGGCGCATGGCCTACCAACGAATTCTGGGCGAAATTCCGTGGAAGGGAATACGGTTGCCAATTTGCCGAGGCCTTCGTCCACGTCCACACCACCGCCACCATGCCGGAACGAAACCTTTATCCCAACTGGTGGTATTGGGGAGGTCTGAGACTGTCCGGCAAATGATGAGGTAGCGCCGCCGTCCCGGCGGCATTTTTCGAAGCCGGCAAGATGCCGGCGCTACGGGAAGAGCGCGCTTTTGCGGCAGGAGTGAACTCGTGCCCTTTCACAAACCAAGGCGGCGGTATGCCGCCGCGTCAACCGAGCCCCCGAAGGGGGCGAAAGACAATAGCCCATGGCGCAAGCCATGGGAAAACGTACCATCGATATGCCCATCCAGCCCGGAGGGGCGAAAGATCTGATTTTCAGGTGTACCGCATACATTCAAGAAAGCGGACAGTATGCTCCACCAACGCTGCCTGGCTTTCATCCTTCAGAATTCATAATTATCTTTTCACGCCCTTGCCATCACGGCGTAACATCGTTGCGGCATTCTGGCGGTTTTAGTTCGGAATTGATTGGCGGGGCGGTGATATCATCGTCTGCCGTATTGATGACGGGCGCGAAAGCATCGTAGTTCGCGTTACGTGTCGCGAAGCGACCTTGGAGTGCGGGAGCGTGCTCCCGCCTTCGGCCGCGAATTGGTCCGCGGGAAGAGGCAGAACATTAAGGCGCAAACGAACAGGCTGCAGGCAAGGCGGCGGCAAGCATTCCAAACTGGGGAACGTATGTACGACCCGCCTGAAGGCAAGGCGGCGGCAAGCCGCCGCACTCCAAGGCCCGCGTTTCGCGGGCCGCGCCGTGCGCGGCAATCGCGTTTGGTAGCGAAGAGTTGTCCCGCCGCGCGGGATTACTCTGCGGTTCTCTCTTTAAAATCAAAGGCCGCAGAGTTACAGAACAACTCTGCGCTACAGCTGCACGACGAAACACTGAGGAGGCATTGATCGTGAAATTACAAAAACTGCCGGCTGCGCCGTTACTGCAAACCGTTATCGCGCTTATGGCGGCTGCAATGATGACAACCTCCGCCCTGGGCCAGGAGCCGCACTGGCCGGTGCGCGCGGTGACCAAGCCCGGCGTGGTCACCACGGGGCAGTCCATCACTCCGGCGGGGGCGCAAAGCGTTTTCAGCGGGCGGGTGCATGCCGCGATGTTTGGCCGCAGTGACAACGTGATCTACGTGGCGCTCAGTTCCGGCGAGGTTTACAAGCTCGACTGGCGGGCCAACAAGGTGCTGGAAATCATCCACGGCGGCCGCAACCCCGGCATGCAGGGCCTGGCGCTCGATCCGGCAAGCGGCGAACCGCTGATGAGCGGCACGATTTCCGGAAGCGTCAATGGCAAGCGCGAAATTGGCATCCAGCTTCTGCGCATCACGGGTCGGAGCGGAAAAGGTGATTGCCAACCGCCTGGGCACTTTTGCCGCCGGGCAGGTTTCCGCCGCCAGTGAGAAAAACGCGCGGCGAACGCCTGGCGGGCGTCGCCCTCACCTTCAACGATTCGCTGGCCGTGGTCGATCTCGATTCCGGCAAGGTGAAAGGCACGGTGCGGACGGGCATTGCGCCCTTTGGCGTGCGGCGTCAACCGCGCGGGCACGGTGGCTTATGTTTCCAACTGGGGCGGGCGTTTCCCCGAAGCGCAGGATATGACCCGCACCACCGGCATGCGCCCCGGCGCCGACCACGCGGTGGTGGATGCGCGCGGAATCGCTTCCACAGGGACGGTGAGCCGCGTCGATCTCGCCACCATGAAGGTGACCAACACCATCGAGACCGGCCTGCACCCGACCGCCCTGGCCTGGGACGAGCCGCGCGCGCGGCTCTACGTGGCCAACAGCAATTCCGACACGGTGACGGTGATTGACACCCAAACCAACCGCGTGGCGCAGACCTTCCGCCATCGATCCCTTCCAGAAGAATGCGGAAGGAGTGGCGCCCAACGCCCTGGCCGTGAGCGCGGACGGCAAAACGCTTTACGTGGCCTGCGGCGGCATCAACGCCGTGGCCGTGATGCGCGCGGGCGACGGGCGCGTTGAAGGATTGATCCCCACCGCCTGGTATCCCAACGACCTGCGCCTCAGCGCTGACGGCAAATACCTGCTGGTGGCCAACCTGATGGGCGTGGGGCCGGGCGGAACTCCGGGCGACATCGCGCGAATGGCCCGCGGCGAAGGACTGAATATTCTGCCGGGACCGACCCGCCGCTACGTGCATTCCGACCGTTCGTCGGTGGAAGTGGTTCGCGTTCCCGACGCCGCGCAACTGCAAGGCTATTCAAAAGCCGTGGCGCACAACAACCACCTGGCGCTGGCCAACACCCCGGGCGCAACCGCCCCTACCGCCCTCGAGCCCGGGCGTCCAAACGCTGCAGGCCGCTGCCCGTTCCGCTGCGCGCCGGCGATCCCTCGCTGATCCATCACGTGGTGTTCATCATCAAGGAGAACAGATCGTACGACCAGGTTTTCGGCGACATGAGCCAGGGCAACAGCGACCCGACGCTGGTGCAATACGGCCGGGACGTCACGCCCAACCAGCACCGGCTGGCCGAACAGTTTGTGCTGCTCGACAATTTTTACGCCTCGGGCGGCAACAGCGCCGACGGACACCAGTGGCTCACCCAGGCCGCCGAAACCGATTACACCTACTGGCCCGGCTACCAGGGGCGCAGCTATCCCTACGACGGCTCCGACCCCATCGCGCCCGCCAGCAGCGGATTTATCTGGAACGAGGCGAAGGCGCATAAGGTGGCGGTGGCGGACTTTGGCGAGTACGTGCCCGTTCCGCACGGCGAGATGAGCATCCGCGAGCGGGAAAAGAACCTGGCCGCGTGGAAGGCGGGCGAAGACCTTACCGGCCGCTTCCATGAGCAGGCGCCGACGGCATCGTTCAACAGGATCGTGGTCCAGGACTTCCCTTACTGGACGCTGGCCGTGCCCGACGTGGTGCGGGCGCAAATCTTTCTGAAGTACCTGAGCGGATGGGAAAAAAGCGGCGCCATGCCCGGCCTGGTGATGATGCAACTTCCCAGCGACCATACGGCCGGCACCACGCCGGGCGTCTCGACTCCCAAGGCCATGGTGGCCGACAACGACTGGGCGCTGGGACAGATTGTGGAGCGACTCTCGCGGTCGCGCTTCTGGAAAAGCATGGCCATCTTTGTGGTGGAGGACGACGCCCAGGCCGGAATCGACCACGTGGACGGACATCGTACCGTGGCCCTGGCCATCAGCCCTTATACGCGGCGCGGCGCCATCGATTCCACTTATTACTCCCACCTGAGTATGGTAAAAACCATCGAGCGCATGCTGGGCCTGCCCACTATGTCGATCTTTGACATGATTTCAGACGACATGCGAAACAGCTTCCAGCAGACGCCGGATGACACTCCCTATACGGCCGTCGAACCGAAACAGTCGATCTACCAGGTGAACCCGTCGCTCGATGCGCTGAAGGGACCCCAGCGCAAGGCCGCTGTGGCGTCAATGAAGATGGATTTCAACCTGCCGGACGATGTTCCCAGCCAGACGTTGAATCGCATCCTGTGGCACCAGGCGCGCGGGTGGCAGGTTCCCTACCCCGAAGTCAGGCAGGGCGCGTTTGTTCCCTTTGCCCAAACTGCCGGCGAAGACGAGAAGGATGAGCAGTGAGGGCCTGGCGAGGGCGCCCCGGGAACGGCACAATAGGCCTTCCTATCTAGGCTACCATACAAGCCGGCTAGCCCCAAAATGGGACGTATGGGATTTTGAACCAGGAAATCGCTATATTTCTATCTTATTGATATAGATATAGTTATAAAATTTTTACGGCTTTAAAATTCGAGTTTTTCAAAAAACTGTCTCATTATAGAACAGTGTGTAAAATTTACAATTTTACTTTTTCTCCGAAACTTGAATACGCTATGGAGCAAGGGATTTTCGAGGGCATTCGCCTCTTCAACACCCAATACTACTTTGAAGCCCATGAAGCTCTCGAAGCTGTTTGGCTGAGAGCAACTGGCGATCGCAAAACTTTCCTGCACGGCCTCATCCAGGTGGCGGCGGCTTTCCATCACTACACGCGCGGCAATGCTGCCGGGTTCTGTTCGCTGCTCGAGAAGGGCAGCTCGAAACTCAAGCCGTTCGGCACGGAGTTCGAGGGCATCGACCTCGCCGGTTTGATGCTGCAGCTCCAGCCCTGGAGGGAACATCTCCGCCCGCCTTCCCACCGCGCCCCGCCCGCACCACAACCGTCGCCTTTGTCACCGTTGCCGCCGCCTCCACCCCTGCCGAAAATCAGATGGATCAATCCGCCAGCGCGTGATTGAACGAACCGTGCATACACGATGGGAATTCCGGACGCAGAAGTGATCGCACACCTCGCGGGAACCGCAATCAGTCGCCACCCGCCCAAAGCGAATTATTAAATTATTCTTGTTTCGTGAAGAAACAGGAGGCCGCAGTCCCGAGTACGGAGTAGGGTTTAAAAAGGCTGGGCCAAAAGGAAATGCTTGCCTTCCACTTGCCCCTCCCCATGAAAACCTCGGGCACAGGAGGTCCCCGGAATGAAGGTCAGCCTGCTTCTACGATGCGTCCTTTATCGCATGTTCGCGATGCTCGCAATTCTGTCTGTTTTGGGGTGTATGCCAAAGGAGGCGTTCGCTCAATCCTCGGCGGGGCATTCCGCCGCCGGGCCATCTGGCGGGCTGGCACGCGCACTGCCCTGGCCTCTGTTTCAACCTGGGCTTCTTCCGGCGCAAACGGCTTCCACGCCTGGAACCCGGCCCCGGAAGAATCCCAAGCTCACCACAACCGTGGCGGACCTTGCGCGCGCGACCACCCAGCGACGGGGTCCGGTGGCAAAGGGACAACGGATAGCTCCTCCGCCGGGTTTTGCAATTGCGGCCCTGCCGAAATCCGTCCGGGATGCCGTGCAGACTCGCATGATGCGTATCAACAAGAATGCCGAAGTCCAGGTTTACATCGAGGTCTCTGAAGTCACCGATCAAAACCTGAATGCTCTGCGCGGCCTGGGAGTGACCGTGCAGATTGTGGGAGCACCCAAACCCGATAAGGCCAGGAAGGAGGTTCTCTCACACGTTCCCACGGTCCAGGGTCTTTTGCCTGTCAGCATGATTGATCCGGTGTCGGCCCTGCCCTTTGTGCGATCTATCCGCTTGCCCGATTATGGGTTCACAAATACGGGTTCGGTGGACAGCGAGGGCGATGCCATGCTGAAGGCCGACCAGGTCCGTTCCGCGCTTGGCGTGGATGGCACGGGTGTGCGCGTCGGTGTCATTTCGGATGGCATCAGCGGCATCTTCGCGGCAGGCTGCACCACCTGCGGACCGACCACTGCAACCCCCAGCCCGATCTCCAGCGGCGACCTGCCCGATGCCAGCGGGACACGGAATGCCAGCGGCGTGCTGACCTCGGTGAGCGGCGGGATCACGGCCCAGTCCTTCCGGTCGGATGGCGACCTGGAGAGCGCGCTTGTTCCCGGGTGCGTCCAGCAAGGAGCCGGCGCAGAAGGCACCGCCCTGCTGGAAATCGTTCACGACCTTGCCCCTGGCGCCAAGCTGTTCTATACAAACTTCGACACAAGTCTGGAGTTTCAACAGGCTGTCACCTGGGTGGACTCGAATACGGATGTGGGCGTTGATGACATTGGGTGGTTCACTCCGCCTTACGACGGCACCAGCCCGGTGTCACAAAACACCGCGGATCAACTCAACAACGATGCGAATCCGGTTCGTGCCTATTTCACCGCGCTGGGTAACGCGGCTGGATTCCACTACGCCGGCCAGTACGTGGACTCCGGCACCGATGGAACCGCCTACGCGGGCGATCCCGGTGACTTGCATTTATTTCAGCCTTCGGCGACCACCTCGGACGCCCTGGGCCTGGGAGCGACGCTCTCGGACGTTGTGAAACTGCCCGCCGGGGCCAATGTGGTGATTCGGCTGGCTTGGAACGACCCGTTCGGAGCCTCCAGCAACGATTACAACCTATTCCTCGTGAGAAGTAGTACGGGGGCCGTGGTCGCTTATAGTGTTAACCTTCAAACGGGGACGCAAGACCCGGTTGAATCTCTCGGCTACATTAATGACACCGGCGCTGAAGATGATTTCTACATTTTCATCCAGAACCGGGACAACCTTGCGGCTCCACGCACCTTCGATATGTTCGTGCTTTCCAACGGTTGCGCCGGGCCGGGTCCCGTGCGGTTGGCGCCCTATCAGGACCACAACTACAACACGGCCGGCGGGAGCATCGTGGCCCAGGGTGACGCAGGCGGATCGCCGGCGGGTGTGATTTCAGTCGGCGCCGCCAATTGGCAGACGCCCGATACGCTTGAGCCTTTCAGCAGTCAGGGTCCCACCCTCGACGGACGGCTGAAGCCGGAGGTAACCGGGATGGACGGCGTATCCATCACCGGCGCGGCAGGTTTCGGTACGAACATCACGCATACATCCCTTTGCGCTATCGGAACCTCTCCTTGCTACTTCTATGGCACCTCGGCGGCGGCGCCGCACGGCGCTGGAGTGGCCGCGCTGCTGTTGCAGGCCGCGCCGTGCCTGCTGGACGGGTCACCCGGAGCCCTGGCCAGCGCCACCGCGCGGGTAGACTTGCGCAACCTTGTTTTGAACAACGCGGTGGACCTTGGAACGCCCGGCCCCGATAACGCGTACGGCTACGGCCGCATCGATGCTCTGGCGGCCGCGAATGCGACTCTACCAACCGCCGTAGCAGGGTCAGACCAGATTGTGAATGGCGCGGGGCCCGACGGGGCCAGCGTGACTTTGAACGGCAGCGGATCATCCGAGCCGCTCGCTTGCCCCCTGACACTCCATTGGGCGGGAACGTGCAGCACCGCCACGGGCGCAAGCCCCACCGTCACTTGTCCAATCGGAACCAACACGGAAACCCTTACCGTCACCGATAATGGCGTGACCCTCTCACCGGAGAGCAGCGTCCAGATCACCGTAACCAGCTTCGCGATTAATCCCACCCCCTCGAGCACCACCGTCAGCCCCGGCCGGGCCGCAACCTACGCGCTGAGCATCGCCCCCCAATACGGGGCGTTTACGAATGCGGTTTCGCTGGCCTGTTCCAACCTTCCGGCCCGCACCGCCTGCAGGTTTTCACCCAGTTCCGTGACCCCGGGCAGCGGCGGCGCCGCCTCAACACTGACCCTTTCCACCACAGCCCCGACCGCGGTGTTCAACCTGCCGTTCGGCTTGCCGCCCGCTTACGGACTTTGGATTGGTTTCCTGGCGCTGTGCCTGCTGAGTCTGATGGTTTTGCAGAGGCCGGCAAGTAGACGCCTGGCTACGCTCGGCCTGGCCGCAGGTCTCTTCGTCTTCATCCTCACGCTGCAAGTGGCGTGCGGAGCGGACAGCACCACGGTAAGGGCAAATCCCGGGACGACCGCGGGCACCTATACGGTCACTGTCACGGGAACTTCCGGCTCGCTCGTGAACTCCGTGCCTGTTACGCTTACCGTGCAGTAGAAAGCCGGCGGCGCAGAGCTGTGCGCGACAGCGCATGGCTCTGCCGCCTTTCCGGGAGCCGAGGGCCATTCCTCCGCAACCCATGACGCAGGACTCATCGCTTTTGCCCTGGGCGCGCGGCCTTGCTGCTCCTGAACCGTCCATAACCTCATCCGGTTTTCACGGCCGTGAGCAGAGGCAGCGGCCGCGAACCCTCCGCATCCCATAACACAGAACTCATCATTTTAATTAAGCCCCCAGACTGGCGAGAACGGTGCGACCGGCCCGACCGCGGCTGTTTACACGCAACCCGGTTGACGCCTAATATAAACGGTTGTGTCTGGATGCCATGAAACTATCCGCGTCTCATCCGGAACTGATCCTGTCCTTCGAAGTTCGATTTCATGATTGAGTGTCTCCATCCCGGATCGCCGGCCAGTCGGGCCAAGGTCATCCTTTTTGATTTTGACGGCACCCTCTCGCTGCTGCGCGCGGGATGGATGGACGTGATGGTTCCCATGATGGTGGAGATTCTGGCGGAACTGAAAACCGGCGAGAGCGAAGCGGACCTTGAGGCGCTCGTCAAAGATTACGTGGCGCGGCTGACCGGCAAGCAGACCATCTACCAAATGATCGAACTGGCCGGTCAGGTCAAGTCGCGCGGAGGGCAACCGCTCGAGCCGCTGGCCTATAAGAAGATGTATCATGACCGCCTGATGGAAAAGATCCGCCACCGGCGCGAGGCGCTGCGGCAGGGCAAAGAGTCGCCCGAGAAATATCTCGTACCGGGCGCCCGCGGCCTGCTCGATGCTCTCAAGGAGCGCGGCTTCAAGCTCTATGTTGCCAGCGGCACGGACCACGCCTACACGGTTGAAGAGGCGGACCTGCTCCAGATCACGCCCTATTTCGACGGCGGGATTTACGGCGCCCAGGACGACTACAGGAGTTTTTCAAAAGCCATGCTGATCCAGAAAATGATCGGGTCCATGGAATGCCGCGGTGATGAACTGATGGGTTTCGGCGACGGCTACGTGGAGATCAAGAACGTCAAAGACGCCGGCGGCATCGCGGTGGGCGTGGCCACTGACGAGCCCGAATGCCTGAAGGTGGATGAATGGAAGCGTGAGCGTCTGGCCGGCGTGGGAGCGGATTACATCATTCCCAACTTCCTCTGCCGTGACAAGCTTCTCGAAACCTTATTCCCCGGATGATGGCCGACACATGGAATCAAAATACAAATTATTTGACCGCTCGAAACTGCTGATCAAGCCGCTCAGCGAGCGCCAGCACGACATGCAACTCGACTACGTTCTGGGCCTCGATGATCCGGCGCCGGAATTCTCCCATCCTCAACTTCCAGATGTAGCCCGGCGGATGATCGCCGCCAGGGACAAAGGCGCGGCCCGAATCCTGATGATGGGAGCGCACGTCATCAAGATGGGCGCGAGCCGCCACGTCATCGACCTCATTGAACGCGGCTTCTTCAGCCACATAGCCATGAACGGCGCCGGGGCCATTCATGATTACGAACTGGCGCGCATCGGCGCCACCACGGAGAGCGTGGCGCGCTACATCCAGACGGGCGAGTTCGGATTGTGGAAAGAAACGGGCGACTTGAACGACGTCATCCAGGAGGCCGAGGAGCTTTCGCTGGGGCTCGGCGAAAATCTCGGACGCCACATTGATGCCGGCAACTTTCCGCACAAGGACGTCAGCATCTTTGCCGCGGCTTATCGGCATTCGATTCCGGTGACGGTCCACGTGGGCGTCGGTTATGACATTATTCACGAGCATCCCAACTGCGACGGCGCGGCGCTGGGCGCGGCGAGCTACCGCGACTTTCTGATATTCACGCATACCGTGGAGAACCTGGAAGGCGGCGTCATGCTGGATTTCGGAACCGCGATCATGGGCCCGGAAGTTTACCTGAAGGCGCTCTCGATGGTTCGCAACGTGGCGCGGCAGCAGGGCCGTTCCATCCGGCATTTCACCACGGCGGTATTCGACCTGGTGCCCATCCAGGGAGACATCCACCACGAGCTGCCAAAAACCGATCCGGGCTACTACTTCCGTCCGCACAAGACGATCCTGGTTCGAACCGTTGCCGACGGCGGCGAGAGCTTTTATTTTTGTGGAGATCATCGCGCCACGGTCCCGGCCTTGCGGCGCGCCCTGCTGGAGGCCGAGTGAATACGCCTGAAATCATCTCGGCGTTTTCCGGGCTCAAAGCCCTGGTGATCGGCGACATCTGTCTTGACCGCTGGTGTACTTATGACCCGGCGGTGACCGAACCTTCCTACGAAACGGGCATTCCGCGCCTGGGCATTGTTTCAACCCAGGTGACTCCGGGCGGCGGCGGAACGGTGGCCAACAACCTGGCGGCCCTGGGAGCGGGGCAGGTTGAGGTGATGGGCGTCCGGGGTGATGACGGATTCGGGTTTGAGCTGGAACAGGCGCTTGCCGCTCGCGGCATCGCAGCGGACCGCATGGTGAAGGCCCGGAACTGGCAGACGTTCACTTACACCAAACTGCTGAACAGCCGCACCGGCGAGGAAGACCAGCCGCGCGTCGATTTCATTTCCATCCGCCCTTTGCCCACGGAAGCGGAACAGGACCTGATCGAAAACGTTCTCTCAGCAGTCCCTTCCTTCGACGTCATTGTTCTCGCCGACCAGGCCGAAACCGGCGCCGGTGGAGTGGTCACGCCGGCCCTGCGCGACTCGATAATTCGCCTGGCGGAAAAGTATCCGCAAAAGATTTTTCTCGCCGATTCCCGCAAGCGGGTCCACCTGTTTCGCAAGGTGATCCTGAAACCTAACCGCAATGAAGCGGAAGCCGCCAGCCAGAGCCTCTTCGGGAAAGTGGATTTCCCCGCCCTGCGGCGGCATCTTGAGGCCAAGGTCCTGATAGTGACTCACGGCCCCAGGGGGGCTCTGGTTATCCATGATGAAGGAGAGGCGTGGGCGGAAACCCTCCCGGTTGAAAACCCCGTCGACATCTGCGGCGCCGGCGACAGCTTTGCCGCAGCCTGCGCAATGGCCCTGGCTGTCACCGGAGATCCCGTCACCGCGGCGCGCCTGGGCAATCTTGCGGCATCCGTCACCATCATGAAAAAAGGGACCGGCACCGCCTCACCGGAAGAAATCCTCGCCGCCGAACAG
>CAVSWQ010000020.1:0-201030 GCA_963731705.1 uncultured Acidobacteriota bacterium
ACGGCTGGCAAACAATCCGAGCATCCCATCATCGCCGCGCCAGAAACGCCGGACGTCATCCCGGTACCGGCCGTTCCACTCCGCCCAGCGGCGTTCTGAAAAGCTACCCACCTCGTACGCACCTGCGGCATCCCATGCCTCAGCAATGATTTTCACATCCCTTAAGATCGGGTCTTCGGCGATCCGCTCGAGAAGTGGGGGATTAGGCAGCAAGTCGCCGGAACGGCCCCGGCCCAGCACCGATGCCAGGTCAAAACGAAATCCATCGATGTGCATCTCTACCACCCAGTAGCGCAGTGCGTTCAAAATGTGGTCCCGCACCACAGGATGGTTGGCATTAATGGTGTTGCCGGCGCCCGTGTAGTTCTTGTAAAAACGTTTATCGTCCGCCAGCATATAGAAGATCGTGTTATCAATCCCGCGGAAACAGAGGGTAGGCCCCTGTTCGTTTCCCTCGGCCGTGTGATTGAACACGACGTCCAGGATCACTTCGATGCCGGCCTCGTGAAGGGCCCGAACCATCTCCTTGAATTCCAGCTTCTGCTGCCCCGTGCCTCCTGAACTGCTATAGGAAGCTTTGGGCGCAAAGAAGGCTACGGGGTCATAGCCCCAGTAGTTCCTGAGTGGCTGGCCGGTTTGCGGATTGATACCCGTCGCCTGGTATTCGTTGAACTCGTGGACGGGCATCAGTTCCACGGCCGTCACCCCGAGTTCTTTGAAATAGGGGATCTTTTCCATCAGGCCGCGGTAGGTACCGGGATGCTTAACGCCGGAACTGGGATGAATGGTGAAACCGCGAACGTGCGTTTCATAAATCACGGTCTTCGACCAGGGATGCTGGAGCGGCCGGCCGTCATGCCAGTCAAAGTGCTCGTGAGTGAACACGCATTTCGGCATGGCTCCGGCATCATCGACTTTCGAACAAACCAAATCGCGCTCAGGCGCAGACGGGTCATAACCGAGCGTCGGGACAAAGTCCCAATCAGGCAATCGCGAGATCGCTGTCGCAAATGGGTCCAGGAGAAGCTTATTGAAATTAAAACGATGGCCTTCCTTGGGTTGGTACGAACCGTCCACCCGGTAAGCGTAGAGCTGACGGGAACGAATCCCCGCAACCCAGACGTGCCACATATCGCCCGTGCGGTTGCGCGCGGGATCGAGATCAATCACCCTGGCAGCTGTGGCATCTTCGGGATGATCAAACAACTCCAGCCGAACGCGGCTAGCGTGGCGGCTGAAGAAGGCGAAGTTAACGCCTCCCTCGGATTCATGAGCTCCCAAAGGCAAAGGAACGCCGCGCCGAACTTCAGTGTGTTCGGAAACCTCTTCCACATAATCTTGCAGCGGGCGTTCAGGCGTCTTCATACTCGTATTGAATCACCTTTGCCACAGGATTCGTGCGTCTTCCAGGGGCACCGCAACGCCGTCGCAGTGCGGTATCATTCGCACCGTGTAGTCCGTTGCGAGGCGGGTCGCTGGGACCAATGCACGATAGATCTCACCAGGTGTTTCGCCAACCGGTGGCTGGACGCGCGTCATCTCCTGTCGAATCGGGTTGTTGCCATTGATCCCATTGGCATACAGTTCGACTCGCACGGCGTTCGGGTCGAGGTCATTGAGATTCACTTCTACCTCAAAGATGTGCTGGGTCGCATTTGTCTGTACCTTGACTTCGCCAAAGCGCAGCGTAGTCCCATTTCTGTTTCAGCGTCTGTTCCCAATTGACCACCGCTTTGCCTACCGCGCCTTCGTCGGCATCGCGCTTACGGTAGGTTGCCGCAGCCGGAAGGTAGTATTGCTTGGTGTATTCGCGCACCGCGCGGTTGGCGGAGAAGCGCGGTGTCAACCGCGCCATACTTTCCCGCATCCGCCCGACCCAGGCGGCAGGGATGCCGTTCTCCTCGCGAGTATAGAACTCCGGGACCACTTCACGCTCAAGCAGGTCGTACAGGGCCATGGCTTCAGCAGCGTCCCAGGCCGGATCGTCACCATGTTCCCGGCCGTCCCCCAACGCCCAGCCAACCTCCGGCGTATAGGCTTCCGCCCACCAGCCATCTAACTCCGACAGATTGATGCCGCCATTGACGAGCACCTTCATGCCGCTTGTCCCGCTAGCCTCCCAGGGCCGCCGCGGAGTGTTGATCCAGACGTCCACGCCTTGTACCAGGTGTTCGGTCAGGAGCATGTCGTAGTCACTCAGGAAGATCGCGTGGGGACGCACCTCGGGCCGCCGGATAAAATGCATCCATTCCCGAATCAGGGCTTGCCCCGCCTGGTCCGCAGGATGCGCCTTGCCAGCGATGATGAGTTGCACCGGGCGCCGCGGGTTGGTCAAGAGACGAAGCAGCCGTTGCGGGTCATGCAGCAGTAAGTTCGGTCTCTTGTAAGTTGCGAAGCGGCGTGCAAATCCCAGTGTGAGGGCGTTGGGATCAAAAAGATGCTTCGCGGCTTCGACCTCCGCGGCCAGCGCGCCTGCGGAGGCTAGGTCCAGGGACAACCGTTCGCGAGCGTACTCCACAAGGGACTTGCTGGCAGCAGTCCGAAATTGCCAGAGCCTGGCGTCGGGAACCCGGCGAATATCCTGCTCCAAAGTTTCCGTCGTCCCCAGCCAGCGGTCCTTCCCACAGCTTTCCGTCCAAAGATCGTCGGCAGGAGCCGAATCCCAGGTCGGCATGTGGACTCCGTTGGTTACGTGTCCGACCGGGATTTCGTCCTCCGGCCAGCGCGGAAACAGAGGCAGAAAGAGGCGCCTGCTCACCTCGCCGTGCAAGCGGCTCACACCGTTGACCGCCCCACTCCCGCGGATTGCCAGATACGCCATGTTGAAAGGCTCCGTTGAGTCTGTGGGGTTCTGGCGGCCCAGAGCCAGCAAATCGTGGACTGTAATGCTGAGCTTCTGCTGGGCATACCCAGCGAGGTATTGCTCGATGAGGGCCGGAGGGAAACGGTCAAAGCCGGCCGCCACTGCCGTGTGGGTGGTGAAGAGATTCCCCGCCCGTGTGACCGCTAGTGCGACTTCGAAGGGCTGCCCTGCCTCTTCCATAAAGTTCCGGGCGCGTTCCAACACGGCGAAGGCCGCATGCCCTTCATTCAGGTGACAGACCTCCGGCTGGATCCCGAGCGCGCGGAGCAACCGCCATCCGCCGATCCCGAGCAGTAGTTCCTGCTTGAGGCGCAGCTCCGGGCCGCCGCCATACAGCTCGCTGGTAATCCCGCGATGAGCGGGAAAGTTCGCCGCGTCATTGCTGTCCAGCAGGTAAAGCTTCACTCTGCCGACCTGGACCTGCCAGGCGCGCAGCCAGACCGAATAACCGGGCAAGGCAATCTCCAACCGCAGCCACTCGCCGTTCGGGTGGCGCAAAGGCGTGATTGGCAACTGTCCGGGGTCGTTATATGGGAAAAGGGCTTGTTGCGCTCCGTATTTGTCGATCACTTGGCGAAAATACCCTTGCTGGTACAGCAGTCCCACTCCCACGACGGGCACGCCCAGATCGCTGGCGGCTTTGAGCTGATCGCCGGCTACATTGCCAAGCCCGCCCGAGTAGATGGGCAGAGCTTCGCTCAACATAAATTCCATGCTGAAATAAGCGGCGCAGGTCAGGGAACCCTGCGGATAATTCTGCTGAAACCACGCGGGCGCTTTCGCCGCCTGCCGACTGACTTCGACCAAACCATCAACGTTTTTGCGAAAAACGGGATCGGCCAACACGCGCGCGATCTGGTCGCGCGAGACCGTCTGCAGGACGATCCAGGGGTTATGCGTGATTTCCCACAGTTCGGGATCAAGCTGCCGCCACACTTCGTCGGTGGCATGATTCCACGACCAGCGCATATTCAAGGCAAGCTCTGCCAGAGAATCGAACCCCTCGATTTCCTGGGGTAGTAGACGGTATATGGGGTGGCTGATGCGGGTTTGTTTACTCATGATTTCTCCCCTGGTTCCGGCGTGTCGTCCGTTCTTCGATACCGTTGCGGTCGCCGATCCAGCGCAATGCGCGCCTTGTCCACAAACACTACGTGCCTGGCCAGAGCCACAATTTCGTATGACGGGACGCAACCGGGAACGGCTCGCCCGGAATGCGGACCTCATTCCGGAAGAAACCACCGGCCTCAAGGGTGATTGCTTTCCGAGGCAGAAATGTATGCTACATACGCCACGAGTGCCTTCAATTCGTCGCCCCCCAGGGACACCGGCGGCATTCCGCCTTGTTGCATGCGGGCGGTAGGATGCTGCAGCATTTTGGTGAGGAGCGCAGGCGCAACATTCTTGCCAGTCCCCGCAAGCGCAGGGGCTGCTGCTGTACCTGCAACGCCACCTGTCCCGTGACAGTTAGCACATCCGTGTGCATTGAAAATCAATTTCCCTTTGGACGCAAGTTTGTTCATCGTAGAGCCGCCTGTCGCACTTGGTTTCGTTTTAGAGGGTGCAGGTGAGGACGACCCGGAAGCCGGGGATGTCGCTGCAGAGGCGGGCGATTTTCCCCCGAGGCCGGTGACGTAGGAAACCAGACCTTTCATATCAGCAGCATTCAAAGTCAGAGGGACCATGCCGGCAGCTTTCATCTTGGCAGTCGGCGCTTTCAGAAGAGCTGTCAATTTAGCGGGCGGATACTGACTGGAAATATGAGTCAGCGCTGGCCCAGACCCGCCACCTCCGCTCGCTCCGTGGCATCCACTGCAGCGTTGAGCATCGAAAATGCTTTTCCCCCGGGTCGCGGTTGCAGAGGAACTTCCAGTTGGTGCTTTCGACGCTCCACCTGTTGCACCTGGTTTCGCTTCAGCGGGCGCAGGCGAGGGCGATCCGGCGGGCTTCGACGGTCCGGCGGCTGCACCTGCTTTCGCTTCAGCGGGCGCAGGCGACGACCCGGAAGCCGCGGGCGCCGCTGCAGAAATGCTTATGTGCAACTCAAGTGGAATAGTAACCTGTGAGGACGCCCCGGCAGCCGCGGGTGCCGTTACAGATACGGCCTTCGACGCTCCGGCTGTTGCGCCTGGTTTGGCTTTAGCGGGCGCAGGTGAGGACGATCCGGAAGCCGGGGGTGTCGCTGCAGAGGCGGCCGATTTTCCCCCAAGGCTGGTCACGTAGGAGACCAGAGCTTTCATATCAGCAGCATTCAAAGTGAGAGGGACCATGCCGGCAGCTTTCATCTTGGCAGTCGGCGCTTTCAGAAGGGCTGTCAATTTCGCCGGCGGATACTGACTGGAAATATGAGTCAGCGCTGGCCCAGAGCCGCCACCTCCGCTCGCTCCGTGGCATCCACTGCAGTGGTGAGAATCGAATACGGACTTTCCCTGGGCCGTGGTTGCAGAGGAACTTCCAGTTGGTGCTTTCGACGCTCCAGTTGTCGCACCAGGTTTTGCTTTAGCGGGCACCGACGACGACCCGGAAGCCGCGGGTGTTGTTGCAGAGGCGGCCTTCGACGGTCCGGCGGTTGCACCAGGTTTCGTTGTAGCGGACGCAGGTGAGGACACCCCGAAAACGACCGACGTTAACACAGCGCCCCCGCTCCACATTTTCATGTGATCTACCTGGGACACGTTGTGCATCAGATTGTGGCACGAAATGCACGATACCTTATTCGTCGTGAGCAAAGCGATAGGCGCCATGCGATTGAGATTGTCCTCAAAGTCGCGGGTACCCGCGTGGCATTGTAGACATTCCTGGTTGTTGTACCCTCCGGGTATATGGATTGTTTTGGGTGGCGTACTCAAGTACTGAATGGAAATGTTCCATAGGCCCCTGAGCTTGTCCCTTAAAGGGCCGTAAATAGCGTAGTCAGTGTGGCAGGTATAACAGGCCTTGTCGACCGGCACGAGGTGGTCCTGAAAGTGGTGAGCAGGGATGTAATTTGGATTCAGCAAGTAGAGACTTTTCCCCTGCAATTCGTGGCACGAGATGCAGAATCGAGTCTGCTTGGAACGTTGATTTTGAAAGGACATACCCGTGCCAATGCACAGCGCCGGAAGAGCGCATAGGCCTACAAAGGCAAGAATCTTGCCCGTAGCTCCCACAGTGATCGAGGAACGCATGAGAAACACAGCGGCCAGCACGATCGTCACTACGATCAATGCGATAAGGATTCCGGTTGACCCAAACATGGCTTCTCCTTGCCACGCGCGCGCTGGAATCAGCAGCGGGACGCCGGCGGACATACCCCCAAGTCCTTACTTCTTGTGACCTGGTCGCGGATGTGGACGGTGAACTCCTTGATCTGCGACCCTTTCAATGACTTCTCGTAACCGGGCATGTTGTTCTTGCCCCGCGCCGTGATTTCGATCATTTCCTCATCAGTTTCCGTCTGCGCTTCAGAAGAAGCGAAATCGGACAGCCCGGGTTTCTTGCGCGCAGACGTGTGACCATATAACGATATCCGACGGTGGTTTCCGAGCGACTTCACTCCCGACCGGGGCGCCGGCGAAATCTGAAGTTAATTGTCCGTCCTCGCATTTCATCCGCAGTTCCCGGCGGGCGGGGAAACAGCGAAGACCAGCGACAATAGAAAGACCACAATTCCCAGTCCTGTTAAGGTTGCGCCAACAAAGACAAAGAGCACAAACGCGAGTGGATGAAACCATAGGATGCTCACAAGTTCCACGAGCAGGCCCAGAATAATCAAGCCGCTTGAAACTTGCAGAAACCGCCGGATTCCAATCACACGGAGTTTCATGGGTCGGCCCTCCACATTTTCAGATGATCTGCTTCGCGTGCACGGTGAACGGTACTGAGCAGATCCTTCGAGACCAACTCCCCTCTCAAAAGTTCAGCCACAAAGCAATGTAAATTGAATCGTTTGCTGAAGCATTCCGGCCAGATCCGTCATAATCGTGGCTCGCACCGTCAAATTTCGTATAGGCGGTATACGCGGCTGTTAGATCGACGTTCTGTACTGGCCAATACCCGGCTTGGCCGATAAAGCCGCTGCTATTGGGGCTGCCCGACAGGCTGCCGGTTACGGGAGCGGCTGCATACAGAATCGGATCGGTACTGCCAGCAGTGGAAAACCCGGCAAGCGTGAACGTATAGCGGCTCCGAAGGTGATAAGTGGCATCCGCCCGAAACGTGTTCAAGTGATGCAAGGGTTCGGCCGCGCCGCCGGCAGCAAAAGTCCCGTTGAGGTTGGATCCTTCATGAATATAACTGGAGTGGAGGGTCAGTAGATTGACACCAAATGGCCGTTCGTACTGAAGATCAACGGCTGGGTCCAGATACGTATCGGTTGGGCCCGCAACCCCACCCGGAACCGAACTCACGTAAATGCCGTAAGTTCCAACTTCCAGATAGTTCAGTCCCCACGTTTGCTGCCATGCCAGCCGCCAGTAAGGTGCAACTCCATGTACGTTGATTGCAAAACCCGTACCGGTCAGAGGCTGCGGCCCTCCGGCATGCTCGGAACGATACACGGTGAAATCCGCATACAGATGGTTATTCCACATTGCATATGCACCCAGACCAGCAACATCCTGAGCAAGCGCTCCGGCTATGAGTGGCTGAGCGCTCGGCGAGGGAGTGCTCTCGGGGGACAACCACGGATACCCCCAGGATGGTGTGCTGTTCCAGACATCCTCTACTGTCGGGCTATTGTTCAGGGTAAACCCATATAACAAGTCTTTCGAACCCAATGTGGTGTGCTTGGCATAACGGATGTCCGTATTGTCCAGCGTAATATGATCTGACTGGTGGTCATAGGTTGCTTGGACCATTCCGCCAAAATGGGGAGAAATTTCACCCGCCAGGAAGAGACTAAGCGCTTGGGGAAACCCGGCATTCCCGTTTTGCGCGCCCGGGACGGCTTTATTCGTGGCAGAATCGCTGAGAAGAAGCATGACCGATAGCGGAAAATATCGGTTCATCTTCAAGTCTTTACCCTGGATGGTCGTGTCCGCCTTTTTGCCCGTAAGCGTGTAGCCTTCGAGCTTGAATTTGCGGCCGAACGGAGTTAGCTCAGGCGGATTACTGTGACATACGTCGCACTTAAGCCCTGTTTGACGGCTGAAGCTTGGAACAGCTTGCGTATCGGGACACAAACTCACGATAAGAGCCAGAATAACGAGACCACTCGTTAGAGTGAAGGCTAGCCGAGATCGATTCATGCGTGTCATCCCCCTGACCGTTTTGTGACAATCTTGCGATCGGACAACTTGGGCCGCCAAATCCGCCAAATTACGTTTCACCATGCAAACCTCCATAAGACGCCTAGAATCGAGGGCCAAATCGTGGCCATGGATTGGGACAGCCTTCGTCAACCCTTCGTGATGAGGCGTCGTGGCGGCGATGGTGATGGTGAAGGTTAAGAATGGCTATTCCGAAGACCTCCTGCATTGTGAGGAGAACAAATCGATCGACGGCACCGCCGCCGCGCGGATATGGTTTCCTGGATGCGCCTTGGCGAGCTACCATGAAAACATGCGTGCACCGCCGCCAGCCTGGCGGGTCTTCCCGGTTTGGACGGAACTATCCTGTGTAGCGTTCACGTTCCTGCCAGTCGTACTGGGAAGATTCAGTTCGCCGCCGGTAAGTTCTTCGACCTCTACGGGGCTATGGCGATTCATGATCTCAGCCGCGGCGTCGATCTTCTCGTCCGGCCCGCTTGCGAAGACAAGGATTCCTCCACGCCGCACTCCTTGGACGTAAGCCTCCGCCTCGGCTTCGGTTGCCCCGATTTTCCTGAGATCCCGGTTCAGGCTTACCTCGAAGTCGATGTTTGGGGTGCTCGTGACCCCACTGCCCGCCATATCGAGCGACTCCCCTAGAATGCGGATCTCATTCCGAGGGAAACCACCGGCCTCCAGATCGTGGACGACTTGGTCCGCCAGACCTGGATTCTCAAACAAACCAACTGCAGTTTTCGACATCTTGCACCTCCAACTAAAGTTTGCGTACAGCTACAATGGTTAAGACTTTTGATTCGTATGTTCTCCTTGAGCACTGGGAAGCCGGTTGTCCGCCAGATGGGTATGGTGCTTCGCCATCAATGAGCCTTGGCTCGCCGCAGGGCTGCAGGGCTGCCAGATCCTTCCTGCCAATAAGCCGGCCGGCCATAGTGGTCATAAAGTCTTTTCTCAAACTCGCGAGTGATGGGCATCGACTCGGTGTACTCCGGGCCGTTCTTGATGGTTTCCCGGGAGAGGCCTACGTAGACTTTGGAGTCCGGCCAACTCACACTGTCGATCCAGGTGGGGGACACCAGCACCTTTTTACCGGGCCACCAATTCTGGGTATCCACCTCAAGGTATCGAATAGCCCATGTTTCATCATCGACAATGAAGTCTTCCACGTGACCGATCTCACCATCAGCCGCCTTGATGTGATAGCCGGTCACCTCGTTGGTGGTACGGAGATGTGAATCCGCCGACTCTTTTCCCGCCCTGGCTTGCGCCTTCTCCGCTTCCGTCACCGTTTCCCTTTGAACCGCCAAGCCTGCCGGGTAGGACGCAAGACCCCATAGGTTGGGCCCACCCCAATAATAGGGGTAACCGTAATACCCCAGGTACACGGCCTCGTGCTGCCGTGAGACGGGCTTGTGCGTATCGATGCGGGGGCTGTCCTCGATCTGCTTTTTCGTCAGCGCTACATCGAGTTGCTTGGATTTCCAGCCCTTCTGCTTCTGGCCGAGGGCGATGGGCGAGATCAGCACGAGTCGGCCTTCAAGCCACCGACTGGTGTTGACCACGAGGTAGCGGATGGCCCAGGTCTCATCGTCGAAATAAAACTGATCTACCTTCCCAATCTCCCCATCCGTGGCTTGGATCACAAACCCCTTTAAGGGGATGACATTTCTTAACATCGGGGTATCCTCCTTGGTATTGCGCAACTTGAAGCAGCTTCAATTAATGAGCGCGATACAATCACAATCATGGGATGATCGAGGCGCTTCGGGTTCATCACTTTTAATAGCCCTTCGTCGATGAGTGGTGAGGAGTCAACCTTTTGCACTGACCGCGGTGGATTGTGCGCGTTCGGCTGCGTGCAGGCCAGCCTCTACTGGAAGGGTCGACTGCATAATGTCTTTCGCCTTGGCCACCTCGTCGGCCGTGCCGTGAGCCAGGACGAGAAATTTGTCAGACTTGAGGGCCAGCTCCTCCTATTTCACGACGCTGTCCTTAGGAATGCCAATGCTGTACAACCCCGCGCCGAGCGCGCTCAATCCGCCCACCACAACAGCGCCCGCGAGAGCGCCAACAATCCACGCGACGAGAGGATCGGCTACCAAGGCCGGGCTGATGCCTGGAATGGTGAAGAAAGCGGCTCCGAACAACAGCCCCACAGACCACCCCAGAAAGCGCCAGGCCTTCCCCAGTACTTTATGCGGCCGTCGGAATTGCAGTGTCCCTACCACGAGGTCGTAAGTATGAAGATCCTATAAACGCGAACGCCCAGAGGCCGTCGCAGACTAACATTACTCTTCCCGTCTTCACATCGCCGACGATGGACATCATCTTCATGTCAAACCCAGACCTTTTTGCAGTCCCTTCACAGCTTTCTCTGCTTGGGAGTGGCTATCGTAAATGGCAACAACCGAGCACACTTCAGCCATGACTTGCGCTCTTTTTCTCTCGAGGTGGATTTTGCTGCTGTTCTGTGTGGTCCCCATTGGTAGATTCCGGATAACTGTAGACGCACGCTTCAGAGAATCACAACCCTTGGAGAAGATAACCGGTCAGACTTGAAATGTCTGGTCAAAACTGAACACGTAGGTGTTCACAAATGCACATATGAGTCAAACGGCTCGTAATTCATGCCTCCGGAGGTCAGGAAAACCGGGGCGACGAAGCCTTCCTGGCTGCCTCCTCTGATACCTTCAGCGAGGCGGTACAGCAGCCTGGCGGCGCCCGGCGCGTGAGCCGTATTGGGTCGCGTAGACATGGCTGAATTCTGCGCCCAATAGCAGGATCTGTGCGGAGTAATAAATCCAGACGAGTAAAGTGATGAAAGAACCCGCTGCTCCATAAGCCAGGACCATGTCGGATTTGCCCATGTATGAGCCCATCACCACTTTTCCGATCGTAAAGAAAAGAGCTGTGAGAACCGCGCCGACCCATACATCAGCCCATGCCACATGGGTATCGGGCAGAAGTTTGAATATCATTGCAAGCAAGAGCGCTGCAATCCCAAATGAAAGCAAAGCGCCGGAGGTGGGTGAGAGAAAGGACGAGGCAGGAATCAGGTCCGACACAAACTTTGCCACGGCCGTCAATCCCGCGCTTGAAGCCAGCGTTACCACCAGCAAGAACACCACACCCAACACAAGGACGAAAGACAGCAACCGCTTTCTGAGTTGCCCGGCAAAGAGACTCCCGGACTTGGGCTTAACTCTCCAGATTTTATTGAGCGCGTCCTGAAGCTCAACGAACACGCCCATCGCTCCCAACAGCAGGGTCCCAATCCCAATAAGACCCGTGCCAGCCCCGAGGCCTCGCCCTTTGATGCCCTGAATAACACTTTTAACAACCGCTGCGCCTTCATGCCCGCCCAGAGATCGTGTTTGGTGCACGATTTGCCCCGCTGCACCCTTTTCACCGAAAACCGCGCTTGCCATTGCCATAGCAATAACCAGAAGCGGCGCCAGAGAAATGACCGCATAGAATGCCAGCGCCGCGCCCTGGCTTGTCGCGTTGTCTTTCAGCCAATCCGTACACGTTGTTTTGAATAAATGCCACGCGATTAATATAAGTCTGAACACCTTTAAGACACCCCCGCAGATCGTAATACTTTCGAAGTATCGCCTGCCAAGCCCTTCGGGTTCAAAAGCACAATCGACGATTCCGAGTATCCCTGTGCATGTGAAAGACTGTACCGCAGCCTCTTCCGGTTCACCCTCACCTGGGGTCGCTGACCAGGGTGTTCACGACTGTCTAGCCCGAAGGCGGCGGATCGCTGCTCCGGTTTAGACGGGTTCGGCCCTTCAAATAAGGCTTCACTCTCCGAAACGTGTATTGGCCGGCTCGGGCCAATCGCGGCATGGGACGAGGATCTTCGGTCAGAAGGTTTGACAGATGAATGAGCGAGGGGCGCGAATCGGCGATCAGCTTGACCAAGGCTGTAAGCGGAACGGCCAACAGTAATCCCATGATTCCCCACAGCCAGCCCCAGAACAGCATGCCAATGATCAGCGCCAACGGTCCGACAAGAAGACGAGAGCCAACAAATTTGGGGATCAAGAGGTTCGCGGCGATCAAATGAAAGAAAATGACCGTTATGGCGATCGTAACGAAGGGCCCGATAGTATTGAACTGAAGCAGAGCCGCTGCCAACGGAAGCGCACTGGCCAGTATAAGGCCGAGAAACGGAATCAGATTTAGAATGGCGCTCACTATTCCCAGCGCCACGGCGCCTTTCATTCCGAGAACCAGGAATACCAGCGACATCCCTGCGGCCATGATGGATGCGACGATCAGGTTCCCCAGGAAAAATCCGCGGACCATATCGCCCAGATTACTGACAAACTTGGGGACATCGATTTGGCCTTGGAACATGTTGGTAAGTCGAACAGACATCTGATCTCTTCCGGCCAACATGAAAAATACCAGGAAGGGAAGCACCCCGCCCATGATCAGGATGCCGGATATCGATCCAACGCCTCGAACCAGAAAACTCGGCCAGTCCATCGGTACTGGCCTGACCGCCACCTCGGTCACGTGCTTCGAGCCTTTCAAGAGCGGAGTTATGGACTGGGCGTTTTCCTGGATACGGTCGAGCTTGCTGATGAGAGGGGCCACGTCTTGTTGAATTCGGTGAGCGTAGATGGGAAACTCGCCTGCAAAAGCGGATACCCTATTATAGGAGGCATAGATCAAAGCCACGGCGAGAAACATGAAACACAACACAACTAATCCGGAGGCCAGAACCCGCCCCAGGCCGATCTTCGCCACTCGCACAACCAGCGGGTCAGCCAGGATGGCAATTAATGCCGACAGGACGATGGTGATGCACAGCGAACTGGCAAAGAAACAAAACGCCAGAACGATCGCCCCAAGGATGAGGCCCAAGAACGTCGCAATCTGTTTCAGCCACTGCCGCTCAGGATCGCGCCCGGGGTTCGGAAGCATCGAAGCGTCCAAGGATAGCTCCTTTCCCCTTAAATCCAACCCATTAACACCGGAATGACCGGAACCGCCAGGAACAGGCCCAGCCCGCCGCTCGGGTAGTAACCCCACTCGCTGCTGTGAGGGCAACCGGGCAGCCCACCCAGCAACGTCAAAATTGCTCCAACGATCGGAAACTTCACACGCGTTTCCTCTTTTTCACATCGTAGGGCGCACAGCTACGAAGTTACTGAACCTTTTTGCGGGTTGTCCAAAGCCTCCGGAGATAAGCGCGCCTTTCACGAAGGTGGCGAACGTATAGTAGCCAAGGTATGCGCCGCCACCCAGCGCTATCGGGAGCAATCCGAAAGATTTAGAAGCAACTACCGCTATCCCGCCGGATCCTTTTGCCGCGTTGCTTTGACACCCGTCAGAATCCCCAGGCCCAATAGCACAATCGCACCCACGGCAATCCAGTGTCCAGGGACATGCATCAAATAGGCTCCATAAATCAGCCCGCCAATCACGAGCATGAACCCAATGGAGTAGAGCCCAAATGACATTTCATCACCTCCTCGAGCAAACAGAATCGCAAGGCCCTGCGGCCCATCACGCGTTCCAGGATCTTACGGCGTGGAGCTGGCCTTTTGATCTTTAACTTGCAGCACGTTCACCACCTGCTGCACGTTTGGAACGCCTGACGCCAGTTGTTCAACTTGGGCGCGCTTGGATTGAGAATTAACCTCTCCGGTCAACGTCACGACGCCATTCTTGACGTCGTATTTGACGCCCTTGAGGAGCCTGTTCTGGATGAGGGCAGCATGTAAGTTGTTTTCGATACCCTTGTCCAGATCCGAGTTCACCGTTCTTGCCTCGCTTTCGCCACCAGGAGGAATCACCGCAATCTGATTCGCAACAACCTGCCCAGCTGCGATTGACTTTGCAAGGGACTCGGCTTGTGCCTTGTCCGTCTCAGCCGCCACGTGTCCGCCAAGGGTCACTACGCCCTTGTTGCGATCCTGACTTACAGTGACATCTTTGAGGCCAATCTGATCGAGCGATTTGCGGACGCTGTCAGCAACATCGCGTGATTTCGTGGACGTTGAACACCCTACAAGGGTCACGACGACGAGCAGTGCGAGCAAACTTAAGACCAGCTTGAGCGTTTTCATATTTCTCCTTTGATGGAACTTTGGATTGAACCTTCAGCCCCTGGCCTGGGTCATTGAATGCTGTGTTCTTCCGCCAGGGACTTCACAGCCTCGGCAACATAGCGGCCTGCGTGTCCCTCCTGGATACAAACCGCAATCCGCAAGCGTGTCCGTCCCTACAGTTTCAGCAGCCGGTCAAAGAAGGAACGATAGCGCTGCAGGGCAACCCGCAGGTCCTCAGTGGATACGCTGTCGCCGCTGTCCCACTGTTTTTCCAGGCCCGACCGCTCGGTGGCAAAACCTTCCGCCAGTCGCTGCATCACCGAAGCGACCAGCTTGTCCGCACCTTCGACCGTCTGGCGCGGCTCGTCCACGAAACCCGTTTGCACTTTGCTCCACTGCGACCGGAAATCTTCCAGCTCCGATTCAGAAAACAAGGGCAAGGGTCCTGAGACCGCGCCCGCAAGGTCAGCAGTTTCCCGTTCCCCGGATTTCACCAGCCTGGGCAGGTCGGCGGGCTCTTTCGCAATACCGTGGGAAGCCAGGTCGGCCGTCGTGAGTTCCCCTTCTCTTCTATTCAATTCAGCCATTACGCCACCTCTCTTCGATTAACAGTTATGGATCCCTGTACCAGTTCCTCAAATAGAGAGCGGTAGTGGATCATCGCCGTTCTCAGATCTTCCGTGGTCGCCGCCTCTCTCCCGGCCCGCAGCGCAATTTCATGCGCCGACCGGTAGTTCTCCACCACGCGGGGATGGTCGACAGAAATGTCGGCGGCCCGTTGATCGAATTCGGATACGGGATAGCCGCGAGTTTTCATTAAAGAGGCGACCAGGTCATCGGCCTCGATCACCGCACCCTTCGGGGAATCGACAAAACGAGACTGCACGGACGCCCACTGTTTTGAAAACCGGACCTGTTCTGCCGGTTCAAGATCACGGAGGTTGAGCTTCTCAACCCGCTTCTCCCGGTCCGCTAAATTTGTTTCCGCTTTTCGTTCTGATCCATGCTCCTGCACCGCCCTCTCGTACTCGGACCCGAACCTTTGCTGAAGGCCTGCGGTCCTATGGCTGCGTTTTCGCATGTACAGCCAGCCCAGTACCGCGATCGCCAGAATCACCGCCACAGCGAGCACAATCAGTTTTGGATCCAACAGATTCATATTCATCAAAACCTCCCTGCCTCAACAATGTTGAGGAAGTCCAATTTGTCTACGAAACTTTTCCTGCCATGAGAACCCTATGAGATTAGATTCTGTCTCTCTTTCTTTTCACCGTCTGTCCTGTTTTGATCATTGCACTGGTCAGAACAAGTCATCCCGCGTGACCTTGACCCACTACGGAGGCGTGCACAAATATACAGACACCTGGTCACAACCGGGCAGACAGTCGGCTCCGTGGCGTCCATGATGATGTTGCTTAGGGTAATCAAAGGGGCTGCGGTTTGGATGAGTTCAGCAGCTTCCTCTTACAACGGAGGTAAGAAATGGGAACTATATTGATTGTTATCTTGGTGTTGTTTGTGCTCGGTGGTGGAGGCTGGGGATATTCTCGCTGGCGAGGATAGCGTCCGGTGATGCTTCGCCAACGGTCCAAATAGAAATCTGACTGTTTGGTCAGATGTGAACACACAATTCATTCCGGAAGCACGCATGCTGCAAGCAAATCGCTGGCGGGCAGAGTTTAGGTGACAGAGTATCCGGGGACTTCCCGTCGGCGATGAGCCGTTACCCCCCGACCGCGTGAAAATGAGAGTGGGAGTAGGGCATCAAGGTTGTTGCCCATCGCAAGGGGGTCGGCGCAGAAGCCACGAGAGCGGCGAGCTGATTTCCGGATGCCTGCAGTACTCGCAGCACAGGACAAAGTGGTTCAACACTTTAAGGAGGAGGATGCCATGAAACCAAGTACCAAAGACCAGGCAGAAGGCCAGTTTCACGACGTAAAGGGAAAGATCAAGGAGGAGGTGGGAAAGGCGATCAATAATCCAAATCTGGAAAACGAAGGCACCGATGAGAAGACGGCCGGCAAGGTCCAGAAGAAGATCGGCCAGGTTGAAAAGGTTCTGGGAAATTAGCAGACAGCTTCCATCGCGGAGGGCCTGCCGGGTGGGTGGGATGAGCCGAAGGACCTACCGGTACCACAGCCACAAGGATCCGCAGACCGAATTGCGGATGCGGATCCGGGAGATCGCTCAAGCTCGAGTGCGATACGGATATCGCAAGATTCTGGTGTTGCTGTACCGGGAGGGCTGGAAGGTAGGGAAATACCTGGTGGAGCGGATCTATCGGGAAGAAGGATTGACGCTGCGCCAGCGGCGGAAGCGCCGCCGTCGGGTAGCGGAACATGGCCGCGAGCGTTTTCATCCGACGGCTCCCAATCAAGTCTGGTCGATGGACTTTGTAGCGGATCAACTGGCAGACGGAAGAAGGTTTCGTTCGTTGACGGTCCTGGATATCTACACGCGGGAATGCCTGGCGATCGAGTCAGAGCAGAGGTTGAAAGGCCAGGACGTGGTGATGGCACTAAATCGCATCAAGGCTCAACGGGGTGCCCCAAGGATGCTGCACTGTGATAATGGCAGTGAAGTTTCCAGCCAGGCGATGGACCTTTGGGCCTACCAGAACGGGGTGCGGATCGCCTTCTCTCGCCCGGGCAAACCAACGGATAATGCTTTTGTGGAGTCATTCAATGGCACCTTCCGGGCCGAATGCCTGGATGCCCACTGGTTCACGACCTTGGCCGAAACCAGGCAGATCATAGAGAGCTGGCGAAGGGAACATAATGAGAGCCGTCCTCACAGGGCTCTCGGAGAGAAGACCCCGAATGAATTTGCCTGTCAGGTCGCGGCTCGCCGCGACCTGACAGGCTCCGAAGAAGCCGAAAAACTCACTCTGGAAGTGGTATAAAAACACCGGGCCCCTCAGCCAAGGAGCTTATCTTACAGTGAAGCTGTCGGACGGGTGTGCACAATTCAAGCATATGAGCTTTAGGATATCATCCGATGAATTCAGGGATCGTCGGCTGACCGCGGCAAAATACGATTACCCCCAAGGCACCATGAGTAGTAAACAAACAGAAACAACACGCGTCGGCCTACGGGAGCGAGGCTTGTAGCGAAAAATGTAGCGGGTACCGGTTAGTTTGGCTTAGTTTTGGGTTGTATCGGAATTGGGTCATTGTTTTGTTTCCAAGGGCTTACAAAATCGTGCAATGTGCTGCAAATGGCTATTATCGGATTAAGAGTCAGTTGCTCTGCCAATTGAGCTAACGGCCCGTCAATTCCGACTGAATGAAGTCTGGAACAACAACAAAAGAGTTTAGCACAAACCTGCCTGCCATTTTAAGAGTCTTGTCAGGTCATGGGATAGCGAAGCCTGGCGGGTTGGGCATTAACCGGGAATTGATTTATGATCGTATCGTAAGGTCCCGGTGTTGATCGGCCAGATGCCGGCCGGAGGCGCGGATTTAAAATGTTGTTGATGATGAGCGGCGCGTCCCGTGGTCTGTTTGCTGGCTTTACTATGGGCTGATGATTTGGCTCAAGGAGCAGACGTGTTATGGCGGTTGTGGATCTCAAAGAAGTTGCGATTATTATCCGTCCGGAAAAAGACAATGTTGCTGTGGTGAAGGCAGACTTTATTGAAAAGGGCGCCCAACTGCAGCATAACGGCGCGGCGATCAGTCTTTCCGGTCGGGCGCTTCGGGGGCAGAGTTTTGCCATCCGTGACATTGCTCGCGGAAAGCCCTACGTTTCGCTCGGCGACCCTATAGGGCTTGCGGCTTGTGACGTCAGGGCGGGTGATCCTGTCGACGAAAGCAATATCGACCACCACCTGCCGCGCCTGCGCGTCCGCTATCGTGACAACCCGGCGCCCAGTCCTGTTGATCCTGATCTTGCCGGGCGCACTTTCGACGGTTTTGTGCGTCCGGATGGCAGCGTGGGAGTGCGCAATTTTGTGGGCATTGTGACTTCCGGGATGTGTTCGTCTGCTGAAGCGCGAGAGATTGCTTTTCGCGCTATGCGGGAGATCTACACTCGAGAGAAGTATCCCAACGTCGACGGCGTTGTTCCCATTGTTCATGAATCCGGCTGTGGAATGCCGGACGGAGAAGCGGTCAACCTCCTCAACCGCCTGCTGACCAACACCCTGCGCCATCCGAATCTCGGCGCGGCCATTTATATTGATCTTGGCTGCGGCAAGACCTGCGTGGAATGCTCGGTGCCCATCTTCGAGAAGGAAATCGGAAATTATAACCAGCGGGTTGTAAACCTCACCATTCAACAGGCTGGAGGCGGCCGTAAGACCGTTGAGAAGGGCCTGGCCATGGTTGAGAAGATGCTTCCGGTGGCAAACCAGTGTGTGCGCCGGCCCGTCCCCGTTTCGAACCTGATCGTCGGAACGGAGTGCGGTGGTTCCGACAGGTGGTCGGGCGTCACGGCCAATCCGGCTGTTGGCGCTGCCGCCGATATGTTTGTCAAAGCGGGCGCTGCGGTATTTCTTCCGGAAATTCCCGAACTCCAGGGCGGAGCCATGGTGGACCTGGCTCACCGCGCACGAACCCGTGAAATCGGCCGCAAGTTGATGCAGGCGCTGAAGCGCTATCAGAAGTACGTCGAGTTGTTCGGCGAGGACTTTCGGGACAACCCTTCACCCGGAAACAAGAAAGGCGGCCTCTACAACATCTTTCTCAAGTCCAGCGGCGTGAAAGCCAAAGGCGGAACCTCCATTGTTGAGGACCTGGTGGACTACGGCGAGTGGTTGGGCGATCGCAAAGGGCTTTATGTCCTCTACACGCCGGGTTATGACCCTTTGACGACCACCGGGCTGTTTCTGAGTGGGGCGCAGATCACGCTGTTTACAACAGGCCGCGGCACGGGCATCGGGTGCGCGCTGGGCCCGGTGACCAAGATCGGGTCGAACAGTATCCTTTCCAACCACAACGGCGACATTGACATCAACGCGGGAACCATTCTCGACGGGGATGAATCGATTGCAGACGTTGGCCGACGCATTTTTGAACACACGCTTGACGTTGCCTCGGGCCGGACGACGGTTCGCGCGGAAGAGTCAGGCTTCCACATCGAATTCAAGATTTGGGAGTCGCTCTGGCCTTCGCTTTAACAGCTTCCGTTACTCCTGTGTGATTTCTTTTCCCGGCAGATGAAGAATATGCCCTGTGGGGCCAAACGCACCCTGGCTTGGGGTATCCTGTCCCTCCCGGCTTTCTGTTCTCCCGGTGGCTGGAAGCACCCCGGGTTGATGCGTGGATGGGGCTTTCCTTCGCTATCGGAACAGGCCATCCCCAGATGGACGTCCAGGTCGCGCCCCAGATCGGTGCTGAAACGTCTGTTCAGTGCTCCGAAGCAGGGAGGAATAAGACATGTGTGGGCTGGAAGGGAATAAGGAAAAGAAGATATGGCAGACAGGCAGCCGATCGCTTGCAGCCAGGACGGATTGGGACTGGCTATTTGTCTTCAACCAGGTGATGATTTACGGCAAACAGAGCCAGCTCCAGACGGTTTGAAACACCCAGTTTGTCAAAAATATTCCCAAGATGGTGCTTCACGGTCTGCTCGGCGATGTGGAACTTTTCAGCGATGTCCTTGTTGGTATATCCATCCACGATGGCTGAAATGATGTCGAGTTCGCGCGGCGTGAGATTGTAGGACCTTTTCCTTGTTCCTTGTTCCGGGATGGCGGTGAGGTCGCGGATAATGCGGACCAGGTCAGAAACACTTTCGCGGCCCACCCAGTACTGGCCGTCCATCACGCACCGGATGCTTTTCAGGAGCAGTTCAGTTGCCGATTCTTTGAGGACAACGCCCCTCACACCGTGGTGCAGCGCATCGACGATCTGCTCGCGCTCAATGGCTGCCGTCAGCAGGATAACTTTGATGGCCTCAACGGAACTCCCGAGTTGCCGAAGCGTTTCCAGGCCCGGGACGCGAGGCATGGCCAGGTCCAGCAAAAGCACGTCAGGCTTGAGCTGCTGGGCCATCTTAATGGCCTCGCCGCCGTCAGCAGCTTCGCCGATGACCTCGAAATCCTTTTCTGCCTCCAGCAGTTTCCGCAAGCCGTCACGGAATATGGGATGGTCGTCAGCAACAAGAATGCGAACAGATTGTGGTGTTTCACTCATAAGTATTCTTCGGCAGGCTGACTTCCAGGCGCGTTCCTTCACCGGGGACTGATTCTACAACAAGTTCAGCCCCAATGGTGCGAACTCTTTCCTTGATGGCCAGAGGCCCCTTGCGAATGGCATCAAGCTCGGTGAGCGTCAGGCGGCCTGAAAAGTCAAAACCTTGCCCATCGTCGTCGATAGCCAGGCGGAACCGGCCGTCCTGCTGGCCCATTTGCACCAGGACCTTACGGGCCCCGCTGTGCTTTCTTGCATTGGCCAGCGCTTCCTGCACAATCCGGGCCAACTGCGCGCAAACGCGAGGCGGTAATGAGATTTCCTGCAGCGTCGAAACGAACCGGCTGGAGATTCCCGTGTCTCGCTGGAATTTATCCACCATGGTCACAATGAAGTCCAGCAGTTGGGTGGGACGGATATCAACGGGCTTCATCTGCTGCATCAGTTCGCGCAGATTGAGGACCTCCTGCCGAAGGATGCGTTGGATGTGAGACAGACGGTCCACGACCGCGGCTGGCGACGCGTCACGCTGCCGGCGAAGAACGTCCACTTCCATTTCCAGGCCGATCAGAGACTGGATAACACCGTCATGAAGTTCCCTTGCCACTCGCGCGCGCTCAAGCGCTCCCGCCCTTGTCCGTAAACGAGTGGTCAGAAAGGCGGTATGAATCGCAGGACTCAGCTGCAGGGACAGGTTCCGCAGGAAGCGAACAGCAGCCTCCGGGCTGGAGCGGAGGCGTGGAGCAAACAGGAGCATAACGCTTGACCATTCATCCGCGTAAAGGGTCCGCGCGCCCAGGAACTTTCGCACCTTCTGGTCACCTGTGAGAGCGGCGGGAGGGGACCATGTTTCGTCGAAAAGCCTTCTTCCATCTTCATCCAGGGCATAGATCTGGTATTTCAGAGGATCGGCGGACTTGGGGTCGCGCCTGGCGAACCAGACATGTCCGGGCGTCTCGAAAAGGTCTTTTTCACCCTGCTGCGCCCGGAGTTCTCGGGTGGATAGAGAGATTTTCTCGCCGGCTGCCTTCTGATGCGCGTTCCAAAGATAGGCGCGCCCCGATTTGTGGTCAAGCACGGCCAATGCTGCCTGCCGGGAACGGAAAAGGCCCAGGATCTCCTCGAAAACAGCCTCGAGTGTTCCACGGATGCCTGCTTCCGCGCGGGCCTTGGTCATGACCTTGGCGATCGATGCACTCTCCTCGCGAAGCTGTTTTTCTTCTTCACCCAGATAGCCCAGCAAATACCCCATGATGAGCAGGTAGACTCCGCGCATGACGAACGCATTCAGGTCATAGGAGCCGCGGAAGAGCGTCGGCAATGTTAACCCATTTGCGAGGGTGAAAAAAGCCTGCGAGATGAAGAGCCCCGTTGAGACAAGAGCAGTCAATAAGGTGGCTTGCAATCCCCAACGGTAGGCTGCTTCCAGCAGAACGAAAATATAGAAGAGGTAGAATGGACTATTCGATCCCGCTGTAAAAATTGCGATCAGCGCGGGCCACAAGATGTCAAGGGAGTGGACGGCCAGTCGAAACTGCGGGGATGAATTCCGCTGGGTCCGCACCAGGGCGAGCACGCCGACGGATTCAAACACGAAAACCGCCAGTAGCCCGTAGACGACCGTGGAATAATGGCGGGGTTCAGTGGGATCGATCCAGACGGCAAACAACGAGGCAACCGCCAGTAGAGCTCTTGTGGCTGCCAGGATTCGTTCGATACGTTGCGACTCACTGGCTGCAATCCATTGTCTTCTTAGAGAAGGGAATGAACCCATTATTCCTCACAGGCCGGATAAAGCACCGTTTATTATGGCAATTCATTAGAAACGAAACAAGGGGATTTGACAGTTATCTGAATTCGGGTTTGGACAGGTTGGAAGATCAGGCGAGGCGGGTGTTTCCGTTGAGTCTATGCGGCGCCTGCATGACACCCGGATGGGAAAGATCGAGTCTGCAAGTTGACTTTTGTTGCAACACATTGGGGAAAAGGGGAAAACGGTGGCCAATGGCCCCATTCCGGAAAGGGAAAAGATGAATCGCAGAGAATTTATGCAGGGCGTCACGGCAGGACTTTCGGCAACGCAAATTCCAGGCCTGATGGTGGGTGAGGAGACGGTTGCCGGTTCTCCGGGCGCATGGTTGAAGAACTCACCCCTGGTGGCTGTCGGCAGTTGGGATGATATGCCGATTTTTTTCCGGCGGGTCGGCGGACATGGAACCTGGGAGGAAGCCAATTATCGCAGCGAACACACGGAAGCCACGGTGCGAAAGCTTAAAGAGCTCGGCGTCACCATGGCCATTATCGACTTCTTTAAAGGTTTTGGACTGCAGGCGGAAGCAGAGCATATCAACCTGGCCAGAAAAATGGCAGGGTTGCTCCACCAGCACGGTATCCGGGTGGGGCTCTACGTGGGCAGCACGATTGCTTACGAGACCTTCCTGGTGGAAGAGCCTTCGGCGCAGGATTGGTTCGTTCCTGATTACCTGGGGAGGCCGGTCATTTACGGCGATCAGACCTTCCGCAAGCGCGTTTATTTTATGCATCCCGGCTATGTGGACTATATCAAGCGGGTGGTGCGCATGGGGGTCGAGGACCTGAAGGCCGACCTGATCCATTTTGACAATACCAGCTTGCAGGGACGTCCGGAGATCTTCCAGCACCCGGTGTCTGTCAGGCAGTTTCGTGAATACCTCCAGAGCAAATATTCGGCGGCTGAACTGAAGGAGCGGCTCGGCTTTTCAAACGTGCAATACGTGCTGCCGCCGGTGATCGAAAGGCCGGAGGTGGTCATCAACGACCCGCTCTTGCAGCTATGGACGGATTTCCGCTGCCACCAGGTCAACCGCTACTACGCGGAGATGCAGAGTTATGTTCATGGACTGAATCCGGCGACGGTGATTGACAGCAACCCCAGTTCAGGCCTGGCCGGTTCGAACACCATCTGGGAACAGGGAATTTCCTATCCCGGGCTTTTCCCTCACATGGAGATCAGCTGGACCGAGGAGGGGAACTATGCCGGAGTTACACCGGACGGTATTCTTGTTTCCAAAATCCGCACTTACAAAACAGGAAGCATTCTGGGAACTCAGATTATTACTTATACGGCCGGCGGTGGCTATTACGGCCGCGAAGGCGGCAATCGCGCATCGATGGCGGAGTCGATGGTTTTCAACCGCCAGAGTCTGGGAATGGTGGGAGGCATTCTGAAGGCTCCGGAAATCCCCGACGACCAAAAGCAGTACATCAGCTTTTTCCACCGGAACTTTCAATACTACAAAGATGTCCAAAACATTCCGGATGTGGCCGTGCTTTACTCTTATGCTTCGATGGGATTCAATAACGATCGCCCTGCGGTGAGCTTCATGCTGTTCACTCAGGCGCTGATCCAGGCCAGGGTGCCCTTTGACATCATTTTTGATGAGCACTTGAAGAACTTGTCGAAGTACCGGGTGCTGGTGCTGGCCGATCAGGAGTGCCTGAGCGAAGCGCAGATGCACCTGATCCGAAACTTTGTGGAGCGGGGCGGGGCAGTGGTGGCGACGGAGCAGACATCGCTCTATACCACCCGTCGGCTCAGACGCCCGGACTTTGGTCTGCAAAACTTATTCAAGGTGTCTGCCCCGCAGTGGCAAGGGCCGAGAGCGGTGGAAAAGAACCTTGAAATTGCCCCGGTGCGAACCAGGATTGGCCGCGGCCGTGTTGTCTATATTCCTTCAGTTCAAGCTGCTATTGAGAAGCCGCGGGCGGAACGAATGTCGAGCCGGTACTGGAAGCTGCCGGTGAACTGGAAAGAACTGATCGATGACGTGAAGTGGGCGGCCGGGGGGAGGCTGTCGCTGGAAGTGGCCGCTCCGGGAACACAAGCCGTTGTGGCTGAACTGATGGAGCAACCCGGGAAGAACCGGCGGCTGGTTCACCTGGTGAATTATGCCGGGCCGCAGGGGAAAACGGTGAGCAACCTGCGCGTAGCCGTTGAACTTCCCCGGGGAAAGCGGGCAGGAACGGTGAGCTTGCTGACACCGGATGGGGGTGAAACCCAGAAAGCGGCGGGCCGGGTTGAACAGGGAAGGGTACATTTCACGGTGCCGCGTCTTGACACCTATACCCTTGCAGTCCTTGACGTGGAGTGAGCAATCCTGCTCAAGAAAGCCCTGAAGCCCGAACCGACGTGGTCACATTGCGACACGGCGAGTGCTGAAGAGAATGTCATCTTTTCCAAAACTTCCGCCGGGCCCCCCGGGCCGCATTCTTGTCGGGAATGCGCTGGAACTTTCCCGCAATTGGATGGGATTTCTGACGGACTGCGCCAGGAAGTACGGCGACGCTGTTTTCTTCAGATTTTTTAGCGTCCCGATCTGCCTGCTGGTTCACCCCGACTACATCGAGCACGTCCTGGTTACGAACCCGTCCAATTTTGTGAAGTCGCGTGATTACCGTGTGCTTTCGCGCGTGATGGGCGAGGGTCTGCTGACCGCCGAAGGCGAATCGTGGAAACGGCAAAGAAAATTAGTGCAGCCGGCCTTTTACCATGAAAATATCGCCGAATATGGAACAGTGATGGTGGACTGCGCGGCACAGATGCTGACGACATGGGAAGAAGGCGTTGTGCGTGACATCCACAAGGATATGACGCACCTGACGCTCGAAATTGTTTCACGCGCGCTTTTTGGAACCACCGTCCTGGACAGAGCCGACGATGTCGCCACGGGGCTGCAATCCATGATGGAGGAATTCACCTGGCACGCCAATCTGTCCTTCATCCTGCCTGATTTTCTTCCGCTTCCCGTCAGACGCCGGTTACGACGTGGGATCCAATTGTTGGACGATGTTTTCTATTCGATGATCCGCGCGCGGCGAGTGAATCCGTCCGATCAGAACGATTTGCTCGGCGCCCTTCTCAAGATGCGTCACCAGGACGGACGCCCGATGAGCGACCGGGAGTTGCGGGATGAGATGATGACGTTGCTGCTTGCCGGCCATGAAACGACCGCCGTTTGTCTCTCCTGGACGTGGTACCTGCTGTCACTGAACAAGCAGACGGAGACGAAGCTTCACGATGAACTTGATGCCGTTTTGGGCGACCGGGACCCCACCGTTGCCGATATTCCACGCCTGCGCTATACGGAATGGGTGATTAAGGAATCGATGCGACTTTATCCCCCTGCGTGGGGTATTGGACGCAGAGCCGTGGCAGATTTCGAAATCGACGGTTTTCGACTGCCCGCCGGAACCAACATCTTTCTGATGCAGTGGATCACGCACAGGGATGAGCGATTTTATCCTGAGCCTGAGTGTTTCAGGCCTGAGCGGTGGGACGAATCCCTCCAGGAAATGCATCCTCCGCGTTTTGCCTATTTCCCCTTCGGGGGCGGACCCCGCAAGTGCATCGGCGCTTCTTTTGCGATGATGGAAGCCGTACTTCTGCTTGCAACTTGTGCGCGGAGATTTCGTCTTGAACTGGCCCCGGATGCCAGAATCGAACTCCTGCCCTCGCTTACTTTGCGGCCGCGCTTTGGAATAAGAATGCTGGTCCGCAAAAATAGTACCCACGTGATTTGATGGTTCCCGGAAGGGTCCAGTTTTTGTAATTCGGAATCAGTCCACCAGCAACTAACGAACGGGCAGGAAGTCCGAGCCCGCAGTTCCGGGATGCACTCCTCCTTTACCGTACCGGCAAGGCCTGAAACCAATGGGGGAAGTATGCATGGGGGCATGCAAGATTAGAGAACTCCAATATTTGGGAGGTGGTTTTGCATGTATCATGGCGTCTGACGGTACGACTAAAGTTCCAGGGCTCGGCCCGCCACTGGTACTATCGTAACATTGTCTGCCGGGACACCTTTGGCTACGATAATACACAGGCAGAAAAAGGATGAGATTTCAGAGTCCAGGGAATAGCCAATGATTTATTCGACCGCAATCCTGATTCTCTCGACGGCGCTCTTTGTTTTTTACATTCAAACGCTGTGTGAGAAAGTCCTTCGTCAGGAGTTCAGCCGCCCGTATTTCCAGGATGTCCTTAACGCGCTAGACCTCGAGTTCCCCCGCGTACGGGAGGGGATTCTGAACAATGCCGACGTCGGCTATGCCCAGATACACTTATCATTAAAGGCGGACTACTTTACCCTGACCTATCTGATGAAGAAGGGAAATCCCGAACGGCGCCATTTCTCATGGCGTGAGCGGTTGCTGGTTGGTTACTTCCGGGTTCTTCTTTTAGTCCTTCCCATTCGCTACGCTTTTCACTTGCAAGAAAGACAAGCCGTGATAAAGCTCACGGCCATCCTCCATCACTTTGCGAACTTGGTTGGAGAAAGGGTAATCTCGGCCAGCGCGCCCGGGATGGCTGCCAGCCACCAGGTGTGAGCACGAGGTGGAGTCTGCAATTGTGCCTACCATGAAGACTGGTTCTAAAGACCGGAAAGTGCTTCTGATCGAGGGCGAACCCGTTGCCCGGGAACTTCTGCGGGTTCTGATTAAGAACCTGGGTTGCCATGGTGAAGTGGCCGCTGACGGACAGCAGGCATTGGCGATGGTGAGTTCGGAGGATTTTGACGCAGTCTTGCTTGACCTGAGAAGCTCATCGCTGCCTCCCGAGGAAGTGGTCGCCGGAATCCACGACATACGCCCCAGCCTTGTGGGGCGGGTCCTGGTGATAACCGGAGAGGTGGATGACCACTCAACTCTGGCCTTGATTGAGCGCTTTTTTCTTCTCCGAATCCGGCAAAGCCGCGTGATTTTCGATCTGGTCGGTCGATTGAGAGCGTTACTGCAGATTGCGCCTTCCCCCAGCAATGTTCAGCCCTGATCATCCGTTAAAGAATGCAGGGTGACGCGGGAGCGTGAACTTTTTGGCTGTCTGAAACCCTGCGCTTAACCTTGCACCTGCTTCGATAGAAAAAGTTTCAACGAATGTGTGGCCCTCGACTGCATAGGAGGCTCTGCTCGTTCACGCGGCAGGCTGATTCTACCGTTTCAAACTGCAAAGCTGATGATCTGGGTCAAGTGGCGGGTTCAGGGCGTGGAAGAGACAATTTACTCTATCCGCAGCGTCCTGCAACAACAAACATTCTTCAAACGATGAAATGTCCTGCGCCTGAAAGGGGCGTCCGTCCGGTCCGCGCATCCGGGGGGGCACCTGCTGCGGTGGAAAATCGCGCCCACTCGCGAAGATTTCTTGCGGTGGTAGAAGAGTGCAAATTGGGTTATTCTGACACGGCTGTTGACGTTCATGCGGATGGACCTTGTGAAATGGCTTTTAAGCACACCGTGTGGGTGCGTCCTTCCTCGAACAGTACAAATTAATTTCGCTGACAACGGAGAATCCATGAAATCCAAGTTGTTCCTGATTGTCTTTATCCTCCTGGGAAGCACATTTGCGATGGGTCAGAGCGCCCAGAGGATGGTGGACGAGTTTCTGACAAACCAATTGCAGCCAACTGACGTTGTGACTTACCAGATGCAGCAGTTTCTGATGGGCAATGCACCCAGGCTCCCGCATGTGACCAGCGCTTCACAATGGACTGCGGAGGCGGATCATATCCGGCAGCGCGTCTTGAGTGACGTCATTTACCATGGATGGCCGAAAGCGTGGGTGGATTCTCCGCCGAAGTTTGAAGACATGGGATCGGTGCCCGTGCCCGCCGGGGCAGGGTATCGCCTGCGCAAGTTTCGCTATGAGGTTGTTCCGGGATTCTATTCCACTGCCGTGTTGTATGAGCCGGCGAATCTTGAGGGAAAAGCGCCGGCCGTGCTGGACGTCCTGGGCCACTTTCCAACCGGGAAGTCCTCGCCCTTCGAACAGAAACTCTGCATTAACCAGGCCTTGCGCGGGATGGTTGCTCTCAGTATCGCCTTTATCGATATGGGTGAACTCCGCGTGGATGGAAACTCGCACTATTATGGATCGGACCTTGACCTGGTGGGCGTGAACGGCGTGGGCTTGTTCTACCTGGCCATGCGGCGCGGTCTTGACTTCCTTTATGGCAACCCGCACGTCGATCAGAGCCGCATCGCCGTCACCGGACTTTCGGGCGGCGGCTATCAGACCATCGTGCTCAGTTCGCTGGACAAAAGGGTTCAGGTTTCCATTCCGGTCGCCGGATTTGATTCGCTGAATGGAAGATTGGAACGACTTCCCGGTGAGCCGGGAGACTACGAGCAGCTTGCGCCCGGCCTGCTGGATGGCCAGGGGTATCAGACGTTGGTTGCCATGCGAGCCCCCCGGCCCACACTGGAAATCAACAACGCGGAAGACTCGTGCTGCTTTCGGGCGCCACTGGTCAAGGCGGACATCTACGACGCGGTCAAGCCGTTCTTCGCGCTCTATGGCAAAGAGGATGCCTTCCAGTTTCTCGCGAACACACAGGTTTCTGCTCACAACTACCAGCGTGACAGCCGGCAGCAGGCTTACCGGTTTCTCTCAAAATGGTTTCACCTTCCAGACAAGCCCGACGAAATTCCGGTTGAGAAGTATGTCAACAGTTACAGTGAACTCGCCTCGGGCGTGCCGGCAGACAACCTCACCATTCTGGGGCTGGCCAGGCAATTTGCGTCCAAGATCCATCATGCGCCCGTCCCGGCGGATTCGGCCGGGCGTACGGAGTGGGCCGGCAAGCAGCGGGCTGCCCTCAGCAAGGTTGTGCATTACAAGGCTGTGCAGGTTGAGCAGCCCTGGTATGTCGCGAACACACACCACAGCACGGTTGAATCCATTTCGTTTCGCTTTGCCATGAGCAATGGCTTGAGCGCGACAGGGGTCTGGACAAAGTCGACCTGGACGCCGGAAAACGCTCCGCTGGTTGTGATGATTAATGATGGGGGCCGGGAGGGGGTTGACGGGCAGCAAGGCGACCACGTCCCCGAAGCCGCCAACCTGGTGGCTACGGGCCGGCAGGTGCTGGCGCTTTCCATCCTCTTTACCGGAGACGCCAGCCCCTCAAAGCGGAATGTGGGGAGCTTCGGTTATATGATGACGGCTGTGGGCGCCCCGCCGTTGGGCCTTGAGGCTGCACAGCTGATTGCGATTACGAATTGGGCGAAACAGAAATGGCACCCTTCGCAGGTGTCTCTTGAGAGTGAAGGCTACCGCATGCAGTTGGTATCGCTGGTGGCGGGATCTCTCCAGCCGCGCCTTTTCCACAGCATCGCCATCCACAAGGGAATCCGCAGCCTGGCCGACCTGCTTGTAGAGCCGATCAAGTCCAGCGAAGTGCCGGACGTGTTCTGCCTGGACCTTTACAAGGACTTCGATCTCGACATGCTGAAGTCCATGGCCGAGCCCGCCAAGGTGACCGAGTCGGGTTATGTGACGCTGGCCGCTGCAAAGCGGTAGCGCAATGGAATTCTGAGATCTTGATGAAGCGGGCCGAGCAATTTGACATTCTGGCAATAATCGGGGTGTACTCCCTTTTTCGTGGGTCGTTATTTGGACACCCTTTGTCCTCAACAATTTGACCCGCTTCGTGAAGGCGTATCGATGATGTCGCTGGTTGTCATCATTACTGGAGCCAATAATGGTATTGGTTTTTACATGGCCAGGACCTTGCTTGAAGACGGTTTTCACGTCGCGGCATTCGATCTGTCGGACGAGAATCTGGCGGACCTGGAACACGCTTATCCGGACCTCCTGCGCTTCTGCCAGTGCGACGTTACGGATTCGGCTGGCGTGAAGGCGTCTGTGGAATCGGTGGTGGAGGCGTGGGGCACGATTGACGTTCTCGTAAACAACGCCTGCCTGGCCGTTTTCTTGCCCTTTGAACAGAGGAGCCTGGAGGAAACGCGCCAAGAGTTCGAAGTCAATTATTTTGGCTACCTGCGGACGATCCATGCGGCTCTGCCTCACATGAAAGCCCAGGGCGGGGGGATTATTCATAATGTCAGCTCCAGCGTAGGCATTACGGGATTTCCCGGCGTTTCCGGGTATGCCTCCACCAAAGGGGCCATCGAGGCGTTGACCCGGACCCTGGCGCTTGAGCTTGCACCGCTGGGCATCAAGGTGAACCTCATGCATCCTCCGCTCACCAATACGAAATCGGCTGCACCGCTGGGAGTTCCAACGCAAGCGATGGACGATCCGGCCACCGTGGGACGAAAGATGGCGAAAAAGATTCAATCTACGGCTCCTATCATCACTCCAGACTTCAAAACAGCGATGGGTCTATTTCTTTGCCGGCATTTTCCGCGGGCCATGGGCCGGCTGATGGCCAGGATGACCAAAAAAGTCCAGCGAAGATGATGGTTGAGAGCCAAAGGTTGGTCCAGCCGGGGGCCGATTGCGTTACATTAGGAGCGCGCGGTTCCCCGCTGAACTCACAGGAGCCTGCCGTGGCCCGACAGAAGCTTCCCAGGTTGAGCCTTGAGAATGTAGCGCCCTGCCGGCCGGAGAACGGGTCATTGACGATCTCAATCCAATTCACAACAGGAACAGCGGGAGACGATCCCAAACTTTGGGAATGGTTTATGCTTTATCAGAGATGGGTGAGAATTTTAGTGGTCATCGACCATGAAGGAGGAAAGGATGGAATATCTGAGCAGAAGAGGATTCTTGGAGGCGGTGGCTGCGGCGTCTGTTGTGAGCGCAGGAAACTTCCGGAGTGCCGGAGCTGCCGAGCCGAAGCCCATGCGTATGGGACTGCTGGTGAGCGCAACCAGCGAGCCGGAAAAGGTGATGGAAGATGTTCGCGGGTTTGGGATTCCCACGGTTCATGTGATCACCTCAGATTTTTCACCCGCCATGGCCAGGCGGCTGCATACGGCACTGGACAGCAACGGAATTGAGGCCACGGTCCTGGTGTCGTCAGGGCCGGGGGAGCAGAAATACGACCTGTATGACGGCCCGCCCAGTTTTGGTCTGGTGGGTTCACGCTACCGCCGGGAGCGCGTTGATCATCTCAAGCGCGCCTCGGATTTCGCCAGGCGGTTGAACATTCCCGTGACGTTCAATCAGTGGGGTTACATTCCGGAAGTTCCCAGTGACCCGTTGTACGAACCTACGGTGAAGGCGGTGCGCGAAATCGCCACCCACTGCAAGGCAAATGGGCAAACGTTTGTGAACGAGACCGGGCAGGAGACCCCGGTGACTCTGCTGAGGACGATTCTGGATACAGGGATGGACAATGTGAAGGTTGTTCTGGACGCGGCCAACCTGATCCTCTACGGGAAAGGATGTCCGGTGGATTCGCTGGATGTCATTGGGAAATATGTCATCGGCGTTCACGCAAAGGACGGATTTTATCCCACCAACCCGCGCTATCTGGGACGTCAGGTTGCCTGCGGACATGGGAAGGTAGGGTGGCCTCGTCTGATTCCGGGTTTGAAAAAGCTTGGCTACACAGGGCCGATTACGATTGAGACTGTCCTGGGGCGCGAGCAGCGCGACCAGGAAATCCGTGAAGATATGGCCTACCTGAAAAAACTGATTGCGGAGAGCTGAGGCTGTCCATCCTGCAGTCCTGGTTGAAAGGAAGTGAGTCAGGCCCGGCAAGCGAAAAGCCAGTGGCCGCCCAGGAGCATTCCGTTCTGCATTCGCGCCTGCGGTTGGTATATGATCGTTGCCTTCAGAAGGGTTCAGGGGTGTGAAAAATTGGCCTTGAGGCATGCCTTCATGGAGAAAGAAAGCGATGGTTGATTCGACGGGGCGGCCTGGTGCAAAGGCAACAACGCGGAGGGAGTTTTTGAAACGCTCCGCTGCGACGGCTGCCGTGCCTGCGATGGCGTTCAACGGCCAGGCTGGGAAGGCAGAAGGAGCGGCACAAAGGAACCCGCCGGGAAAGCCTCCGAACATTTTAATCGTCATAGCGGACCAATTTCGGTGGGATTGCGTTGGCGCCTACGGCCTGAATCCCATGGGCGTCACTCCCAACCTCGATTCGATAGCCCGGAGGGGGGCCGCTTTTCAGAACGCTGTTACGAATCAACCCTGGTGTTCTCCCTCGCGTGCGTGCCTTTTTACAGGGCAATATGGAACCCGGAATGGGGTTTGGCAACTGGGTCCCGGGCTGCGGACGGATGCGACGACCCTCGCCACGGTGTTGCGCAGCCAGGGTTACACCACCAATTACATCGGCAAGTGGCACCTGGCGCCTCACACCGCGAACAGCCAGGAGGTTGACCCTCTCGGCAGCAATGGACTGGGGTATGTTCCGCCCCGGTATCGGGGTGGATTTCTCGATCTATGGCAAGCCGCAAACGTCCTTGAACTGACGACCCATCCGTACGAAGGCAACTTGTGGGACGCCGATGGGAAGGTGATCCACTACGAAGGGACCTACCGCGTCGACTATCTCACGCAGCTTGCCGTGCAATTCCTCAAGCAAAAGCACGAAAAACCTTTTCTGCTGGTTGTGTCGCAATTGGAACCCCACGAACAGAATGACGCGGACCGGCCCGTTCCCCCTAAAAAGTACGCGGGGAAGTTTGTCAATCCCTATGTCCCTCAGGACTTGAAAGCGCTGCCGGGCATGTGGCAGGAACTGCTTCCCGACTACTACGGAGGCATCAAGGCGATCGATGATTCGGTCGGAGTGCTTCTGAAGACCTTGTCTGAACAGGGACTGTCAGAGAACACCATCGTGGTGATGCTGAGTGATCATGGCAACCACTTCCTGACCCGGACGTATGCGGAATGGAAATGTACTCCCCACGATAGTTCCATCCACATCCCGCTGCTGGTGCAAGGTCCTGGATTCGACGGGTTGGGGATGATTCCTGATGTGGTCAGTATGGTTGATATTTCTCCCTCGCTGTTGGATGCGGCTGGCGTGAAGATTCCTGACTCCATGCAGGGCAGGAGCTTCATGCCGGTTCTGAGGTCGCCGGAGGGACGAAGCTCATGGCGGCAGGAAGCCTTTATCCAGTTTGCCGCGTCGGCCATCGGCCGGGCTCTGCGCACGGACAAATGGACCTACTGTGCCATTGATCCCAACCAGGACGGTATGGCAGCCCCCAACAGCAGCACTTACCAGGAATACCAGGCCTATGACCTGCAGACCGATCCGCATCAACTCATCAATCTTGTAGGCCGTCGAGAGACCGGGAATTGGGACGATTTCAGCAATCGCTCCGGCGTGGATGAACTTCGCGAACGTTTGAAATCGCGAATCGTGGAAGCCGGGGAAGACAAACCGGTCGTAACACAGGTTGAAGGAAGGCTGGAAGTGCTGCCTGGACAATCTGATTCTACAGTTCATCCGCCACCGTATGGCCTGTATCGGTAGAAGATCAATTGCGGGAAATGTGCGCCTCGATCAAGAAATCCACCAGCCCCGGCAGCGCCGGGGATCTGTATTTTACTTTCATGCGCCAGAGGGTCGGAAAGGTTTTCATATTGCCTTGCGGCCGTGGCTCTGGTCCCCGAAGGGAAGGGTATTTAGATGAGCAGACGAATTGACCGACGATCATTCCTGAAGGAGTCCAGCGGGGCAGCGCTGGGCGCCACCGCCGTTTCGCTGCTGGGGCCGGGGCGGGCGGACGCAGCCGGCGAAAACAGTTTTCACAGCGCCTGGCCGCGGCAGGCGGAGCGCGCCTGGGCCGGACCCGAGTACTGGACCAATCCGCTGGAGGATTGGCGTATTCGGCAGGGGCGCCTGGAATGTATCGGGGCAGGCGGCGATCGCAATGTATTTCTGCTGACGCATGAGGTTGCGGGCCGCGCGGGCAATGTGGCCATGAGTGTGAGGCTTGGCCGGATGGAGGCGGCTGAGCATCTGGAGGAAGGCTTCGCCGGCTTCCGCGTGGGCATCAAGAGCTATGTGGACGACTATCGCGCCCGTGCTATTCACGGTCGCGGAATGAATGTGGGAGTAACGGCCGACGGGCGGCTTTTCATCGGCGAGGTTCAGGCGTCATCGCCGCGCGTAAAGCTGGAGCAGGAACTGCGCCTGGATCTGGAGGCGCACCCCTCCGGCAGCAGTTATGCCGTAACGCTTCGTGCGGAGGACCGGGAAGGGAAAAGGCTGGCCGAAATCACCCGGCAGGTTCCGGGCGAGTGGCTGGAGGGAGGCGTGGCGCTGGTATCGAGTTCCGGCAAGGTTGAGCCGACTCCGAAGCCGCTGGGCAAGCTGACCGGTTTCGAGTTTTATCCGCCGGGCCAGAAGCGAGGCGGGACCATGCGTTTCTGGTTTGCCGACTGGATGCTCGGTGGCACAAAGGTTGATGCGCATGACGACCGAACTTACGGTCCCATCCTTTTCGCGCTTTATACGGTGAGCCGCGGGGTGCTGAAACTATCCGCGCAGTGCCCGCCCCTGGGCAACGCGCCGAAGGAGGTTCGGCTGCAGATACGCAACGGCGGGAACCGCTGGAAGACGATTGCGACGGCCGAACTGGATTCGGACGCCTGGAATGCGGTGTTCCGCGTGCCGGCGTGGAACGACTCCAGGGACCATGCCTATCGGCTGCTTTACGCCATGCCGGACGCCGGCGGGAAACTGCGGCAGCACAGCTTTGAGGGGACGATTCGCAAAGACCCCAAGGCCCGGAATGAAATCACCGTGGGACTGATGACCTGCATGTGGGATATGGGCTTCCCGCACGCTGAATTCACGCGGCATCTGGGCGGGCACAAGCCTGATGTGCTGCTCTGGACGGGCGATCAGGTTTACGAAGCTGTGGGCGGCTTCGGAGTGATGGAAACGCGCGACCCGGAACTGTTGATTCCCTCCATGCACGACTACCTGCGCAAGTGGTACATCTTTGGCTGGGCCACGCGCGACCTGACGCGCCAGATTCCATCGGTGTGCATGCCGGACGACCACGACATGTACCACGGAAATATCTGGGGATGCGGCGGCAAGCCAACCGATCCGAATGCCGCGCCCGGAGATGCTGCGCAGGACTCCGGCGGATACAAGATGCCGCCGCGCTGGGTGAACATGGCGCAGCGGACGCAGACTGCGCACCTGCCTGATCCGTTTGATGCCACGCCGGTGGAGCAGGGCATTACGGTTTACTACACGCATCTTTTGTGGGGCGGCATCAGTTTTGCCGTTGTGGAAGACCGCAAGTGGAAATCGGCGCCCAAGGTGGAGTGTCCGATGGCGCAGATTACGAACGGTTTTCCCAAAGACCCGCGATGGGACGCCCGGAAGGACGATGTTCCGACGGCCGAACTGCTCGGGCAGCGGCAGCTCGATTTCCTGGAATACTGGGCGGCGGACTGGAGCGGCGGCGCCTGGATGAAGTTTGCCGTATCACAGACGCTGTTCGCCTGCCTGCAGACCACTCCCACCGGGAATCCCGACGACAACATTGATCCCAAACTGCCGATTCTGCCGGTGGGCGAGCACCCACCGAACGACTGGATGATGGCCGACCACGATTCGGATGGCTGGCCGCAGACCGGGCGCAACGACGCGATCCGTAAATGGCGCAAAGGGTTTGCTATGCACCTCAGCGGCGATCAGCATCTCGGCACAACTTCGCACTACGGCACGGATGAGTTCCGCGATGGGGTGTATGCCGTCTGTACGCCGGCCATTTCAAACCTGTGGCCGCGCCGCTGGTTCCCGGCCCACCGGGCCCCGAACGCCCTGCCCGATACTCGAAACACCGGCGACTATGAGGACGCTTTTGGCAACCGCATCACGGTGCTGGCGGTGGCCAATCCGCACCAGTATCCCGGTTCCGGCCTCCAAGGTTTGCGGAACCGCGCAACGGGCTATTCGATTCTGCGCTGCAACCGCGAGACGCGCGAGGTGCAGGTGGCGGTGTGGCCGCGCTGGGTTGATCCGTCTGAGCCGGGCGCGAAACCCTACCCGGGATGGCCGATTACGATCAAGCAGCTGGATAACGGTCTGCACGGCGCTCAGTGGACGCTGGAGGAGATCGAGACCCCAGGCAAGCGCGATCAGGTGATTCAGGTACGGAAAGAGCCGGACGGGGAAGTGGTTTACACGGTGCGGATGAGTGGAATGTCTTTCAGGCCGCTGGTGCGCGAGCCGGGCACTTACTCGGTGGTGGCCTTCGACCCGGATGGTGGATACCGCCAGGAATGGAAGGGCTTGCAGGCTCGAAAGGTGTGAGGTGCGATAACTCAGAATTGTGATCAGGAGGGCAGGGATGGACAAATTGAGCCGGCGGAAATTTCTGCGAAACGGCGCCGCATTGACGACAGCAAGCCTGCTGAAGTCTGCTCCCTCAAAGGCGCAAACCACTGCGGGCAAGCAGGGTGAGCGCCCGAATATTCTGATCTTCATGCCCGACCAGCAGCAGGGAGCCACCGTGCTGCCGGACCACCCTTGCCTGACCCCAAACGTCGAACGGTTGGCCCGGGAAGGCGTGATGTTCACCCAGGCTTATTGTCCTGCCCCGCATTGCTGTCCTTCGCGCGCCAGCTTCCAGACGGGCCTCTACCCAAGCGAACACGGTGTGTTTAACAACGTTGATACCGATACAGCCATCCACGCGAATCCTTATCCCGGGCTCCCCTATTTCAGCCGCATGCTGCGCGATTCCGGGTACGACCTGGCGTACTCCGGCAAATGGCACGTGGCGCGTGACCAGTTTCCTGAAGACCATGGCTGGACCAATCTGAATCCGGGACGCGTGAAGTTCGTTCCCGGCCGGATGCGCCGTCCTTCCGCGTGGGAAAGGGCACGGGCGGATTTGAACGAGACGGGACCGCGCAGGGCAGGGGAAGTTCTGCGACCCGGCTGGGGAAACACTCAGCTCTATGGTAGTTACGCTCCACGGGGGCCGAAGGGTTATGAGGGAACCGGCGATTATGAAATCGTCCGGCGCGGCATGGAGGGCATGCAGAAGCTGGCCGGTGGGGACAAGCCCTGGTGTCTGATGGTTTCGAACAGCGGAGGCCACGATCGCTACGTAGCACCTCGGAATTTCGTGGACAGGTACCATCCGGAGTCGATTGAACTGCCAGCGAGCTTTCGCGATACTCTGGAGGACAAGCCGCGCATCTACCAACGCATGCGATACGAATACTGGTGGCAGCTCAGCGACGACGAGGTGCGCCAGTCGATTGCCCACTACTGGGCGAAGCTCACCATGCAGGACGCTATGCTCGGGGAATTGCTGGACGCGTTGGAAAAAACCGGCCAGGCGGAAAACACCATCGTCGTCTATACGTCGGACCACGGCGACTATTCCGGAGCGCACGGTTTGTGGGCCAAGGGAGTTCCAAGCTTCCACGAGGGATATAACATTCCGTGCGTCATCCGGTGGCCGCGTGGAATTGCGAACCCCGGACGGCGGCTGGATGCTTTCGTTTCCACCACCGATTACGCACCGACTTTTCTCGATGCGGCGGGGATTCCATCTTCACAAGTGCAGATGTCAGGCCACAGCCTGCTTCCATGGCTGCGCGGTGAACGGCCGTCAAACTGGCGGGAGGCCGTTTTTGAGCAACTCAACGGCGTGGAGCTCAATTACACTCAGCGGATCGTTATGACCCACGACTATAAATACGTTTATAACGGCTTTGACTACGACGAACTTTACGATCTGAAGCAGGACCCTCACGAAATGGTGAACCTGGCGTTTCCTGACGTAAAACAGGCGCGGGCGCGGGTGGAAGTGGGCCAGGGGCTGAAAAACAGGCAGGACGTGCCATGGCCGCCGCTGCCGCCGCAGCTCGCGCAGGTGCGGCTCGACTTGATCAAGCGCATGTGGAAATTCGCCCGGGAACACAAGGACCAGGTTTTCAATCCCTACATTACCGTTGCAATGGCGCCCTTGGGCCCCGGGGTGGAACTTTGATTCGTCGGCTAGGTTTCGTTAATCACGTTTGTTTGTAAATTTTCACCTAACCCCAGCGCGATTTCGCCATGCTTGGAAGGCTCAGAGCTAAGCCATCGTTCCACGCTGTCCAGTTGCCAATCGTCACAAACCTCCAATGCTTGGGCTTTCTGTCGGTTACATATGCAGGGAATAGGATAAGTACAAGAAGGCGGCAGGTCCGAAAGGAACCTGGTAAAAACTACCGGAAACGTGAAATTAGGACCTATTCCTGAGAGTGGAGGGCGACAATGGATCCGTAAACGCTGATGCTCGGCGAATTTTTGACCCAATTGAGTCCTAAGCTGTAACGATATGATATCACAGTAGTTGATTGTAAGTGGAGGAGTTGGAGCCCGGGTAATATGTTGGACTTACCACCTGGGCTCCAATTCTGGAAGAGTTGAAGCGTGTCTGACCTGCCATTGCTTTAAGCACTTGGCATGCCAGACACAATCAGCTGTTTGTGTCCAAATTTGGGACACTCAGAGTGCGAACGGTCCAACGGGCATTCAGCACAAAGGAAAGCCACGGCCAGATAAGAAGTCTCTTGGCCGTGGCCTCTTTGCCGTGCCTGGTAGCTGCGAGGTATGCCCCTGCGGCATCCAGGTTGCGCAGCTATACTTTTGAACAGGCTTAGTTCCAGTATTCGGAGTCAGCCAACGCGACGATGCTGGTGGCTGCCTCCCTGCATTGGTCGCGTAACGCTTGCAGATGGAACTCAGCCTCCCCAGTTGACATGGCTGGGAAAGCGTCGCAGAGAGAACTCCGCATGCCAGCGACAACCGGCAGCAGAGATTCTTCTGATAAGAGCCCCAGTTCCAGAACTCCCACGAATTCCTGTATCATGATCGTTTTGACTCGTTGGTCAAAATCTTCTACTGACATCGTGCAAATCATAAGTCCCCCTCCCTTTGGACCCTTACGTTTGCCCGGCGCCTAAAAAGGCTTTTCCTGTCTGGACCCTGTATAGGAAATACCATTAACAGAACGACCATGACAATAGAACTTTGGTACCGTTTAAGCCTGAGCTAATGACAACGTTGCCCAGGATTTGCAGGGCGCTGTGGCCGAGGTGAAAAAGATCTGACCCACAAAGCACTTTCTCAGGCGGTTGCCAATGCTCCGCGCCTCAAGTCATAATGGGTGTCATGACATCGACAACCGCATTCGCCGAAGGGCAGTTTGCCCGTACCCCCGAATTTGAACAGAAACTCAACCGCCTGGCCGAAGTTGCCGTCCACGTAGGACTGGGACTTGGGCCCGGCCAGCAACTGGTGATGACCGCCACCCTGGACGCCGTTCCGCTGGTGCGTCGCATCACGGAACAGGCCTACAAGGCCGGCGCCACGCTGGTGACCACGCTGCTGGGCGACGAGGAATCGACGCTGTTGCGCTACCACCATGCGCCTGACGCAAGCTTTGATGTGGCGGCGTCGTGGCTTTATGAGGGCATGGCCCAGGCCTACCGCAACGGAGCAGCGCGGCTGGCCATTGCCGGCGGCAATCCCGCGCTGCTTTCCGCGGAAGACCCGGAAAAGGTGAGCCGGGCCAATCGCGCGGCATCGAAAGCTTACCGCCCGGCGATGGAGCTGATTACGCGGCACGATATCAACTGGACGATTGTTTCCTGCGCCACGCCGGCGTGGGCGAAGGCGGTGTTTCCGGATCTGCCGCAGGATGAAGCTATGCGACGATTGTGGGACGCCATCTTTGCGGCTTCTCGCGCCGACCAGCCTGATCCTGTGGCTGCCTGGAAGGAGCATGACGCCAAGCTCCACACCTGGGCCGAGCGGATGAATCAGAGTCGATTCTCGGCGCTGCACTTCAAGGGGCCTGGAACCGATTTAAAGGTGGGACTTGCCGACGACCACCTTTGGCTGGGTGGAGGAACCACGGCGGGCAACGGCCGATATTGCATTCCCAACATGCCTACCGAAGAAGTTTTTACCACGCCTCACAAGGACCGCGTGGAAGGGCAGGTGACCAGCACCAAGCCGCTGTCGCACCAGGGAACCATGATTGAGGGTATTAACGTTCGGTTTGAGGGCGGGCGAATTGTGGAAGCCCATGCTTCGCGCGGCGAGCAGGTGCTGCAGAGAATGATTGATACCGATGACGGCGCCCGGCGTCTGGGTGAAGTTTCGCTGGTGCCGCACTCTTCGCCGATTGCAGCGAGCGGATTGCTTTTCAACAATACCCTCTACGACGAAAACGCCGCCTGCCATATCGCGCTGGGACAGGCCTACAGCAACTGCGTGAAGGATGGAGACAAGCTGAAGCCCGAGGAACTGGCTGCCCGCGGAGCCAACGACAGCCTGATCCATGTGGACTGGATGATCGGATCAGGCAAGATTGATGTGGACGGCATCACCGCCAACGGCAAAGCCGAACCCGTGATGCGCCAGGGCGAGTGGGTGTAGGATTCTCCCGGGTCCGGACGCTGCCTGTTGCCCGCGATGTATGCACAGCCGGTGCCTGAAGTGTGCGCTATTCCTGCCAACCCAGCCTGAAAGGACAGGCCGCACCGGCGGCGGTGGAACTGATTTCCTCGAAGCGGCATACGCTGATACGCTTGTCGAACTCCCTTTCGACAGTGACGGCAAACCCTGCCTTTCCCGTTATTGCGTAATCTCGATCATTGACAAAGCATGCGGTTCAAGGGTGAGCGTGATTTCGGGCTTGTCTGGCGGGAGCGCCTTAATTTCAGGTGCCGGAAGCTGGGCTGCCTGGCGAAGGATTTGCTGCTGCGCCCGAGTGGGAAAGTTGGGTTGGCCCATCGACTCCCACGTGGCGAGCGGGGATCCGTGGTGCCTGTCGACTGTCCAGATGATGGCGTGATGGGCGCCACTGAGTCCTTTAAATGAAAGCTCATAGGTGCGAGCGTTTCCGCCGTTGCCGGGCGGAGCGTAATTCCACAGGGCGATGGCAAGCGTTCCGTCGGCGCGCCGGGTCACGATGACCGGGCCGGATTGATCCTCCAGGCGCTCCGTGCCCAGCCGGTGCAGCAGGGCGAAATCGTTGTAAGCTGCCTTCGGAATGTGGCCGGTAGCCAGCAGTCCGTAGCCACCGTAAAATGGGGTCCTGGCCACCCCCTGTTCCTCAAAGACATCTGAAAAAGCCCAGTAAGAGAGCAGATGGACCAGCCCGTCGCAGCGGCCGATGGTTTCCGCCAGCCAGGGTCCCATGAATGGCGAATCGGTGATGTCGGGGATATTCATATAGGTGGCGTTGTATTCGCTGAAGATGATGGGAAGGTTGGGGAGGAGTGAAGATTTCACGTCGGCATGAACCTTCTTAACGGCCATGACCACCATGTCGCGCCGTGCAATCTTCTGATGAGTGCCTAAAACGTCTTCCGAGGTGTCATCGCCGTAAACGTGCGTCGAGATGAAATCGACTGGAAGGTGATTTTGGGCACAGTGGTTGATGAAGTCGCTGACCCAGGCCGCCTGTGCCGTAGCCGGACCCCCAACGCGAAGCCGCGGACTGACGCTCTTGAGGGCCCGTGCGGCCACATCGTAGAGATGAAAATAGGTGGCCTGCTGGGGCTGACCGGCCCAGAACCCAATGTTGGGTTCGTTCCAGACTTCGAAATACCATTGCGAGACTTCATCAATGCCGTAGCGGTCGATCAGGTGCTGCGCGAAGGCGTAAACCAAATCGCCCCAGCGCTTCCAGTCTTTCGGCGCCGCTATGTAGGGGTGGTAGAAGAATTCCTGTTGCCGGGGCGTTGAAGCCAGGTCCTGCGGCATAAAGCTTAATTCTACGAAGGGGCGAACACCCTTGGCGAGGAGTCCGTCATAAATTTGGTCCACGTTGGTGAAATTGTATTCAGGCTCGCCCTGCTTGTTTTCGCTGTAGAGACCCACGCCGCGGTCGAAGATTCCGTGGAAGCGGACGTATTGGAAGTCCGTCAGGTGCTTCACGGCCTTCAGATCACGGCGGTAACTCTGTCGCAGAGAAAGAATCGCATGGCCCGATCCGAACATCTTCTCCCAGTAATGAGGGAAGGGATGAGCGGACGCCCGGGCGTTGATGAGGATCCTTTCGGAACGAGAAGGGGGGCTCGCCTGGCCAGGGAGATCACTCACGCAGCAGGTGATGGCGAGAGCGAAAAAAATGACCACGGCCGTCCACGGGGTTTGAAAATGGGAAGTCTTCATAAGATGGTTTCCGTCGGGAATTTTCGAGCCACAGCAAGAAACGATAGAAATATACAACAAACCTCGCGGCATAGCGAGGCGTGACAACCCGCCGGGCATTGATTACTATCTTAGGGCTTGGGCGGAGGTCTCATGCGCAAAGTTCCATTTGGACTGGGCAAGCGCGGCTATGCGCTGATGATTGCCATGGCCGCGGCGCTGGGCGGGCTGCTGTTTGGATACGACACCAGCGTGATATCGGGCGCCATCCTGTTTGTGCGGCAACAATTCCACTTGACGCCGGTTGAGACGGAAGTGGCGGTGAGCATCGTGCTTGCGGGGGCGGCGATTGGCGCAGGCTTTGCCGGCTCCTTTGGCGATCGCTATGGGCGCAGGCCCGTGCTGATTGTGAATGCCGTCCTATTCGGCGTGTTCGCCGTCCTGACGGGCATGGCGAACGGACTGATGCTGTTTCTGGCGGCGCGCTTTATGATTGGAGTTGCGGTGGGCGTGGCGTCGATGCTGACGCCGCTGTATATCGCCGAATTGGCTCCCCCCAAGATTCGCGGGGCGCTGGTCACCCTCAACCAACTGGCCATCGTTACAGGGATCGTCGTTGCCTATTACGTGGATTACCTGTTTTCGGGTTCGGCCAATTGGCGGGCTATGTTCATCAGCGCGGCCGTGCCGTCGGTGATTCTGCTGGTGGCTTTGATCTTCCTTCCGGAAAGTCCCCGCTGGCTGGTAAGCCGACAGCAGCCAGACGCCGCTTTCCGGATTCTCGACCGCGTCGAAAGCACTGAAGACGCCCGCCGCCACCTGGAGGAACTGAAGGCGGTGACGGAAGCCGACAAGCTGCGATTTCGGGACCTTTTCGGCGGCCGCTTCAGAAAGCCGCTGATGATCGGCGTGGGACTCGCCATCTTCCAACAGATTACCGGTGTCAACGCCATCATTTATTACACGCCGACGATCCTGCAGATGGCGGGATTCAAGAGCGCGCAGAGCGCCATTCTGGCCACCGTCCTGGTGGGCGGAGTCAATCTGCTGGTCACCATTGCTGCGCTTTTGCTGGTGGACCGCCTGGGCCGACGGCCGCTGCTGCTTTTCGGGATTGGCGGGATGCTGCTCAGCCTGACTGTCTTGGGATACCTTTTCGGCGCGCCGCACGTCTCCCGTGCTGCAATTCTGGCGGATGTACTCGTTTACCTGGCCTGCTTTGCCATTGGACTCGGGCCGGTGTTCTGGCTGCTGATCTCGGAGATTTATCCCACCACCATTCGCGGCCAGGCCATGTCCGTGGCGTCGGTCACCATCTGGATATTTGATTTGGTTGTGAGCATAACCTTCCTCAGCCTGATCGGGGCCGTGGGAGCCAAGTTCTCATTCTGGATTTACGCCGCAGCCTGTGTTGTTGCTTTCGTGTTCGCGTTCCGACTGGTTCCGGAAACCAAGGGACGAACCCTCGAGGAAATTGAGGCGTCGTGGGGCGGGTAGTCCGCGCATCCATTCAGGAGCAGGGAAGTGTCGCCAACAAACATTCTTTCGAGATTCCTGATGCCTGCCGGCGCGTGCTGTCGCTGAGAATCCTGCAACGATGTCGGTGGGGTTATACGGGGTGACCGGTTCCCTGGCGCAGGGTGATGATCCGGTCGGCGCGGACCCTCTCCCATTTTTCCTTTTTCCCACCCAGCCATTCGACGACGACCGCCTCAATTTTGGGGTTGTTGCCGAGTCCGAAATGCACCCGGATGTCGCTGGCGCTTAACATGCTTCCATCGGTGTGGGCGTGCCTCCACAAGGCGGGCATGTTAGAGCGGAAAACACCGACCCGGGCTCCCATGCCGAAGCGGTTGAGCTTTGGCGCCTCGAGCTTCACCAATAGCCAGTGATTCCTGGACCGTGCTTCATTCAGGAAGATGCGTGCAGGGGCGTCTTCGTTCGTCACCACGATATCCATGTTGCCGTCGTTGTCAATATCGCCGAAGGCGGCGCCGCGGCTGACCTCAATCATCTGCAACGAGGGACCAGCAACGTCGGTAACCTCTCGGAAGCCTTTGCCCGGCCCTTCATTGTGGAAGAGTTGATTCTTCTGGGCATAGGGAGTGGCGTCGTTTTGCATGGAGTCGATGATGGTCATGGCCCCGTTGGCAATAAAGAGGTCCATCAGGCCGTCGTTGTCGTAGTCAAAAAAGCTGACGCCGTAACCCGTGTATCCAAAAGTCGGCTGCGCGAGACGGAATTGGGCGGTGTCTTCGTCGTACATGCCCTTGCCGTCGCTCCGGAAAAGGCTGACGCCTTCACGGTTGAGATTGGTGACGAGCAATTCCAGATGACCGTCGTTATTGATATCGTCTGCGGTAACGCCCATGCCCGCCTTGGGGAGGCCATCTGCGCTGAGGGCGACGCCGACATCAAGACCGGCCTCTTTGAAAGTGCCGTCGCCCTGATTCAGCCAGAGGAGATTGGCGGACGTGTCGTTCGCTACATAGATATCGATCAATCCATCGCCGTTGAAGTCCATGCAAATGACACCGAGCCCCGGCCCGTAGGAAGAGCCGATGCCGGAGGACTCTGTAACATCGACAAATTTGCCGTTGCCGAGATTTCGGAATAAACGGGATGGGATGGAGTGATACGCAATCGGCGAACAGTAGTCCGGTTGGCCCGAGGGGGAATAGCATTTCTTGTGGCCCCGCACGGTAAAATCAACGTAATCGCAGACAAACAGGTCGAGCAGGCCGTCGCCGTTGTAATCAACCCATGCGGCGCTGGTGCTCCAGCGCGGGTCGCCGACGCCGGCTTCCTGCGTGACGTCTGTGAAAGTCCCATCGCCGTTATTGTGGTAAAGAACATTGCGGCCAAAATTGGTGACGTAAATGTCCTGGTAGCCGTCGTTGTCGTAATCTCCCACGGCAACTCCCATCGCATAGCCGATATTGCCCACACCGGCCTTTTCAGTGACGTCTTCAAACTGCAGCTTGCCGGTCTCCGACAGCAGGTTCCTGAACAGGCGGTTGCCAGGTTTCCAGCCGGGCGGAGGGGGGATCAGTGGCTTCTTGTCGGGCTGGAGCATGGTTCCCTGCAGCAGGTAAACGTCCAGGTCGCCGTCGTTGTCATAGTCGATCAGCGCCAGACCCGCGCCCAGAATTTCCGGCATCAGAAGGTCGCCGGTGGCGCCGCTGAAGTGATGGAAGTCCAGACCTGTTTCCGCAGCCACGTCGCGGAAAAGCGGCTGGGGAGCCGGCGGAACGGGGCCGGCTGCACGGGTCTTGCGGGGCCAGGCGCAGACAGCAAGGCTGGCCAGTAAGAGGTCTCGTCGTGTCAATGAATCCTCGCTAGGGTTGCCTGGTCGTTTTCCGCCGCCAGGCTATCGCGGCCTGTTTTCTGCATGAATTTCATTATCGTTCAAGATTTGCGATGTCTCGTTTGATGCTGCTGAGCAATTTTGCCTGATTTTGTGCTGCCGCTTCATCCCGGGCCTTGCGCATATAAAGCAACGCATTCTGCCGGTCTCCCGCCCGTGCATAAGTAGCGCCCAGCGCATAAAGATAGCCTGGGGTGCTGTCGTCGTTCGGGGTGAGAATTTTCTGGAATTCCTGAATAGCTTCTGCATACTTGCCCTGGTTGACCAGGACCTGGCCGATGTGGAAGCGGGCGCGGCGATAATCGGGCCGCTCTGCAACTGCTTTTCGATATTCGACAAGGGCTTCATCAAGGTGGCCCTGCATGGCCAACAGGAAACCCAGGCTGTCATGGGCTTCTGCGTAGTAGGGATTAATCTGGATCGCCTTTTGCATCGCTTTTTCGGCGTCTGTAAAGTTGTGCTGTTCAAACATCAGCACCCCGTAATTGTAATAGCAGTCGGAGCGGTTTGGGTTGATCGCGACAGCTTTATGGTAGGACTCCACGGCCTTATCAGTTTCTCCGACGCGCGCGTAAAGCTGGATCAGATTGATATAGCCCTGGACTTCCTTGGGGTCGGACTGAATGGCCTGCAGGTGCTGCTGAATGGCTCCCTGAAGATCACCGGCTTCAGCGAGGGCGAGCCCCCGCCGCAAGTGAGCGGTGGCACTGTGGTCGAGTTGCTGCACGGCGGCCCGTACGGGATCCACGGCCGGAGGGACATTGGTCATATTCGCCCGATAGAGTTTGAAGTGTTCGCGTGCCTTGTCGGCCTGGCCAAGTTTCCGGTAAGCGGTTGCCAATGCGAATTGCGCTGCGCCATATTGGGGGACAAGTTCGCATGCTTTCTCGAGTGACACAGCGGCCGAGTGGGTATCGCCTTGCGTTGCCTGGACCCGGCCGAGTCCGTACCAAGCCTCGGCGCTACTGGGACTCTGCTGGAGGATTTCCTGATAAAGCTTCCCTGCGGCATCTATCTGATGCGACGAGAACAGGCTTTCCGCGAGCTCCAACTTTGCGGGAACATAGTCAGGCCGGATTTTGAGAGCCTCCCGCAAAGCCTCAACGGCCTGTGGGTACTGACCCTCTTTGAAAAGGACATGGCCCAGATTATAGGCCCAGTCGAAGGACTTTGGATCGAGTTGGTGCGCGCGCAGGTAGCAGACCCCTGCAAGAGAATACTGTTCGTAAGTGTCGAGCACCATGGCCAGTGCGCCGTTGGCTGCAGCATCCATCGGATGAGCGCGGGCCGATTGATAGGCTTCCTCCACTTGCTTCACGACGCCCGGAAAAAGGTTGGCGGTATTCAGCCTGGGCAGGGGAGGAAGCGAAGTGGCAGGCAGCAACACCGGAGCTGCAAGAAGAACAAAAAAACATAGCGCCCATTGGACCCGTGCCGTCCCCATAGGGCTATTGTAGGGGTGGAAAAGGACCTGGAGTCAAGTTTCTGACAGTGACGCTTCTTTCGGCCGTTGCCGTCCGGCGAGGGAGGCGGTTGTGACTGTGAGGCATCAGTCCACGAACAAACGCCCCCGCTCCGCAATCAAAATCTGTCAGGGGTGAAGGCGGGAAGAGGGTCTGGAGCCCCCCGGCCGCGGAGACTCCCGCCTGGGAGTCGCTTGACGGAAGTGTCCGCTATGGACGGGATCGCGATGAGATACAGGTAGCCGTGACGTCAGTTCGAGGGATTCGCTTACCAGCGCGGTTCGCGGGGTGTGAACGGTCCGCCGCGCGAGCCACCTCGGCCACCTCCCCCACCACTACCACCGCCACCTCGGCGTTTACCGCCAAACCCTCCGCCGCCGCCGCCGCCGAATCCGCCCTTGCGTTCGGGTTTGGGCCGGGCTTCATTGATGGTCAGGGGCCGCCCGTTGAAATCCTTGCCGTTGAGGTCCGTAACCGCTTTGGCGGCGGCCTCGTCATCGGGCATTTCCACAAAGGCAAAGCCGCGTGACCTGCCCGTGTCGCGGTCCGTCATGATTCGGACTTGCTGAACTTCTCCGAACGCACTGAACATATCCCGTAGTTCGTCCTCGGTGGCGGTAAAGGGAAGGTTACCTACAAACAGGTTCTTCATTATTCGTTTTCCTCACAGGTTTTAGATATATCATCCATGGCTCGGGATAGAGTTACCGAGATCAGGGGGACCTTCTGGTCCCGGAATTCAGTACTGGTGCAGCCATGCCTGGCGTGCTGTAGAACGACTAATCCTTCAGTTTCCGTCGATGGCTCAACAGCTACCCAATTCGATACTGTGGCTATTCTCTCACAGGTTGGTGGGTAGATTCAGCAATAAATGCAGACTTTTCATTCAGCGCCGGCCGGGTGGATTTGGGCTTGCAGGGCTTCACTTGCCGCCCGGCGAAGAGTTGAATTCCGAAAATCGACTGCGGATGAGTTCTCTTGGAAGGCGGGAGAGGTGCTATAATCTTTGTTCCGTTACCCGAAATCTGAATCATCGGCCTATCCGACCAGGCGGGAACGTGAGCATTCTGAAAATTCAAGAAAATGATCTAAGGGAGGTTTATTGTGTCGAAGTATCAAGTTGATTTTTATGGCCACGTTCGTCAGTACCACAATCTGAAGGCAGAAATCGACGCGGCCATTCTTGAAGTTCTTGAAAGTGGAAGCTATGTGCTGGGCCCCAAGCTCAAGCAGCTTGAAGGTGAGCTCGCCAAGTATTGCAACACCAAAGAGGCCGTGGGGCTTAATTCCGGCACGGACGCCCTGATCCTGGCGCTGAAGGCCTTGGGGGTTGGCCCGGGCGACGAAGTCATTACGACATCCAACACCTTCTTCGCGACGGCGGAGGCCATCTGGCTGGTGGGTGCGACGCCGGTGTTTGTGGACATTGAGCCCAAGACCTGCAACATTGATCCGAACCTGATTGAAGCGGCCATTTCTCCCAAGACGAAGGCCATCATTCCGGTGCACCTCTATGGGCAGCCGGCGGAGATGCGCGCGATTTCAAAAATTGCCAAGGCCCACAACCTTTTTGTGATCGAAGATGCTGCGCAGGCGCTGGGCGCGCGGGGCGACGATTTTGCCCTCGGCGAGTTGAGCGACGCCTTGTGCACCAGCTTCATCATCCAGAAGAACCTGGGCTGTTTTGGCGACGGCGGCGCGCTAATGACCAATAATTCCGAGCTGGCTGCTGAAGTTCGAAAGCTGCGGAACCACGGTTCGCCGAAGCGTTCGCATCACAGCCTGGGGTACAACAGCCGGCTGGACGACATCCATGCCGCGGTGCTCAGCGTGAAACTGAAGGAACTCGACAAATGGAATGACCTGCGGCGGGAACGGGCCGGGGAATATGATGCAGGTCTGGCCGGCACATCGTTGCAACTTCCCACGGTGCGGGCAGGGTTTCGGCACATTTTCCACCTTTATGTTGTTGAAACCGACCATCGTGATGACTTGCAGGCATTCCTGCTGGCCAAGGGCATCCGCGCCCAGACTCACTATCCCATTGCCATCCATCAGCAGGAAGGATATCCGTGGGGACAGACAGCCCGGGTTTCAGGCTCCCTGGAACACACGGAGCGATCGGCGGACCGTCTGCTTTCACTGCCTTTATTCCCTGAACTGACTTCGGAAGAAGCCAAGCTTGTGATTGACGGGATTCTCGAGTGGGAGAAGTCACGCAAGAGCGCAGTCGGATCCGCTGGGGCTTAGTCAGTTCGCAGCCGGGATTTCCTGAGTGATGAAGGTTTGCACAAGCCGCGAAAGGGCAGGGAGCCCTGCCCTTTCAGGCACTCACCTGGAAATCTGTCAACAGAGATTGAGGGAGGGTTTGTAGAGAATGAGTGGAGACAAGAAATACAGTGTTGTTGTTGTAGGGCTCGGAAAGCGGGGGATGCACCACGCCGAGGCATTTGCAAATAACGCCCGGTTTGAGATTGTGGGCCTTTGCGATATTGACAAAGAGCGGTTGAATGCCGCAGCAAGCAAATTCGGCGGGCCCAAGACCGCCACAGACGCCAAGGCCTTGATGCAGGGGTTGGAACCCGACGTTTTCTGCTTTTGCACGATGCCCACCTTGCGGCTGGAAATGATCCGCATGGGCGTGGACTCGGGCGCAAGCCTGATTGCCTATGAAAAGCCCATCGCCATGACCACCAACGAAGCCCTTGAGGTGATGAAAGTGGTGCGTGATGCCGGCGTGAAGACCGTGGTCAGCCACCAGCACCGCTACGGCGAACACTACCAGAAGGTGAAGGAGATCATTTCGAGCGGGGCCATCGGCAGGGTCCATACCGTTTATGGCACAGCAACCGGCTGGATGATGCACATGATGACCCACCTGATTGAATACATCCGCTGGTTTAACGACAATGCCGAAGCGGAATGGGTTGTGGGCCAGGCGGCCGGCAAAGAGAAATTTTCCGATAACCACCCCTCGCCCGATTACGTGGCGGGAATCATCCAGTTCGCCAATGGCGTACGCGGGATTGTGGAAAGCGGCGATGGCGCTCCGGATGTTCCGGAAGTTGATTACTGGTGGCGGAAGTGCCGGATCGGCGCTCAGGGCACGGAAGGCTTTGCCGAGGTCCTGACGGGCGGCGGCTGGCGCGCTATCACAAAAGACTCCGGTGGCGTGATTTCCGGACCGGGATGCATGGACTACGCGCACGACATGCCACCCTACATCCAGGAGATCGCCGATTGGCTGGATGACCCGAAAAAGGTGCATCCCTGCAATGGCGAGAGCGCCTATAAAGGCTTTGAGATCATGATGGCGATCTGCCGGTCTGCCGTCCAGCGTGGCAAGATCAAGTTGCCACTTGGCCCCGGAGATCCGGAACTGGAAGCCCTGGAAAAAGCCCTTCCTGGATAAACTTTGTTGGATGGAGAATTTGTCCCGCCGTGGGAGAGTAGACGACGATTCTCCCACGCGTTGACCCACCTCAGTATTAAGATGAAAAGTGAATTGTTATGTCAGGCCGCACGGGTGACTCGACGCAAAGCGCCCCTCGGTTGTGCCGGACAGTGGCGGCGCTGAATCTCTGAACGTGAAGGTGCTTTATGTCATTCATGATGAGGGAAATTCTGGACCAGCCCCGGGCTCTGCGGCGCTGCTACGAGGCCGAGCGCAAGCACGCTATTGAGCTGAAGAATTTCGCGTCCCGCCAGGATTTCCGCCTGATTTTGCTGGTCGCACGCGGCACGTCCGACAACGCTGCGATGTTCGGCCGCTACCTGCTGGAACTCACCACGGGCATTCCCGTGTCCTTTTGTGCTCCTTCGGTCCACACCCTCTACCACGCTAAACTCGATCTTCGAAACGCGCTGGTGATTGGTATTTCGCAGTCCGGCGAGGGAACTGATATCAACTCCGTCCTCAAGTCGGCACGGAAGCAGGGCGCTTTCACTTTGGGCATTACGAACGAAGCAAAGTCAACCATGGCGGGGATTGTGGATGACGCCTTCTTTGTGCGGGCCGGCACCCAGCGGTCGGTTGCCGCCACCAAAACTTTTACAGGGCAGCTTCTGATGCTTTACTTGGTAGCCGCTGCGCTTGGAAAACACATCACGCTTGAGCGCGTGGGCGAAATTCCGAAGTGGGTGGCGAGCTCTCTGAAAATCATTCCGGAAATCCGGCAGGTCGTAGAGCGTTACCGCTTTATGCGGCAGTGCGTGGTGGTGGCGCGTGGGCTCAACTATGCGAACGCTTTTGAGCTTTCATTGAAACTGATGGAAACCTGCTATGTGGTGGCGGAAAGGTTTTCCGCAGCCGACTTTCTGCACGGCCCCATCGCCATGATTGAGAGCGACTTCCCGGTGATCCTGTTCATGCCTCCCGGGAAAACCTATCGCGACATGAAGCGACTGGCGGAGCGGGTGCGCAAGCTGAGGGCCGAAATGCTGATTATATCGGCCGAAGGCGTGAGGCTGCCAGCGCGCAGCAACGCAATCAGGGTTCCGGCCTCAATCCCGGAAGTTTATACACCCATTCCTTACATCGTTCCAGGACAGATCTTTGCATGCCTGCTGGCAGAATTAAAAGGCATCGACCCGGACAAGCCTCGTTCGCTCAAGATTGTTACCAGGACCCTGTGAAGTGCGGGGTCCGGGCCTCGATGGTCCGATCGGTTGTAGTCAAATCGACGAAAAGCCGCTTGGAACGACTACCCTTTCGGGATCTCCACTTCCGTCCCGCGGCGCTCGGCTGAAAGGTAGGCGCTGTAGAGCACCGCGATGCTGTCCGATGCCAGGACGCCGTTTGCCAGCGGCTCTCTATTGTCGCGGAAGGCTTCAAGAAAATCCTGGAACTCCTGCGGATAGCCGTGCTGCCAATCCTCGTCCGGCGCCGGGTGGCTCCAGCCCTGCTTGGTGGAAATCTTCTCCGTAACGTAAATATCCTTGAAAAAATCCTCTTTAGGATTGAAGGTTGTGAGGGCGTCGATGGGGTTCAGGTTGCAGCGGGTGCGGTGATTATTGGCAAACACCTCAAGCCAGTTGTGCACGCCGCCCATGACCAGTTCGGAGGCGAAGATATCGGCCACGGTTCCGTCCTCAAACGTGATGTGGATCTGGCCGTAGTCTTCAATGTCGTCGTAGCCGGTGCGAATGATGCCTGCGTCCCGAAAATTCTTCAGGTGTGTAATCTCATGCGTGCGGGCTGAGACGGTGGCCGGGCGAATGGGCTTTCCGTCATGCGCATTTCCTTCAACTGCTTTCAGGTAGAGCGCCGTCGAGAGGGGATGGCACGCTTTGCCCACAATCGACCCGCCGCCTGAGAATTTCCAGATGCCATAATAGGGTGAATGGGACCCGCTGTGCGATTCGTCGCCGATCAGCCAGAGGATCTGTCCACCGCTCTTTTCCAGGATCTCCCGCTCTTTCTGGACGGATGGTGCATAGACCCAGTCCTCAGCGTAGCCGATGAGTTTGCCATTTTGGGCCGCAGCGTCCAGAATGCGACGGCAGCTAGCCATGGCCTCGCCGAGCATGACCTCCTTGGAATAGGTGTTCCCGCGGAAGGCGGCGCCATCCTTTTCCGATGGACCGTAGTAGCCGGTGAAGGGCTTTTCGATGATGACGTGTTTGCCCCGCTTCAGGGCTTCAACCGCAATACTTTCATGGGTCGATCCGGGAGTGCAGACATCGATGACATCAGAAGCAGCGCAAAGTTCTTCGAGGGTATCGAAAGCCTTGACCCCGAATTCCTGTGCAAACTTCTGCCGCGAGGCGGACGTATTCGAGATGACACCCGTGACGGCAAGGGGGACACCATAAACCCTCTGAATCCCCTTCATGTGAAACCGCGCGGCGAAACCCGCTCCGGCAATACCGATTCGAATAGTATCTGACATTTTAAGCTCCACTGATTATGGATTGATGATACCGGCACCTTTCGAAGGTAGCCCACCGCAGGGAGATAAGGATGCATTCTACCATCCAGCGTGGAGTATGGAAGATCAATTTCGAGGGTACCCTCTGTGAATTTGGATAGCCTGTTGGTATTTCAACCAAAACCCAAAGTGCGCGTTTCTGTGGCGAGTTTGATGCTATTCGAAATATAATTGCTGGGAGCCAGGTAGCGACTCCGGCGGGCATGATTGTGCCGACAACCTTTCTTGCGGTGCTTGATGAAAGCGACGTGCAAGTGTGGCCGCCTGACGGAGAAGCAGCATGGCCTTCTCGCATGCCGGTCGTTTCCAGGATGCATGCTCGGGAGCGGTTCTTCAAACTGGAATCATGGGCGGCTCGATACCGTTTCAGGCGATAGGAGCGAAAGGGAACTACAATGAGCATCTTGAGTATTTTTCGGAAGATTGACAGGAACCGGTGGTTTGTCTGCCACAACTGCATGATGCATACCGATCATGACGCAGTGAAATCAATCTTTTATTCTGACAGCCCGAAGGTGAATGTCGTGGGTCGCCCCACGATGATTTGCCCGCGCTGTAGCGATGCCAACACTCGCTCCTTCCAGGAACTGAAAGATGAAGGCTCCGAGTCTTCGCTCTGGGGGCTCGAGCGCCTTGCCCGAAAATACCCACGCAGCCAGTTCATCGTGAAATCCAACAGCCAGACAACCGCAGTGAATTAGTGGATGGTTGCTCCTGAGGTGTGGACCAGCATAGTCTCCCGGGCTTACAGCCCGGGCGGGGACTTGTGTCTCTTCTGGCTGCAGGCTTGTGCTTGTTTTGGGTGTTGCCTGGCGCGAAGAATCTTCTTAGACCTGCTGACGGACTGCTGCCTGCGCAGTGATGCGGTCGCGAAGGTTTAAGAAAATCATATGCCCGATGATCAGGTGGGCGTCCTCGACCTGCTGCATGCTGCTTGAAGGAACAATGATGGGACAATCCAGCAGTTCCTTCATCTTGCCGCCGCCAAAGCCGCCCAGTCCGATGGTGGTTGCACCCACGACGCGAGCGTATTCCAGGGCTTTTATGACATTGCGGGAATTTCCGCTTCCGCTGATAGCTAACGCGACGTCGCCGGGCTGGAGAAAGTTTTCAATCTGGCGCATGAAAATGTCTTCGTAGTCGGTGTCATTGGCCCATGCAGTTACCATCGACATGTTGTCCGTCACGGCGAGAGCCTTGAGCCTCCTCACGGAGGCCAGTTCCTTGGGACCCGGGAAGTGAGTCCCTTTGCCGAAATCGGCAACCAGATGGGAAGCCAGCGACCCGCTCCCGCCGTTACCAAACGTGAAAACCGTATGCTCCGCCTGGTAACATTCGAACAGAATTTCCGCCGCCTGTGCTATCTCCTGGAGCGGAAGATTGTCCAGGACCAATCTCAGTTCAGACAGATAATCCAACAGATCATTTGATGAGTTTGCCAATGTCAATCTCCTGCTTCGGGCGGTTTTTCAGCTGCTGCCACCCGAAGCCATTGTGGGGGCATTCTTTGTGGGTTGCGACCGGCGGCTTGTCGGCCGAGACCTTACCCTATGCCCCCATGAGGCTCATTCAACTATTTTAGTCCATCAACGCCCCGTGGAGCTTGCAGGGTGCGCCTCAGGCAAACTGACTCATGTCAATTTCGGCATCCCAGCGTTCGCCTGAGGTTTGCATGGTTTCATAGCTGACTTCGCGGCCCGTGTAGGCAGAGTGCCGGGCCATCATGCAACTCAGGGCCGATTCCACTCCCTGCGCGGCCTGGTTATGGAATTTGCCGCTGAGGATGCTGTTCACCCATGACATTTTCTTTTCCGGGTCCGCCTGGGCAAGGTTGTCACTGAAAACTCCGGAGGTAGAAAATTGCTTCGACCCGCCTTTCGCGGCAGCCTGATCGCCACCCCACTTCCAGGCGTTCTGGCCATAGATGGCCACCGGCCCGGCATAGTGAGCTTCTGCAACACCCTGGGTTCCAAAGAAACGCCAGCCTACTTCCCACGGGTTGTTGCCAAACTGCGTGGAACCAAAGGTCAGGCTGATCCCGTTGGGATACTTGAATACCACGTTGTAATGGCCGGCGACCTCACCGTGCTCGGGACGGCCCTTGTGCGAGCATGAAGCCGATGCGACGATGGGATGCGCCTTGAGCACCCAGTTGCACACATCAATCACGTGGATGTTCTGTTCCACGATAATATCGCCGGACAGGATACGGGAGTAATACCAGTTGCGGATGGTCCGTTCGTCTGCCGTAGCGTTGGGCCAGTCAGGCAGTTTGGGCCACGTGGCGTAATAATGGCCTTCGCCGGAAACAATGTCGCCGAGAGCCCCTGCATGAATTCTCTTCACCTGCTCCACGTAGGGCGGGGCGTTGCGAAGCTGGAACCCGACTTCCAGGCTCAGACGTCCCTCTGCCCGGCGTGCGGAATCGAGCACCGAAACGCAGCCTGCGGGGTCGACAGACACGGGCTTTTCGCAATAAACGTGCTTGCCTGCCGTCACCACTTCGGCCAGGTGCTGCGAGTGGAAGTATGCCGGCGTGGTGATGATCACGGCGTCCACGTCCTTCGAGTTTGCGATTTCCTCGTAAGCGTTTGGACCCCGGAACATAAGCCGGCGCTCGATGGCCGGAATCCCTCTGGGTTTTTGAAACGTGTCATAGTGCGCCTTTGCTTTGTCCAGTTTGTCCTGGAACAGATCAGCCAGCGCCACCAGGCGTGCTTTCCCGGTTTTCACCGAATAGGTGGCATCCGCCTCTCCTCGGCCTCCGCAACCCAGCAGCCCGACGCGAATGGCCGAGTTCGCGGCTGTCCCCCGCACCAGTTGTGGGGCCATAATCATAAAGCCGGCCGCGGCTGCAGCCGTGCCCATAAATTCTCTTCTTCCTATCTTCTTGACGGAATCTTCACTCACGTACTTTCCTCCTTGGGAATGATCCATTCCTCAACTGCGGCGTTGAATATGCCCTCTGCTGATCGATGGTCACACCTTAATTTTGTTTGCGCACCGAACCTGCCAACCTATCACAATCCTCAGCGATTAGGAAGGTTTTCGCTCGCGGACTTTGTTCCGGGAATGGTATTAATGTTCAGTTCCGAGGAGTGTTGCCAAAGGTCTTGACGCCTGTGCTGCCGGGGTTATAATGGCGGCTCATACCTGTGAGCTGGTCTTCATTCTTTCATGGAGTCTGGAAAATCAGGGTGGATCCTTCCGGGTTCGGGGTTTTCGAACGCGGACCGCATGGGTGCACTCTCGTGGGAATTTGTATGAGGAGCGGAGTTCTGTGATGAAACGGTTGCTTTATGTCGCGATGTTCGTGTTTGCTTTCGGGCTTTTTGCGGGGCGGGGAATTGCGCAAAGTTCTGCGCCGGCTACGGTTGCCGCGCAGTCGGCAACCAGTTCACAGGCGCCCGTGGCTGACCAGCTGCAGAAGCTGCAGAGTGCGGTGGCAGAGGCGCAAAGTTCCGGCGACAACGCCTGGATGCTGGCCTGTGCAGCCCTGGTTCTGATGATGACGGGGCCCGGCCTGGCGCTTTTCTACGGCGGACTGGTTCGCAAAAAGAACGTCCTGGCGACCATGATGCAGAGTTTCTCCATGATGGCCCTGATCACCGTGATCTGGGCGGTGGTCGGTTTCAGCCTCTGCTTTGCTCCCGGCACTTCCTTCATCGGTGGGATGGGACACCTGTTTCTGCATGGTGTAGGCAGCGCTCCCGACCCTACCTACGCCGGCACCATCCCATTCGGAACGTACATGGTTTTCCAATTGATGTTCGCTGTCATCACCCCCGCGCTGATCTGCGGTGCTTTTGCCGAGCGCATGAAATTCAGTGCCATGATCGCGTTCATGATTCTCTGGTCGTTTATTGTTTACGACCCGATGGCTCATATGGTCTGGGGCAAAGGTGGATTCCTGAATGCAGCGCTCGGTGGGACTTTCCCGACGCTCGACTTTGCCGGTGGAACTGTGGTGCACATCACCTCCGGAGTTTCAGCCCTGGTTTGCGCTCTGTATCTGGGAAAGCGTCTCGGTTATCCCAAGGAGCCCATGCCGCCGCACAGCGTAGTGCTCAGCTTCATCGGGGCTTGTTTGCTGTGGGTTGGCTGGTTCGGATTCAACGCAGGCAGCGCGCTAGCCGCCAACGGGTTGGCTACCAGCGCCTTTGTGGCTACCGATTTCGGCGCCGCTGCGGCGGCCATCGGATGGTCGGTGGCGGAATGGCTCCGCAACGGCAAGCCCAGCGTCCTGGGCGCGATCTCCGGCGCGGTTGCGGGCCTGGTGGCTATTACTCCTGCCTCCGGTTTTGTGGGGCCGATGTCCGCATTGGTCATTGGCTTTATCGCCGGAATGTACTGCTACTGGATGGTCTCGAAGGTGAAAAGCCGCTTTGGCTATGACGATTCGCTTGACGCTTTTGGGGTTCACGGCGCCGGCGGAACCATTGGAGCGCTGCTGACCGGAGTGTTTGCTACCAGCGCTATCAACCCTATTTTCAAGGACAGCCAGGGCAAAGCTTTGCCGGTTGGACTGATTGACGGTAACAGTGGACAGATCTTCAACCAACTGGTGGGGGTGCTCATCGCCTGGGGTCTGGCGATCTTCGGCACGTTGATCATCCTGAAAGTGGTGGATATGGTTATCGGCCTTAGAGTGCCTGAGGAGCATGAGATTCAGGGACTCGACCTGGCGCTGCACGGAGAAGAAGGTTATACGTTTGAAGCTTAGTGTTTGTGCGCATGCGTAGCCCTGCAAAAAAACAACCAAGTTTATTTGAAAACGGGGAAAATGGGTTATGAAAAAAATCGAAGCGATCATTCAACCTTCACGGCTGGAGCACGTTAAGTCTGCGCTGCACGAAATCGGGGTGGAAGGAATGACGGTCCATGATGTGCGCGGACATGGACGCCAGAAGGGCCACACGGAAGTCTATCGCGGCCGCGAATACAACGTTGACCTGCTCCCCAAAATGAAGCTCGAACTGGTCTTGCCGGACAGGCTTGTCGACTCCACGATTGAGGCTATTCTTGGCGCGGCCAAGACGGGCAAGATCGGTGACGGCAAGATTTTTATCTACCCTGTGGAAGAAGCTATTCGCATCCGCAACGACGAACGCGGCGAAGCGGCATTGTGAAACCAGGCAGTTCAAAAAAAGATCTTTTTATCTTGCCGGCCAATGGCGGGCTGCACGACGGGGGTTGCGGCATGGATAACCCCGGATTCCAGTCGTCTTGAAGTGATTGGTAGCAATTAACCGCCTGTCCGATGCAAAACCGCATCAGCTTGAGGTACTCCAGTTCGCCGGGTTCGCTGTCCTGCCGGACCGGGTATAATAAGGGCCTGTAATAAACCCTTGCAGCGAGAAATTCCGTTGCGTGTTCGCTGACCGCAGCGGCGACGCCGGCAGCAGAGCTATGGTCAAACTTCCGCGGTTCCTTAGTCGTTTCAGAAGAATGACACCGAATAATTCCTGGCAACGTGTTTTGCCGATTCTTTTTCTGGGCATGGTGGCCCTGATGGCAGGGTGTGGTGGCTCGACGCAAGTTGCCGTCACAACATCAAACACAACAAACACAAGCGGTCCGAATCCTATCAAGGCTGAGAACGCGAAACCCGGGACTTCAGACTGGCAACTGACAAACCCCGCAACCAACCGTGAAATTGAAGGCTACGCGTCAGCCACCAGCGTGGACCGGGGCGGGCAAATCCAGTTTTTTGTGAATACGGCCGATTCGTCTTACACGTTGCAGGTCTTCCGGCTGGGGTGGTACGGCGGCCTGGGCGGGCGGCAAATGACTGACCCGGTAAGCCTCCAAGGAAACCCTCAGGTAATTCCGGCGCCGGACGCGACGACTGGCATCGTGGAGTGCCACTGGACGAATCCTTATACACTGACCATTCCGAATTCGAGTGACCCGACGGACTGGACGAGCGGTGTGTATGTCGCCAAGCTGACGGCCAGCTCAAGCGGGAAGCAGAGCTATATCATATTTGTGGTTCGCGACGATGCCCGCCCTTCTGACTTTCTCTATCAGTCCAGCGTAAACACCTATCAGGCCTATAACAACTGGGGCGGGAAATCGCTCTATGACTGGAATAGCCCTAGTGGGGCGGCGGTGAAGGTTTCATTCAACCGGCCTTACGCCATGGGCGATCAGTCAATCTCCGCGCCGGCGGTTGGATCGGGGGAGTTTCTGATCACGGTCCAGCCGGCAACGCAGGGAAGTCCGGCAGGCTGGGAATTTCCTTTTGTGCGGTTTCTCGAACGCGAAGGCTACGACGTAACGTATTCGACCGATGTTGACACGGCTGAAGACCCCGCTGCGCTGTTGAATCATAAGGCGCTTCTGGTTGTGGGGCACGACGAATACTGGACTTGGGCGCAACGTTCGAACGTGGTCACCGCGCGCGACGCCGGCGTGAATCTGGGGGTTTTTTCAGCGAACACGATGTACTGGCAGATCCGCTATGAGCCCGACTCGGATGGCAATCCGGACCGTACGATTGTGTGTTACAAGGGGCTGGCCCTGACGGAAGACCCCGACTACCTGAGCGGCGACCCAAACCTGATGCGTTATACCACAGTGCAGTGGCGGCAGTCTCCGGTGAACCTCCCGGAAGACGCTGTGATTGGTGTGATGTACTACACCAATCCGGTCCATGGCGATATTGTCGTGGACGACGCCCTGGACTGGGTCTACAGCGGAACCGGGCTGTCGCATGGCAGCCCGCTCCAGGGGCTGCTCGGCTATGAGATTGACCAGATGTACGGCCACGCTCCAATCAACACAGTGCGATTGGCGCATTCGGTGTATGGAACCGGGGCGAGGGATTTTTCAGATATGACAGTCTATGGGGCGCCGAGCGGCGCCACCGTCTTTGCAACGGGCTCCATGCAATGGAGCTGGGGACTGGATGATTACGGGGTGCCTGACGTGCGGCCTTCCTATCTGAACCCAGCCGCACAGCAGATCACCCGAAACGTTCTCGCACGCTTTCTTGCTTCAAAGTGAATGCTCTTCAGCCTGAGGCGGAATTACACACTGCAGCACACACACCTGCCATGTGCGGGTACTCAGCCAGTCCAGAACCCAAAGATTGACATGGGCAACAGTGCGCGGTTAACGGGCGACCCTGGCCTCAATGGCGCGCATCATTTCTTCATTCGTGGAAAACTTGAACTCCTGGAGCCCAAGTGACTCAGCCTGTTGAGCTTCCACCTGAACAAGCCGAATAACGTCCTCCTTGGTGACGGGTTCCAGGCCTTTTGCCCGCAACTCGCGCAGGACCTCATCCATAGGTTGGGAGGGCTTCTTTTCCGCCCTTTCGAGGTATTTGAGGATGTGATCAACTCCTTGTTCGGCATCAAAGCGGGCTTTGCCCACCAAGCCTTCACTGGCCTTGCGCGCCCAGCCTACGACAAAAACGCCATCGACCACGTTCCCGGTCTCAGGATCGAAAACCTCATAGGCAGCCCGATCAGGGTCGGCCGGGTCGAGATTGGTAACATACGAGCTCTTTTGGTAGGGCAGACCCAGACCTGGGTCCGCAAGGTCGCCGATGGCGAAGATGAGTGTATCAACATCGAGGAGAATTTCTTTGTCGGTTGCCTTCGGCCGGGTGTTGTCGCCGTCGCGCACGAGAATGTTTTCACGAACGCGCATGCGGGCTATGCGGCCGTCCGCGCCAGGTTCAATCGCCACCGGGGAAGAGAGAAAACGGAAGGTGAGTTTTGATTCGGGCACGGACTCCGGCTCCGTCTTGAGCCATGGAAAGGTCGTTTCAGGCACCTGGCTGACGTCCTGTCCCACAACCTTGCAGGCTTCCGCAACGCGGTCGAGTTCCGCCTGGAACAGTTTGCGGTCCAGGAAGGGTTCGACATAGTCAAACTCCTTGCGGTCAAACTTGACCTCAAAGGGGCCGCGGCGGGCGATAACGATGACCTCTTCGGGCTTTTCGCCAGGCTGGTCAATCATCAACCAGCGCGCGATATCCACCATCACATTGCCCATTCCGATGATGGCGATCCGGCGGCCGACGGAAAAATCCTGCGAAGTAAAAGGCGGCAGCAGGTTGTAGTTGTAGACAAAGTCCTTGGCGGAATAGACGCCCTTGGAATCTTCGCCGGGCATGCCGAGTTTCTTGTTCCCTTGGGCTCCCACCGCAAAGACGATGGCGGTGGGTTGCCACTTTTTCAGGTCTTCGATGGTCAGGCGTTCGTCGGAGCGGACACGGACATTGCCGATGTAATCGACATTGGGCAATGCCAGTATCTTGTCGAACTGCTTTCGCAGGCCGTTTTTCATGCGGAATTTCTGGGGATAGATGCCGTATTCGGCGAGGCCGCCGGGCTTGATGTCGCGGTTGAAAATTACAACATGATGTCCGGCATTGGCGATCTTACGGGCGGCGAAAAGTCCAGCGGGGCCGGCGCCCACCACAAAAACAGTTGCTTGATCCATGAGTAACCTCTTTGCCTCTCAGCATAAGTCTCCCACTCATGACTCGCCGCCCACCAGCCTTTGTGGGGCCTGTTCTCAAAACATGCACCACATACTTCGGTGTCCTTACTTGAGTTGGATTTTAACAGATTTGCGCAGATCTGCACAACCGACCACATGACATTCGTCACATGTTTCGGACTGTGTAAGTCGGCGGTTTAGGAACAGGGGTGAATCGCGATACGGAGAGAAGAACATTCTTCAAAGTTGAGCGTCCCATTTTCATCAGGAGGTGTATGATGGAAACCTTATACGCGGACTCGCACAACTGACTTCTGACGAACTTCTGGTTGTCCAGTTACGATGCTCTTCCTGACTTTCAATCGTGGCATTTCAGGTAGTTTTCGATATTGCTTTTCTTGTCCGTCCCTCGATGGGGATATGCCTGCCAATTTTTTGCACACAAAGATGGAGGTATTCATATGTCACCGATGAACCGCAGAAGGTTTTTTCAGGTTTCCGCCGCTTCATTCCTGGCTGAGAATCTAATGGTTCAGGGGGCAGCTTTCCCCTTGCTGGCGCAGGCCCTGCCGCGTGACATGCGGCGGGAGCTCGAAAACAATCCCTTCGGCACGGAGCTCAAGCGTCTGGAAGAAATGATTACCATGTCGCTCACTGATTGGCGGGCCCACCCGGACAACCTGCCGCATCCTGAAGACCCTTCGTTGAGCGATTCAGGCTGGGAATCCGTCACGGTCCACGGTCCTGGATATGAGCGTCCGGCGTGGTTCCGGCGCGTGGTGGAGATTCCGAAGACGATGGGCGGGTACAACATCGAAGGCAAGCGGGTGTTCCTGTCGCTGCGGCTGAGCTTCGGGGGAGACTCGCGCGTGCGGGTGTTCTTCAACGGTTCCATGGTGGAAATGACGGGCCGGAACACGCAACAGCCCATCCTGTTGACGGAAAGCGCCAGGCCCGGTGAACGGTTTGTGGTTGCCGCCTATGCGCCTCCGGGGGAAGGCGCGGCAACGATCAGCAGTGCGAGCCTCGAGGTTGCTTATCCCCCCGAGCAACCCAACCCCCTGACCATGCTCCAGCAGATTTTGGCGGTGCAGGCGGCGTCAAAAGGCTTTCCGGAAGGACAGTCACAGCGCGAAGCACAGTTGTCTACGGTGGTGAAATCCCTCAATTTTGCCGCCCTCGACAGCGGTGATCAAAAGGCATTTGACAGGTCGCTGGCGGCCGCCGACGCGAAAATGGAGCCGCTGGCCGAATGGATGAAACAGTTCACCATCATGGCTGTCGGTAATGCGCACATTGACCTGGCGTGGCTGTGGCCGTGGACCGAAACGGTGGAAGTGGTCCGTGACACCTTCGGAACCGCCGCGGAATTGATGGATGAGTATCCGCAGTTCATCTTTGCCCAGTCCACGGCGCAGGATTTTCTATGGCTCGAAAACAAATATCCCGATCTCTTCAAGAAAATTCAGCAGCGGGTCAAAGAAGGGCGCTGGGAAATGGTGGGAGGTATGTGGTGCGAGCCCGACCTCAACATGCCGTGCGGCGAGTCACTGGTGCGCCAACTCCTGACCGGCAAGCGTTACTTCCAGCAGAAGTTCGGCGTGGATGTGAAAATCGGATGGAATCCGGATTCCTTCGGTTACAGCCGGCAACTGCCCCAGATTTACAAGCGTTCGGGTGTGGACTATTTCGTAACGCAGAAGATGGCCTGGAACGACACGGTGCCGATGCCTTATAAGTTGTTCCAATGGGAGGCGCCTGACGGCAGCCGGGTGCTGACTTATTTCCCTCACGACTACGTAAACGGGATCAATCCCGTCGAGTGACGCGCGAGTATATCGGTGAAGACACCGCGCTTTGTTCGGGCATCCACACCCAGATGCTCCTTTACGGAGTGGGTGACCACGGAGGCGGTCCGACCCGCCAGATGCTGGACGCCGCGGTGCGCTGGCAGAAGTCTCCGAAGGCGGCGTTTCCGAATTTCAAGTTCAGCACGGCGCAGGAATTCTTTGACGAAGTAGACAGAAACCTTCCAAAGCTGAATCTTCCCGTCTGGGACAACGAAATGTACCTTCAGTTCCACCGCGGAACTTATACCTCGCAGGCTGACAGCAAGAAGCACATGCGGCAGATGGAACGCCTGCTGCTGAATGCGGAGAGATTCTCATCGCTTGCCATGCTGCGAGGGCGCGAGTATCCGCAGGACGAGTTTGAAGATTGCTGGCGGCGGGTTCTGTTCAATCAGTTCCACGATGTCATGGCGGGCTCGGGAATTCACATTGTTTACGTGGACGAAGCGGAGAGCATGGAGTTCGTCAAGCTGACCACCGAGCCGATCCTTGAAGGCTCCATGAAGAACCTGGCCGCGCGAGTTGATACTCGCGGGCCGGGCATACCGGTGGTGGTGTTCAATCCCCTCAGCTGGAAGCGAACGGACGTGGCTGAAGCTGAGGTGCAATTCCCAGGGAGGGCTGAGAACGTGGAGGTCCGGGATCCTGACGGGCATGCTGTCCCGTCGGCTGTGGTCTCGCGCGATGACTCAACCAGCACGGTGAAGGTGCGTTTCCTGGCGCGGTCTGTGCCCTCCACCGGATACCGGGTGTTCCATCTGGTTTCCGTCAACACCCCCGGCAAGGCTTCTTCAACGCTCAAGGCGAAGGGCCTTAGCATGGAAAACGAGTTTATCAGCGTTGAAGTTGATGCCAAGACGGGATGCGTGACCCGTCTGATCAACAAGAAAGACGGGAAGAACATCCTGAGACCCGGCGGGCAGGGCAATCTGCTGGAAACTTTCGTGAACAAGCCCAGCGAGTACGACGCGTGGAACATCAACGCGAACTATGAGAAATCCAAGATCGAATTGCTTGAGGCCGAAGAAGTGAAGCTGGTGGAAAATACTCCGGTTCGTGCCGTGGTGCGCGTGAAGAAGCGCTTCCAGAAGTCTTCCTTTGTTCAGGACATCTGCATGTATCCGGAAGTGCCGCGGGTGGATGTCAGGATGCAGGCTGATTGGCACGAGCGGCAGATCATGTTGAAGGTCGCGTTCCCGCTGGATATTAAACCGCTCACGGCGACCTACCAGATCCCTTACGGAACGGTGGAACGTCCGGCGATTCCCCATGTGCCCGGAAAGCCACCTGTGCCGTTTACTGAGGCGACGGAAATCAGCAAGAAGCACCCGAAGTATGATCCCCTGCTGGCTCAGGAAGCGGAATTCGAAGTCTGCGCGCAGCAGTGGGGGGACCTGTCGGAAAAGGGCCGCGGGTTCAGCCTGCTAAACCGTGAAAAGTATGGCTACGATACGTTTGAGCCAGGGACCATCCGCTTGACGCTGCTGCGCTCGCCGATTGATCCGGACCCGCACGCCGACCAGGGCTTCCACGAATTCACTTACTCAATGTACCCCCACGCCGGCAACTGGCTTGAGGCGGAAACGGAGTTGCGGGGATACGAACTGAATTACCGGCTTCTTCCCGTAAAGACAGTGGTGCACGAAGGGGCCCTGCCAGCCTCTCATTCGTTTGTGGAGATTGAACCCAGGAACGTGATCCTCTCTGCCATCAAGAAGGCGGAAGACGACGATGCGGTGGTTTTCCGCTTCTATGAATTCGAAGGCAAAGCTTCTCAGGTGCGGCTGCGGTTTCCGGAACCTGCAACCGGAGCCGTGCAGGCAAACCTAATGGAGAAGGAAGAGAAGACGCTTTCGCTTGAGGCAAACGGAAGAGAAGTCAGCGTATCTATCGGCCCATATGAAATTGGAACCGTTAAGGTTAGATTCAAAAGTGACGCCGGAACTGCGCCGCCCCCATACAGCGTCTAGAGCTGCTTTGCGATCTTTGGGCGAATGAGCTGCCGGGCCAGGATGAGGGCTCCCTCCACAGGCTCACGTTTGAGGAGTGCAATGTGGGCCCGCGGAGCATGTTCGTGGATTCGCCGGGTAAATGCTCGCCGAATCAGGGAGCTCGATCGGAAAATGCCCCCGGAACAGAATACCGGGATAGCGCGGCGCTTCCAGCGCAACCGTGTAATGATGGTTGTCGCCAGTTCGGCAAGATCGCCGGCCGCTTCACGGCACAACCGCCGGGCAACGGCGTCTCCGGCGCTGGCTTGCTGCTGCACCAGCGGAAAAAGCGCGGCGATCTTCTGTGGAGTCAGAGACATGGGCACCGCTTCCGTGATCCTGCTGATTTGAAGGTCGCGGCAGATGGCCGGCGCCAGGCTCGTTGCTTTGCCCCTGCCATCATGGGCGCGGAGCGCCGCCGCGATGGCCTTTCGTCCCATGTCATAACCGGAGCCTGCGTCATCAAACTGGTTGCCCCATCCTCCTACGCGAAGGATGCCGCCGTGGCGGTTACGGCCGAAAGCAATCGAACCTGTTCCGGCTATAACAATGATTCCCTCCGACTCGCCAAGTGCCGCGGCCAGCGTGACGGCCGCGTCTGTTGTCATCAGGTGCGCGCGGGCTGGAATGGCCTTGCGCATCCAGCGAAGCATGCTCCGCTGGATGGGAGCGCTGTCGCCCCCGGCAAGGCCCGCGCAAACACCCGCAAGCTTTGCAGGCTGAACTCCTGCTTCGCGAAGAGCTTTGCGATGGGCGCGTGCAAGTTCGCGCTGGGCGTTCGCGATTCCAACCTTCACCGGATTGGAGGGCCCCACCTGGACGCGTGCAAGGACAGAAAGGTTTTCATCGGCGACCCAGGCTGTAGTGTGAGTCCCGCCGCCGTCAATTCCGAGAAAGTATTTCATAGGCAGATTAGCCATCATGGCTTTCCAGTGTATTACAGTGAAGGGTTGGAAAGCGGAGTGAAGAGCGACAGGCGAGAAGAGCGTTTCGTCTGGGGTGCAACATCCTTCTGCCGCTAATTCCTTCCCAACAGGCGCACCTGTCCCGTCAGCGAACGGCCGCCGCTGCTTCCGTAAGTCAGGTAGGTGGGTGAATCAATGTTATTGTCGACGGCGTAGGGGTTGTGACGGTCCGTGATGTCGTCAAAGCCGGCGCGAAGCTGCCATCGAAAACCGAAAAGGGAAATCCGCCGCTCCAGCGCCATGTTCAGCGAGAAAAAGGCCGGATAACGCAAGCGGTCAGGCGGGCCGATCAACTCCTGGTCCTCATTGACAACGCTGAAAGGGAATCCCTGTCGCCAGTCCAATGTGTAGGCAAGGTCAAATTCCCTGATCAGAGGCAGGATTCCCCAGGAGACAATGCGGTCGGGCGTGTCCCAAGGTAGCGGGCCACCACCCTGCGGACTGAAATATGGATTGAGCAGGCTGAAATCGAGCACCGCGTTGGAGCGTGAGTTCGAGTGCGTGTAGGAGGCGTAAATAACGTGCCCCCTCCGGAATCGACGCCGCACGGCAACATCCACCGCGTCATAACGGTCGCGGCCCGTACTTCCCATCGTGAATTGTCCGGTAAAACAGCCCTGCGGGCCTGCGCACGGGTTCACGTACGTCCACTCGTCATACCCGCGCTTCTGGAGATACTCCGTCCGCAAAAAGAGTTCGGCCGGAAGCTTGCGCTCGATGCCGACGCTCCAGTTCAGGACCCAGGGCTTTTTCAGATGCTGCCGGTCGACCTGAAAGATGCTTTCCACCGGCGGGCGGATAAGACTGGTCCCGGCTGGATCATAGAAAGAATCGATGCGCGTTCCGGAGCGCGGGCGTGTGTAGAGGTCGATATTGGATTCGTCGTAATAGATACCGGCTCCCGCCACGATTTTCATATTATCTTCTGCCGACGGAGTAAAGCTGGCCGCCACGCGGGGCGAGACGCGCGCCCCAGGGACAATACGGTCCCACTCAACCCGAAGGCCGGGGTCGATCACAAGTCGGCGCGAGAGGGACCAGTGATCCTGCCCATAGATGCCGGTTTCAAAATTGGTTTGTTCGAAGGACGGATTGCCTGGGAAGCTGACCGTGCGGGAAAGTGTTCCGTCCTGGCGAAGGATCGATATCGCGTGCCGGTTGAAGGATTCCATGTCCGTGACCCGGTCAAAATCAAGCCCTGCCTTCAGCTCGTGTGTGCCCCACTTGCTGAGGGTGGGAGCAATGAGATTTGCAATGACTTGCAGACGCTGTGAGCGAGCCTCCGCACGCTCAAAGAAGTTCCCGCTCGATCCTTCGGGTGTCAAGACGTAGGTGGAGTTTCCCAGCGGAAGCTCCGCAACGTGAAAACGGCTGAAGCCGATTCCATATTCCATCAACGTGCCGTTCGAAAGCGTGGACTGGTCAATGGCCGAAAAATGGTAGATGGACTGGTTGAGAGCCGTCGTGGTTTCCACAGGATTGAACCGCGAAAGGCCTGCGTGGTCACTGCGAAACTCGTTGAAAAGGAAATCGGTGGTCAGGATGTTTGATGGGGTCAGGTTGATCTGGGTTTTGGCAAGGTCGCCCCACCGCCAGCGTGTGTCGTTGTTGGCTCCCGGCGGAAGCTCATTGATCAGTTCCAGGTCGTACTCGCTTTCCGGCGCCAGAAGAAACCACGCCTTGCCCTTCTTGATGGGGCCGGAAAAGCTGCCGTGCGGAGTCCAGCCGTTGATGTGAAAACCCTTGTAGGTTGAAATCGAGGGAACAAAATCCGTGCCGGAAAAGCGGTAGTTGTCATCACCCATCCCGGACTGGAGGTCCAGAACGCCTCCGGAAGACTTGCCGTATTGAGCAGGATAACGGCTGCCGTAGACGGTAACGGATCGTAATGCGTCTACCGGCAGGCGGGCGTCAAAGTGGCCGCTTGCCGGGTTGGTAATGTTGAACCCATCCAACTGGTCGAGGATTTGTCGCGTCGGAGCGCCGTTCATATGGATCTGCCCGGTGGCGTCCTGGACAATGCCGGGAATCAAGGGCAGTGCGTAGCGGATGTCGCGCGGCACGCTGAAGGGAAGGTTCATGATTTCCTTATCGCTCAGACGTTGCGTGGAAGTAGTTTTGGCGGGATTGATGGCGATGGGTGAGGCCACAACATTCACCCTCTGGTGAATCTCTCGGACGCGATTCAAGGTGACTTCCGTGCTATCGGTCGTGCCGACGACAACCTTGTCTGCCCTGACGGCGTAAAAGCCTTCCTTTTGCACCACCAACTGGTAAGTGCCCGACCTCAGCTCCCTGAAAACGTATCGCCCTGCGTAATTCGTCTCTCCTTTTTCGATTTGTTGCGTACCCGGTTGTATAAGGTATACACGCGCAAGCGGCACCGCAAGGCCATTTTCGTCATACACGAGCACAAGCAACGTATCGGCCTGGTCCTGGTCACCGTTGTCCAGATTCTGGCCGGGAAGAGAAGAATGGGGCGCCTGATATCCGGATTGCGCCCCTGCGGTGTTCGCTTGGAGTGTGGGTCCTCGCCTCGGCGTCGAAGAATTCGATTGTGAAGGGACGGCAAGCGCGTTGAGAATGCCAGCGCCGGCAAGCAAGCCGAGGAAAACCAACCCTGGCGCGTGGAAGAGGTAGCCCCCTTTCCGCTGGCCCGCGTGCTGACACAGGTGAATTCGCATAGGCCCCGCATTCCATTGTCGCTCAGTTCGATAAAAATGGTGGATTTTTCACCTTGGGTTATCGACGGGATGGAAGAGTTCCCTGCGTGCTGCAGTAATGATCTGTGCATTGTAAGCCACAGTGCGGGTTACTACGCAGAGGGCGCTGTTTACGGGCTTACTGGATGGGCAGGGCGCGGCCGGCCTTACGGGTGGGATGTATAATAAAAGGTTGCGCAACAGACCCAAAGTCTTTATCCAAACAGCCTTCTATCTTGTGCTGATAGCTTTCGCGGCGGTTTCCGCCTGTGCACAGCACGAGCGGGGAGCGCTTCGTCTGACGGTTCGGGACCCCAAGGGAGGGCCACTCAAGACGTCGGTGGAGCTGGCAAGTGAGGCAAACCAGGTGCACCTCACTTTCGTGACGAACCAGCGAGGAAGCTACGTTGCGCAGCAGCTTCCCTTCGGCCTCTACCGTTTAGAGGTGACTCATCCAGGATTTCTTCCCGTGAGAAGGTTGGTGCGGGTCAGCTCTGAAGTTCCACTCACAGTTTCCGTCACGATGGGCCTCGCGCCTGTTAGAAGCAGTATTGAGGTGACCGATTCCGGCACACTCATTGATCCTGAAAAGGTCAGCACGGTGTACTCGGCGGGCCCACGGGCCCTTACCCAGCATCTTCCCGCGCAGCTTGGGCGTGGAGTGACGGACGCTGTGAATTCCGAGCCGGGGTGGCTCTACGAGGCTAACGGCGTGCTTCACCCTCGTGGCTCTGAGTATGATGTGCAATTCGTCGTCAATGGACTTCCGCTTACGGAGAACCGTTCTCCCGCCTTTGCGCCCCCCCTGGCTGCGAATGATGTCCAGTCTATGCGAGTGATGACCGCAGGCTTTCCGGCGGAGTATGGCCGCAAGCTGGGAGGGGTGGTGGAGATGACAACCGTGAAGGAATTCCCGGCTGGCTTTCACATGAGCGCGGTGTCCGAAGGCGGGAGTTTCGCGACAGCGAGTGGCGGGGTCGAGATGGGATATGCGCGTGACGCCAACCAGTTCATGATTTCCGGCAACGCCGGGCTTACGAGCCGGTATCTTGACCCGCCAGTCCTTGCGAACTACACAAACCACGGGTCGACCGGCAATACTGCGGCAAGCTGGTCGCGTGACCTGACGCAGCGCGACCACCTGCGCCTGTCGATTCAACATGCGGAAGTCCGCTACACCGTTCCGAATGAGCTTGTCCAGCAGCAGGCCGGCCAGCGACAAGACGCGGCAGACAGCGAAACCACTCTCCAGGTTGATTACAACCGCGAGATGTCTCCCACGGTATTGTTCAGTGCAGAAGGCAGCTTTAGGGATGAAACATTCCGTCTCTGGTCGAATACTTTGTCGACTCCTGTTGACATCAGCCAGCAGCGTGGTTTCCGGGAAGGTTATGGGCGTCTGACACTGGCGGGCGCGAAGGGAACTCAGAACTGGAAAATTGGTGGGGATGCGATTTTAAATCCTGTTCACGAAAGCCTGCAGTATGCCATCACAAATCCGTTGCAGTTTGATTCCGGCACGGCCTTGCACTTTGCCTTTGCCGGCCGCCAGACGGACATTGAGCCGGCTGCCTTTGCACAGGACAGGTTCCGTATCAAAAACTGGAGCGTAAGCCTCGGCTTGCGTTATGACCATTACAGATTTGTGGTTAAGCAGGGGGCCTGGAGCCCGCGGGTTGCCGTCTCGCGATACTTTACCGGGCTGGGCTTGCTGGTCCATGCCGACTATGATCGGGTTTTTCAGACGCCATCCATGGAAAATCTGCTGCTGGCAAGTTCCGCCGCGCTTGAGGGGGTCAGCCCGCTGGTGTTGCGCCTGCCCGTGGAACCGGCGCGAGGCAATTATTACGAAGTGGGCGTGACCAGGGGTATCCGTGGCCGTCTCCGTCTGGATGTGAACGTTTTTCGGCGAACATTCCGCAACTTTGCCGATGATGACACTCTGCTGAACACAGGTGTTAGCTTTCCCATTGCAGAGGCGCGCGCCAGGATAGAGGGCACCGAAGGCAGGCTGGTATTTCCCCACTGGGGGCGCTTTTCGGGTTCCATCAGCTATTCAAACCAAGTGGCGGCAGGCCAGGGGCCGATCACCGGAGGCCTGTTTATCGGGTCAGAAGCCATTGCAGGCGTTTCTGACAACAGTCGTTTCCGGCTCTCCCAGGACCAGCGCAACACGGCACGGGCAAGTTTGCGCTACCAGGTTACAAGGCGCGTTTGGCTGGCCACGGGAAATTCCTTTGGCAGCGGCCTGCCGGTTGAACTTGATACCGGAAACAGCGATTACAGCTTCCTGCTGGCGCAATACGGTGCGCGTGTTCTGAGTCGTGTGGACTTTTCACGGGGACGGGTTCGACCGTCTTATTCGGTGAGCGCGGGCGCCGGATTCGAATTGTACCAAAAGGAAGGCAGGACCCTCTCTCTGCAGGCCCAGGGTTCAAACCTGACTAACCGCCTAAACGTAATCAATTTTGCCAGCCTTTTTTCGGGGACTGCCATCGCTACCCCTCGCAGTTTCGCCCTGCGGCTGAAGGGGAGTTTCTGATCGAGCCCATTTTTGAGACCGCGTGGGTCTGGAACCGCATAGCGGTCTTGATAACGTAGCAGCGGCCCTGCCGGGCTGAATTCGTCATCTGGCGGCATAACCTCGGCGCTGTGAATCTCATTACTGCAAGCGGCTTTGCTGGACACCGGGTGAAGTCCTTTTCTATAATCAACAATTTATCCCGACAAGGGGGACCGATGCCAAAGGCGCTCGACCTCAAACAGACGTTGAATCTTCCACAAACAAAGTTTTCGATGAAGGCGAACCTGCCCCAGAACGAGCCTCGTTGGCTTGCCAGGTGGTCGGAAGAGGACCTATACAGCCGGATTCGCCAGGCGCGAAAGGATGCGCCGCTTTTCACTCTGCACGATGGTCCGCCCTACGCCAACGGCCGCATCCACCTGGGAACCGCGCTGAACAAGATTCTCAAGGACTTCATCATCAAGTCAAGAACGCTGGCAGGGTTCAACGCCCCTTACGTTCCAGGCTGGGACTGCCACGGGTTGCCCATCGAGATCAACGTTGACAAGGAACTGGGCCCGCGCAAGCGACAGATGAGCAAGGTGGAAATCCGCCAGGCTTGTCGCCGTTACGCCGGAAAGTACGTTGACCTTCAGCGCGAAAACTTTATCCGCCTGGGTGTGTTTGGCGAGTGGCAGAAGCCCTACCTGACGATGGACCCTTCCTACCAGGCGCTGATTGCGGACAGCTTTCTGACTTTTCTTGAGAAGGGCTATATCTACCGCGGCCTGAAGCCGGTCTACTGGTGTGTCCGCGATAAGACCGCCCTGGCCGAAGCGGAAGTTGAGTACGAAGAGCATACCAGCCACTCCATTTATGTGCGCTATCAGGTCCTTTCGGATTTGAGCGCCGTGGCGCCAGAGCTTAAAGGGCGCGATGTGTACGTCATCATCTGGACCACCACGCCCTGGACGCTTCCAGCCAGTATGGCCGTGGCTTTCCACCCCAAATTTGAATACGTGGCCGTGAACGACGGCAGCAAGGATGGCCCGGTTTACATCCTGGAGAGCCGGCGGCACCAGCCGGCCATGGCGGAGACGGGACTGAATGCATCCGAGGTGCTGGCACGTTTCCAGGGGAGGGAACTCGACCGTATTGAGATCCAGCATCCGTTCCTGGAACGCAAACTCCTGGGCGTGCTGGCGGATTATGTCACGGCTGAAGACGGAACCGGTTGTGTCCACACCGCGCCGGGGCACGGTCGTGAGGACTATGAAACGGGTATGCGGTATGGCATCGAAATCTATTGCCCCGTGGGCGACGCCGGCGAGTTCACCGAAGGTCTGCCCGAATACAAGGGGAAACAGGTTTTTGAAGCCAATGAGACGATCATTGAGCTTGTCAAATCTCGTGGGAACCTTGTGGGACCGGCAGGGCGCCTGACGCACTCCTACCCGCACTGCTGGCGTTGCCACAATCCGATCATCTACCGCGCCAACGAGCAGTGGTTTATGCGGATTGACCATGATCGCCTGCGCGACCGTACGCTGGAAGAAATAAAGAAAGTTCGATGGTCGCCGGAATGGGGCGAAGAACGCATTTCCAATATGATTGCTACCCGGCCCGACTGGTGCATTTCCCGCCAGCGCGCTTGGGGCGTGCCTATCGTCGTTTTTCATTGTGTCGATTGCAAGAAGCCTCTGCTTGATGCCAGCCTTGGCCGGAAGGCCGTTGAGCTCTTCAAACAGGAGAGTGCTGACGCCTGGTACACGCACGACGTCAAGGACCTGGTTCCTGAGGGGACTCGATGCCCTGCATGTGGCGGGAGCGATCTGCGCAAGGAAACGGACATTCTGGACGTCTGGTTTGATTCCGGCTCAAGCCACGCCGCCGTGCTGGGACACCGACCCGATCTGCCCTGGCCGGCGGACGTTTATCTTGAGGGCGGCGACCAGTACCGTGGATGGTTTAATAGTTCGCTGCTGGTAGGGATGGTTACGCGTGGAGCGGCGCCTTATCGCGCGGTGTTGACCCACGGCTGGGCGCTCGACGCACAGGGACGGGCGATGTCCAAGTCGCTCGGAAACGTGATTGATCCGAACGAAGTCATCAAGACCCACGGAGCGGAAGTCCTGCGGTTGTGGGTGGCGTCCATCGACTTCCGCGAAGACGTTGTCATCTCGCCCGATATCCTGGCGCGATTGTCGGAGGCCTACCGCAAGTTGCGCAACACCTTCCGCTACTGCCTCTCGAACCTTTACGATTTCGATCCGGCAGCGAACAGCGTGCGGGGCGACCAGCTTGAAGAAATTGACGCCTGGGCGCACCTGGAGACCGCAAAGCTGCTGGATCGGGTTTACGCGGCCTACAACGAGGATGCCTTCCACAAGGTTTATCGTGCCATTTATGATTTCGCCACCATCGAACTGAGCTCGTTCTACTTTGACATTCTGAAGGACCGGCTTTACACGTCGCCTGTGCATTCGGTGCGGCGGCGGGCTGCACAGACCACACTCTATCGGATTGCGGACGCTCTGGTCCGGGCGGTTGCCCCGCTGATGTGCTTTACGGCGGAAGAAGTCTGGTCGCATCTACCTCAAGCCGCATCGCGTGAGGCCAGCGTCCACCTGGCGCAATTCATTCAGCCATCAAGCCTGCGCGATGAAGTTCCTCCGGCTTACCGGAAGAAGCTTGACGCCTGGCCGCGTCTGATTGAGATCCGCAACGCCGCGCTGAAGGTGCTGGAAGCTGCACGGCGCGACGATGTGATCCACAGCCCGCTGGAGGCCAAGGTCATCCTGAGTGCCGATGAAAAACTCCGTCCTCTGCTTGAGAAATATCGCGACGATTGGCCCACCCTTCTGATCGTCTCCCAGGTTGAGTTTTCCCCATATTCTGCCGGTAGCGATGGGGAAAGCTCGCTGCCAGGCCTTAAGATCAGCATTGAGCGAGCCTCGGGGAAGAAATGCGCCCGGTGCTGGAATTATTCCGCGCAGGTCGGTAAAGATGAGGTTTATCCGAATGTCTGCGAGCGCTGCCTGGCCGCCCTGAATGAGCTTGAGGCAGATGGCGCCGATTAGCTTGTAGTTCAGGCTCCGGACTCCGTTTCTGCGGGGTTTGCTGAGAATTCGACGCAACAACCGCAACGTTGGAAGTCCGAACATTGTGTTACGACGCATCCAGCGCAGGCACGGAGACGACTTCTCGGATAAACTGATCTATATGGTGGGAAAATCCTCCCAGCCCATTGTTGCTGCAACGATGCCCGGGGCTTCGGGCAGACGAGCCCGCATCATTTACGCGCTGATCGTTGTCGTGATTTTTGCAGGCGATCAGATCACCAAGCACATCGCGCAGGATTCCATTGCGCACGGCACGGTGATCACGGTCATTCCCGGGTTCTTTAACCTGATTCACACGGAAAACAGCGGCATTGCCTTCAGCTTGTTTTCCGGGGCCTCTTCTTCGTGGAAGCTGGTTCTTCTTATCGGTGTTTCGCTGGCTTTGCTGGTCACCGTGGTGGTCGTGGCTCTGAAAAGCAGGCAAATGAACTGGCAAACCGGTGTTGGGCTGGCGCTGATTGTGGGCGGGGCATCTGCCAACCTGCTGGACCGGATTCGTTTTGGCCAGGTGGTCGACTTTCTTGATGTTTATTACCGGAGCTACCACTGGCCCACCTTTAACGTGGCGGACAGCGCCATTGTGGTGGGGGCGGGGTTCCTGCTGCTTGACATTCTTATTTCCAAGTAAACCTTGATGCCAGAAAACGAGCCTCAGGACGGAGACGTGCGGGAACTTGTGGCGACGGTTGAAGATACCGGTCACAGGCTGGACGTCTTCCTGGCGGAACACATGCCGGACTGGAGCCGCAGCCAGTTGCAGCTACTGATCCGCTCGGGCCTTGCCAAGATTGACGGGCAGCCGGTCAGAAAATCCGGTGAAAAGGTTGAAGCCGGCAATCAGATCAGAATTCTGGCAAAGCGCGAGCCCCTCAACGCCTTTCCGGAAGAATTGCCCCTCACCATTGTGTACGAGGATGATGACCTGGCGGTGGTGGACAAGGCGGCCGGAATGGCTGTCCACATTGGGGTGGGGACCAAATGCGGCACACTGGTGAATGCGCTGCTTTTTCACCTGCGCGGCGGGCTCTCCGCCGTTGGCGGTGAGATGCGGCCAGGGATCGTCCATCGGCTGGACAAGATGACTTCCGGGCTCATCGTAGTGGCGAAGAACGATTCAGCTCACCGCGTGCTGGCTGACCAGTTTCGGGCGCGGACCGTCCACAAGCACTACCAGACACTGGTCCACGGGCGCGTGGAGGCGGAACAGGGGAAGATCGAGGGGGCTGTGGGGCGTGATCCCGTCAAGCGGGCGCGGATGAGAGTGGACGGTATCGGCGCGCGAGAGGCACTGACGCTCTACCGGGTGGTGCGTCGGTTCCATCACTTCACCCTGCTGGACGCGGAACCTCGGACCGGCAGGACCCACCAGATTCGCGTGCATTTTGCTTATCTTCATCACCCGGTGGTCGGCGACAGGATGTACGGCGCCCCTCCCAAAGTCAGGATCGGGTCGCAGGACCGTGTGACACTGGAACGCAACTTCCTGCACGCGGCCGAGATTGAATTTACGCATCCGCGCAGTGGCGAGCCGGTGAGCTTTAGGGCCCCGCTCCCCCCCAGACTGGCGACCTTTCTTGAGCTTCTTGAACAGCAGGACCGTTGATAATGCCGTGCGGCCATGATATTTGTTCTCGCCCTGCCAAAAGCGCGGTAGGATAGGGGAATACAAGATTTTGGGGTGATGGGTACACGACATTGAGGAGGAAATGATGAAACGGTTACTGATGATGTCCTTCGGGCTGGTTGCGGTGTTGGCAATGACGCTGCCTCTTCAGGCGGCAAATGCCCGGGGCAAGACTGATATTGAATTGAATGGAAAGACGGTTTCCATTGACTACGGGCGTCCTGTCCTTCACGGCAGGACTGTTGGAGAAATGCTGTCTCAACTGAAACCGGGGCAGTTCTGGCGCCTGGGAGCAGACTCATCCACCACTTTTGTAACCGGCACGGACCTTGCTTTCGCCAACGAGACCCTTCCGGCAGGAACCTACAGCCTGTGGGCGGAGAAAGTGTCTGCTAACAAGTGGGACCTTGTCTTCAACAAGCAGCACGGCCAGTGGGGAACCCAGCATGATGCTAAACTCGACCTGGTCAAGGTGCCCTTGCATGAGTCGAAGGCCACTGATTCTTCTGAAATGGTCACCATCAAGTTAGCCAACCAGGGAAGCGGAGGCCATTTTTCCGTTCAGTGGGGCGATCTGATGCTGGCAACAACTTTCAAAGCAAAGTAATCTGGTTTGCTGCATTTCCATTAAGCTGTAGCGCCGCAGAAAGGCACACCGCCTCACGTCGCGGCGCTGCAGCTTAACTTCGATAGGAAGATTTCTTTTCTTAGCCGCTGCCCTTACCCCCCTCCGTCTGAACTTCAGTGCGCTCCCCGCTCAAGCAGGAAAAAATGCGTACCGGTACCTTGCAGGATGCCGACCGGGTGATAGTTGGAGAGAATAAAATGGTCGACGGGTGTCAAGTTAAGCGCGCGCGGGTCGGCCGCGGGCCAGATGCCGTGGTAGGTCGCCAGCGAAAGACCAAAATAGAAGACCCATTGGGGAGGACGGGCACGCAGGTCCGAAAGGGCTGCATCGTAGTCCGGGGCCTGCATCATACCGGGTTGCAGAAACGAGTAGGGCGTAGGATTCTGCCCACCGGTCAGGAAGTACACCATGGGAAGGTAGGGATAGACAAACAGAGAATCGCCGGGTCGAACTCGGCTGCTGGCAAGTTTGATGATCGACTGGTCGGAAGCCTCAGCGTGCAGCCTGCCGATGCGCGTTTCGATCACGGGCTCTGACAGGATGTGCAGCACCGAGTAGCTGAGTGAGGCAATGGCCAGCGCGAGTACCAGCCCCCCGGACGCAACCCGAATGATCCTGGCCGTCAGTAACCGGCTGAGCAAATAGCTGGCCAGGACATAGAAAATGGGGGCAATAAAGAGGAGTTGATCAGCCGACCAGCGTGGGTAGGTTGAAATCACGAATCCGAACGAGGCAAGCATCAGCAGTGTCGCCAGCTGTTCGCGGTGGTCCATTTGCTTGCGGCGCAGACGGCGTGCCATCCAGCCAGCGTAAACAGCCAGTGGAAGGACGACCGGCAACAGAACGGAAAGAAATCCGGTGGCGCGCGCAACGGATGCAGAAACATCCGTGCCCACGAAGATTGCCCGCAGTCCGCCCGGCGCAATGGCACCATATCCGTAAGGAACGGCGTTCGCGGCCGGATAATGCGTGGATGTCCACCACAGGTCCCGGAACATGGGACCCAAAGCCCCCTGGAAAAACAGCACGCCAGTCGCGAGCAGGGAAATGGATATGATTCCCAAAAGATAGGGGGCGCAGTAGCGGCGCAGGTCCTTAACCATGAGCAGCCACAACCCCAGTAGAACAAGCACTGTGAGCAGCGACGGGGTGATCCAGGCTGCGGCCGACGCAGCTATGCCGCCCGCCAGGAAGGTCAGAAAGCGTGGATTCTCCGTCCCCGCAAACACCAAAGCCACCCCAAGCAGAGCGAACGCGCTGCTGTCCCACCGATGGTTGACGTACATGCGGAACAGCGGGCGCGTTTCAAGCGCAAAGAAAGCTACGGTTGCCGCCAGGGCAAAATTCCGTCCTGATAGCCGGGCGGTCAACCAGTAGACAATTCCAGTGAGCAGGGCCAGGTCGAAAACAAGTGACAGTCTGGCATGTTGAAGCGTGGGGCCCAGCAATCCCAGAATCCCGGCCTGAATCCAGAAACTTCCGGGGCCTGTGATGACGAAAAAGTCACGGTAGGGAACCTGGCCGCGCAGAATGCGTTCCGCGCCGGCAAGGTAAATACCTTCGTCAAGCGAGAGGAAAAAGCGGTTCGCCCATAGCCACCAGACAGCGGCCCCAGCTGCTACAAACAGGGTCGCGGCAAGCAGCAAATCCCGCCGCTTGTTTTCAGCTTGTACTTTTTCATCGTTCAGCATTAAGAGGGAGTGTACCTTTTTGAGAGAGTCGTATGCAACGCGGGGCTGAATGACGGGGATTGCCGCCGCAGGTGGAGCGATGGACGTGCAGCTTCGAGATGCTCAAATGGCGGCAGTAACCTATCGTCAGTGGGGATTATTTTTTGCGGCTCGCCGTAGCGGCTTCCGACCCCTCGCCTTTCGGCGCGTAGTAGCCGGGGCGCGTTCTCACAATGTCGTGCTTGCTGTCATGGTGATCGGTGAGTTGGATCTGCACGCGCCGGAACGTGCCATCTTTCTTGGCGTTCGTCGGGTAGTATCCGAGTGTGTACTGGTTGCGGATGTCACGCGCAATGGCCACGCAAATCGGCTCAACCTGATCAAGGGACCTGGGAAAGTAAGCTTTTCCGCCGGTGGCTTCAGCCAGTTGTTTCAGTACTTTTGCGGCCCGCTTGTCACCGCGCCCGTGGATCTTGAACAACCCTCCCGGATGCTCTTCGCCGAGCAGGCCGATGCAGTAAATCACGGCGTTTGATTGCTGGGCTTGCTTCAGGAGGTCCGGAAAGGAATAGCGGCTGGCGTTGTCTTCGCCGTCGGAAATAATCAAAATGGCTTTCTTGTCGCGATTGCCCAGCTTTAAATGGTCGAGTGAAGCGGAGACAGCGTCGTAGAGCGCCGTTCCTCCGCGGGAATCGATCTTGGCCAGGGCCGCTTTGAGTTCTCCCATGTTGCTGGCGAAGTTCCCGGGCGTGTCCAGATAGTACTCATCGTTGAAGTTCACCACAAAAACCTGATCGTCGGGGTTGGAGGTTTTTACAAAGGTGAGAGCCGCCTCATTCACGGCCGCCCGTTTGTCACGCATACTACCGCTGTCATCGATGTCGATGCCCATGGTCACCGGTATGTCGGCATGGCTGAAGACCGCCAGTTTCTGGGGGACGCCGTCCTCCAGAACACGAAAATCCTTTTCCGGCAGGTTGTCGATCATGCGTCCCCGTTTGTCAACCACTGTTGCGTGAAGCACCACCAGATTGACATTGACGTTGATCTTGTACTGGTCGCTCTTATTCTGAGGACTGGCCGTGCCCCCCTTGGCCGGTCCGGACGCCTGGGCCAGCAGGGGTGTGCATAGAAGCACGACGGCGAGGGAGCGGAGGATGAACCATGTGATGGAATGTCGGAGCCAGGGCAATCTCCTATTGGGTCGGGGCATAGTATCCAGTCCGCGCGTATACTTGCAGGGGAGGGAGTCCGCGCGGCGGATGAAGTTTAACCTTGATCCGGCGCCAATGCCCATCGCGCACGAGATTTGAGGGGTTGTATCCAATGACATATTGATTCCGCAATTGAATTGAGATTTTTTCTGCGATGTCCGGCAGCTCGCTGGGGTCTTCGACTGAAAACATCCGTCCGCCCGAAATATTGGCCAGTTCCGAAAGCAGTGAGGGGCCGGCAGCTTCTTCGGGCGTTCGGTCGCGGTCAGCCAGGGGCTCGAAAATTCCGATAGCATAAATCTGTACATCAGATTCCTTGACGGCGCGCTTGATGTCCCTTTCAGTATACCGGCTGTGGTTGTCCCCGCCGTCAGAAATGACCAGCAGTGCTTTTCGGCTGGTGTCCGTTTTTTTCATCCGGCTCAGGCCCAGATAAATGGCGTCGAGCAAGGACGTCCTGCCACCCGCCTTCACAAATAGCATCCTGTCCAGGATGTTTTCGTAATTGCCGGTGAAAGAAGAAACCATGTACGGACGGTTGCTGAAACTGATCAGCATAAACACGTCCTCAGGATTAGATGTCTTGAAGAACTCTAGAGCTGCCTCTTTCGATTTCTGCAGCTTGTCAGACATCGACCCGCTTGTATCGAATACCATTCCTACGGAAATGGGTGCATCCTCCGTGGCAAACGTCAAAATCTTCTGTTGGACTTTGTCATCAAGGATTTCAAAATTGTTTTTGGCAAGCCCAGTGACAATTCGATCATACGGATCGGTTACGGTTACAGGGACGATCACCCTGTCAACATTCATCTGGATGGGTGTCGTATTGATGGGAGAACGACGGACCTCAACATCCGGAACTTGATCTTTTGTGTCGGGACGGGTCGGCGGTTTGTCGCCCGACGCGAGGCAGGCTGATGATACGCCTGCAATGGCCCAGAAGGCCATCATAAGAATCAATCCAACCCGGAATGCGCGCCTACTGCTGTGTTCGGGCATCCAGGCACCTTCCTTTGGTCGCAGCCGGTTCTCGCCCCCCGGTTGCTGTCTTGCAGAGTCGGCATTACCTGAGAGCATTCTAGCACAACCGCGGGCGGAGAATCATCCAGCCCATGAGATAAGTATGAGGGGGGACGTAGCTGCACGGTGGTCCGTTTTGGCGTTGACAACACTTCCTGCCTGAACTGATAATAGGCGGTACACTTTCCTACCAGTCAGCGTGAATGCGTACGAACCGAGACGAGTTTCAATTCCGGTGTATGGGCATTAACTATCCCATGCTTTTCGTCCGATACCTTAAAGGAGAATTATGAGCGCCAAGTACATCTTCGTGACCGGGGGCGTGGTAAGTTCTTTGGGCAAGGGTCTTGCCGCGGCTTCGATCGGGTGCCTGTTGGAGGCCCGTGGGCTGAAGGTCAACCTTCTCAAGTTTGATCCCTACCTGAATGTTGATCCGGGAACCATGAGTCCCTTCCAGCACGGCGAGGTTTACGTGACTGACGATGGCGCGGAGACAGACCTGGACCTTGGCCACTATGAACGCTTCACCCATGCCCGGATGCGGCGCGAAAACAACTGTACAGCAGGACGAATTTACGAAACCATCATTTCCAAGGAGCGGCGGGGCGATTATCTTGGGAAGACTGTTCAGGTGATTCCGCACGTTACGGACGAAATCAAGGCCGCCATCCGCAAGGTCGCCTCCGACGTGGATGTCGCCATCGTGGAGATCGGCGGTACGGTGGGCGATATTGAGTCGCTTCCGTTTCTCGAGGCCATCCGCCAGATGCGGCAGGAGCAGGGTCGTGAGAGAGTGGTTTTCGTTCACGTCACCCTGGTTCCCTACATCAATGCCTCCGGGGAGTTGAAGACCAAGCCCACCCAACACTCGGTGAAGGAATTGCGTGAAATCGGTATCCAGCCTGACATTCTTCTCTGCCGGACGGACCGCTTTCTGCCGGCGGAGATCAAGACGAAGATCGCCCTGTTCTGCAGCGTCCAGAAGGACGCCGTGATCACCGCAAAGGATGTGGGCAATATTTATGAGGTGCCGATCGTTTTGGCAGGCGAGGGACTCGACACGCAGATTGTCCGCTGCCTGGGGATGGAGCAGGGCGAGTGCAATCTGAAGCCCTGGGGGTCCCTCGTGGAACGCCAGCGGGACCTTCAGGATGAAGTTTCGATTGCCATTGTGGGCAAATACGTCGAATTCCAGGAATCCTACAAGAGCCTGAATGAGGCGCTGGTGCACGGTGGCCTGGCCAATAACGTGCGCGTGAACGTGGTGTGGCTTGAAGCCGAGGGTCTCGAAGGCGATGACTGGGAAAAGCAGCTCGAGGGATTTGACGGCATCCTCGTCCCGGGCGGTTTCGGCAAGAGGGGCATTCCCGGGATGCTGCGCGGTATCACCTACGCCCGGACCCGGAAGGTGCCGTTCCTGGGCATCTGCCTGGGTATGCAGTGCGCGGTCATCGAGTTCGCCCGCAATGTTTGCGGCCTGCAAGGGGCGGACAGTTCGGAGTTTGATCCCTCTACGCCGCATCGGGTGATCTACAAGTTGCGCGAGCTGCGCGGAATTGACGATCTGGGTGGCACCATGCGGCTGGGCGCCTGGACGGCCAGGTTGAAGCCAGGCTCGTTCGCCTATGAAGCCTATGGCCAGGCGGAAATCTCGGAACGGCACCGCCACCGGTATGAATTCAACCGCGAGTACGAGGGTAGTCTGGTAGCCAGCGGGCTGGAAATCACGGGCGAGACCCCGGACAGTACTTATGTGGAAATCGTCGAGATCAGGGACCATCCCTGGTTCCTGGGGTGCCAGTTCCATCCGGAGTTCAAATCACGCCCCCTCGATCCGCACCCGCTGTTCAAGGCGTTCGTCGGAGCGGCGCTGGCGCATCGCGGCAAGCGCCCGATGGAAATCAGCGAAGCTTCACCTTCGGCCGGCGAGCTGATCGAGGAGGGTGCCCAATCTTCGGGCTAGGGGTATGCCGGAGGCTCACCTCCACCGTCCCGGCTTCTGATCGCTTATGAAACGCCCGGTTCGCATTGGCAGGCTTACGCTCGCGCAGGGACGTCCGCTGTTTCTGATTGCAGGCCCATGCGTGATTGAAAGCGAAGCACACGCGCTGATGATGGCTCGTCGGCTTGCTGCCGCGGCAAGGCGGCTGGGCATCCCTTACATTTTCAAAGCGTCTTTCGACAAAGCCAATCGCACCTCGGTGTCGTCGTATCGGGGTCCCGGGTTCGATCGCGGTCTCGAGATCCTGGCGGCCATCCGGAAACAGGTGGGGGTTCCTGTCCTGACGGACATCCATGAGGCAAGCCAGGCTGCTCCAGCGGCGGAAGTCTGCGAGGTGCTGCAGATTCCCGCCTTCCTTTGTCGGCAAACCGATCTGCTGGAGGCGGCGGGCCGTTCCGGCGCAGTCGTCAACATCAAGAAGGGCCAGTTCATGTCGCCCTGGGACATGCGCTTCGCCGTGGAGAAGATTGAGCGGACAGGGAACCGCCGCATCATCATTACGGAGCGTGGAAGCTCATTCGGATATAACAACCTGGTGGTGGACATGCGGGGCTTCGGCGTGATGCGCGCCTGGGGCTATCCGGTGGTGCTCGATTGCACGCACGCGTTGCAGCTGCCGGGCGGTGAGGGCGCACGCAGTGGAGGGCAGCCGCAGTTCATTGAAACGCTGGCGCGGGCGGGGGTAGCGGCCGGCGCCGACGGAGTCTTCATGGAAGTTCACGACCGTCCCGAAAGGGCGCTGTCGGACGGTTCATCCGCGTTGAATCTCCGGAGCTTTGCGCCTCTTGCCAGGAGGCTCCGTGACCTGGGCGGCTTTATCCGGCGAATGCGCTGAGCCATCTTGGCGCGGTCAGATATGAACGGGTCAAAGGTGGTTGGGAAGAGTGCTTTGGCAGAGGCAGCCATTTCTCCGCCAAATTGCGCAGATTGTCATTCCCAATAGGATTTTGCACCGTTCTGGCGGTTTGTTGATCGAATGAAGGACAGCGTGCGGCTGGGCCGCCACGGCCGCCTACAGCGAAAACCGAGGCAGACGATGGCTATCTCGCTGCAAAATCTGAAGATTCGCGACCAGGTTTTCCTGTTGACGTTGCCGCTTATCCTGATTCTGGTTGGAATCATCGGGTTCTTTTCCTTCCACTACTGGGAGATCAACCAGATCAATCAGTCCGTCGAAAACAGCGAACTTTCCGCCCTGCTCACTGAGTCTCTGCTTCAGGGTGTCAACGGCATGGACACCTCGGCCCGGGCCTACGTTTTGACAGGCCGCAAAGCTTTCCTTGGGGATTACAATACGGCGACGGGGCTTGTTTCGCAGAATTTTGACAACTTGCGGGATATGAATTCTCGCGAGCCTCCCATGATTGCCGAACTGGAAAGGCTTCAGAGGCAGGTCGAGGACTGGAAAACCCAGGTGGCCGGACCGGCCATTGAAGAGGTAAGAGCTGGGGGAATCGCTGCCGACGGGCCTGCAATGGTGAAGGGGGCTGGAACCGTTGCTGCAATCCAGGCGGCGATCGTCGAGTTTCGGCAGAAGAATCAAAACCTTGCTGCGGCCAACAGAAGGGCCCGCCAGAAGGATGTCCACAGGGCGGTGGTCTCGGGCGTGGTGCTTGCACTACTGTTCGTGGTCCTATTGTTGATCATGGTCTATTTTGTCAGCCAAAGCATCTCTGACCCCGTCCATCTGTTAATCCATGCATCAGACCGTGTCCGGCAGGGCGATTTCGATCCCATGCTGCCACCCGAGACTCACAACGAATTCGGTGTCCTCTCGCACAGTTTTTTGCACATGGCCCATGCCCTGCGGCAGGACCGTGAGGAACTGGCCGCTATCAAGCATTTTTCCGAAGCCGTAACGGAGTGTACTTCAGAGAATGAGGTCTATGACCACATCCTGCACGCTTTCCGCGACCGTTTCCAGCCGCGGCAGGTCATCATCTTCAAACTGCGCCCGGAAGAAGATTTTCTGGAAGTTGTCGCCTCTCTCAGTCCGCTTCCCGAGGATGTGCAGGATTGGCCCGTCATCGAGGGCAAGCACAGCTGTAAGGCAGTCCGGATGGGGCGGCCTTTCCGGGTGAACGACGTCACCGTCGAGCCGTTGTGCCCCGGCAAGTTCGTGCTGCCCAAAGAGGGTAGCTATTACTGCGGGCCCCTGATCGCAGGCGGCATCATTATTGGGGCCGTGCGGCTCGAAGGCGCAGCCGGGTTTTGGACGCCGGAACGTGAAAGCCTTCTGGAGAGCTACCTGGGCACCAGCGCTTCGGTACTTTCCAACCTGCAGCTCCTCCAGACCATGCGCGAGCAGGCCAACATCGATCCCCTTACTGGCCTCTACAACCGCCGTTTCTGCAAGGATTACGCACGCAAGCTCATGGCCATGGCCCGTCGCAAAGACACTCCCCTGGGCTTTATTATGCTGGACCTTGACCATTTCAAGAACATTAACGACATGTTCGGGCACGAAGTGGGCGATCGTATTCTGAAGCAGTTTGCCAAAACCGTTACCCAGTCCATGCGGGAAACCAATCTGACCGCGCGGCTGGGTGGCGAAGAATTCGTTATTCTTCTGCCCGACACCGGCGCCAAGGACTGCCAGGTGGTGGCTGAGCGCGTCCGCAATGCCGTCGTCCGCATGAGCATGCCCCAGGTCAAGGACCGACAGGTGCCCCCCATCACTGTCAGCCTGGGCATTGCCGTTTATCCGGACCACGGCGGGACGCTGGAAGAGATGCTGCATTCCAGTGACCGGGCGCTCTATGAATCCAAGCGTGCCGGGCGCAACCGCACCACGGTGTACGTGGAAGAGAAGGAAATCACCGGCTAGAGTGTGCTTTGCGCTTCCGAACCTTTGCGTGACTTGCTGCTGATTCCATGTTTCGGTGACGTCGGCAGGATGTGGCGGGTTACTTCTCAGCCCCTTCACCCGCGGTTGGCTTCCACGGTCCCTCCAGCAGAACGGCTTCTTCTTCGCCGGGCCAGGGAGGCATGGTGACGCCAATCGCTTCGAGCGGGTCCTGTCCCGTGCATCGGAACTGAAAACTCGTGCCCAGGGGAATACTCAGGCACACACCAGGATAGACGTCCACAACCTGCTCGTCAGCGCCCTGTTTGCGCCACATTTCCCCCTGCCCGGAGACGATGAACCAGATCTCCTCCACCGTCCGGTGGGTGACGGCGCGTGAGGTCTGGCCCGGCCCGAGCGAGAAATGGGCCATCCCGCCGCCCTTGAGACCCAGCAGGATTCTCACGTCTGACCCGTCCGGGGCCACCGCATCGCGGTTGGCGGGAAGTTCTTTTGTCTCGAAAGTTGCCATGGTTGCAACTGCTCCTCTGCAGCCTGATCTTCACGTGCTGTTCTGGCCGAAGATTTGCATTTCAGCCGTTGAGATGTCAAGCCCCATCCGTAACCGTCCCATCAGCAGGCTCCGGCCACCTGTGATATCATCCGTGATTTAAGCGACCATTTTCTATGAGTCTTGAAACGGGCAGACGAGTCCTTGAGATTGAAGCGCGGGCGATCGCCGACCTGGTAGGGCGACTGGACCGGCGGTTCGAGCTTGCGGTGGAAACCATCTTCGCCTGCCGGGGCCGCCTGGTAGTGGCAGGCATGGGCAAGTCCGGCCTGGTCGGACAAAAGATTTCGGCCACGTTTTCGAGCACCGGGACGCCTTCATTCTTTCTGCATCCTGCCGAAGCGCTCCACGGCGACCTGGGCCGGCTGGTACCTGGCGACGTGCTGATGGCGCTCTCCTACAGCGGCGAGACGGAAGAACTCCTGCGGTTGCTGGATACGGTCAAGCGCCTGGCGGTCCCCCTGATTGTGCTGACGGGAATGCCGGCCTCGACACTCGCGCAGGCAAGCGATGTCGTGATTGACGTCAGCATCAGCGAGGAGGCCTGCCCGTTGGGTCTTGCTCCGACAGCATCAACCACGGCAATGCTGGCGTTGGGCGACGCTCTGGCCATGGCTCTGCTGGAGCGCCGCGGATTCAAGGAAGAGGATTACGCGGCGCTTCACCCGGGCGGCGGATTGGGTGTACGGCTGCGACGGGTTGAGAACGTGATGCACTCGGGCGCGGACATCCCGCTCGTGCATCCGGACACCACGCTGCCCGACGTCATCTATGAAATCAGCAAGAAGGGATTGGGACATTCGGCCGTGGTCGAAAGCGACGGGCGACTGGCCGGGGTTATTTCCGACGGTGACCTGCGGCGCTTTTTTCAGCGCGAAGGCAGCCACGCGCTGGAACATTCGGCGGGTGAGGTGATGACGCGGTCCCCCGTGACCATCGGACGCAAGGAACTAGCCACGCGAGCCTTGAACCTGATGGAAACCCGGCGGATTACCTCATTAATGGTCCTGGACGTGGAGGGCCGTCTCGAAGGAGTGGTCCACATTCACGACCTGTGGAAAACGCAAATGTTTTGAGATTGCCCTGCACCTTGATGTGAGGTCTTGTGTTCGGAATTAGAGGAGGAACATGCCACTTTCTATACAACAGGTCAGGCGGCGGGCCCGCAAGATCAAGCTCCTGTTGCTCGACGTTGACGGGGTGATGACCGATGGTCGCATCTATTACGTGCCACGTCCCGAAGGCGGAATGTTTGAGACCAAGACCTTCCATTCACGCGACGGCATTGGCATCCGCTACGCGCGCGACGCCGGAATCAGGGTGGGCATCATCAGCGGACGCGGCTCTGACACTGTGCGCTACCGTGCGGCGGAGTTGAAGCTGGATTTTATCGAGGAGAACACGCTCAAGAAAATCCCGCCCTATGAGCGTATTCTGAAGGCGGCCGGCGTAAAGGATGAAGAGGTCTGTTATGTGGGTGACGACCTGGTGGACCTTCCCATCCTGAAGCGCGTGGGTCTGGCCGTCTGCGTCCAGAACGGCCACCCGTTCCTCCGGCGCCATGTTCATTACCTGACCAAAGCCGCGGGCGGGCTTGGGGCCGTTCGTGAAACCGTTGAAATCATTCTGGACTCGCAGGGCAAGTGGAAGCCCGTAGTGGATCGTTACCTGCACGCAACGGAATGACAGGCCCTTCTGGCGCCTTGCAGCAAGCTAGACCAGGGCAATGGCGCGGACAGGCGAGCCCGATCCCTGACGGATTTTCAGCGGCAGCGCCACGAATAGAAAGAAATCCGGAAGCTCGTCAAGGCGCGTCAGGTTCTCAATAATCAGGACTTCTTTTTCAAGCAGCACAGGATGGACTGGACGTGTGCCGAGCGCCGCGGGCGGGTCGGGCGAAAGGGAATCGACGCCGATGGCCGCTACGGATTTACCGACAAGATATTCTGCGGCGTCCACGCCTACGCCGGGCCAGTCCTCAAGGTAGCGCCTGTTGCCGGGAGGCAGTCCCCAGTGCTCCGACCAGCCAAAATTGAACAGCACAATGTCAGCAGCTTCGATGGGCCCATGCTGTGCTTCCCAGTCCTGAATGAACTTCAGGGACACGTAATCGCCTTCTTTTGACCCACGGCAATCGAGACGCACGCCGCGCCCGATCAGGCGCACAGGGTCAATCTGCTCGACGGTCTTGCGTCCCTCCATTTTTCCGTCACTCACAAAGTGCACTGGGGCGTCCACGTGGGTCCCGTTGTGCTCGTGCACCTGCATCTGGTAGCTGACCGATCTGCCACCGAACTGGTAGGAACCCCAAAGGTTGTGAAAGAATTTTGAATGGGTAGGGAAGTTGGGCATGTGTTCTTCGAGCGTCTGGCTCAGGTCGACTACGCGGGCCTGGCGCAGGTTTGAAATCAAGTTTGACAGTTCCATGCGGGAAAGTCCTTTCAGCCAAGGCGTTAGCGGCCTGCCGGTATTCCATCAGTTGGGGTCGCCGGCATTGCGGGGACGGAAGGCCATGGCTGCGAGTTTTGCGACGGTTTGGCGCGGACCAAACCGCTGAACGAAGACTCCGAGTTTATTGAGGAGCCTTGGGATCACCAGGCCGCCGCCGCGGTCAAGCTTCCTGAGGGCATCTTCAACCACTTCATTGGGGTCCTGCAGGCCGCCGGGAAGGGTGCGCACGCCGTAGTTGCCGGCCTCAAAAAAATGGGTGCGGGTGCCGCCCGGACACAGCGTTACCACGCGGATGCCGTGCGGCCGCACCTCTTCGGCAAGGCCCATTGAGAAACTCGTCACAAACGCCTTGGTGGCGGCGTAAGTGGCCGTGTAGGCCAACGGCTGGAAACTTGCCGTGGAGGAAACGTTGATGATCGAGCCTTCGCCGCGTTCCACCATAGCGGGCAGCAGCAGGTAGCTGAGTTCGGCCAGAGAGTTAATGTTCAGACGAACCATGGCCATTTGCCGGTCGATCGGAAGTTCCCAGAATTTGCCACGGCCGCCGAAAGCGGCATTGTTCACCAGCCCGCTGATGGAAAGGTTTCGATCGTTGAGCGTGGCAACAAGCCGCGGTGCCGCGTCGCGCACGCTGAGGTCTGCCGCGATCACTTCCACTTTGATGGAGTGTTCTCGAACCAGGTCCGCGGCCAGTTGGCTCAGCCTGCCCTCGGAGCGTGCCGTCAGCACGAGGTTGTGGCCGCGCCGGGCAATGGCTCTCGCGAAGCATTCACCGATGCCGCTGGACGCGCCGGTAATGAGTGTGTAGCGATCGTCCGTCATGGCTTTTAAGAGCGTCGGGTGTTCTTCAGCCTTGGACCGCGCACGCTTCTGCCGCCGCGGCGCGGGAGGTTTGCATAGTCTGGATTGCGGTGGCGCGTGCCGGCGGCGATTAATTTTTCGGCTTCGGCCCGGGTTCCGATGCCGCCGCGTGCGCCTACGCGCGTACAATTCAGGCCCGCCATGGCGTTTGAAAAATCCAGGATCTGTTCGATGGGCCATCCCTGGAGCAGCCCGTAGGCGAATGCGCCGTGGAAGATGTCGCCGGCGCCTGTTGTGTCGACCGTTTCCACCACGAACCCGGGAGAGTAGTAGAAGCGGCCCTCGGTGTAAACCAGCGCGCCGTCGCGGCCCAGGGTCATTCCCGGAGCGCGGATCTTGTATTCCCGCGCCATGTATTCCAGCACCAGAAACGGATCGTTGTGGCCGGTCACGGCAGGCAGGAAATTTGCGGACGCGATGAGGTAGTCGATCAGCGGAAAGATCTGTTCCACTTTCTTGTAGACCGTATCAAGGTCTGCCACCACGGGAATACCTGCCTTGCGGGCCCATTTGGCGGCTTGCGCGCAGGCCGCGGCATCACACCCGTCGAGGTGCAGGATTCTGGCCGAGGTGACGGCCTCGGGCTTCAATTCCTGGGGGGTAACCGCCAGGCGTTTGTCGCGGTCCCAGAAGACCGTGCGTTCGCCGGTAGCCTGGTCCACAATGATCAGGCCGAATTGTGTAGCGGCGCCGCGCACCACGCTCGCGTATTTGACATCAACACCCTCTTCGCGCAGGCTTTGCAACTGGAAGCGTCCGGCCTCATCTCCGCCGACCTTCCCGATGTACCGCGCCTGCAGTCCCAGTCGCTGGCAACCCACCAGGGCCGTGGCCATCTGCCCGCCCGCCTGCTGGGAGAGCGATACCACGCGCTCCTTCCCGCCCAGCGGCGGAAATTCCCGCACCATCAGCACCGTATCCGTGGCGTTCAACCCAAGTCCAACAATGTCTATCTTGTTTCGTCGCACCGTTTCCCCCGTCAGGAACAAAACATTGGATGCTATCGCTGATCGTCTTTTGCCTGCAACAAAATTCTGCGGGAAAGCGTACGATGGTCTGCCCGGAAATGTGTTCCTGACGCCTTGTGAGGCTACACAACAGTTCGTCGAAGGCGATTTAGGATTCGAGTTCACCCGTGCTTATGATATCTTGGTGGGTCGTCGTTTGTGTGCCGGACGTTTCTGCTGTGCGGCATCCGGTCATCGAAACGTGCCAATCGGAATTCGTTTCTAAGGAGCGAGAATGGAAAAGGTGAGGGTGGGTGTCATTGGATCGGCTTTTGTTTCGAACCTTCATGCAGAAGCCTTCCAGGAGGTCCGTGAGGCTGAACTCGTCTCGGCATGCTCGCCCAACAAGGAGCATGTTGAAGCATTCGCCCGCAAGTGGAAGATTCCCCATGCCGTCACGGATTACAGGAAGATGATGGACCAGAAAGACGTGGATGTGGTCGTGGTAGGCATTCCCAATGACCTGCATCGCGAGGTGGTGCTGGCGGCGGCTGAAGCCGGCAAGCACGTTATCCTTGAGAAACCCATCGCCCACACCCTGGAAGACGCAGATGCCATGATTGCCGCCTGCAAGAAGCACAATGTCAAGCTGATGTACGCGGAAACCATCTGCTTTTCGCCCAAATATGCTCGCGCGAAAAAGCTGGTTGACGAGGGTGCCATCGGCGACGTTTATATGGCCAAGCAAAGTGAAAAGCACTCCGGGCCGCACTCGGACTGGTTCTACGATGTCAACCGCTCGGGTGGCGGCGCGCTGATGGACATGGGTTGTCATGGCATCGAATGGACCCGCTGGCTGTATGGCAAGCCACCGGTCAAAAGCGTGACGGCCCACTGCCAGCTGGTTTTTCACAAGGGCCGCACCCGGGGTGATGACAATTCCGTGGTGATTGTTGAATTCGAAAACGGCGCCATCGCCGTCATTGAAGACAGCTGGGCCCGCCACGGCGGCATGGATGATCGTGCAGACCTTTACGGGACTGAAGGTGTGATTCATTGCGACCTGCTGCGCGGAAGTTCCATGGAAACCTACAGCAAGAATGGCTATGGGTACGCCGTGGAAAAGGCCGGTGAGACGAAAGGCTGGACTTTCACCGTGTTTGAGGAAGCCTTTCTTTACGGTTTTCCGCATGAGATGCGCCATTTTACGCGCGCGTTGCTGGGAGAAGAGGAACTGATGGAAAGCGGCGAAGACGGACGAGCTACGCTGGAGATTATCTATGCAGCTTACGAATCCGCCGCAACCGGCAGGCGAATCACATGGCCTTATAAGCCTCAGAACCCTGGCCAGGTTCCCGTGACCCCCTGGCTGAAACGATAAAAGGTGTCGGGCGTATTTTGTATTGCCAGGAAGGTCTTATTCGGTTTGAGGCCCATCGTCAGGTAGTTTGCGGATGGCAAGGCCTGGGCGCAGATGGCGCTAATGGCGCACCGGGATAAAACCCTTTGACATTCGAAAGAAATGCGTAGTAAAAAGAAAGCTACCGTAATATGCGTTGTGGGTAACTTGCAGCGACTCGTGTGTTGCGGCAATCGCACACCGCACAGGTTCTCCTATTTGAATTTAGATTTGCCATGGAAGGACAAGGAGGCAGTTGAGTGAGTGAAGTTATAGAAGGACCAGGGCACCACAGTTTCGAAGAAATCATGTCTGAACCCGGCGTCTGGGCGACGACTCTCCAGGAACTTGAAGAGAACAACCGCTATGCGGAAGTTCTGAAGCCTCTGGAAGAGACTGATGAATGGGTCTTCGTGGGGTGCGGGACAAGCTACTATGTGGCCCAGGCTGCGGCGTGGAGTTGGACGGCAATCACGGGAATCCGCGCAAAGGCCGTACCGGCGTCTGAGCTTCTGTTTTATCCCGACCAGGTGTTGGGGAAGGGGAAATGCCAGCCGGTATTGATCTCGCGCTCGGGGCATACAACCGAGGTCCTGATGGCGGCCGACTATCTTGAAAAGGAACGCAATATCCGGACCCTGGGGATCAGCTGTGCCACGGGCCAGGACCTCGAAAAGCGTGTGACCTCCACTCTGTTGTTGCCGGCGGCGGACGAGCAGAGCACTGTGATGACCCGTTCGTTCAGCACGATGTTGCTGGGTCTACAGGCACTGGCGGGATGGGTTGGCAATCGCAAGGACTTTCTGGAGGCTCTCAAGCAAATGCCGGGGCAGGCGCAACGGGCGCTGGAACGGTTGCAGCCGCGCATTGAGGAGTTTGCCGGCTCCAAGGAGTTTGCCGATTACGTCTTTATGGGTCAGGGACCGTTTTTCGGGATCGCGTCAGAAGGACAGTTGAAAGTGACGGAAATGTCCTGCTCCTACGCTCAGGTTTTTCACACATTGGAATTCCGTCATGGTCCGAAGTCGATTGTAAGCCCGCAAACGTTGCTCACCTTCTTCCTTGGCGAAAGCACGGGCAACTCCGAGCAGGAAGTCCTGGAAGAGATGAAGGAACTCGGTGGAACGACTCTGGTGGTGACCAATCGCGCCAATGACAGGGTTCGCCGCGCGGCCGACGTGCTGATTGAACTGGAACTGGACGTCCCCGAAGTGGCGCGTCTGGCCCCGCACATTCTGGCGGCACAGTTATTGGGCCTCTATCTGGGCCTCAAGCGCGGGTTTGATCCGGACGAGCCGCGGCATTTGAGCCGGGTGGTTGTGCTGAAGGAAAAGGCTGGGTAGGGGCTCGGAATGGCGCAATTCGACGTAACGGTGGTCGGTGAGCTGAACCTTGACCTGATCCTTTACGGACTTCCGGATGAATTGGAGTCCGAAAAGGAGCTTCTGGCAAACGATCTGGCCCTGACGCTGGGAAGTTCGTCCGCGATCTTCGCCCACAACCTTGCAGTCATCGGCGACCGGGTTGGATTCATATCCCGAATCGGTACGGATCCCCTGGGGAAAATTGCCCTCGAACGGCTTGCCTCCGGCGGCGTGGACGTCAGCCGGGTGCGAAGCGTGGCGGGAGCAACCAAGTCAGGATTGACTGTCATCGTCACGGGCTCGGCCAGTCGGCGAATCTTGACGTATCCCGGCGCCATGTTTGAGATGGGATACGATGACCTTGACCTTGACTACCTTCGTTCCGGAAAGCACTTTCACCTCTCCTCGTTTTATCTGCACCGGGCGCTGCGTCCCCGCATCCGGGAACTGTTTCAGCAGATGAAAGACGCGGGTCTCAGCACGTCGCTGGACACCAATGACGATCCAGACGACCGTTGGGACGGGCTGGATGAACTGCTCCCTCTGGTTGATGTGCTGTTCGTTAACGGGCGAGAGGCGGGCAAGATCACCGGAGAAGACACCGCGCAGGCGGCAGTTGAAAAACTGGCTGCCAAGGTCGAGGTGGTGGCTGTCAAGATGGGCGCGCGGGGCTGCAGGGTGCGGCGGGGCAGCCAGGAATGGACGCATCCGGGATACACCGTGAATGCTGTGGATCCGGTTGGCGCAGGGGATAGCTTCGACGCCGGCTTTTTACATCAATACGTTCACGGCGCAGATCTCCAGACCTGCCTGGCCGGCGGCAACCTCGCAGGCGCATTTTCAACCACGCGGCCCGGCGGCACGGAGGCCTTCCGCGAACGCGACAAATGGCAGGAATTTCTACAACAGCATGGGAATGAGGCGGCAGCATGAGAATTGATTTTCATACGCACCCGGTACTGATTCAGGAAATGGTGGACAAGTACCCGAACTACGCCCGGATGGCCCGGGACGTCTTCCAGATCGGCAACAATTTTCAGCCGCTCGAAACTTTCCACCTGCAGATGGATGTGGCAGGAATTGACCGCGCCGTACTGTTGCCGATTGATTGCCAAAGGGCGCGCGGTGACGCCGTCAGCTCGAACGAGCAGGTGGCAGAGCTGTGTTCCATCAGCGACCGATTTATCGGCTTTGCCAGCGTCGACCCGCTGAAAGAGGGCGCGGTCAAAGAGTTGGAGCAGGCCGTCAAGAAAGCCGGCCTGAAAGGGCTCAAGCTGGACGCGGCGCTGCAGGATTTCGAGCTGCGCGACAGCAAAGTGTACGACCTCTACGAAGCGGCGGCGGGATTGAATATCCCGGTGCTGGTGCACACGGGCATGAGCTGGGCGCCCTCCACGCTGATTGAGCGCGGCCATCCCATGCTGCTGGAAGAAGCCATCGCGCGATTCGCCAAGCTGAATTTTGTCCTGGCGCACTGGGGCTGGCCCTGGGTGTGGGAGGCTACCGCCCTGGCGCTGAAGTATCCCAACGTCTATCTCGACACGTCTTGCCTCTATTACGACAGCCCGAGAGAGTTTTTTCAATTCGTGTTTTCAAAGCAGATTCCCACCACACTGCTGGAACGCAGCCTGCGCAACCGGATGCTCTTCGGCTCAAACTATCCGCGGGTTGAAATCAAAAACATGGTTTATGCGTTGGGAACCCTGGAACTGACTGAAGGCTGTTTGAAAAAGATTTTCGAAGAGAACCCCGGCCGATTGCTGGGTCTCAAATAAGAGCGGGAAATAAGGCGGGTAACAGCAATGATCATCAAGCTTGAAAAGATTAAGGTCCAGACGCGGAAAGCCGAAGAGGCCATCGACATTACTGCTCAGGTGGACGAAGTGGTCAGCAAGACTGGCGTGAAGCAGGGACTGGTGAACGTGATGACCTGCCACACCTCTTCGGGGTTGCTGGTGACGGAAGGTATTCCATGCCTGGAGGAAGACATCCTCACGCATTTCAGCCGGCTGTTTCCTGAGGACGAGAACTACCACCACCATCGTTATCTGGATTACGACGGCCGCCTGGGTTTCAATGCAGAGACTCACCTGAAGAGCATCCTGGGCGGCATCAGTTGTTCGTTTCCCATCGAGGACGGCAAGATCGTGCGGGGATCGCGCCAGACCATCTATTTCATGGAGTACGACGGCCCGCTCCTCCGAACCTACATGGTGCAGGTGCTGGGCGAGTAGGCGCTCAACCCTGGCTGGTCCAGCGGGCGGGTCCGGATTCCCCTTCCACTAGCGCCAGAAATCCATGTCTTCAAACAATCGAAAACAGATTAGGGATTGATGTTGGCGGTAGTTTGTGATAATCATGGGGGCCGTCAAAAGTATGCGTAACTTAACGAAACCGGGGTTCGGGGCGAATTGAAAAAATCCATCGGTGACAACGAAATTCCTGAGGGCTGGAGTTTTGAGCAGGGGCTGGAGTTAGTCAAAAAGGCTGGGTACGATGGCATCGAGTTGTGGCTGGGCGACGTTCCATGGTTCCAGATGAGCACCACGGACGCCCAGGTGCAGGAACTTCGGCGCAAGGTTGAAAATGCGGGCCTGGTGGTCTCAAACGTTTCGACCGGCCTCCACTGGAAATATTCGCTTTCTGCGCGCGATCCCAAAATCCGCGAAGAAGGCATCCGGATTGTCAGGCGGCAAATCGAGACGGCAAAGATTCTGGGTACGGACGCCATCCTGGTAGTGGCGGGACTGGTGACCGCAGAGGTGCCTTACAATGAAGTCTACCCGCGCACGGTCGAAGCAATGAAGACGCTGGCCCCGGACGCGGCACGCGCAGGCGTCAGGATTGGCTGCGAAAACTGCTGCTCCGAGCAGAGATTCCTGATGGGGCCGCGCGAATTCCTCCTGTTTCTCAAAGACATCAACGAACCTTCGGTGGGCATCCATCTGGACGTGGGCAACATCCATGACGATGGATTTGCCGAGCAGTGGATTGAGATGCTGGGGCCGCACATCACGCGGATCCACCTGAAAGACGTTATGAAAAAGCGCGGCCGCTGCGGCGACAGCGTCTATACCAACATTTTTCTCGGCGACAACAACTGGAAGGCCATTCGCGCCGCCATGAGCAAAGTGGAATACGACGGCTGGCTGGTGGCTGAAATGGAACGCCGGTACCATTACGCGAAAGATCAGCAGTTTTACGATACGGCGGCGGCCATCGACCGCCTGATCGCCAACAGGGTTTAGGATGCCCATTTCACGACGCGGATTCCTGGGTTGTGCGGCGGGCGCTTCGGCGGCTGGACTGGCCGGTGCAACAGGCTTGGCCGGCATTCTCCCGCAAACTCCGGCCTTCCATTCTCAATGCGTTATAGTCGATCCTGGACCGGACTGTCACCTGGGCGAGTCCGCGTCAGGTTATCAAGCCGGCTTGTCGGTTTTGAATGTTGCGTTTCAGCGTACTTCTTTTCAATCACTCGCCTCTGCCCGCACGATGATCCTGCCGGCGGCGGCCACGACGGATGCGAAATCACCGGCAAAACTCAGGGAACTTCTTGAAAACGGGTCCGTCATTCTTTATGAATCCGGGGCGGCATTCCTCAGTCCCGAAGAATTTGGTTTTCATAAGCGTGTCATAAGGTCAGTGTTCGGATTGAGCCTTCATGATCCCGTTTGTTTATGGGATTCCGCCGATTCGCTCAAACAATCACCCTATATTGATTACCACTGGCCCGTTGTAACCAAAATCCGAGACTTCAGCAGGATGGTTCCAGTTGATCCCGGGAATGGCGAAACCATTGCCTGGTTCGGCGATCTGCCCGTTGCTGCCAAACGCCGTATTGGGAAGGGAACGCTGGTTTATCTGGGATCCCCGCTGGGGCCGCACTTCTTGTCAGATGACAGAGAGGCAAGCCGTTGGCTGCGGGCGTTTTGCGCCGCTTCTTGAGCCCTCTTAGGTCCGCCGCGGGGCGATAGACTTAGCGCCGTCCGTAATGGGTTTCTCTGTTGCTGAAACGGGGACACGGGGCTGCGGCGTGCTTTTTAAGCGGATTGCCAGCAGGACGCTGCCGGTCAGTTCTTTCTTGGAAGCTGGTAATAGACTCATACCGAAGGGGAGGCCGGAATGGCCAAAGTCTACGATGTTGTGGTGATTGGATCGGGAGCTGCCGGGGGCATGGCGGCCACGCAATTATGTCTGAAGGGTCTGAAGGTCCTCATGCTTGAGCGTGGACCCAAATTTAATATCGCCACGGATTTCGCCCATCACCGCAAGCCTTATCAATTTCCGTTCCGCGGCCGCATCCGGCCTTCTGAGCGGTCCATCTACAACTACACGGCCAACGCGTGGAACAAGAAGCATTTTGTCAACGAGCTTGAAAATCCTTACACGGGCAAGAAGTTCACATGGGTGCGCGCGCAGGCGGTGGGAGGCAAAACGCTCCACTGGGGGCTTGTATCGCTCCGCCTCAGTCCCAGGGATTTCAAGGCAGCCAGCCACGATGGCGTTGGGACAGACTGGCCTATCTCCTATGAAGACGTTGAACCCTACTACAGCAAGGTGGAGGACTGGATTGGGGTTTGCGGGCACACGGACCACCTGGAGAACAATCCGGACAGCCATTTTCTCCCGCCCGTCCCGCTCACCTGCGCGGAGTCCATCTTCAAGGGACAGATTGAGAGCAAGTTCGCCGGCCGGCATGTGATCCAGGGCCGTTCGGCCACGGTGACCAAGCCCGGATTCCACGGCCGCGCTCCCTGCCATTATTGCGGGCACTGCGGGCGGGTCTGCAACGTTGGAGCATCTTTCAGCTCTGTGGGAGCACTGCTCCCGCTTGCCGAAAAGACGGGCAACCTGACCACGCGCACCAACGCCGTGGTCTGGAAGGTGACGGCCGACAAGGAAAACCGCGCCAGGAGTGTCGTTTTTATTGATCGCATCACCCGCCAGGTGGAAGAAGTTTATGGCAAGGTGATCGTGGTGGGCGCCGGAACGCTGGACACGACGCGCATCCTGCTGAACTCGAAGAGCGACGATCACCCGAACGGCCTGGGCAATTCCAGTGGTGTGCTGGGGAAATATTTCTGCGAACAGATTATGGCCGGCAGCATCTCGGGAATCATCCCGCGGTTGAAGGGAAACACTAACCGCGGCGGCGACGCACACCCGGAGGGCGGTGGAATTTACATTCCGCGGTTCCGAAACCTGAAGGAACAGAGGAAGGACTTTGTACGCGGCTACGGATTCGAGGGCGGCGGTGGAAGCAGCGAGTTTCCGGGCTTTGCCCGCAAGATTCCCGGATTCGGCGCCGAGTTCAAGGATGAAGTCAAGAAATACTACGCCACCGTCATCAGCATGGGATCGTTTGGCGAGGTGGTGCCGCGGGCTGAAAACCACGTGGAAATTGATCCGACGGTCCGTGACACCTGGGGCATTCCCGTGCTCAAGTTTGAAGTGGAATGGGGCCCCAACGAACTGGCCATGGCCCGGGACGCCGTCGATACGCAGGAGGAAATGTTCAGGAAGGCCGGCATTGAGGTGATCGGCGAACGGAAGACTCCGTTGCCCCCCGGATGGAGCATCCATTCGGCCGGAACGGCGCGCATGGGGAACGATCCGAAGACTTCCTACCTGAACAAATTCAACCGGTCGCACGACATCAAGAACCTGTTTGTGGCGGACGCGTCGTGTTTTCTCAATTCGTCGGAGAAGAACCCGACCCTCACCATCCTGGCGCTCTCCATGCGGACCGCCGACTACATTGCTGAACAGATGCGCACCGGAGCCCTTGGTTAGGAGCTCTCGCCGAACCCACGGAAACGGAGGAGCATTGTCATGACAAAAAGAAACGAAAATAAAACCAATCAGGGACGCCGCGGCGTGTTGAAGACTCTGGTGATGGGAGCCGGGGGGCTGACCACGCTTCCGATACTTGGGCAGACGCAGCCCGCACCCGCCGCTGTTATGGGCGTGCCCACGGACGCTGATCGTGCCGCCCAGGCCGGTGCCAACTGGAAGCCGCAGTTCTTTGACGCCCACCAGAATGAAACCCTGATTGTACTGACCGACCTGATCATTCCAGCCACGGACACGCCCGGAGCCAAAGAGGCGCTGGTGAATCGCTACCTTGACCTGCTGTACAACGAGGAGACCGGGGAGAAGCAGCAGGAAATCATCCAGGCGCTGGCGTGGTTTGACGGTCGCAGCCTGTCAATGCACCACAAACCGTTCGTCAGCCTCACCGTGGCTGAGCAGACGGCACTGCTGAAACCCCTTGCCGATCCGTCAAGAGCCAGACCGGAAGACGAGGCGGGCGTGAAAGCTTTCGACTTCATCAAGGGATTGACCATCTTTGGCTACTACACATCGAAGATCGGCCTGGATGAAGAACTGCGGTACCAGGGCGACACTTACAATACGTCGTTCCCTGGCGCCTGCACGCATCCTGAACACCAATCGTAATGCACGGGTCGCTACCGCCGGGAACCATTTGGTCTGTCAGGTCTCGATTGATCCGCATCCATTCGGAAGCTCAGGCGGACCCCGTTCGCAGTCATAATCCAAATCCAAGGTAGGGAACCACCATGAAAAAGGCAGCAAGCAAGTCCATTCATTTCTCCTTTCTCGGTTTGTTTATTTGTTTTGCAATCGCATTTGTAATTCCAGAAGCATCTGCGGCGGCAATGCTCCACAATTCGCAGTTGGCCGTCACCGTCAACCCTCAGAACGGTTCGTATGCTGTCAGGGCCGCCGGTTTACAGGCCCCCGTGCTCGAAGCAGGTGTTGGGGCGGAGATCAACCATCGCTGGGTGCGCTCGGGCGACTATCCGCACCACCAGGCGGTACAGGGCACTTTTCAAGATGCGCTGGGTTCCGGACGGCAAACGACCATTACATTCAGCGGACTGAGTTCGGCTCCAGATCTGGTCTGCATCCTGCGTTTATACAATGATCTTCCTTACGGTACGGTGGAGGTTAAGGTTGCGAACCATACTTCGAAATCCGTATCGGTCGAGGCCATTCGTGACGTCGACGCGCTCGGCACCCCCCGCATCAACCTGGGCGGCACGGAGGGCTCCGACCGCTTTATGTTTGAAAGTTTCACTGAAGATCCCACCATCCCAATCGGCGGCCTCGACCAGGCCCCCAATGGAGCGTATATTGGGTTCCGCGACGGCCTGATCTACAACCGACACAGCCAACAGAGCCTTCTGCTCGCGGCGCTTACGGAGAACCGCTTTGTCACTACTTTGCACTTGACCGTTCAAAAGCCCCCCATGGGCGCGTCGAGCATCGGTGCGCTTACTGTGGATTCCACCGGGACAACCGGGGCCGTCCTTCTGAGGGACGACATTGCTCCCGCCCAGCAGATTCATTTGAGCCTTCCCGTTGCTCCCGGCAAAGAATTGAGTTCAGAAACCGTGATGTTTGCCGCCGGCGCCGACTATTATTCGCAACTGGAAGCCTATGGCGCGGCCGTGCGGCGATTGCACCAGGCGCGGGTTTCGAGCAAACCTCCCATGGGCTGGTGGAGTTGGACGGCTTTCTACGGCGGAATGAATGAAGACGAGGTGCTGACCAACGCCAGGTGGCTGGCGAAGCACCTGAAGAAGCTCGGTTTCAACTTCTGCCATCTTGACGAAGGTTACGATTACGCCCGCGGTGAATATATGACTGCTAACGCCACGCAATTCCCGGACGGCATGCGAAACGTGGGTTACAAAATTACTCACATGGGCCTGCACCTCGCTGTCTGGACTGCGCCTTTTGAGGTATCCGATCGCGCCTGGGTCTACCAGCATCACAAGGACTGGCTGGTGCACGACGCCAAGGGACAGCCCATCCGGATTGGGTACGTGCACGGGCACGTTGATCCGCTCTATGTGCTCGACACCACCAACCCCGGCGCTCAGGCGTACCTTCGCAAGACCTACCAGGTTCTGACCCGCGAGTGGGGCGTTCGTTACATCAAGCTGGATTTCATGGATTCTTCAGCCATCGAAGGCTACTACTATCGTCCGCATACCACGGCTCTCCAGGCAGAGCGCATCGGGCTCCAAATCATTCGTGAAGCGGTTGGCAATGGCGTTCTGCTCGATAAAGACGGCAGCGCCATGCTGGCGCCGGTTGGCCTGGTGGATGAAGGCCGCATCGCCCCGGATACGGGCCATTCCTTCGTGGCCAGCCGGGACGCCGATCCCAACATTGCCGCCCGCTTTTACATGAACCGCAATTTCTACATCAGCGACCCGGACGCCTTCAGCGTTTCCACGGAAGTGGAACCGGAGCAGGCATGGCACAACCAGAAGAAGCCCATTACTTTCAACGAAGCTGAGGTCCAGATTGTGATTGCGGCCGTTGCCGGCGGAATGTATGACATCGGTGATGACCTGCCGACCCTGGCTTCGACGCCCAACCGCCTGGCGCTGGTGGAGAACAAGAACCTCTTGCGCATGGTCGAGTTGCGGCGGGCGGCCAAGCCGCTCGATCTGATGAGCTTCCCACTGCAGGACGGAATGCCCAGCGAATATTTCCTCAAGGAAGACGCCCGGCAGTCGATGCTGGCGGTTTTCAACTGGACGGAGGTGCCGCGGTCGCACACTCTGAAGCTCAGCACTCTCGGCATCTCCCCAAGTGGCCACTATGATGCTTATGACGCGCTCCATGGCGAAACGCCCGTTGCTCTCCAGAACCGGAGCATCAGCATCGCGCACCAGCCTCCGCATTCGGTGCGGCTCATCAAGATTATCGATACGTCGGTCCCCGCGGCGGCGCCTTCGATTACCTTGAACGCCCCGGCGTCGGCCGCGACTGGCGACGCCATCAAACTCCGGGCGGTTATTGCGGCCAACAGTGTTCCGGCCCTCTCGTACCACTGGGATTTCGGTGACGGAACAACGGCCAGCGGGCCGGTGGTGACCCACGCCTTCACGAGGGCTGCCGACTACAACGTGAAGTTGACCGTCGATGGCGTGGACGGTCTTCCGGCTGAAAAAGGGATAACCGTTGCCGTGCACGGTGCGCAGAAGACCGCTTTCCACCTGCTTGAGAACAGGCGCTACGTGGGATCCGGCAATAAATAGTACAGAGCCGAAGCGGGCGGAGAAGCGTCTTTGGATTTCGGGCGCGATCTCTGCCTGCTTCAGAATTTTTCCCATTCAAGCACATACTGGTTTAGCATTTCGGGGAGTGCGCTGCCCTGGGCGCTGTCAGCCGGGGCGTCGCCACCGGCCCAGGAGACTCAATCGATCCAGACACACAGGCGGTGAAGCTGATGAGCACAGAACAACACAACAACGGCCAGAGCCCCCAGGCGGATTCACAGCAACCTCAACTCCGGCGCAGGCTCGGAATCCTGAACGCCACCTCCATCAACATGTCGAACATGATCGGCATCGGCCCCTTCATCACCGTGCCCATCATTCTGGGAACCATGGGCGGCCCACAAGCGCTGCTGGCCTGGTTTGCCGGGGCTGTTCTGGCCATAGCAGACGGTCTGGTGATTTCAGAACTGGGCGCGGCGCTTCCGGGCTCGGGCGGGACGTATGTTTTTCTGCGCGACAGCTACAACCGCCAAACCTGGGGCAAGTTGATGGCCTGGCTTTTCGCCTGGGAATTCCTCTTCTTCGGGCCGCTCGAAATCGCTTCCGGGACCGTCGGCATGACCCAGTACATGGGTTACCTGTGGACGGGCCTCGCGCGCCATCCCTGGGGAATCAAGCTGGTCGCGGCCTCGATTGCCGTCGTCGTGATGCTTTCGCTCTATCGCAAGATTAATGATGTCGCCAGGCTCATGCTCATTCTCTGGATCACCACGCTCATCACCACCGGCTGGGTGATTGTTGCCGGCCTCACCCACATGAATATCCACATGGTGCTCAGTTTCCCGGCTGGCGCTTTCCACCTGAACTGGGCTTTTCTCATCGGGCTTGGGAACGGAACCATTGTGGTGATTTACAACTACCTTGGTTACTACCAGGTCTGCTACCTGGGCGATGAGGTCAAGCGGCCGGAGCGCACTATACCTTACGCTGTCATCATTTCCATCCTGGCGGTTACCGTCATCGACTTCCTCGTTTCCTTCAGCTTTGTATCCGTGGTTCCCTGGCGCGACATGATTAAGCCGGGCTCTATGGCCAACCTCGCCGTGGCCTCGGTCTTTATGCAGAAAATCTACGGCCACTGGGCGGCCATTCTGCTGACCTGTATGATCTTGTTCACGGCCTTCGCTTCGGTCTTTGCTCTGATGCTGGGTTACTCCCGGATTCCTTATGCGGCGGCGCGCGACGGCCTGTTCTTCGGCTGGTTCGGCAAACTTCACCCCACGGGCGAATTTCCCAACCGATCTCTGCTTCTGGTTGGAGTCCTGGCAGCAGTTGCCAGCATGTTCAGTCTGGGCGACATCATCACCGGCCTCATGGTAGCCCGCATCCTGGTCCAGTTTGTCGGCCACACCATTGGATTGTTTGTTCTCAGGAAGACCCAGCCGGAAGTGAAGCTGCCCTTCAGGATGTGGCTCTATCCGGCTCCGGCCATCCTGGCCCTGGTGGGCTGGCTCTACATTTTTGGAAGCTCCGCCTTTCAGCCGGGCGGGTGGAAATTCATGGCCTATGCCTTCAGCACCATCTGCGTGGGCATCGGGGGCTACTTTATCCTTGCTTACAAAAAGCGCATGTGGCCCATGGTTCCGCGCGAACAGCAGCGTTGAGTGCGTCGCGTGCCGCCACCTGCAGGGGCAAGTGCACCTCGCAACCTGCCGGCTGAGAGCCGCCACTGGCGAGGGTCGTGCTTTTTCGCGAACTCGCTTATAATAGTGAGTCAGCATCGCGACAGAACTCCCCATGGCTATTCACACGGTTTATACACTTTCCAAAGATGACCCGGAAGCGCGCAACTGGGTAGCGTTCTTCCACCGGCACGGGTACACCCATCTCAGCCGCATCACCATTGAGCGGGTCTTCTGGCTTGAAGGAGAGCTGGATGTCAGCCGGCTTCAGCCGCTGCTGATCAATCCGCTTTACCAGGTGGGCTCAGAGCGCACGCAGCTTGACTCGGCGCAGGGTCCGGTGGTGGAGATCGCCTACCGGCCTGCGGTGACCGATCCTGAAACGCCTTCCATCCTGGAGGGCGCCCACGCGCTGGGAGAAACCGGCCTCGTGTTCGCGCGCCTCAGCAGGCGTTACCAGTTCACGGGGCTCGATGAATCTGAAGCCCGCAGGCTGGCCTCGCGTTTTCTCTATAACAAAATTGTAGAGCGCGTACGGGAACCGAATGAAGTTGTGGAAACGCTCCAGCCCACCGGCACGCCCGATCCCGTAACGGAAATCCCGCTGAAGAGCCTCAGCGATCAGGAACTCCAGGCCCTGTCGGTCGAACGTTCCTGGTACGCGCCGCTCGCACAGATGAAAGCCATCCAGGCCCATGAGGTCCGGCGGGGCCGGCCTCACACCGACGCCGAGATTGAAATCCTGGTGCAGAGCTGGAGCGACCACTGTTATCACACAACCTGGAAAAGCCTCGGCCTGCTCAAGCGCTTGAGCCAGGCCACCGCGCAGATCAACCATCCTCTGGTGGTTTCGTCCTTCAAGGACAATGCCGGCGGAATGGATTTCTACGACGGCTGGGTGATCACCATCAAAGGTGAAACGCACAATTTTCCCAGCTCCATCGCACCGTTCGGCGGCATTGCCACCAAGCACGGCGGCGTCATTCGCGATACGCTGGGCTTTGGCAAGGGCGCTTATCCCATAGGCGGCACCACCGTGATGGGAACCATGGATCCGCGCATGGAGGATGATGAGGTTCCCACCGGCGCTCTGCACCCGCAGTTGATCGTTACGGAATCCATCCGCGCAACATCCTACTACGTGAACCCCATGGGCATTCCCATGATGCACCCGGTCTATCGCATCCATCCGGGTTACGCCAAGTGCTTTGCTCTGGGCCATTCTATCGGTCTGATCCCGGCAAAGGACGCGCTGAAGGATTCTCCCCAGCCCGGCGATATCGCCCTGCTGATCGGCGGCGAAACCGGTCGGGATGGAATCCACGGTGCCACGGCCAGTTCCACCGGCATGACCGGCGCAACGCTGGAGAAGGAATTTGCCGCCGTCCAGATCGGCCATCCCATCACCGAGCGTCGTTTCACCTCTGCCATCCCCGTTCTGCGCGATGCCGGATGCATTCGCGCCCTCACCGACCTGGGCGCGGGCGGTATCTCATCGGCGGCGGGAGAAATCGGTGGCGAGAGCGGCGTGGAACTTTATCTTGATCGCGTGCGCCTGAAAGACGCCAGCCTCACCGCGTGGGAGATTCTGCTTTCCGAATCGCAGGAACGGATGCTGGTGGTGGTTCCGGTCGAAAAGCTGGATGAAGCGCGGGAGATTCTTGATCGCTATGACGTTGCCCACGTCGAGTTCGGGTGCTTTACCGGGACCGAGAGGTTGCAGGCCAAATGGCACGGGCAGCAAGTCGTCGATCTTGATATGGAATTTCTCTGGAAAGGGTGCCCCATCGAGCCCACGGCCGTTGTTGAGCACCAGCGATCGCTCCAGCCGCTTTCGATCCCCGAGCCGCAAACGCAATCCGAATGGCAGATGGCAACGGAAAGCGTCGTCTCGCATTACCACTGCTGTGACCAGAGCGCGGCCGGTCTTCGGTTTGACACCACCGTGCAGGGCCGAACGGCCATCGGTCCCTATGGCGGCCGCAACCACCGCATGCCGACGAACCTTTACGTTTCCGCGCCGCTACGTGGCAAGTCCTGCGGCATGGTCTCGACGCTGGCCTTTAATCCGTTCTACGGAGAAATTGATCCGGCAGCCATGTCGCGTCTGATGATGATCGAAGCTGTCACCAAAGCCGTTGTGGCCGGAGCCAGCTATCAGGAAGCCGTTCTCTGCGACAACTTTTATACCCCACGCGTCACTCCACAAACGGCCTGGGAACTCTCGCAGATGGTGGACGCCATCGCCGATCTCTCCGTCGAGACGGGAATCCCGTTCATCTCAGGCAAGGATTCCAGCTCCGGAACTTTTGAATCCGCCGGGCGGAAGATTGACGTTCCCATGACGCTGGCTGTGTCGCTGATGGGCCGGATTCCCGATGTGAAGAAGGTTGTGACCAAGGAGTTCAAACGCGCGGGAAACAAGCTTGTCCTGGTTGGTCCGGCCGGCCCCGGCGGGCTCGGCGGCAGCGTTTATGCCGATACTCACAGCCAGCGCGGCGACCGGCTGTTCGACCCCGGCACGGCCGCATCGGTCCGCGCCGTGTGGGATGGCGTGCTGGCGCTGCATTGCGAAGGGCGCTTTGTTTCCGGCTCCGCCATCGCCGAAGGCGGTTTGCTGCTTCGCCTGTTTGAGGCCGCGTTCGGATCGGGACTGGGCGCCCGCATCGAGTTGAACGCGGAATCAGGGACACGCAAGGACGAACTGCTTTTTGGAGAATTTGTGGGCACCGTGCTGCTGGAAGTTTCGCCAGAGGTTGAGAAAGGCCTCTCAGCTTTGTCTGTTCCGCACCAGACCATTGGCGAAGTCATCGCCGATCCGCAACTTATTTTCGCCCAGGGCGGCAAGGCTCTGTGGCAGCAGAACGTGGCAGATCTTGCCGATGTCTGGAGCAAGCCTTTCCGGGAGGTGGTGGAGTAACCGTGGCGAAGATCGCTATCCTTTACGCACCCGGCACCAACTGCCACGAGGAAACCGCAGCCGCCATTGAGCGTGCCGGCGGCAGGGCAGCACTCCTTCATCTGCACGAATTGCTGGCCGGCCATGACAGCCTGGAAAACTACGCGGCTGCGGTCTTTCCCGGCGGATTTTCCTATGGCGACCACCTTGCCGCAGGACGCATTTTTGCCACTCTGATGGTAGCGCGGCTGCGCGAACAACTGGCGGCTTTTCTGGAGGCCCGGCGGCCGGTTCTCGGCATCTGCAATGGCTTCCAGGTGCTCACCGAGGCGGGCATCCTGCCGGCACGGCGTCCAGGCATGCGCGGCATGGTCATGCTTGAAAATCAGTCCTCGCATTTTGAAGACCGCAAAGTCTGCCTGCTGGTTTCAAGCGAGAAGTCGATGTGGACGGAGGGTCTGGCGGGACAGGTGCTTCGAATGCCCAGCGCCCACGCTGAAGGCCGCGCCATGATTTCTGAGGATGCTATCGCGCGCCCGCGCGTGGCGTTCCAGTACACCGATGCCGAGGGAAACCCGACCACGGAATATCCCGACAACCCCAACGGCTCGCCTGAGGCGATTGCCGGTGTTACCGACGAAAGCGGCCTCGTCCTCGGCCTGATGCCGCACCCTGAACGAGCTTCGCTACCCGCCCATTATTCACAGGACGGCCTCCATATTTTCAAGAACCTCGTTCGTTTCCTCAATCGGTAATTGTAGCCGCGCTTGGAGTTTACTCCGCAGGGGCAGATGAGCCGGGGATTTTGGTTAAGCGAACTGCCGGTGAGGGCAGAGCGTTGGGACAAAAGAAGGCACTCTTCCCACCAGCATCTCCCGTTTTCTGCGCGAGCCCACTATTCACGTCACCTCTCGCGACGGAGAAAGACCCAACTGTCCCCGTGTGGAAACGACAAGTGCCTCGAACAAGCGTACAATAGGGTCTGGTAAAAGGAGATCGTCATGGAAGATGTGAACCCGGGGCAGATTTCTAATCAGCTCGGTCAGATTGTCGCCCAGCTTGCTGCCATTCGTGAAGCTCTCGAAAAGCTCGTTGTACAAAACGACCACCCGACCTACAGCCAGACGAAACGATACTAACGATCAACCGCCACTCAGGCTGGCCGAAAACAGATCACACAGCTTGAACCGGAGTGCGCTTACCGAAACCCGCCCCATTGCAGGTAGGCGCGCAGGAGAGCCTCGCCACCGATACTGGCGTAGAGGGCGGCAATGCCGAGGAAGCTTCCGTAGGGCCACTGGTAATTGCGAAACTTTGAGCTGATGACGGTCAGGGGAATGGCGATAAACGAGCCGAGAAGCGACCCCAGCAGAATGGTCATCAGCGTCAACGGCGGGCCAAGAAAGGTCCCCACCACCAGCATCAGCATCACGTCGCCAAAGCCCAATCCTTCCTTGTGGCGAAGGTGGTAGAAAATCTCGCCGACAGCGAAGAACAGGCCGCCGCCAATGATGGCCCCGACAAGCGCACCCATCAGCGAGAGTAGAAGCGCGGAAGGGAAGACCCGCCACTGCGCGAGAATCCAGCCGAGCGGGCGACTGTCTACGGGCGTCAACAGGCTGAACGCCACGCCCAGCGCGATGCCGGGCACGCTGATTCTGTGCGGAATACGTCGCTCACGCAGATCGGTGAAGACGAGCACGATCATCAGCATGGCGAAAATGAGCCCCTTGACGAACTCCAGGGTGAGGCCGTAGCGCCAGAATTCCAGCACGAAAGCCACGGCGGTCAGAATCTCAACCAGCGGATAGAGCGGGGAAATCTGTGCGTGGCAATCGCGGCACCGCCCACGCAGAAGAACGTAGCTGAGGACCGGAATATTGTCGTGCCAGCGGATGCCGTGGCCGCAGGCCGGGCAGTGCGATCCGGGAGTGACAATCGACTCGCGGCGCGGCACTCGCAGAATGCACACATTGAGAAAGCTGCCGAAGATCAGTCCGAACAAGGCCACAATCGTCTGCATCATCCACTCACTCGCATTCCATCAGCACTTGGGCCGGCATTCATTCCGCCAAACCGACCAGGCGTCTATAAAGCGCTTCCGTCTGCTCAACCATCCTCTCGGCTGAAAATTCCTTTGACCGCAGGCGCGCATTTTCCCCCAGCACTTTCAAACGCATGGGATTTGCCGCCGCCGCCGCAATGGCGTCCGCCAGCGCGCCGGGTGACTCCGGCGCAATCAGCCACCCCGTGGTTCCTTCTTCGACAATTTCCGGCAAGCCTCCAACCCTGGTGGCGATGACCGGCAGGCCGTGGGCCATGGCCAGCAAAGCAGAAGAGCCCAGCCCTTCAGAGCGCGACGGCATTATATAGACATCAAGGCCGGAGAAGAACTCGAAAAGGTTTTCCTGATAGCCTGCTAATAAGACCTGCCCGGCGGCGACTCCTGCCGCCAGCGGTGAAACCGCAAGATCTTCGGCGGTAATCCTGCCACCCAGGACAAGTTTCGCATTCGGCAAACGATCGGCAAGAAATTCGAGCGCCTTGAGCGCCAGGTCCTGCCCCTTTTCCGCGCTGAGGCCTCCCAGGTGCCCTATGAGGAATTCGCTCTCGCCGAGGCGCCACTTAGCGCGCGCCGCCTGGCGGGATGCGGCATCCGGGATGCGATCCGGAACTTCGATCCCATCAGGAATCACGTTAACCATTACGGGTGGGATGCCAGTATCTTCCAGGATGTGCCCAATAAACCGCGACACGGCAATCACAGCGTGGCAGGTATACCGGTATTTCAGACGGTAGTCGAGGCGGCGTTTCGGCAGGTAGGTCACTCTCCGGGTTGCAATGCGCCGCACACCGGCCCCCAGCGAGGCCAGCCAGGCTACCGTCTGGCCCACACCGTCGTGCGCGTGCAGCAACGCCAGCCCGTCCTGGTGCAGCCGGCGGCGCAACAACCGGATGCCCTTGATGTGCCTGAAATCATTCTGTGGAAGGCCGAGCACCTTGAAGTTGTCCTCGCCGGCCTGGCGGTAAAGCTCGCTCTCTTCCGGGCAAACGATCAGTTGCTGGTGGCCCCGTGCCCGCAGGCCGTGCGCCAGCAGCAGCAACTGCCGCTGGCCACCGCGAAGCACCAGGCCCGTATCGACATGCCCGATCCTGAGTGGAGTGGTTGGGCTCAAGGCCTGCCTTTGCCGCTGCTTTGGAGTTCCGCAAGCTTCACGAATTTGCGGTGCACGTAGCGGGCTGCCATCCAGGCGATCAGAAGTCCGGCTACGCCGTCCAGCACGCCAAGCTTGAAGAAGTAGGTTTGGAAAAACACCCAGGGCGGAGCCAGAAACTGGCGCGCCAAACCGGCACGCTGGCCCCGCTCAAACATTTCGCGAGCGGCGAGGTCGGTGTAAAACTCGATGCGCCTGCAGTGGTCGGCCAGGGAATCGCAAGTGTAATGAAGAATCTCACCGTTGAGCGTCTCCACCTGTCCCTCGGCCACCACGGACTCGTGAACGTAGTCGCCCGCCCAGCGCGCCTTGCTGCGGTGAAACAGGCGGATTTTCCAGTCCGGGTACCAGCCCGAATGCAGAATCCATCGGCCGAGGTATTGCGCCCGCCGTGCGAAGCGGTAAGCTCCAACCCCTGGCGTTGATTGCTTCCACTCCCCGATGGCGGCACGGGCCTCTTCGTTCAATTCTTCGTCCGCGTCCAGGCTCAGGATCCAGTCATGGCTGGCTTCGCGGACGGCAAAGCTCTTTTGAGCCGCAAACCCTTCCCACGCATGGGTGATCGTTCGCGCCCCAAGCTCGGCGGCTATTCGGACGGTTTCGTCGGTAGAGCCGGAATCGACCACCAGAATTTCGTCGGCGCAATCGAGCGACCGGATGGCTCGGGCGATGTTCGCGGCTTCATTGCGCGTGATGATGGTGGCTGAAATGGGCGGCATGGCAAGGCGTCAGATTGGCTTCGGGATTGTCACTCCAGGGGCTGAATTTTGACCGTTGTTCGTCTCCCATAGGGAATTTGCTTCACCCCGGACTGAACAACCAGACGGAGACGAACGAATTGTTGCCGAAAACCGGCCCTTTGGGTGCCCCTCTTGAGCGGCTCTTTACCCCTGGCGGACCCTGGCCCCCGAGAAAAATGATTCGCGATATTTGTCGGGCAGGGCGCAGGGTCGGCCCTCACGATTCACAATCACATGGGTGGTCTCGCCCTCAGCCAGCAATACGTTATCCGGGTGGCGGTAAATTTCATATCCGAAAATTAGCACGCGTCGCCGGACCGCGCGAAGGCAGGTTTTGACCACGATTTCATCGTCGTAATGCGCGGAGGCTTTATAGCGGCAACTGGCCTCGGCCACAATGATGCAGAGCCCGTCTTCGCGCTCCATGTCGCGGTATTCAAAGCCGTGCTGGCGGCAGAATTCGCTCCGCCCGATTTCGAACCAGACCAGGTAGTTGGCGTAATAGACCACTCCCATCTGGTCGGTCTCAGCGTATCGAGCCCGAAAGGTTGTCGAAACCCATTCCAAAGGAGATTCCGTCGTCATCAAGAGAGCCTCGCTTGCTCGGTGCAGTGGGTCGCGCGTTTGGGCACGTACAGGCAACAGAGCAGATCTAAGCCTAATTATTGTCTATTGTTACCAGTGACTTATACATGGTTCTTCAAGTACTACATAAGTGGGTTTTCAGCGTCATCAACTGGATATCTTATGACCTGTTCGAGCCAACGGCAAAAACTTCTGTAGACCGGCTCAACATAAGTCAGCAAATCAGTATTGCCCGCCAACACCCTGGAATCGTCCGGCACACGGCCTTCCTGAACGGCGGCAAGAAACTCCGCCGCGTCCGGCCAGGTCAGAGTTATGTCGGGCGTACGGGTCGGACGGCGGTCAAACCGGACCTTGCCGCGGTCAATCATCACCGTCCATTCAAAGTCCCAGTCCTCCAGCACCCAGAGCGACTCGATGCGCGCTTTACGGATGTGCTGTCGTACCAAACGGTCCCGGCCCGTCAGGACAACTGCCTGTTGGATGAGCCGTCGCGCTGCGCGCTTTGAAATGGGTGGTCTATCAGTCACGTTCAAATATGAAACTATACCAGAACCCCGGGCGGAATGCGGAGTATCCGGGCGCTTTCTCCACCTGCGAGGGAGCCTGCTGCAGTGCATCCCGGGTGCCGATGGGGGTTTTCAGGTGTATACTACACGGCTCCCAGGAGGCCAGAATGAAACGCCCCCGCAGTTCACGCCGAACGTTTCTGAAGACTACGGTTGCAGGAGCTACAGCAGCTTTCGGTGGCCTCCACAGTATCGCAAGGGCGGGGGATGCTCCCGGGCTTGCGGGTCCGTCGCCAGGTGGTGCGCCGGGTGAAATTCATATCGGATCATCCTCTTCCGTCGCCGGGACGTCATACACGCGGGGTGTTGGCGTGTATCCGGGAGATCCGGTTGAGGACTTTGCTCCCGTGCTGCTGGCCGACAATTCGAGCACCTATCGCAATCTAGCGCAGTGGCGGCCCGCCTTCCATTCCAGCAGTTACGACTATAACCTGACGGCACAGCTGGTCACAGATGGCATCAAAGACACGCGCCTGCCCACCTGGGTGGAAACCTCAGAGAGTTTGGCGGGGAGGTTCTCAAAGGAAGAGCGTGAGTTCTTCCTGGACCATAATCCCACCAGCACGGTCAGCTTGCGGGGCTCGCGGCCGTGGGTGCAGGTCCGCCTGGGCGGTGGCGAAAGCGTGCCGGAAGTTGACCGGATTGATCTGCTGGCCGCTCTCACCGCTCGGGGAATAGAACCGGCTGATGTGAGTTTCGAAGTGTCTGTTTCCGACGATGGCAGGAATTGGAGGAAGGCCGGCAGCGTGTCGGCGCCGGAACCCGCTTCGCTGGATGGCTACCCGCCAGATTTTGTCCAGGGAGGATTTCTCTTCAAGCCTTCCATCCCCCTCAACCCTGTTTCACGACAGCGCTACTACCGCATTGAATGCGTTCTTGCCAGGAGGCCGCTATCGCCTTCCGGCGTAGAGTGGCAGATGGGCGTGGTGGCGTTCTATCGCAAAGATCAGAGAGTGGAGGTTGGAGGACCCTATCACTTTACCAGTGCCTGGATGAGCGCCGGACTGGATGAAGAGTGGGTCTACGTTGACCTGGGCGCGCACTGCGAGTTCGACCGAGTTGCTCTCTACTGGATCGCCAAGGCGGTGGAGGGCTCCATTCAGGTCTCCGATGACGCGGAAAGCTGGCAGGACATTCAACCGCTGCCCGGGGGAAAGGGCCTGGTTGATGACATCAGGCTCTCTCAGCCCTCCCGGGGAAGGTATGTGCGGGTCCTGATGACACGCCCCGCAACGTCTGATGGCTACATCCTGAGCGAGATGGAAGTTTATGGGCGCGGCGGATATTTGTTCCAGCCCAAATCGGCGCGGCCGGCGCGGTCCGATGGAGGGATCGATCTCGCCGGAGGTGCCTGGCGGCTGCAGCGGGATTCGCTGGTGAAGGCGGACGGTGAAAGACTTTCAACGACCGGATTTGATGACAAAGGTTGGATTGTCGCCACCGTGCCAGGCACCGTCCTCACGTCTTATTTGAACGTGGGTGCGATTCCTGACCCGAATTACGGCCGGAACCAGTTGTACATATCGGACTCGTTTTTCTATGCAGACTTCTGGTACCGGACTGAGTTTAACTCACCGCAACTCCAGCGTGACCAGCACGCCTGGCTGAATTTTGACGGCATCAACTGGAAGGCCGACGTCTATCTGAACGGCATGAGGGTCGGACGCATTGAGCGGTGGCTTTATGCGCGGCCGCTTTGATGTCACCAAGCATCTGCTCTCTGGCCGGAAGAACGCCATGGCGGTCCGGATTGTTAAGAACGATACACCGGGAAGCGCAAAGCAGAAAACCCTTGCGTCGGCCGGGAATAACGGCGGCGCGCTCGGGCTGGATAACCCTACTTTTCATGCTTCCGTCGGATGGGACTGGATTTCCACTATTCGCGGGCGAAACACCGGGATCTGGAATGACGTTTATCTCACCGTGAGCGGTCCGGTGACGATTGAACATCCGTTCGTCACCACCACGCTGCCGCTGCCGGAAACTTCCAGCGCCGATGTCGGTGTTGAAGTCGAACTCGTCAATCACGAAGCCAAGCCGCTGAAGGGCAGACTGCTCGGCCGTATAGGAGACGCGAAGTTTGAGCAGAAATTCAAACTGGAAGCCTCCGCCAGAAGCAGGATCAAATTTGATTCTTCAACCCATCCGGCCCTGCGGCTACGGAATCCCAGACTCTGGTGGCCGGCAGGATACGGCGAGCCAAATCTGTACGATATGGAACTGACGGTTAAGGCGCACCGGCATATCTCTGACCGCAAAGCGTTCAAGGTCGGAGTTCGGCAGATGACCTACAGCAAGGAAGGCGGCAAGCTTCGGATTTGGATTAACGGCCGGCGGCTGGTGCCCAAGGGTGGCAACTGGGGCTTTAGCGAATCCATGCTGCGTTACCGACAGCGGGAATATGACACTGCTGTTCGTTACCACAGCGACATGCACTTCAACATGATCCGCAATTGGGTGGGTCAGACGGGGCGCGATGCCTTCTATGAGGCCTGCGACCGGCACGGGGTGATGGTGTGGCAGGACTTCTGGCTGGCCAATCCCTGGGATGGCCCGGACCCGGAAGACGACGATCTCTTCCTTCGCAACGCGCGTGACTTCATCCTCAGGATTCGCAACCATCCTTCCATGGGATTGTACTGCGGGCGCAATGAAGGCGACCCGCCGCCACGCATAGAGGAAGGCCTGACCAAAATGCTGGCGGAACTGCACCCGGGCATTCAATACATTCCCAATTCAGCCGACGACGTGGTGAGCGGGCACGGCCCTTACACCGCAATTCCGGCCAGCTACTACTTTGGTGCAGGCGCAAATAGCCGTCTGCACAGCGAACGGGGCATGCAAAACATTCCCCCCATCGAAAGCGTGCAATTGATGATGCCGAAAAAGGCCTTGTGGCCACAGGGGCTGGATTGGGGCCTGCACGATTTCTGCCTGCAGGGAGCAGCGAACGGTGCTTCTTACCAGAAGATGATCGACTACGATTACGGAGGCGCTACGAGCGCGGAACAATGGATATCGCTGGCGCAGTTTATCAACTACAACGGCTACCGCGCCATGTTTGAGGGCCAGAGCAAGCACCGCATGGGCCTGCTGCTGTGGATGAGCCATCCCTGCTGGCCCTCTTTTGTGTGGCAAACCTATGATTATTATTTTGAGCCGACCGCTGCCTATTTCGGGGCCAAAAAGGGTTGCCAGCCCCTGCATATCCAGTGGAACCCGGTTACAGAGAACATTGAAGTGGTCAATTACAGCGGCGGAAACGCTGCAAGACTTGCGCGCCCATGTTCAAGTCCTGAATATGGATGGTAGCCAGCAATGGACGAAGGCCGCGTCACTTGACAGCAGGGAAGACAGCACGGTTCCTTGCATCAAGATGGAATATCCCGCGGGGCTTACGCCCGTCCACTTTCTGCGGCTCACGCTCACGCAAAACGGGAAGCCCGTCTCGTCAAATTTTTACTTACGGCCGCGAGAGATGGGCAACTACCGCGCCATTCGGGAACTGCCGAGGGTCAATCTGGAGGCCACAACCGGTGTGCTGCAGCAGGGCAGCCGCTGGATATTGGCGACCAATTTACACAACCGGTCGAAGCGCCCCGCCCTCATGGTGAGGGTGAAAGCCGTGCGCGAAAAGACGGGTGACCGCATCCTGCCGGCCATTTACAGTGATAACTACGTCCCTCTCATGCCGGGTGAACGGCAGACCATCCGCACGGAACTGGCCGATGCCGATAGGCGCGGCGAGAGCCCTCGCATCGTAGTGGAAGGATTTAACGTGGGCGAGGTGAACGAGGTATGACGAGATGCGCCGCTGCACGGGGAGCCTTTCTCCACTACTTCAACCTCTGCTATATTAGCCAAGGTTATGACTGAAAATTCTGCAAGGGAAATTGCGAAAAGTTCAAACGGTGACGGCCTGATGCGCGGCTTCTGGTATCCGGCCCTGCGCAGCAACCGTGTCCGGGGCAGGGAACTGCGCACCGCAATGCTGCTGGGGATCCCGCTCGTCATGGGGCGCAACAGCAAGGGGGAAGGCTTTGCGTTGCGCGACGCCTGCCCGCACCGCGGCATGCCGCTCTCAGAAGGCACCTTTGACGGGAACGCCGTCGAGTGCCCTTATCACGGCTGGGTTTTTGAGGGCAAAACAGGGCAGTGCCAGGCCATTCCTTCGCTGACGGCGCGAGACAAGCTGAAAGTTGATCGAGTTTTCGCCGTCGCCTTCCCGTGCGAAGAACGGGACGGCTACTTCTGGGTGTTTATTCCCGACCCCGAGCACCGGAATGAGGAAGTGCCCGAAGCACCGCAACTGCCCACCTTCAGCGCGGATTATCGCCTGGAGCATTTGGAAGCTGATTTACCCTGCCATGTGGACCACGGCATCATCGGCTTGATGGACCCGGCGCACGGCCCCTTTGTGCACCAGTCCTGGTGGTGGCGTAAGCGCAGCAGCATCCACGAAAAAGAAAAAATCTTTGAGCCCATCCCGAACGGCTTCCGCATCAAGAGCCATTCGCCCTCAGCCAACAGCGCCGCCTACAAACTGCTGGGTGTTTACGGCGAACCTATTACCACCACCATCCGGTTTGTTCTGCCCAACATGCGGTTTGAAGAAATCCATTGCGGCAAGTACTGGTTCTCAAGTTGCACCACCGTCACTCCCATCACGGCGTCACACTGCCGGATTGACGTTTGCGCTGCCTGGAACGCTTTCCGCCATGTGCCCTTCTTTACCCCGGTCCTTCGCTTTTTTGGCAACATGTTCGTCGAACAGGACCGGCTCACCATGGTGAAACAGTCCGAGGGCTTGAAACATAACCCGCCGCTCATGCTCATCGACGACGCCGACCGCCCGGCCAAGTGGTACTTTGCCCTGAAGGCCGCTTACCTCGAGTCAATAGAGACCGGCCGGCCCATGGAACACCCCATCGAAGGACCTACAGCACTGCGTTGGCGGAGTTAAGCAATATTGCGGGGTTTAGTTTAGGTGCTGAACTTCTTCGCAAGATTGCCTCTTGCCGAATAACTACTCCCCGCGCCACTGGGGTTTCCGCTTTTCGAGGAAAGCCGCCAGTCCTTCCTGAAGTCAGCCGTTTTGCGGACGCGGGCGCTGGCTTCAACGGCCATTTCGGTTTCGCGGTCGAGTTCGTCTTCAGAAAACTTCAGCAGAAGGCGCTTGGTGTGGGCGAGCGCCACGGGACTCATTTCGGCGAGCGACCGGGCCAGTTCGTGCGCTCGGGGCAGCAATTTGTCAGGCTCCAGCACTTCATTTACGATGCCCATCGTCTGCGCCTCGGGGGCGCGAAATATTCGGCCGGAAAGCAACAGATCGCGGGCCCGCTTTTCACCCACCTGGCGAACGACATAGGACGATACGATGGCCGGGATAAAACCCACGCGGACTTCCGTGTAGCCAAACTTTGCTTCAGGAACGGCGAGGGTGAAGTCGCACACAGTAGCCATGCCACAGCCGCCGGCGATGGCCGGGCCGTTCACTGCCGCGATGGTCGGCTTGGAAAAGGCATAAATCCTCCGAAACAGGGTAGCGATCAGCCGTGCGTCGGCCACAATTTCCGCGTCAGACTGCGAACGGAAATCCATGAGGGCCTGCAAATCCATGCCGGCACAGAAGGCGTTGGCGGCTCCGGTCAGGATCAGCGCCCGCGCCGGGCCGGCCTCAACTTCATCCAATGCATGAAGTATTTCCGCTATCATCTCGTGAGAGATAGCGTTGCGTTTTTCTGGACGATTGAGCGTCAGTGCGGCTACAGCGTCGTTGATGGCAAGTTTTATGCATTCGTATAGCATGGATCTGGCCTCGTCTGGTTATTCTGCGTACTGCTTTCGAATCTCGTTGGCAGCCTCCACCGCAGACAGCATGGCCGCTGTCTCGATGCCGGTCTGGGCGCCATGTTCGGTGAGCGTTGAGACCACAATCTCCGTCGCAATATTGCCCACCAGTTCGTCGCTGGCAAAGGGGCAGCCACCCAGGCCGGTCAGTGCGGAATCAAATCGGCGGCAGCCTGCTTCATAGGCGGCCAGGACTTTCTCCACAGATCCTTCAGGGCGGGCGTGCAGGTGGACGCCAAGCTCCATGTCCTGCATGAAGGCTTTCAAGTGCTTAAAAAGTTCACCTGTTTCTTTAGCTGTCGACACGCCGACAGTGTCCGCCAGCGATACGGTTTTGACCCCGCAGCCCTTCAGCCATTCCAGTGCATCCTCAACAATCTCCGGCCCCCAGGGCTCGCCAAACGGGTTGCCGAAGGCCATCGAAATGTAAACCACCAGGTCACGCCCGGCTTTCTGGGTTTCCTGCTGCAACTTTTCCACCAGGTCCCGCGATTCCCGCAGCGACATGTTGGCGTTCTGGCGCCGGAAGTTGGCGGAAATGGAATAAGGGTATCCCAGCGTCGTTACTTGCGGAGTCGCAAGCGCCCGTTCCAGCCCCTTCTCGTTCACCACGATGCCGATGATCTCAGGCGTCGTTCCGTTCGTTGCGGCCTGCAGCGTGTCTGCCAACTGCTCCATCACCTGTTCGCTGTCCGCCATCTGTGGAACCAGCTTGGGAGATACGAAGCTGACCGCGTCCAGATGCCTGAATCCGGCCTTCAGCAGTTTGCCAAGATAGTCCGCCTTCACCTCCGTTGGAATAATCTTCTCCAGCCCCTGCCAGGCATCGCGGGGACACTCAATGATCTTCACCCTCTCCATTCTCTATCTTTCTCAACTTTCCATTGGACGTTGAATGTCACGAATTCAGAATCGCACAAAGTTGTAAAGTTAAGGCGCCCGCTGCAGCCGGCGCCGGTACACAATCAGCAACAAAGCGAATACAAGGCCCACCCAGCAGCCAAGGCTTGATAAGACAGCTAAATCGGATACTGCATAGCCACCGAACGGCACGCTAAAGAAATGCCCAACTCCAAGCGCGCGGGCAATCCAGATTCCTGAAAAAAGATATCCCAGCCCTCCTACGGGCAGGGCGATAAAGACGAATCCGACCAGGTTTCGCGCCACCCGCCAGCGGGCGTCACGGCCCGTGCTGGCAACCAGGAAGATTCCCAGTGCCAACGGCACCGCCAATAACATGATAAACGGGTCCATAAGAAGGGAGGCTCCGGTTCACGTCTGCAACACGCCGGTTCTGAAATCCCTGACCACGGGATTCAGCGCCGCGGCTTCCAGCGCCCAGATCAGCGCTTCCCGCGTTTGCGCCGGATCGATGATGGCATCCACCCACAGTCGTGCCGCTCCGTAGCGCGGGTCCGACTGATGTTCGTAAGTCTCGCGAATGGAACGCAGCATCTCCTGTCTTTCTTTGTCGGTCAGTTTCTTTCCGCTGCGTTCCAACTGCCGGATCTTGATTTCCACCAGGGTATTGGCCGCCGCATCTCCGCTCATCACGGCGTAGCGCGCCGAAGGCCAGGCAAAGATGAACCGCGGGTCGTACGCCTTGCCGCACATGGCGTAGTGGCCCGCGCCAAAACTTCCGCCGCAGATCACGGTGATCTTGGGCACCACGCTGTTGGATACGGCGTTCACCATCTTGGCGCCGGCGCGGATAATACCGCTCCATTCAGCCTCTTTGCCCACCATGAAGCCGTTCACATCATGGAAGAAGACCAGCGGAACCAGATTCTGGTTGCAGTTCATGATAAAGCGGGCCGCTTTTTCCGCCGATTCCGTATAGATGACGCCTCCAAAATGGGTTCTTTTCTCTCCGCTTTCGTGTGAAACGGTCTGGACCGCCATTTTTTGATTGGCCACGATTCCAACCGCCCAGCCGCCGATGCGGGAATAGCCGCACACGAGAGTCTGGCCATACTCCGCCCGGTATTCTTCAAAGCTGCTGCCGTCCACCACCCGTGCCAGGATTTCCCGCATGTCGTACTGCGCGGTTTGATTGCCCGAAAATACGCCATAAATTTCTTCCGCTGGATAGGCGGGCAACTCGGATTCCTGCTTGTCAAATGCAGCCAACGGTTTGCGGCCCATTTTATCAACCAATGCTCGAACTTTTGCGATGCAGCTTGGGTCATCCGGCTCGCGGAAATCCACCGTGCCGCTGATTTGCGCGTGCATCTTTGCGCCGCCCAGTTCTTCCGGCGAAACCTTCTGTCCGATGGCCGCCTGCACCAAGGCAGGGCCGGCGAGGAAAAGCCCGCTGCCTTCGGTCATCAGAATGTGGTCACACATCACGGGCAGGTAGGCGCCGCCCGCCACGCACATGCCCATGATGGCTGTGATTTGCGGAATGCCCATGGCGCTCATCACGGCGTTGTTGCGGAACACGCGGCCAAAATCATCCGTATCGGGAAAGACGTCCTCCTGCAGCGGCAGAAAGATGCCGGCCGAGTCCACCAGGTAAATCGTAGGGATGTGATTGTCGATGGCGATCTGCTGAGCACGCAGGACCTTCTTGGCGGTCATGGGGAAGAACGCTCCGGCCTTCACCGTAGCATCGTTCGCCACAATCATCACCAGCCGCCCATGGACGCGCCCGAGCCCTGTCACCACGCCGGCCGCCGGCGCACCGCCCCACTCCTCGTACATCTCGAAGGCCGCGTAAATGCTGAGCTCGAAGAACTCGGTGCCGGGATCGACCAGCAGTGGGATACGTTCGCGGGCCGTCAGACGTCCCTTTTTGTGCTGGGCGGCAATGTTTTTTTCGCCGCCACCCGCCCGGATGACTTCTTCCTGGTTCAACACCTCGCTCTCCAGCTCCTTCATGCGGCGGGTGTTGGCCTCGAACTCCGGCGAGTCTCGGTTGATGCGGGTTTCGATCATTGGATGTGGCAAGGGACGGACCTTTCAGTTAAATCCAGGGCAGGGCATCAAGCCGCCTGCTTCACGTGGCTGCGGATGAAATCCACAATTTCCTGTGTGGTGGCGCCCGGTTGGAACACCGCCGCAATTCCCGCCTCTTTGAGGCCGGGGATGTCTGCATCCGGAACGATGCCGCCCACAATCACCAGAACGTCCTGCATGCCGGCATCGCGGAGCAACTGGCAGAGGCGCGGAATAATGGTGTTGTGCGCACCTGACAGGATGGAGACGCCGACGACGTCCACGTCCTCCTGCAGGGCGGCGTTTGCAATCTGCTCCGGCGTCTGGCGCAGGCCGGTATAGATGACTTCCATGCCCGCATCACGCAAGGCACGGGCCACAATCTTGGCGCCGCGGTCGTGCCCGTCGAGGCCGGGCTTGGCAACTAGGACTCGGATTCTGCGGTCTGGCATCTCGGTTTTTCCTCTGCGTCCACTGCGTCTCCGCGGTGCGTTTCTTCATTTGGTTTGTAATTCAGCACGCGCCTTCGGATTCCGTCCTTCAACGTCGCGCGGCTGTGGACCTCGATGGCCGCACCGATGATTGCGTGAGTCAACTCCCGATCAGTCATTGTTCACCGCAGAGACGCAGAGAACGCGGAGAAATTACTGGAACACCGGCTCTTTGTACGTTCCGAAAACTTTGCGCAGCACGTCGCACATTTCGCCCAGCGTGGCATAGGCCCGCACGCATTCCAGGATATAGGGCATCAGGTTGCGGTCGGTTTGGGCGGCGCCGCCCAGCGCATCAAGCGTTTGCAGGACGCGCGCGTTGTCACGTTTCTTCCTCAGGGCCGCCAGCTTCTCACGCTGCCGCTTTGCAATCGTTTCGTCGATCACCAGAATATCAACCGGACGGTCTTCTTCGCTGACAAAATCGTTCACACCCACGATGATCTTCTCTTTTCGCTCGACTTCCCGCTGGTAGGTATAGGCAGCCTCGTGAATCTCCTTTTGTGGAAAGCCTTTTTCGATGGCGGCCACCATGCCGCCGAGGGCATCAATTTTGTCAAAATATTCGTAGCAGGCGCGTTCGGTATCCAGAGTCAGTTTTTCCAGAAAGTACGAACCGCCCAGCGGATCGGCCACGCCGGCCACACCGCTTTCGTGCGCGATCACCTGTTGCGTGCGCAGGGCCACCGTTGCAGCGTGTTCGGTGGGCAATGCCCAGGCCTCGTCCAGCGAATTCGTATGCAGTGACTGGGTTCCGCCCAGCACGCCCGCCAGCGCCTGGATGGCCGTTCGCACCACGTTGTTGTAGGGCTGCTGCGCGGTCAGCGAGCATCCCGCCGTCTGCGTGTGGAATCGGCAGAGCCAGGAACGCGGGTCCTTCGCGCCGTAGCGCTCGCGCATCACCTTGGCCCAGATCTTGCGGGCCGCCCGGAATTTGGCGATTTCCTCAAAAAGATCGTTGTGCGAATTGAAGAAGAAGCTCAGCCGGGGCGCAAATTCGTCGACGTCGAGGCCCGCCCGGCGCACCCAATCAAGGTATTCCATTCCGTCGCGCAGCGTAAACGCCAGTTCCTGCACGGCCGTTGAACCGGCCTCGCGAATGTGATAGCCACTGATGGAAATCGGGTTCCAGCGCGGCGTCTCCCGCGAGCTGAAAATGATGGAATCCACCACCAGTCGCATGGAAGGCGCAGGCGGGAAAATGTATTCCTTCTGCGCGATGTATTCCTTCAGGATATCGTTCTGGAGGGTGCCGGAAATCTGCTTCCAGCCGGTGCCGTTCTTCTCCGCCGCCACCAGGTACATGGCCCAGACTATGGCGGCCGGGGAATTGATGGTCATGGAGGTGGTGACGCGCTCCAGCGGAAGACCCGCCAGCAGCGTCTCCATGTCCTCAAGCGATGAAACTGCCACCCCGCACTTGCCCACCTCGCCTTCGGCCAGCGCGTGGTCGGAGTCATAGCCCATCAGGGTAGGCAAGTCAAAGGCGATGGAGAGGCCCGTCTGGCCCTGCTTCAGCAGGTAGTGCAGCCGCTGGTTGGTATCTTCCGGGCTGCCGAAGCCGGAAAACTGCCGCATCGTCCACAGCCTGCCGCGGTACATGGTGCGGTGAATTCCGCGCGTGTAGGGATATTCCCCCGGATCGGCCAGGTCGCTTTCGTAGCTGAAGTCCCGGAGGTCGTCTTCGGTGTAAAGGGGGTGAACGGGAACGCCTGAAAGGGTGGTGAACTTCTCCTGCCGTTCGTTATGTGTGCCGGCTTTCCGGTCGCCCGAATTGGCTGTTTTCCCCATGGCACTCGGCCGCCACTTTCTGGCCCTATCTTATTCTGGCGGTGAAGGTAAAGTCAAACCAGCGCCTTTCCTGGGTGGCTTCAGGCTGTCTTCTGGCCCTATCAACCCGGTAAGCGAGGGAGCCACCCCACCGGTGGCGCGAAAATCTCGATTCTACTCATTGAAAACGAGACGCCCGGCAAGAATCGTCTGGACTGAAGCAGCGAAGCTTGGCAGAATAGAATTGATCGATTGCGCGAGGGCCCATCTCAAACTTCTGCCTCGCGCGGCACCTCCCAAACTGTCGGGGCGTGGCGCAGCCTGGTAGCGCGCTTGCCTTGGGCGCAAGAGGCCCCCGGTTCGAATCCGGGCGCCCCGACCACTTTCAGAATTCAGCCAAGACTTCTCAACGGGCAGTGCAGGAGGGGCTTAGGTGCTTCTTCCGGCAGTGCTTCCCATTGCTGTGTGCGATAAGTCACACCACCATGTGATCAGGGTCACAGCTTTAAAGTGATTGTGCCGTTAAATTAAGCGCGTTCCACGGCAGCAACCGAACACGTACTTGGTTTGGACGCTATCGCTTCATGCGTGTGGGCAATTTCAGGATAGAGGGGTTCGCAACTTTGTCCGATAGGGTCGCTTTCAGCCCGTTTCGAACGATTGGCTTACAACTAAAACAAACTGTGGTGGCGAACCTTTGGTCCCTTGACACCCGTCGGAATGCAGGTCGGGAAATCCGGGCGGCCGGGCAGCAGATCGTCCGGTCCGTCGTTGGCGTCTGGTGTGAAGCGTCAGTGAATTTCATCTGGAGGTAGGCCATGTTCAAAGGTTCCTACCTGCTTGTTTTTATGCTCATGATGATGACGATGCCTTTCAGTGCAGCGAATGCGGCGCAAATGCCCGAGAGCTCCGAGTACTGCGGTAACTGCCACCGGGCCATCGAGCAAGGCTGGAAGCAATCGGTCCATTCGCAAGCCATGGAGAGCCGGCTGTTCCAGGACGCTTTGCACATGGCCAATACCGATTTCGGACCGCATGCGCGGACCGTTTGCCTGGGCTGCCATGCCCCGACGATTGCGGCGACCGGCGATCTGAAACTTGTGCGCAAGGTCACCTGGGAAGGCATCACCTGTGACTACTGCCATTCGATCCGAAGCGTGAACATGAGCGGAGTTAATCCCAAGGCCGAAGTGGTTTACAACAACGTGAAAGAGGGCCCGTGGAAAGGGATTACCTCGCCGGCGCATGGCACCGCCTACTCACCGGTGCATACCTCGTCGGTTCTTTGCGCGACGTGCCATCAGTACAAGAATTCCCTGGGGTTTGCGGTACTTACCACATACAGCGAGTGGCAGAAAGGTCCTTACGCCGCTGAGCACAAAGGGTGCCAATCGTGCCATATGTATCGTGTTGAGGGCGAGGTTGTAGACCCGAGGGTGAAAAGGACGCCGAAGGCAGGCATTAATCTGCATCAGATGCCCGGCAGCCACTCGCTGACGCAATTGAACCAAGCCATTCGCGGGAAACTGGTCGTATCGCACGACGGCGGACAGATCCGAGTGGAAGTGGACGTCACCAATCAGGGCGCCGGGCACATGGTGCCCACAGGTTCGCCGCTGCGGAAACTGATTCTCGAGGTCAGCGCCTTCCCCTTTGGGGGAACGGCGCTCCACCAGAAGAGGGTCTTCACGCGCGTGGTGGCAGACCAGCATGGCAAGATACTCAACCGCGAGGATCTGGTGTTTATGAGGGCGGCAAAAGTCGTTTCAGACACCCGTCTGGCTCCGGGCGAGACAAAGAAAGAATCTTTCACATTTAAAGTGCCGCAGGGCATTCGCTCAACGGTGCAGGCGGACTTTTATTACTTCTATTCGCCATCGGCCGTAACCCGGGCCCAGCAGGAAGTGAAATTTCTCAGCTTCAGACGGTTTGTGCAGTGAAGGCAAGGTTGCCGTTGTTCAACCTGGCGTGTATGTTGTTAAGCGAAAAGATAGGTAAGAACTTGAGGTCGGAATGGAGGAAAGAATCGCATGACGGCTGATCCCAACCCTGGAAAATCCGCGCCGGGTCCGGAAGATGCAAAGCGTCAACTCAGGGCGCCGCTGGGTAAACCTGATTCTGGGCACCGGAGTGGTGGCCACCATTGCTTCCTTCATTTACCCGGCCATCCGGTACGTGATACCCCCACCGGTCAGTGAATCGACTAACCTTTCGGTGGTGGCTGCAAAGGTGGGAGAACTTAAGGACAATGCAGCAAAGGTTTTCAAATTTGGGTCGACGCCTGCCATTCTGATACGAATCCCTGACGGAAATTACCGGGCGTTTACCGCCGTATGCACGCACCTGGGTTGCACGGTGCAATACCGATCGGATCTGCACGAAATCTGGTGTCCATGCCATAACGGCAAATACAACTTGCAGGGCCGCAATGTCAGCGGTCCGCCTCCGCGGCCTCTGGCGCAGTATCAAGTTCATATTCAAGGCGAAGACATCGTCGTGGTCCGGAACGCATAACTATGGCTGATCTTAAACGTCGCACCTTAGACTGGCTTAACGAGCGCCTCGGCGGAGAGGACATCGAAGCATTTCTCCGTCATAAGCGGGTGCCTATCCATCGCCACACCATCTGGTATTACCTGGGCGGCATGGCCCTCTTTCTCTTTATCATCCAGGTACTCACCGGCATCCTGCTGCTGATGTATTACCGCCCGACGGCCAGCGGCGCTTTCGAAAGCGTTCAGTTCATCATGACGCAGGTCAAGTTCGGATGGCTGATCCGTTCCATCCACAGTTGGTCCGCCAACCTGATGATCTTCATCGTCTTCGTCCACATGTTCAGCGTCTTTTTCATGAAGGCATACCGGAAGCCTCGAGAATTGACATGGGTCAGCGGGATGGTGCTTTTCTTCATCGTGCTGGCGTTCGGATTTTCCGGATATCTTCTTCCCTGGAACACGCTGGCATTCTTCGCCACCAAAGTGGGCACGGATATGGCAGGCTTTGTGCCCCTCATTGGAAATTGGATCAAAGTGTTCCTGCGAGGAGGTAATGAAGTTACCGGGGCCACCCTGACGCGCTTCTTTGGTTTCCACGTAGCGGTGTTGCCTGGGATCGCCACCTTGCTGCTTGCCCTGCACCTGATGCTGGTTCAAAAGCTGGGAATGAGCGTTCCTCCCGGGGTCGAACAGAAGATCAAGGAAGGAAAGCAGCCTGAGCGTTCCATGCCGTTCTTCCCCAACTTTCTGCTTCGGGACATGATGGGATGGTACGGCGCCCTGGGCGTCCTGGGAGCGCTGGCTGCCATCTTTCCCTGGGAGCTGGGGACCAAGGCCAATCCATTTGCATCCGCGCCGGCCGGAATACATCCGGAGTGGTACTTCCTCTTCATGTTCCAGACCCTGAAATATCTGCCGTCAAAAGTCTTCTTCATTGACGGTGAGCTTCTCGGCCTGATGCTGTTCGGCCTGGCCGGCGCCCTCTGGGTGGTCATTCCGTTCCTTGACCGCAAAGCGCGATTCGGGCGCGTTACACGTTTCTTTACGGGCCTTGGGGTTTTCGCCCTCGGATACATCATTGTGTTCTCGTTACTGGCCATTTTTTAGGTTGACTGAAAGGCTTCTTGCCTTTGCGATTCGGATTATGAAAAGATCTCCAATCAGTAGCTCACGGATAATCGGTTGTGCCATCGGTGTGGTCATGATGCTTTGCGGTCTCAGCATCTTGTCGGCTGCGCCTCCCAAGGATTCGTGCGTGTCGTGCCATTCTCAGCTTCCAGGCAACTTCGGCAAGCCCGCCAAACTGTTTTCAGAAGACATTCACCACCAGCAGGGCCTGGGTTGCGCGGACTGTCACGGCGGCAACCCCAATGATGACTCAATGAACGCGATGAGTCCGGCCAAGGGGTTCCGCGGCGCTCCCAGCAAGGCCCAGATTCCGGCATTCTGCGGGCGCTGCCATTCTGATCCCAGCTACATGCGGAAGTTCAACCCGAGCCTTCGCACCGACCAGATGAGCGAATACTTCACCAGCGTGCACGGCAAACGGCTGAAGCAGGGAGACTCGAAAGTCGCCGTGTGCGTGGATTGCCACAGCGTCCATAACATCCGTGCGGTGACTGACACGCGCGCACCTGTGTATCCCACCCACGTGGCAGAGACCTGCGCGCGTTGCCATGCCGACGCAAATTATATGAAGGGCTACAATATCCCGACCAACCAGTACAAGCTCTATAAGAAGAGCGTCCACGCTGCCGCGATGGAAAATGGAGATATCTCCGCCCCCACCTGTACCACCTGTCACGGCAATCATGGAGCCACGCCACCGGGAGTCAGTTCGGTGGCTAACGTGTGCGGAACGTGCCACGCGATGAACCAGCAATTGTTTGAAAAGAGCCCCCACGGTCCTGCTTTTGCCAGGATGGGCCTTCCCGGTTGCGTCCAGTGCCACTCCAATCATGAAATTCTCTCGCCCAAGGACAGTTGGGTGGGTACAGGCCCGAAAGCAATCTGCGTGACCTGCCATGTGGGGGGCGACAACGGATACAAGACGGCACAGCAAATTTCAGCAGGCTTTGACAAGCTGAAGGCGACTTACCAGAAGGCTGACGATGTGTTGAACAAGGCGGAGAAGTCCGGAATGGAGATCTCGAGCGCCAGGGTGGAAATGACCAACGCCCACAGCGACCTGATCAAAGCCCGCGTCACTGTCCACAGCTTCAATGCCGCCGACGTTTTGAAGATCACCAATCAGGGCACTGAAACTGCTCAAAAGGCCTACGAAGACGGGGTAGACGCCCTGAAGGAGCGCGATTACCGGAGAAAAGGTCTGGCCCTTGCTCTGATCGCGATCGTGATCGCCATCTCAGGCCTGTACTTCAAGATCCGCCGAATGGAACGCGGATAGCAGGCGTTGTCTGGAACCGACATCCTGCCCAACCATTGAATCTTCAGCGTGGCGCGTGGGTCTGGCAAGGTTTTGCCGGGCTCGCGCGCCTTCTTTCTTGACGCCCATCGCGCATCCTCTTATGATGAAGAGTTTTCAACGATCCCGCATAACCCAATCAGCAGGACGATCTGGAAAGGAATTCAGGAATGATCGGACTTCATGAAATCGCGACACCTCGCATCAGGCCTCGACTGCACCCACAGTTTGCACCTGCGGTGCTCGCGGACCATGCTTATCTCAAGATGGTCAAGGAATCGGGGAAAGCGGTTCCCCTGGTCATTGGCCTGGAGCGAGGTGACGGCTCGGTCTCGGTTTACCGGACTCAGGCGTTCGACGAGGGACATCCTTCAGCTTCCTTGAACCTTCGCTATGCTGAACGCACGCTCAAGATGCTGCTCTGGCAGCGAGGAGGGTGGCGCGTCATTGTAGGGGGGCCCGGAAGTATTGGAGAGCACCTCCAGCAGGTTTATTCCTCCAGTGGCGCGCGGGCATTTGATTTTGAGTTTATGGGCGGCGTTTACGAACATCCTTTTACGGTTGAGATCACCTCTCCCGACAAGGTTCCCGACGCTTCTGAAGGCTCCCTGCAGATCGGCAGGCATCTGGACGGCTGCCGCATTGGCTTTGACCTGGGGGCGACTGACCGCAAGGTGGCGGCGGTGATCGACGGCCAGTCTGTGTTCAGTGAAGAAATTGTGTGGGACCCGCGCAACTCCGCGGATCCGGCCTACCACTTTGACGAGATCATGGCCGGTTTGAAATCAGCGGCAAGCCACATGCCGCGCGTGGACGCCATTGGCGGAAGTTCCGCCGGTGTTTACATCAATAACCGTCCCCGTGTAGCGTCATTGTTCCGGGGCATTCCCAAGGACTTGTTTGATGCGAAAACCACCCGTCTCTTCCTTGACCTTCAGGAAGCCTGGGGAGGTATCCCGTTTGTGGTTGTGAACGATGGCGAGGTCACGGCGCTTGCCGGATCGATGTCATTGAACGACAACGCCGTGCTCGGGATCGCGCTCGGATCCAGCCAGGCGGGCGGCTACGTGACGCCGACCGGTGGAATCAGCACGTGGCTCGACGAGCTTGCCTTTGTGCCCGTGGATTACGACCCCGAAGCGCCTGTGGACGAATGGTCGGGCGACCCCGGCGTCGGCGCGCAGTACTTCTCCCAGCAGGCCGTCTTTCGGCTGGCGCCCGTTGCCGGCATTCAACTTGACGAAAAGCTGGGTCCGGCAGATCAGTTGAAGTCCGTCCAGGCCCTGCTGAGCAACGGCGATAAGCGCGCACGGGAAATTTTTGAAACCATAGGTGTCTACATCGGCTATGGAGTGGCACATTACGCCGATTTCTATGAACTGAGGCACGTCCTGATCCTTGGCCGTGTGACCTCCGGCGACGGCGGGAACATCGTCCTGAAAAAGGCGCAGGAAGTTTTGCACGCGGAATTTCCGGAACTCGCGGAAAAGATCGAACTGCATTTACCGGATGAGAAAACCAGGAGAGTAGGCCAGGCCGTCGCGGCCGCAAGTCTGCCTGCCACTCATTGAACTCAGGAGGAAGTGATGAAATTCCATAACCCCGGATCAGAAGTTTATGTGCCGGACGGAGCACCGCCGGACCAGGCGCTGGCACGCTCAACTCATATTGGCATTGGCGCGCACCAGGACGATCTTGAAATCATGGCCTACCAGGGAATTCTGGAGTGCTTTGGCAAGCAGGACAAACACTTTACCGGCGTTACAGTGACCAACGGCGCAGGCAGTCCGCGCGACGACCTTTACGCCAGCTATTCCGACGAGGAGATGCAGAGAGTGCGGCGTGTTGAACAACGCAAAGCCGCTTACGTGGGAGAATATTCTGCGCAGGCCTTTCTCGACTACACCAGCGGGGCGGTCAAGGACAAGAACAACCCCGATGTGGTGGCCGACCTTCAGCAATTGTTGGGAACGGCAAAGGCAAAGGTCGTTTATACGCATAATCTTGCCGACAAGCATGATACCCACGTCGGTGTTACCCTGCGAGTGATCCAGGCGATCCGCGGCCTGGATGCCGATTCGCGTCCCGAGAATCTCTATGGGTGCGAAGTCTGGCGGGGCCTTGACTGGCTGAATGATAACGACAAGGTTCTGTTTGACGTGAGCGCACATGAAAACCTGGCCATGTCGCTGGTGGGCATTTTTGATTCGCAGATTTGCGGCGGCAAAAGGTATGACCTCGCGACTGCCGGACGGCGCAGAGCCAACGCAACCTATTTTGCTTCGCACGCGACGGATGTGGCAACTTCAGTGATCTTTGGTGTTGATTTAACACCTCTCGTTCAGGACGACAAGCTGGATCCGGTCACCTACATCAACGGATTCATCGACCGCTTTGCGCAGGAAGTCTCAGCGCGTGTTGCGAAATTCAGCTAGCGTTGGCAGGCCGCATGCCTACCCCGCGCGTCTGCCGCACGGCAGACGCGCCGGTTCATCAAAAACGAGAAGCCGCTAACGTTACATCAGCCCGGGCCCAGGCCTTCCGGAATCTTCTTTCGATTTCCGCAGCCTGGGCATTCTTTTCCCGCGCCCTGAGGCTTTTTGCGAGCCCGAAAAGCGACCAGCCGTTTTCGGGGTTCTGCTTCAGGTCCTGCCAATAGACTGTTTCCGCTTCCGCGGGGTGTCCGGCGGCGAGCAAGACCGCTCCCAGGGACTGCCGTACCGGATAGTACCAGTCAGCCGGTTCATTGTAGGGCAGTCCATCCTGGAGACGAACCGCCCGCTCCAGTTGGCTGATGGCTTTCTCGAAATTTCCGCCCTTCGCCTCCAATTCGCCTGCAAGCACCGAGGAGCCCATCTCAAGCAGGTTGCCAACGGTGGTTGCGCCAACCTCAAGGCCTGCCACGGACGGGATCGCTTGCCAGCTTGTGCAACCTCGCCAGTTCCTGTCGAGCTGACCCCGTTTGCCCTTTGGCGGTGAAGGCAAGGCCGCGGGCGTAGTGCCAGATACCGGTATAAAAGGGGCGGTTGACTAGAGGGGACTTCTCCTGAAGAATTTCATCCCATTTCCCGAACCGTACTTTGGCGTAAAGGGGAATCACCGTAAATATACGGGCCCAGGAGGGGATATCATCCAGTTTCCCCACCTCAACCTTGGAGGCAACTTTTTGCGCGGCATCCAGCGCCACCTGGCTGCGGCCCTCCATGCTGGAGGAAGCCCAGAGAAAGTGGATGTTGTGGGGATAATAACCCAGCGGGTAGATTCCCTGTGCCCGGCATTGCGTGATGTAATCCTCGTCTGCGGCAATAGCGCGAACGTTCGCTTCTGACGCATCAGCGTAACGCCCCACGCGGATATAGACGTGCGCAGGCATGTGGACCAGATGTCCTGCGCCCGTCACTTCGGCCTGAAGACGCTCAGCGGACGGAATAGCGCGCTCTGGCGATCCGGTCGCTTCAACAGCGTGAATATAGTAGTGGTTCGCTCCCATGTGATTGGGATTGCGCTGGAGTACCGCTTCAAGCACCGGCACAACCTCAGCCGTTTCAGGATAAGATTTCCCGTCTCCCTGCCAGTAATTCCACGGCCTCAGATTCATCAGCGCCGCAGCATATAGGGTCTGCGCGTCGTCATCCTGTGGGTAGCGTGCGGCCAGCTCGCGCATGGCATCAGCATAGGCGCTGTCCAGCGCTTTTCGATCCTGGCCTTCGTCCCGCGAGTAGCGCCTGGCCAGCGCGTTGATGTAATCGCGCTCCGAGTTGCTGGCATTCGACCTCAAGGCCAACTGAATAGCCTCGTACGCCTGGCGGGCGTGCTCTGGAGACATGGGAGCGTTAATGTTGGGGCCAAGGGCCAGGGCCTGCCCCCAGTAGGCCATGGCGCAATCCGGGTCAATCAGCGACGCCTGACGGAACGACCGGACCGCCTCTGCGTGATTGAAGGCGTAAACAAGTTTAAAGCCCTGATCGAAGTACCTCTGAGCCAGGGGCGAACGAGTCGTGACGGGGTGGGTATGATTTCCCAGACCCTTCAGAAGCGGAGCGATGCGGGTTTGAGTTTCCGTAAACTCTTCAGATGTATCCGAGCACGCCGCCATGGCCGTTGCCATCGCCAGGACGATGGCAAGGCCAAGCAGCCTGATGTTTCCAGGGTTGCGTTGCAGCCCTCTTCGAGAACAAACTGAATGTAGGGCTGTCTTCGCAAGCCCGGGTTTTCTTGCCATTCTTGCTTTCCTCCCCCAACCCTCGTCGTGCGGCCAGCCCGGTTTCTAAGCCGCCGGGACGATGTTCTGGTTCACCCGGAAGAAGTTTGTCGGGTCATACTTTTTCTTGATCTCGGCCAGGCGTTGATAGTTGTCGCGGAAAGATGCCTGAACGCGCTCCTGGCCTTCTTCCATCATAAAGTTCACGTAGGCGCCGCCTGACGAATAGGGATGGATGGCGTCAAAGTAGTCTCTGCTCCACCTGGTAATCTTGTCGCGGTTTGCGGGGTCAGGATCGACGCCCACAATAACGCCGGCCCAATTGGCATCACGATAACTGAATGCCGTGTCCTGACTTCCTACGCGATGTACCGCCCCGCTGATGGGATAAAGGTGCATGGTGGAGTGCATGGTGGGAAGCTTGGCGCCATATTCCGCATGCTTGGCAACGGCTGCGTCACTGATTTCCTTAAAGAAATCCGCGCGCCAATACCACTGAAGTCCGGGCGGGTATAATCCATCGAATAAGGACTGGACCGCCGGGAAGGGCACCTGTCCCACGTGGTCAAGCACCGGCTTGCCGACCGACCTCATGGGCCGGGTGGCCTTTTCCGCCGCCTCAGGCGCTCCCGTGCAGCACCACACTATCCCGCAGACCTTCTGGTTATGCAGGTTTTCCGGGAACATCGGGACAGGTGGAACGGTCAGGAAGGCAAAAAATCCGTTCACGTCTTCCGGGGCCTGAACAATAAAATCACGATAGGCTTTCAGGACTTCTTCTGTCTGATCCAGCGGCCAGAAGGTCGGACCGGCGTGCACCATATCGACAGGGTTCAGGCGAAACAAGAATGAGGTGACGACGCCGAAATTTCCGCCACCTCCGCGAACGGCCCAGAAAAGGTCCGGGTTCTCCTTCGCATCGGCGGTAACGAAGCTGCCATCCGCCAGAATCATGTCCACCGAAAGCAGGTTGTCAATGCTCAGGCCGTACTTGCGGGAGAGGTGCCCAATCCCGCCGCCCAGGGTCAGGCCGGCAACCCCTGTCGTGGAAATGATACCGCTGGGCACTGCCATGCCGAATGGGTGTGCAGCGTGGTCAACGTCGCCCCACACGCAGCCGGGGGCAACCCGGGCAGTTTTTGCCTTGAGGTCCACGTGGACGTTTTTCATCCGCGACAGGTCAATCACCAGGCCATCGTCGCAAATCCCCAGGCCGCCGGCATTATGTCCGCCACCCCGAATCGATGTGAGCACATTGTCTTCACGACCGAATTTAAGGGCGGTCATGATGTCGGCAACATCGGAGCAGCGGGCAATCACCGCCGGACGCTTGTCGATCATTCCGTTGTACACTTTTCGGGCGGCATCGTACCCGGCATCTGAAGGCGCGATGATCTCGCCGCGAAAAGCTTCCCGCAGTTTTGTAACCGTTCCTGAATCCATGAGTTTCTCCTCCCCTGGCAGCTAGAATTTTAGAGTCTATTGAAAACACGCCATAAGGGCGATGGTGGCGAAAAACAGGGAAGGGAGAAAAGTATGCCACCGATTTGATGATCGAGTTTAGTAACAGACATTCGCAGACTCAGACAAAATGAGATTGGGCATCCACGTTGCGCAGACTGTTCGTTGAGTTAACTGCCCATTTCCACGTTTGTGAGTCTGCTATCGCCAGGGCAAGTCCTTTGTTTGAACCCGCCCCTTCAACCCCAGTATCAGGTGATGTTGCACCATTTCTCCATCCGAGGCAAGCTTCAGTTTAGACTTGTCCGTTCAGGCAGGATTCCGACTTTCTCAAGGTGTAAGGTGTCGACGGGTATTCTGCGCCATGAACGGGGTCAAACCTGATGCTTCTGGAGAATCTCCTCGATCTCATCCATCGTGAACTTGTTGAGTCTTGTGACCTTGGCGTCAGTGCGAAATTGTGGCGGTACGATGCAGCACGCCTCGTTCTTGTCGCTTACATCGGCGATAATCCAGGCCTTGTGTTCTCCGTCCATGCAGCCCCAATCCGCATGGCTCAAAAAGTGTGACCCTGTTTTCAGAAAAATCTGAACGACGCGGGCACAGGCTTCCAACTCGGGTGGGTGCGGAACTTCAATCAAGAATTTGGGCATTTCAGAAATCTCCTTCTCTGATTGTCAAACGTCTATTTTTCAGCCCCTGCCGGCCAGATACTCCATGCGGGACCATAAGGCCGCTGGTGCGACTCCTATACAACAAGCACAAAGCCTGCTGTCCCGATCAGAGCAAAGCACCAGACCAGGTCCAGGTTCAACCACGCCTTGCGCAAAAGGGCCAGGCCCAGCTTTTCGTAAACAAGCCACGCGATTGCCCCCGTAACCACCAGGTACCCTGCGGTATGAACCCCCACAGCCAGCAGGCTGGTTGTTGTTCCTCCCATTACAGCGGCGTGCATTCGATGAGCCGCGGGTTGCGGCGCGGCTGCGTATACCGCAGGCGAAATCTGCAAAAGGACAGGGAGCACCATCAGTCCGGCCCCATGGGCGGATGCCATCAGGAACGACCAGAGAGTCAGATCCCTGAACCCGACCTGCATCCCGCCCCCTCGTGGATGCCAGTGCCGCACCAGGCGATAAGACCCCATCGCAAAGAGGAGGACTGCCACCACAATCTTCAGGCTCCCCAGTGGAATCGCCATACCGGCCAAGGCAGCCACGAACACGACGGCGCCGACAGACAATGCATGACCGGTCGCAATCGGTGCCAGCGATCGCCAGACCGCCCTGGAACTCTTTTCCTGCATTCCCAATGCAACCGCAAACAGCCATCCCATTCCCGGATTGATCCCGTGATAGGCCCCAAGCAGCAGCAAGGCTACCCAGGCCCACACCGCAGTCTCGGTCATGACGGGTAGCAATAGGAGTCCGAGGATGAGTCACCGCCGTCCAGACGAACCTGGTGGCTGCGAAGCTCCTGAAACTCCAGGAAGAAATCTCTATCCAGTTCCATCCCGCCGTCGGGCTTCGCGTTCACCTTTACCATCCAGCTCTTGATACCCTCCGGATAGAACTGTTCGTCAATTACACCGTACAAGGAGTTGGTGAAGTAAATCCGACGTCCATCGCGGCTAATCTCAACCATTTGAGGGCCGCCGTTCAATGGCTGGTCAGGCTTCTTAGGGTGCGCGGCGTGACGAACAATTCCGCCCAGATGCAGGGAAGCCGTCTTTTTAGGATTGAACGGGTCGCTCACATCGTACTGAATAAACTCACCTGTGCCCCAGCATGAGACGTAGAGAAAACGGTCATCGGTGGAGAGATCAATGTCCGTCACCAACGGGGGAACTGCCTTGAACCCTTTCAACATGGGCGGAAGCTTTTCAGGGTCAGCGGGTTCAGCGGGAATTTCGATGACCTTGCGGATGTCCCACTTCCCGTTGTTGCGGTGCCACATCCAGATCGACGAAGAGAGGTCCTTGAGAGAAAGCACCACCCCGACAAATCCATACGCTTCCGAAGGGTTGTGCGCCGGACGGATTTCAAAGACAAGCTGCTGCTCCTTGCCCAAATCCAACGTCTGCAGATGGCGCCGGCGACGCAGGTCCCACATATGAAGTGCATGCCCGTAACCGCTTGAGAGAAGCAGTTCCGGAATAAGGCCCTTCTCAAAAGTCTTGGGGGTTCCCCATTCACTCGTTATCACCGTGTCACAGCCAAGGTGCCACCAAAAGTCGTAGGAAAGGTGTTGGGGGCCACGGTCAAGCTCCCACTGGCCGAGCACATCGAAACTCTCCGGGTCCATCATGAAGATGCCGCCCGGTCCGTCCCCAGACGGCGAACCGAGGGCGTTCATGTAAATCCCATCAGGTCCGCAGTGGACGGTGTGTGGCCGTGAATACCCCGTACGCCTTGCCAACTCATCCGGCTCGATCACCTTGACGATCTTCGGTTTTCGAGGGTCAGGCTTTGTGTCAATGATGTGAATCCTTGAAGACCACAGGCCGGGAACCACCAGGTAGCGCCGTTCCATATGGGCATGCGGTGCGTAAGGTGAAAGGCAGGAACTGCAAGCGTTCCAGCCGAAGTGGTGCACTTCATCACCTGCATTCGGCATCTCAACCTGGCCCACCACTTGGGCATACTTGGAAGATGACGGGTCCACGTCAATAACAGCCAGCGCGTCGTGTTTTCCTTCATGCCGGGGATTCAACAACGCCAGGTAGGCAAATTTCTCCGGAGGTGCTTCCGCCGCCATCCTTGGAGACGGATAGAAAGTGGGATCGGGTCTCCACTGTGCCATTTTCCTACTCCTCGCAAATTTTTTGGCCAAAGCCCCATGGCCGCCTGATAGAATAGGGCCGGGCGGCATCCAACATACACTTGCTCGAACGTACGACCAGTTAATCTTTTGGGGTTGCGGAGCGTCTTTTACTCAAGCTGGAATTTTTCTTAAGCATTTGTTAACCGATCATGGCTAAACAAAGTAAGGCCTTTGAATTCGGTCCGTTCCGGTTGGAAGTTCGGGAAAGGCGTTTGACGCGTGAAGGATATACCGTTCCTTTACGAGGGAGAGTTTTTGACACCCTTTGTACCCTTATCGCCCGGCACGGATGCCTGGTGACCAAGGACGAACTGATGGCCGCCGTCTGGCCCGACAGTGTCGTTGAAGAAACCAACCTCAACCACAATATCTGCGTACTTCGCCGTGCCCTGGGTGAAAAGACTACCGGGCAGAAGTACGTTGAAACCGTTCCGCGCCAGGGCTACCGGTTTGTCGCGGAGGTCAAAGAGCTGGACGACCTGGATGGATCTACTTTCCCCCACGACTGGGAAATGCACGAATCGATGCAGGCCGCTCGCGAACCACTTCCGACAGCAACACATACCCCTATGCATGAGCCATCCCGGTCGCAGCCGCCTGAGGGGGGGCAGCAGTACCTTCCAGCCGCCAGAAGCCGATGGTATAAACCTCAACGGTTCATTTCCTTTCTGGCCGTTTCAGTCTTATTGGTTGCCGGCTATTTCGGTGTTGAGCAAGTTGGCTTCAGGCGAGGCTCTTCGGATTCGAGGCTGATGCTGGCGGTGCTTCCTTTCGAAAACCTGACCGGTGATTCAAGCCAGAAATATATCGTTGATGGATTTAGCAATGAGATTATCGCACAACTGGGCCGGTGGAATATCGCCAGGGTCGGGGTCATTGCCCGCACATCAGCCAGAGCCTACCAGGATACGCAGAAGTCCATCGCCGAGATCGGCAGGGAGTTGCGAGTGGATTATGTTGTCGAAGGCAGTGTGCGCCGCACTGGGAAAGGTTATAGGATTACCGTAATGTTGATTCGCGTAGACGACCAGGCGCACCTCTGGGCGGAAAATTACAGCCGACCGATGGCTGATGCTACGGCTCTGCAGATCGAGGTTGCCAGGGTCGTCGTGAACCAGATTGGCAAGAGGCTCGGCGTCGAGCCCGATGGAAGCAACCTCATTGGTTTTTCCCAGAGTATGGATACCCGGTCGCACGGCTCAAGGCTCAGCGCCGCCCTGGCGGGTCCAGGAGGCAATCATTTGCTTGTTGCCCGTCCGGCCCTGGCCGGCAGATAGTCCTGATCAGCGCAAACACCTGTCCTGGCGCCATTAAGACCTTCCTTCAACTGCACACCGGAGACACTGGAGAGTTACCCATTCAGCAAGAGCTTTGACTATGTGGCTTTCGTTTTCTCAAACTCGACCACGATGTCGTGTTACGCCGCTTGAAGCTCCGAGGTGCAATGAGGGCAGCGGCTCGCCTTGAGCGAAATCGTCGAAATGCAGAACGGGCACTCACGCGTTGCAGGAGCTTCAGGAGCAGGAGCGGGTCGCCGCAGGCGGTTGATCTGCTTGACCAGCAGGAAAACAGCAAAAGCGGCAATCAGAAATTCAAGCACCGTGTTGCAGAACACTCCATAACTGATCACCGCGGCCCCGGCCTTCTTGGCCTCAGCAAGCGTCGCATAGTGTGTTCCCGACAGGTTAATAAAGAAATTCGAAAAATCAAGGTGGCCCAGCAATCTTCCGATGGGAGGCATCAGAACATCGTTCACCATGGAGGTGACCACCTTCCCGAACGCAACCCCCAGAATAATTCCAACGGCCATATCGAACATGTTTCCACGTGTGGCGAACTCTTTGAATTCCTTCAGCATCGTCGTCTCCCCTCTGTTTTACTTTGCACGAATGTAACCCTGCGGATGCGGCCAGTCTGCATGACTTCCCAACCAGGGTCAAGAGGCTTTTCAGCCGTCCGAGGGCAGATACAAGAAAGGCACACGCTTAGAGGAGTTGATCAAGGGCCGTAATGAAAGAGGCGCAAAGATACATCTAAAGGGCTTGAATTGCTGTTAAAAGGGGGGATATGCGAATCAATTCACGGCAGGGACGGCTCACTGCTATTGACGGTCTTTGTCCATGGCTGGCACGGCAGAGGACACGCCCGCCTCAGCTGTGACGGCCGTTGAATCGTCCGTAGGCTGACGGTAAAAGAAAATTCCCAAAAAAGAGCCGATCGCCGTTGCAACCAGCAGGAAAAAGATAAACGAGATCACCACCCCCAGCATCGTACCGTGGATGGATTGGGCCCCGGCGACTTTCCCAATCCCATAGGCGACAAATGCCGCAACAAAAAGCATGAGCGCATAGACGGGAACATTCAGTTTTCCACGCCACGCGGCAGACGGGATGACGGCCACAACGACCAGACAGGAAAGGGCCAGTGGAACGACCACTCCAAGGTTAACCGCCAGAAGGGCGGGGAAAAATGAAAATGCTAACAATGAAATCATTAACATGAGCCAGTCACTCCACACCGGAACGGAATGATCATCAATCCTATGCTAAGGGCTGGCTTCGCTGAAGTCAACTCTCGAAACAAGGGGTTAACCCGCAACCCATTCCACAGCAAACTGCAAGTACTCACAACCTCGTGAGTCCTGAAATTCCGCTGAGGCAGGCCGTGCAACTGATCATCTCAGCACCGAGACTGGGCCACCTTTAATGACGGACTGGAGTTTCACTGCATGGAATAGCAGACAATTGCTCCAGGATTTCCAGACCAGCCTCGCTCGGAAGCGCACTGCCATGCGTCTGTACCCATACCACCCGGCAATATGCAAACGGCTTTGGCTTGCCTTCAACGAAAACGTGCACCAATCTCCCAGGAATCAGCGCCGGACCGGTACTCACCTTGAGTCCTCCATGCGAAATATCAACCACCCCCGCAGGCGCGTGAAACTGCACTGCCTTACCTGTCGACACCAGATCAACCGGAAATTGCGCATTGCTTCGGACTAAACGTCGTTCCATAACGCCCTCCCAAACTTCGTAGACCTACCCCTTGTTATCGGCCAGGTCATCTGCCGACTTCATTGCTCCTGGGGACATAGCGTTTCAAGGAGTCAGTATCACCATAAGCTCTGCAGCGAAAAGGGAAGGGGACTCTATCGCAGTACCGCCTGACGCTGCCGGCCACTCAGTCCTGGCGCTAACAACACCAGCGCATGCCAGGAAGAAAGCGACCAGGCGCCTTCCACAGGCGCGTCTGATAATGCGAGGGGTGCGCCATGCCGGTTAACATAACTTCTTTTGCACAGGATCCTTGCTTTTATCCACAGCGCAGGTGGATTCCAGCAAGATTCCCTGGTCAGATCCCGGCTTCTGACTCTTTGTTGACAGTCTTTGCGCCGGTGGAAGAGTTCCGGAGGCCTGGCTATCAGATCGTGGTTGGGTGGGTTTTAAGCCTATTCTGGTTCCGGCTGGACCTGGCGCAACGGGCGGAGTAGAGAGTGACGGCACTTAAGGGCATCACGGCAATCGCATGTAAGGAGGGTTCGTGCTTTGGGTGTCCTGCCGGTCTTAGTGAGGCACTATGCAGCACTGTTAGTCCGCCGTTGTTTGGGGGCTTTCAGGGTCAAGACCGTTTTGCAGTGCTGTTCGCCTGTTTGAAATCTTCTTTCAGAACGTTACAGGCTTGTGCTAACTTAGATTATTTGCCGGTACGCCGACACAGTCATCTGCAATGCCCCTTATCGAAACAGAGGCGATCGTTCTTCGGACTCACCGGTTGGGGGAGGCAGACAAGATTGTTTCACTGCTGACCCGGCAACTGGGCCGCGTCCGAGCTGTAGCCAAGGGGGCGTTTAGCCGCAGGGGCCGGTATGGCGCTGCGCTTGAGCCTCTGAGCTATATTCGGGTGTGGGTCTACGACCGGGAGAACCGGGACCTTCAGCGAATAGGCTCGGCTGAAATTGTTGAGTCGTTTTTTGAGATGCAGCGTGATTTTCGCATCCAGGTAGCGGCTCAGTACCTTGCAGAAGTCACGGACCGATTTCTGCCGGACCGGGAAGTGAACGAACGTGTTTTCCGGCTGCTTCTGGCCGTATTGAGAGCCTTCAAGCGCTTTGGCGAGGTCAACCGGCCACTCGTGTTTTTCAACTACTGGCTGCTGCGGCTTGGAGGGTTTCTGCCTGACCTGAGCAGGTGTATGGCATGCCAGAAGCAGTTTTCGGAGGAAGACGGTTTTTATGACCCGGTGGCTGTCGCCCTGGTATGTCCCAGATGCCGCAGCGGGTCTTCGATCGAGCGGATTTCGGCAGGCGCCTTGAGATTGATTCCAACGTTTCGCACGGTCCGCATTGAGCAATGGATTGAGAAGGAGCCCGCCGCTCCGGGCACGCGTGAATTGCGCCGGCTGCTGGAACAGATCATCGAGGCGCATCTGGAGAAGAAGCTGACAACACGGGCCATGCTGTCAGAAGAAATTTAGGCATGAAAGGTTGACGGGCAGGGGAATCCAATTCTGCAGGATACTATGGCGCAAAAAGCAGTCAATAAAAAGGGAGCAGCGAAGGGCCTGACTTTCCAGGAAATGATCAGCCGCCTCACCAACTTCTGGGCAAGGCAGGGAGCTGTGGTGGCGCTGCCTTACGATCTGGAAGTTGGGGCGGGGACCATGTGTCCGGAAACCTTCTTCCGGGTTCTCGGGCCGCAACCCTGGAATGTGGCATACGTTCAGCCTTCCAGGCGGCCTGCCGACGGCCGGTATGGAGAAAATCCCAACCGCCTGATCAAGCACACCCAATTGCAGGTCATCCTGAAACCGCCGCCCACGAGCGTTCAGGATATCTACCTGCGCAGCCTCGGGGACATCGGAATCGATTTTCATAATCACGACATCCGGTTTGAGGAGGACAACTGGGAGGCTCCAACCTTGGGCGCCTGGGGAATCGGCTGGCAGGTCATGCTGGATGGGCTTGAAATTACACAATTCACCTACTTCCAGCAGTCGGGTGGCGTCGACCTGGATCCTATCTCAGTTGAACTCACTTACGGACTTGAGAGGATCGCAGCATTCCTCCAGAATGTTAACAATGTATATGAGGTTATGTGGAATAAGTCTTTGAAATACCATGATCTTAGACATCGAGAGGAATTTGAGCTTTCCCTCTACGATTTTGAGTCTGCCTCACCCGAATCAACCCGCCAACTCTTCGAAATCTATGAAGGAGAAGCGGCTCGTTTGCTGAAGATTTACTTTAATGCTGACCCCGGCCAAAGGCCTGTCCGATTTCCGCTTCGCAAGGTTTATGAGTTCTGCCTGAAGTGCTCACATCTGTTTAATATCCTTGACGCCAGGGGAGCCATCAGCGTAACCGAACGTGTGGCGTTGATTGCGCGAATCCGAAAGATCGCAACCGACGTGGCGCAGGTTTATCTTGAACAATCTAAACCGCTAGCAGAGGTTGAATCGGTATGACGGCTGAGCAAAAACAACGTACAGAACCACTGCTGCTCGAGGTAGGAGTTGAGGAAATTCCGGCGCGTTTCCTTGCCGGAGCTGAGCAGCAACTGGGCGCGCGCCTGACCGAAACTCTGCATAAGGTTCGATTGCTGCCGCTTGATGCGCCGCCGGTCCGCACCTTTTCGACCCCGCGACGGCTTGTGGCGCGAGTTCCAGCGGTGCTGCTTCGGCAACCCCATGAAGTCGAAGAGATCATCGGGCCACCCGTCAAGGTGGCTTTTGACCAGGATGGAAAGCCGACACGAGCGGCCGAGAGCTTTGCGGAAAGGAATTCAATTCCTGTCAGCCGGTTGCTCAAAATTGAGACGCCCAAGGGGCTCTATCTTGGCCTGCGAAAGCAACTGCGAGGACGCTTTGCTCGTGAGATTCTGGCGGAAACCCTGCCTGAAGTCATCCTGGGAATCAGCTTTCCCAAGAGCATGTACTGGACCTCAAAAACGGGTCCCCGTTTCATCCGTCCCATCCGCTGGCTGCTGGCAATTTTCGCTGAGGGTGAGCGGGCCCGGACTGTTCCTTTTGAGATTGCCGGCGTGCGGTCAGGGAAGTCAACCTATGGCCATCGGGTGGCAGGTCCGAAAACCATATCGGTGAAGAGTTTTGAGGAGTACGCGGCAAAGCTCCGCGATCGCCAGGTAGAAATCGATCCTCAGCATCGGTCGAAAATCATTCTGTCAGAAATTAAAGCGATACTTGAAGGACGGGACTTCGAGGTTGTTCCTGATGACGACCTGCACCAGTGGGTTATCAATTCCACGGAATGGCCTCACGCCCTCATGGGCAGCTTTGATCAGCGCTTCCTGCACCTGCCTCGAGAAATTCTGGTGACCGTGATGCGCGACCACCAGAAGTACTTCGCGGTCGAGAACAAGTCCGGGGCGCTTCAACCGAATTTCATCACGGTCATCAACATGGGACGAGATTCGGCAGGGCTGATTCGCGAGGGCCACGAGCGTGTTCTGACGGCCCGCTTTGCCGATGCCGAATTCTTTTGGGAAGCGGACCTTCGGACCCCCCTGGACGCACGGCAGGAATTGCTGGAAAAGGTGACCTATCAGGCCAAAATGGGCAGTTACGCCGCGAAGGTTGGACGCATGGCGGCGATTGCGGAAGGAATCTGCGCTGAACTGGAATCTCAGGGCTCACTCGATGCCGTGGCCAGGGATCAGGTGTTGCGCGGCATCCGCCTGTGCAAATGCGATCTGACCACCCAGATGGTGCGGGAATTCACCGAACTACAGGGCGTGGTTGGCGGGCTCTACGCGCGTGAACAAGGCGAGCCCGAAGCTGTTGCGGACGCTATCTATGACCATTACAAACCTGCCAACGTGGGCGACTCTTGTCCCCGGAGCAAGGTGGGCGCCATTGTGGCGCTTGCGGACAGGCTTGACAGTGTGGCGGCCGGGTTCGCCGTGGGACTGGATCCCACCGGGTCAAGTGATCCGTTTGGGCTGCGGCGGGCAGGCAATGGGATCATCAAGATTGCAATTGAAACCCTTGGAACCCTGGATATGGCCCGCGTTACAGTAAAGGCTATTGAATGCGCTGAAGGGAACCTGCCCGGTGCGAAGGGGAGGAATCTTGCCCAGCGGGTGGAAAGCTTCCTGCGTGAGCGGATGGAGTTCTATTTCCGTGAGGTCGCGGGACTCCGGTATGACACGGTTCGAGCCGTCCTGAGCCCGGCTGTTCCCGCAGGCGCCGATGTTCCAGCCGCTGCGCTGGCGCGTGCCCAGGCGCTTGAAAAGGTGCGCGATACAGAAGATTTCCTGGCTCTGGCTGCCGCCGCCAAACGGACGCGAAACATCCTGACCAAGTCGGCGGGAGTGGACCTCGTGGGCGGCACATCGTCTGTCAATACTGATCTGCTGGGTGAAGGCCCGGAGCAGGAGTTATACGCCGCGTGCAACGGCATCACCAAGAAGCTGGAATCCATCGAGACAACAGGGGACTACGAAGCGTCTTTCCGAACGATGGCCGGAATCAGGCCGCAGGTGGACCTGTTTTTTGACAAGGTCCTCGTAATGGCCCAGGACCCGGCCGTCAGGGAAAACCGGCTTCGGCTGCTGGTCCATTTGAATCGTGATGTTTTTGCCCGGCTTGCGGATCTTTCAGAGATTGCAGTTGAGACCCACAGCTCCTCAAAGCAGGAGCGCTAAGTTGGGTGTGCCGGCATGTTCGCAGACGGGCACATCTGAAGTGTTACCTTAACTATTGTCGGCGCGCCGACTTCGACGGTCGATGCCAACATTTTAAATCGTCGCCGTCGTTTAACGGTTGAGCGGCGCGATTGCAGGCATTTCAAGAATTCCGCGGCCCTGGGCCGTGCGCAGATTTCATCACAAGGAGAAGAGGAATTATGGAAAAATTTGTTTACTTTTTTGGAAACGGCAAAGCCGACGGCCACGGAACCATGAAAGATATTCTGGGCGGCAAAGGGTCCGGGCTGGCGGAGATGACCAACGCGGGCCTGCCGGTTCCACCCGGATTTACGATCGCAACCTCGGCATGCCGCGCCTTTTTTGAAGCCGGAAACCGTCTTCCTCAGGAGGTGCTTTCGCAGTCCGAAAAAGCACTTGAGCGGCTGGAGAAGCTCTTGAAGCAGCGCCTGGGTGACGCACAGAATCCGCTTCTCGTTTCCGTTCGCTCCGGCGCCAAGTTTTCTATGCCCGGCATGATGGATACCATCCTTAACCTCGGCATGAACGACAAAGCTGTCGAGGCGGTTGCACGAAAGGCGGAAAATCCAAGGTTTGCTTATGACAGCTATCGCCGCTTTATCCAGATGTTCGGCAACGTCGTCATGGAGATTTCCAAAGACAAGTTTGAGCATATTCTCACAGCCCAGAAAAAGAAGCGCAAGTTCACACTGGATACGCAACTGACGGCCGACGATTTTAAGCAGGTTATCGAAGGCTACAAGCAGGTCATCCGCAAGGCCACCGGCAAGGACTTCCCCCAGGATGCGCGCACCCAGCTCAAGATGTCGATCGAGGCCGTCTTCCGCTCATGGAACAACCCGCGGGCCGTCACCTACCGGCGCATGAACAAAATTCCCGATGGCCTGGGGACCGGAGTCAACGTCCAGGCCATGGTGTTTGGAAACATGGGCGACACCTCCGGAACCGGTGTGGGATTCACCCGCAACCCGGCCACGGGCGAAAACAAGTTTTATGGCGAGTTCCTGATGAACGCCCAGGGTGAGGACGTGGTGGCTGGCATCAGAACACCCGTACCCATCGTCGAACTTCAGAAGATTATGCCGGAGGTCTTCGACCAGTTGCGGAAGATTACATCACGCCTGGAGCACCACTACAAGGACGTGCAGGACTTCGAATTCACCATTCAGGAAGGCAAGCTTTACATGCTCCAGACCCGCACCGGCAAACGGACGGGCAAAGCCGCCGTCAAGATTGCTGTCGACCTGGTTGAAGAAAGAATCATCAAACGCAACGAAGCGTTGATGAGGGTTGAACCCGACCAGCTGAATCAACTCCTTCATCCAATACTTGATGAATCGAAGCCTCTGAAGGTGATTGCAAAAGGCTTGCCGGCTTCACCAGGAGCAGCGGTTGGCCGGATAGTGTTCACCGCCGAAGATGCTGTGGAAAAAGGGAAGCATCATCCCGTGATTCTGGTTCGCGCTGAAACGGTACCGGATGACATCCATGGCATGGAAGTGGCCGCCGGCATTCTGACCTCACGAGGCGGCATGACATCGCACGCAGCGGTCGTGACCCGCGGCATGGGCAAGTGCTGTGTGGCCGGCTGTGGCGCCGCGGAAGTGGATGAGAAGAAGAAGCAGTTGCGGATTGGCAAGTTGACGCTCAAGGAAGGCGACTGGCTCTCACTTGACGGTTCGACCGGGAGAGTGATCCTTGGGCAGACAAACACCCTTCTTCCCGATCCGTCCAGCGGCGAGTTCGCCACCTTTATGGGCTGGGCCGACCAAGTCCGCCGCCTGGGAGTTCGGGCGAACGCCGATGTTCCGCGAGATGCCGGGGTGGCACGCCGCTTTGGAGCGGAGGGCATCGGGCTTTGCCGGACCGAGCACATGTTTTTTGCCAGTGACAGGCTCCCGCACGTCCAGCGGATGATTATGGCCTGCAAGGACACGGCGGACGAAAAGGAAGCCGCCCGCTACCGTAAAGAGCGGCGCACGGCACTGGCCAAATTGCTTCCCATGCAGAGGAAGGACTTTGTGGGTCTTTTTAAGGCCATGGACGGCCTGCCGGTAACCATTCGAGCCCTGGATCCTCCCTTGCACGAATTCCTTCCCAAACGCGAAGAACTCATGGTGGAAATCGCCACCCTTGAAGCGAAAGGAAAGAAGGGTGCCAAGCTGAGCGAATTGAAGGAGATGTTGGCAGTAGTTGAAGGACTGCATGAATTTAATCCCATGCTGGGGCTTCGCGGATGCCGTCTTGGCATCATGTATCCGGAGATTACCGAGATGCAGGCGCGGGCCATCTTTGAGGCGGCCATCGAATGCAAGAAGCGTGGCATCGATGCCAGGCCGGAAATCATGATCCCCCTGGTCGGTGATGTCCGGGAACTGGCGCTTCAAAAGGAGATCGTCAACCGCGTGGCCAAAGAGGTTTTTGCGAAGAAAGGTGTTCGGGTGAAATACCTGGTGGGAACCATGATTGAGTTGCCCGCCGCGGCACTCTCCGCCGGAGAGATCGCGGAAGAAGCGGAGTTCTTCAGCTTCGGCACCAATGACCTCACCCAGACCACCTTTGGCCTGTCGCGCGACGACTGCGGAAAAATCATCAACGCTTACGTGAAGCAGAAGATCTGGCCGGCCGATCCCTTCGCCGTGCTGGACCCGAAGCGCGTCGGACGGCTGTTGAAGATTGGGACCGCCGAAGGGCGCAAGACCCGTGCAAAACTCAAGGTTGGTATCTGCGGAGAGCACGGCGGCGATCCGTCATCCATTCAGGTCTGTTCTGAAGCCGGGCTGAACTACGTCAGCTGCTCGCCCTATCGTGTGCCGATCGCTCGGCTGGCGGCTGCCCAGGCAGCCCTGCGTGAAGCAGAGCAAAAGAAGAGCGCTTCGACCGAAGCGTACACAACAGCCTAAGTTAAATGAAAACAGCGATCCCTGAATCCAATATCAAGCAATGCTTTAGGTCTTGAATTTAAGGTGGCGGGTTCGGGATCGCTGTTGTTTTTCAGGAAAGGTTTTGAATGTCGACGCGTCGACATCCGCTCTATCCCGCCCCATCCGGCCATAGGGAGCCGCTGAATTCAGTTCAGGAAATGCTTCTCAAGTCTTGATCCGTCCCAGAAGGTAAATGCCGCCCAAGGCGAACAGGACATCGGGAGACCACGCAGCCACAGCCGGAGGAAGCTGGCTGAGATTGCCCATCGCCTCAAACAGGCTCGACACGGACCAGTACACAATCGCGATGCCGATGCTGAGCGCGATCCCGGCCAGCGCACCGCGGCTGCCGGTGGAAAAGGAAAATGGAATGGCGATCAGCGTGACAACGAAGGCGATGAGTGGATAAGAAAACTTTCGATTGAGCGCCACGGAGAGGCGAACCACATCAAACCCGCTCTGCTTGAGGCTTTGGATATACTGGCGCAACTCGATCACGCTCAGCTGCTCCGAGGGCTTGACTTCTTTTTTGAAGTAGGCTGGAGCTTCATCCACCTCACTGAAGGTATGCACGGCAAAGGGTTGGTAATCCGTAACACGGCCGTCGGAAAAATCCCGCACCCATCCGTCCTCGAGAACCCAGCGTCGAATGTGCGGCTCCCAGAAGGCGCGGGCGGCATAGATCCGCCGCTTCAGGCCAAAGGCATTGGGCTCAATTTCAAATACCGACAGGTTCGCAAAAACGTTCAGGTCCGGGTCAAAAAAGCGGTAGTTGTAAATCTTGTTGGATTTCCCAAAAATCCACTGCCGGTCAGGCCGATACAGGGTCTGGGCAGGCTTGCCTTTGATCTGGTTCCTGATGGCGTCCTGCTGCTGGTTGGTTTCAGGCAGATAGTTATTGCCCAGCAGGAACATGCTTCCACTGAACAGCCCTGCGCCCACCAGAATCGGCACAGAGATGCGATAGAGGCTGATTCCTGCGGACTTGATGGCGGTGATCTCATTTGACTTGCTCAGCAGGCCAAAGCTGACCAGGGTCGCAACCAGAATGCTGAGCGGCAGCATCAGGTAGACAATCTGGGGTATCAGATACCAGTAATATTCAAGTACGAGCGGTGCCGGAATGTGATTGCGCACGATGTCGCCCAGCAACTGGAAAAAATCAAAAATGATGTAAATGCCGGTGAAAGTAACCAGCAGGATGGCCAGGTAAAACAGCCAGCTACGCAGCACGTAGAGATCCAGAATCTGGAAAGCCCGCCATCCGAACCTCCGGCGCTTTGCTCTGTTTTGCTCTGCGGGTTGTTTGCGCCCGCCCATATGGAATCGCTCGAGCGTGTGGCCGATTTTCTCAAGCCCGGCGTGCAGAAAATCTACTCCTGTTCTCACGCGATTGGTCTGGCGCAGCATGATGAGCGCCGCAACCCCGAAAATAACATTGGCCGTCCATAATCCAACAACAGGATTCAAGCGGCCTTCCTTTGCCAGGTTCAGCCCGGAAGCCATCAGGACATAGTAAATAAACACGAGCAGGATGCTGAGCATCAGTCCAAAAGCTTTGCCACCTTTCCGGGAGAAAAGTCCAATAGGAACAGCCACCAACGCCAGCACCAGACACGCAATCGGGAGCGCCAGGCGATAGTTGAGTTCAACCATCGCGTCGCGGCGCCCCTTCGAAGTCCGCAGGTCCGTCAGCAGCGTCAGAGGTGAAAGCATGGAAGGTGTCAAGTGTCGGCCAGCAGTTCCCTGGCGTTCAACGATGGGAATTTCCAGGTTGTCAAAAGAAGTAACGGTGTATCGCTGCCGGTGCTGCGGGTTAAATTCGTGTGTCGCGCCGTTTTCAAGATAAAGGGCCACACGGCCGGAATCATCCTCGTTCACAAGCCGGCCAGCTTTTGCTAACGTCACCTTGAGTTCGTCTTTCTGGCTGCGATCGACGATGAAGACGCCTTGCCAACGGGCGCTGGAACTGACGACATCCTTCAAGTACAGGAGGAGGTGGGGAAATTGCTCGATGAAGACCCGGGGCTGGATTTCATAGCTGGCTTGCATTGCGGCCAGGCTCGCTTCAGAACGCTCCAGCGTGCGAATGGCCGCCGGCGAGAGAAACAGGCTCATCCAGGATGTCAACGCCCATCCACACAGCGCGAAAAGCAGTACCGGCCGCACAAATTGGCCTTTGCCAATCCCGGTGGCGCGGATGGCGATGATTTCACTGTCGCCCGCCATTCGGCTGAGGCCAATCAGCGTACCCAGCAGAATCGCCATGGGGATGGTCATCACAAGAATACTGGGTAGCGGAAGCAGAAATAGAAAAAACACCTGGGAAGCCGGAAGGGTTCTTCGCGCAACCAGTTCCAGAACATGGCTGAGGGGGCGGACGTAAAGAACAAACGTAAAAACCAGGAGCCCCAGCAGGCAGTGCCCGAACATTTCTTTGAAGATGTAGCGAGTCAGAATTCTCATTCTTGTGCTCTTCCGAAAAAGACCATTCCCCGATATCTTAAGAGATGCACGGCCGACCGGTTGGGCCCGCGCTAACGTCTCAACCCGTCGTGCCTGTTTCCCAGGAGGATTATCATCTGACCATGTCGAGCCGTCCAACCTATCTCATGCTGCTCTGGCACATGCATCAGCCCTTCTACAAGGATCTGGCAGAAGGCACCTACGCCATGCCGTGGGTGAGGCTTCACGCCCTGAAGGACTACTACGGAATGGTCGCCATGCTGAAGGAGTTTCCCGCGTTCCACGCCACCTTCAACCTTGTTCCCTCGCTCGTTTCCCAACTTCAAGAGTATGCCCGAGATGAGGTGCGCGAGCAAGCTTTCGACCTGGCTTTCAAGCCAGCGGACCAATTGTCTCCCACAGACCGTGAAAATCTGGTCGACTTTTCATTCCAGATGAATCTCAGGAATCAAGTGAATCGATTCCCGCGGCTGCGCGAGCTTTATGATAAGTTCCACACCGCGAATTCCAGGGATGGGGTCCGTTTCTGGGGGACCCGGGATTTTCTTGACCTGCAGGTTTTGTCACAACTTGCCTGGTTCGACGAGATTTACCTTGAGTCGGACGACGTCGTTGGCAGTCTGGTCAGGAAGGGGAGAGGTTACACGGAGGATGACAAGCTTCTCGTACGCAAAAAGGAAATTGAAATATTTAATGTAACACTTGAAGAGTACCGATAGCGCCTCCGAGCGCGGCCAGATTGAACTCTCCACCTCACCTTTCTATCATCCCATTCTGCCCTTGCTGTGTGATTCGAACATTGCGGAGGAGTCGCACCCGGGAGTTCGCCTGCCGCATCGGGCCTATCGGCATCCCGATGACGCAGTCGAGCAATTGAACGCCGCGGTCCGATTGCATGAAGAAGTCTTTGGCCGCCGGCCCAGGGGACTGTGGCCGAGCGAAGGGAGCGTCTCCGACGAAGTTTTGCGACTGGCCGCCCGGGAGGGTTTTGCCTGGACGGCAACCGATGAAGGGGTGCTGGGGAGATCGCTGCCGGCTACCTTCAGCCGCCACGCTGACGGCACGCTTGAAGGAGCGCGCGAGCTTTACAGGCCTTATCGTTTCAGCAGCCAAGGCCAACAGATTTCAATGTTCTTTCGGGACCATTATCTGTCGGACCTCATCGGCTTTGCGTACGCCAACCTGCCGGCGCAGGCCGCAGCGCACCACCTTCATCAGCGCATCCATGCCGCTGCTCGTGGGGCGGGCGACGGTCCCAGGGTCGTCTCAATCATTCTGGACGGGGAGAATGCGTGGGAGTATTTCCCGGGCAATGGACGTGAATTCCTAAAGAGCTTTTATAAGAAAGTTATGGAAGATCCTGAGTTAAAGGCTGTTACGGCGAGCGAAGCTCTGGAGCTTTGTGAGCATGGAAGCCTCTCCCATATTGTTCCCGGCTCATGGATCAATGCAAATTTTGATGTGTGGATCGGGGCGGAAGAGGACAACCGCGCCTGGAACCTGCTGGCCGAGGCTCGTGATTTCTTCGAACAAAACCAGGAGCGCACCAGCCTCAGCAACTCAAACCGCGAACGCGCCCGGCATGAAGTCTGGATCAGCGAAGGCAGCGACTGGTGCTGGTGGTATGGCCCGGAACATTCGAGCGGCCACGACCAGGAATTTGATCGTCTCTACCGCACTCACCTGAGTAACATCTACCGCCTGCTGGGCAAATCGCCCCCGGACAACCTGGCGGTTCCAATCAAGGGACTGGAAATCCGCGCTGTCAACTATCCGCCCGCGGGCGCCATTGAACCCCTCATTGACGGCCTGGAGACAAACTACTTTGAATGGCTTGGGGCGGGTATTTACCTTCCTGACACAACCTCCGGATCCATGCACGGCGTGCGCAACTGCCTGGAGGCTCTTTACTACGGCTGTGGTCGCGACGCGGTCTTTCTTCGCCTCGATTTCCCGGAGCACTTCAGGAAGGAACATCCATCCTTCCAAATCCGGATCAGCATTGACGGCGACACCAATGCCCGGTTGCACGCGTCAATCCGCGAGAACAAGGTAGCGAAGGTGGAGTTCTGGAAGGCGAATGATCAATTACAGGTCCCGCTTGTAACCAGCGAAAGCCTGCAGGCGAGCTATGCACAGATTTTTGAGGCCCGGCTCGCTTACAGCGAGCTGGAAATCAGCGTCGGTAGTCAGATTCAGCTTCAGATATCCCTCTGGGCCGATGACCTTCCGCTCCAGATCATGCCGCAGGAAGGCTGGTTGACTCTGGATCTCTCCGAAGAGTTGCAAAGCTGGTAGGAGCGATCAAAGTGGCGCTTCCTGACACGATACATTCCTTGATTCCATTATAAATCATCTAATTGTTGCTGATATATGAAGTGATAGATTAGGAGCTTGGAAGGTATCACTTTTCAAGTCGCAGTACACCGCAGACGGCGAGAAATGATCACGGCTTTTTCTGGCCCAACTCCCACCCGGGAATGATGACGTCAACAGGATTTGAGCCGACGGGCACAACGGTGATCAATGAAAGGGTTGACGTCCGAACAAGGGCCAGACTGCCGGAGGCACTGTCGGCCACTGCCAGAAACTGCTCATCAGGCGTCAGGGCTAATTCACTTGGCGAAACGCCCACATGGACCGTACTCTGGACGGCACGATTGGTGATATCGAACGCGGTGACAAACCCGTCCGCTGCAGTGGCCAGATACATCATGCTGGAATCCCGATTGAAAACAGCGGCGACAGGATCTCTTCCCGTGGGCAGCGCCTGCTCAATGTTGTCATGAAAGGCGTCGATGATCGTCATGCTGGAGCCTTCATTGCTCAGAACGAACAGTTCACCCCCGTCGGGCTTAAGAACCAGCCCGCTTGGCCTCGATCCCATCTCAATGTGAGCGAGAATCGTACGTGAGGATACTTCCGCCGCCGATATCTTCTCGTCGCCCGTGTCCGCCACAAAGACCACTGAACTGTCGTGCAAGACCGCCAAAGGCCCGGGAGTCCTTCCCACTTTGACGGACCCGAGAACTTTTTGCGTCTCCGTGCTGACAAAAAACAGACGGTCGCCCGTTGGGTCGCTGGCAATCAGAGTTTTCCCATTGGGAGTAACAGCCAGGTGCCCAAGCTTTGGAACCAGACTGGTCCGGCCGGTCTCCTTCAGCGTGTTGCAGTCGAGGAAAACGATCCTGCCGGCCTGCGGTTCGAGCGCATAGGCGCGGTCTCCATCCGGCGAGAACACCAGGTCTCCTGCCGACTGTCCGATGTCAATGGTGTGCGCAACCGTCAATTCCGGGAATTCGATAACACTGATCGTGCCTGACTTCGATACCACGTAGACTTCCTGATGCCCGGGCCGTCGAACTGCTTTTTCGGGCAGGGGCGCCACGGGGATGGTGGCGACGATCCGCGGGGCGGCCAGGTTAACGGCGACGACCGACTGGCTCTGGTTGTTGACAACAAACGCCACGTATGGACGCGGTGGCGGCTCCTGTTTGTGGCATGCCATGCCGCCCAATACCATCAAGCCAACAGCCAGGAAAACGACCATCCGGGGCTTTCGGAGAAAAGAGCAGGCGTGAATTGCCCAGCCCGGCCCCGGAGCTGGAAAACAAAAACGTTGAGGGCGGGGAAGTCTCATCAGAGGCTCATCCCTCCCGGAATAAGTATGGCGATGCTCCTGTAAACGGTCATAAAAGGGAATGTTATAGCGCTCCATCTCGGGATCATTCGGTTGGGCAGCACCTCAGTCGCTCCTTCATCGAGAGCTCTGAAAATTCCTGACTCTTCATCCGGGCACACGCAACCGAAGCGACGAAGTTTAGCGTATGCGGTGTTTTTATACAACTGTGTCGCGCCTGAATTGAATTCCTATAACGGCCGGATATGCTCGACGGACCTTAGAAACCTCACAGCACCGGACATGAGCGCAACTGAATTTACTTAAGGTATAACTTTAATCATTGCGAGGCTCGTTGAGACCGGTGTGCAGGAATAGGAATCTGGCACAGGTCGCGCCCTTCACATCAGGATGTGCCTCCCCGGGGTTCCGGCCGCAGCAAAGGAATGTCCCGCATTGAAACACCTTGACGACATTCTTAAAGCATCTCTTCAATATGTCGGCGCGCCGACATTGAAGCATCTTCCCCCGCACGTCTTTATGGAAGCGGATCGAAAGCAGTAAGGCCTTGCTCCACCCATGGCAATCATAAAGGTCACTTGCGGGACGGATTGCTCTTATTCCAATGCCAACGTCCAGTGCAAATTGACGCTTCAGAACAGGCTCTGCTAAGATGCCTCATGCCAAAAGGGGCGAACAACCGATTGTGCGTTGGCGTACACACTTCGATCGCAGGAGCGCTGGAAAATGCGGTCCGCCGGGCGTCGGAAATCGGCTGTGATACCTTCCAGATGTTTTCAGCCAATCCTCGAGGCTGGCGGACGTTGGATCCCTCTCCGGGTGATTGCGAGCGGTTCCGTGCGGAACGGGAGGCGCGCAAGCTCTCGCCAATGGTGATTCACGACAACTACCTGATCAACCTGGCCTCGGCTGATCCGGAAATACGCGGGAAATCGGTTGCGGCGTTCAGGCGGGAACTTCAAAGGGCACTGGCCCTTGGAGCCGACTACCTGGTTGCGCATCCAGGCAGTTCCAAAGGTTCGAACCCATCCCAGGCCATTAAAACCTGTATCGAATCTCTTAAGGAAGCTGCCAACGGACTTTCGCTTAATGGGTTGACGGTTCTGATTGAAAACACCGCAGGGCAGGGGTCCGCCATCGGCAGAAGTTTTGAGGAAGTCGCAGAAATGGTCGCGGGCGCCGGCAGGGAATTGCCGGTCGGGGCTTGTATTGACACCGCCCATTCGTTTGCCTCTGGTTATTCAATACACACTCCGAAGGGGCTGCTCAGCACGATTAAGGAACTTGAAAGGACCGTGGGCATCAAAAAGGTTCGAGTGATCCACGCCAACGATTCCAAGTCGGCTTTCGACTCGCACGTCGACCGGCACGAGCATATTGGCAAAGGGCAGATTGGCGAGCGCGCATTTGGCAGGATTGTTCGACACCCGAAACTTAGAGGTATCCCTTTCATCTGCGAAACCCCGGTGGATGAACCGGACGACGACAGACGGAATCTGGCAATGATGCGCAAGCTGGCAGGAGTGAAAACCGTTGGCAGGCATTGATCCCTGGTGGGACGATCTGACTCGTGACCGTTCGGCGGCGATTCTGGAACTTGTGCTGGATGCGATTGCCGACGATTATTAGAATCTTGAGGTCATTCTCAGAACCATCAATCAATGTTATCAGGATATACCTGAGCTCAAAGATTGGAGAGCGCTGCAGGTTGTGCCTGTTTCCCGCCCGGAGGTGGTCAAGGCTTTGCGGGAATTGACGGAGGAAGGTTTTGCGCAAGCCTAGCGTTTACGATGCCGGGGCGAAGCAGTTCCGGCCGTAAGTTTCCGCCAGCATGAAGCAGGTGTGCTATGGTTCTACGTTACAGAAAAGGGTTTGCGCGCTGCAAGCCGGCTTCACAAATGAGGCCCCGAAATATCTGAGACAGGTTAATCGATGGATACCCACTACGAACCGCAGAAAATTGAAGAGAAGTGGCAGAAGCGCTGGAACGAGCAGAAGCTTTTTGACGCCGACATTGCGCCCGGCCGCAAGAAGTATTACGTGCTGGAGATGCTGCCCTATCCATCCGGCGACATTCACATGGGCCACGTGCGCAATTATTCCATCGGCGACGCGCTGGCGCGTTACATGTCGATGAAGGGCTTCAACGTTCTTCATCCCATCGGCTGGGACTCTTTCGGATTGCCCGCGGAGAACGCGGCCATCAAGCACCAGCGGCCGCCGGCGGAATTTACCTTTGCCTACATTGACCGCATGCGCCGGCAGTTGAAGCGCCTGGGGGTCAGCTACGACTGGCGCCGCGAGATGGCCACCTGCGTGCCGGAGTATTACCGCTGGAACCAGTGGTTCTTCCTCAAGATGTATGAGCGCGGCCTGGCTTACCGCAAGAAGAGCCGCGTCAACTGGTGCCCGGAATGCGAGACCGTTCTGGCCAACGAGCAGGTGGTGGACGGCTGCTGCTGGCGGCATGAAGAAACGCCCGTCATTGAGAAAGAGCTCGAGCAGTGGTTCCTGAAGATCACCGACTACGCCGAGCGGCTGCTGGACGACATGAAGGAACTGGTGCGCTGGCCGGAGCGCGTGCTGACCATGCAGCAGAACTGGATCGGCAAGTCGAGGGGCACGGAAGTGGACTTCCGGATCGAGGAGCTCGGCCTGCCGTTGCGCGTTTTTACCACGCGCGTGGACACGATTTTCGGCTGCACGGCGGTTTTTCTGGCGGCGGAGCATCCGCTGGTTGAAAAGCTGATTGCCGCCTCAAAGGACCCGGAAAACCTTCGCGCGAAGTTGAGCGGATCAGGCATTCCGCCCTCCGCGCCAAGGCGGAAGTCAACCTTGAAAAAGAGGGCGTGGCCACCGGATTTACGGCCCGCAACCCCTATAACGGGGAGCAGGTTCCCATCTGGCTTGCGAACTTTGTGCTGATGGAATACGGCACGGGCGCCGTGATGGCCGTGCCGGCGCACGACCAGCGCGACTTCGAGTTCTGCACCACCTTCAATCTTCCTATCCGCACGGTTATCGTGCCGGAGGACGGAGAACCTCAAGTAAAACTTGAAGCTGCGTTTGCGGAATACGGCAAGCTGGTTGATTCCGGGCCGTATACCGGCCTCACCTCTGAGCAGGCCATCGAGCGCATGACGCGGGACGCGGAAGCCAAAGGTTTTGGCAAGGGAACCATCCAGTACCGCATCAAGGACTGGGGCATTTCGCGGCAGCGCTACTGGGGCACGCCCATTCCCATGATTTATTGTGAAGCCTGCGGGGCGGTGCCGGTTCCGGAAAAGGAATTGCCCGTGGTGCTTCCGGCAGACATCAAGCTGACGGGCCAGGGCGGTCGCCGCTTGCAACCGTTCCGGAATTTGTGAACGAACTGTCCCAAGTGCGGCGGCGCCGCGCGGCGGGAGACCGACACCATGGACACGTTCGTTGATTCCTCCTGGTACTTTTACCGCTACACCGACCCGAAGATTGACACGGCGCCGGTCAGCAAGGAAGCGGTGGAATACTGGTTTCCGGTGGACCAGTACATCGGGGGCATCGAGCACGCCATTCTGCACCTGATTTACATGCGTTTTTTCACCAAGGTGATGAAGGATATCGGCCTGGTGAGTTTTTCCGAGCCCGTGGCGCGCCTGTTTACGCAGGGCATGGTGATCAAAGACGGCTCGAAGATGTCGAAATCGAAAGGCAACGTGGTCGATCCCACGGCCATGTTTGAGCGGTACGGCGCCGACACCGTGCGGCTCTACATGCTGTTTGCCGCGCCGCCGGAAAAGGATCTGGATTGGAGCGACGCCGGAATCGAAGGCGCCTGGCGCTTCCTGAACAAGGTTTACCGGGTGGTTGCGAAACACGCCGACGCGTCCGCCCGGTGGAATCGCTGCTGGGGAAGGCGACCCGTCCAGCGGCTTCGCCCGAATTCACGGCTGAAGAGCGGCGACTGCTGCGCAAGGCGCACCAGGTGCTCCGGCACGTAACCGAGGACATGGAAGAGCGCTGGCACTTCAACACCGACATCGCCATGGCCATGGAGCTGGTGAACGAGCTTTCCGAACTGGATTCCGGCATTTCGGACGGCAAGGTGCGCCCGGAAGCACTTAAAGAATCACTTGAGATATTGGTCCTCGTCCTGGCGCTTTTTGCGCCTCACATCGCCGACGAGCTTTGGGAAGGCCTGGGGCATTCCGAGCCCACTTTGCGCGTCGAGTGGCCGGCCTATGATCCTGAACTTGCCGCTGAAGAAGAACTTGAGATTCCCGTGCAGGTGAACGGCAAGCTGCGCAGCAGGATTCGCGTGGCGGTCGGATGACGGAAGAAGAGATCCGGCGGCTGGCGCAGGCCGAAGAGAAAGTGGCCCAGCATCTCGATGGCCGCCAGATCGTCAAGATCATCGTCGTCCCGCAAAAGCTCATCAATATCGTGGTCAAATAATTCGTCTCCGTCTGGTTGTTCAGTGGCCGATTTGCGCTTCTGAGTTTTTGCATCTTCCGCATCTATAATTCCACGGCGGCTCATCTTCTCAGAATGTTGCCTGGTAGTCCCTTTGGTCCTTACCGCCGGAATGCAAAAGACTCTTTGGCCTTGCGGCCTTGGGGTGTATAATGCCGCCAGTCATGGCGCTTCAACAGGGGACGCGACTCGGGGCTTACGAAATCATCTCGCCGCTGGGTGCCGGTGGAATGGGAGAAGTGTACCGTGCCCGGGACACCAATCTCCAGCGGGATGTGGCCCTGAAGATCCTTCCTGAGACAATGGCCCGCGATGCGCAGCGCATGGCGCGCTTTGAGCGCGAAGCGCAGGTGCTTGCCTCATTAAATCATCCCAACATCGCAGCCATCTACGGCCTTGAAGAATCGAACGGCATCCGCGCGCTGGTGATGGAGCTGGTTGAGGGTGAGACGCTGGGGGAACGATTGCGTCGCACGCAACCCATCGCATCCGAGCCCTCTCCCCAGGGGAGAGGGTGGTCCGGCGGAGCGGGACCGGGTGAGGGGTCGCTTGGTTCCGTGTTGGCGAATGACGACACCCTGCCCATCGCCAAGCAGATTGCCGAGGCGCTGGAATACGCGCACGAGCGCGGTGTGATCCATCGCGACCTGAAACCGGCGAACGTGAAGATCACTCCCGAAGGCACGGTGAAGGTGCTGGATTTTGGCCTCGCCAAAGTGCTGGAGGCACAGGATTCCACCGCCACGATGGACATGGCCAACTCGCCCACGCTGAGCGCCATGGCCACGCAGGCGGGGATGATTCTGGGCACAGCAGCCTACATGAGCCCGGAGCAGGCCAAGGGGCAGCGCGTCGACCGCCGGGCGGACATCTGGGCGTTTGGCTGCGTTCTCTACGAGATGCTGGCCGGGCGGAAGCCGTTCGAAGGCGAAACGATTTCCGAAGTGCTGGCAGCCGTGATCATGAAGGATCCGGACTGGGCGGCGCTGCCGGAAACAACACCGCCGTCGGTTCAGCGCCTTGTCCGCCGCTGCCTGCAAAAAGATCAACGTCAGCGCCTGCAAGACATCGGCGACGCGCGGATTGCGATTGAAGAGACAATCAGTGGCACGGGCGTCCTGCCCGTGGTCGAACATGGGCAAGATGCCCATGCCACCATCAGCAACCAAAGCTCGCCCCTGCGCCAGGCCTTGCCGTGGGGCATCGCGGGACTATTGGCCATTCTTTTGTGTGCCGCGCTTTGGGCCCCGTGGCGGAAATAGCGCCGGCTCCGGCAATTGTTTCGGAAATTGTTGCGCCCCCCAACAACACTTTTATCTCCACAGGGAACACCGGAGGAGTTCCGGTGCTTTCGCCAGACGGCAGATGGCTGGCATTTGTCGCGAAGGATTCAAGCGGCAAACAACTCTTATGGGTCCGCGCACTCGATGCGGGAGCGGCACAGCCCCTGCCGGGCACCGAAGATGCAAGTTATCCATTCTGGTCGTGGGACAGCCGCAACCTGGGCTTCTATGCGCACGGCAAGCTGAATCGGATCGATATTTCGGGAGGCCCGCGCTGGTTCTTTGCGACGTCCCGGCGGGGCGCGGCGGCGCGTGGAACCGCGATGGCAAGATTCTATTGAATACAACGACTAATTCACCAGTGTATGAAGTGCCGGAGTCCGGCGGGACGCCCAGGGCGGTGACAACCCTCGATGCCACCCGGTCCGTATTCTCAAATCGCTGGCCACAGTTCCTGCCCGACGGTAATCACTTTTTGTTTTACGCGAGGTCCCAGAAACCGGAAGAGAACGGAATCTATGTGGCGTCGCTCGCGGGCGGCAAGCCGAAGATGGTGGTGCGGACCGGCATGAGGGGGGTCTACGCGGCTCCGGGTTACCTGTTGTACATGCGGGGCAATACGTTGATGGCGCAGAAGTTTGATGCTGGGAAGCTTGCCCTTGTGGGAGACCCGGATCCAATCGCCCGGAGTCTGCTGACAAACTTCGTTGTTGCGAGCGCAATGATGACCGCCTCGCAGAACGGCATCCTGGCCTATCAGCCCAGTGGCGGGACCAGGGGAGCCCAGCAGATCGACTGGTTCGATAGAAATGGAAAGCAGCTACAGGTAACAGGTGGGCAGGATGGTTATCGGATGATAAGGGTTTCGCCGGACGGGAAGAAACTGGCGGTGGCAATCGCGGCGTCCAACTACAGCACAGCAAATCTTTATGTGTTCGACCTTGCGCGGGGGATTAAATCGCGGCTGACCTTCTCTTCCGCCAGTGATGTCTATCCCAGCTGGTCGCCTGATGGCAAAACGATCGTATTCGAGTCCAACCGTGACGGAACCTTCCATCTCTATCAGGTTGCTTCGGACGGAAGCAAGTCGGTGGCGCCACTGCTCGTGGACGGTTTTTCGGAAGGCGCGCCGGACTGGAGTTCAGACGGCCGTTACATTCTGTTTGTACGGCGCAAGAAAGGTCCGAAGTTACATACGGAAATCTGGGCTTTGCCTCTTTTCGGCGAGCGCAAGCCCTTTCCCGTCGTACGATCGCCCTTCGACGCCCTCGGCCCAGCCCTTTCACCGGACGGAAGTGGCTGGCATACATCTCGAGGGGAGGCGGGATTACGAACGTTTACGTCGTGCCCTTCCTGCACGGCTCGGGCAAATGGCAAATATCAAGCGAGGGCGGGCATTCACCCCGCTCGCGGAGCGACGGCAAAGAATTGTTCTATGTTTCCAGCGACCTTGATTTGATGTCCGCAAATGTGACCACCTCAGGGGACAGCTTCTCCGTGGGCAAAGTTCGCACCCTCTTTCAGGCCCATATGTTTGCCTTGTCAACCATAGCCGGCACTTTTGATGTAACCGCCGACGGCAAGAAATTTGCCGTCATCACAGCCACGCACGAACCCTCTGAGCCGCTCACATTGGTGACCAACTGGCCGGCATTGCTGAAAAAGCCGTGACGAGTGATGGGCGCCAGGACGAAGGGCCGAAACGATTCTGAGACCGAAATAAACCTTACATTCGGAACTAAACTCAGTGTTTATGAAATTCCTCTGCCATTGGGCGCAGGCAAGGAAGAACGTGAACTTCTATAGCACCATACCGTGGTTTCCGGCTCCATAATTTCTTTTGCATTTGCAGCGGGTAAGACGTATATATTTGCACGTTGTTGTGCAGTTTTCCGCGCCTGTGTGCCATGCAGCAACGTCACGCTGAGATCGTCCAGCAGGGGCGTCTTTGCGCAGTTTTCAATGGTTATAAGAATTGCTGCGTCCCGGGGGATTTGCGGCGGACGGGCCGGCGCAGGGAAGGCAGGCCCCCCGGATTTTGCTCTGAGCAGCTATTGGGCAGTGGACGAACCCGCGCCCAATGGCAGGATTGAGAGATAGTGACACCGGCTTTGTAACGCTTTTGACTGAATCTGAAAGGAGAATATCTCTATGGAACGGCGCGATTTTTTCGCCGGGATGCTCGGCATGGTGGGCGCTCAGCCATTGAGCGCCAGGACGCCGGCACCCGCCAGCGAAGTCTACATTGAGCGGGCAGCCAAAGGCCGGCCCCACAAGGGAAAGGTGCTGGCATTGGTTACGGCGCACCTGGATGATGGCCCCGGCGCGGCCTGCGGCACGGTGGCCAAGCTTCTTCAGGAAGGTTACACGGGCTATTTCATCCGCACGAGTAACGACGAGAAGGATTCCTACGATCTTTCTCTGGGCGAAACCATTGCGGCCAATGAGCGGGATGCGGCGGACTTCATCAAAGTGTGTGGCTTGAAACAATGGTTCAACCTTGGCTACCGTAACCATCGCCTCGATGACATGGCGGCCACCGAAATGCGCGTCCGGCTCATCTTCCTCTTTCGCCTCCTGAAGGTTGATACCGTGGTCACCTTTGACCCCTGGGGCCACTATGAGGAGAATCCCGACCATTACACCACAGCGCGCGCGGTGGAAGCGGCTTGCTGGATGGCGGGCGGTCATCTGGACATGCCGGAGCATTTCGCCGCCGGCCTGGAGCCCCATGCTGTCAGGGAAAGGTACTATTTCGCGCGCGGTCCGCAGCTGGTGAACCGCGTTGTCGATATCGGCCCGACATTGCAGACCAAGATCGCCTGCCTCAGAGCGTGCCGGACCATGATGGACCACACGATCCGGGACATTAAGGCAGACCATGCAGAGCGCGACCTGAATCTTCCGGCTTTTCCGGACGACCCGGCTGCTGCTTTTGATGAATTCACCAAATTGGCTGTCGAGCGCAAGGCCCGTGCGGTTGGCGAAAAGTACGGCGTCCGCTACGCCGAAGCGTTCCACTACATCGGACGGGATTGGATGGTGGAGCAGGACGTCCTGCCCAAACAAACGCCTTTGGGTTGAGCCGGTAGCGCGGACCTCCGATTGTGAAGTCCGCGCTACTTCCTGATAAACGGGCTATGCGTGGATTGGGAGTCGGCGGGTCCGGGCGTAGTGTCGGCCAGCCGGAAACAATCCGGATGCTCAATTTGGCGTGTAGCCGACTATGGAACCCAGTGACGGGAATCGGTATGGGGTTGCTCAACACAACTTGTGCGTTTGAAGTGCAAGCGCCGGGGCGGCCGGAATTCAGGGGCGGGAAACCGATTTGCGGTTGGATTCGCCTTACTCAGCCTTTGCCTCCGCAATCGATCAGGGTGCACGCGCCGGTCCCATACCGCCATGAAATGCCCGCTTTCCGGGTGGGCCCACGGAGTCCGCTGGGCGCCCAACGGGAATTGTAAAGTCGTGTCCGTCGCCGCGGCCCCCTGTCTTTTTGACGTTCCCCATTGAGATGCTTGCCCAACCGGCAACGCTGGCGATGACATCCTGCAACGCCAGGGCCACTCCGGCGCCGGCAACCCCCGGGGGGATGCCAGGGTTCCCATTCGGTCGCTGAAGGACGTTAGGGCCAGCAGAAAGGCCGCCAGGCCAGAAGGGCAACGGCCTTGCGCAGCCGGAAGGTTTCGGGAGAATAAGGGTGTACGGATCGAAAGCGGCCATACTCAGTTGCGGCCCGCCACGGTCGCAAGGCAGACGGTCCGTGCTCAAACAGAGGGCGAAGACCAGCTTTTTAGAATGCCCCGGCGAAGAAATTCCCGCTTCGCCCGCGCGGTGATATCGCTTTGCATTCGTGGCAGCAGGCGGTGGTCCGAGACATAGGCTTTAATGTGAAGCCGGATGTAGGGCCTCCGGTCGAATCGGTCCTCGAGAAGTACAAAAACCGGCTTGCCCGAGTAAAGATAGGGACAAGTATAGGCAGCCTCGGAGCCGATGCGGAGGGCCTCGTCGGGATCGGCATCGGTCGGCAGGTGAAGAAATATTTCCGCCTGGCAGTGCGGCACGCCCGTATTCGAGTCAAACACCTGCTTGCTGAGAATCTCGGCGTTTGGGATGGTCACTTGAGTATCGCCGAACGTATAGAGCTTGGTGCTGCGCAGGCCGATATGGATGACTTCCCCATACGCGTCGCCGATCTGAACCAGGTCGCCCAATTGGTACGGCCGATCTCCTAAAACGACCAGGCCGCCGATCAGGCTTTTGACGAGATCCTGCGCGCCCAGGCCGATGGCAATCGCCGCCGAACCGATCGCGGCCAGGAAGGTTTCCCTCGTCGGCGCCAACAGATGGAACGAGACGAAGATCGCTGCAAACCACAGAACGATCCGAAGAATAGGTTCGGCTCCCTTGGCCAGGAAGCGAATGCGGGGACCGCGCCGGCTCAACAAATCGAGCAGACGACTGGCGTAACGGATACAGACCCACGTGAGGAATAGAACGGCGACAACCGAAGTGATCCGGCCGAAGGTGAAGTACTGAAAGATGTCACGCGTTGCCGCGGTCTCACCGAATGGCATGTTCTCTCCTCCTTACAGGAGATTTTGGCGGGCGAGGGCGTCCCGCACGAAACGTCCCGCCTGGGGACACACCCGCAGTCCGGGGCAGGCTGGTTCCGTTTCCAGTATCTCAAGCGCCTGAAGACGTTCGAGCCTGCCTCGCGCCTCTTCGATGCCGATGCTGAACACCTCAGCCAACTCCTCAGCGGTGAGGCTGGCGTGCTGAAGGATCGCTTGCAGGGTGAACAAATCGTCCGGTTTCAATTCGGCCTCAAGAGGGCTGTAATTGGGATCGAGGGGCTGGAGCATATGCACTACCGCGCCCTCAATCCGGCCGATACTGCCCAGCCAAAGTTCGAGCGCCGACCGGAACAGCCCTTCCGACTGGCGGTAGAGGGCATTGAAGAACAGTTGTTGCGGATTCTGTTCCAGCCCGAAGAATCGGCGTAAGCGGTTGATGCGGGGGTCGCCTGGGGGCATGGGCGCGAATTGCAGGCGCAGACCCGATAACGTGTGGCGCTGCAGGATCGCGTCGACCATGTGTTCCGGGCTGACCGACATGGCGTTGACGCAATGAGAAAAGTTCCGCCCCAGCCCCACCACGGCGTCGAGATAGGAGAACGATGCCTGATTCATACTGAGAATCCACAGGGTCGAGCCGGAAGTGGCGGCCATCAGACGCAAGAATTCGCGCTGGGCGTCGAACCCGTTCATACACCGGAGGAAGGTTCGCTCAAACTCCTCGATGACAGCGACCCTTCTCCCCTGGTTCAGGGCGGTGGCCAGGTCTGCTCCGGGCGAAATCCGGAACAGGTCTCTCAAAAACTCAGACATTTGCTCTTGACTGCGAATCCTCCGGCAAAACTGTCCTTGCACGACGGGCACGCCCGCGAACGCGGCTCCGGCAGCGCAGCTCAGCAGGCTGGTCTTTCCGCTGCCACGAGCCCCTACGACGAGCACGGTCACACCGTGCCCGGACTGCCAGAGCGAAAGCGCCTGGACCAGACCGTTCATTTCGGTTTCACGGGCCACCAGGAATCGCTGGTCTTTCACGGGTGCCAGGCTAAACAGCCGCTGGTAGAGGGCGGGCAGTTCCTGGCTCCTGGGTCGAACTGCAAGGATCGTACTCAACCGCGCGCGTTCCGTCAGCGGTTCGAGACTGGGAGCGCCTGGCCTTTCCCAACCCAGCTTCCAGGCGGTCCATTGAAAGGCTTGTCCGGCCACTGTTCGAAAAACGCGCGTCGCCGTCCGGATGGAGCCCAGAGCCACCTTTCCCAGATGCCGGGTAGCGCGCGGCGCACCCTGCCGCATGAACAGGGCCAGCAGACCCAGCCGTCCGATTTCGAGGGATGTATGCGTCTGCAGCAGGGTCAGAGCCTGAGCGCGGCAAAGGCCTGATTCCGCTGCCGGCTGCGCATCGATCAGAATTTCCTGGCGGTGCTCCAGCAAGGCCAGTGCATTGGCTGCAGCTTCCCGAGGCAGCGTCTTGACCGTTCCGCCCTCCGACTGCCCGGCTTCCAGCCCAAACGTCACCACTTGCCGTGCCTGCTCGATATCGCGGATGACGGCGGTATGTTCAGCCTCCCCCTCGCGAAAACCTTCGCGCGTGGCGTTCAGCCCCGCATGTTCAAGCGCATTCAGCAGGACACTTTTGGGATGCAGTTGTCGCCAGGGTTTCCGCCAGCCCGGAATCGCCCAGTGGAGTCGTACCGCCTCAATCGAGGCGGGAACGCCGGCCTGGATGCTGGAACTCAGGCGCTCGCACCAGTCGCGGGCGCGCTGCTCGGCGGAGAGCAGATTGGCTTTGGGCGACGGAAACACTTCAGGCTTGCTCTGTTCGAGCCCGGCACGGAACCAGGAAATGGCCTGGGCCATCTCCCCCGTGACGTCGTCGTGCTCGGCGCGCAAGGATTCCAGCGCCTGGCGGGTGGCCTGGATGGCCTCGCGTGACACGCTGGTGAGTTGTCGCTCAAGATTGATCAGCGCACGCACAGCGCGCTGTTGACGATGCCAGTGGCTGATATTGTTCTGCCACCCGTCGAGGATCTTGCGCTGCCGGCGATCTGAGAATTCCCGCGAGCGGCGCAGCACCGCTTCGCTGAGCAGGACCGGAGAAAGCTCGGCCCAGTGCCGGTAGGAGCGAACCAGATGCTCGGTGCGTCTTTGAAGAGAGGCTGATGTCCGGGACCACCATTTTTGCTCCTTGGCGAGCGTTGTCTTATCCCGGTCGCCCCCTGCCAGAATGGCCAGTTGATGGCGGCGAAAAATTTGCCATGCGGCCAGGAGATGGAGGCCGGACTGCGCCAGCGCAAGTTCAAAAGCTCTATCGAACCTGAGGCGTCCAGCCAGCTGACCGCAAACCTGGGCCAGGACGATTTGGCGGAGTTTTAGCGGCCGGGGTGATTTAAGTCGTCTGACCCATGCTTTCCGCCACCTCCCACGCACGTCCGGTCCCAGGATCTCCAGAAGTTCCGCTCCCGAGACGGTGATCGCGCGCGGCAGCCGGCGTGCCAGGTCGTTCATTTCAAACCGGTGCTGCTCTATGGCCGACAGTGTTCTGGCGATCGGCCTGATGGCCTCAAAGCTCCCGACTGGATCAGAGAAGAGGCGATTCTCCATCTCGCCGAACAGGTCTTCAAACGAAGCGGCCTTTCCCGGCTCGAGTGGGTTCGGGGTGATCGAAACGAGTTGATCCCGCGATCGATCTATCAGTGACCGGACATCCCCCTCGCAGGCAGCCATCACAGAGACCAGGCGCTCATTGGCGTGCTGGAACCGGACACGAAACTCTCTCCAGAGGTCGGTCGGGGACTCACCCATGTTTAATCACTCCTGGCCTTCGCAGAACGACCGTTGATCATTTTACATCCGAATAGGGCTTGCAGGGTCCTCACGCTGCTACTAATTAGAGGGGGATTCACGATTCAGACGAGCGATGCGTGGCCTGGCAGCAGGCAGTTCTGTGCAGGTTGGCGGCCGGTCGGGAATTCCACCCCGCCACTGACCTCTATCACCGCCGGCCTTGAAGATGCCGGCCGAAAAGCAGGTTGCCGCCGTTTGTGTGTTTGAAGTGGAAACGCAGGAGCAGCCGGAATTCGGGAGCCGGGAAACGGATTCGATTTGCCTTACCCGGCCTTTACCTCGAGCCGCAGATGTTTCTCAAATTGAGCAGTCCATGTGGCCACGGGGCCGCGAACCGATCCCAACTCAGCTTTGGCATTGAGGGGCGGGGCAGGCGAGAATGATGAAGCATCGAACGACACTCATTTCCCCCTGCCGCATCAGAGGGGCCGTCTGGATAGTGTGAAAGGTGCTGATTGCCCCGATGCCCGGAGTCGCCCCCAACTGGCAGCCGCGGACAGCGCCCTCCTGTCCATGGGCCACTTGCCCGATAAAGAATCCGAATCACTCAGTGCGGTTGTTGGCCGCCGACTTTGCGCCTTCCCATAGCGTCCAACACAGTTCCAGGACACCCAACACAACTGCAGAAGCCAGGATGCCAAGGAAGATGATTTCAGTGAGATGACCGGTCATAGTAAACTCCTGCTGAGGAATCGCTGAGGCCACTCCCGGAGACTCTCGGCGTACCCGTACCGCGTCAACTGTTGAAACCCTCCCCTGATGTCCAAGCACGCCAGAGAGCCCCTGCCGGAAGTGGGTCCCGCACTCCGTTGAACGGTTCCTATCCTGCGGCAAAACCGGTCTTGGCGCAATTCGGTGATTCCTTTAATCCATATGGATAAAAGCCGTATTTTGAAACCGGTCAACACCTGAACAGGAAGTGCAATTTTGGGCGGGAGTCGGCTTTCGGGCGTGAGCGGCGCGGGAATGGCGGGCGACCCAGCCGCCCGCTCCCGTGCTTCCATTTGAGGCAACCGAAGGCGCGTTGCGCGGCGAATCCTGATACGGCCAGGTGGGTTGGAGCGGTGAACTCGCCCGCCATCAGGAGGGCTGGCGGTTGATGTCTAACGGACAGATGTGAAAAGACGCAGCCATTCTTTATCTGTCTTTAATCTTCTCACCTCTACAGCGTCACTTTTGGGCTGGGACCTATCCTTTTGCAGTGAGCCGGAGTCGTTCTTCGGCACAGGACCAATCTTCTTGCGGTGAGCCAAACGGACAGCCCCTGGCTTGCCAAAGTTCATAGGCCAGTGCGGAGATTTCCTGGTCCGTGGCCTGGTGCAATTCGAGCGACTGCCGATCATCCTGCTGCGAGTGCTCAAGAGCTTGCCTGATGTCTTGCTCCTGGGCTGCGTTTTTTTGCAGCGACTCCTGGAAAGCCTCATGCGAATGTTCAAGCGCCTGCCGGGATTGTTCATGTCCCGTCAAGTGGTTCTCTTTGCCGCGTCTCTCAGCGCCCAGCTGGTGAGTATGGGCGGCAAGGTCGTGAAATTCAGCGGCTTTCTGGTGTGAATCCTGCTTATTCCGGTTGGGGTTGCGTGCTGTTTTGGTCATATCAGTAGGTTCCAATCCTCTCCGGCTCGTGGTGCGACTCTCCTGCAAATCGAGGGAATCGTGACGGCCATTCCCAGGGTGAGCCTTGGCGGCTCCCTTTGCGTGTTCCTCCGCTTGCTGTTGGTGCGCGTATGTCAGAAGGGCGTGATGGCTGTGCTTCTCAGGCTGGCCAGAGTCGGAATCCCTGGCGGCCTCACGTTGCTGGCGCAGGGCCTCCTCCTGGTGTAGAACGGCTCCCCGATGACGGTCCGCTGGGGTAGGAATCGAGAAATCCGGTCTTTTTGCTCGGTCCGAATCGGCAACTCGTTTTTTGGCCATTCTCGGCATAACACATTCCTCCTAATATCTACTACCCCCCTTTATACCCCGTGGGAATGTGCGTGTCTGTTCCTTATCGCTCATGCACTCGCTGACGATAAAGAGGATGCACCCACCGTGGACCGCTTGAATCTGTTCCGGACTCTCCACATTCCGCACAGGCGGATGTCCTGGTTTCCTTCCGGTTGTTTCCCCACTCCGGAAACGATGCAAGGTTAAGGAAAGCGCCCATTATTCCTATGGGATTCAGGCCGGCGATGAGCTGGTTTTCGATGTCGTTGCTTTCCTCTTTGCACAAAGCAGGCTTTTCGGTGTTTCGCATTCATAAACATGTGGACGTTCATCGTGTTTGGAGCTGATCCGCTACCCGGAAATTGTTGCTTCCCCCTGCGCGCATGCTCTACAATATATCCAGTTGAAGTACATCCTTACGCACCGGAGACGATGACAAGACGTCGCTAAACGCTGATTACTCTTGATAGGTTGGCCTCGCCTCAGGTGATGAGAAGGAGGTCGAATATGGCACGCACCAAAGTGCAGCCTCAGATTACGCCGGTAAAGCAGAAAAAACAGTCTGTCGATTGGGATGCCCTCCTGGCTGGAATCAACGGCGGGAAGTCCGTTCTCGAATATACCGCGGACCGCATCATCTTCCGGCAAGGCGACCCTGCGGAGGCCATCTTCTACCTCCGGCAAGGCAAGGTGAAGCTTACGGTGACCTCCCGGCAAGGCAAGGAAGCGATTGTCGCCATTCTGGGCGCCGGGGAGTTTTTCGGCGAGGGATGCCTGGCAGGCCAGACGTTGCACGTGTCAACGGCTGTCGGGGTAACGGATTGCACCCTTGCCCGGATTGAGAAGGCGCGGATGTCGCGCATGCTGCACGAACGGCACGAGATTTCGGAATTGTTCGTCACCCACCTGCTTTCCCGCAACATCCGCTATGAACAGGATCTCGTCGACCAGCTTTTCAACTCCAGCGAGAAGCGCCTGGCGCGGATTCTCCTGCTGCTCTCTCATTTTGGCAGGAAAGGCCGTTCCGCGAGCGTCCTTCCCAGAATCAACCAGGAAAACCTGGCGCAAATGGTGGGCACCACGCGGTCGCGGGTCAGCCATTTCATGAACAAGTTCAAGAAGCGTGGCTTTGTCGATTACGACGGTGTCAGAGGCGGGATGACGGTCCATAGCGGCCTGCTCAGCGTGATCCTGCACGACTAGTAGAGAAGTCAAGACCTCTGTATTTCAGTTCTCACCGCCCCCCCCTCAACCTGGTGTGCAATTTTGAACAGACACGGCGCCGGGAATTACTTATACTTCCAGCTTGGCGCTTTCAGACTGGAAGCTTCGGGTAAACTGTCAGCCACGCTGAAAAGCCATGGCATGGCGCAGTTATTTCCAGAATCATAGGATGAGGGAATCGTGATGTCTCCACCCCAGACGCGAGATTTGGCCCAGCGCCTTATTGCCCACGAAGGCGCGGCGGGCAACACCTCCGAGCCGATGGAATTCGCAGCCTTTCGCGTCTGTGAGGCATTGCGCCGGCCTCTCTGTGATCTCGCGGGAGTCGCCGGGTTTCGCTCGCTCCTTTCCCGGGCTCTCATGCTGGCCAGGGCGGAGGCTCCCAGCCTTAGCGCGGTACAGGTCGCGCCGGATGGGTCCTTGCAGGGTCTGGATGAGCTTCGCTCGCAAATGGACAAGGACCAGGCCAGACAGGCTGGATTCATTCTCATTGCCCAGCTGCTCGGGCTGCTTCTTTTCTTCATTGGCGAAACCGCGACAATGCAGCTGGTGGCATCTGAGGTTCTCCCCTACTATCGGTCCCTGCCGAACATTGGTACACCCATAGGTTTTGAAGCGATCCTGAACGAAGTTGACCAACTCAAAAGCGTCAGTGCGCGTCTCGATGAACTGGCGGAGCAGCATCCGCCCGTCACCGAAGCGCTGATGACTATCGCGGGAAACGTTCGCAACACTGCCGATTTATTGGGGGTGCTGGTGGCGGTGAGAAGCCCCAGGCCGAACTGAGTGCAGCATCAGCCTCTTGCACGGAAAAAGAAACAATGAGTCCTCCGGCGACGCGAAGATTGGCCCGGTGGCTGCTTATTTACGAAGCCGCGGCGGGTAAGGGCTCCGAGCCCACAGAGTCAGCAGCCTCTCGCGTCTGTGAGAAGCTGCGCCAGCCGCTCTGCTCAATCACGGGAGTCGCCGGGTTCCGCTCCATCCTTCTCCGGGCCCTGGTGCTGGCCAGGTCGAAAGCTCCAAGCCTTGGCGCGGTGCAGGTCGCGCCGGATGGATCCCTGAAGAGTCTGGACCAGATTGGGCCGCAAAAAGAGAAAGTCAAGAACCAGGCGGCGGAGGCTGGAGCCATTCTCATTGCCCAGTTACTGGATCTGCTTCTCCTCTTTATTGGCGAAGGTATAACGTTGCGGCTGGTCCAGGAAGTGTGGCCGGAGGCCGCCTTCAGCGATCGCGAATCCGGGAAGGAGAAGAAAGCGTGAGCACACAAGATAAAGTCACCATAAACAAACTGCCGACCGGGGTCCCGGGCCTCGATGAAATCCTGGGCGGCGGTATCCCGGAATTCTCTTTTAATATCATCGCGGGGGCCCCGGGAAGCGGCAAGACCACGCTGGCGCACCAAATCGTGTTCACCAACGCGACCGCGGAGCGTCCTGCCCTCTATTTCACCATCCTTGGGGAACCCGCCATCAAAATGCTGCGCTACCAGCAACAGTACTCATTCTTCGACCAGGCCATGCTGAACAACGCCGTCCGCTTCATTAATCTGAGCAAGGTCGTGCTCGAGAAAGACCTGGACGGGGTCCTGGAAGAAATTGCGAAAGAGGTGGAGAAAGCGAGCCCCGGCCTCGTGGTGGTGGACTCCTTTCGCACCGTGGTGCGGAAGGCTTCCGGCGGCACCACCGAAGTGGAACTGCAATCCTTCATTCAACGCCTGGCGCTGCTCCTCACCAGTTGGCAGGCAACGACTTTTCTCATCGGGGAATATATCGAGGGTGAGATCCGTGACAATCCCGTGTTCACGGTGGCCGATGGCCTCTTTTGGCTTTACCAGGCGGCGGATCGAAATTCCATTGTGCGCAAGCTCCAGGTGGTGAAACTGCGCGGGCAGGAGTCCGTGCCCGGGCTGCACACCTTCCGCATTACCCATGCCGGGCTGCAAGCCTTTTCCCGCACCCTGGGTCTGGGCGGACAACACCGGAAAATGCCCAGCGCCCGGCGCCTTTCCATCGGTATTCCGGAATTGGATAAGATGCTCGGGGGGGGCATTCCCCAAGGCGATAGTGTGCTGGTGGCGGGGGCTTCGGGGACTGGGAAATCGGTCCTGGCAACTCAATTCATTGCCGAGGGACATACGCCAGGGGGATCCCGGAATTGTGGTGGTTTTTGAAGAACGGCCGCAGGAGTATGCGGAGCGGGCGGGCAGCTTTGGTCTGGATTTGAAAACTCCGCGGCAGGAAAAGAAACTGGAGATCCTCTACCTTCGCCCCCTGGACCTCTCCGTGGATGAAACCATGCACGAGATACTCGCGGCGGTCCACAGGATTGGGGCCAAGCGCCTGGTGATTGATTCACTCGCTGGCTTTGAGATGGCGCTGGCGCCCAGCTTCCGCACGGAATTTCGCGAATCGCTCTACCGGATGATCACCGCTCTGACGGGGATCGGGGTGACGATTCTCAGCACAGTTGAGATGGATGAGTCTTTCACGGCATTCCCGTTCAGTACCTACTCGATCTCCTTTCTCACCGACGACATTATCCGGCTTCGGTACATCTGCATCGGCGACCAGCTTCGCAAGATCCTGGTGGTGATCAAGATGCGCGGCGGCAAACATAGCAACGATATCCGCGAATATACGATCACCTCCGAGGGCATTGTCATCAGCGAGGACCGCCTGGCGGATTATCAAGGCCTGATCACCGGGATTCCTGAGCATTTGAACCGGGCCGTTCCAAAAAAAGGGTCCTCACCTGAGTCGAAATCCAAAAGCGAGGGCTAGAAGCGATCCGGGGCTTAGACTCATCCTGGATCCATTCCTGGCGAATCAAAACGTCCCGTGCGTGGGCGATCATCTCATACGGTTGGGGCGGCTTGAGGTGGCACTCGGGTATCAGGACTGTTTTCGGTAGAAGACGTAAAAGAACACCAACACACTGAAGCTCGCGAACAAATAAACCAGCGACGCAACGAGCGCCATCGCCGGGATCAAATCACGCAAGACTCCCAATAAGGTTGAAATGAAATGTGCGGCTGACAAAACCGTGAGCAGGAGTGTCCCGACCAATGCCAGAAAGGCCGCATTCTTGAGGCTCATGTTCGGAGTATGAATGCTTTTACCGGCACTTGCAAGCGGGAGCCGACTCCTTCGAGGTGCGCCCAGCCGTACGGTTTTCTTGACAGCCTCAAATCCGGGGCGAGCCTGGACCAGGTGAGCATTGGTCCTGCCTTGCCGCCAGGGGTTTAATCATCGCCGAGGGGCACCCGCGCCGGGCACCTTGACGAGAAACGGCCTATGCGGGGATGCGGCAGCAGAGGGTCCTGGGAGTATGGCCGGCCGCGCGGAAATGACGCCCGCCGCAGGCGTCTATCACCGCCGGACTTGAAGGCGCCAGCCAAAAAGCAGCTTGTCGCCGTTTGCACCAGTGCGGCACATTTGGATTCTGGCCTCAAAGGCCGGCCTCCCGGGAAGTGGCGGAGGTCACGAGTTTTGGCTTGGTGCACTCTGAAGGAGCCTGGGGAAGCGGATTTTAGTATTTAAGGCGGTAAGGGGCCTTCGAAATACTTAAAGTACAACATCATACATTGCTCATGATTTATTGATTGTTATAGTTCCGCATCGCAGACAATCTCGGGAAGGGAACTGGGGATTCCGGCCCCACCTTCTGCGTGGCCTGGCCGGACTTTGACGCCGGTCTTGCGCTGAGGAAGAACTGAACTTCCTGTTCAGGTGAACGGCAAGCTGCGCAGCCGAATCCGCGTGGCCGTTGATATGACGGAAGGCAAAATCCGCCGCCTTGCCCAGACCGATGAAAAAGTCGCCCACCCGCTCAACGGCCGCGAGGACCCTCTCAACAGTCTTTCCGATGTGGCCGATATTCATTAGGGGGGCTTGTCTTCGCATAACCTCCAGACCACGAGGGCTTGCAACCGGGCAGGGGTGCGAACCCCTGACCAAACAAAAAGAGAAAGTACTCTGGATGAAGAAAGTCTCATGTGTTGGCAAAGAATTAGGAAAGGCGGAGCCTTCGCGGGCAGCCCGGAAGCACCGGGACAGGTCTCCACTGGGCAACGATCAGAGCAAGAATGCTCCAGGGTATTTTCGGGCTCTCAGCGAGAACTCGCTGGTGGGGGAGTATGTCATCCAGGACGGCCGCGCTCTCTATGTGAATCCGGCCCTGGCGAGAATCTTCGGATACAGCCCGCCAGAACTGGTTGGCCAGGAACCTTTGATCCTGATCCATCCCGAGGACCGCCCGGCCGTTGCCGAGAAACTGAAGGACACGCCGGCAGGTAAGATTCATCCGCCTCATATTGAATGCCGCGGCCTGCACAAGGACGGGCACGCAATCGACATTGAGGTGCAGGGGAACGGCACCATCAGACTGAATGGCCGGCCGGCCCGGATCGGGACCGTGGTGGAGATCACCAGGCGAAAGCAGGCCGAAAAGCAGCTCCAAAAATTAACCCGGGCAGTCGAGCAGAGTCCCGCGACCGTTGTCATCACAGACGGGCATGGCAGCATCGAATACGTGAATCCGAAATTTAACCGCCTCACCGGCTATACCACGGAAGAAGTCCTGGGCAAAAATTCCAGGATATTAAAATCCTATTTGACTCCTGCATCGGCATACCAGGAACTTTGGGAGACCCTGCTCAGCGGCCGGGAATGGTGCGGGGAATTCATTAACAGAAAGAAGAACGGGGAACTCTATTGGGAATCTGCATCCATATCTGCCATTAAGAATGCGGCGGGCGTTATAACGCAATTCATAGCCGTCAAAGAGGACATCAGCGAAAGGAAGAAGGCCGAAGAAGCCTTGCGGGAGGCTGAAGAAGAATCTCGCAGATTAATTGCCGATGCGGCGGAAGGAATTTTTCGAACCTCACCCGAAGGCAAGTTCATTTTGGCGAATTCCGCGGTGGCAAGGATCCTGGGCTATAGGTCGGCAGAAGAGTTTGTGGCCTCGATCGGCAACTCGGGACTCCATATCTGGGAGAACCCCGAAGAACGGCAGCATGTGAAGAAGTTGATTGAAGAGCAAGGGGCTGTGCGGGGACATGAGTGCCAGTTGCGGCGAAAAGACGGCACAACGATCTGGGTCGCGCTGAATGCCCGCAAATCTCTCGGTCCCGATGGGCGAACGGAATACTACCAGGGCTCCTTTGAAGACATTACCGAGCGATGGCGAGCCCGAGAGGCTTTGGAGGAGGCGCATCGAAAGCTGGCACGGTCGATGGAAATCCTGAAGAGCCGGTCCGAGGAAATCACCACCCTCAGCGAATTAGGCAGGTTGCTCCAAAGCTGTTTAAGCAGAGAGGAAGCCTGCCGGATTATCAATGCGTATTCCCAGAAGCTCCTTCCATCTTTTCCCGGGGGCGTCTACCTCACCGACGCCTCACGGAACATGGTGCAAATCGTCACCTCGTGGGGTGAATCAGGAGCCAGCCAGCCCATCTTTGCGCCGGATGAATGCTGGGCGCTCCGAAGTGGCCGCGTGCATTTTGTGGCGGAAGAGAACGCGCCCGCGCAGTGCGGCCATATGCCCCCCATGCCTAAGGTTTCCTACCTTTGCCTTCCCCTCATGGCTCAGGGTGAGGCGATGGGAATTCTTCACATTGAATGCCCCGCTCATGCCTCGGCCATGAATTCCGACGATTGGGAGGAATTCAAGAGGTCGAGGCGGGAACTGGCGAGTGCCGTCGCCGAACACGTGGCTTTGGCTCTGGCCAACCTGCAACTTCGGGAGACCCTTCGCAGCCAGTCCATCCGCGACCCGCTGACGGGCCTTTTCAATCGCCGTTACATGGAAGAATCACTGGCACGGGAAGTCCTGCGCGCCAGCCGCACCAACTTGACCATTGGAATTCTCCTTTTCGATATCGATCAATTCAAGCAGTACAACGACACTTTCGGGCACGAAGCGGGCGACGCCGTAATGCGGGAAGTCGGTGCGGTCCTCCAGAAGCAAGTCCGGGGGGACGATATCGCCTGCCGTTTTGGCGGCGAAGAGTTCGTTCTCATCCTGCCGGGCGTGTCGGTCGGAGTAGCGGGGGAGCGTGCCGAACTGCTTCGCGATGCGGTCAGGGGACTGACGGTAAATTTCCACGGGCAAACTCTGGGGACCATCACGGTTTCAATCGGTGTGGCAATTTATCCCCTGCATGGCAGCAATGCAGAGTCCGTAGTGGAATGCGCTGACAAGGCCCTCTACATGGCAAAAGAGTCCGGGCGCGACCGGGCCGTGCTGGCCACCCCCATCGTGAAACAAGACTGATCTGCAGTGATGCCGGGGTCCAAAGCGATCCAGACCCGGCCCGCCCTTTCCTGAATTCGCCTGCGAAACGCCTTTCTCATCCCCTCAACCCGTCTTGAATAGCCACCCCGGGCACAACATGTTGTACAATGAATCGGTTATCAGCCTATCCCTGCCACGACATCGCTGTTTGGCGGAACATTGGAGCAAACTCAAAATATGCAAAGCCCTCGTCCCATCGTTGTCCTTGATTTCGGATCGCAGTATACGCAGCTGATCGCGCGGCGCATTCGCGAGATGCACGTGTATTCGGTGATCGTTCCGTGCCACCTGCCGTTTGACGATCTGGTCAAAATGAACGCGCAGGCCGTGATTCTTTCCGGCGGCCCATCCTCGGTTTACGACCCGGAATCCCCCACCTGTGACGACCGGGTTTTCCAGCTTGGCGTGCCGATGCTGGGCATCTGCTACGGATTGCAGCTGATGTCCTACAAGCTGGGTGGCAAAGTGGAGCCGGCCTCCCGCCGCGAGTACGGGTTCGCGCAGCTTGAGATCACTCCGCCCAGCGAGCTGTTAGCCCGGTTTGAATCGCCCCTGCGCGTCTGGAACAGCCACGGCGACCACGTTGTGGAGGTCCCGCCGGGTTTCCGGGTGGTGGGCCGCACCGAAAACGCCATCTCGGCCATCGAGAACGTCAAGACCCGGATGTATGCCGTGGAATTCCATCCGGAAGTCCGGCATACGGCTTCCGGGACGGAAATCCTGCGGCGGTTTGTGGAAGACGTCTGTGGTGCCGAGGGCAACTGGTACCCGCAATCGCTGATCGAAGAAACGGTGAGCCGGGTGAAGGCCGATGTGGGCAAAGAACGCGCACTGTGCGCGCTTTCCGGAGGGGTGGATTCCGCCGTGGCCGCTGCGCTGGTCAGCCGGGCCATCGGAGATCAATTGACCTGTGTGTTTGTCAACAACGGCCTGCTGAGGAAGAACGAGTTTGAAGAGGTGACCGCAGCGCTGAAAACCCAGGGCCACCTGAACGTGCGGGCGGTGGATTATTCCGAAAGGTTCCTGACGCGGCTGGCCGGCGTTACGGACCCGGAGAAGAAACGGAAGATTATCGGTGAAGAGTTTATCCGCGTGTTCGAGCAGGAAGCGCGCGCCCTGGGCGAGCCCCGCTTTCTGGTGCAGGGAACCCTTTACCCGGACGTCATCGAATCCGTCTCAGTGAAGGGGCCGGCCGCCACCATCAAGAGCCACCACAACGTGGGAGGGCTGCCGACCGACCTGAAGTTCCAGCTGATTGAGCCGCTGCGAGAGATGTTCAAGGACGAGGTTCGGGAAGTGGGCAGGGAACTCGGGCTCGGCGCCGAGGTGATCGGCCGCCAGCCCTTTCCCGGGCCGGGACTGGCCGTCAGGATTCTGGGCGCAGTTACCCCTGAGCGGCTGCACGTCGTTCGCGAAGCAGATGCCATTGTGGAGCAGGAAATACGCGCAGCAAAGCTCTACAATGAACTGTGGCAATCGTTCGCTATTCTGTTACCCGTATCGAGCGTGGGGGTCATGGGTGACGCCAGGACATACGCGTCCACCATCGCCCTGCGGGCCGTGACATCCGAAGATGGCATGACAGCCGACTGGGCAAAGATCCCCCCGAACGTTCTTGAACGGATTGCCACCCGCATCGTGAACGAGGTGAAGGAAGTCAACCGAGTTGTTTACGACATTACTTCGAAGCCCCCGGGAACCATCGAGTGGGAATGAGTGCTTCCCCCTCCATACAGCCCTCGCGCGTCCCATTGGATCCCCGAACGACAAACCGTACTGGCGTTAACGGTTTGCTAATTTCTGAGCCATGTACAGCAGAAGCCGTCGATCGCGGTCGTTAATGTTCCCCAGCAGGCGCTTAACCTTCTGAAAGAACCGCGAATCACGGTCTGCCGGAATCTCCATGGCCAGCTCGTCGGTACTCTTGCGCTGGGTTAGATTAGGGAGGTCCGGTGGTCTTTCCCCCTCATAAAACAACTGATAGAGGGGGATCTCCATAGCTGCAGCCAATCGCTCCAGGGTTTCGAGAGAAGGCACCGTGTGCCCGTTCTCAACCCGGGAAATATAGCAGCGCAGGAGTCCCGTGCGTTTCTCAATGTCGCCCTGGGAAAGCTTACGTTCTTCACGCAGTTTCCTCAGACGAATTCCAATAATCATGTTGGCGATTATTCCATATGGTGTAAGATAAGTCAATAGAAATTTCCGTTACTGCCCCGGTCCATCCGTACTCAATTTTATGCCCGTCCCTGTAACCAGAATCGCGTTATCTTCGTCATAAAACACAGGAAAGAGCTACTATGGATGCTAGATGGCACACTCTCGACCAGACCCTATCCAGGAATCAGAATGGATCAGACTTTGCCAGTCTGGGGAAAAGGAAGCCTTTGCGCCGCTGGTGGATGCCTATCAGCGGAGGGTATTCTCCATTGTTTATCATCTGGTCCGGCGCAGGAACGATGTGGAAGATATCGTTCAGGAAATATTTATGAAAGCTTTTGCGGCGATCGGGAGTTACAATTCACAGTCATCGTTTGGCACCTGGCTCAATCGTGTTGCCGTTAATCACTGTTATGACTATCTCCGCCGGCAACGCTCTTCCAGGGTGACTTATTTCTGGGAAATGTCAGAGGAAGGGCAACGGAAGATTGAATCGCACAGCCACAGCCACAAAGAAGGCGGTCTCGACAACGAGGAAAAGCTGGCGGTGGGCGATCTTGCCGGCAAGCTATTGGCTCGCGCCCCGGCTGAAGACCGGGTGATTCTGACGCTGAAGGAAATTGAGGACAGGTCCGTTGAAGAAATCTCGGAGATTTTAAGTTTGAAAGTAAGCACAGTTAAAGTACGATTGCATCGCGCAAGGAAGCGAATGGTCAGGGATTTCGAAAATTGGCAGGAGGGGCGGTGAACCATGCGTTGTGACGCTGTCCGGCAAACTGTTGAAGAAGGCCTGGTCGGGACGCCTGCGGTCCAGGTCCATGTGGAATCCTGTTCAGGCTGCAAAGAGTACCTGCGCAAGTGGGAGATGCTCCAGGCAGGGCTGGTTGCGATCAGAGGGGAGGAGCCTCCTGAGCCCAGCATTGGTTTCACAACCCGGCTGATGCGACGTCTGGAAAACGCTTCTCCGGAATTTCAGTTTGGGCAACAACTCATCGATCAGATTGGCAGGCGGGTTGTCTACGCGACGCTCATGGTGGCGCTGATGCTCGCGCTGCTTCTCGCGCTACCCTCATCGGGACCGTTCCGCAGTTCCGGAATTTCAGATTCCGTCTTTGTCCAGACTCAGATTGCGACGCTGGCTAATGAACAGGTCCTGGGCGTGGACGGCGTGGATCCGGGCGACATGCAGGATTCTTCTGCATTCCCGGCCGCAAACGAAAGTCCAGAGGTAAGAGGTTCCAAATGAAGCGGCGTTTCTACGTCTATTTCGCCCTGATCTTTATCCTGGGCATCGTGATTGGCGCCGCCGGGATGTACAGCTACGGCTGGTATACGGGGCATTGGCACCGGCAATTCAGCCGCCATCGGGTGGTCGACTATCTCCAGCAGGAGTTGTCGCTCTCGCAATCTCAGACGCAGCAACTCCAGCAGATTATCAACAATATGGAGAGAAAAGAATCCGAACTGCGCGGCCAGGTTGAGCCGCAGTTTCAGGCTATTCGTGAAGAGACCCGCGCCGAAACGCGCAAGATTCTGAACCCGCAGCAGGTCGACAAGTTCAACGCCATGGTCAAACGCTGGGATGCCAAACGCCGGCAGCACGCCCCGCCACCTCCAAACAGGCAGGCGCCGGCCCGTTGAACGCTCCTGACCGTTTTCTCTAGATTTCTCAGACGACGCACGAACGCGTCCGATGCTCCTGTGGTTTCTACAAGAGGGGCAGAAGTTGTCGAAGTGACTCCTGCAACAGTTTACCGCAGCGGCAAGGGTGAACCCTCCGCGTCCTGCACGTCGGTGACGCAGTTCAGCCGCCAGCCCGTAGAGGAAAAGTGCATTCTGCCTTGTACGCGCTCTGCCAGTGAACCCACGGCCGGCGTGCTAACATAGTTGTTTTGTGCCAGGCAGGCGGCTGCTGAGCGTCAAATCCCTACACACAGAGGCTGATAGGATGCACCTGATTTGGCTATTGATCATTGGAGTTCTGGCCGGTTGGCTGGCCGGCCACGTCACCCGCGGCAGAGGCTTTGGCCTGCTGGGTGACATGGTGGTCGGTGTAATCGGGGCCTGGCTCGGAAGCGCCGTCCTGCATGTGTTCGGACTTTACTCCTTTGGATTTATCGGTTCACTGGTCACGGCGGTGATCGGCGCGGTCATTCTTCTGACCTTGATTCGCGTCATCAAAAACGCCTGACCCGCTGCCCCAGGCCGACGGCGGACCGGAGCGCAGTGACGGACGGGCCATCCGGGCTTGCAAGAACACCCCAGGAATCCCAGGCTCAAGAGGCAATCACCCTTCCGTGGGCGACGGCGATGGCGGCCATGTTGACGATTTCTTCCACGTCGGCGCCGCGCTGCAAAACGTGGACAGGTTTCGACATCCCCACCAGGATGGGTCCCAGCGCTTCCGCTCCGCCGATGCGCAACATCAGCTTGTAGGCGATATTGGCGGATCCGAGATCGGGGAAGATGAGAACGTTGGCGCCACCCTTCAGAGTTGAGAAGGGATAATCCTCCTCCAGAATTTCCGGCACCGTAGCCGTGTCCGCCATCATCTCTCCATCCACCATCATCTCCGGGTGGGACTGTTTGACCAGTTCGGCGGCGATGCGCATCTTCTCCGACAGGGCATGCTGCGTGCTGCCAAAGTTTGAAAATGAGAGCATCGCCATCCGGGGCTCAAAGTTGAAATCGCGCGCCACTTCCGCGGCCAGCAGGGCAATCTCCGCCAGGTCTTCGGCCGTGGGATCGATGTTCACCGTGGTGTCGGAAAAGAAGTAAACCTGCTGCCTGGTCACGATGACGTAGACGCCCGAAACGCGCCGCACGTTCTCCCGCACACGGATGATCTGCAGGGCAGGACGAATGGTCTCCGGGTAGTGCTGCGCCACGCCGGCCAGGAAGCCTTCGGCCTCGTCCAGGTGCACCATCATGGCGCCGTAATAGTTGGGATTGATCATCTGGTCGCGCGCCTCGCTCAGCGTCACACCCTGGCGCTGGCGGAGCCGGAAATACTCCTCCACATAGGCGTCCAGACGCGGTGACTGTTCCGGCTCAATGATCTCAGGCTCAAAATGCTGGATGCCCAGGTCGGCCAGCCGCGCCTGAATCACATGGTGACGGCCCAGCAGAATCGGCCGGCCGATTTTCTCCTCGTTCATCTGATAAGCGGCGCGAATGATCTTTTCGCGTTCGCCCTCCGAAAAGACAATGCGTTTGGGCGCCGCCTTGGCCCGCTGCCGGACGCTCTGCATCACCTCGTAGGTGCGCCCCAGCCGTCGCGAAAGGGAATCCTTATATTCTTCAAGTTCGACCTGAAGTCTTGCAACGCCCGTTTGCATGGCGGCTTCCGCCACCGCAGCCGATTCCCAGATCAGCACGCGCGGGTCAAAAGGTTTGGGAATGATGTACTCCGGACCAAAGTTGAGCCGCCGCAGCCCGTAGGCGCGCAGCACGGAGTCCGGCACATCCTCGCGGGCAAGCGCGGCGAGGGCGCGCGTCGCGGCAATCTCCATTTCATGGTTGATGGCGCGGGCCCGGACGTCCAGGGCGCCGCGAAAGATAAAGGGAAATCCCAGCACGTTGTTCACCTGGTTCGGATAGTCGGAGCGTCCGGTGGCCAGGATGACGTCCGAGCGCGCCGCGGTGGCGTCCTCGTAGCTGATTTCAGGGACCGGATTGGCCAGGGCAAAGACGATGGGCCGGGCGGCCATGGATTGCACCATCTCCGGCGTCACCATGCCGCCCGCTGAGAGCCCGACAAACACGTCGGCATCCCGAATCACCTGTTGCAGTTTGCGCTGTGACGTTTTCACCGCGAAACGCGAATTGTAAGGATTCATGCCTTCCTCGCGGCCTTCGTAAATGACCCCATGAATGTCGCACATCACGATGTTTTCCTTGCGGACCCCCATCCGCAGGTAATGCTCCGCGCAGGCAATTCCCGAGGCGCCCGCTCCGTTGAAAACCACGCGGACCTTGCTGATATCCTTTCCTGCAACTTCGAGCGCATTCAGCAAAGCGGCGCCGGAAATGATGGCCGTTCCGTGCTGGTCGTCATGCATCACGGGAATGGACAGGGTGCGGCGAAGGGTCTCTTCAATGGCAAAACATTCGGGCGCCTTGATGTCCTCCAGATTGATGGCGCCGAAGGTGGGCTCGAGCAGCTGGCAAAACTTGATGACCTCGCCGGGGTCCTGGGTATCGATCTCCAGGTCGAAAACATCGATATCCGCAAAGCGCTTGAAGAGCACCGCCTTGCCTTCCATCACGGGCTTGCCGGCCGCCGCTCCGATGTTGCCGAGGCCCAGCACCGCCGTGCCGTTTGAAACCACGGCCACCAGGTTCCCGCGCGCCGTGTATTCAAAGCTGAGGTCGGGTGATTTCTCAATCTCCAGGCACGGGACCGCCACACCGGGCGTATACGCCAGGCTCAAATCCCATTGCGTGCGGCAAGGCTTGCTTGCCACCACTTCAATTTTGCCTTTGCGTCCCTTGCGGTGATAATCGAGTGCGTCCTGCTCGTGGATATCCATCCAAAACCTCACTAGGGCGAAATGGGCAGAGAATCTGACAACAAATGCCCGACCACAAACTCAGGGAACAACATACACGTCAGGAATTTCTTTCGCTATTGCGGCGGACGAAAACAGGCGGCTGCTTCCGCCGAGGCTGGGCTATGCGGCAATCACCCCACGGAGCGACTGCCACACCCCAAGTATACATCGGTGGTCACGGGATTGTTCTCGACGGACGGTTTGGAGATCTTGAGGCCGGGGGGCTGCATTGGGTGCGGAAGCCCCCCTTCAAGCCATCCTCAGTGAACGTAGAATTTCCGGTTCTCTTAAATCTGTTTCACCACTGGCCGAATCGGAAAACGAGCCCGGCTGAAACGCGCATATCGTTTTGAGTGTTGTTGGTGAATTGGGCGCGGATGTAGTCCACCTGGACAAGACGCAACCAGATGTGCCGGGTCCCCTTGACGTTGAGCCCGCCCCCAAAGGCCATGCCGAAAGCGTTTTCGCTGACGCGCCCGGTAAAAGTTTGCGCAGTGCCATTGACCGTTCCGACCAGGGCATGGACGTAGGGATGAATCCTCGGCAACGCGAGAGTAAAGCGTGGTCCGTAGAGCTCGGTGAACCGTGGGACATAATAACGGTTGCCTCCCAACTGGAGGGCGGGGTTGACGCCGTAATGGTTACTGTAATCCGCCTCAACGCCCCAGGGGCCCAGCAGGTGCAGATAAGCTTCGCCTTGCCAGCCGTTGGAACTCGATCCCATGTTGGTTGGTGCACTGTTCAGCGACAGGTGGGAATAGCCACCATAGAGTTCAACCTGGCTGTAAGCTTTTGGTGCTGATGCCAGTGACAGGAAAACAATGAGGGACGCAAAGGTGAGCAATTTTCGCATAAGGGGATCTTCTCCTTCATCTTCAGCATTTGAAATTTAACCCTTCAAAGCCAGCGATCAAATCCCCCTCATCACGCCTTCACCTATGATGTAACAAAAACGCCATCCGGTTGCAATGGCGGTCCGGATTTTGACCCTCCGTTCGCGTCGGGCAAGAGTTGCAACCCATAGAAAAAACGAGCCAACGACTGGCGTTGATCATGCCGGAAATAATCGTCAGCCGCTGATCTTCTTATGAACTTCGCCGGCTTCTGCATCACCCATCATCCGGGGCACTGCGGAGTGCAGCGAATCGGACGTCTTTTCTTCGATGTTTCTGGCCCGGCCGGAAGCGCATTTTTGCAATGGTATCAAGTCATCGCACTGCTGAAGCGCCCGCAGACCGGCTTGCGCAGGAAGAAGGAAGAGGGGAGACTGTCGCCGCGGATATCGCGGCTAGAAAGGAATATCGTCGTCGGTAATTTCGCCGTCTGCGGATGGCTCGGGGCCGGAGTCGAAGTGTTCCTCCGAACTCTGAGCGGAGGAGGCCGCCGGACGAGAACCACTGGCCGCAGCGCGCTCAGAATCAGACCGGGAGCCCAGCATCTGCATGTTGCGTGCGATGATTTCGTAGGAGGTGCGTTTGTTGCCGGACTGGTCTTCCCACTGGCGGCTTCGGATGCTGCCTTCAATGTAGACCTGTTTACCTTTGGTCAGATATTCGCCGCAGATTTCCGCCAGCTTGCTCCAGGCAACAACCCTGTGCCATTCGGTGTGCTGCTGCCGTTCGCCATCACGGCCTTTGAAGGATTCATCGGTAGCGAGAGAGAACGTGGCCACCGGACTTCCGCTGGAAGTGTAGCGAACCTCAGGGTCACGGCCCACACGCCCAATCAGGATGACTTTGTTCACCGAACCGGCCATAAACACCTCATTCCGTTTTCAGATCCCGCCGACCGACCAAAGCTCAATCCTTATCCTCTGCGCCGGGCGTGGATAATGATGCCCAACTGCTTCAACCGCTGGGTTGCAAGGTCGGATTCGTGGGCCTGAGGATGCTGCTCAACCAGGGAGCGCAGTTCGCGAATGCCGGCAGATTTATTACCCTCGGCGAGCAGAGCATAGCCTTTCTTGAGGCGCGCCGAAAGCGTTTTGTCGCCGTTGGGATAACGCTCGATGCAGTTGTCGTAGGCTTCGACGGCGTGCTTGTAATCCCCGTTGTTATAGTAGCTCTCGCCGATATAATACTGGGCGCTTGAGGCCCGTGCCGTTGTCCCGTAGTGCTGCAGAAACTCCTGGAAGCCCTGGATGGCCAGGGCATACTGCCCGCTGTTGAAGCTGCCCATCGCCGAGTTGAACAGAGAATTCGGATCTGGGATGTTGGCCGCGCCGGGCCCGGGAGCTGGGGACCCAGGGTCGGCGCCAGTTCCGTTTGTATCACCCGGCTGCGCGCCGGGAGTTCCCGCCATGCCTGGAGCAACCGACGGCGGCGCATTCAAAGTCTGAAGAACCTTCTGAGTCTGCGCAAGCTGCTCACTCAGCTTGGTGATCTGCCCCTGGGCCTGCTCCAAACTGGAACTGAGCGCCTGGACCTGACTGGACATGGAGTCCATCTTATTGGATGAAGCTGCCAGGTTCTGCTCAGTGTTTTTCTGCAAGTCAGCCATCTGGGACTTCATCTGGCTGACGTCCTGAGACGTCTGTTGAAGCAAAGTGTGCAGGATTGCCGTTTGCGTACTGACCGTATTCTGAAGGGTCTGGACGCTCTGTTGCAGCGTGTCCAGTTGCTGCATCATCTGGATAATCTCACGGCTCACGCCAAAAGCCGGGGAAGCAGAGACCACTGACAGCAAAGCAATCGAAACGAAAGTCAGGGCATACTTTTTCAATGTCAGTTCAACCTCCGGCAATAAGATTCAAACACTTATCAGTCTATCCTTACGGCGATGACCAGGTCAACTGGGTCGGGGAAAGGGAAAAATAGAGCCGGCAGGGGTTAACCCGCCGGCTGATTGTAAACCTCGCGGCAATGTGGGGCCAGCTAGTGCAACCTGCCGTGGAGCGGCAGCAAGGCCAGCTGAGAAAAAGCGCAGGTGAACCGGGAGCCCCCTGAACCTTCCACGGAAGAGTTCGGGACTCCCGGCGTACCCGTGATTACTCGCTGCCCATTACCAGGTGGGCGCGCCGGTTCTTCTGCCAGCAATCCTCGTTGCTCTCGGTGCAGAACGGGCGGTCTTTGCCGTAAGAGATCGTCGTGATCCGGGACGCGGAAATGCCCAGATTCACGAGGAAGGTCTTGGCGGAGTTGGCCCTGCGGTCGCCCAGGCCAAGGTTGTACTCCTCGCTGCCCCTCTCGTCGCAATGACCCTCGATCGTGAAATTGATGCTCGGGTGCGATTTGAGGAAGTCGGCATCGGCGGTCAGAGCCTGTTGAGCATTCGGACGGATATCGGACTTGTTATAGTCAAAGAACGCATCCTGGATGTTCTGCTCGAACAGAGTCTGTTCCGAAACGGCCGCTGGTGGCGGCGGTGGCGGCGGTGGCTGTGGAGCCGTAACGGTGACACGAGCGGTGGAGGTGGCCTCCCCGCCGGGTCCATTGGCCGTCAACGTATAGGTCGTTGACTCCGTTGGCGAAACGCTGGTGGAGCCGCTGGCTTGAACTGCGCCGACGCCCGGCTGGAGGTCAAGACTTGTGGCATTTTCTGATGTCCAGCTGAGTGTGACCGACTGGCCGCTCTCTATCGTGCTGGGTACGGCTGTCAGATTGACGGTTGGCTTTTCCGGCGCCGCGGCCGGGGCCGGGGGCGGTGGTGGCGGCGCCACCGCTTTCTTGTGGCACGAGGCCGCCAACATTAATACTCCCAGAGTCCCGACGAGAAGCGCGAGACTGCGTTTCTTCTGTCGCATTTTGAATCCTCCTTGATCGGTGGGCGCTGTCGCTTTCCCAAAGAATCTCATTATGGTGAGACCGGACAAGATGTCCCGAAAACCATTAACTGAGCCTGCTGATTTAAATCCTTAGAAACCCGCAAAAGATAAAGACACACTTCAAAGCTCTGAATCCTAGCACCAAACAAAAACAAAACACAACCCCATATTTTCTACAAAATACACCATGCGAGTCAGAAACTATTAGGAATCTCCTGAAAATACCCCCGAAGGCCACCCATCAGAAATGGGGACAGGAAGCTCCCCGCCAACGCTCTTGCCCCTGGATCCCTGAAGCACGAGGAGGTCCCGGACGCTTCCCTGTCTGAACAGGAGGGCTATGCGGCGCCAGGCGCACTGGCCATTTTACTACTTCGGAAGAACAAGCCGATTCCGTTAATTGGACCAATTCGGGTTCCAGTTGCTGCCCTTTGTGGTCAGCTCGTGCGGGCTGGACCCGTCCGCCAGCATGGTCCAGATCTGACGCCTGCCTGTGCGGGTGGACTCAAACACGATGTGCCGCCCGTCGGGAGCCCATGTCGGATGCTCATTTCTTCCGGCGTTCTGTGTGAGCTGCACAATGCGTCCAGTCGCGATTTCAATCACGTAGATGTCCCAGTGCCCGGTTTCCCTGACACTCCAGGAAAAAGTCATAAAGAGGCCGTTGGGAGACCATGAAGGAGCTTCAGCATCGCCGCCCGCAGTGATGAGACGGCGTAAATTCGTGCCATCCGAATTAATAATATAAATTTGCGGGGCGCCACTGCGGTCAGATACAAAGGCAATTTCATTGCCGGTTTTGGGGTTCCAGACGGGTGAAATATTAACCCCCGGGCCAAAAGTCAGCCTTTGGAGATGCATGCCGTTCGAGTCGGAAACGTAGATTTCCGGGGTCCCGCTCATGCTGGAGCAAAAGGCAATCTTTTTCCCGTCCGGAGACCATGAGGGGGTTGTGTTCAGCCCGGGATAGGAGGGGAAAGAGATTCGGCGGTTGGTGAGCAGGGAATAGAGGTAGATTTGGGGCTTGCCGCTCGCGTAGCTTGTGAAGGCAATCTGGGAATTGTCCGGCGACCAGCGGGGAGTCAGGTTGAGATTGGGGTAGTTGGTGATCCTGTGCTGGTTGAAGCCGTCATAATCCATCACCCAGATTTCGGTGTGGCCCGTTTGATTGCTGACATAGGCGATCTTGGTCAGGCTGATGCCGGGAATCCCGCCGCCCAATGTCTGAATAATCTCATTGGCAAAGCGGTGTGCGGCGTCACGCGCCGAAAGCTCGTTGAGATCCGCAACGTACCGTTTGGCCAGGACGCCAGGGTTCTTGGGACTTTGAACATCGAACAGCCGGGCCGTCACCACCAGACTGTTATTCCGGACTTCGGTATAACCGAAAGCGAGCATTTGCGCCGAGGCAGGTGGGTTGCTCCAACCGTTGAAATCGACGTTCTGCGGTTCTTGCGGAACATTCACCGGGTAGAGGCTCTTGCTGACCACGACCACTATGCCTGAATTGTTCAGGTCATTCCACAGGACCTGGTTGAAGACCTGCGTCAGGTTGACCAGTTTGGGGTCCGTCGAGCGGGCGCCAAAGTCAGGGACCGCAAGCCGGATGGTCGCCTGCCCCATGTTGATGCCGGTGCGGAACCAACCCTGGCTTTTTGCCACCGTGGCGAAGCCCAGAAAGACGGCCAGAGGAATTGCAAACAGAAAAAGATTGTTCAGGCGTCGATGTTTCATCCTTAGCAAGATGCTGCACCCCTGTGAATAGATGTCTCTGAAGCGGTTTCTGAATCAAAAGCCCCGAAACTCAGCGCTTCAGATCAAAGTAAAATTCCACCGAAACCTTGCCGCCGGAATAATCCGCCGGGAGCGGCGCCAGCGGGCTGGAAGCAAGAACCGCTCTTAATGCTGACCGGTCCACTTCCGGAATTCCGCTGGACTGCGTCACCTTGGTATTGCTGATGCTGCCGTTCCGGTTGATATCAAACTGAACGTAAACCCGAGGCGCGTTCAGCAGGTTGGGGCTGATGGTGGAAAGCAGCCAGTTGCTGCTGACGCGGTTCCGGACAGCCTGGACGTACCAGCCGAAACGCTCACCAAAATTGTCCTGCCCGATGGCGATGCCCGATTCCCCTGAAGCTGTGGTGACTGAACTGTAGCTCATTTGAGGTTGTCCACCCTGGCCATAAGGCACGGCATTCGGCGGCGGCTCGACTTTTTCTTTCTCGATGCGCGGGTTCTTCAGAACTTTTTTGGGCGGAGCTTTGACGGCTTCCTTAAACTTGGGAATCTTTTGAGTCACGAGGTCCGGCGGCGGCTTGGGGACGGGCTGATTCTGGTAAAGGCCCGGACTCTCCACCTTCACGGTGTTCGGAGTCGTAATCTTGGGCATGGGCAAGGGAACGCCGGGCAGGGAAGCAACGGCTTTCACATGGATGGCGCTGCCCTTGTTCAATGACTGCCCCCACCCTTTGCCAAGCCTTGATCCCCAAAGGGTGTAGCCGAGGGAACCCAGAGTAATGGCAACATGGAAAATGATGGACGCCACCAGCGCGCCGCGAAGGCTGTCACGATGGTCGACAACTGGGAAGGTGGCTGCACCCATGGCTGAATCGCTTTGCAGAACTGGCCCCGCTTCAGTTACTGGGTCCCCTTGGTATTCAGAGGTTCGGTCACAATACTCATGTTGGTGAGGTTGGCCTGTGTCAGCGCGTCGAGAACCTGCGCAAAGGCGCCGAATGAAACCGCCTGGTCACATCGGATATAAACGGGCGATTTGTCGGCTCCCTTCAGGCGTTTGTGAATAACGTCTCCAAGTTTATGGATGTTGACCGGATCGTTTCCGACGTAAATGGTTTGCCGCTTGTCGATGGTCACCACCACCCGCTCCTGGTCCACCACCTTCACCGTTTTGGTTTTGGGCAAATCGACCTCGATCCCCGACTGCAGCAGTGGAGCAGTGACCATGAAGATGATCAGCAGCACCAGCATCACGTCCACAAAGGGAGTGACGTTGATGTCGGACATCGACGTCTGGGTTGTTCCTTTAGGGGTGGTAAAGGCCATATCCAACCTCACTGACCGTGTCAATAACGCACTGGGTCACAATGTGCAGGACCGGGAACAGCGTTGACGGAGGCTCGGGCGGAGTGCCGCTTTCTATGTGAAGTACCTTTCCGTCATGTTGAGGAACTCCAGCGCAAAATCGTCCAGCATGGTGCCAAACTCCTTTAGCTTCTGGACGAACTGGTTGTAGGCAATCAGGGCCGGAATCGCCGCGAACAGTCCGGCGGCAGTCGTAATCAGGGCCTCGGAAATTCCCGGGGCCACGCTCCGCAGACTTGCGGTTCCGGCGGCGCCCAGGCCATGGAAGGCATCCATAATGCCCCACACGGTCCCAAAAAGTCCGATGAAGGGGGCCGCCGCCGCCGTGGTTGCCAGCCATGGCATCCACCGCTCCAGGCGCGAGAGTTCCGCCGTGGAACCGATCTGCAATGACCGCCGCACGGCATCCAGGCTGCGGATGACCGGCTTGCCGGGGTTCTCGCTGACGGTTGCCTGGTTTTCTACCTCCCGGTATCCCGCCTGGAACACTTCCGGCAAAGGGCTGCCTTTCAGCATCGAGCATGAGGAACGGATCTCCGAAAGTTTTTTGCTCTGCCGGAAGATGTGAAGAAACTCCGCTGAGTCGCGATGAGCCCGCTTGAAAAGGCGATACTTGTGAAAGATGATAGCCCAGGAAAAAACTGAGAAGAATAGAAGGATCAGGAGAACAAGGCGCGCGACAAGACCGGTGCTCGACAGGTATTGCCAGATATCACCCTGAAAAAAAACGAGTAGGGCTGCAACCAATCGACCTCCTTCGATGCCATGAATCGTGCAACACAACCATCCCTCGAAGCTAGCATAGGGTGACAAAATCCGTCAATTGTCCGGAAGTGCAGGTTGAGAGGTTTTCTTCTGGCACACAAAATTTCTGAATGTTTTCTATCTGGCCATTCCGGGGTATCATCGGCTTTTCCCTCTTGTGAGGGAAGCAAGCTGCGCCAGGATGGGTGGCAGCTTCGCGCACGAGATCTTATGCTTCACGAAATCCGCATTCAGAACTACGCCGTCATCGACGACCTGACGGTGGAATTCCATCCGGGGCTGAACCTTCTTTCGGGCGAGACGGGGTCCGGCAAATCCATCGTGGTGGATGCCCTGGGCCTGGCTCTCGGCGGAAGGGCGGCAACCGAGGTCATCCGGACGGGCTGCGACAGGGCAACGATTACGGCCGTCTTCCGATCCCCGGAACAACCCGCCTGGCAACGATGCGCGGAACAATTAGGTCTGGAAGAGATGGACGGGGAAGAGATCATCTTCCGCAGGGTGATCCATTCGAACGGCCGCAGCCGCCTGCTGCTGAACGACCAGGTTGTGACGCTGTCCGCCGTCAAGGCGCTTGCCGACCTTCTGGTTGAGGTCCACGGACAGAACGAGCAGATGAGTCTGTTCTCTCCGGAGTCCCAGCTGGAGTTGCTGGACCGCTTTACGGGCGCAAACGAGTTGCGCGGCGAGGTGGCGGAACTCCATGAATATCGCAGACAGATTGAAACCGAACTCGAAAGCCTCAGCCAAAATGAGCAGGACCGCCTGCGGACAATTGACCTGCTGAGTTTTCAGCTCCGCGAACTTGAACAGGCGGACCTCAAGCCGGGTGAAGATGCCTGCCTGGATGAAGAGAAGCATGTTCTCGCTCATCGAGAAAAGATCCAGTCAGCCGTTTCCGCAGCCTACGGCGCCTTGTACGATGATGAGAACTCCGCCTGCGAAAGGGTGGGCATGGCCGGCCGCGCGATTGAGGAATTACGGGGTTTCGACTCCTCGTTTGACGCCCAGGCCGGTGTGCTTCGCGAGGCGAAGGCCCAGCTTGAAGACGTGGCGTTGACGCTCAGGGACTACGTCAAGAACCTGGACGCCAGCCCGCACCGGCTGGAAGAAGTTGAAGACCGCCTGGCGCTGCTCGATCGAATCAAGAGAAAATACGGCAGGACCCTCGAGGAGGCCATCGCCTACCGGGAGCAGATCCGGCAGCAGCTTTCCGGCGTTGAGCATTCCGACGAACGGCGGGAGGAACTGGCGCGCCAGTTGAAACAGGCCGCGGCAAAATACCGGAAAGCGGCCGAACAGCTTTCCAAGAAGCGGCGTGAAGCGGCAGCCCGGCTGGAAACCCTGGTCCAAAAAGAACTCGCCGGACTCAGCATGGAGAAGACCCGGTTTGCCATCCGGTTTGAAACCGCCGGCAAGGCAGAAGCGCCTGCAGGGGGCCCAAACGGGATCGACAACATCGAGTTCCTGATTTCTCCAAATCCCGGTGAAGACCTTCGCCCGCTGGGCAGAATTGCTTCCGGCGGTGAACTCTCCCGCATCATGCTGGCTCTCAAGACGGTCCTGGGCACCGAGCGGCTGGGCAGCGGCGCGAAGAAGACAACGAATCCCACTTTTATTTTTGACGAGGTGGATACCGGCATCGGAGGCCGGGTGGCGGAGAGTGTGGGCCAGCGGCTCAAGCGCCTGGCACAGAGCGCCCAGGTGATCTGCGTGACGCACCTCGCGCAAATCGCCTGTTTTGCAGACCACCATTATTACGTGGAGAAATTTGAGCGTGCCGGCCGCTCACATACCAGCGTTCGCCATCTTTCGAATGAAAAGGAGCGCGCCGGCGAACTGGCCCGAATGCTTTCCGGATCGCGGGTGACCGACGCCGTTTTGAAGCACGCTGCCACCATGCTGAAACAGGCCTCGGGTTAAATTGGAATTCGTTTCCTGTCTCATGGCAGAATAAAAACCCGGTAGAGGAACATCGCTGCTACCCAAAGTCAACTCCTCAAGATATACTGAACGAAGCGAGGCGTTTTTCCCTGATGAGTAGCAATGTTTTTCCAATCCTGTCCGGTGGCGATCATCGTGTTGAAAGCGCGAACGGCAAACCTGACCTTACACCCGCATACAACTCCGAGGGCAAGCCTTTCTATATCGAGACCTTCGGCTGCCAGATGAACGTTCATGACTCCGAAAAGGTGGCCGGCGTCCTGATGGCGCGTGGTTATCGCCCCGTTTCAACTCCCGATGACGCCGAAATCATTTTTTACAACACCTGCAGCATTCGCGAGAAGGCGGCGCAAAAAGTCTTTTCGCGCCTGGGAACGTTCCGCAAAAACCGCGCCGCGGGGCAAAAGGTCATCGGAGTGCTGGGTTGCGTGGCCCAGCAGGAGGCGGAGCAGATCTTTGAACGGGCGCCCCACGTCAGTCTGGTTTGCGGTTCAGCAAGTTACCCGAAGCTTCCGGAATTGCTGACGGAACTTGAAACGGGCCACCGCAGGGTTACGGGACTGGACCTCAGGACAGAAGACTGTTTTGAAACCGAGATGACACGGCGCGACAATCGCTTCCGCGCCTACATCACCATCATCGAAGGATGTGACAAGGCCTGCAGCTATTGCGTGGTTCCCATGACCCGCGGCCCGGAGCGCAGCCGGCCTTCCGACAAGATCCTTGCGGAAAGCCGCCGCCTGGCCAGTGAAGGTTTTACGGAAATTCAACTCCTCGGCCAGACCGTCAATTCTTATTGCGATCCTTCGGCGGCGCGGATGAGCTTTGCGGAATTGCTGTCGCGCGTGGCGGAAACGCCGGGACTTCGGCGCGTGCGCTTCACGACTTCGCATCCGCGCGATTTTACCCGGGAGATTGTCGAGGCCATTGACAGCCACCCCGTGCTGTGTGACCAGATCCACCTGCCCGTACAGTCCGGTTCGGATTCGGTTCTGAGACGGATGCGGCGGACTTATACGCGCGAAGAGTATCTTGAAAAAATCGATTGCATCCGCAGCGCCAGGCGTGATATCAGCATTTCGACGGACATCATCGTGGGTTTCTGCGGTGAGACGCTGGACGACTTTGAACAGACCCTCAGTCTTCTGGGCAAAGTCGGCTACGATCAGGTTTTCGCCTTCAAGTATTCACCTCGCCCCAGAACTCCGGCAGGGCATATTGAAGATTCCGTGCCTGAAGAGGAGAAAGCGCGGCGGCTGATGGTTCTTCAAGCCCATCAGCGGGACATTCAGATTCAACGAAATCAGGACTGCCTGGGGCGGCATTATGAAGTGCTGGTTGAAGGGTTCCACCCGCGGCTGGGACAGGCTGTGGGCAGAACCACCAGCAATAAGATTATCAATTTTCCCGGTGAGCCCTTGTGGGCAGGGCAATACATGATGGTGCGAGTGACAGCGTCGGGACCGAACAGCCTGGTCGGCCAGCGCATCGTGAAAACTGCCGCCGAGCACGCACAGTTCTGAATGCTTTTCAGCCAGGAGCAGCAGGGCGCCCGCCCGTAAGACTGCAGGAAGGATTTACCATGGAAGTCGAGGTCAAAATTCGCGGTCTGATGATGGATCCCGTCACCAACATGCCAATCGTTATCCTCAAGGACGTTGAGGGTGTGTCCGTACTGCCGATCTGGGTGGGAATTTACGAGGCCAACGCTATTGCGCTTGAAATCGAAAAGGTTACGACGCCCCGTCCCATGACCCACGACCTGCTGAAAAACCTTCTGCTCGGCCTGGAGACCCAGGTCAGAAAAGTCGTGGTCAACGAGCTCAAGGACGACACCTTCTACGCTCTCATCTGGCTCGAGAAGAATGGGGAATCCTTTTCTGTCGATTCCCGTCCCAGCGACGCCCTGGCGCTCGCTTTGCGCGTGGATTGCCCGATTTTCGTTGAGGATGAAGTTCTGAAAAGTTCCAAGGTGACCGGCGCCGGAACCGACAAGGTCAGCAACGACGAACTGCGAAAGTGGCTGGAAAACCTTAACGACGAGGATATCGGTCGATATAAAATGTAGCACCTGAAGGCAGTTCAGGCCGGCCTCCACAGGAGACGGCCTTGATGATTCCAACCTGCCTCAAGCGGAGTCAAGGAGTGGCAAGAGTTATAGCCGTTGCCAACCAGAAGGGGGGGGTTGGCAAAACCACAACCGCAATCAACCTGGCTGCCGCGCTGGCGCTGCACAACCAGCGGACCCTTCTGATTGATCTGGACCCTCAAGCCAACAGCACCTTAACCTTCGTCAATCCGGGCGATGTGGACGGCTCCATCTATGACATCCTGACCGGCGACAGGAAGAAGTTGGCAGAGGTGGTGAAGCCGACCCGGTGGATGAATCTGTCGCTGGTTCCATCGCGGATTTCACTGGCCAAGCTGGAAGCGCAGCTCGTGGGCCAGTTTGACGCGCCGTTCCGGCTGAAGGACGCCATCGCTCTTTGCCAGAATGACTTTGACATGATTGTGATTGACACGCCGCCGGCCCTGGGCATCATTACCGTGAACGCGCTGGTGGCCGCTTCGTTTCTGATCGTTCCCATCCAGGCATCCTATTACGCTCTGGAGGGCACCGACGACCTGCTGGAGACGTTGGAACGAATCCGTGCCCGGCCGAATCCCGAACTCCAGTTGCTGGGCGTCCTGATCACGCTCTACGATAAGCGCACCAATCTGGCGCGCGACATTCACAAGCAGGTGCGGGAAGTTTTCGGACCCAAGGTGTTCAATACGGTGATTGGCAGAAACGTCCGGCTGGAGGAAAGCCCGGCTTACAGGGAAACCATTTTCAGCTTTGCTCCGCAATCATCGGGCGCCGAGGAGTACGCCAGCCTGGCCAAGGAGGTACTGCAACGTGTCGGCTAGACGCGCAGGTTTACCACTAGCGATCCAGATGCGCCACAACTCCCATTACGTGGAAGACATTATTTCACGGAGCGGGGCGGCGATTGGGCGAATGATCGCCCTCGAAGAAATCCAGCCCTACGCCGACCAGCCGCGCAAGGAAAGAGGCGACCTGACGGGCCTTGCGGACTCGGTGCGACAGAAGGGAGTGCTGGAGCCTCTGCTGGTCCGAAAGCACCCGGAATCCGGCAAGTTCCTGATTATTTCCGGCGAACGCCGCTATTTTGCGGCGCGCATGGCCGGACTTGCGGAAGTCCCGTGCATCGAGAAAAATGCCGATGACGGTGAAACTCTGGAACTGGCCCTGATTGAAAATATGCAGCGGAAGGACCTGACGCCCTTTGAAGAAGCGGATGGCGTCCAGGCGCTCGGCGACCGCTTTGGCCTGACCCACGAGGAAATCGCGGGAAAGATCGGGAAATCGCGTTCCTCAGTGACCGAGCTATTGACCCTTCGCATCATCCCGGACGAGATCAAGGCCGTGTGCATTGAAAGCGGGGTCATTTCAAAATCGCAGCTCCTGCAGGTGGCCCGCCAGCCGACCGAAGCGAAAATGCGTGAAGCGGTCCGGCGCTTTGCCGAAGGAACGCTGAGCCGCGACCAGGCCCGCCAGGAACGCAATCCCCAAAGCAAACCCCGCAACGGATCTTTCCGGTACATTCCCCCGACCAAGGATTTCAAACTGACCCTGCAATTCAAGAAGGGCGACGTGAAGCGCGAGCAGGTGATCGCCACTTTGCGCCGCGTGCTGGAAGAGCTCGAAAACCAGGACTGACGGGATCCGGAAAAGGTCCCGTCCGGCGCTTTACCGCCAGAGCAGGGAAGACAATCGAGCCTCCGGGCCGTTGCCTGGATTCCGCCCATCTGCGTCCAGCATGTTTTTCGCCCGTTTTGGATTGCGCCAGGGGAATCGCGACGGCAGCCGTTTTTGCCGCGGGGAAATGGAGCACGTTAAAATGCATGATTCTGGCCCTCTGGAGAATGGCGCGGGCGCCCGATTGTTTGTGTATGGCACGCTGCGCAAGGGATTCCGCTCCCACGTGTTGCTGCAAAGGTTTCGCCCCCGCCTCCTGGGCGCAGGGCACGTCCCGGGCCGCCTCTACGACCTTGGGGATTACCCCGGAGCTGCAGAGGGCGCGGGCGATGCGGACCGCGTCCATGGCGAGCTTTATTGGCTGCCACGGGCCGATGCGGCCTTCAAGGTCCTCGACAGCTTTGAGGGATTTGACCCCGCGAAACCGGGATCGAATGAGTACGGTCGCAAGGAAACAACGGTGACGATGGCAGGCGGTGGCCGGGTGCGCGCCTGGATTTACTGGCTTTCTCGCGCTCACGCTTCCGGGCGCCGGATTCTCTCCGGCAACTACGCGCTGCATCGGAAATGATTGGCGGACATCTAAAAACTTTCAACCCTTCATCTTCTTGGAAAGGACAACAGGGCATGGACGACGTTTTGGACGTACTGGTGGTAGGTGCGGGGCCCACGGGCCTGGCCTGCGCGATTGAAGCCATTCGTGGCAATTTCAGCGTGCTGATAGTGGAAAAGGGATGCCTGGTCAACTCGCTTTTCAGCTATCCGCCCGGCATGACGTTTTTCACCACGCGCGAGCGGCTGGAGATCGGCGACATTCCATTCACCAGCATCAACGTCAAGCCCACACGGGCCGAGGCGCTGGAATATTATCGCGGCGTTTCAGAACACTATCAGGTTCCCATCCATTACCAGCAGCGTGTGGAGGGCATCGCCGGATCTGACGGAAGTTTTGAGGTCCGCGCCAGCACAACGGATGGCGAACAAAAAGTCTACCGCACCCGCAAGGTGATTATTGCAACCGGCTACTACGACATTCCCAACCTGATGGGCATCCCAGGGGAAGACCTGCCGAAAGTTTCGCATTACTACGGCGAGGCCCATGAGTTCTATCAGAGAAAAGTGGCCGTGATCGGCGGAGCAAACTCAGCGGCCATTGCGGCGCTGGACCTCTTCCGGCACGGAGCTGACGTCACCATGATCCACTGCGAGCTTGAATTGAGCCGGCACATCAAATACTGGATTCGCCCGGACATCGAAAACCGTATCAAGGAAGGTTCCGTCCGGGCTTACATGGAATCCCGCGTTAAAGAGATCACGCCGGACGCCGTGTGGATTGAAAACGCCCAGGGAGAGCGCATCCGCATTGAGAACGACTACGTGTACGCGCTCACCGGATACCATCCCGACTTCGATTTCCTGCACCGCGTCGGCGTTGAAGTCGATCCGCGAACATCCCGTCCCAACTGCAGCACCAAAACCCGCCAGAGCAACGTTCCCGGAGTTTACCTTGCCGGCGTGGTGATTTCCGGCCGGCACACCAACGAGATCTTCATTGAAAACGGTCGCTTCCACGGCAAGCAGATCATAACGGACATCCAGAAACAGCTGGGCACACGTCCTCCGAAACAGAATCCCGGCGAGTAATCAGCATCCTTGAAGAGGGCTCCCAATGGGAGCCTGCGGCACAGTTCATGCAGACGATGTTGTCCTGTTGCCATGGACCTTTCCGTATTGCAAAGGGCGTTTTTCATTGATAAAGTCGTGAATAAGCAGAGAGCGGAGATTTCGAACAGGCCGAAGTACAACTTCATTGTGCGAGGTGGTTCCATGAAACGACGTGAGTTTCTTACCCGAGCCGCGAGCGGTGCTGGTGCGTTGTGGCTGGGATCGAGGGCTCTCTCAGGAGCCGCCCTTCTCGACGCTCCCGCAACAACTTTCAGCGCCTCGGACACCGTCACACTGGGCAAGACCGGCATCCAAACCAGTCGTTTGGCTTGTGGAACAGGCACGGTTGGTTATGGTGGACATTCACACCAGACCAGCCTCGGAGTGGACGGCCTGGCCGACCTGCTGGTCCATGGCTACGAACGCGGATTGCGTTTTTTTGACGCCGCGGACTCTTACGGGTCGCATCCTGCGGTGGCCCGGGCGCTCAAGAGGCTGCCGCGTGAAAAAATTACTGTCCTCACCAAGTCAGACACGCGCGACCCGGAGGGCATGCGCCGTGACATTGACCGCTACCGGCGTGAACTGCAAACCGACTATCTCGATGTTGTGCTGATGCATGACATGACCGAAGGCGACTGGACGACACGCTACCGCCGCACCATGGACGTGCTTTCCGAAGCCAAAGAAAAGGGACTCATCCGCGCTCACGGCTGCTCGTGCCACACGCTCGGGGCCCTGCGTGCGGCGGCCGCTTCGCCTTGGGTGGATGTGGACCTTGCCCGCATCAATCCCATCGGCTCCCACATGGACGCCGACCCGCCCACCGTGACGAGCGTTTTGCGGCAGATGAAAAAGTCAGGCAAGGGCGTCGTGGGAATGAAAATCCTCGGCCAGGGTGATATGCGAACCCGACAGGATGAAGCCCTGTCGTTCGCGCTTTCGCTGGGCGTGCTGGACGCCATGACCATTGGCGCCGAGAACATGCCTCAGCAAACCGATCTCATCCGCCGCATTGCAAATGTCAGGGTTTGAGAGCGGTTGCGTCAGTTGGCCGGACGCATTGTCCTGCGAGCGTCGCCCGCCGCATGCTACCGTTCCAGGCGCGGACGCCTGCCGGCCGGGCTGAAGCTTGGTTGTGAACGCGGCGCCACGAACGTCCGAGCTATTTCAAAGCCTGCACAGAATGACTCGAATCTGATTCCATCTCCCGTATGCTGTTAAGATAGCTTCGCGGATTCAGGAACCACCGCGTTCCTCTGCACATCCGGGTTGCATTGGCCAGGATACTACCACCAGAACTTCAGGAGGCTTGAATGGATTACCGCACGTTGCCCAACACCGGCTTGAAAGTTTCGCGCGTTTCGTTTGGAACCATGACCTTTGGCTCGCAGACGGACGAAGACGTCGCGCGGCGAATGATCGACCTTTGCCTTGATGCCGGCATCAATTTCATCGATACCGCAAACATTTACAACAAAGGTCTCTCTGAAACGATGGTCGGAAAGCTGTTGAAGGGCAGGCGCGACAAAGTGGTCCTTGCCAGCAAAGTGCGCGGCAAGATGGGCGACGCACCCGATGAGTCCGGGCTCTCACGCGCGGCCATCCGGAAGGCCATTGATGCCAGCCTGCAGCGCCTGCAGACCGATTACGTTGACCTTTACTATCTCCATCAGCCGGACTACGACGTGCCCATTGAGGAAACCCTTGCGGCGATGGATGAGCTGGTGAAGGCAGGGAAGGTGCGTTACGCGGCGATTTCGAACTATGCGGCGTGGCAGGTGGCGGAAATCCACTGCCTCTCGCAGAAGAACGGCTACCAGCCGCCTTTCATCTCGCAGCCCATGTACAACCTGCTGGCCCGCGCCATTGAAGATGAATACCTGCCGTTCTGCAAACGGTATGGCGTTGCCGTGGTTCCTTACAATCCTCTTGCGGGCGGATTGTTGACGGGCAAACAGTCGCGCCAGAGCAAGCCGATAGCCGGCTCGCGCTTTGACGGAAACAGCATGTACCTCGACCGCTACTGGCAAGATGACCACTTTGCAGCCGTGGGAGAACTTCACGGCGGTCGCCCGCGATGCCGGCAAGACGCTGGTCGAACTGGCGTTGCAGTGGGTGCTGAGCCAGGAGCAGGTTGATTCCGTCATCCTCGGCGCTTCGAAGCTGGAACAACTGGAACAAAACCTGAAGGCTTGCGCGGGACCTGAACTTTCAAGTGACGTGCTTACGAAATGCGACGCGGTCTGGAGCCGCTTGCGCGGCGTGACGCCCAAATACAACCGCTGAAGTTCATTGCGTGGAGGGGTGGTTCAGGAATTGGCGAACGGGTTCATGCCTTCACCCACTTCGCCGGGCGGCTGCTTCGGTCGAGCTTCACCTTGCCTTGCTGCTCCAGCCGGTCCATGTGTCCTTTAATAGGGAACATGGCGAGGAAGACGCCGTCGTCAGGCCAGTCGCCGACGGCGGCGGCCACCGTATCGATCAGTTCTTTCATCGTCATCCCTGAACGGTTCGTCTCCAGGCTGCGCAGAATCACTCGATCCACAAATTCCACCGTGCGCCGCGATTCCGCAAGAAAGTCCTTCACCTCTTCGCCGCGCATCACCGGCCAGTGGCCCGAATAGAGGACGCTGATCGGCAGGTGCTCAAAGTGGCGGATGGTGGAGAGGTACGTCTCCACGTGGTAGTAGGTGACGGGGATCGCCATGCCACCCGTTGCCTTGGGACAACCGCGTCCCTGCACGGCATCACCCGCAAACAATGCCCCGAACGTTCGATCATAGAGCGCCAGGTGGCCGTTGGAATGCCCGGGAACGTGGAGCACTTCCAGCCACCAGTTCTCTCCCAGATGAATCCTTTCGCCGCCTGAAAAGCTCAGGTCCATGCGGCGGCGGTGGCCCGCGTCGGGCGACGGGTCGCCGTCGAATCCGATTTCATGATCATCCTTCAGGAAGTTGTATCGCTGGCCGTACAACGCTGCGGGATTTTCCACCAGCTCGCGGTCCGCTTCGCCGCAACTGAGCATGGTGCCAGGCGATATCTTCTTGATGGAGTCATTGCCGCCCTGGTGGTCGAGGTCGGCATGGGTCGTGACGGCAAGCGTCAACTGCTGAGGCTTCAGTTTCAGCTTGTCAAAGAAGGGGAAAATGGTTTCTTCGGGCGTGGAGGCAATCCCGGTATCCACCAGCACCACGTTGTCACCGACAAAGAGGTACTGGAAAAGGTTTCGACCGCCGTAGAGTGATTGAATCTGATAAACCTTCGGATAAAGTTCCATCTCTCGCTCCACTGTATGGATTCGGGTGCTTTGCTTATATCCCCCGACAGAGGTCTCTTCTTTGCAGAGCAAGGGCGGGGCGGAATTAACTCCCGGCCGACCCAGGCGAAGATTTTATTCGCTCAGACGGCCACGGTCAATCGGGGAACCACCGGAGTCCGTCGTCATCCTTTTACTCCATCAGAAGATCCATTGCGGGCGGCTGGATCGGTGGCGGCAGGAAATCGTGGGTTTTGATCATCCACCGGCTCAGCAGTTCCTGCAGATGGAGCAATTCCGCCCTGTGCTTCGGATCCTTCGCCAGGTTCTTCATCTCCCCAGGATCGTTCTGCAAATCGTAAAACTCTTCCTGCGGACGGGGCGTCTTGAAGTAAAGGTCAACCAGGTTCCGGGAGAGCTTTCCCTGGTGCTCCAGGTTTTCGATGGAACGCCAGCTGGGCGACCTCGCAATGTCGCTCAGCGGCCGG
>CAVSWQ010000021.1:0-121056 GCA_963731705.1 uncultured Acidobacteriota bacterium
TATTGCCCCAAAGAGTCTTCCTGGAAATCATAATGGGTTATGTTCTGATACCCAGGTCCTTGAGGGCCGCCCCGGCGCCAGACAGGTTTTCAAGTCGCATCTCGGAGTACTTCCGCGAAAGAATAATTCCCGGGGCGCCAGCATTGAAAGCGGCCTTCACGGCATTCCGAACGTCTGAAGGCTGTGTCTTTTTTTGTCCCTTCCCGGTGGGGATGTCAATGTCGATCCCAGGGTAAATCAATGTCGTATTAGCCAATCCGGAGACGTCCTCCCCAACTGCAGCACCGGCAATATCTGTATTAGGAGCTCCTACGGGTATTCTGGCTGATTCAACATCGGCAAGAGCCCGCTTGGTTTCCCGGTAAACATAATCCGACGAGAACCCGGCGGTGCGAAGCTTGTCTAACGGCGCTTCACCCTGATATCCCAGGATGTTGTAGTACAATTCCAGCAATGATTGCGCTGGAACATCATGCCAGATTGTTGAATGGACTCCATCGATATAATCGGCCATGCGAGGGCCTGCGCAATTGTTGTACATGCAGACCTTCAGGATGTCGGCGTGTTGGCTCAGCTTTCGGTAGTCCTGCTCAGCGCGATAAAAGGGATTGAAAGAGTTTAGATGCATCACATGAAATCCGGCTTCCAGATTGCTGTTGATACTCTTAACCGTGCCGTAGATTTGACCGTAAACTTCGAGCTGGCTGTCAGTCCAAAGTTTCTCCCAAGCCAGGATCTCAGGGTATTCCAGCAGCAGCCGCCAGAAGGTGACAAAATAACCGTCGCTGGGCCTGGGCCGTGTCCACGCCGCCCGCACCCACTGATCAAGTTGCATCAGACCCTGCCGGGCCCGCTCCACGTTGATGCCCTGCTGTTCTCCCTTTCGTATGCAGTGCTCGCAGAAGCACGTTAAGACGGCCTGCCCATGGTCAGCGTCAATGGCATTATTCAGTGCTCCCTGACGCTCACAGCACCACATAACTCCGTCAACGTCGTAGGACTTGGTCCAGTCTTCAACCATCGAGCTGAGAAAATTCCGGAGGTGAGGATTATTAAGGCATGACTGGTCAGTCTTGCGCCCATAGACGTCGACTTCGGCGGCCTTTTCGAAATTGTCCAGCAAGCGCGGATTATAAACATCCTCAAACCAGCAGATGCATTTCATCCCGCGCTTCCTGGCCTTGGGAACCACTTCACCCAGAACGTCAAAATTGCCCAGCTCCGGCGCGCGGAAGTTTTTAAAGATTGTCCCGGCGTAGAATTCCGGATGGACCTCTGCGTAGTCTCCTCCATGGAAAGTGTCCGTGTCGTACTTCTGGATGCCGTGGTCAGGGAGCGGATGGCCGGGAATCTGCCTGCCTTCGATGCCCCGCCCATAGCTGAAAACCGCGATCGACAGGGTATTAACGCCTGCCCGCTCCTGGACCGTATCGAGAACTTTGTCAACGCCTTCATCGCTGAAGGAAACCGCGGGAATCTGGATGGCCACAACTTTCCTGTCTGATTTCGATGCTCCGCCACCCTCTGCCGGCAAACCGGTTGGCTCCGCCGCCCGGCTGACGCTTATCCGGCCCCCGACAGCTGCCACGGAGGCAGCCGCAACGTTCTTGAGGAAAGCGCGCCGGGAGGGGCCCGCTGTTTTATCCTCTGAATCGGTTACCAGCTTGCTGCCAAGGTCATTCTCTTGATGTCGCATTCCTTCGCCTCTCTGTCTCATCCCGCCCGATCTCCTGAAGTCGCCAGCCATTGAGCAGCCTATCCGCTTCTGCAAACCACCGTCGCCTTCATCATCTACGATTCATGTTTGGACGCAACGTCAGCGTGCCATCATCATTCAGCTTCTGGTGACAGGCCCAGCGTACCGGATATCGCATGCCCTTCACTTCGATCTCCCCTTTCAGCTTGAGTCCTTGCCATTTTGTTCCTTTGGGGAGCACCAGCTGCGCCTGCCGGATTTTTCCCGGCAGCGGATATCCCGGGTCCAGACAGCCGCTCCGCAGCACGGTTCCTTCCGGGGTTTCCACGCTCACCCGCAGCACGCCCGGAACGCCCGCGATGCCGTCGTTGGCAAAGCCGATGATCAGGCCAACGAATCCTTTGTCCTCATAGCCCCAGATGAACGAGGGTCTCACGCGGTAGCCAATCCGCTGGTTGATGCGGTTGAACCAATCAGGAAACGCCTTGTACCAGCTCATCAGGTTCGCCGCGCTGATGTCGTGGAAATTCCACAGCGACCAGTAGTTGGCGCCAATGTCTATCACGTGCGCAATGATATTGTCCGAGGGCGAGATTCCCTCTTCCAGACGCGCGGATTGCGGTGGCCTGCCCGGCAGGCCCTGCTCAAGCAACGCCGCAATCCAGGGTGGGCGGTTGCTCAACTCCTCGATCTGCTGATTCTCAATAAAGATCGTGTCACTCCGGATCCAGTTGTTGCTGCGCACCGTGCGGTCGAGAAGTTCCGAGTTTCCTACACGGCTGAAATCCGGCTGCGTGTTGGTGAGCAAAGGGGTCTTCGTAAAATGCTTCAATTGAACTTCCAGCATGTTCATCCAGGTTCGCTCGGCCGTTTGATAGTCCGGGAAAGGAGTATTGGTGAATGGCCATGTGTGGCCTTCACCCCAGAAGCCGTACATGAAGGTGTCCATAAACTCAATGAGAGGACTTCCGTTGAATTCTGCAGCCAGCAGGCCAACCAATTCGTTGAAAGACTGCTGGAAAAAAGGATGGTCAAACTGTGGCTGATAGTGCGCGTTCGGGTTGTTCTCCCGGTTTTTCCCGGGCCAGGTGGCGCCGGTCAGCTTCACCATCGGCACTTTGTCGAGGACGAATTGGGGCAGAGCGGGGTCGTGGTAGTCGGGAGCGCTCATCTGGACCCGAAATCCAATGCGCTTGTCGTATTGCTTTGCCAGGTTGAAGACAAGCTTCAGGTAGTCGGGAAAATCAAGCCGTCCCGGGCCTGGCTGGATTTCCCTCCACGTCGGACGGATGTAAAGTTTCTGCCCCAGGGGAAGACGGACAAGGTCTTCAATCGCCTGCGGGATGTTGTCAGACTTGATCTCCGCTGTTCCCATGTCCGCCGTGATGTACGTTACCAGACCCTTGCCGTATCCGGGCACAACAGCATCGGAAGGTGTGGTCGCCATTACGACGTCATCGGTGGGAATTATGGCGTCAGGAGGGTATTGCGGAAAAGGACCCTGGTTCAGCCGGTCGCTGGACCGTTGGGCCCGACCCAAAATCGTACTTGCCCCAATTGTGAGCAGGAACGATGCCGCGTGCCGTCCCCATACCAACGCCTGCGGCGGCTGCCAGAGCACCGCCATTCTTGAGGAAATCTCTGCGATTCATGTGAATTATGCCCCCCTTCTGCCGTGTGGCATGCAAACCTTTGATGCGAACCTTTGCTTTGAAACTGAAGCGTCTTCTTATGGATATTGGAACCCGGCAACTTCAGCCGGACACCGGGACTGTTGGCCAAGGTCCGGCCTACACTGAAGCACATTGGTTTCTGGCGCGCGGAGATTCTTATAACGCACCACAAACGCCTTGTCAGTTCGGCCAACCCTTAGGCGTCCGTCAGTTCATGCCCGAAAAACTTTCGAACCGTTTGAATCATTCTTTCCGGGCCGGATGGGGTGAGCCAGCAAGAGTTGCCGTGCCTTTCTTTTCTTTTGCCTTCAGCTGCTGAAACAAGTGCATCTGCTCCATCCCCTCCGCGCGCCGGCCAAGTCGAAGGTAGGCTCGAGCCAGGGCATAATGCGCGCTGCTCGGCTTCGGGTCGAGCTTGACAGCCAGTTCGAGCTCAGGCAGGGCTTTTTCGGTCTGTCCTTGAGTCAGGGCAAGATTGCCCAGCAGGTAATGGGCTTCCGCCAGAGAGCTATCCAGTGCGATGGCCTTCTTCAGCAAAGCAACCGCCCGACCTTCCACCTTGCTTCCGCCTGTGCCCCGATAAACCATCAGCATTCGCCCGTACTGCAGGTAGAGGTTGGCGTCTGTGGGGAAATAACCGATTGCCTTTTCGAATGTCGCCTGGGCTTCATCGATTTTTCCGTCATCAACCTGGGCGGAGGCAAGTCCGAGAAGCGATTCCTTGTCCTTTGGATTCAGTTCCACAGCGTGCGCGTAAGTTTTTTCAGCGGCCTTCAGTTCGCCTATTTTATATTGAGCGAGGCCAAGAAACCGGTACGCCTTGTACGAGTGGGGAGCGACCTCGACAGCTTTTCGAGCCGCAAGCAGCGCCCCATTGTGACGATTGTCGTGGAGCAACATGACGCCCACGTCCAGATAGTTGGACTCACGGGAAGGGTCGAGGTCAACGGCCCTGTCCATATGCGCCACTGCTTCTTTGATATGGTCCTGTTTGAATTCGCACCAGGCCATGAGGTCCTCGATGTCGGAGGTTTCATGTCCGGCCTCAATCAGCCCTTGCAGAGTTGCCTGGCTCTCCTTAATGTGGCCGGCGTGGTATTGAGTGAGGGCGATGTTGTAACCGAGGGTCGCCTTGTCGGGATAGGTCGTCAACACCGACCGGAACAAATGCTCGGCCAGGTCATAATCTCCTGCCTGGTCTGCAACCTGCCCGCCGAGGAAAATTCCTTCAGGCTGGGCAGAATTGGTTTGAAGCCCCCGCAGGACCTCCCGGGCTTTTTCGGCTTTTCCGGTCTCGTAATAGCAGCGAGCCAGCGCCACTTGGGCCTTATAATGGCTCTGCACTTCCTGGGGTACTGATTCCAGAAGTGTGAGGGCATGCTGATAGTCTTTGAGTTCTTCATCCACCATCCCCAGCAGGAAAATCGATGTGGTTTCGCCCGGTTGGACTTTCAATATCCGCTCAAGATTCTTCCGGGCTGCCTGAAAATGCCCCATCTGGAACTGGTTTGAAGCGAGATTACGGCGGGTTCGCAAATCGAGGGGGTTGAGGTGCAACGCCTTTTCCAGGCAGGAGGTTGATTCCGGCAGCTTCTGCTCCATGCCCAGCACCGCTCCAAGAAAGCCCAGATAGGCAGCGTCATCCGGAGCCAGTTTCACTGCCTGGCGCAATTCCATCTCAGCATTTTTCAAATCGCCTTGTTGAACCAGTGAGCTTGCTCGCTCCACATGCTGCTGCGCGTCGGCGAGGCTGTCAGGAGAGCACTGGGCCAGGCGTGTCCAGAAGCATATGCAGACGGCAAGGCAGACATAGACAAGACGCGTGGTTGGCAGTCTTCTCATTCTGAGCCTCTGACCAGATATTCAGGATAGCGGGGACTGGGTTCAGGTCAAAGACACTTTTCAAGAACCGTTCAGCAGAGAGGTGAAATACATGAAAGGACCCTGAATTCATCCCAAAAAAAAGAGGCTTGGCCAGATGACTGGCCAAGCCTCACCATTCAGAATACGAAATGGATTCCAATCTGCCCGTGCCGAGGTTGGTTCTCCTGGTAGAAGATACCGCCAAATCCATCGGCACCCCAGCCGGTTCCATCGTTGGAATTCGCCGCAGGCGCCCCGAATCGAGGGTGGTTCAAGGAGTTGAAGAAATCGCCCCGCACTTCAATGTACATACTCTCCTTGATCCGGAACTGTTTGGCGATAGACAGATCGAGATTAGCGATGCCCGGCACTCGGCAGGTCGACAAGTAACGCGGCGCAGTGCCGGCTAGCTGGTCTCCCGGATCCGAAAAGGCGTTATTGTTAAAGTAGCTTGCCGTTCCATTGGCAATCGCGTCGAGGCTCGCGCCGCTGCACGGATTGCCAATCAGATTGGGCCGCTGGTGGCCGTCGGCCAGCCGTTGGTTTGCCATATCCACAGAAATAGGCTGCCCGGTCTGGAAGGTGACGAACGGGGTCAGCTTCCATCCGCCAATCACTCCATCAAGCGCCCTGTTCATATTTGTGCCAAACCGCTGCCCGTGCCCGACCGGCAAGTCATAGATCACTGCAAAGGTCAGCCGCTGTGGCGTGTCGTTAGCGCTGACGCTCTTTTCGAGCGCGAGGTTTGTGAAGTCCTGCGGAGAACCGACGAACCCGATACCCGAGCCGCCGCCGCCGCCGATCCAGGCGTTGCCTCCCGCATCGGAGTTCGTAAGGAACTTCGAGAATGTGTAATTCCCCACAAATGACAGCCCGTGCCCGGCTCGTTTTTCAAATCGCACCTGTAGGGCATGGTAGCTGCTGTTAGCAATAAACTGGGGAAAGCCATTAAAGATTCCGTCGAATTGCGGGTAAGGCCGCAGGAGGTTGATCTGAGGAATTGTCGCATTGTTATAGATCGATCCAGGGGCGTCGAAAATAGCCTGGGGACCCTGGAAAAGGTACTGGAAAGGATTCGGCACCAGGTTCGCCAACCCTGACGATCCGTACGCCACGCGGTTTGCAGCATTGACGAAGTTGCGGTTCTCAGTGGAGTAGTTCCACGGCAGATGGGTGCTGCGGTTGCCCACGTAGTCCACTTCCAGCATCGTAGTGCCCCACTGGTGCTGGACGCCTAGGTTCCACTGGTAAATATCGGCCACTCGGAACGTGTCGCTCCCATGATTCTCACCACCGTAGCCCCAAAGGCTGAGCGGGCCATATTTCCCCTGCTGGGGAAGGTTGAAGCCAAGGGGGAAAGGATCCCCCATGGTGGCGAGCTGAGTGATTCCGCCATCCAGGGATGAGGGAGAATTGGCATAGGACTGCCAGGCTCCTCCGCCGTATTGCCAGTTCGTGGCGAAGCTCATCCCATGGTACAACCCCACGCCTGTGTGAATAACAGTGTTGCCCATAAGCCGGTAAGCGAAACTCAGGCGGGGTCCGAAGTTATAAATAGAAGAGTTCGCGTGCCGATTGCTGGGGCTGGCAAGAATCATGGTTCCCGTAAGGGGGCCTACTCCCGGAACGGTGATTCCAGAGGCGCACGTAAAGCAGCTGAACATGTTGCGGTCTTGCCGCTCGCTATATGGAATCGTCCATTCCCATCGCAGTCCCGCTCCAATCGTCAGGCGGGAAGTTACTCTCCAGTCGTCCTGCACAAACATGGCGCCGACGGACGATTTGTTGGAAACGTGAGGACGCAGCGCGAAGCCCCCGTCGCCATACCAGCCCAGCAGCAACGAGGCCGCGCTGCTGCCCTGTGTAGCGTCAGGGTTGAAGACGCTCTGCCCGGTCTGGTCAGTCCCGAACGAAAAAGACCCGGAGGTCGTGTCCGGCTGGAAGAAATTGTTCAGGAAGATCCGGTCCTCACCGCCAAACTTGAGGCTGTGATTGCCGTACATCTTGGTCACTATGGAATCAAACATCCACTGCGTGTCGCCTTCCACGGTGTCCGTGCAGCAGCCAGCGTTGGAAGCGAGAGTTGCATAGTTGTCGAGTTGGATGGTGGGGAAATGTGGTTCGCGGTACCAGACGTTGTCGATCATGCTTGCAGGGAAGCCGATGCTCAAGGGATCGACTTGGTCAACAACGTGCATGGGATAGTTATCACGGATGACTCCCACCCGGTTGACCCAGAGCATCGTGGGACTTACGGTCCAGGTATCTTCCAGAGCCATGTCGTGCGTAATTGACTTTGAAACTGTAGGCGACAGGAAGGCATCGGGAACATTATCCGAGCCGTGGCTCATGCTGTACCGGGCCGTCAGGCGATTGGCCGCCGAGAAGTTCTGGTCGATCTTGAGGTCCATCTGCCAGGATGGACTCGTTTCAATCAGCTTATCGGAGAAATTGCCCAGATGCCCAGGACCTACACCGGCGTCCGTTGGCGCTGGGTAAAGGTTAATCAGTTGGGCAGCGATGGGGTCGACGCACGTGGGCCGGGGAGCGCAGAGGTTTGTGGCGCCCATAGGGATCATGTTGTTAGCAAACGGCTGGCGCACATAATCTCCGCTTCCATCAGGGGCCACTTGATATGGATTGAAGATCTGCTTCAGCGAACCGTCATCATTGAATGATTGTGAGAAGTCCCCCTGACGCTCGAGCATGGTAGGAACCGTTTCATTCACAACGAAGGGGCTGTTGTTGCGATATCGCTCATAGTCGAAGAAAAAGAAGGTCTTGTCCTTCCTGATGGGCCCTCCCACTGATCCTCCGTACTGATCGTGAGCGTACGGGCCTTTGGTGCCGCCGCCCTGGTTGGTAAAGAAGTCGTTTGCGTCCAGGCCAGGCCGGCGGAAAAACCAGTAGCCGCTCCCGTGAAACTTGTTGGTGCCGGATTTGGTAACAATGTTAACTACCGTGCCGCCGTTGTTGCCGTATTCGGCGGACATATTGTTATTCTGAAGCCTGAATTCCTGCAACGCGTCCACACTGGGCATGTAACCGACGTCCGTGTTGCCGCCCTCGCCGCCTTCAGGCCGTGTCGCCAGCACACCGTCCAGCCGGAATTCCGCCGTGCCGTATCGCTGGCCGTTCGACGCAAAAACAGTGCCGCCCAGCATGTTGGCCGAGGCGCCCGAAACCTGGGTGACGCCTCCGGAAAGATAAGAGAGGTTTGCAATATTACGATTCAGTAGAGGCAAACTCTGGATGTACTGATTGTTGACGGTTGTGCCTAATGCCGCACTCACCGTATTCAGAAGCGGCGCTGCGCCTTTTACTTCCACGGTCTGCTGGGCACTGCCAACCTGTAGAGTGACATCTACATCACCTTGAGTCCCGATTCGAAGCTCTATGGCTGAAGTAATCCACGTTTTGAAACCTGTCTTTTCCACCTTCAGGGTGTATTCACCCGGTTTGAGATAATTAAAAATGTACTGACCGGAGCTGTCGGTTTGTGCCTTTGTCTGCACCTGCGTTGTGACTGCCGTCGCAGTTACGGTCGCACCCGGTATCACCGCTCCTGTGGGATCCTTGACTGTCCCACGCAGCAATGCGGTATCCGTGCCCTGGGCCTGCACGGCAACAGGACGCCCGGCCCACACAGCCAATACGGTCAATATGCAGATGGCTAAAGTTGAATGGGAAAGAAGGCTTTGAAATTTACAAAAAAAGCTAACGACGCTGCTGCGACCACCTGTTAAAGGGGAACTTGCTGGCATTAATCCCTCCTTCTAAATTTCACCGGCGAAAATCCCAAGCAAAACCAGAAAACGGCCAGACCGTTGCTTGTGCAATCCGAGTGTTCGTCCCTTTTTGACCCTGTCTGTAACTGTTTTCTGACGACCCTTTTAACCCGGACTGATTAGATTGTCAAGATATTTTTCATTTTTTTTCGCAAATGAAACCAAACGCAAGTGCAGGAACCCTTTCGTTTTTCAGTGTGATGGGGTTGGTTTATAGGCGGTCTCTTCGCGTCTGTAGAGGAACGGAAAGAAAACGTAAGCCAGGCCTCGTTAATCAATCTGGATAAGCACCTTCAAGGAAGCGAAAGGCCCGGCTGATTTCCGCGCGCCTTCTCCACTCCTTCGAATGTTACTCGAGCCAAACCACTGAGCCTTTGTCTATTGGGGGAACAACAACGCGGAGCTGCCCGCCGCTCGGTTCAACGGGAAGCTTTTGGACCTTCCCGAGGAATGGCAATACAAAGGCAGTGCTTCCGGCGTTCGGCGGGAACAATATCTCAACGTTTTCTTCTGGAATCTGGGTTGCCTTCTTTCGCGGCTGGAGACCTTTGAAATTGGCAAGGAAGACATGCATCTTGCCCCCCACTCTTGCCGTTTGGCTGGTCACAAAGGGCGATGCCATGACTTTTACGGATGATCTGGTTTGAAGAGCCTTCCATAACCTTCGCATCAAACTCGTGCCGGAGTGCCTGGAAAGACTGGCCGGCCGTAACGCCGCGAGAGGCAGCCTGGCTGAATTCCTTGCCTAAAGTCTGCCAATAGGCCCGGCCGGGGCATTCAGGAAGATAGACGTATGCCGGCCTTGCAGAGTGTTTTGAACTCTGTGCCGGATTCCCGATCCCCAGAAAATGGTGCAGCAGATTCGATGGCCGGGCCTGGCCCGTTTCGTCAAGTTGTCCGGACCGCCCCGAAACAATCAGCATCCTGCCAGACCTGGCATAAGATTCCAGGAGGCCAAGTTCCGTGTCGCCCAGACACCGGGCGTCAGGCAGGACGAGTGCCGGCCCTCGAAAATCCGCCAGCGTTCGTGGCGTCACGATCTGAAACTCATGGTGAGAATGCATGAGTAATGCCATGACTCCGAAGTATGAATCGAGGAAATCTTCCGAGAAGTAGTCTCGGGTGCGCGGAGAAAAGTAGACGCCAATCGGGTGAATGGGTGTACGCGGATTGTAGAACGTCTTTTCGTGTTGTTCGATCCAGGCAAAAATCTTCTTCCGCATGGCAATGTCGTTGGAGCCCGACATCACGTGGCCATGGACATCCCAGCAATTCGTTCCCGCCATAAGCTGGGAACAAAAAAGGTTCTGCATCTCTTCGCCCGGGCTGACGCCTTTCTCGCCGTCCCACGAATAGCTGAGCATCCAGGTGGGCTTGTCACCGGCAAAAGCGCGAAAACTGTACATGCCGATCATGAAGTGCAGCCAGTCGAGCGGCGTCTTTTTCGAAGCATTACCGACATCATCCCACTCATACTCGTGCGCGACCACATCGATGACGTCGTAGAGTTGGTAAACGTCAGAGCCGACCCGGACGGCTTCAAACTCAATGCCCGGATAGATCTCCGCGATGGTCACGCCTTTGGGGTTAACGGATTTGAAGTTGTGAGCGATTTCCTTCATGAACTCAGTAATCGCGGTGATGCGAAAATCCACCCAGCGGCGAAAATTGGGATCGGAGAAATCACCCACTTTCAGGTCTTTCATGGCATTCAACCCGGTGCGTTTCTCGAACTCGGCCACCGTGTACTTGTCAAAGCTGGCCCAGGTTTTTTCCCAGCCGGTAAAATGCGTCATCCAGTAGGGGATGTCCACGTAGATCCCATCAATGCCGGTGGCCGCAATCTGGCGAACGTGTTCCATGTAAATCCTGCGCCACTCCGGGGCGTAGGGACTGACCCAGACATCCTCGTCGCCTTTGCGGATCCAGAAAGCCGAGCCTCCTCCAAACAGCGCCGGCTCGCCGGTGATCTTCCGTTGAACCCAGTCGGGATGGTCCTTGTAGAGCGAGTGCTTAACGTTGGCGGCGTTCGCGGTGATGCACTCGGTCCCGGCGACATAGACAAAGGCATAATTCCCCACAGCGTGCGCCTTCTCGGCCACGGCTTTGATGGCCTTCAGCTTTTCGGTGGGATCGAGAAAACTCTCATAGCGCCCTTCAATGTCATTGTCGGTCTCGATGCCGAAGACGTGCGTCTCGGTCGCTTCCCGAACGATCTGGTCCACACGGTCCAGCCTGAGCGGATTGCCTGAAATGCGCACATAGTGGGTCCACGGCAATGCCGTCGTCGCTTGGGGGCTGCTGCCCTCCAATTTCCATGGTTCGCACAGAATGAATGTCATTCCGGCCAGTTGTGCCTGAAGGAACTCGCGTCGCGTGAGCATGGTCACTCACCTCCTGGGACAGGCATATTAACAGCAAGGGCAGGCTCTTGCCAGCCCTGCAGGTTGACTGAGGTGATCCGTGATAAGATGGCGCCGGTTTAAATGAACGGGAAATTGCCGTCCTGATTTTGCGCGGCACGCTCTTCTTTCCCTTGACTTCATCGCCGGCACTTTACGTGCGTTACTATTTTTCTGGAGGCCGAACCAGATGAAATTTGCCATGTTCATCATCTTCCTGACGGGCATCTCCGTCGCCTATGGCGCAGAGCGCAAAGTCGATCCCACCTGGCTCCATCGGAACGTTTCGGGCGTCGCGGAAAAACCAATGGAAATCAGCACCCCGAGCTGTCATTACAAGCCTCTGTTTGGCGCAGGCGATTCGGAAACCAGAACTGTTCGGAGCGTCGCCCGATACGGGGAAGTAACGATTGATCCGAGCGGACACTGCAAAGAGGTTTCCTACCCTGCCGAAGAACAGATCTATTTTGTTCTGGCAGGCACCGGGACCCTCAGTTACGGTGGACAGAAATCGTCTGTAAAGAAGGACGATTTCATGTACCTTCCGCCACAGGTTCGTCACGGCCTGGCGAACCCATCGAGTACGCCGCTTCGCTTTGTGGTCATGGGATTCAGAATTCCCAAGGGAGTGTCGATACCTGCGCCCCCCAGTGAACTCCAGATTGCGAACGCCAATGACGTCAAGCTGCACGCCGACGCGGGCCACCCGGCCTCCACTCAATACCGGTTGCTGCTCGGCAACAGGAAGGGCACCAATGACAGGCTCGATTGCGGCATTGTGGTGACCAGCCTCTTCATGATGGAGTTTGCGCCGGGCGGGACGAACTTCCCTCATCACCACCAAATGGCGGAGGAAATCTATCTGGTCCTGGACGGGCACGGTGATATCGCGGCCGGCGGAGGGGGAAACGGGATCGAAGGTCTCCACCCGAGCGGGCCCGGAGACGCCTGGTTCTTCCGGCTGAATTCTACCGTTGGCTTTTATAACCGGGGAAAAACAAGGGCACACATCCTGGCTGTGCGCTCATGGTATCCCTTTCGATCCCGCGATTACCAGAATTAGACTTTCGAAAGTCGTTCCGGTGAAACAATGAGACGGTGCCAGGCGGTTCTAAATCAAAACTGACAGGCAGCACCGCCGTCATAAGTTCCCTGCGTGGGTCTTTGCCGTGTTCCGTCTGTGAACCGAAGACCGTCCCTTGCGCTCATCGGTTCTACCTTTCCAGACGGTTCACACCCACATTTTCCATGGATGCCTTCGGGTGGAACAGTTTCGTCTTGTGCTGAGACGTCCCCTTAATTCCCAGAACCGTCGGGCGTGAAAAGCGGCGGAAGCTTGTGCGTAGTGCGGTAATCCCTTCCGATTTGGCCGACTCGCTCTTCCGCCTTCCTCCAGCGATTATATTCGGTGTCGTAGCGGTTCAAGATGTTGTTCAGGAAGTAGGGCCGGTTCTCACCCCGCCAGAGATTTTCGTATTCGCTGCGAAGCTGGAACGTCTTATGCATCATGTCCCGCATGGGCCCGCTGATGCGGCGTAAACTGCGGTAACCCATATTGCTGCTCCCGGCACTCGCCTGGGCTTGCGCGTAGCGATCGGCGATTTCCTTTGAATAGATGGCCTTCTGCCCGAGAAAGTCGAACCTCCGCGCGGAGAACTCAACATAATTCAGCATGTCGGCATTGCGGAGCGCTTCGGTACGATGCTGGCGGACGCTCGAGATCACGTCTTCCGCCAGCAGGCGAATCTTGTGGGCCGTGGGCTGCCACCCGGCATAAAACTTCTGGCCCTGCGGGCTCATGGCGTCCATCCAGGTCAGGCTGTCGTTGCCGTCCCGGTGGATGGCGCTTCGCAGGGCTTCGTGGATCTGGGTCAGCGTGTTGACTTCATGGGCGAAGTCGTGGCTGTCGGCCCGGTAGAAGGTCCAGTCCCAGGCGTTTGAGAATTGCTGGTCGTCCACAGTGGTCTGCCAGCTCTGGGCGGCGCCGTAGGCAAGGCCATACCATGTAAAGTTAATCATGCCCTCGCCATCGTCCATCCACGTGGTATTAAGAACACCGGTGGCGCCCAGGTTCTTCCCGTCGGTCACGAATTGCCGGATGTTGGGAATCGCTTCAGAATAATCCGGGAAGATGCGGCTCCAGTTGCTTACGCCCGGCGCCACCCAGGTTTCAAGACCTACGTCCCGGAAGGGCTTGATTTCTTTTACAAAGGACTTGCGTGGCGCGTAATCCCACGGCACGGCGATCATGTCTTTGGGCAGGTCTTTCAGATCCTCCGGATGGCGGACCCCCATGTCTCCCCAGAAAAGAACCTTGCGGTGGTAAGGCTTGAGGACGTCGTCAATCTTACGCAGATAATCGACGTATACTTTCGAGTAGCCTTGCTTATCAACGAGTTCTTTGGTTCGCCCCTGGCCCAGTTCAAAAGTTTCGTCGGCGCCGATATGGAAGAAGGGCCCCGGGAAATACTTGTTGAGGTCGGCAAACATCTTTCCGATGAACTGGTAGGACTCCGGGACGGTGGGTGACAGCACCGTGCCGTAAGGCAGCTCGGCCATGTTCTGATATTGCTCGTTTTGCAGCAGCAGGTGCAGATGTCCGAAAGATTCCTGCTCCGGTATCACGGTGATGTGGTACTTCTCGGCATAAACGACAATCTCGCTTGCTTCCTGGGGAGTCAGCGCGCCGCCCGGTTCTCCCGCCAACGGCAGGCTGGGGTAATCGAACATGTTTTCCAGGTAAGGTGAATAGAGATTGATTTTGTACTGTGCGAGCAGATCGATTTCACGCTTGATGGAGGCAAGCGTCGGGAACGGGCCGCGGCTGATGTCAATGCTCACCCCCCGCCAGCGCATCGCAGGCCAGTCCACAATGGTGACAGCGGGGCAATGCGCGGAGCCGCTGGTCTGTCCCGGGTGGAACAACTGCCGTAACGTCTGTACGCCGTAAAATACTCCGGCCCCACTTTTGGCCACCACATCCGCCTCGGTGCCACTCACCACAAGGACGTAACCTTCCTCGTCAGCCTTTGAAGGAAACTCCACACCCGCGCGAGCGAGGATGCTTTTCCCTTCCGTGGTATCGGCCCGCGCCAGGACGACGCGTGGCCCGCCAGAGGAGTGAGCCGTGAGGGTGGCTTCAACCCCGTCAATGGACTTCAGGTCTTGCGCGAGCAGGCCCGCGGCAAAGCGGTCCTGCGCGTCATTGCTGCTGACATCAATGGCCAGAGTACTGTTAGTGATAAATTCTCCCGTGCCCTCGCGGACTTGCTGTGGGTAGGGTGAAAGCGGCAACTCGGCCGCAACAAGCGGCCAGCAGCCAAAGTACATTATCAATAGAAAGGCTATACGGCGAATGGTCAAGACAGTTTCCTCCAGGGGGTATATCCGGAAGAGCGCGATCGCTTCCGGCAAGACCCACAACATACACCCAGCCGCTCCCTGAAAGCAAACCGCAGGAGAGGCTTTCAGCGTTGCTAACTGCCGGCACCCGTAACCTCTTTCAGCAATCCGAAGAACGCCTTCTTGCGCGGCGTGTTGATGCCCCATTGGACGGGCGGGGCCTGATAGCCGTCGCGGTAATTGCTCGTGCCGGGATCAAAAAATCCCCACGAGGCGTACGCTTCCAGGGCACTCAGCATATTGTTTTGGGGCTTGTCGAAATCAAAGTGGTCGTCCTCATTGAAAAGTATGGGCATGGGACGATAGTCCGGACGGCGGCGGACTTGATGCACCATTTCCGCAATGCGCGCCGGATTCTTCACGCCGTTGCCGTGCATCAGCACAAAGTCCGCGGCGGCCAGCACGTTGTCTGTGGGGATGCTGCCGCCGCCAAAGCTGGCGCTCACTTGGAGCCGCTCGCCGCGCCTGCGGATGGATTTGGCCAGGTTGATCAACTCATGCACGCGGGCCGATGTCAGGATCGCGTGGTCGTATCGCTTCACGTTGCACTCGTTGTCAATTTCCACCAGCACGTTCCGATAACCGTGGGAGAGCAGCCAGTGGGTGGCTTCCTCGACGCCGCGCCTCACCGCGCGTTCGTCGCGCAGGTGCTCATCCTGGCCGAAGTAGAAGAAACCGACGATGGGCGCCATGCCGAGTTGGTTGGCGCGGTCGAGAATACGCCGCAGCCTCCGCATGTACGCGGGCTTCAGGGTCCCGTCCGGCCTGAAGGCGGTGTTGTTCCACGGCTGCTGCTTGCAATATCCCTGTGGACATCCGCCTTGCAAATTGATAGTAAAGCTCAGGAGACCCGTGGCGGCGCCAGTCAGGCATGGCCGCAACAAATTCCCGCGTGTTGCGCTGGGGGTCCCACTTGCCGGTATCGGGATAACGCCAGCGGGGGCGCGTGGCGGGATTCGAGTCATCGAAGATGCCCTGGATCATGCGCGAGTTCATCAGCAGGCCTTCCACCTTCATGCCTTGGTAACTCCGTCCCTCATAGGTCGGGCGTCCGTTGATGAGGAAACGGTCGCCTTCGATCGTGACGGTGGTGCGATGCTGAGCCGCTTGCGCGTCTACAGTTGCCAGGGCGGCAGCCGGGAGGGTGGCAAGGAAACTGCGTCGATCGATTTTCATGGGGGCCCCTTTCACATGGGAACGCAGCATGGTGGTTTCAGGTCATTCACGAGGTGGATTTCCAGACTGCTTCCCATGAGGTTGCGCCGGGTGGTACAAGGATCACGTTCTTTTCCTGCCGGCTTCCGGCTCCGGTGATTCCGGAAAACTTGAATTGCCGGCCCAGCACGGCCGGCAGTTGCAGGTGCATGGGCGCAGGTCCGGCGCCTCGCTGGAACTTCAATCGCCAGCCTCTGTGTCCGTCAAGCGGTTCGAGGCTCAAACCAACTCTCCCGAAGCGAGTGGGAGAATGCACAAGCGTCATCGGTTGCTCATCGGCCAGGTCTGGGTCACGGATTCCCGACAGCAGGCGCAACGCCTGGCCGTCCTCAAGCGCCAGCATGTGCCGCAGGTAGAGAACGCATTCGGCGCTCGCCCAGTTGTGGGGCATGTCGCCCACGTAGTCCGCAGTCAGGCTCCCGCGCAGGGGCTGTTCTTCCCGCCAGCAATAGCGCGGCGTGGCATGGTTCAGAAACCCGATGAAGGTCTGCCGCGCCCAGTCCGAAAGTCCCGCCCACAGGTAAACGTGGGACACAAAGGGTGCGTTGTAGTTCCACAATCCGCCGTGATGGAGCCAGCCCGTTTCAGCCGGAACGTCTTCCTGCGTCGAGGCCTGCATCAGCTTGATGTGCCCGGCCACGATCGGGTCGTCCTTTTCGAACACCAGGCCCGGATAGATGGCATGGGAAAGCGCCCATTGCGCTATTTGTGGCTGCGGACGGTCCCACGGATCGGGAGCAGTCCACGCCGGGTCTTCCTTCATCAGCATGGGCAGGTACCGGAAACCGTCCGGGTGCCGGCGCATCTCGTTTGCCGCTGCCGCGAAAAACGACGCTCGCAGCTCACTGTAGAATTGCCGGGTGTCATCAAAGCCCGGGAGTTGCAGCCGGTCAGCCGCTTCCGTTACCGCTTTGAGCCCGGCCAGAACCCATATCGGTGTTGGTAAATTCGGGCCGGATGCCGCCCAGCCCGCCGTCTCCGAATCCCGGAGCCAGCAGCCCGTAGCGACCGTTGACATTTCCATCGCTCCTGGCCTCTTCCCGCAAGCCTTCAAGGAACTTCACGGCCCGAAGCACGTTCGGCTGCATCTGGCGAAAATAGGTCCAGTCCTGGCTGAGTTCCGCCTGGCGAACCAGCGTGAACATGGCGATGCCTGTGTCCTTCCAATGTTCGCGGCCCCCGCCCGCAACGATCTGGCCATCGGGCAGTTGCCGGGCCCATTCGGTTTCCAGACCCTCCTGCGCAGCTTTGTCGTATCCAAGGTAACGCGCGGCCTCAAGGATGAAATTGCCATCCACAATCCACAGCCCGCGATAGACCGTCGGCCCCACCTGGAAAGTGACCTTGCCTTCCTTTTCTTCCCGGGCCTGCTGGATGTTCCGCGCGCAGGCCACCAGAAATTCGTCGTACCGGCTGGGAAGTTGCCAGGAGACATTCCCTTCAAACGGTTTCCATCCTTGCCAGTACTGCCGCGCTTCGGCCAGAAGGCCGCCCGGGTCGCCGAGTCCGCCGCTCAGTTTTTCCGCATCCTGGCCTTCCTGGGGAAAACGGAAAAAGCACCGGAAGGGTTTCCCCTCGCCGGCCACGCCTGCATTCAGTGCGTAGGATCGCCAGACGAGGCCATCCAGGTGGAGAGCCAGGGGCGCGTTCGCCACCATGAAAGGAGTGGGTGTCTTGCTGTCGAGCCGCAGGATGGTGGCGGTTGAAGTTTTTGTGACCGCGATGTCATGCCGGCTTCGCACAATGACGATTGGGACCGCGTGCAGAGAGTGCAGGGTCCGCGGCCTGACTTCGAGAATCACGTTATCCACCCGGCCTTCTCCATCGCGACGGGTGGCAAAGGTTGTGAGTTCGAGAAAGGCCTCAGGGCGGTCAATCCGCGTGTGAACAACCGGAACGCCCGGGGCTTCCAACTGCTGCCAGCGAACGTGGTTGGCCTCCATGCCTTCCAGAGTGAATTCCACTACTTCGGGGAAGTAATCGATGCCCCGGCCGCGTCCCGGATGGCCGTAACGCAAATCACCATGCTCGCCAGCCAGGCTCTTGTAGTGGTCGTCGGGGAAGCAGTAGGCCAGTTGCGATGACAGCGGAGCTGTAACGGAAGTCGACTTCAGAGGAAAGATTCCCGGTGTCTGAAACCAGGGTTTCTTCCTGCGGCTGGCCGTCCGCAGTCTGCCCATTTGCTCCCAGCACGGATTTTGTATCTGCAATGCCGGCCACTCCCAGGCCGGCCCCCACATCAACCAGGAATTGACGTCTGCTTGAACGTTTCATAGCACCACCGCGATAAGGTGATTGACTGAACCACAGACATGCTCGACACACTTGTCAGTTCCGTGATAGCTCGTTTCCCTGGAGTGACACTCTTCCGCCGGTATCCGGGACCCCTGACCGCGTCTACGCCGGTTTCCGTACCAAGGCCGACGGCTTTACTCAGGAGGAATGACAGGCATCTCAAAATCCAAGCGAAACAGTATTCGCCGCAGGCCCAAAAAGCAACAGAGAATTGGCAGTCGCGGTTTGCGGCAGCATGATATTATCGGTGTGATTTTTTTATGCGCGGGTGATGGCTGGGACATTAAAGGGTTTCTGCTCCAGCCGCTCGAATGCCATGATGCCGACCTTTCAGCCGGGGGACATTAGCCGGGTCCTCAAGTTCTCAGCCGCTGATTATGGCTGGGCGGACATTTTACTCCAGCTTGCCAATGCTATTTTCCGGACGACCTGGTTCACCGATCATCTGACCTTTGGAAAGAAAAAGGAGGAGTCCATCACCCCGGCGGACATTTACAACTTCGCGGAGAAGAATCCATCCATTTACACCGTCACAAAGTTGGACACTCAGGATTCCGCACAGCCTGTTTGAGGTGTTCAGGCCCTGGGCGAAAGTCTTCCCCTGCCCATCGCTTGACACCGACCCTATAGTTGACGTGTGGGTTCGCAGCGATCCGGCGGCAAGCCGCGGCATCCGGCTGACGAGCTATCGAGACTTCTGCAACCGCTTGAACATCGAGGGAAGAAAGTGAAATTTGACAAACGACGCATCCTGAAAATTTATCTCCCCATCACGGCGCTGCTGGCTTGCGCCATCGCCATCGGGCAATCGGGCGCGGGGCCGGCCGGCGGGGATTGGCCGGTTTACGGGCACGACGAGGGAGGCATGCGATATTCGCCGCTCACGGAGATCAATCGCACCAACGTCAACCGCCTTCAGCGGGCCTGGACGTATGAGGTTCCCACCACGCCGAACAGCTGGCTGCAGGCCTTCGAAAGCACTCCCCTGATGGTGAATGGCGCGCTTTACTTCGCCACTCAAACGGGGCTTGCCATCGCGCTCGATGCCGAGACGGGCAAGCAGCTCTGGAGCTTCAATCCTTATGGAGCAGCCAGCAGCAAGGTGCGTCCGCTGCCCAATCGCGGCATGACTTACTGGCAAGGCGAGTCGCCCGAAACCTGCGACGGCCGCCGCGACGCCGCCGACAGCCGCATCTTTTTCACCACGCCTGACGCCCGCCTTTTCGCCCTCGACCCGGCCACCGGCAAGCCCTGCGCAGGTTTCGGCAAGGGCGGCGCGATTGATCTTCGCGAAGGGATCGTGAAGTACCCGAAGCGCGCCTACGACGTCACCTCGCCTCCGGTCATTTACAAAGACCTGATCATTGTGGGCTCCGAGGTGCAGGAATTTCCCTCCAAAGGAAACAGCGGAGCGGTCCGCGCCTTCAACGTTCACACCGGCAAGCTGGCATGGACGTTCAACACCGTGCCGCAGCCCGGCGAGTTCGGACACGACACCTGGCCGGGCGACAGTTGGAAAGACCGCTCGGGCGTCAACGTGTGGGCGCCCTTCAGCGTTGACGTCGAGAACGGACTTGTCTTCCTGCCCATCTGCTCGCCTTCCTATGACTTTTACGGCGCCGACCGCAAAGGAAAAAGTCTTTTCGGCAATTCGCTGGTGGCCGTCAAGGCGGACACGGGCAAACTGGTGTGGCACTATCAGCTTGTCCATCACGACATCTGGGACATCGACATGGCCTCGCAGCCCACCCTGGTGACGCTGCGCCGCGACGGCCAGGAGATTCCCGCCGTCGTTGTGGTGGGCAAGGAAGGACTCGTCTTCGTATTCAACCGCCTTACCGGCAAGCCGCTGTTTCCGATTGAAGAGCGCCCTGTTCCCCAGAGCAACGTTCCGGGTGAATCCACTTCGCCCACCCAGCCATTTCCTGCCGTGATTCCTCCACTGGCCAAAATCCTGGTGACGCGAGACGACATCACCAACGTCACGCCGGAGTCGCACAAGTACTGCATGGAAAACTTCGGCTCGGCGCTTCCGGCGCGCATTTTCAATCCCTGGGGTCTGGAACTCACAGTGATCATTCCGGGAACGATGGGCGGCACCGACTGGGGCGGCGTTTCCTTTGATCCCGATTCCGGCTACCTCTTTGCCAACATCACCAACTTCGGCGCGGTGGGGCAAATGAAGAAGCAGCCCGCAGGTTCTCCCGAGGCGTATGAGAAAAACAGCAAGTGGGGCGCCTATGCGCGCTTTGAGGACGACAATAAATACCCTTGCCAGAAGCCGCCCTGGGGCACCATGAACGCCGTCGACCTGAATACCGGAAAGATTGCCTGGAGCGTGACGCTGGGAGTCGTGGACGCCCTGGCGGCCAGGGGCGTTCCCAAGACCGGCATTTACAATCTGGGAGGTTCCATCGTCACGGCCGGCGGCCTGGTCTTTATTGCCGCCACGGCCGACCGCCGCTTCCGTGCGTTTGACGCTCAGACCGGAAAGCAACTCTGGGTCAGCAAGCTGGAAGCCAACGGCTACGCAACGCCCCTGACTTATCTGGGGAAGAAGACCGGCAGGCAGTTTGTGGTCGTCGCGGTTGGACCCAGCTCACGTTTCAGCACCGGAGCTTCCGCCCCCACGGTGATTGCGGCCTACACGCTTTTCCCCAAAGGGCAGACGAGCCCGGCACAGGCGAAGCTCGATACCCGCACCCGCCTGCCCGTTGAGCTGGGCGTCATTCCCGGAGGCAAGGGAAGCGAGCCCGTGGACATCACGCCGCAGCCTCCGGCGCCCGCGCAGCCCGTCCCCTTCAGCCACAAAGTCCATTCAACCGCGGGGCTCAAGTGCGACAGTTGCCATCAGTTGGCCGCAGACGGCAAGCAGATGCAGATTCCCAACGTACCAAAGTGCATGGCGTGCCATCAGGCCATTGCGACGGACCGTCCTGCCATCCGCAAGCTGGCGAGTTTGCAGAAAGCGGGCGGCAGCATTGCCTGGGCGAGGGTTTATCAGTTGCCCGACTTCGCTGTCTTCAGCCACCAGAAGCACCTGGCCGCCAAAGTGGATTGCGCGGTGTGCCACGGTAATGTTCGCAACATGGACGTGATGCGGCAGGCAAAAGACATCTCCATGATGTCCTGCGTCAATTGCCACAATCTCCGCAAGGCCACAGTTTCCTGCGGCCAGTGCCATAACATCGGATATTGAAAAATGACGCTCGACCGGCGCACCGTTCTCAAAAGTTTCGTGGCCGGGTTCGCCTCAGCCGGCGGCCTGGCGGGCGCGGGCAATGCGGGTGGAGCACCAGGGCCGGGCCCCCGTTTCAGAATCTGGGACATGCACACGCACCTGGACGGCGTCGAGGGCGCGACGCCGGAAGCGCGCATGGCGGTGCTGGTCCGGCACATGGACCGGCTGGGAATCGAGCGCCTCATCCTCTCGCAAGGCTACGACCAGTACATCAGGAACCCCACTCCCGAGCAGGTGCGCGAGGAAAACGACCGGGTCATGCGCGCCGTCCGGCATTTTCCCGATCGCGCCTACGGCTCCGTCTATCTCAGCCCCACGAACGTTGAATTCTGCCTCGAGGAATTCGACCGCTGCGTTCGTGACGGGCCGATGGTGAGCGTGGGCGAACTGGAAGCCGACGTCCGTTGCAACTCCCCGGCGCTCGACCCCATTGTCGAGCGGGCGATTGCGCTGAAGGTGCCCATCCTGCAGCACACCTGGATCAAGACCAATGGCAGCGACCCGGGTGAATCCACTCCCTACGACCTGGCCGAGCTTGCCCGGCGACACCCCCAGGCGCAGTTTGTTTGCGGGCACACGGGCGGCAACTGGGAGCTGGGCATTCGCGCCATTCGCGACGTGAAGAACGTGTGCGCCGGAATCGCCGGCTCCGACCCGACTTCCGGCTTTGTTGAAATGGCGGTCCGCGAGCTGGGGGCCGAGCGCGTGGTTTACGGCAGCGATGCCGGAGGCCGCAGTTTCGCTTCGCAGATGGCCAAGGTTGTCGGCGCTGAAATTCCCGATTCGGCAAAGGAACTGATCCTGGGCGGCAATCTCCGGCGCCTGCTGCGGCCCAGCCTGGAGGCTAAAGGCCTGAAGTCATGATCGACACCAACGTGAACCTGTTTCGCTGGCCGTTCCGCCGGCTGATCGGTGACGATCCGGCGTCGCTTGTGGAGCGCCTTCGCAAAAAAGGCGTGACGCAGGCCTGGGCCGCCAGTTTCGAGGGTTTGTTCTGCCGCGATGTGGCGGGCGTGAACGCCAGGCTTGCCGAAGCCTGCCGCCGCCACGGGCGGAATTTTCTGGTCCCGTTTGGCTGCGTCAATCCGAAGTCGCCGGACTGGGAAGAAGACCTGCGCCGCTGCCATGAAGTCCACAAGATGCCGGGGATCCGCCTGCACCCCAACTACCACGGCTACAAGCTGGACGATCCCGCCTTGGCGCGGCTGCTCGGCATGGCGGCAACCCGCGGCCTGCTGGTGCAGATCGCGCTTTCCATGGAAGACCCGCGCACGCAATTCCCGCTGATGCAGGTGCCGCCCGCCGATCCCGCGCCTCTGGCCGGTCTGCTGCCGCGTTTTCCAAAACTTCGCCTGGTGCTGCTCAACGCCGGCTATTGGGGCGGAGCAACGACTCCCCATATCAGCAGGATCAAGCAAGCCGGCAACGTCTGGTTCGATATCGCCATGAACGAGCGGGTCGGAGGCCTTGCCCGCCTGATCGCTGAAACGTCGCCCTCGCGCGTGGTCTTTGGTTCGCATTATCCCTTTTTCTATTTCGAGTCGGCGCTGCTCAAAGTCCGGTCCGCAGGACTTCCGCGCGATCAGGAACTGGCCATCACGGAAGGAAACGCCCGATCGCTCCTGAACGGCCAAGCGTAGCGCCATAGAAGAACGAACGCCGCGATTCTGACTTATTGAGCAGCTCCTTGATGTAGGCGTCGTCCTGGGCCTGGGCCAGGTCCGTGGTGTCGCCGAGGACGTAGCGGTACTGGTAGCGGGGGCCGAGCGCCACAACCTGCCGCAGCCAATTGGTGGGGTCCGTCCACATCACCTGCCGCTTTCCCATGGCCTTTACCAGGTCATCCAGGTCCCAGTGGAGAACAAAACCGGGGATGACCGCATCCCACAGGTCGGCGGCCATCGAGTGGTCGAGCGCCGCGCGCAGGCTGTAAGGCGTTCTGTCGATCCAGATTTTATCGATCGCGCGAGTCAGCCGCGGCCGCGAGCAGCAGCCAGACGCCTCCAACGCCGCGGGCGGCGGCACGAATTGAATTCGCCTCCACATCCGAACGCGCCGCCAGCAGATCAACGCCGCGCAGGATGTCGTGCGCGCGCATGGCCGGCAGGTTCAGCCCGATCAGGTTGGCCTGCACGTCGGTCACATAGTCTCCCGCAAACGGCCCCTCATGGACTTCCATCTGCGAACGGCGTGGCTGCATCTCCAGCACCACGCGGCCCGCTTTGGCCATGTGTTCGGCGATGGTGGCCGTGGACATCAGGCCAAACATGTTGCCGCCTTCGAGCACCAGCACGGCGGGCTTCTTTCCCCGGAGACGAAGGGATGTGCAGGGTGGCGTTGAGCCAGATGCCGGGCGAACTTTCAAATTTGATGCGCTCTATTTGTCCGGCGGCATCATTCGATTTATTGAGGACCTCAACCTTGGGCGCAGTATGGCCGGTGGGAATTTTGAGTTCTCGCAGTTTTGCCTGGAGTTCGGGAATGGTTCCCGGCTGCTTCCTGGCCCTGCAGTCGGCGCGGAGAATCTGGTAGAGCTTTCTGCTGCCGGGCTCATCCTCAACGTTGCCGGTTGCCGTGACCAGAAGCTGCTGGTTGGTGTACATTTTGACCGGTTGCTCGTGGTCATCGCCCTGGCCGTTTTTGAGGTAGCGAATCATCCATTGGTAAACGGCTTTGCGGGCCACCAGCGGCATGCCGTGTGAACCCGGCCCCACCATAAATCCCACTTTGTCCTGCGCGCCATAGAGGGCGTACCAGTTTCGAGCTTCGTCGTAGACCAGCCGCACGCCCTGGTGGCTGAAGTGGTATTGGTCGTGTTCCGTCGCCTGCAGCAGCCAGGGCGTGGGAGCGGAGAGTTCGACGAAATCAGCCGTGTCCAGGCCGCTCTCGAGAAAGCGCGGCAGCAGCATTTCCACGTCCGGCCCGGAGGTGGCAAACAGCGTCTGAAAGGAACTCGGATAGCAGGCCGGGATCACCACTTTGAGCCTCGTGTCCAGGCCGCCCAGGAAGGTGGTGAGCGCGCCGCCGCCCGAGCAGCCCGCCGCCCCCATGCGCGAGGCGTCCACGTCGGGCCGGCCGGCAAGATAGTCGAGCGAGCGCATGGCGTCAAAGATGAAGTAGCGGGCAAGGCCCTGGCCGAGCAGCATGGTTTGCGCGCCCATCTGGATGTGCTCGGGAACGGACCAGCCGGCCAGCGGGGCGTCGAGTTGCGGGCTGAAGGTCTGCTCGCGCTCGCCCTGGCCGATGGGATCGAAGCAGAGAACGACGAAGCCCTTCATCGCCAGGTTGGCGGCCATTAGCTGGTCTTCGGGCTTGCCCTCCTGCGTGTGCCCGGCTTGCAGCAGCACGGCAGGGTAACGGCCCGGCTGGTTCGGCCGGTAAACGTTGGCGGTGACGTAAAGGCCCGGCAGGCTTTCGTAAATCACTTTCTCGATGGTGTAGGAATCCGCGCGGAGCTGGCCGGTGACCCGGGCCTTCAAAGGACCCTGATAGCGGGGCAGTCCGCCCATGTCATCCAGCATTTGCTTCCGAACCCATTGCTTGCGGCGCCGGGCCTGGGCAATCGTATGGATTTCGCTGATGGCCTTCGCGCGCTGCGAAGTTGCTGCTGGGCAATCTGGTTCATCCAGTCCACGAGAGCATCGCGGGGTTTTTCCTGCGCCGGGAGCGAGGCCAGGCAGAGGAAGGACCACAGCAACAGCAAGGCGGTTTGGGAGCGGTGCTTCATTGCGCGGGATTGGGCCTGTGCTGCACAGCCAGAGAAGTCCGGTGTGCGTAACCTCATGCGGAATTGTTCATGGAGTACTGATTCCGTAGCGCCGAAAGCTTGCCGGCCCTGAAAACTGCCGCCGGGACGGCGGCGCTACAAGCGAGCGTTGTCACCCTATTTTAATCAGCAGCAAGAATCCTATGACGGGCGGGGCTGTGAGTCAACGCGCCGTCGTGGGCGGATTGTAGTCCGGGCGGTGAAATGTTATCGTCGTGTTCTAAATTTGAATCCTCATATGGCAGTTCCTGCCCAGGGAGTGTGTCATGGTCAATATGAAATTCGGCGATGGCCGTTTTCGTCTTTATGCGGTTTATGCCCTGTTGGGTCTTTGCGTGCTGCTGAGCCCGGCGTGCGAAAAAAAAGCGCCGTCGGGCCCGGCCATCGGTGTGCCCACTTTCACCCGGCAATTCAGCGCCGCCGGCAAAGAGTATCACTATACGGTGGTGGGCCGCGACCCCGCGCAGGGCGGCACCACCACGATTTCAACCGTGCTGGTGCCCGGTGTCGCTGGTGTTCGATGCGCCGGCGGACAAGGCCGGGAAAAACGCGGAGATCAGCGCCGCCGATGACGTGCCGAAGGTGGTGCAGTCGCCGGTTTTCCAGAAGCACGCCTTCGCCACCGGCACAACTCAGTACGGCGACGCCATCCAGCGCGCGCAATTCTACAAAGAAGCCGCCGCCAAAGACTGGCACACCCTGCTGGGCCAGCCCCGCGTTGCTTCTCCCGTGCAGATCACGATTCCGGCCGCCAACGGATACCTGCTGACATCCAAAAAGACCGGGCATTCGCTGGCCATTGTCGATCTCGATTACGTCGAGAAGGAACTGTTCAAGGGCCTGGCCAAAACGCAGGCCAAACCTGACGAACTGATGATCGCGCTGACAAAGAACACGGAGTTTTATGAGCTGAACGACGCCACGGTCTGCTGCACCTGGGGCGCGCACGGCGTGCAGGAAGATGCCGCGTCGAAGGCGCTGCAGCCTTTTGTGCTCAGCACCTATCTTGACCCGGGCGTGGTGCCGGGTTATTCCGACGTGCAGCCGCTTACCCAGCAGCTGGCCGCCTGGATGAACGACCCGCTCGACGGCTACAAGGAAAACACTTTTCCGGCCTGGCAGAGGCCGGGCGCAGAGCGCGGCTGCGGCGGCCGCGGCATCGGGACCCACTATCGATTTGCGCTGCCCACCGACAGCCTTCCCGAATCGAATTCAACGGTGGTGCAGGCGGATGGCGGCGAATACCATCTTGAAAACGTCGCGCTGCTGCCGTGGTACACGCAGAGTTCCAGTCCGGACAGCTACCAGGGCGCCTACAGCTTTCCAGACACCGGCGTGTTGAAGTCCGCCGCCGAACCCTGCGCGCCAGGCCGTGGGAGCATGGAGGCCGCGCCAACCGCTTCGCCGCTCGCGAATCCGCGCCCGCCCAACGGCCACCAGTTGATCGGCTACTGGGTGGGTTACTCGCGCTCGAAAACCATTCCGCTGCGGGACGTTTCGCCGCAGTGGGACGTCATCATCGTGGCCTTCGCCTCGCCCGTGAAGGGCTCAACCGCCGAGCTGCATTTTGAAACGCCGGCCGGTTATACGAAGGAGCAGTTCCGGGATGAGATCGCCGCCATGAAGCGCAAAGGGAAAAAGATCCTGATCTCGCTGGGCGGCGGCGGCGCGGTGGTTACGATGAACACCCCGGAAGAGCTGAAGAAATTTGTGGATAGCGTCGGGAGCATTGTTGCGGACTACGGTTTTGACGGCGTCGACCTTGATCTTGAAACGCCTTCGCTGGTTCTCAATCCCGGCGACACGGACTTCCGCCACCCCACCACGCCTGCGGTGGTGAACCTGATCGACGCCATGCGGCAGCTTCGCAAGCGCTTTGGGCCGAAGTTCATGCTGGCCGAGGTTCCCGAGGGACCGCAGGTGCCGGCGGGGTACGTGACGTACGCCGGGCAGTTCGGTTCATTCCTGCCGGTGATTTATGGAACGCGCGACATTCTCTCTTTTGTGGACGTGCAGGACTACAACACGCCGCCGCTCGAGGGGATGGACGGAAACTACTACATGCCGGAAACGGCCGATTATTACGTGGCCATGACCGAGATGTTGGTCCACGGCTTTCACGTGGGACGAAATCCCAAATCCTATTTCCCGCCGCTGCCTCCCGGTAAGGTAGCCGTGGGTTTCCTGGTGGGACGGTCCAAGCTGGGCAAAATTGAGAAATCCGTGCGCTACCTGATTACGGGCAAACCCTTTGCAGGCGGCGAATACAAGCTGCAACGACGGGGCGGCTATCGCGATTTCAACGGCGTCATGTTCTGGAACATCCAGGCCGACCGGGCGGACAACTATCAGATGTCGAATGCCGTGGGGCCGCTGCTGCACAGCTTGCCGCGGTAGCCGCGGTCCGGACCGGCGAGCGCATGCCGGTCAGGCGAAACTTTTCATCTCCGGGAGCATCCAAATTGTCTGGCCGGGTGTTCCCGGCGAATCTCCGGTGCGATCCGGAAATTCGGGGAAAACGAATTCAACTTCATCTTTATCACAACCCGCCTCCAACCCAGCCGCCGACAGTGCGGCGGGCGATTCACTAAAGAAAGTTTGCAGGCAGCGTGTAGTCCCGCCGGGTATTGCGGCAGCGCGGGCGGGCCGCGGTCGGGGCTCCCGCTGTGCGCCGGGTTCTCTTGTTATACTGAATGATGCGGGGCGAAAGCCGGCGCCGATGGGGTTGCGGCTGCCCCGGCGGGCTATCCGGCAAACTCAGGAAAGGGAAGATCTGATCGCATGAGTGGAAGCGAACGCCATACCAATCCGCTTGAAAGCATCTGGCTGCGCGAGCGCATTGTCATCCTCGACGGGGCCATGGGCACCATGATCCAGGCCCGCAATCTCGCCGAGGCGGACTACCGCGGCCGGCAGTTTGCCAACCATGCGCGCGACCTGCGGCTGAACAACGATCTGCTCAACATCACGCAGCCGCAGATCATTGAGGACATCCATTACCAGTACCTGCAGGCGGGCGCCGACATCATTGAGACCAACACCTTCAATTCCACCACGGTTTCGATGGCGGAATATGGACTTGAAGACCACGTCCGCGAATTGAACGCGGCCGGCGCTGCGGCGGCCCGCCGCGCTGTTCGAAAGTTCACCGCCGAAGATCCTGAGTCGGCGCTGTTTTGTGGCGGGCTCGATCGGCCCCACCAGCCGCACGGCTTCGGTTTCGCAGGACGTTGCGAACCCCGCCTCGCGGGGCACCAGCTTTGAGCAGTTGCGCGCGGCTTACTACGAGCAGGCGGGCGCGCTGGTGGAGGGCGGCGTTGATCTGCTGCTGCTGGAGACCGTGTTTGACACGCTGAACGCCAAGGCGGCGCTGTTTGCCATCGAGCAGTATTTTGAGGAATCGGGCCGCCGCCTGCCGGTGATGGTTTCCGTGACCATTGTGGACCAGAGCGGGCGCACGCTCTCGGGCCAGACCATCGAAGCCTTCTGGAATTCCATTTCGCACATCCCGCTGCTGAGCGTGGGCATCAACTGCGCGCTGGGCGCCAAGCAGATGCGGCCCTACATCGAGGAGCTTTCGCAGATTGCACCCGTCCACATCAGTTGCCATCCCAACGCGGGCCTGCCCAACGCCTTTGGCGGGTTTGACGAGACGCCGGAAAGCATGGCGCAGGACCTGGGCGAATTTGCCGCCAACGGCTGGCTGAACATCGTGGGCGGCTGCTGCGGCACAACGCCTGCGCACATCCGGGCGATTGCCGAGGCCGTGCGCCGCGAAAAGCCCCACAGCATTGCGAAGCCGGACCGCATGACGCGGCTGAGCGGGCTTGAACCGCTGACCTTCCGGCCTGACATGAACTTCGTGAATGTGGGCGAGCGGACCAACGTGACGGGCTCGCCGAAATTCGCAAAGCTCATCCTGAACGATCAGTTTGAAGAAGCGCTGGCCGTGGCGCTGCAGCAGGTGGAAGCCGGCGCGCAGATTATCGACATCAACATGGACGAAGGCATGCTGGAATCGGAGCAGGCCATGACCACCTTTCTGAATTACCTGGCCTCCGAACCCGACATCTCGCGCGTCCCCATCATGATTGACAGCTCCAAGTGGAGCGTGATTGAGGCGGGCCTGCGGGCCGTGCAGGGCAAGGGCGTGGTGAATTCCATCAGCCTGAAGGAAGGCGAAGAAGCCTTTAAGCAGCACGCGCGCCTGGTGCGCCGCTACGGGGCGGCGGTGATTGTGATGGCCTTCGACGAGCGCGGCCAGGCCGACACCGCGGAGCGGAAGGTTGAAATCTCCACGCGGGCTTACCGCATCCTGACGGAGGAAGTGGGCTTTCCGCCCGAAGACATTATTTTCGATCCCAACATTCTCACCATCGCCACCGGCATGGAGGAGCACGCCAATTACGCGGTGAACTTTATCGAAGCCACGCGCCAGATCAAGGCCACGCTGCCGCACGCCAAAGTGAGCGGCGGAGTCAGCAACCTTTCGTTTTCGTTTCGCGGCAACAACACCGTTCGCGAGGCGATGCACACGGCGTTCCTCTACCACGCCGTGCAGGCCGGCATGGACATGGGCATTGTCAACGCGGGGCAGCTGGGCATCTATGAGGAAATCCCCAAAGACCTGCTGGAACTGGTGGAGGACGTCATCCTCAACCGGCGCCCGGACGCAACCGAGCGGCTGCTGGCCTTTGCCGATTCCGTAAAGCAGACCGGGAAGAAGCAAGTGGAGGAAGACGCCTGGCGCCAGGGCACGGTGGAAGAGCGGCTGTCGCACGCCCTGGTGAAGGGCATAGTTGAGCACATTGAAACGGACACGGAAGAGGCGCGGCTCCAATACGGCAGCCCGCTGGCGGTGATCGAGGGGCCGCTGATGGCGGGCATGAACGTGGTGGGCGACCTGTTCGGTTCCGGCCGCATGTTCCTGCCGCAGGTGGTGAAAAGCGCCCGCGTGATGAAGAAGTCGGTGGCCTACCTGCTGCCTTATCTGGAGGCCGAAAAGCGCATGACCGGCGGCGCCAGGGCGGCAGGGAAAATCGTGATGGCCACGGTGAAGGGCGACGTGCACGACATCGGCAAGAACATTGTCGGCGTGGTGCTGGGCTGCAACAACTACGAGGTGATTGACCTGGGCGTGATGGTGCCCTGCGAAAAAATCCTGAAGACGGCGCGGGAGACGGGCGCCGACATGGTGGGCCTGAGCGGGCTGATTACCCCATCGCTTGACGAGATGGTGCACGTGGCCAGGGAAATGGAACGCCAGGGCTTCAAGGTCCCGCTGCTGATTGGCGGCGCCACCACCAGCCGCGCGCACACGGCGGTGAAGATTGCTCCCGCCTACGGGCAGCCCGTGGTCCATGTGCTGGATGCCTCGCGCGCCGTGGGCGTGGTGGGACGCCTGGCCAGCGCGGAATTGAAACCGGCCTTCGCCGATGAGAACCAAAGCGCCCAGGAAAAGCTGAGGGAAGTTCACGCTGCGCCCAAATCGCAGAAGCTGCGGACGCTGGACGAGGCGCGCCGGCGGCGGCTGCAGGTTGACTGGACCGGCTACACACCGCCGCGGCCCTCTTTCACCGGAGTCCGCGCCACCGGCCCGGTGCCGCTGGAAGAGATTGTTCCTTACATTGACTGGACGCCCTTCTTCCACGTCTGGGAACTGCGCGGGATTTATCCCCGGATTTTCGACCAGCCGAAAGTGGGCGTGCGCGCCCGGGAACTGTTTGACGATGCCGGGCGGCTTTTGAAACGCATCGTTGATGAGAAACTGCTGGAAGCGCGCGCCGTGACGGGTTTCTTCCCTGCTGCCGGCGTGGGTGACGACATCGAAGTCTATACGGACGAATCACGGACGGCGGTGCGGACGACTTTCCACACCCTGCGCCAGCAGATCGAGAAGCCGGACGGCGAACCCGACCTTGCCCTGGCGGATTTTATTGCGCCGCGCGAAACCGGAAGGGCTGACTACCTGGGAGCGTTTGCCGTCACGGCAGGGATCAACATCGAGAAACTGGTGAGCGGCTTCGAGAAGGACCATGACGATTACAATGCCATCATGGCGAAGGCGCTGGCGGACCGCCTGGCCGAGGCGCTGGCCGAACTCACCCACCAACGGGCCCGCGAGGCGTGGGGCTTCGGGTGCGAGGAGAAACTGAGCCACGACGACCTGGTCCACGAACGCTACCGCGGCATTCGCCCGGCCCCGGGCTATCCTGCGCAGCCCGATCACACGGAAAAGCGCATCCTCTTCGATCTGCTGGAAGCCGGGCAGAATGCGGGCATCAGGCTGACCGAGAGTTTTGCGATGTATCCCGCGGCCTCGGTGAGCGGCTTCTATTTCTCGCACCCTGACTCGCGATATTTTGCGGTGGGCAAGATTGGCCGCGACCAGGTGCTCGATTATCAGCGGCGCAAGGGGATGGATCTCTCCACCGTCGAGCGCTGGCTGGGCCCCAACCTGAACTACGATCCCGAGAAATAACGGCCAGGATGGAGTGCTGAAGGCCGGGTAAGGCGTCGTCACGCCTCTGCCTGCGGCTGCAGCCTCGTCATGATGGGCCCCTGAAAAAGCTTTGGCGTCGGGAGGCCGTGGGCATGAACACCCCACGGCGCCTGCTTCTGTCCGGACGCTAAATTCCCGGGTGAAGGCTTCAGTGGTTTCTGTGGCAGGCAGTTGAAAGTGGCTGTAGCGGCGGCTTTACGCCACCAGACAGGGTTGAAGGCATTGACGTTGTGGCGGGGTGAACCCGCCGCCACAACGTCTCTACGGGATGTTTCAACAACCTGCTATGTGATGGCCAGGTCGATGTTGGTGCTCCTGACGACAGAAGAGTTGGAGCCGAGCGTGCCGTTGACGGTGATGATGTAGTTTCCGGTTGTGGAGCCGGTTACCGTCGGTGTGCTCCGGCAGGAGACCAGGAAGGTCTCGCCCAGGAGCAGCAGGCAAAGCATGCAAACCTGAACGGCCACCAACCGCCTTCCGGCCAGGCCCGGAACCCGATTCCGCCTGCGCCCCAGCAGGAACAATCCTGCCAGAACAAGAACGAAGAATGCCACCATCAGGGGTGGAACCATCCCTGGCGGAACAGCCGGGGGCGGTGGAGCGCTGGCATTCTTGGTGGTCTGGACGGTCAGGGAGACGGTGGTCACACCGTTGGGCGTGACCGAGGAGTTCGAGAAGCTGCAGGTCGCTCCCGGAGGCATGCCGCTGCTGCAGGCAAGCTGCACCTGCTTGTCGAATCCGTTGATGGGAGTCAGGGTCAAGGTGTAGGTTGCCGCCGCCCCCGCCATAATGGTATTGAGCGAGGGTGAAGCTGACAGGGTGTAGTCCGCGAAAAGCAGATTCAGACTGACCGCAGCGCTCTGCGAGCCGCTGGTTCCGATAACGTTAAACGCGAACGGATTGGCCATGGAGGCCGTAAGGCCGCTGATGGTCAGGGTGCTGGTCTGGCCCGCAACGATGGACGCAGGGCTGAAAGAACAAGTCAGGCCGGAAGGGCAACTGAGGGTGATGCTGCCGCTGAAATTGTTGGGGGCCGAAGCCGCAACGGTGAACGTCGCAGAGCCGCCTCCAATCACCGTGGTCACGTTCGCAGACGGCGAAGACATGGTGAACTGCGCAACACCCGTGCCGGAGAGCGCCACCACCTGGGGGCTGCCCGCGGCGTTATCGCTGATGGCTAAAGTACCGTTCCGGGCGCCGGATGCGACAGGTGAAAAGGTCACACTGACAGTGCAGCTTTGGCCCACATTCAGGGTATTGGAAGTGCACGTGTTCGTCTGTGAGTAATCACCACCGGTCTGGAAACTGCTGAAGGTCAGGGTTTGCGTGCCCGTGTTCGTAATCGTCACTGTTTGAGCTGCGCTGACGTCGCCCACCGTCACGTTCCCAAAGGAGAGGCTCGTTGGAGCGACGGTGACCGCAGTCGCCGAGGTAACGCCCGTGCCTCTCACCTTGATGAGGTGGGGGCTTCCGGCGGCATTGTCGGCAATGCTGAAAGTTCCGGTTTCCACACCCGTGGAGCTGGGAGTGAAGGTGATATTGATGCTGCACGTGCCCCCGCTGGCGGCTACGGTCCCCACACAATTATCCGTCTCGGCAAAATCGGTGTTTCCTGTTGAATCGGTTTCGCTAAAAGTAATCTGGGTGATGTTGAGGGCGGACGTTCCTTCGTTGGTGACGTTGACGGTGTGCACGGAGCTGCGGACGTTCAGGGTCTGGGTTCCAAAGTCGATGCTCTGCGGCACGATGGAAATTCCCGGAGCGTTGTCGGAGGCAATCTCCGCGACGAAGACATTGCCCGCCACTCCGCTCAAGCTGGACTGAAAAGCTCCCGCGATGGCAGGGAAGTTATTCGACGAAGTGCTGCCGGTGAGATACGGTTTGCCGGTTGGCCCCAGCGCGATGGCCTGGCCAAAATCAGCGCCGCTGCCTCCCAGGTAGGTCGAGTGGACCAGCGCGGTACCCGTGGGATTCAGCTCAGTGACAAAAGCGTCTGTGCACGGGGCCGTCCCGCAGGAACTGCCGCCGGTGATCCCCAGAATGGATTGGATGGGACTATAAGTCGGGAAGTTACTCGAGTTGGTGAACCCTGCCACGAACGCATTTCCGGAAGAGTCCACGGCGATCCCATTACTCTGGTCGACTCCCGCGCCGCCCAGCAGCGTGGCGTAGGTGACGGAGGGTCCCGCAGGGTTCAACTTGGCCACAAAGGCGTCGGATTGTCCCTGATTTGCTCCCTGAACCACTCCAACGGTCGCGGGGAAATCAGATGATTGGCTGCTGCCGGTAATGTAGACGCTTCCACCGGAACCCAGGGCCAATCCGAAGGCGCGGTCGTCGCTGCTTCCGCCAAAGTACGTGGAAAAGGGGAAGGCGGTGCCCGCCGAGTTGATCTCGGTGACAAACGCATTGACCGTTCCGGCGTTAGATCCCTGCACGGGATTCTGAAGCGGGAAATCGGAAGAAAATGTGTAACCGGCGATGTAGGCGTTCCCGGAACTATCAACCTTGATGCTCTGGCCGACCTCCGCTTTGGTCCCGCCCACATAGGTGGAATAAACCAGCTGGGTTGCGTCGAAGTTCACCTTGGAGATGAAGGCATCCGAAGCGCCATTGTTGACCGTTTGCACAGGGTTGAGGGTGGGGAAGTTGGGCGACTGAGTGGAACCTGTAACGTATGCGTTGTTGGAGGAATCAACCGCAATCCCCATGCCGGCATCAGCCCCGGAGCCACCCAGGTAGGAGGAATAGACCAGGCTGGTGCCCGTACTGTTCAGTTCAGCCACAAAGGCGTCACCCGCTCCGCCGTAGGTGGTCTGAAAGACCCCGGTGGTTGTTGAAAAGTTCGAGGAAGTGGTGCTGCCGGTGACGTAAGCGTCTCCCCCGGCGTCGACGGTGATGGCATTGCCGGAATCCGTTCCGTTCCCGCCCAGAAACGTCGAATACACAATTTGCGGAGTCGTCGAGCTGGTTGCCGAGCCTGTCGGGTCAATCTTCAACACAAAAGCGTCGCCACCGCTGCCATAACTTGTGCTGCTGGAACCTGATGAAGTGGGGAAGTTGGAGGAGTTTGAAATTCCCGTAACGTAAGCGTTTCCGGAGGAATCGACAGCAATGCCATAACCAATGTCTCCCCCGCTTCCTCCGAAATAAGTGGAGTAGGCCAGAACGGGATCAATCACCAGTTGTTGGCGGCGGTCATAGCGGCCCAGTTTAAACCCAACTTCATTCCTGGCATCCAGCACGTAGTGAACCGAAACTTCCCGATTTCCCTGATAAGCGCGGGGCCGGCGGAGGTAAACCTCTCCGCCGCCAACCTTGAGAACCAGGTCGCCGGAGGGAGCGATGCGCAGGCCGTCGACGCCCTCCAGGCCAATCCGGATCGAGTCCGGGGCCGAACCCGGAGACAGCATGAAATCGTTTTCCAGTTCGCCCTGGCGGCCATAATAAACAAGGTCGATGCCGGGATAAACCTGGTGGTAACGCACCCGCGCGTAGTTGGGTACGTGGGTGTGCCAGTTGCGCGGATCGTTCCCCAGGAAATAATTGCTGGTTCCACCCAGCAGGGACTGGCCGGTAATACGCACGGCGGGCTCGGACCCCAGCAGGCGGAGACGAATGACCGCGGAAGAGGCGGGCTTTTGTCCCGGGCGCCCGGACCTTCCGGAACTGAGAGCCAGCACGGCGTCATGCCCGGTGAGGAACAGGGTGTAGTTCTGGCCCCGCGCCATGTATTTGACGCGCGAGTCCGTCTGCCCCCGGTTTGCCTCGAAACTAAGCGGCAGGTGGGCATAGCGGCTGGTCCAAAGCTTCAGATTGCGGGCGTTGCGGAGGGATGCCCCCTGGGCCTTACTCTGCGCCAGACTTAAACCGATGATTGCCAGGCCGAAGAGGCCAAGAGCAACAAAAAAACGCCCCCGCGGGAATCCCCATGGTGCTGGAGTGGGTTCCCTATGGGTCACAGTAGAACATTTCACTTTCACACTGTTCTCCTTAGAAAATACTGAAATTTCTCCCCCGCAGTTCCAAAGCCTCTCTCAGAAACTTCACGGCCTGGGTCACAGCGGCCGGGGTTTTTAGTCCGCCTCATCAGGGCGAAACCGCCAGATTAACGGTCGTCGTTCGCTTAATGCTGTTGTCGCTTCCCAGCCTCCCAACGAGAACGATGGTATAGGTGTTGGGCGGGGTCCCTGTCGATACCGGCGTGGTTTTGGGACCGTAATAGGTCTGGTTGCAAGCTACTGCCACAGCACTCAGCGAGGCCGCCAGGAGCAAAACAACAAAGCTGGCGCGAAGATTGAGTGGCCCCATGCCGAACACGCGGCGGCCACGTACGCCGAAGGAAATCCCCAAAATCACAATCAATGCAAGAAGATAAGCCCACCACGCGAGGTTTAAGTGTCCCCAGGGAGCCGATCCGCCCGGTGGCGGCGGCAGATGGGAACTTGTCGACGCTGTGGTGGTGACGGTCAGAGTCGAAGTAACCGGGTTCGTCCCGTCCATGGTGATGCCTGGCGGAGAATAGGAGCAGGTGGTTTCCTGCGGCAGATTGGAACAGCCCAGCAGTACCACCTGGTTGAACCCGTTCACCGGATTTACCGTGACCGTGTATGTCGTTGAGCCCCCTGCGGCAACCGTGCGAAGCGGTGGCACGGGCGCCGTCTGGGATAGCGAAAAATCCGCGAAAAAGACGGTTAGCGACACCGTCGTATCCTGTCCGGCGCTGCTGCCTTTGACAGAGAAATCAAAGGGGTTGGCGGTGGTCGCCGAAAGGCCGCTCACCGTGACCACGCTGGATTGCCCCGGAGTGATCGAGGTGGGATTGAAAGTGCATGTTCCGGTGGTGCATGAGAGATTAATGCTGTCTGTGAAGGTATTGGGAGCGGAAGCCGTGACCGTAAAAGTCGTCGACTTGGTCCCGATCAGAATAACGCTTGACCTGGCGCTGGCCGAAAGTGAAAAGACCGCATTGCCGGTTCCCGCAAGGGAGACTCGCTGGGGGGTGTTGGAGGCGTCATCATCGATGGTCAGTCCGCCCGCGCGGGATCCTGTTGCCGTGGGCGTAAAAGTAATACTGATGCTGCAGGTCGCCCCCACGTTGAGGACGGTGGGAAGTGTTCCGCAGGTCGTGGTTTCCGCAAAGTCGCCGGTGGTGGTGATGCTGGAGATGTTGATGGCCGTATTGCCGGTGTTGGACAGTTGGACGGTTTGCACAGGACTTGTCTGCCCCACCCTGAGCGCCGCAAAGGTCAGAGACCCTGGTGAAACGGAGAGTATGCCCGCTGAAGTGACTCCCCCTCCCGTTACGGTGATGCTTTGAGAGCCGCCGGCGGCATCGTCCGAGATGGTGATCTGGTCCGTCACTGAACCCGTCTGAGTGGGCGTAAAGGTCACGTTAATTGCGCATGTTCCCCCGCCTGCCGGCACCACCGATCCGCAGTTGTTGGTCTGGCTGAACTGGCCGGTCACGGTAATACCGCTGATATTCAGAGGCGCGCTGCCGGCATTCACCAGCGTTACCGTCTGCGCTTCGCTGCTGTTGTTGATCACCTGGTTGCCAAAGTTCAGATTCTGGGGGCTGAGAGCTACAGCCGACGCATCCTGAGGGCTGACCTTGGCGATAAAGACGTTCGCGCTCGAATTCGTTCCGGCATAAGCGGACTGGGGCGCTCCCGCGATGACGGGGAAGTTTGTGGAATTCGTGCTGCCGGTCAGGTAAGCCGCTCCGGAAGTGTCCGCTGCAATGGCTTGTCCTAAATCCGTCGTGCTTCCTCCCAGAAAGGTGGAGAAGACCAGGTTGCCCGAAGGCCCCAATTTGGTGACAAACGCGTCAGCACAAAGATTGGAGCCGCACGAACCTGCCCCGGAAATTCCCAGAACTCTTTGCAGCGCGTCCGCCAGAGGGAAGTCACTGGACTGCGTCATGCCTGTTACAAAGGCCTCTCCGGAGGAGTCAATGGCAATGGAATTCCCCTGATCCAGGCCGCTGCCACCCAGGTAGGTGGAATAAACCATCTGGGTGCCCCCCGGATCGAGTTTGGTGACAAAGGCGTCTCCCTGCCCTGCATAGGTGGGCTGAAGCGGTCCGACCGTCACCGGAAAGCTGGAAGAGGTGGTCTTGCCAGTCACGTAAATGCTTCCCACCGAATCGAGGGCGATGGATTGGGCGCTCTCCGCCTCGGTGCCGCCCAGATAGGTTGAGAATACAAGTGACGAAGTTCCCGGATCGATCTCCGTGACGAACGCGTCTGAAGATCCTGACAGGGATGACTGAAGGGCGCTCTGGGTCGGGAAGTTGGAAGAAAAAGTGTATCCGGCGATATACGGGTTGCCCGAGCCGTCCAGGGCAATGGCAAGCGCTTCGTCCGCGCCGCTACCCCCAAGGTAAGTGGAATAAAGCAGAGAAGCGCCGGTGGGATCGACTTCCGCCAAAAACGCATCGGAGCCGCCGTCCAGTCCGACCTGCAGCGGCCTCATGGTGGGGAAATCCGTGGATTGGGTGGAGCCGGTAATGAAGGCATCACCCGAGGCGTCCACGGCGACTCCCCGCCCGTAATCAATTCCACTTCCACCGAGGTACGTTGCATAGACCAGCGATGAGCCTGTCGCATCAAGCTTGGCCAGGAAGGCATCGGAATTGCCGTTGTTGCTGGCCTGGTAGGCGCCGGAGGTCGTGGGGAAATCGGTGGAGGATGTGTAACCTGTCAGATAGGCGTTGCCCGAGGAATCCAGCGCAATGCCTGTTGCCCTGTCGAGGTTGCCGCCTCCCAGGTAAACAGAATAGAGAAGTGCCGTGCCCGCGGGGTTGAGCTTTGCCACAAAAACGTCGATGCCCCCTCCAAGGGTGGCCTGACCGCCGGTTGTCGTGGGAAAATTGAGCGACGACGTGGTTCCCGTAACGTAGGTGTTATTGGCGGAGTCAACGGCGATGCCGTAGCCCACGTCTCCGCCGCTTCCTCCCAGGTAGGTGGAATAAGTCAACACCGGGTCGATCACGAGTGCCTGGTGGGGGTCATAAGCTCCAAGGGCAAACCCCACCTCGTTACCAGCCCGAAGCACATAGCGGGCCGCGACTTCCCTGCGGCTTGCACCCTTTCCCTGGTAGGCGTGAGGGCGCCGAAGGTAAACGCTTCCTCCACTCACCTTCAATACCAGGTCCCCGGAGGCATTCAGGTGCAGGGTCCTGGCGCCTTCCATCCTCAGTCGAATCAGCTTCGGGTCCGATCCCGGAGCCACCATGAAATCGTTTTCTAATTGTCCCTGACGGCCATAATAAGCAAGATCGATGCCCGGGTAGATTTCGTGGTAGCGCAGCCGGCCGTAGTTGGGAATCTTTGTGTGCCAATGCCGGGGATCGTTGCCCAGGAAATAACTGGTGTCGCCGGGAAGCCGGTCCGCGGCCGAAATCCACGCGTGATGGCTTGCACCCAGCAGCTTCAGGCGAACCCTCTCAGTATTTGCCGCGGATGAAGTTCCGGATGGTTGGTCAGCCCCCTGGGATTTCACGAGCTGCAGGATGGCGTCGTCTTGAGTCAGGAACAGTGTGAAACCCTGCCCGCGCGCCAGATACCTGACCTGGGCATTGACCTGGCCTTTGTTTTCCTCAAAGCCGAGGGGCAGGCGGTCAAAGGAAACGGCCTCCCTGGCCCGCGCACCGGCTGCAGGAATGCGTGCCTGCGCCCTCTCCTGGCCATAGCTCGATGACCAGGTCGCGAGTCCCAAAAGAATTCCTACCAGGAGACAGACGGCCGTATTGCTTTTCAAAATCTTTTTTCCCTTCGCTTCACAAAAATTCACTGACTTCGCCTGTTCGAATTCAGACGAGGGCAAGCGGGCGCCACATTCCTCGCGCACCTAGTTGGTTGCCGTCAGAAAACGAATCAGCGAAGTTCCGTCAAATTTCAGCATCAGGTACGCGGAACCCCATCGATAATGAACGCTATAGGTATATCCGGCCTGCACCTTCAGGTTCTTGACCTTGGCGACTTCTACCCATCCGGAATAGCCATTGTCGCGCCCCAGTTTGGAGTCGCCAATGGTTTCAAAGGCATGATTCCAGACACGGTTGTGGTCTTGGTCTCCGACAATGCTGGAATTGGGTGTGACCAGCCTGCTGAATACTTTTTGGTGCCCGAAAGGAACGATGCCATACGCGGAGGCACCCACCGTGTAATCTTTGAAGAAGGTAAAGTTCGCGCCCACTTCGCCATTGACGTTAACGCCAAAAATCTGATAGGGGCGGGCAATATTATAAGGACGCGGGATCACGTACCTGTCTATGGTTTCGTTGGCGCCACCAAAATTCACAAAAGGACTGAACCCTCCATAATGTGAGCTGACGTGGTTATACCAGTCAACGCCGACGCGCCCGGTGCTGAAAACCCGCTCCGCACTCGAAATGGGTATGCTTCCGGTCAGAACGGAGGTTGCATCCAGCCCGTGCCACTGGGTCGTGTAACGCAGATCGACGAACGGGTCCCCGGCCAGGGTTGTCCAACGCCAGGTGTGATTTGAAATAACCGAAAAAGGGCTTTGAATCGTGTAGATCGATGCACCAACATCGCCCCCCAGGTGTTCAGTAATGTTGTACCCCACACCGACCCCTGCGGTGTAGACCCCTCCCAGATTGGAGTATTTGCCAACCGCCACGGCAAAGGCCGTCGCCCCGGGGGTGTTCGTCGCCTGGACTGCCTGTTCTTGCTGATCTGAAGAATCCTGTGCCTCCTGGACTGGCTGAGCTTGCTGGCCTGAAGAATCCTGTGTCGCCTGGGCAGGCTGTTCTTGCTGACCTGAAGAATCCTGTGCGGTGCCGCAAACTGGAGTCCAGAAGATAAAGACAACGACGAGCAGTAAACTGTAAATTTTCCCCACTTGGTTTATCCTTTAGCTTGGAGCCCAGGGCCGTGGCGCCAAAAGTTCCGCATCTGCCCCGCGCGTTGGACAAAGTCCGTCTCCTAATAGACTGATATCAAAATACAATACAACCTGTTGGTTTGCGATGCAACTTTATCATCGCCCGCTTTGCGGACCCTTGCTGAAATCACCCCAGACATTATAGCAGGGAGAAAAACGCAGAATAATCCCTGCAGGGCTGTGGCACTGGGCATAGATTCTCTGGACGAAAGCTAAATACCAGGAATACTCTCTGACGCAAATCGGGCGGAAAAGGTTTGCTTCATCACACCATTTTACCTCGTTCCCCAGGCCCTCTTCCTCCTGGCCATTGCGGCCGTATGTCGGAGGGTAGGCTTGTAAATTGCAGCGGGCTGGTCTCTTAGCTCGAAATCCCGCAACTGCCCAGCCTTCCGGCTGCTGGACACGCCTGTAGCGGGTGGCAACTTCAGAGCCTGCGCCGCTTCAACTGACAGGTTTCCTGATGACGAACAGCCCCTGCCGCCGGGTGAACGCAGAAAAATTATAGAAACTTGAACGCAGGAGTACAATGGGAGCCGACTTTGCCGGGTGGGTGAACCAGGAAAGCAGAAGACGCCTGCCATCGAAGTTGCGTGTGGCAGCGGCATGACAAATTCTTGAGGATGGGGAAACCCCTTTCGAGCCTGATGTAAGTGATTGGCCCGGTCACCATCTTCAGTTATCTCTTGGAACGGAACCTTGACTCAGAGAACCCATACAACAATGCCTGCTTTCTTCCAAAAAGCGCCATCCCGCTGGACTGTCGGCCTGATGCTTGCGGCGTTTGCCATCAGCTTGGCGTTTTTGTGGGAGCAAACCTCTTCCAGCCAAACCTTGCAGGCGGCAACAGGCGGCGAAACCTATGCGAAGCAATGCGCCGGTTGCCACGGGGCGGACGCCCGGGGCGGCGAGTACGGCCCTCCTCTGGCCGGGAACCGCAGGCTGCGGGGGCGTTCGGTTTCCTGGTTGCGCAACCTCATCCGCAACGGAGTGCCCAAGGCAGGCATGCCGGCGTTCCATTTGCCGGCCGGTGAAATGGACGCGCTTGTGGCGCTCATCCATTCGCTGAACTTACCGGCGGCGGATAACAGGGTGTCCGGCGACCGTGCGGTTGGCGAACAATACTTCTTCGGCAAGGGACAATGCGCCAGTTGCCACATGGTCGGCGGCAGGGGATCGGCCGTGGGGCCGGACCTTTCAGATGTCGCGCACAAGATGACCGTCGCGGAAATCCGAACGAGCCTGCTGCAGCCAGGCGCAAGCCTTGCTCCCGGCTATCAGATGGTGACGGTGCGCCTGCGCGACGGCAAGACGGTGCGCGGCTTTGCCCGAAGCCGAAGCAATTTTGAGATCGTCGTGCAGGACCTGAAGGGACAGTTCCATCTGCTGCCGGCCGATGATGTCTCAGCCATCAGTGAAGATCCGCAATCCGAGATGCCGGCAACGAAGGCAAGCCCGGAGGATCTCCAGAACCTTGTTGCCTTTCTTAGTGGGCTGACCGGGATCAAGCCGGGTATGACCAAAGCCACTAGTCCCTCCGGGCCCGGCGACATGCCGTTTTCAAGGATTCTTAACCCCCGGCCGGGCGACTGGCTTACCTACAACGGCAGCCTGAGCGGGAACCGGTACAGCGAATTCTCGCAGATCAATACATCGAATGTGAAGCAGTTGCGCCTGAAGTGGGTCTTTACGGTGCCGCTCTGGAAGCAGTTTCTTCCGGACACGCTCTTACTTCCACCTGAACATGCAGTACTTCGGACTGGAGGTGGTGCCGCTGGTTGCAGACGGCATCATGTACGCGACGGGCCCGCAGCGGGCCTACGCGCTGGACGCGCGCACGGGCCAGGAGATCTGGTCGTATTCCCGCCCGCGAACTTCGGGGATAGTTGGCGATGCCTCGCTCGGCACCAACCGTGGCGTGGCTATTCTGGGCGACAAGGTTTTCAGGGTAACAGATGATGCCCACCTGATTGCCCTGAACCGCACCACCGGAAAACTGGTGTGGGAAGCGGTGATGCCGGATGAGCCCATGCAATATGGCTCAACAGTGGCGCCGCTGGTGGTCAAAGACATGGTGATCGCCGGCGTTTCCGGCGGCGACTGGGGTATGCGCGGATTTCTGGCTGCTTACAAGGCATCCAACGGCGAGCGCCTGTGGCGGCATTGGACCATTCCTGCAAAAGGAGAGCCCGGAGCTGAAAGCTGGGGCGGCAACCCGCCCAAGACGGGCGGAGGGGCAACCTGGCTGACCGGTTCCTACGATCCGGAAACCAACACGCTCTACTGGGCCACCGGCAATCCCTATCCCGACTCCGATGACAGCGCCCGGCCCGGCGACAACCTCTACACGAATTCCATCCTGGCTCTCAATCCGGATAACGGCAGGCTCAAGTGGTATTACCAGGTGACGCCCCATGACGTCCGCGACTGGGACGCGAACGCGCCGCTGGTGCTGGTCGACAGGAAGTTTCAGGGGCAGGACCGGAAGCTTCTGCTGCACGCGGACAAGAACGGTTTCTTCTATGTGCTGGACCGGACGAACGGCCACGTGCTGCTGGCCAAACCGTTTGTGCGGGTGACGTGGGCCGGCGGCATCGGCCCCGACGGACGCCCCCAGCTTCTCCAGCAGAATGGGCTGCTCTGCCCGGGGTCCTATGGCGCCAACTGGAATGGGACCGCCTTCAGCCCGCAGACCGGGCTCTATTACCTGGTGGCGCTCGAAAAGTGCGAAGCCAGGCTTTCGGCCGGCAACTGGAAGCAGAAGCAGCCCAAAGAGGAGCCTGCGAAGAAATTTCTGGAGGCGCTGGACATCAATACCGGCAAGGTGGTGTGGAAGGTGCAGGAACGCGGGCTGGCCGAAGGCAAGCGAGAGGCCGGGGTACTGGCAACGGCGGGCGGACTCTTGTTCTATGGCGATCCCAGCGGCAATGTGGTGGCCGTGGACGCCCGCAGCGGAAAAACGCTTTGGCACTTCCGAACGAACGGTGAAAACAAGACCTCGCCCATGACCTACACGGTGAATGGAAAACAGTATGTAGCGCTTGCCGTGGGCCCCAACATTTTATGTTTTGGTCTGCCCTGAAGGAGGAGGAACGCAGTGAATAAACACGTTTCGAGACGCGAATTTCTACAGGTGTCATCCGCCGGAGCGCTCGGGGGCGCCGTCGCTATTTCGCACGCTGCGGCTGAACCCGCCGCACCGCGTGGACCCTTCCGGGGAACGCTCTGCCTGTTCTCCAAGCCCGTTCCGCAACTGAACTGGAAGGAACTTGCGGAGAGCACCAGGCGCGCCGGTTTTGATGGAATTGACCTGACCGTTCGCCCGGAAGGGCACGTTCTTCCCGAGCGCGCGGAAACAGACCTTCCGAAAGCCGTCGAGGCCATCCGGAACGCGGGGCTTAAAGTCCCGATGATCACCACGGCGCTGCTTTCAGCGGACGATCCCACGGCGCGGCCCATCATCAGCACGGCCAGCAAACTCCACATCCCTTACCTGAAGCCGGGGTATTACCAGTACAAGATGGTCAACGTTGTGAAAGAGGTTGCCGAGGCCGGACGGCAGTTCCGCACTCTCGTGGACCTGGCGAAGGACCACGGAATCCAGGTGGGCTATCACAATCATCCTCGTTACATTGGCGAGGCCATCTGGGACATGGCCAGGGTGATCGAACCGCTCGACCCGCGCTGGTCCGGCTACTACTATGACCTGTGCCAGGCCACCATCGAGGGCGGCGAAAGCGGATGGAGGGTTTCAACCAATCTTGTCACCCCTCGCCTGAAGATGGTGGCCGCCAAGGATTTTCTCTGGAAGCAAACCGCGCAGCACCAGTGGCGCGCCGTCATCTGCCCCATGGGCCAGGGAATGTCGCGTTGGAAGGAGTTTTTCCAGATCCTCGCAAAGTCGGATTTCCATGGTCCGGTTTCCTACCAGCATGAGTATTTGATTCCGGGCGTTTCTCACCCGTCGGGGATCGCGTTATCGCGGGATAAGGTCCCTGCGGTCATGTCTGCCATCAAAGAAAATCTCGACTACATCAAGCAAGTGATTCACGAAGCCTATGGAGAGGCTTAGCAGGAAAAACCGGCCGCGAGCTGCAGGACGTGGGAGGACGCCGTGAAACGGGACAAGGCGATTACACGCAGAACATTCTTTGCCGAGACGGCAACCATGGCAATGGGAGCTTCAGCCCTGGGAAGCGCAGGACTCGGCGGTTCGGCGGACTCGGCTGCGCCGCCCGGCGACCAGGAAAAACGGCGCAAGGAGCTTGAGCAGTTCCTCAAAATTTTCCCCCATTCCCGAAAGCCCCGGACAGGACGCATCAACGCCTACGACCAGACCTGGGAAGACTGGGTCAAGCGCACCGGCGCCCTGCCTCCGGATTTCGATTCCATGCCATCCATCTCTGGACTTCCGGACCCGCTGGTGCTTCGCGAAAACGGCCGCAGCGTTCCGGTTACCAGTCAGGAAATGTGGGAGCGCCAGAAGCGGTGGATCCGCTCGCAGACCGAGCGTTGGGTCTTCGGCACCTTGCCTCCCAAGCCTGACAATCTGCGTGCCATCGTCACCGGTACGCGGCGCGAGGGAACAACCACCTTGCGCGACGTGCGGCTGGAGTTTGGTCCCGACCATCGCGCCACGCTGCGCCTCCAGTTGATCGTTCCCGATGGCAAAGGCCCCTTCCCGGTTTTCCTGACCAATCATCCTCGCACGCGGCCGTGGGTGGCCATCGGCGCCCGGCGGGGCTACATCGGGTGCGTCTATTTCGCTGCCGACCCCATGTACGGCGGCGTTGGCGACGATTCGGACGCTTACATTGACATCTATCCTGAATACGATTTCTCCTGCCTGGCTCGCTGGGGGTGGTCGGCGTCGCGGGCGGTGGACTACCTGCTGACGCTGCCCGAAGTGGACGGGGAAAAAATAGGTTTGACGGGCCATTCCCGAAACGGTAAACAGGCGCTGGTGGCGGCGGGGTTTGACGAGCGGATTGGCGCGGTGGCGCTTTCGAGCGGCAACACCGGCGAGGTCGATCCCTGGCGATACACCACCGACATGTTTGTGAATGAAAGCATCGAATTGCTGACCGGCGCTCAGCCCCACTGGTTTCATCCGCGGCTGCGCTTCTTTGCCGGGCGCGAAGACAAACTCCCCGTTGACCAGAACCTGCTGATGGCCGCCATCGCTCCCCGGGGCCTGATGATGTTTGCCGGCTATGCGGAATCGGCCGGCAACCCCTTTGGATTTGAGCAGGCCTACCGCTCGGTGCTGAGCGCCTACCGGTTCCTCGGGCATGAAGAAAACCTCTGGCTACACCTTCGCGACGGGGAACATGAATTCGGCGCCGAGCGCATCGAAGAGATCGTCGATTTCTTTGACGCGGTTTTTGGCCGCAATAATTTTCCGAAACGCGAGACCTGGATTCTGGGATATACGTTCGAGGGTTGGCAGAAGGCGAGCGGTGAGAAAATCGACCCGTTCACGTTTCCGAAAAGATCGGTTGGCGATTTTCTGACGCAGGAAGACGGCCGCCCCATCACCTCGGCTGCCCAGTGGGAGGAGAAGAAGAAGGCCATCCGCCGGAACATTTCAGGGGTTCTGGGCGAAGCGCCACCCCGGCTTGCTTTTCCGGCCAACCACAGCATTTCAGACCGGATTTTGGCGACGGACGGCTGGCTTGCAACGCTTTACCGCCGGCCGGCGAAAGACGACTGGGGCGGTTATGGCGACCGCTACCAGCGGGAGAGACTGGCGCGGCAGGGAATCGGTGCAACAGGCATCCCGTTTGGAAATTCCCTGATGGGCGACCTGTTTTATCCGCTGGGCGCCGATGGCAAACCCAAACCCGGGAAATGGCCGGTCGTCATCTGGCTGCACCAGCACTCCTACCAGGATGGGTGGTCAGCGGGGGATCCGTGGCTGTCGCCCCAATGGGCTTACAGCCAGGACGAGAGGCCGTCATTCCCCTTGCTCTGGAAAAAAGGCTTTGCGGTTTTTGCCTTTGACCAGATTGGCCACGGAACGCGTGTCCACGAGGCCAAAGATTTCTACAAGCGTTATCCCAGATGGTCGATGATGGGGAACATGATTGAGGATACGCGGGCGGCGATTGAGGCGCTTTCGGCGCTGGAAGAAATTGACTCGTCGCAGATTTACCTGATGGGCTACGCGCTCGGAGGCAAGGTTGGATTGCTGACGGCGGCTTTCGACGATCGCATCAAGGGCCTGGTTTCCGTCTGCGGCTTCGATCCGCTGCGGTTGCAGACGCGGGATAAAGGGACCGAGGGAATCGGTCACTATTCGCACCTGCACGGGCTGTTGCCGCGGCTGGGTTTCTTTGCCGGCCACGAAGACCGCGTGCCGTTTGACTTTGATGAAGTCCTGGCGCTGGCTGCTCCCAAACCGGTGATGCTGGTTGCGCCGGAACTGGACCGCTATGCGCGAGTTGGGGATGTGCGACGCGAGGTTGAAGAAGCAAAGAAAGTCTACGATCTGCTGGGCCACCCGGAAGCGCTGCAATTTGAAACGCCGATGGACGTCAATCGCTTTCCGCGGCGCGTGCAGGAGCTCGCCTTCGACTGGCTCGCGGGGCAACGCGGAGGCCGACGGCAGGCTTGAGCAACCAGCCGTTCTACAGGCGTGCGGCGCCGCCGCGGGTGGCTGGCGCGGCAGCTTCTACAAAATTTCTTCAGGAGGAGGTGAGTTTGGGATTGCATTGTAAAATCACACGGCGGAGGTTTCTGGAATCCGCCACTGCCGGAGCGGTTGCACTTTCGCCGCTGGCCGCAGGAATCACCATGGCCGCGCCAAAACGCAAGTCCAGCGACATTCGCGTCAAAGATATCCGTGTCAGCTATGAAGATTTTCCTTATCGCACTCCTTATGAATTCGGCGGACGCAGCGTTGACAAAGTCACGCTGCTGGACGTTCATTGCACGGTGGAAACGGTGGCAGGGCGTGTGGGCCATGGATTCGGCTCCATGACCATGGGCAATGAATGGGCGTTCCCGTCGAAAACGCTCTCCTACGACACCACGCTCGATGCCATGAAGCGGCTGGCCGGGCGCATCTCCAAAATCACTGCGGATTACAACCAGCCCGGCCATCCCGTCGACATCAACTTTGCGCTGGAGCCGGAATACCTGCGCGCGGCGGCTGAAGTTACGAAAGAGATGCATCTCCCTCAGCCGGTCCCCAAACTTTGCACGCTGGTCACCGCAAGCCCTTTCGACGCCGCCATTCACGACGCATTTGGCAAGGTCCACGGCCTCAACTGCTACCAGACTTACGGGCCGGATTTTATGAGCCACGACCTGGCCCATTATCTGGCGCCGCAATTCAAAGGCGAATATCCCAGCCAGTATCTGCTGCAAAAACCCAAGCCCTGGGTGTGGTGCAATCACTCGGTGGGAGCTTCTGATCCGATTGAAGCTGCCGAGGTCAAGAAGCGGCTGCACGACGGCCTGCCGCAAACGCTGGCCGAGTGGATTATGGCCGACGGCCTCACTCACCTGAAGATCAAGCTCGACGGCAACAACCTCGAGCGCGATATCGCCCGGACGCTGCACATTGACCGCGTGGCCACGGAGGTGGAAACCCGCCGCGGCGTCCATGACTGGTATTACACGCTGGACTTCAACGAACAGTGCCCCAACGTGGATTACCTGCTGGAATTTATTCGCAGGGTCAAGGAAAAGTCGCCGGGCGGGTACGACCGGATCCTTTACCTTGAGCAGCCGGAGTCGCGCGACCTGATTGCGGATCCGTCACAATTGCTCTTCAAAGCTTCCAAATTCAAGCCCGTGGTGATGGACGAATCATTGACCGGCTACGACGCGCTGCTCCGCGGCAGAAAGATTGGATACACCGGCGTGGCCCTCAAGGCGTGCAAAGGGCAGAGCCAGACCGTGCTGCTGAATGCCGCCGCGCAAAAGTTCAAAATGTATATGTCGGCACAGGACCTGACCTGTCCCGGCGCCTCGCTGATTCAGTCGGCAGGCATCGCCGCGCACGTTGCTCCCATTGATACACTCGAGTCGAACGGGCGTGAGTATGTGCCCGCTGCGAACAAGCCATGGCTCAAGAAATTCCCGGGATTGTTCGAGGTTCGCGACGGCAAACTGCACACCGCAAAGCTGGGAGGCCTGGGCCTGAGCGCTGCCTGACGCTCCGCCCGAAACCCGCGACGAGGCCAGGCCTCACATCACCGGCCGGTGTGCGTGTGGTATTTTCGCAAGGTCCGTGTGAAGATGAACCTGACATTTTTCAGCCATTTCGGACTGCCACACGAGGAGCAGGCTGTGCAAAATCCTAAACGTTTTTCTGGTGTAATCCCACTCGTTATTTTATGTGTTGCTGGTTGGGGCCGTCATTCCCGCTCACGCCTCCTGGAAAGCAGGGTTCGCAAAGGTCAGGATCACGCCGCACCACTCGCTTTGGATGGCGGGCTATGCGGCCAGGACCCACGCCTCCGAGGGGACGCTGCTGGAGTTGCACGCCAAGGCGCTGGCGCTGGAGGACGAAACGGGCCGCCGGGCCGTGCTGGTAACAACCGACCTGCTGGGGCTTCCCCGTTCGGTCAGCGAGGTTGTCGCCCGGCGCGTTCAGCAGCAGTATGGCCTGGATCGCGATCAGTTATTCCTGAACTCTTCGCACACGCATTCCGGCCCGGTGATCGGCACGATGTTGTCGGTTGCTTATGAAGGCAAGCAAGGCATCAACGCGGAACAATGGGAAGCGGTGAAAGCGTACACCGGCTATCTTGAAGACCAGATGGTCAAGGTGGTGGGGGAGGCTCTCCACAAGCTTCAGCCGGCCACGCTCAGCCTCGGGCATGGGGAGGCCGATTTTGCGATTAACCGCCGCGTGAAAACTGCCGCCGGGTACGTTGGAGGCGTCAACAGAGATGGGCCCGTAGACCATGACGTTCCCATCCTGGTGGTTCGCAATCCAGCGCGGGAAAATTCTTGGAATCGTCTTCGGTTATGCCTGCCACAACACGACCATTGGCTCAAATTTCTACAAATTCAGCGGCGACTATGCCGGCTTTGCCCAGCAGCGGCTGGAGAAGCGGTATCGTGGCGCGGTCGCGATGTTTATGGAGGGATGCGGCGCAGACGCGAATCCTTACCCGCGCTGGAGCAAGGAGCGAAGCGGAGTGGAATTGGCCCGGCAGCACGGCGAAGAATTGGCCCAGGCGGTGGAGAAAGCGGCGGAGGGCTCGCTGCGTCCGGTCGCTGGCCCGCTCAAGACCGCATTCAAGGTTTTCCCGGTGCGTTTCGCCGGGCCTCCAACGCGCGCGGATTATGAACAACAACTCAAGAGCGACGACATTTACGTCCGCAAGCACGCCGAGGACATGCTGAAGATGATCGACCAGGAAGGCCATGTGCCTTCCAGCTACCCCTACTCGCTTGAGGTGTGGCAATTCGGGCGGAGCCTCACCATGATTGGCCTGGCCGGTGAGGTTACCGTCGACTACGATTTGAGGCTCAAGAAAGAACTGGGAGCGGACAAGCTCTGGGTGGCGGGGTACAGCAACGACGTCTTTGCTTATATTCCCTCGTCGCGAATCCTTAAGGAAGGCGGGTATGAGGGAGGCGGGGCGATGATTTACTATGGGCAACCCGGACCGTTCGCACCCGGGATTGAAGAAAGCATCATCCGCGAGGTCCACGAGGTGATTGGAAACCTTCGGGTGCAACCCAGGTTTGCAAGCAAAACTCCTTAGCTCGGATTCAATCGGCAATCGGGATTCGGTAGATCGGAATTTCAGGGGGAATTTATGAAAAGCAATCTTACACGGCGGGATTTTCTGGGAAGCGCAGTCGGAGTGGCTGGCGGCCTCACAATATCCGGGAGGGGATTTGCAAGTATGGCGCCCAAACCGGCGGGTGGCGCGGGGCTGGCGATTCTGGGCGGGAGTCCGGTGCGGACGAAGCCTTTTCCATCGTGGCCCGTGATCGAGCAGAATGACGAAAAGGGCTGGATGCAGGTGCTGATGACCGGCAAGTGGAACCGGCTGGACGGCCACTTTGCACACCAGTTCGAAACGAGCTGGGCGCGGCTGCTGGGCGCGAAATACGGGCTGGCAACATCCAGCGGGACGACGGCGCTGCTGACCTCGGCCAACGCACTGGGCATCGGGCCGGGCGACGAAGTCATCGTTCCGCCCTACACCTTTGTCGCCACCGTGAACATCGTCCTGATGCAGCACGCTCTGCCGGTTTTTGTTGATACGGACCCGGAAACCTTCCAGATCGATGCGCGCAAGGTGGAGGCGGCCATCACCCAACGGACACGCTGCGTCATCCCGGTGCACCTGGGAGGGTCGGCGGTTGACATGGACACTGTCCTCGACGTGGCGAAGCGGCATCACTTGTTTGTTATCGAAGACGCCTGCCAGGCCCATCTGGCCGAGTGGCGGCACAAGAAAGTGAGCACTCTGGCCGACCTGGGCTGCTTCAGTTTCCAGGCCTCGAAGAACCTGAATTCCGGCGAAGGCGGGGCCATCCTCACCAACGACGAGGGACTCTACGAATTCTGCCTGAGTTTTCATAACCAGGGCCGGGGAAAATACAACTCTGGTTTCGGCTACGTTCGGAACGGGGTGAATTTTCGCATGACGGAATTCCAGGGCGCGCTGCTGCTGCAGCAACTGACCCGGCTGGAAGCGCAAAGCCGAGTGCGGACCGAAAACGCCGAGTACCTGACAAAGCAGTTGAAAGAAATTCCTGGTATTTCACCTGCCCGCATGTACGACGGCTGCACCAGAAATGCATACCATCTCTATATGTTCCATTATGACAGCGCGCATTTTGCCGGGCTTCCCCGTTCACGGTTTTTGAAGGCGCTCGACGCAGAAGGGATCCCGGCTTCGGGCGGATACACGCCACTGAACAAGGAGCCGTTTTTGAAAGAGGCTCTCGGTTCCCGCGCTTTCAAGGCCATTTACACACAGAAGGAATTGGACGAATACGAAGAGCGGAACCACTGCCCTGAAAACGACAAGCTCTGCGAGCGGGCCGTTTGGTTCACCCAAACCATGTTTCTGGGCTCCAGGAGCGACATGGACCAGATTGCAGAAGCCATCAGGAAGATCCAGAAGCAGGCCGCCTCACTGGTGCGCGCCCAGGTTTAGCCCCTCATAATAACGCCTATTCTTCACGGCATGTTGAACAAGTAGCCACGCTTTAAAACGAAAGTATTCGTAGGGATTCGCCTGTAGGTGTAAGATCACATTGTGCAATCTCACAAAAATTCACAAGGTCGTTTGGGAAAGGGAGAAAGATGGGAAGCTGTAGTAAAAATTCTGTGGCCGGCCTGCGCCGTCTTTCAAATTTGGAGCTGATGCGAATAGCCCGCCTGGCAGCTGTCACGGCTTGCCTTGTTTTTCTTGCCGGGCTCAGGGTTGCCCACGCGGGCACGCCAGACACGGTCAAGTTCACCCACGGAAAGCTGGTCTATCCTACTTACACTTACCGAAGCGCGGAGACGGTCGCGCCTCTGTTCGGGTCCATCGAGAACATGGGTTTGTATCCTTACTCGAGGCTGGATTGGGAAACGCGGTCGGAAAAGCCCGTCCCCAAAACGTACGACATGGTCGCCTTGGAGAACAAGTACTTGCGCGTGGAATTCCTTCCCGAGCTGGGAGGCCGCATCTTTTCCGCCTATGACAAGGTTGCGAAGCGTCAGCTCTTTTACCACCCATCGGTGATCAAGCCCAGCCGTTACAACCCCCGTGGCGCCTGGGTGGTGGGAAACCTGGAACTTTACGGGCCCTACGACACGCACATGATCACCTGGCCCGGTGAGCCGTGGCCCTGGGCGCTGGTGCGTCACAAAGACGGAAGCGCCACCGTGATCCTGAGCCACGTTGACCACTTCTTCCGGGACAAGATCAGCATTGCCGTCACCCTGCTTCCCGGCAAGGACTACCTCAAGATTACGGTGCATCTTTTCAACAAAAACCTGGTTCCCAACCGATACCTGATCTGGACGAACGCCGGTGTCGCCGCCTCTGAGGGCAGCCGATTTGTTTATCCCATGTCGAAAGTGATCACGCACGTTAGCGATGCCCTGAACGTGTGGCCCGTGATTGACGGCGAGGACATGAGCTGGAACAGGAACAACGTGAATATGCTGGGAGTTTTCGGGCTCGATATCTACGACAACTACATGTCGATCTATGATTACAAGGATGATTTCGGGACCATTTGTTATAAGAACCATCTGCTGGCACGGGGCATGAAGACCTGGACCTTTGGATCGGGCAGTGAGGGCAGGCAGCAGGCCACGACTTACTCGGATACCGGCGACCTTTACATGGAAATGCAAAGCGGCCGCTTTGTCTGGGACGGAATCTACGAATTCATTGATCCGGGGATGTCCGACGGATGGACGGAGTACTGGTATGGCGCAGGCCATCTGGGCGGATTGACGACGGCCACTCCGGAGGCCGCTGTCCACTTTGAAATCCCTCCCAGGCGGCCCGGGACTGCCAAACTCGCTGTGACGCCCACCGCCGATTATCCGGGCGCCGTTGAGGAGCTTTATGCGGGAAAACAAAAAGTCTGGAATGCAACTCAGGACTTGAAGGTGGGCAGCGCCTCGCATGCGGAGATTTCCCTGGGCGCAAACACCCAGGGGCAGGTTCTGGAACTGAAAATTCTTTCCAGGGACGGGAAAACCCTTTTAGACCACAAGTTCTATCCGAACGACCAGCATCCCAACGCTGCGTACGCCAGCGATTCGGTTCCTCGCACGTACGGGCCCGTAGACACCCTTACCGCGGACCAGCTTTATGAGCAGGGCCTGGGTTACCAGAAATTCGGACGCATTGATGATGCTGAAAGAGCTTACAAGGAGGCGTTGCGCAAGGACCCCCTTTTCCCTCCCGTGCAACTGCAGATGGGATTGCTGGCGCTCCGCCGTTTCGATACGCAGGAAGCCATCGACCACTTCCAGAAGGTGCTGGAGCGGGACCCCACGAATGGAGACGCGCACTACTATCTGGGGATGATTGATTATGAGCTTGGACGGGGGGCGGATGCCCGGCTCCATTTTTATCGCATCCTTCCGGCTTCGGACAAGTTCCGGTTACGCGACTACATGTTGGGACTCCTGGCGCTGAAAGAGAACGACAGGGCCAGGGCTCTCCATGAACTTTCCACAGCGGCCTCGCTGATCCCGGAGGATGTCTCCGTTCGGGAAGCCTACGCCTACATACTGCGTCAGGAAGGGAAGTCCGAGCAGGCGGCGCGCGAGCAAGAGGCCATTCTGAAGCTCGACCCCACCAACAGGTTCGCTCTGGCGGAACATCTGTTCGCCGCCGGGGCTCTGGGTAAGGACCACGCGGACGCGGGCCAGACCGAGCAGGAAGCCAAACTGAATCTTTTTGATCGCGCCTGCGCCCGCCATCCGCAGGGCTACCTGGGACTGGCAGCCGAATACTTCCGGCTTTCGGCCTGGGCGGAGGCTGCGAAGGTCCTCGACCGTGGCATCGCCGTTACGGCCGCCTCTGGAGACGCTCCTTATCCTTTGCTTCTGTATGACCGTGCCTACGCAAGTGTGAAGCTTGGAGATCATCAGGCTGCGCTGAAATTCATCCATAGGGCGCAGAAAGAAGACCTGGAAATTCAGATTTTCCCGTTTCGGGCAGAAGATGTGGACACTCTGAAGACTGCCCTGAAACTTGACCCTGCTGATGCGAACGCAGGCGTCCTGCTGGGCGACCTGCTTTACAGTCGAAGCAGGCAAAAAGAGGCGACCGATCTGTGGAGCGAGGCAGTGGAAAAAGCTCCACACAACTTTTCGGCCCTCCGCAACCTGGGGATGGCCATGCTGGTGGAAGGAAATCAGGAGAAAGGTTTAAGCCTTCTGACCCGGGCCCTGGCGGTCCGTCCCGATCACATGGCCACCGTCCTGCTGGTTGCCAACGCCAATGCCCGTCTGGGCCATATTCAGGCAGCAAGAAGCGTGTTCCAAAAGGCCCTTGCCCTTCAACCCGGCAACGATCAACTCCTGCAAAGGCTCGCATCGCTGGAAGCCCAGGTCGGCAACGACGACAAGGCCCTGAAGATTCTCAATTCCCACACCTTTGGCCCTACCCACCTTTCCTATTCCCTCCTGCATCTTTACAGGGGAATTCAGTTGATGCTGGCGTTCCAGTCCGCCAAAAATTCCCAGTTCAGCAAGGCGCTGGATGATATCGCTGCGGCACAAAATCCTCCGTCGAATCTGGGTGTCGACAGTTTTGCCAAAATCACAAGCTCCCGGCTGCTGATGTATAAAGCGCTGCTGCTGCAGGCGGAAGGGAAGCATTCTGCGGCTATGGCCGCGTGGCAGGCGGCTGCCAATACCGCGGATCAGGACATCCAGGGCAATGGATTATTCCGCGCCATCGGCCTTTACAAGTCCGGACAGGTGCAGAAAGCGAAGGACTGGCTCAAGGGATTCGTGCCGGTCAACGAGCAAAGGAAAACGGACAACTCCATCACCCTCCGCCTCCACGCTTATGAGATGGCGGGCATTTACGCCGCCATGCAGGGAAATCGCTCCCTGGCTGAGCAGAACTTCCAGAAGGCGCTGCAAATCGACCAGTCGTATCTTTACGCCCGGCAGGGCCTGGCCTGGCTCAAAGCCGGGATGTTGGATAGTCTGAAAATGTGAGCTTGTGCCGGGTGCGGTGCCGCTGGAGGTATTCGCACCGGCGTGTCCTCGTTTACTCAACGCGCAACCAGTGTGACAGGGCCCAGTATGCCTGAGGGGAGTGGCTGAAGGCCGTTCATGTCCTGGGCCTCAAACCGCCGGCCGTAACGGTTGTTCAGGAGACGATAGTCAGGTAGCGATTTCCCCGCCATTAAATTGATCGCAAGGTTACCGACAACGACCCGGAATGTGTTGGGGCCCGAGTGCAGCCACGGAGTGATTTCCAGTTCGTAGGGTGGGCGCCACACTGACCCGGCCCGATGGCCGTTGACGTAAACAACGGCTGCTTCCCGTACAGGACTTTCAATCCATGCCTGCGTGCCGTAGTGACGACGATGCGGTTCAATCGGCGCGCCCTTGCCGAAATCGAGGTAAACCTTCGCTCCGAGTTTGAGCATAGATTCAGGAACGGACACGCTCTTCTCATAAACGCCCTGGCCGGAGAAGAAACGAAGGTCCTCCAGTTCGGTCCAGGAGCGCAGCCGGTCCATCTGGATGGATTTGCCCGTCCCGGTGAAACTGACTTTCCATCCGTGGCTCAAATCGATGGAAGCCGGCAATGAGCTTCGCCTGGAAGGTTGCGGGGAAGGCGCGCTGGACGCATTGGAGAACATCAGAACCGCCGACTCATAGGGTTCAAAGTGCAACGGCACCACGATGCGCCCGTCACCTGCCTGGCTCCACTGTAAGGTGGACTTGGTTGCTGTAAACGGGTCCCAACGCTCCGGTGAACCATTCTTGACTCGAAAGGTGGCCTTAACATCCTGCGCGTGGTTGCCGGTGTTCGCCAGAAAGTAGAGCTTGCCCGCATCCAGGTTACGGCGGATGAAACCGATTTCCGGCACCCTGGGACTCAGGTCAACATCCGGAGTGAGCCTTCTGGCCAGCGCCTCGCCCAATGCCCCTTCATGTTCGACAAGGAACCCTCGCGCATGCTGTTCCTCGAAAAGCTCATGGGAAAGTGCCCGAACTTTCGCGCTGTCACGCCTGCCTTCCAGGAGGCCGGGGGCGAGGTGGGGAGTGGTGCGGGTGGCGATGACGATTCCACCGTGCAGGGCGTATTCTCTGATCTTCTGATAGATTGCCAGCGGAATCCGTTCAACTCCCGGCAGGATGATTGCGGCGTAAGGAGTTCCGACAAGCCGGATCGCGTCGTCATCGATAAAATCGAAATTGAAACCGGCATCCAGGACGGCGGGCAGAACATTCTTACCCAGAAGGGTTTCCAGGATCGTATTGATTGAAGGGTTGCTGTGGGCCGTGAACCTGGCCCATGCGTCGCTGTTCGAAAGGTACACGCCGATGTCGTTTGCCGGCTTTCCCTGGCGAAGCAGAAAGCACATCCGCTGCAGGTAGAGCGCCAGGTCCGGCATCACAGGCCACCACGGGTTGTGATGGTTCAATGCGCCAGCGGCGTAAAAACGCCAGCCGGGCTCGCCGGCTTCAGGCGGAGAGTAGGGCCAGCCATGTCCGACAATCTGGTTGATCCCCTGGAGAAAGTGGCGATCGGCTTCGGCTTTCAGGTCCAGAGGCGTTGCCCGGAAGGCGGGAGAGTGTATCCACGTCCAGGTCTCGGCCGAAGCGACGGGCTTGCCGTACAGGTGGCAGGCGGAGGAGGCCCAGCGCGCCGGGCTGAGTCCTCTCCAGTCCGGATTTTCGCCTTCCGGAAGATCCACCAGCCGGCTGCTGGAAAGGGTCACCGGGGGCTCGCCATAAGCCTGGCAACGAAGCTGCGTGCCGTTTCGTCCTGCCCACTCCCGGAGCGCCACCAGATAATGTTCGTTGGCAAGGTCGGTGAGCGTACGGCCCCAGTCGCAGCGGACGGCCGAGGTCTCGGCGCCGGCATCGCCCACCAATGCCAGGAGATGGGGCCTCAAGTCGTAGCCGCGCCGCCGGCGGAATTCTTCCATCAGGTCGGGAGTCCAGTTGGACCGGTAGACTTCCAGGCTGTCGCTGAAGACTGCGTAAGGGCGTTTTGAACCGAATGCCTGCATCAGCCGGTCGCCGGTTTGCCGCAAATAAGCATTGACGGCCGCCGAATCGTAGTGATCGATGACGAAACCCTCCGCACCCACGGCCGCGCGTTTTACTTGCATGCCCGTCCGGCTGGAAAGAAAGAACAGTACGGCACGGAATTGGCGCCCTGCAGCCAATTGCACTCTCGGGCCGCCAAGGTCAGTCAGTTCCTGTACGTTGGTTCCCGAAAGCAGTCCCCGATCATCCCGAACGGCCCACGCTGCCATCAGGTACTCGCCCGCCTCCAGGCCGGGCACGGGAACGGAATCCTCGCCAGCTGGAACCGGTACGCGGACGACCCGCAGCACGCCGGCCGCCTGATCTGCCGGAACTTTGCTCCCTCCGTAAGGCCAGCCGCTGCAAAGCGTCAGGTCCATCCGCATTCCCAATTCCTGGGCTTTTTGATTGACGAATCGCAAGGCGTCCAGGAACCCGTCTGAGAGATAGGGCAGGTTGCGAATTCCGTGGGGAGGGTCGTCAAGCGCCAGCGGATAGACCGGCTGAACTTCGAATCCGCCGATGCCACCGTCTTTCATCGCGCGCATTTCCCGCTCCAGTTCCTCCTGCGTCACCGCCGGGCCAAACCACCACCAGCGCATCATGATGCGCGCCTCGTCCGGCGGCTTGACGAATGAATCCCACAGCATCTTGCCGGTGGCCGGCGCTGTCTGGCCCAATGACGATTTGGAAAGCCATGCCAGCGTTGAAAGCTCCAGTGGCGCGAGCGAGGTTTTCCGCACAAATTCTCTACGTGAATATCGGCGCTTCATCCTCTGCTGATCCTTTCTCCGTCGTTCAGGTTTGGAATCGAGAAACTCTGCCCATTACAAATTCGGCCGGCAGCCTGAAGCAGAATGACGCAAACCGGGACCCTGGTTCTGAGCTGCGTTTGCCGCCGAGCCTGTTTCTCGGGCCACGAGAATATGCCAGCCGGGCTGTCGATTCAAGCTGCCATTAGGTCGCCGGCACTTCACGGGAACTGCTGATTTGATAAGAGACAGGTTGATCCAGTGGCAAAGGCCGCTCCCGGCTCAGGAGCAAGTGCCGCTGGTGGAGAAATCAAGACCGAGGGCGGAGAGGCGGGCTGGCACCTTCTGACCCTTGCTCCGATGAGAACTCAAGGGAGGCAAGTTACCCCTTATAGCATGCACCCGCGGAAACCCTGCGGTTCAACTACTTGCTGCCAGCGCGACCGGGAAGTGGCGCTGTACTCTTTGGCATCGGGACGGCCTCGGTGGTCTCGGGGAGCACCCTCGGTCGGTATCCGGTCCGTGTCCGAATGCTATATTTATGCGGCTTCCCGCCTGTCACTTTCACCGTGATCTCGCGCCATCCGCGATTCGGATTGGGGGCCGGATAATAGCTGATCGTGTAAAGGTGCGCCAGGTCCGCGCGGATGGATGCAAACGCCTTCTCCTGGTCCTGCCAGTGTCCGGCAAAGTAAGCCTTGCCACCCGTGCTCAAGCTGATGCGTTTGAAGACGGCTGTCGAAAGCGGATCCCGTTCTGCTTCCCGGGTGCTGATCATGTAGATCGGGATACCCTCCGACTGGGCAAGCTCCCGTACATCTTCAGGTGATATCATGCTGGCGTCATCGGGGCCGTTTGAAAAAACAACAATCACCCTTCGACCGGAAAACTTGTCGGCATCTTTCAGGGTCCATAACAGCGCATTGTAAAGCGCCGCGTCATCTCCAGCTACTGTGGAACGGACGGCCTCCAGAACATGCGTGTGCAGGTTACTCAGCGGGCACGCCCGGAAGAAGTCGCGGCTGTAAGAATAGAAGGCCACCCGGTCTGCACCATCCAGCGACCGAACAAATTGCGCGATGGCATCCCGGGCGAGAGAAAAGCCCCGGTACATGTAGTTGCTGGTGTCAAACAGAATGAAAACGCTGGCGCCCGGCGCAGACGGAGCAATCAGGTTGGACCCCGGTGGATTGTCAACGACGTACTCGCCCAGTCGAGGTACCTTGCCGCCCGGTCCGGAGTATTGCACACTTCGAGGGACGCTATTCTCTTCGCCGAAAGCTGCAATCTTTTCCCGAATTCCGTCCTCATAAACCTCGAAATTGGCTGGGCCAAGGCCGGTCACATATCTTCCTTTCTTGTCCGTTACCGCCACATCTAATTGGACCATGTTGACAGTGATGCGGACGACCGTTACGCCGGAGTCCGGCTTCTGCGCCGTTGCCGCGACGGTAGAAACCGTGAATGCAACGATGGAAAACAATGCAAGCAGAAAATGTCGTTGTCCCATAGGTCACCTTCCCTGATGATCCCAAGTTCTCTAAAAGCCAGGAGGGCATAGCCAAATGCCTCCGTCCAAACGACCCTCAAAGTCCGGAACTGCTTCCCCCGCCCGGCAAGGATGCCACCTTCCCTTGTTGAAACTCCTTTCCGGTCTCTCGCAATGACCGGAGCAATGCAGGCCAATCGTCCAGATAAGTAGCTGCAATATTCTCAACCATGCGATAGGTCAGTTGCGGCACCAGAAGGTTTAACATCACAGGCGGATAGCCCTTTTCGTCCGCCAACCGGGCCCAATACAAATTGTTGGACTCCCAGGATTCAGCCAGCAGTCGGCTGGAGTAACCCAGGTAGGTGGGAAAAGGCTTCGCATTAATCAGCGAAAGCGCATCTGTACCCGCGAACGCGGGATGAGGCACGCCGAAATCTTCTGACAACCGTTCCTGGGTGACCTCCTTGGGAAACTGCTGGGCAAGCCGGTCAAGTTCCTTCTTGGCATCTCCCCCTTCTGGATCTACCGAAGGAAATTCCCTGCGGAACTCTAAGGCGAGGCAGAAAGTATCAGCTGGGGTCAACTGGTTGAGTGCGGCATCAGAGCGTCCGTCGCGCAATTCTCCTTCAACCTGCTCAAATCTTCTGGGAAGCATGCGGTCAGAAAGAATGCCCATCACTCTTTTGCGCAATTGAGGATCTGTGCCGGCAGCCCTCAGCAGTTCCTCACCAAACCTCTGGTAAAGCGTGACGGCATGGAGTTCGTTTCTTGACACGTGCCACCAGCGTGGAAGCACCGCACCGGTCATGAGCGTTGGGACGAGATCTTCCCAAATCAGGGATTGCACGTTATTAGGGATGATGAAGTTCTCCTCGACTCGCGCCAGAACGTAGGACAGGTTTGAAAGCGAGCCCACCAGGTGAGCCCCGCCGCCGGCTGAAAGGCCGCGACCGAAGAGATCGGGTGTTCTCCAGGAGCGGTTCTCCTCCATGCTGCTCTTGCCCGAAAAATCGTGGGACCGTACGAAGAGCGAATTGTTATAAATCATCTGAGCGCCCGGCGGCTCGTAGTAAGCGTAGTTCAGGCCCACAAGAGTATCTCTCAGGAATGGGACCAGTTCCCCACGGGCCGCTGCAAGCCGGGCGGCAGAAGGTTTAGCCTTGATGACCTTGGCCAGGTTTGTTTGCATCTCGGTCTGGAGGTGCTGGTTTTCGTAAAGGCCCATGGACCATTCGGCCCTTTCACCTCTCGTGAACAGCGGTTTGGGCAACTGGAACTGACGAAGCTCTGCCGCCGATGGAATCAAATTCCTGGATGGAGACTTGCCCTTGGACATCAGTTCCAGCCCGTCACCGAGTTCGAAAAGGGTGTCGAGAGAGACAAGGCGCTGGGAGGCTATCATCAAGCGAATCTTGTTGGCGAGATCCATCCGGACTTGCGTGCCTTCCGGGCTTGACTGTTCCGGGCCAGCTATCAAATCAATGATTTGGCTCTGCGATAGATTAGGCCTGCCGGCAGCAACCTCCAACAACTGCCGAATCGAGACTCGTGCTGCCTGGTAAAGTTGAGCGTCGGACTGAATGCTGGAAAAGGGTTTAATCACTTCCTGCCAGGACTTGTCCCAGCTTGATTCCGGAATTTCGCCCTGCCTGGCCAGAATTTTCCATAGGCCCACATTGGCTTGAAAAATCCCTATGGCGTCGGAGCGCAAATTGTGGCCGTGGATATCATCAATGTCCTTAGCCACCTTAATGAAGTGAGAGATCGACCGATTGTCTAAGGTGAACTCGGAAAACGTGGGATATTGGTCACCAAACTTCTTGAAGTTGGCGGCCAGCAGTTGCACGGTCACTGGCTCCAGGCGGTCTTTTGAAGTACGCGCACGATCGATGCTGTTCACAGAGAGGAATGCTTGCAACGGCCCGTTATCCAGATTGAGGCGGGAGAATGCAAACATGGTTTCCAGCAACCCCTCCGGACTCTTCCACCTATCGGCCCGCTTGGACCACGCCTGCACCAGGTTGGAGTGGTACTGGCTTCGGAAGTCCTTCATCACCTGCTTCCAAACTTCCAGGTTTCCTGGAATACGGGGCTCGCCGTCCGGATCCAGTTGGATTCCGGCCGCGAGAAGCAACAGCCCTGCATCCGGTCTGAAAACCGGTCGAGCCGGACCGGGGGATGCATGATCTCCAACCAGTGCCGTGTAGAATCGCGGGAGGAGTTGAGCTTTCGACAGGTACGCCTGCTGCTCAGGGCGAACCCGCGACAACCCGTCAAAATAGGCCGCCAGCCAACCCTCATCTTTCTCCAGGAGGTGAGTTACGAACTGATCCGGTGAATCCGGACTCACTCCTGCCAGTTTCGCCCAGGCTGCTTCAGCAGTCTTTCCTCCAGGAACCACAACGTGTCCAGACTGGATCGTGATCTGGCTGCCGTAAAAGTCGAGCGCTGGTGCAAGAGGCAAGAGACTCTTGAGCCCCGGGGCCTTTCTCAGATAATCGCGGGTATTCTGGTCAATTCTTGCCATGGCCCAGTAAAGTCTGGCTAAACGAGGGCCAGAGAGGATAGCGTCAAGAAGATCGTCCTTCTTATTCGAATCAAGCGCCGTCCAGTCACCCTGAGTGAACAACACCGGAACTTTGAAAGTTCCAAATCCGTACTCAAAAGGCTCGCCTCCACGAAGGGTTTGTTCCAGAGCCGTAAGAGGGAATCCCGCGTCGTCAGTGATAAAGGCTCTTTCACGATCAGCTGTCGCGAGGGTAGTCTCCGGCCCACACGGGCTTGCCAGTTCGTAGCCGAGAGTCTTCAGTAGCGGGCCGGCCTGATCGCAACTGCTGATGCGGATCACCTGTCTCGATCCGGCCAGGGCCCCCAATTCCCTTGCCTGCTCAATGTAGTCCTTTAAGAGGGTCAGGTATTCGGTGGGATTGGGTCTCCGGCCTTTCCGGTCGTACGTATAGCCTTCTACGGCCACATTGTGTGCCAACAGCGAAAGCACTTCATCTGGAGAAACTTGCTGGCTGATTGCTGCCATGCGCAGGAAGGATCGCCGGGGCCCGGGAATACGGATGGTGGTTAAGGAGGATTGTGCAGGATTCGATCCAGCATGGGAAAGATGTGAATCGCTGCTTTGGGCGCTACCATTCATCTCCCAGGCGGGAAATAGAATAATAGTGATGACCAGAACCGATCGGAGGAACAAAGATTTCATCGCCAGGCCCCCCTGAATTCCAAAGCTGTTAGGGTCTCGAAAGACCAACTTTTGCGAGAAATGAGGAGACAATCTCACATAGATCAGCGTCATGCTTGCTAATCTATGACGAGAAGGTTGCGCGTCCAAATGTCATGCGGGAACAACCCCTGCATTTCTCCCAGGTCAAGGGAATTGTCTGCAAATTCGAATCTGAGCTTCCTGGTTGGGACTAGTATATGATGAGGTTGACGCCGAATCAATCTGAATCCTTAACTCCCTTTCGCCAGCAATATAGGTCCCTCATTCTCGATCTTTAGAGGAATACGCCGGCCAAGTCTCCTTCGACCTTGGGTCCGAGTCGGCGGGTGAAATGCCGAGCTTTCTGTATCTTTGCAGCACCCGTGGCGGACACGCCCTGCTTCACATCCCGCCGGGCAAATGATGATGGAGTTGGACGCCTCCGTGGAAATCTATATGAAACACAAGGCGAAGGCCCGGAAAGAAGAGAGCTTGATTTTCGCCATGCGACGCCTATCGGAATCCGGAAATGCTGGTTCCCCCCTCAGTCTTGGAGAATTCCTGAAACGGGAATCATGCAACCACAGGCCTATTCCCCCGCCTGAGCAGGGAGATTTACGGCTGGCCCGGAGGTGTTCAACTCGGAAAGGCAATAGCCGGCTCTCACCAACACTCTCTCTGGCGATGAGTTGTCGAGATCCTATGAATAAAGGGTCTGACGAGTCTGTCTCACAAACGCTGTGAACCATTCACGCTGATGAACCTGAAGTGTTCAGGCTGCCGATCCATCGCATTTCTTATCGCAGCCAGAAAATTAATTTATCCAAAAGTTTTTTATCACCCTCAATATAACTATTAATTGGACAGAGAATACTCTTTCTCATTATGGTAGTCGCGCTGGTTGGGGCGGAACTCCAAACTAAAACGGAAGGAACCTGCAATGAAACTCTCGCGGCTTACCGTGGGTCTGATAACGGTCTTTTTAGCAGGTGCGATCGGGTGTTCCGAACTATGTGCTCAGACGCAGTCTGGGAATGCCGGGTCAGATACGTTGGCAGTCACATCTGCAAAGATAGAGGAACTCCAGAAAGAACTGGAAGGGCTCGAGGCGCAAATCGACCAGTTGAAGAAAACGCAAGAACAGAAGAAGCCGGCCCCGGGCGCCGCCGTAATGGAAGCGCCCGCTGCTCCTGCCCAGAAGCCCAGTCTGGCGGAAAAACTTTTTGATTCCACGACGATCAGCGGGTCTGTTGACGGCTACTACGGCCTTGATTTTGAACACCCTGCAGACCGCCAGGCAGGGTTGAGAGTCTTTGATAATTATACGAACCAGTTTTCTTTGAACCTTGCCGAGCTCGTCATCAAAAGGGACCCGGACAAAGGTACCCGGCTGGGTTACAACCTGACCTTCGGTTACGGGAATGCCATCAACGTCGTTAATGGATCGGAGCCGGGCGGGATAGGGTTTGATCGCAACGTTGAGCAGGCCTACGTTTCCTACCTGGCGCCCATTGGCAAGGGGTTGCAGATTGACTTCGGCAAATTCGTAACTCCGGCAGGAGCCGAACTCATCGAATCCGCTCCTGACTGGAATTACAGCCGAGGCATCCTGTTTGGGTACGCCATTCCCTTTTACCACTTTGGGCTTCGGGCTGCGTATAGCTTCAATCCCAAGGTTGCGCTGACCGGTTATCTGGTCAACGGCTGGAACAATATTGTGGCCGTCAACACGGGCAAGACCTATGGGTTCAGCCTGGCATTAACGCCCAATTCCAAGGTGAGCATCACTCAAAACTATCTGGGCGGGCCGCAAACGCCGAACACCAATTCGCACTGGCGGCACCTGTCAGACACCGTGGTTCAGATCAACGTGACCCCAAAACTTTCCCTGCTTGAAAACTTTGATTATGGGGCGGGAGATATGATTCCCGGCGTGAACTCGGTGAAGTGGACGGGGATCGCAACTTATGCGCGGTACGCATTTAATGACCAGTATGCGTTCGCGGCTCGCTACGAATACTACAACGATCACGACGGATTCACCACCGGAACCGTGCAGCACATCCACGAGTACACGCTGACGCTGGAGCGCACCTTCGCCCACAACCTGATCAGCCGCTTGGAGTTCCGGCGCGATATGTCTGACGTTCCATACTTTCCGCGCGGCGTGGCGGAACTGACGAAGGACCAGAACACCATGGAACTGGGGCTGATGTACGTTTTTGACATTCATGGCGCCAGGTAAAAGGCAGGTCCGGTACCGGACCGGAAATCTGAAGTCATCATTCGCAATCAGTGGAGGGAGGATTAAATGGCTGCAAATAGACAACAAGGTGGGTACTTAACCATATTCCTGACGGCCTTTACCGGCCTTGTGGCGGGACTGGTGCTCTGGGCGAATGATCACGCGGGAATCGGAGTTGTCTTAACGCTGCTCAGTATCGTACTGCTGGCGTACTCGCTGTTTGGCTTCCGTAAGATCAAGCCTCTTGAGTTTATGGATTAGGTTTAGACACCGGAAAAACTGATAGACGCTCAGGTTTTCTTCAACGCTTGTCTGGACAGGACAGGCCAGGGCGAAAAGTAAGAACTCTAATGATCTGGAGACAGAAATGAAATTTGTTGGCGTGCTTCTGGCAGTTTGTGGGTGGCTTCTTCCGGTAGCCAGCCTGACGTGGACATCGTCACTGGCTGCTCGCTTCATCTTTGCCCTGATCGGGATCGGCTTGTGCCTGACGGGAATTCTGGGCTTCCTGAATCGTGCATACGTGAAGGAAGCCATCTGGAAGAAGTAACAAGTTCCTGACATTGACAGCGTGTCGAGACGGCCCTGGCCGATTCTCAAAAACGGAGGATATGCATGCGGCGCAAGAAATTGAATACCATCATCCGCGGGTTTGTTCTCGCAACCTACTTTTTATGCGGGGTCCCGGCCTGGGCCCAAACACCCAGCCAACCAACGACCAGCACCCAGGCCAGCCCCGCCCCAGCTATGAATGCCCCCTTGGCAGTGAAAGAGGCGAACCCGCCTTCCGCCGAAGAGATGGCCAAGGGTGACGCGTCCGGGAGCTTGACGGGAACCGTGAACGACGTCACGGTTTCCAATCCCAAGGTTGGGCTCACACTGGCTGACACTCTCAACCAGGTCGGCCAGAACAAAGTGGCCATCAACTTTGTCTGGACCTTGATTACCGGGTTCCTGGTCATGTTCATGCAAGCGGGTTTCGCCGCCGTGGAAACCGGGCTTTGCCGGGCCAAAAACGCCAATCACACCATGATGATGAACTTTATGGTGTATGGCATCGGCCTCTTTGCCTATTGGGTGTGTGGCTTTGCCCTGCAGATGGGTGGCGCGGCCGGGGCCAGCAGTCTGGGAGGTGCTGCGCCCTTAAGCGGGGAATTTGCCCTGCATATTGCAGGGAAGACGTGGGGGCTGTGGGGTACCCACGGTTTCTTCCTGACGCAGGGGGGCACCTATGACGTGGCGGTGATGGTCCTGTTCCTCTTTGAGATGGTCTTCATGGACACGGCCGCCACCATCGTAACCGGTGGCTGCGCCGAGCGCTGGAAGTTTGCAGCTTTTGCCGTATCGTCGGTCTTCCTGGCTGCCATCACTTATCCGCTGTTTGCCAACTGGGCCTGGGGTGGTGGATGGCTTGCCGGCCTGGGTTCCAACTTTGGACTGGGAGCCGGATACGCGGACTTTGCCGGATCGGGGGTGGTTCACGCAGTGGGAGGCTTATCCGCGCTCGCTGTGGCCATTATCGTGGGTCCGCGCATTGGCAAGTACAATCGTGACGGGTCGTCCAATGCCATTCCGGGCCACGACATCACCATGGTGCTGATTGGCTGCTTCATCCTGGCTTTTGGATGGTTCGGGTTCAATCCCGGCAGCACGCTGGGCGCCTCCGGGTCTTTGCGGATTGCCACCATTGCCGTGGATACCATGCTGGCCGGGGCGACAGGATCTTTTGGCGCGGTCTTTTACATGTGGGTTCGCTATGGTAAGCCGGACGCTTCAATGGGCGGCAACGGCCTTCTGGCGGGCCTGGTCGCCATAACGGCTCCCAGCGGATACGTCAACACGATTGGCGCAGCCATCATCGGGCTGATTGCTGGCGTGCTGGTTTGCCTCAGCGTTGAGTTCATTGACCGCATTGCACACATCGACGATCCCGTCGGCGCTATTTCCGTTCACGGTGCCTGCGGGTTGTGGGGAGTGCTTTCGGTCGGCCTGTTTGCTGATGGGACCGGCGTAGGAGCCGTGAAAGGTCTCTTCTACGGTGATGCCGGACAGCTCGTTGCCCAGATGATCGGCGTGGTGACGTTGCTGGGTGTCGTTTTTACGCTCTCGTTTGTGTTCAATCTGTTCGTCGACTACTTTATCGGCCAGCGCGTTTCGCCGCAGGCTGAACTCGAAGGTCTGGATATTCCTGAAATGGGAGCTCTCGGCTATCCGGAGTTCGTGCTGAAGATTCAAGGGGCCGGCGCCGCATAGGTGGCCGGCTTCCCCCCACGGGGGTTTTCATTCAGGAAGCAAGAGATTAAAAGGAGAATTTGATGGCAACGATAGCTATTGAAACTGCAGTCCAGCATTATGCCGAGGCAATTCCCGAAACGTCCGAAGTTCTGGCGGTGCAAGGCTCGTCTCTTCCCGTGGAAGTCTCAAGGAAATTCTCTGAGGGGCTGGAGCTGATGAATCACGGGGAGCCGGCCGCAGCAGCCACATGCTTTGAGCAGATTGTCCAGGCGTTGCCAGAGTATGCGGATGCACACGTTGGGTTGGGCGTGGCTTACGCCGTTACGGGCAAAATCTACCCCGCATTGGACCACCTGGAAGAAGCAACCCACCTGGAACCGGACAATTTCTTTGCCCATTTTAAGCTGGGCCAGCTTCAGTTCAAGCTGCATGTGCCAAAGAAGGGTTACGAGGAGATGCAGAAGGCGCTGGACTGTGCAACTTCGATCGAGGAGCGAAAGCTGGTGGGGCAGTTGATCCATGAGCAGAAGCAGCGGGAAGAGAAAGGCCTGGCGCGGCCCACCTGGGATCGGCCGTTTTCAAGCAAGACCCTTTTGCTGGTTGCTGCAAGCGTTATTCTTCCGATTCTCTACATGTTCTTTGCCACCTTGCATTAGACTTTGGAGGAGATTTTGATGTCATCGGAGTCAGTTGTTGTGGATATAGGACCGGCATTTGTTGAGGCGGTTAAAGAACGGCGGGCAGCATTCATTTGCGCGGCCGCCGTGGCGTTGATGGCCATTGGGGTATTTCACGCTCCATCCGCACCCGTGCTGCTGGGTTGTGGGGGAGCTGTCACAATGCTCGTCTTCTGGGGATGCGTTAAGCGGGTCCGGAAGAAGTAGAACTAACGAGCCTGCCGTCGGGCGGACAACGGTCACAAGCTATAGGCAAGATTCAAGCGGCGCCCGCCAGCCGGAAACATCGCACATGAACATCTCACTTCAGGTCCTTTTCTTTCTTGCCATGCTCATCCTGCTGGCCAAGGCCGCGGGAGGACTGGCTGCGCGCGTCGGACTGCCAGCCGTGCTGGGCGAACTGCTGGCCGGCGTGGTGCTGGGGCCGACTCTTATCAATGTCTGGCGTTTTCCATGGTTTGCTGTTTCAGGTCCTGCGGGCGGTCCCGCTCACGTTTCGCTGTCAGCCTTTATTAACATTCTCGCGGAAGTCGGCGTGGTTGTCCTGATGTTCCTGGCGGGGCTTGAGACGGACATCAGCGCGATGAAGAAAGCCTTCGGGCCGGCCTTCTGGGCAGCCTGCGGGGGAGTGGTGCTGCCTTTCGCGGGCAGTGCGGCGATTGCTCATGAACTGGGTTTCGCCTGGCGCGAGTCCATTTTCATCGGCACCATCCTGACGGCCACAAGCGTTTCCATCACGGCCCAGACGCTGATGAATCTGAAACAGCTGCGGTCAAAGGCCGGCTCCACCATTCTTGCCGCTGCTGTAATTGACGACGTCCTGGGGTTGCTGGTTCTTTCACTGGTGATTGCCACGGAGACAAATGTCGGAAGCGCCCACACGGGCGGCTCCGCCCTGGCGAGCTTTGGCTGGACAGTCGTCCGCATGGTGGTGTTTTTCGTTTTTGCGTTCCTGCTGGGCCCGCGTTTGATTCGATGGTCCTTCAAGGCTGCGCGGCACTTCAAGGTTGAACATACATCGCTGGCGGCGGCCCTGGCCATTGGCTTCCTGTTCGCCTTTCCTGGCGCAATATGGCGGCGGCATGGCGGCCATTACCGGCTCCTATCTGGCCGGACTTTTTATCGCCGCCACACCAACGGATCACGCAGAGGTGATATCGGAGTTGCGGTCCATGACCAACTCGTTTTTCGGGCCTTTGTTCTTTGCTTCGATCGGCCTTGAAATCAACGCCCGGCAGTTGGGGGGGCACTTCGGCTTCTTCTTTCTGATTCTGCTGATTGCCATCCTCGGCAAGGTTCTGGGATGCGGATTGGGAGCGTGGTTCAACGGTTTTTCAGGACGCGACGGGCTGGTTGTTGGCGTGGGAATGGTTCCCAGGGGCGAGGTGGGGTTGATTACGGCCAACATCGGGTGGGCGGCTGGCATCGTTTCGCCCGAGATCTATTCCCTGGTTATCGTGCTGGTTCTGGCTACGACACTGGTGACTCCGCCGTTGCTCAGCATCTGTTTCAAACGCGAACCGGCGGCTCTCGAAGTGGCGCCGGGGCCGGCAGGTTTAGAGAGCATTTCTCCTGAGTCCTGAAGCGGCTTTAAAAAAAGAAGTTCGAAGCGCTTATTCCTTAGGCGCAGGTTGAACGAATCCTGAACATCGCGTGAAAGTTAGAAGAAAGGGCAGATGATTATGAAAAAAATGGAAGCCGTAATTCAACCATCGAAACTGGATGCGGTGAAAGAAGCACTCCACGAGATTGGCATTCAAGGGATGACCGTGAGTGAAGTTCGTGGCCACGGGCGGCAAAAGGGACACTCGGAAATCTATCGGGGCCATGAGTATACCGTCGACCTGCTCCCCAAACTCAAGGTGGAGATCGTGTTGCCGGACACGCTGGTGGAGCAGGCGGTGGACGCCATTGTCAAGGCGGCCCGGAGCGGCAAGATCGGCGACGGCAAGATCTTTCTGTCGGATGTCAGTGAAGCGATTCGCATCCGCGACGGCCAGCGAGGCGACGAAGCCCTTTGATCTCGCTCGAGTTTCACGAAAGCTTTTGCGCAAGCACTGGGCATCGCAGCCAACTGGCGAGGGAGTGGTCCGATCGTTGAGCCAAGGCCGTTGTTGACTATCGTTATAGGAGCGGAACGTCAGACGTTCCGAAAGGCGGCTTGTTTGGCTAACGTTTCAGGTAGAGCAGCATGACGGTCAGCGCATAGACGAGAAAAACTCCCATCGAGTCCAGGGAAAAGAACAGGATCCTTTTCCTGGAGCGATACATCAAGGCGATGATGGTGATGGCCGTCATGATGATCGCGGCGCACGCCGTCACGGCATGGAGGGGCGAAACAGAGCTTAGCAAGGGTCCCTTTAAGAAGAACAGGTCGTCGATGGCCAGAATCAGCAGGTTGAAGAGGTTGCTCCCCAGGACGTTGCCGACGGCCAGATCAACTGCCCCCATCCGGAGGGCTTCTCTCCCCACAACGATTTCCGGCAGCGAAGTCGAAAATGCAACCAGGATGCTTCCGACGAAAGTGCGGCCCAGGCCGGTGATGGTTGCAAGCTGGTCGGCCACGTAAGGAAGATAGGTGGCTGCAATCACGATGATAACGGCAAAAACCGCAAAACGCCGATAGGCGACGGACTTTGATACCTGATCGTAACGGGCCTCTTCCTTTACTTCACTCAGGAATTCAGCGATCCTCCTCTTTTCATAAACGAAGATAAGCCGTATCGCTCCCAGGTAAACCAGTGGAATGACGAGGCTGTAGACCCCGATCCAGCCCAGGGTGGGAATGCTTCGGCCGGCCAGAAGGCTGATGGTGGTTAAGCCGAGCAGCAGAACACCGAAGGATGCCGTCAGGATCTGTCCCTGGTGCGCAAGGGTTGAGATGGGAGCCACCCTTCGCCCAACGTCGAGCATGGCCAGAATCAGCAGGTTAAACATGCAGCTTCCCAGCACGTCTCCCGCGGCAATGTTGGGAGAGTTGAAGATGGCCACAGAGCTGATGCCCGTGAAAAGCTCGGGCAAGGAAGTTGCCGAAGCCATCAGGATGACGCCAATCCAGGTCCTTCCCATCCCCGTCTTTTCAGCGATTATGTCCCCGTAACGAGAAAGACGCGACCCTCCGTACACGATCACGACGGTGCAAACTGCGAATTGGAACCAAATCAGCATCTAGATGTTCCCCGGCCGCCGGCGCAGGAACCACTTCTCTAGCTCGACAGCCCAGAAAATAACCGAACTGACCACCAAGGCAAGGAGCAGGTCCGGAACCGGCAGCGCAACGGTCTTGAAAATAGGCTGCAGGAACGGCACATAGATCAGGGCCAGCTGAAAGATAACAGTCAAGCCTACCGCGCCGAGCAGGGGCAGATTGGATTTCAGTCCGATTTCGAAGAGCGATCGGCGCTCCGACCGGATGGCCATGACGTTCGCCATCTGCGACAGGGTGAGCGTTGTAAATACCATGGTCTGCCAGGTCGAATCATGGGCATTCCAGTACCCGTAGCCGATGGCGAGAGAGAGAAATCCCATCAGCATTCCCACCCAGATAATCTGCCTTCCCATGCCGCGGGCGAACATGCTCTCTCCCGGCGGGCGGGGCGGGCGCCGCATGGCATCAGATTCCGGCGGCTCCACCCCCAGGGCCAGTGCGGGCAAGCCGTCAGTCACAAGATTCATCCACAGAATCTGGACTGGAAGCAGCGGCAAGGGCATTCCGAATAAAGGCGTCACCAGCATCAGCCAGATTTCGCCGGAGTTCGTCGCCAGGATGTAACGGATGAATTTGCGGATGTTGTCATAAATCACCCGGCCTTCTTCAACGGCAGCGACAATGCTGGCGAAATTGTCATCCAGCAACACCATGTCAGCAGCCTCTTTGGAAACGTCGGTCCCGGTTATTCCCATGGCCACGCCGATGTCGGCTTTTTTCAGCGCCGGAGCGTCGTTCACACCGTCGCCGGTCATCGCCACAATGTGGCCGCGCCGGTGAAGGCCTTCCACGATCCGCAGTTTGTGCTCCGGAGAGACTCTGGCGTAAACGGACACCGATTCCGTCAGTTGCTCCAGTTCTTCCGGTGAAGTCCGCTCGAGTTGCGGCCCTGTCACCACGGTTCCGGTATCGGAAATTCCAAGCTGGGCGGCGATATAGCGGGCGGTCAGGGGATGGTCGCCCGTAATCATCATCGGCCGGATGCCCGCCCTCTTGCAGGTGGCGACCGCGGAAGCCGCTTCCGGCCGGGGCGGATCAATCATCCCAATCATGCCGACGAAGGTAAGCTGGCGCTCCAGGTCAGCGGCTTCGGCTTTGGGCGGTGGTGACCCCAGGCACCGGAAAGCCACCCCGAGCACGCGCATCCCGTTGGCCGCCAGCTTGTCATTGCCAGCAGACAGCCGGTCGCGCCAGGTATCATTTAATGGTTCCCGTTGGCCGTTGACCCAGACGGAATCCGACAGTCCCAAAAGGACATCCACCGCTCCTTTGGTGAATGCAATGAACGAGGAAGAACTTTCCCGGCAGGCTATTCGAATTCCCGGTGGGAGCACATCTTGCCCGGAAGGATAACGATGGACCGTCGTCATGCGCTTTCGTTCAGACGAGAAGGGAACCTCCGCAACACGCGGCAGGAGCCGGTCCAGATCAGGCTTCAGAAGGCCCGACCGCGCTGCGGCCACCACCAGGGCAGTTTCCGTAGGATCGCCCAGGGGAGCGGATGGGTTTGTCTCACCCGCACTCGACCGCATCACAGCGTCATTGCACAGCGCCGCTGCCGCCAGCATCAGGCTGAACTCAGGCTGGGCGAGTTCTGGGAACTCCTTGCGGTAGTCATCCGAGGTGCGATCTTCCAATTCCACCCTGCGGTCAGCAACCTGGAAGATCGTGGCGGCCATCTGGTTTTCGGTTAGCGTCCCGGTTTTATCCGAGCAGATCACGGTGACGGAACCCAGCGTCTCGACTGCAGACAATTTGCGGACCAGGACCTTCCGCTTTAACATGCGCTGTGCGCCCAGCGTCAGCGCGATGGTCATCACTGCCGGCAGGCCTTCCGGCACGGCGGCAACTGCGATGCTGACGGCCGTCAGGAAAAGAATCTTCAGGTCATCACCGCGAAACCAGCCGAGGATGAAGATGAGAATTACGATAAAAAGGGCTGCGGCCGCCAGCACTTTTCCAAGCTGCGCCAGGCGCTTTTGCAGAGGCGTCGCTTCCCGCTCGACGGTTTGAATCATCCCGGCAATCCGCCCCAGTTCGGTTCGCATGCCGGTTTCCGCAACAACGGCTTCCCCGCGCCCTGCGGTGATGTGGGTGCCCATGTAAACCATGTTGCGGCGATCAGCCAGCGCCAGATCGGGTTGTGTCAGGGCATCGATGGTTTTCCGGACGGGGAGCGACTCGCCCGTCAGGGCGGCCTCCTGGGTCTGGAGGTCAGCGCTCTGGAGCACACGGCAATCAGCGGCTACAAAGCTCCCGGCCTCCAGCAGGACAATATCGCCGGGGACCAGGTCCACCGCCGAAATTTCGCTGACTTCGCCCTCCCGCCGCACTTTCAAGGACGGGACCGTCAGCTTCTTCAGAGCGGCCATCGCCTTTTCCGCTCGATACTCCTGACTAAAACCCAGGACTGCGTTGAGGATAACGATAGCCCCTATGGCGATGGCATCGCTGTAATCTCCCAGAAGCGCTGAGATGATGGCAGCGATGATCAGGATGACCACCATCAGTTCCTTCATCTGGTCGAGGAAAATCAGCCATGGGCTCTTGATCCCGCTTTCTTTCAGTTCATTACGGCCAAACTCGGAAAGTCTGCGAGCTGCTTCAGCCTCACTCAGCCCGGTGGCAGAGTTGCTCCCAAGTTCTTTTACTGCCGCCTGCGGTTCGATCTGGTACCATTTGGTCATGGAACGTGGTTGGCCGCGATGGACCCGCTGCAGGAAATGGCGGGCTTCTCAGGCCGGTTCGGGTTCGCCAAGGCGTCTGGCGTGACTTCGCAGGCTCCACCCTCTGGATCTATTCCCGCCCGCAACGGTCGCGGGCTTCAGCCATGGCCGAACCAGGGTCTTACGCCTGCTCTAGGTTGAGAATACACGAGATGGAAGGGGATTCAAAGTTGCACCCTGGCCGAAATTCCTCCTGCCCTGCCCACTGATCTCTTTTGCCTGGCGCTCGAGCCTGAAGTCCGTGGAACCGCCAGGCCGCCAGGGAAGTAGCGGATAAAGTCCGTTGATTCTTCGATGTGGAGCGAGAGAAATGTTCGTTCGCCAAATCATGTTTACACCCGTCATCACGGTGGATGAAGACTGTTCGCTTGAAGAGGCCGCAAAAATTATGCTGGACCGTAACGTTGGAGGCCTGCCCGTCGTGGATGAACGCGGCGACCTCACCGGCATTGTGACCGAGTCCGACTTTGTCGCCAGGGAAAAGGGTATCCCGTTTTCCATCTATCGGTTTCCGCAAATGTTCGGCGAGTGGATGCCGCATGAGCATGTTGAGCGCATCTATGAGTCAGCCCGCCGCCGGGCGGTTCGCGAAATCATGAGTCAAAACGTCGTCACCGTGACGGAAGTTGACACTATCGAAACAGTGCTGGAAAAGATGTTGAAAGCGGGGCTTCATCGCATTCCGGTCGTAAGAGGCCGGAAGCCGGTTGGGATTGTAACCCGCCGCGATCTGCTGCGGCTGATGCTTGAGCATCTCCCGGGAAGCCCGGAGAAGTGACTGGAAACACAGGAAGAATTCCAGCGGCAAATTATGGGCTTGAATCTTGGCAAGGACGGTGGTATTTATGGTGCATGGACAAGCAGAGTCCACCGGAAGTAACGGTTACTTGATCACACCGCTCTTGCGGTGCGGGCCGATCCCAGTGGTTGACTGCTGGGCGACGGCCATAGAAAAAGAAACCATGGGGGGGCCCACCCGGCTCCCCCATTTGCATTTATGGGGAATGGAAAGCCATTCCAGGGCCGCTCTTGCGAAAGTGATGCAAAACATGGCTTTCCGCGTGCCGCACGACCGCGGCGCACCCGGTCCTCCTCTGAAGATTAATCCTTCTACGAGTTCCAGCGGGTTTCCCCGGTCCCTTTTCAACCACGGTGGTCCGTGAGAAAATAAAGCAGTTTACAAAATGGAAGGCTGTATCAGAAAATGCGCTTCAACACTGGGCTATTTCCTTGCAGGTCTGGGGATTGGAAGCATACTCTCGGTTCTGGTTTTTCCGTCTTCAGTTAAAAATGGAACCGAAGATTCCCTTGCAAAAGTTGCACCGAAAGGAGGTTATATGCAGGAAGAAATTGGGGCCACCGCCGGGGCTATCTGGAAGATTTTGCACGCCAAAGGTGAACTCAGCCTTTCTCAACTTAAGAAGCAGACGAAAGCTAAGCCGCTTGTCTTTGACTGGGCCATCGGCTGGCTTGCCCGGGAAAATAAGATCGCTTTCACGCAGCAAAAGCGTTCAATTCGGGTTCGTCTTGTTTAGTCCGGTTCCCAACCGCCTCCGTTTTTCCTGATGAAAAACATCTCAGGGCTAAGATACTTCAAGGACCGTTACTTGTCTTGGTTTCTTAGGTTTAGCAAGCCGCGTGGAGGATGTTTCCGGGGCGGCTCGTTGGTCTTGAACACCATGCACAAGCCTGCATTCAGCCTTCTTGCCGCCAATCAATTGGAGCGGGATGCTCCCTGGCTTCAAAAATTGGCCGCGGACCTGTTTTCACCTGCCATCCCCAGCCACCGAACTTGACATCCAAGAGAAAGTATCATCAAGCCATGTGCAGACGATTGCCAAAAAGGGAATGCGGAACTTACTATTGGAAGCTGGACATGCTGCCAGCATGGTGAGAGGTTAAGAAAGGACTGATTTGAGGACAACTCTTTATTTCGTTTCGATATTCCTGATCACCACGCTTCAATGTTTTGGCATCAGCCCCGGCCAATGTTCGGCAGGAACTCCAGTTAGCCAATTCCGGCTGATGCTGGTTCCGGAGCATGACGGGCGTCCGCTTCCCATCACTTCGGTCAATGAAATTCTGCGCGGCCAGAAGCTGAAATACGAGCCGGTCCCATCCGATCCGAAGAACGCGCCCAAAGGTGAAATCACCGTCATCCTTGTGCCGGCCTCACAAGGCAAATCCGGCAAGCTTGAAGTCCTCAAGCCGCAACCCGCCAATACTGTCGAGGAATGGCGCGTCCCGGTTCGCTCGTCAATTGTGGGTGTGGTCTATGGCCCGCACGGGCTGGACGTCAAAAAGTTTAATAGCCTGGTTGAGCACAATCAGAACCTGATTCCGCAACTCGCGGATTACGCCGAAAAGGCTGCAACGGTGGAAGCCCTGGTCCAGACCCTTTCCAAATATGAGCAATCGCCGCCGGCCAGCCGCGATCTCGACGCGGTGCTGAAGGGTTTTTCCTCGCAGTATGGAGTCGCGCTGCCGTCCATCAAGTCGACGGCCCCTGCCGACCAGCAGGCCGCGCAGTTGTTGCATGCCGTCGTGCCCGCGCTTTCTTCCTACAACCCGCTGGCGGAGCAGGGAAGTTCTTCGACGCTCCAGCAATCCGCCGGGGTCGCTGCGTGGGTAGCGGCTCTGTTCTGGGGCAGTACGCCGGTGGGGCTGGCGGCGGGGGGAGCTTCGTTACTGCAAAACATGCGGACCCTGATGTTTCCTGACACGGACTTCCGAGCCGCCTTCGCCCAACCCACAGATTCGAAAAATCTGGAGCTTTGCACCACCCAGAAGGACACTGCCAAACGCACGCGGAAGGCTTACATGTGGGTGCGGCGGGTGCCCAACACCGGACCGCCGGCGGCTGCTCTTCCTGCCACGGCGCATATCCCGCTGGACTGGGAATCTGAAGTCAAGGTGACTTGCGCCACCCGGGTTCAGCTAAGAGACCTGACTCGTGCCCGCGACTGGCGTCTGGTTTCTGATGACCACCATACCTCGATACCCGTCAAAGTAGACGTGGGTTCCTCTTCCGACACCCTGAGGCTGAACCTCAAAAAAACTAAGCTGACGTCTGGCAAATACAAACTGGCCGCACTCTGGGACTGGACACCGTTTGACGTGGCCGGGACGGTGGAGGTCCACAAGTTTGCCGACCTTTCAACGGCAAAGGTCACGCCGGAATCCGAAGACAATCTCGTACGAGGAAACGGAACGGTTACGGTGAAGCTGACAGGTCCCGATTTTGAGTTTGTCCATCAATTGGCCCTGGTCAAGGCGGGCAGCCAGAACGCCACGGCGAAGGACCTCTCCTTCAATCTTGACAAGGGGAAGCAGGGAGGCGAGCAGCACAGCCTGCAGGCCGAAGTTGACACCACAAACCTCGACGCGGGACGTTACCTCCTGATGCTCACCCAGTTGAACGGCGCCATCCAGGACGTGCCGCTGATCATCCATCCGCCGAATCCAAAGCTTTCAAATCTGCCCTTGCGGGCGAACCTGGGTGAAAAGGAACAGACCCTGACGTTGCAGGGGGCAGGCCTTGACCGCATTGCCCGCATCACCAGCGATGGCGCCGAGTGGACTCTGGCTCCCGCGCCCAAGGGCAATAGCGAACTGAAGGAGCGCAAAGTCACGCTGCAGCTGGCTCCAAAAGCGCACAAAGGTGAATTTCTGAATGCCAGCCTTTACGTGGAAGGCATCAGCAAGCCGCTGCCGGTGGCGGACGTCGTCCACGTGGTGGGGCCGCGCCCGAAAATTACGGACGTGCGTGCGTCTTTTCCAAAGGAAACCAACGTTGCTTTGGGCGAGAAGGAAATCCCGGCGGGCTCGGCCGTCAGCTTTGCCATCTACGCGGAGCATATGGGAACGATCCCTGCGCTGACCCTTTCCTGCAACCATGACAGCGAAACCCGCCAGGCGCTCACCCTCCATCCTGGTGAAAACAGCGGAGCAGCCCAGCTTGATTTCGCGGGCAGCGGCGTCCTGTTTCTTTCAATTGATCCAGGTAAGGTTGGCCAGTCGGGCTGTCTGCTGGACGCTACCGTAACTGACCAGACGACCGGCAGTTCGAATCCCTACGACCTCGGCCGTGTGACGCGCCTGCCGCAGATCTCAAAGTTCAACTTAGGCGACCAGAAATTGGGCGACACCCTCTATGCGGGGACGCTTACGGGCCGGGATTTGCAGATGATTGAAAAAACCGGATGGAGTCCGGACACAGGCTACCCGGTGCAGGGCATTCCCACTCCCGTTCCCGGGAGCAGTCAGCAGCAGACCTTGAAAATTGAAATGCCCTGGCCGCCGCCCAGCCCACATGCTCCCATTTACATCTGGCTGCGGGGCGAGAACACTGGCCGGTTGACCGAAATGCGATATTAGCCGTGCGTTCGGCTGGCGCAGAGCGGCAGCTCTGCGGTCGGGGTGCAGAAGCGGGCCATCAGACTGGGAGGCTCCAGCCTTTGGCCCCACGATTGTCGGGCGAGAGCACGGAGTATTGAGCTTCCACACCCTTCTCCCGCAGGGTCTGGCAGATGGCTTCACCCACTTCGGGAGCTTTTCCTTTGACGAAGGCCAGAATGGACGGTCCGGCTCCGCTGAGGCAAAGGCCCAGCAGGCAGGGGAGCTTGAGCGCCAGGACATCGCTGAGGCCCGGCATGAGGGGCGCGCGATAGGGCTGGTGGAGGCGGTCGTCAAACAGGCTGGGGTGGAAATCGACTTTGCCGGAAAACAACTGGGCTGCCAGCACGGCCACCCGCTGCAGGTTGTGGGTGACGTCCGCCCGCGAATACTGGGCGGGCAGCGCAGCCCGGGCCTTCTCTGTTGGCATCGCATAGTCGGGAATTACCAGCACCAGTTGGAACAGGTCCCGGACCGGTGAAGAATAGGCCGTCACACGCTGGTTCTCTTCCACCGCAACCGTGAAGCCGCCGTGCCATGCCGCCGCAACATTGTCGGGATGCCCCTCGATTTCCGTCGCCAGTGAAACCATCTCGTCGTCATAAAGCGCCCGTTCCGTCAGCCAGTGGGCCGCCGCGATAGCGCCCACAATGGCCGCCGCGCTGGAACCCAGTCCCACGCCGACCGGAATCTGATTGTTGATTTCCAGATTGAATCCGTAATCTTTGCCCCAGCGCTTCAGGATTCTCTTCATGCTGGCTGCAATCAGGTTGCTTTCGTCGGAGGGAATTCTGTCCGGATTGACGCCCTGATAGTGGACGCTGACGCCAAGATCAGAACGGCGCGTGACGTGAACGTCAAGATACAGGCTGAGGGCCAGCGCCGCACAGTCAAAGGCGCATCCAAGGTTGGCACTGGTTGCAGGAACTCGGACTGAACCGCGCTGGGGCATGGGCTTACCGGCGTCCGAGACAGAAGGGTTGTGACGCCTCCGCCGGAGCGCCTCCGGCAATGGCGGGAATCAGCAGAACCTCGTCGCCGTCGTTGAAATTATACTGCAAGCCTCCCAGGAAGCGAATGTCCTCATCGTTGACGTAAATATTCAAAAAGCGCTGCAGCTTGCCGTCTTCAGAGCAAAGCACTTTCTTGAAGCCGGGATACTTCTGGTCGAGGCCATCGATCAGTTCACTGAGGTTATGGGCCGCGGTTTCAACGCTCTCAGCGCCCTCGGTGTATTTTCTTAATGGTGGGGGAATGCGAACTGTGATTTGCAATCGAGTCTGCCTCCGGTTCTATAAATCTCTCTGAGGACCCGTGGTTCCTGCCGGCCGGGTCTCACTGCCCTCGCACATATCAGGCGTTGGCCGTCGCGTGGATATTCAGATAGCGGTCCTCAAACTCTGCAAGCTTAGGCCGGATCGCTTCCTCTGCATGGATCTCGCCGCTGACGGCTCCAATGGTCTTCAGTCCGTTTCCGGTAATGGCCAGCACCATGGATTCGTCCGGATTCAAAAGCCCGTCTTGGATCAGCTTGCGCGCCACGGCGACCGTCACGCCGCCGGCGGTTTCGGCGAAGAAGCCCTCGGTCTCGGCCAGCAATCGGATGCCTTCAACCACTTCGGCATCGGAAACGTCTTCACCCGCGCCGCCGGTTTCCTGAATCATCTTGGAAGCGTAGAAACCGTCCGCGGGGTTTCCGATCGAAAGCGATTTTACAATCGTGTTGGGCTTCTGCGGGGTGATTTCGCAGGTCTTGTTTTTGATCGCTGTGGTGATGGGCGAGCATCCCGTCGCCTGGGCCCCGTAGAATTTTGTCGCCGCCGGCTCAATCCATCCGAGCTTTTGGAGCTCTCCAAAGGCCTTGTGGATCTTGGTGATCAGCGAGCCGCCGGCCATGGGAACCACAATGTTCTGTGGCACTCGCCATCCCAGTTGCTCGGCAACCTCATAGCCGAAGGTTTTTGAACCCTCGGAATAAAAGGTTCGCAGGTTCACGTTCACCATTCCCCAGGGATACTTCTGCGAAATTTCAGAACAGAGCCGGTTGACCTGGTCGTAGTTCCCGCTTACCTTCACCAGCGTGGCCCCATAAATCTGCGTGTTGATCAGCTTTTCGGGCTCAAGATCGGCGGGAACGAAAATGAAGCTCTTGAAGCCGCCCGCAGCCGCCTGTGCGGCAACGGCATTGGCCAGGTTTCCGGTGGAAGAGCAGCCTACGGTGTCAAACCCAAACTCACGGGCTTTCGAGAGGGCTACTGCAACCACGCGGTCCTTGAAGGAAAGCGTGGGAAAGTTGACAGCGTCGTTCTTTAGATAGACTTCTCGAGCGCCCAGCGCCCTGGCAAGATGCGGAGCCGCCACCAGGGGCGTGAACCCCGTTGACAGTCCGACGGCAGGCTCGCCTGCCACCGGCAGCAGTTCCTTGTAGCGCCACATGGTTGGCGGGCGGGATTCCACCTGTTTCCGCGGCACTTCGGCGCGGATGCGGTCGTAATCGTAAACCACTTCCAATGGGGCCCAGCAGTCTTCACAAGCGGCGATGGGCTCAATCTGATAGGTTCGCCCGCACTGTCGGCACTTCAATAGCTTCAGATAGCTCACATTTCCTCCCAGCACAGTTCCGGTTCCAGAGTGGCTCGGGGGGCAATCAGGAGATTCGGAGAGGGCAAACTAAAAAAGCCCCCCCGGGTCTCATCGGGGAGGCTCAAACAAATTCTCACGTCCTCCGTCTCATCTCCCCCAATTACGGGCGAGAGTTAGCACCTGACCCCGGATTTACTTCCCGGGCGGTTGCCGTGGCGTCTTAGGGCCCGTCCCTCGGCCACTCTGGATGAGATACAGGTCTTGCTCAACCAAGTTGTAAAGAGTGATATTAGTCAAACTCTGGTGTCTTGTCAACTGGATTACTCGGCATGGCACGATTCCCGGTTGAACGGTGCCCCACGCAAGCCGAACTGCGATTTTATGTGGCTGGCTGCCCCCGGCATCTCGATGCGGATTGCCAGACCGCCCTGACGAACTTCACGCCGCGCAAAATCTTCATAAGCCTTTTATGGTCATGCAAAAACTGGTCCTTCTATAGTAGTCTCACTTCATTTCCGCGGGCGCGGAACCCGCAACGATGTTCCAGCCGTCGATAGCGACGTAGGGGGTAGTCCCGTTGAGCTCTCTTTTGGAATAGCTGGCAGCGATTTCGCGTTCTTCGCCGGGCATCAGCTCAAAGTAGTTGTCCTGCCAGATAACTGGCAGAACCTCAGCCCCATGCTCGCCCTTGTTCACGCTGAGGTGAACGAAAAACGCCAGGTGCGATGACGGATTTCTGACCGTTACACGGGTCACGTGTAGCGGTCCTTCCTCCCGACTGTCGCGTGAATGTCCAGCCGGACTTTGGGAAGGCTCTTCAGTGCGTTAAAGTCGGCGTAACCGCTGGTGGGCGTGTAATACCACTTGGTCTTCTGCCAGTCGAGGACGTCCTGTCGGGTGGAGAGCCAGTAGAAGTTGGTACTCACCTGTTTGCCCGCCGAATCCTTCAGAGTCAGGCGCAGGAAATACGTTGTTGAAAGGCCGTCGAGCTTGGGCACGTCAAAAACCCGCGTGCTGCTGTTGGCGGCGACGTTGATGGTCTGGTCTTTGGAAAATTCTTTCTTGAGGTTGATGTCGTAAACTGCGGCGCTCACTTCGAGCTTCTGGAACGGCTGCAGCTGGGAATTCACCACCACCACGGACCGGTCGTCGTAGGAGTACTGAATGTGCAGAGGCTCGCAGGCCTTCTTCGTGCCGAAGTATCCTCCCGCCGGCCGCAGATAATAGTCGTAGAGGTGCCAGATCAAACCCGGCCAGGCGGTGTTCAGCATCCACTGGATGACGCCGGTGGAGACAAACTTGTTGCGGCGATAGCCCTCAAACATGGCCCGCTCGCCTTCGTAGGTCATCAGTTGCGACTTCTCGGCGTAGTCTTCCACGCCGGTCGCCTGGCCATAACGCCCGTTCAGCGCGTTGTTGAACGTCGTCATGGTCTTAAATTCACCGCCGCCGGCGTGGAAGTCCCAGACGGAGTTGATGGGCCAGAGGTCTTTTTCCGGCATCATCATTTTCAGCGAAGATACGGGCGGCACGGCTGGCCCGGGGCCGATCTCGGTTGAGAAGCCGAACGCGCCGCCGTTCTTTGTGTCCAGCAGCCAGTAGTTGGGCGGAACCCAGTCGTAGGGGCCGTTCATCTTGAGGCCGGAGGGCCCGGTCACCGTCGTCACCTGTGCGGTGGCGGAGGACTGGTGAGGGTTGGGCCAGTGGCATTCTGCCAGGACCTTCAGGTAAATCTTTTCAACGCGTGGCGGCGGGGCCTTATCACTTCCGTAGAGCCAGCCCAGCATGCAGGGATGGTTGCGCACCCGGCGGATCTGGTCGCGCAGAGACTCGGCCGCAACCGTGTAATCTTCGGCTTTCCATTGTTTCCATTTTTCCCAGTGGTCGCAGCAGCACCAGCCCGCCATCACCAGGATTCCGTAGCGGTCGCACAGGTCGAAGAAATGGTTGTCCACAATCTTGCCTTCCAGGCGGATGGTGTTGAGGTGCATGTCCTTGACGTACTGGATTTCTTCTTCGGTCTTTTTCCGATCAAAGCGCAGCATCATGTCGGGAGCCCAGCCGGCGCCCAGAATCAGAATGGGTTTGCCGTTCACCCGGTATTCGCGATAGCCGTGCGCGTTGAGTTCGGATGTGATCTCGCGAATGCCGAACTGCGCTTCCTGGCTGTCCGAGACCTCGCCGCCCGTTTCAAATTGCATTTTCAGGCGATAGAGATTTTGAGGGCCCATCTGCCAGGGCCACCACAGGCGAGGCTGGTGGAAATTGAGTTGCGAAAAACGGCCGGGCAGGAAATCAACTTCGCGCGTCTCATGCGGCTTCAGCTCCACGTCCTGCTGGAAGCTGACACCGCCGATGTTTCCTTTCAGAACACCGCGAACGGCATGGTCCGTAGGGTTTTGAAGCCGGGCGCGGACGGTGAGGCGCGCCACGTCCAGGTTCGGCAGGTCGAATTTCGTCACGACCTGCGGGTCGCGCAGCGCCACGGGACCCGTTGCGGTGACGGAAACACCCCGCCACAGTCCCATGTCCTTGTCGGGAGGGGCAGGGTTCCAGTCCACCCAGGTGATACCCAGATCATCGGCGTGCTGCGCGGAAACTTCGACGGCGAGCGAATTCATTTTGCCCGGCAGCGCCTCGGCCGTCACATTAAAATCGTAGGTCCGCCACATGCCAACCACCTGTTCGGGCCCAGCAATCTGCTTCCCGTTCAGCCAGATGCTGGCGCGGTAGTTGATGCCCCCAAAGTGCAGCCAGATCTGCTTTCCCGCAAACCCTGCGGGCAACCGGAAGCTGGTGCGGTACCACCAGGGCACCTTGAACGGGCTGTCGGCCGGCATGGGAAGGTTGGAGAAGTTCTTGCCGATCGGGTACGTGGCGCCTGGTATGGAGCGCAGGTTCATGCCGAAATAGGGATGTCGGTAGACGTTGCTCTTGACCAGCGCGGCAAGCACCGTGGATGGGAACATCGGTTTGATACCAGCCGGAAGGTTTGAAGCTGTCCAGCGAGATGGCGCTGCCCTGTTGCGGCACGCGGGCGGAGGATTGCAGGCTCCAGCCGCTCGCCAGATTCAGGTGAAGCGGCGAGCCCTTCCCCGAAGTCTGCGCTTTGAGAAACGGACTTGTCGCGATCAGCAGTGAAAAAAGAAAAAGGCAGGCACGCGTTCGCATAGCAACCTCCCCGGCTTGTTAGATCCGATGGCGTCCGGCTTAGGCCGCCATTATAACTCTGCCGGGAAGGGGTGGAAACGATTTTGCGGTCACGCGCAATTCGGCCTCAGCGCGGCACCACCGGCAGCTCCAGGACGGAGGGATGCGCGCTGTCGTGGTAGATGACGTTGGTGGCCTTCACCCACCGCGTGGCGCTTTCCGGGCTGTCGCCGGTGTTGGGGTTGCGATCGAAGCGGGGGAAATTGCTGCTGGAAATTTCCAGCCGCAGCTTGTGCCCCGCCTTGAAGACATTGCTGGTTGACCAGAGGTCAACGGTGAATTTGTAGATGTGGCCGGGATTCAGATAGTCGGGCTTGACCTGCGAATCCCGGTAGCGGGCGCGAATGATGCCTTCGGTCAGGTTCTGCGCAAAGCCGTTGGGCCACACATCCACCAGCTTTCCCGTAAAGTCCGTGTCAACGGCCGAGGAACTGGCATAGAGGGTCAATTTCACGTGGCCTGTCACTTCAAAGTCCTGCTTGAAGGCGGGCGTGGTGAAGGTCAGCACGTCGGGCCGGGCCTCGCCGGGACGCTGGTCAACGGGCCCCGGCATCAGGTGGCCGGCATCGCAGCAGAGCGGGCCTCCGAGCGTGGGCGCCGGGTTTTCCGGATCGTAAACGTAATGGTCGTTGGGTTCGGTTTGCGGCGCTTTCGTGGACAGGGTGCCGTCACCCGTCAGCAGGCTGGCCTTGCCGCCGGAGTGAAGATAGTAATCGGTCTCTTTTGCTCTTGCCAGCGGCCAACTCGCTTCCTCGCGCCACTTGTCCTCGCCCAGAACAAAAATCTTAACCGGCTTCTCGTTTTCAACTCCGTTATCGATACCCTTCAGCAGGTGGTCGTACCAGCGGAATTCAATGCCGTCCATGTTGAAATCGGCTTCGGGGCCGAAGTCCACTTCGCCGATCTTTCTTCCGCTGCCGGCATGGCCGCCGATCACCACCATCAGGCGTGTTTCGTTGCGCGCAGCCTCGGTGCCGCCGTGCGCCCGGATGCCCAGATAGTTTTTCAGCGAGCCGCCCTGGAAAATGTCGTACCAGGCGGCCACGATGTAGGCGGGAACCTTGATGTCGGGGTAGTGTTCTTTAATCGCCCAGCGCTTCCAGTAATCGTCATACGACGGGTGCTTGAGCCAGTCGAGGAAGTAAGGCGCCAGCGCGCCCAGGTCCATGGGCCAGGAAGCAGAACCGCCAAAGTTAAAAAGCGGATAGTGGCTGAGCGGCAGCGTCCACATTCCATTCCTGGCGTTGGTCTCGTCCCGAACCTTGCGGTTGAGAGTGTCCTGCGCCAGCCCCGACGTCCACGACTCGTTGAACCATTGCTCGAACGCTCCGCCCTGGTAGGTCCAGCCGTCGTGATAGTTTGAAGCGGTGACAAAGGGGAAGATGCCGGCCAGGTGCGGCGGATGGGCAATGGCGCAAAGCATCTGCGTGGCGCCCACGTACGAGCCGCCCACCATTCCTACCTTGCCGTCGGAGTAGGGAAGCATTGCCGCCCACTCCACCGTGTCGTAGCCGTCCTGTGACTCGTACATGAAGGGATACCACTCGCCCTCGGAGGTGTAGCGCCCGCGCACGTCCTGAACGATGGCCACATAACCGCGCTGGGCCGCCTTCACACCGAAGTCGAAACTGCCGTCCTTGTTGTAAGGCGTGCGTTCCAGGATCACCGGAAACTTGCCCGGCGCGTCCGGCCGGTAAACGTCCGCGTGCAGCACCACGCCGTCCCGCATGGTGGCGGGAACTCCGTGCTCGAAGATCACGTGGTAGCGCTCGGCGGCGCAGAGCGGCAGAGCCGCCGTCATCGTCAGGATTACCATTGCAAACAGCCAGCGAGAGGTTCGCTTCATGATGTGCTCCCCAATATGTTGATTTGCAGGATGAAGAAATTCAGTTCAATCCGTAAGGCGGCAAGTATATGCCACAAACGGCGGCATGGGAAGCGCGATAAGCGGATCTGATCAGGCCGTGCCGGGGTCGGGCTGTTTGGGGTCGCGTTTGATCCAGCGGTAGGCGGCGACGGAATTTTTCCAGAAGACTTTTTCGGCTGCGGCGCGGCCCTTGCCGAGGAGGTATTCGCGCACCAGCGCCAACTCCTGCGGGTAAGTTTCAATGTGGTCGCTGTTGGGCCAGTCGCTGCCATAGATCAGGCGGTCTTCGCCAAAGATCTCCCACAGGCGGTCGAGCCTTGGCTTGTAGAAATCGAGGTCCATGCGCAAGCCGGCCATTAACCCGGCGCAGAACTTCCGAGACCTTCACATAGACCTGCGGCCGTTTTCCGAGCTCCTGCAGATGGGCCTCAACCTCTTTCTTCACCTTCGGGTCAGTGGGCTCCTGCATTTGCGGCAGGTGGTCAATCACCACGCGCAGGCTGGGAACAAGATCGGTCAGCCGGACCACCGCCGCGATCAGTTCCGGGCTGGGGTTGGCGGTATCCATCTCCAGGCCGGCCGCCGCAAGTTCCTTGAGGCCGTGGACAAAGTCCGGGTTCCCGAGCTGCCGGCTGAAGTCCCGTCCCCACAGATTGCCGCAACGAATGCCGCGAAACAGCGGATTGCGATGGAAGCGTTCCAGGTGCTTGCGAAAATCCGGCTTCTCGGGCTCCAGGTCGCCCACCGTTCCCACAATCACCGGAGCTTTGGCGGCGATGTCCAGCACCCACTGGTTGTCTTCCAGCCACGGGCTGGCTTCCACTTCAATGGCGCCCACAACGTTCTGGCCTTCCGTCACCTTCAGGTAGCGCTCCGGCAGGGCGGGTTTGTAGAGCTTCGTATCGTCCTTGGGCGGCCAGGGAATGCCCTGCGGGCGCCTCGGGTCGAAGAGGTGAATGTGGGTATCGATGATGGGTATGGGCGTGGTTTGCGCGTTCATGTCGATGTCCAGGGCGGCGACGGCCGCTGCGATTCCCAAAAATGTTCTGCGGTTCACGGCGGTATTCTAACCCATACTTCGGCCCGTGGTTCCACGAATCCGCGTTGGCGAGCCAGGCAAGGGGTGGTTTGAACTGAAGCGCGGCTTCCGCCCTCAGGTTCGGTGTGGAAGGTTTTGCGGGTGAAATCTTACGGTGAGAAGTGTTCAGAAGGGCCGCATGACGTCAAGGGCCAGAGCGGTCACGCCCCCTGCGGGCCATTCGAGGTCCCGCAAGAGGCGTGACGCCGCAGTGGGTTAGAAGTAGAACTTCAGAGCGAACTGGATGTTGCGTTCGCCCTGTGAACTCAGCACCTGGCCGAACTGGGCGCTGGTCTGGGTGTGATTGGCAGCGTTGAAGGCCGGAGTGTTGGTGAAATTGATGAACTCACTCCGGAACTGCAGGCGCTTGGACTCCGTTATGTGGAAGTTCTTCATGATGCCCACATCCCAGTCCCGTAGTCCGGGCCCTCGAACCGTTCCGTTGGCACAGGTACCGAAAGTCCCAGCGGGCGCCGAGGTGAAGATGGAGGACGAAGTGTCAAACCAGGTGGTTCCGGGTCCCACGTTGTGGAAGTAGCTTACCGGAGCGATACAGTTTGCTCTGGCGCCCCGGCTCTTGGTTCCCGAGTTATCAGACCCTCGGATGGTTTCCGCCAGGCCCGTGTGAGCCGTGACAATCCCCGAAAGCTCCCAGCCGCCCAGAATGCCGTTCATGACTGGGTTCCAGTGGTTCCCGAATTGCTTTCCTCTGCCCACCGGCAACTGGTAGGTGTAGGAAGTGACGAAGCTATGGGTGTTGTCAAAGTAGGCCGGTCCCCATTCAGATGCCTTGTCGTACAGGTTCTGCCAGTAAGCGGAATTCGAAGCAGCCTGCCCGCCCTGACCGTAATAGCCGAGGGAATTGGTCATGGTTTTCGAATAGGTGTAGGAGACTTGAAGTTGCAGCCCGTGAGTCATGCGCTTGGTCAGGCTGGCCTGCAAAGCGTCATACCGTTGGGCGCCGTTGGATTCCGTCCCCGAAATCTGCCCGATCTCGTTGTAAAGAGTGGGGTTGCCGGACAGATAGGGGCTGCCGCATGTTGCGATACCTGCTGGGCAACCCGCTTCACCCGGCAGGCGCCGCTGGAAGTAAGGCATGGGAACCATCAGGTGCGTTCCGTGCTGTCCAACGTACGCCACTGACACCAGGGTCTGTGCGGGGAGCTGATGTTCAACGCTGATGTTCCATTGCTGGGTCATGTCGGGCCGCACGTTCGGGTCCCAGAGCCGGATATTGGTGTTCACGAAAGGATTTGAGGGAGCGGCCAGCACGGAGAGTCCGTCGCTCGAGGTCGAGCCAGGGTAATAGGTTAAAGTCCCCGTGGTGTAGTCGTTCTCAAACTCCGATTGGAACGGAGGGTTCAAGGGGAGCCTGAGATTCGTGCCGGTGCCTTCCAGGAAAGAAGAGATCGTGTAGGCGCCGCGTACCACCGTTTCCTTGTTGAAACTCGGCGTCCAGGCAAAGCCGATTCGCGGCTCCCAGTCCTTCCAGTAATTGTTGTAAAGAGCGTTGCAGTTACTGTACGGACAGTTGCCCTGGCCGGCAAAGTATTCGGTACCACTGATGGGCCCAAAATTCCCCTGGCGATTGAAGACCTCCGACCAGGGCTTGTTGTATTGCCAGCGCAACCCGAGATTGAGCGTCAAGTTGTCTCTGATGCGCCAGTTATCCTGAACATAGGGAGCAAACAGCCAGCTCCGCTGACCCCAGGTCCCGGCGCTGACTCCCAGTCCCACAGTGTTAGGCAAACCCAGCAGGAAGTCCGCCTCTGAGAATCCTTGTGAAGATCCTGTGGCAGAGAGATTCGTCGGGTCAGGGCCGGCGGTGTACTGCCCGCTATAGTCCAGCAACCCGTATTTCCCGTTGTTGCCCGGGTAATAGGTGTTGATCTGATATCGAATGGCCTGAAAGCCCATGTGGATTTCGTGCCGGTTGTGTGTGAGGATGAAGTCGACCGTCGGTTCAAGCGTGGTGTCAGCAAACAGCTGTTCGCTATCCGAGCTGCCGATGTTGTTTGCAAGGCCGTTGGTAAAATTGAGTGCCAGCAGCCCGGGGCCGTGAACGTTAGCGTCGGCAATGCCAATTTTCTCACCGAAATTCCCCAAAGCCGAGTTGACCGAACCGTTGTGCAGGTAGATGCGGTTTACTCCCATCCTTGCATCCATCACCATGCTGGGGCTGAAGGTGTGAGTCCAGTCAATTAACGCGCCATGAAAAGGTGATTCATTAAAGCCCTGGCCGAAGAGCTGGAACGAGTTTGTGCTGGGGAGCGATTGAAATCCCTGCGAGTAACGGCCCCAGATGTGGTTGGTGGAATTGGGCATGTAATCGATTTTGACGTCGCCCTGGTCGTTGGTGGTCTGGCTGCTGCTTGTGTTGTAGGCGTTGAATTGGAGGTTTGAGTTGATTGGGTCAGTGTACAACCCGGATGCAAAAAGGTTGGACGCCACCGGGGAAATCATGCTCGGGGGGATGACGTTGTCCGCCAGACCCGTATTGGCGTTGTTAAACGGCAGTCGCGGAGAGGACCCCGGGCTTGCAGGGGACGTGCACGGTCCTGAGAAGGAAGCGCACGGATTGTAGAGTTGAATTCCCTTCTCGCTCAACAACTGCGAGAAGTCGCCGTTGCGCTCTGCCATGGTCATCACCGTAATCGAGGTCGTGACCGGAGGGTTGTCAAGCCGCTCGCCTTGGTAGTCGGCAAAAAAGAAAAGTTTGTCTTTTTTGATAGGACCGCCAACCGTGCCGCCAAAGGTGTTCCAGCGCAGGCCGGGTTTTCCCAGACCTTCCCAGTTGCGTGCCCAGTTATTGGCATTGAGCTTGTCATTGCGAATGAACTCGAACACATTGCCGTGGTAGCGGTTGGTTCCCGACTTGATGGTTGTGCTGATGATGCCGCCCTGGAATTGACCATACTGAGCAGGTGCGTTGCTCGTGATAACGTTGAACTCCTGAATGGCATCGGGGCTGGGCTGGTAGGACGTGAGGTTGTCAGAAGTCTGGTTGTTGTCGATCCCGTCCAGAAGGAAGTTATTTGCCTCTTCGCGGTTCCCGTTGACATAGGGCCGGCCGCCTCCTCCGGTCCGCTGGCCATTCCGGAAAGAGCTGGGGTCTGGTGTGGTCACGCCGGGCGCCAGCAAAGTCAGCTGGATAAAGTTGCGCGTGGCAAGGGGCAGGTTGACATTGAAGTTCTGGTTGGTCACGAAACCCCGCTGCATGGTTTCAGTCTGGAGGAGCGGTGGAGCTCCAGTCACTTCCACGGTCGTTGTACTCGGGCCGACTTTGAGCTGGATGTCTACGCGAGCTACTTGGTTCATCTGAAGTTCAAAGGCCGCCTTCGTGGCAGTTGCAAAGCCCTGGGCAGTAGCCTTGACTGTGTACTCCCCTGCGGGCAGCCGGGGAAAGTTGTAAACGCCCGAATTGTTAGAGGCCGCTTTCCATACGGTTCCTTGGGCTACACTGGTAGCTGTTACGGTAGCCCCAGGCACCGCGGCCCCGGACGGGTCCGTGACGATGCCGGTAATGCCACCGGTTATTTCCTGGGCAAAGAGTGCTCTCCCGCCCAGAATGACCATGATGATTGTAAAGAGTGCAACCACGACCCTGGGAAAATCAGGTCGATGACAGTTCTTCAACGTACAGCCTGCTGTCATAAATACAGACCTCCCTATATCTTGTAATGTATGACCGGGACCCTAGACGCGAGGACTACAAAGAGGAAAGGCTTTCCGGGGATGGAGGCATCGAAGTTATCAAGAAAGCCGGCAGTAACGGGCATCCTGAAGAATACTGTCGCGATGAGAACTACTGAAGTTTAGAAAACAACAGAACTTATGAATCTACTAGAAATGCCCGATATTTTTTGTGCAACCAGAAATTCAGTCTGTCAAAATTCTAATTGTAAAAATTACATACGCTCTGTTTCGATGACTAAACCCCAGTCAGGGTTGCCAGCCGTTCCGGAGAAGTAAGTCGAATTCCCAGTGTTTTAACTGTTTTCAAACTCCAACTGGACCGGATGATTCGAGGTGGAGTCTGAGACAGGTGCCATTTCCTTCCAGGAAGGAGGCGGTGGCATCTGTGCCGCGTGCCAATGTGCCCTCGCTGAAACCCGGCGTCCATGCAAGGCCGGCGCGTGGCACTGTTTCGAGCATCGGGCGGCCTCGAACCTCACAACCTCTGGAAAAGCCAACCTCAAATTTCCGGGAATAAAATGGGCCTCCTCCGGCATCTTATAAGTGAGCAGCTTCGATAGTGGGGGCTCAATCGCCGATTTCGAATTCCGGGAGGCAGGGGTGCAGAGATTTGACCAGTTAAGAAACGTGGCCACGCCGCGGGTCAGCCGCAGAAACTTTTTTCTGGCAGGCGCTGCCGGGCTGGCCGGATTTGCCGTGGCGCGACGGATGGAACCGATGGCGCCGCCCGCAAAGGCCGGACGGCCCGGGAAGACTGGGACGGTCCGGATTGTGGAATTCGGCAGCAACGGTGTGCGGCGGGGCGTGGTGGAAGTCCCCAAAATAGTGAAGAGCGATGCCGAATGGAAGAAGCAGCTCACGCCCATCGAATTTGAAGTGACGCGCAAGGCGGGGACCGAGAAGGCGTTTACGGGCACTTACTGGAACCTCCACCAGAAGGGATTGTACCGGTGCGTCTGCTGTGGCACGGCGGTTTTCAGTTCCAGCACCAAGTTCAAGTCGGGCACCGGCTGGCCCAGCTTCTGGGAGCCGATCGCCAAAGAAAATATCCGGGAAATCGCAGACTACAATTTTGGCATGAGGCGGACGGAGATTTCCTGCCGCCGGTGCGATGCGCACATGGGCCACGTGTTTGACGACGGGCCAAAACCCACCGGGCTGCGATACTGCATGAATTCAGCGGCCTTGCATTTCGTCAAGCTGGCATAGGCCGAGGACAGTTGGCACGGCCCGGGATCTTTTGCGGGCGGGGATCTGCGATAGGGAGACGATGACCATGAAGAACCTGTGCGCCAATCTGTTTCAGAAAACCATTCATCTACTTTTGTTGGTGCTGTTGCCTGTGCTGGCCGGGGCGGGCTGTGCAACCAGCGCGCACGGACAGGTTCCCGCGTATGCGGGGCCGGCCAATGTTTCCGCAACCCAGGGCAAACAGACGGCCGTTCTGGCGGGCGGCTGTTTCTGGGGCGTCAATGCCGTCTTCAAGCATGTGAAGGGGGTCGAAAAAGTCGTTTCCGGCTATTCGGGCGGAGATGCCGCATCCGCCGAATATGAGACGGTCAGTTCGGGATCAACCGGCCATGCAGAATCCGTGAAGATCACTTACGACCCGTCACAGGTCCGGTTCAGCGAGCTGCTCAGAATCTTCTTCTCAGTGGCCACCGATCCCACCCAGCTCAACCGGCAGGGTCCGGACACCGGACCTCAATACCGCTCCGTGATTTTTTATACCCATGAGGACCAGAAACAGATCGCGCAGGCGTATATCGACCAGCTGAATAAGGCAGACGTCTTCTCGCGCCCCATCGTGACCCAGCTGGTTCCTTTCAAGGCCTTCTATCCGGCAGAGGCTTACCACCAGAACTTCCTCGAACGCCACCCCAACTATCCCTACATTGTTTTCAACGACATGCCCAAGCTGCGGGCGCTCAAGAAACAGTTCCCGGAGTTCTACAGGAAATAGTCTTCTGGCGGAAGCTGCAAGGGGAATGATCCTTTCTGAAGGCGCCTGTCAGGGCAGCAGCCGGCAGCAGTCGGCCGGGCAGACGTCCGGCCAGACGCCGAGCGTTCCCAGGCTGGGGCGGGCGGAATTCCCTTCCATTCTTTCCACGATCAGTTCCCGGACCATTCGGGCAAAGCCGGGGTTGGTGCCCACGGCTGCGGCGCGAACCATATTCAAACCGAGATCTTTCGAAAGCTGGCGGGCTTCCGTATCGAGATCGTAGAGCACCTCCATGTGGTCTGAGACAAAGCCGATGGGAACGATGACCACGTCGCTTGCATGGCCGTCGTTCTTGACCGCCTTCAGGTGCTCCAGGATGTCCGGGCCGAGCCAGGGCTGTGTGGGCGGGCCGCTGCGGCTCTGGTAGGCGAGCGGGTCTCCTGACCTTCCAAGCGCCGCTGAAACCAGGCCCGAAGCCTCCAGCAGTTGCTGCGCATACGGGCAGTTCTCCGACATCCGGAGGGGAATGCTGTGCGCGGTGTAGACGACGTGGGCGGCGCTTCTTCTTTCAGCAGGGATGCGGGCCAGCGCTTGCTGCACCTGCTGTGTCATGGCGGCGATGTACCCGGGATGGTTGTAAAAGGGCCGGATCTTGTCAATCAGGGGAGCGCCTTCGCCCGCGGCGGCGCGCGCGTTTTCAATGTTCTCCAGGTACTGCCGGCAACTGGAATAGGAACTGTAGGCGGAAGTGACGAAGGCCAGCGCCCGCTTGATTCCCTCGGATTTCATTCTGGCTACGGTATCGGTGAGCAAAGGATGCCAGTTGCGGTTGCCCCAGTAGACGGGGAGGTGCGGGCCCTGTGCGGCCAGTTCGGCTTCGAGCGTCCGAATCAGCCCCCGGTTCTGCTGGTTGATGGGGCTCCTGCCGCCGAAGTGGTGGTAGTGCTCCGCCACGGCCAGCATGCGTTCGCGCGGAACGTTCCTGCCGCGCAGGACATTTTGCAGGAAGGGAATAATGTCATCTTCTTTTTCCGGGCCGCCAAAAGAGACCCACAGGATTGCGTCGTAGTTCATGGATTTACCTTAGCCGACTACCGTCAGTTCCAACCGCCCGTGCAGGAAGGCCCGGCGAAAGCGGATTGCGCGGTTCGCTCAAGCATTCAGCCTCCAGATGGAAAAATTGAGCGCTGCGGCAAACGCCACCCAGAGAAGATAGGGCGCCATCAGCCAGGCCGCCGCGCGCGAAAACGAACGGAAAGCAACCATCGTGGCCAGGATCGCTAACCAGAGGAGAAGAATTTCAGCGAAGGCCATGCCCGGCCTGTGCGCCCCAAAAAAGATGGCTGACCAGCAGACGTTCAGGACGAGTTGTATTGCAAAGAGATTGAGCGCAGACGCGGCGCGCGGAAATCCAATCCGGCGCCAGACCAGCCAGGCAGCAATGGCCATGGCAAGATAAAGCAGCGACCAGACGGGCCCGAATACCCAGTTGGGAGGCGACCACGCGGGCTTGGCGAGCGTGGCATACCATCCACCGATGGACGGTGTGGTCAACATCGACCCGATGCCCGCCGCGCCAAAACAGACTGCCATCGACACGACCAGACCGAGGGTCTGCTGAAGCAAAGTCATCCTTTCTCTCCTTTGAGAGCCGGCAGGTGGCTAACCCCAATATACAACCTGTTGCCCGGCTTGCGCGAGGCGCACGATAGCGGATTGGGTGAAACCAAAGACTGCTCAGCGAAATGCGTGCCGGCCGCTTGGGGCGAAAACACGCTGCTCAGCAAATATTGCTGCGATCTCCCGGGTGCGGTAGTCGAAAATCCGCTCAACGTCGTGCCGCACCAGCCATCCGGCACAGAAGTTCCCCAGGACTCCGAACGGTACCGCGTAGCGGACGGTATCAACCATCAGGGTGCCGCCGTGAAGCGCCTCAAAACTGTGAGTGTGATGCCACAGGCGATAGGGACCCTTTAACTGCAGGTCGACGAATCGGAAGGGTGGTCTCCATTCCTCAATGCGGCTGGTCCAAACGAGCGGCATACCGTGCCAGGCCAGCCTGTAATGAATCAGAGTTCCGGCATCGAGTTCGCGAGGAGACTGGCCGAGGACCCTGAAGTGAAGCCATCGCGGGGTGATGCGGTCCAGGTTGCGGGCTTCACAGAAAAAAGAAAAGACCTCTGCCTGGGGCACGGGGAGCCACTGTTCGCGATGGAGGGTTCGTATGCGCATATCGGACCGTGGAAGAACACATTTTCATGGGAGTCACTTCAACTCATTTCTTATCGGGCCGGGGATATCATTGGCTTGCCCGGCTGAGGGCCTGCTGCAAGCCGGCTGCCTTGGCTTCGTCGAAGTCGCCTTCCGCGCGCCAGTGCACGCGTCCCGCGCGGTCAACCAAAATGGCATAGATCTGGCTTTCGTCCGGCAGGTTCAACGCCTTCTTGAATTCCGTTTTATCAAGATAGAGTGTGATCGTCCGCGCACGAGCTTCGGGGTCCGGAATGCCACTGCGCATGCCGCGGTTGATAAACCACCGGGCGATGGGGTTTAGTTTGCTGATGGTGGGCAGTTCATAGTAATGAAAGTCCGGCGACGACTCGAACCGTTTCATCTCTCGCAACCAGGTGTCGACGTTCTCCTGTTGCTTCCGTTGGAAAGCGATCAACAGCAGGTTGCGTTGGCCCGCAAAATCGCCCGGAAGCGAGAGAGTCTTCTTTTGCAAATTTGAGGCTGTCAGCTTCGGGAAAGTTCCTTGCGGGGCTCGCATGGTTTCCTCCCTTGTGCCGCCTGCGCCGGCTGCGTGACTTGTAGCCGTGGCCAGCAGCATGACGACCGCCAGGCATATTGCTGTTCTCATCGTTCCTCCTGCTTCACTCCATGCCGGCAAGGTCGTCAAGTCCCCTTCCGGCCAGGGACCGGCCTCGCCGCCAGAGAAAAACAGGGCGTCGCCGGTGAGGTCCCGGCAACGCCCTGTGAGAGTGCGCTCTGAATGCAGAATCAGACACGCTTTTCAAACAGCTACTTCGGCATTACCACGTTGTCAATCACGTGGATCACGCCGTTGCTGCATGCAATGTCCGTCTGCATCACATGGGCATCGTCCACCATCACTCCATCGTCATCCTTTGTGATAGTGAGTGACTGCCCCTGTACGGTCTTGGCGGAGTTCAGGGTTGCCACATCGGAGGCCATCACTTTCCCCGGCACCACGTGGTAGGTGAGGATGGCAACCAGCTTCTCCTTGTTTTCCGGTTTGAGAAGGTCCTCAACGGTGCCTTCCGGCAACTTCGCAAAAGCTGCGTCCGTGGGAGCAAAGACCGTGAAGGGACCTTCGCCCTTGAGCGTGTTTACCAGGCCGGCAGCGTCGAGCGCTTTGGCCAGCGTTTGGAACGAGCCGGCATCCACAGCAGTCTCAACAATGTCCTTGTGCTCCCCTGCTCTCGCATTCGTTGAGATGCCCAGTGAAATCACCAGTACGGCCGCCCCGGCCGCCAAAAATTGAACGAGTGAACGATTGAAACTTTTCTTCATAAGTTTTCTCCTTCGAACCTTAGACGATTGGTTTGATCGAAAGGGTGACTGCTTTTTTGGCCGGACACCCCAATACCTTCTGCCCCTGAGGCATGTATTCTTTACCTTGTCCGGATCGGCTCAAGCTGCCCCTGCCAGCGCCGTTGGATGGCCTTCCAGGAAAACGCCTGGTAGAGTCCTGCGAGTCCAACCAGGCCGTATACCGCCGAACTCAGAAACGAGGTTTGGCCGAACTGCATGCCGAAGATGGTGGCAACCAGATCAAACCGTACAATGGCCACCAGACCCCAGTTGAGCGCGCCCACCACCAGCAGCACTGCTGCTATGACATCGAGCTTTTTCATTTCACTTCCCTCCTTCAAATCATCACCCGGATTCGCCGGGCATGAGTTGAGTATAGTTCAAATTAGTTTGACTGCAATGCAAATTCAGGCGAAAATGAAAAGTCGTGTGAACCGCAGTCAAAGAACCGCCTGTCTTTTGACTCTGGTTCAAAACAAGGAGGAGAGATGCTCACGTCCACGCTTTCCGAAGGGCTGAAGAGCTATTCCATCGGGGAAAAACTGCGCACCCTGCGCCTGAGAAAAAAGATGGGGCTCGTGGAGCTGGGCAGCCACACGGGGCTTTCGCCGGCGCTGCTTTCCAAGATCGAACGCGGCAAGCTGTTTCCCACCTTGCCCACCCTGCTGCGCATCGCCATGGTGTTCAGCGTGGGTCTGGAGTTCTTTTTCACCGACGACCGCAAGCGGCGCGTTCTGGCCATCGCGCGGAAGAAAGAACGATTGAAGTTTCCCGAGAAGCCCAAGGCGAAGGATGCCGCTTATGTTTTTGAGAGTCTCGATTTCGGGGCCGTGGAGCGGAAGCTCAACGCCTACCATGCCGAATTCCAGCGGATCAACCCGTGCAAGATCCGGCTGCACCAGCACGCCGGGGTGGAATTCATCTACGTCACGGCCGGGCGGTTGGGGCTTCGTGTTGGCGACGAGGAGATCCGGCTCGAGGGCGGCGATTCCATCTACTTCGATTCAAATGTTCCGCATGGATACTGGAATGCAAGCAAACACAAGACGACGGCGCTGGTGGTGACTGTTCCTTAAGCTGAAGAGCCCCGCTCCTGCGTACGCTGAAAGTCCGCCCAATGTTCTGATGTTGTTTCCTCCTGGACTTGCCTGGCGGTCCCCGCAAAATCCTGCTGGTCAACGGAGGGATTCAGAGGTTTAATGTTGCCCTGCCCCGCCAAAGCGGGCAGAGGTGTACTTTTCCGTAAGCACAATGAACGCCATGGTCATGCGGGGAGGATTTATCGGATGAAGATCACGAAGATTGGGGTGGGGTTGCTGGCGGCCGTGTTGCTGGCTCCGTTTTTGTATGCGCAGACCACGGGCAAGGTCCAGGTGGACTGGAACCAGGTGCAGGAGGTTTCCAAAACCACTCCCACGCTGCAGGTGGTGGTGAATCCGCCGCTGCGGCGGGGATCGAAAATCCACGACCGGGTCTTTGAGAACCTGAAGGCGCTGGGCGCCGACTACGTGCGTTACGTTCCCTGGCTGCCCTACCCGAAGCTGGGCGTGGCGGAACTCGAACCTCCCGGGGACGGAAAAACGTCGTGGGATTTTTCGCTGATCGATCCCATGATGGAAGATTTTATGAATGCGCAGGCGGGGCATTCGGTGATGATCAACTTCAGCACCATCCCGCAGTGGATGTGGAAGACGGAGAAGCCGGTGGCCTATCCATCGGACCCGGACCAGGTCGACTGGCACTACGAGCACGGGACCGAGCTGCGCGATCCCAGCATGAAGGAAGTGGCGGACTATTACGCGCGGCTGGTGGGCTGGTACACGCAGGGCGGCTTTACGGATGAATACGGCAAGCGGCACGAGTCCGGCCATCACTACAAGATTCAGTACTGGGAAGTGCTGAACGAGGTGGACTTTGAACACGGCATGACTCCGGAATTTTACACCCGGCTCTACGACGCCGTGGTGGCGGCGATCCACAAAGTCGACCCGAGCATCAAGTTTGTCGGGGCGTCGCTGGCGGCGCCCTCGGTGAATCCGAAATTCTTCGAGTACTTTCTGAATCACCAGAACCACAAGCCGGGGACTCCGATGGACATGGTTTCCTATCACTTCTATGCGGGCCCTTCACCCTCTCAGAACCTGAACAACTGGCAATACACTTTCTGGGACCAGGCGGAACGATTTCTCGATACCGTCCATTACATTCAGGCGATCCGCCAGCGGCTTTCGCCTGAGACCGAGACGGACACGAACGAACTGGGCTGCATCCTGCCTTACGACACGGCAGACCACCTGGTACGCCCGATTCCGCACGGCTACTGGAACCTGTGCGGCGCCATGTACGCCTATCTATACGTGGAACTGGCAAAGCAGGGCATCGAGGTGGCGGGGGAATCGCAACTGGTCGGCTATCCCACCCAGTTTCCGAGCGTCTCGATGGTGGACTGGACCACAGGGCAGCCGAACGCGCGGTTCTGGGTGCTGAAACTTCTGCACGACAATTTCGGCCCGGGCGACAAGCTGGTGAAGACGGAAGGCGGCTCATCGGGCGTCTACGCGCAGGGATTCGTGACCCGGTCGGGGCTGCACAAGCTGCTGCTGATCAACCGGCGCAACCGGCCGGCATCGATTTCGCTGCCGGGGGCGGCCGGCTCAAGCGAACAGTACGTGAACGAGGAGACGGCAGAGTCCGGCGTGGGAGCGACGGCCCTGGCGCGGGACGAGACGGCACTGGGCCCATTTGAAGTGAGCGTGATTACGATGAAGTGACAAGGTCGCGCGAAGCGGAGGCAGGATGCAGATCAGTGAAGTGAAAGTCCATGTGGTTCCGATGAGCCCCTCATGGCTGAGCGAGGGTGTGATCGCGAACCCGATGTCGATCTACCCGGAATACAAGGCGAAGCGCTCGAGCTGGTTCGGGCCGATGTCCGCCGCGATTATCGAGATCGTCACCGACGACGGTCTGCACGGCCTGGGCACGGTGGGAGGCGGCAAAGGGAAACTGGCGGCGGCCATCATCGATGAGCAGTTCAGGAACCTGCTGGTTGGCCAGGACCCTTCGAATATCGAGCGGTTGTGGGAGCAGTTGTTCCGGGCGTCACAGTTTTACGGGCGCAAAGGGATCGTAATCGAAGTAATCAGTGGAATCGATCTGGCGTTGTGGGACCTGGCCGGCAAGGCAGCAGGTAAGCCCGTTTACGAGTTGGCCGGAGGAAAAAACAAGGACCGCATTCCGGTCTACGTGACCGGCAACCTGACCGAGCGGCACCTGAAAGAGGGCTTCCGCCACGTGAAGCTGGCTGTGCCCTGCGGCCCCGCCGACGGCCAGGAGGGCCTGAGGAAGAATGTGGAACTGGTGGCAAAGACCCGCGAACTGATCGGCCCCGACGGCGACATCATGCTCGATTGCTACATGGCGCTCGACGTTCCTTACACCATTGCTCTGGCCAAAGCCGTTGCGGAGTTCCGGGTGCTGTGGATTGAAGAGCCGGTGCCGCCCGACCAGATCGATTCCTATCGAAAAATCAAGGACGCCGTGTCCGACATCCTGATTACCGGCGGCGAGCATGAATTCACGCGCTACGGGTTCCGCGACCTGATCGAAAAGAAAGCGGTGGACATCCTGCAGCCGGACATTTACCGCGCGGGCGGGCTTTCTGAACTGAAGAAGATTGCCGCCATGGCCAGCGCCCACGATCTGCCGGTGATTCCGCACGGCGTGGGAGCTCCCACTTACCACTTTGTGATGTCCACCGGGAACGCGCCGCGTGCGGAATTTGTGGACATCTTCGCCCAGGGAGGCCATCCGCTGCTGAAGGGCGAGCCGCAGCCGAAACACGGCTTTGTCGATCTCAGCCAGTCGCCCGGCTTTGGGTACGAGCTCGATAAAGACGTGCTCTCCGGAAAATCGCGGGCCGCCCTCATCTGGTGACCTCCGCGGTGGTCTCCACCTCCGCCAAGGCTGTGATGTAGGTCACAGACTCGCCCGTAAGGCGCTTGATAGCTTCGGGCAGGAGTCCCGGGGATGCTGTGTTCGCCTCCCTATTGGCATGCGCCTGAGAACCGGGGCGAGTTCTTTCCATGGAAGTTGGACCTCGTGGATGTTTCAAAGCAGGCCTTCTTTCGGGTTGGAGGCTTGCGGGTGGTTCCAGAAATGCTGGAGCCGGCTAACCGAATGCCATGAAGAAGTTGATCAATCAACTGCTGTCGGAGGCTCCGGTGCTGACGGACGGCGCCTGGGGGACGGAGATGCAGGCGCGCGGCCTCGAGCCGGGAGACTGCCCCGACGAGTGGAATCTGTCGCACCCGGACCGTGTGGAGGAAGTTGCCCGCGCTTACGTTGAAGCCGGCAGCCAGGTGATTCTGACCGATACCTTTGGCGCCAACCGCATCCTGCTGGCCCGCCATGGCCTTGCCGCGAAAGCGCAGGAGATCAACCGCGCCGGGGTGGAGATTTCGCGCCGGGCCGCGGGCGGACGTGCGCGCGTGTTTGCCTCGATGGGGCCGTGCGGAAAAATGCTGTTTGCCGGAGAAGTGAGCGAGGAGGAAGCCACCCAGGCTTTTGAGGAGCAGGCCCGCGCTCTGGCTGAGGCGGGCGCTGACGCGATTGTGATTGAAACGATGAGCGATCCCGGCGAAGCGAAACTCGCGGTCGTGGCCGCCGTCGCGACGGGCCTTCCCGTCGTTGCCTGCATGACTTTTGATTCCGGCCGCGACCACGACCGCACCATGATGGGAACCACGCCGGAAGAAGCAGCCAGCGTGCTGACCGCCGCGGGCGCCGACGTGGTGGGGGCTAACTGCGGACAGGGCGCGGAAGGATATGTCGGGATATCGAAACGCCTGCGGGCCGCCACGGACCTGCCGCTCTGGATGAAGCCGAACGCCGGCCTTCCGGTGGTTTCAGACGGAAACGTCCATTACGACACCACGCCACAGGACTTTGCCCGGCACGCGCAGTCGCTGGTTGAGGCCGGAGCGAGCTTTATTGGCGGTTGCTGCGGCACGGCGCCGGAGTTCATCCGTGAACTCGCGGCGCGCCTGTGATCCGCGCGAAAACCCCGGAGCAGACCGATGCGCCTGCGACTGATCAGTTGCGAAATCTTTTTCCGCGAAATGTGCGCGCTGATTGCGCGTTCGCCCCACACGATTGACGTCGAGTTCCTGCCCAAGGGGCTGCACGATGTGGGTACGGCGGAGATGCACACGCGTCTGCAGGAGACCATCGACCGGATTGACAACAGCCCCTACGACGCCATTCTGCTTGGCTACGGCCTGTGCAACAATGGCATCGTGGGATTGACCTCGCGCGCGAGGCCGCTGGTGGTTCCGCGGGCGCACGACTGCATCACGCTTTTCATGGGCAGCGCGTCGCGCTACATGGACTATTTCCAGAACCATCCCGGCGTTTACTTTGAAACCACAGGCTGGATTGAGCGCGGCGGTGCGGACGGTGAATTAACCCAGCTTGCGCTTGGCAAGAAGCTGGGTTTTCTGCAGACCTATGAGGAAATGGTGGCGCGCTATGGCGAAGACAACGCCCGCTACCTGCAGGAGGAGCTTGGCAACCTGACCCGGCATTACGGGCAGTTCACTTTCATCGAGATGGGCGTGGAGCCCGACGGAAGTTTCGAAGAGCGCACGCGCCAGGACGCGGAGGCGCGTGGCTGGGCCTTTGAAAAAGTGCGCGGCGACCTGGGCCTGCTCCAGCGCCTGCTGGACGGACAGTGGGACGAAAAGGAGTTTCTGGTTGTCCCGCCGGGATTTCAGGTTGTCGCGAAGTACGACGAAGGGATTATTGCTGCTGAACCTGCTGAACCGCCGGCTTGATAAACGTCACCGATTCAGCGGGTGGCGCAGCAAACCATAAAGGAGGACGATGAACGGGCGCGAACGAGTACTGGCAATGCTGGACGGGCGCGCGGTGGACTGCCTGCCCGCCATGCCCATCACCATGATGTTTGCCGTGGACCAGGTGGGGAAGAAATACTACGAATATGCCACGGACTATCACGTGCTGGCCGATGCACAGATCCTGACCGCCGGGGCTTTTGACTTCGACCACGTTTCCGCCATCGCCGAGACCCGGGAAGCTCCGGACTGCGGGGCCGTCGTGGAATACTTTGACGACCAGCCGCCTTCCGTCGTGGAGAGCCGGGCGCTGCTGGCGGACAAAGCCACCCTGGCCGGTCTTGAAATTCCCGACCCGCTGGCAGGGCCGCGCATGAGTGACCGCCTCAAGGGCCTAGAATTGCTGAAGGAGCGCGCGGGCGGGGAAAAGGTTGTGGAAGGCTGGGTGGAAGGTCCCTGCGGCGCCTCGGCTGACCTGCGCGGCATCAACACCCTGATGCTCGACTTTTATGACGACCCGGTGTTTGTTCGGGAGCTCTTTGGTTACACCCTGGAAGTGGGCCTGCGCTTTGCACGTGCGCAAGTGGAGGCCGGTGCGGACATCATCGGCATCGGCGACCCGGCGGCATCGTTGGTGGGCCCGAAATTATACGAGGAGTTCGTCTGGCCCTACGAGAAACAAATGGTGGACGGGCTGCACGCGCTGGGCGCGCGGGCGAGGCTCCACATTTGTGGCAACACCCGCTTCATTCTGAAAGGGATGGGAAGCCTGGGTTGCGACATTGTGGACCTGGACTCCGCGGCCCCGCTCGGCGAAGCTCGAGCCGCCATGGGGCCGGACCAGGTGCTGCTGGGAAACATCGATCCCGTTCGTGACCTTCGGGATGGAACGCCTGAATCGGTCTATGCCGCGATGGCCGAGTGCCACCGCCAGGCGGGGCCGCGCTTTATTGCGGGTGCGGGATGCGAGGTGCCGCGCGACACGCCCGCCGCCAACTTACATGCACTGGTCCGCTACGCGCGGGAGCACACGGCGCAATGAGAAATGAATCCGCGATTTGAGGAGAGGCGAAAAGCCTTGGAGCAAGGGAAAAAACACCGCATTGTCCTTCAACCCACTCAGGTTGAGTTGACGGCGCCGGAGGGCACTCCGTTGCGGGACTTGCTGTTCGAGCAGGGAGTGGAGTTTCCCTGCGGAGGCCGGGGACGGTGCCGCGGATGCCGGGTTCGCGTGCACGAGGGCAAGGCGGAAATCAATGACGCGCAGCGCGAGCGGCTTTCTGCGGAAGAGTTGAAGAACGGCTGGCGCCTGGCCTGCCAGTGCTCACTGGCCGGCGATCTGACGGTTGAGCTTCGCCAGTGGGACGCCGCCATCCTGGCCGACGATTCGCCGTTTGTTTTTGAACCGCGCCCCGGCCTTGGCGTGGCCGTCGATCTGGGAACAACCACCCTGGTGGCGCAGCTGCTCGACCTCACCACGGGCCGCGTGCTGGCGGTGCGGATGGCGCTGAACGCCCAGGCGCGTTACGGCTCCGACGTGATGAGCCGTATCGAGTACGCCATCGCGGGTGATCACCTGCCGGCCCTCGCGGACTTGATCCGGCGCCAGATTTGGAGCCTGATCGAACAGATGGTCTTCTCGTCGAAGGCCGCGCGCGTCGAGATTCGCGATGTGGTGCTGGTGGGCAATACGGTGATGCACCATCTGTTCTGCGGACTTGACGTTGAGCCGCTTTCGCACTACCCGTTTGAATCGCCGCACACGGGGCTGCAGCAGTTCCGCGCGGGCGACCTGGGATGGGACCTGAACCCGGAAGCGGCCATCCGATTTCTGCCCTGTCTGGGCGGATTTGTGGGCAGTGACGTACTGGCGGGTGTGCTGGCTACCCGGCTGAGTGAAAGCGAAGAGATCAGCGCACTGGTCGACCTTGGCACCAACGGCGAAATTGTTGTTGGCAACTCCGCCGGACTGGTCTGCGCCTCCACGGCTGCCGGTCCGGCTTTTGAGGGAGCGCGAATCAGCATGGGCATGCGGGCCGCGACGGGCGCCATCAGCCAGGTAGCGGTTGAGAACCAGCGTCTGGTCTGCCATGTGCTGGGAAATGCTGCGCCACAGGGATTGTGCGGCAGCGGGCTGGTGGACGCGGTGGCAGCCGGGCTCGACCTGGAAGTGATCCAGCCCTCCGGACGCTTCTCGAACGGCCGCAAGGAATGGACGCTCGCTCCGCCCGTGGCGCTGACGCAAAGTGACATTCGCGAATTACAGCTTGCCAAGGGGGCCATCGCCGCCGGCTTCAGGATTCTTCTCGACCGTCTAGGCGCGGGAATCGGTGACCTGAAGAAACTTTATCTGGCCGGCGCTTTTGGGAATTATATTTCCCGTGCCAGCGCCCGGCGCATCGGGCTGATTGACCTGCCCATCGAACAGGTCGCGCCCGCCGGAAACACCGCATTGCTGGGCGCCAAGCTGGCGCTTTTCTCCGGTGACGGCGAAGACGGCTCTTATGTGCAACTGCGGCGGAAGATCGAGCACGTGGCGCTGAAGGCCGACGGAAAGTTCCAGGAAGTGTTTGTTGACGGGCTTGCTTTTCCGCAACCATCCCACGTGCAGGGTTAGAAGGAGAACACGATGACTCTATTTGAAGAAATGCAGCAGGCCATTATCGATGGGAAAGCTCCGGTGGTGAAGGAGTTGACCGAGAAGGCCTTGAGCGAGGGCGTCAAGCCGGCGGACATTTTCCCCAATGCCATCGTTCCGGCGATGGACGAAGTGGGCCGGCGCATGCGGGACTGCGAATTCTTCATTCCCGAGGTGCTGATTGCCGCCCGCGCCGCCCGCGCCGCGACCGACATCCTGCGCCCCCTGCTGGTGGGCGATGCGGCTGCGCGTCCGGTGGGGACGGTGGTCTGCTGCACCGTGAAGGGCGATCTGCACGACATCGGAAAGAACATCGTGTCGATGATGCTGGAGAGCGCAGGGTTCCGCATCATTGACCTGGGCGCCGACGTTTCGCCGGAAAAAATTGTGGACGCCGTTCGCGAGCACGGCGCAAACCTGGTGGCCATGTCGGCCTTGTTGACCACCACCATGGTGAACATGAAGGCCGTGATCGAGTCGCTGGCCGCCGCCGGCCTGCGCGAGCAGGTGAAGGTGATGGTGGGCGGCGCGCCGGTGACGGAAAGCTGGGCGCAATCCATCGGGGCCGACGGCTATGGCAGGGACGCTCCGGCCGCCGTGGACCTGGCGCGAAGCCTGGTTGCGGCGTGAACCCAGTTGCGAGCGTGCACAATGCCTGCCTCGTGCACGGATCAGCTTTAACGGAGGACATCAGCTATGACATCACGCGAGCGGGTACGGATGGTGCTTGAGCACAAGGAACCGGATCACGTTCCGCTGGACCTGGGTGCAAGCGCGGTGACCGGAATGCAGGTGGATACGGTTTACCAGCTTCGCCAGTCGCTCCGGCTCGACCCGCCGGGCACGCCCGTGAAGGTCACCGAACCTTACCAGATGCTCGGTGAAATCAAGCCCGACCTGATGGAAGCGCTGGGCGTCGACGTGGTAGGGCTGGGGAAACCGGCCACCATGTTTGGCTTCAGAAGCGAGGGCTGGAAACCCTGGACCACTTTTGAAGGCACGCCGGTGCTGGTTCCTGAAGGCTTTAACATCGAGCCTGACGCCAACGGCGACATCCTGATGTACCCCGAAGGCGACAAGTCCGTTGCACCCAGCGGCCGCATGCCGAAGGGCGGATTCTACTTTGATTCCATCGTGCGCCAGCCGCCCATCGACGAAAGTACCCTCAGCGTTGAAGACAATCTTGAAGAATTCGGGCCCATTGCCGACGAAGACCTGGAATACTTCCGCCGCGAAGCAGAAAGGCTATCACACCCAGACGGACAAGGCCATTCTGGCCAACTTTGGCGGCACGGCGTTCGGAGATATTGCGCTGGTGCCCGCTCCCTGGCTGAAGCATCCCAAAGGCATTCGTGACATTGAGGAGTGGTACATCAGCACGGTGACGCGCCGCGACCACGTTTACAAAATCTTCGAGCGCCAGTGTGAGATCGGCATCAGGAACCTGGAAAAAATCTTTGCGGCCGTCGGAAACCGTGTGACGGCGGTGTTTGTTTCAGGCACTGACTTCGGCCAGCAGAACGGACCCTTTATCTCGCTGAAATCCTATCAGGAACTCTTCAAGCCTTTCCACCGGGAGGTCAACAACTGGATCCACAAGAACACTCAGTGGAAATGCTTCATTCATTCCTGCGGTTCGGTCCGGGCGCTGCTGCCGGATTTTGTGGATGCGGGATTCGATATCATCAATCCGGTCCAGTGTTCGGCGGCGGGCATGGCGCCGGAAGAACTGAAGAAGGAGTTCGGCGAGCGCGTAACCTTCTGGGGCGGCGGCGTTGACACTCAACGCACGCTTCCTTTCGGTACGCCGGAAGAGGTCCGGCAGGAAGTCTGTGCGCGGCTGAAGATTTTCGGCCGGGCCGGCGGGTACGTCTTCAATACTACCCACAATGTGCAAGCCCGCGTGCCGGCAGAGAATGTTCTGGCCATGTATGAAACCGTCCGCAAGTGCGGCCGGTATCCGCTCTGAAAGCCGATTGAAACGGTGTCATCGTTGCCGGAACCCGGCATTGAATTCAGGTAGAAGAGCATCGTTTTAAGGACAGGTAGAGTGGCGGCAGACTGGGCGCTGAGGGCAGGTGCTGGCTCGTACAAAGGTTCAGCCAATAGTGCTAAGCTTGCCGTAGAGGCACAGCAAGGCTATGTCTAAGTCATCCTGGACGGCGTTTTCTGTTGTGTTGATTGCGGCATGCCTGCTCATAGGCTGCGGGGGAAGCGCCGGGATTCGGACTACTCCCTCAATTGAGCAATTCGTGCCGCCACCCCCGCTGGCGCTTGAAGATTTTGTCAGCGGGTTGAGCAGCCCCGTGAGCTTCGAGTCGCCCGACGATGGGACGAATCGCATCTTCATCCTTGAACAGGGTGGCGCCATCCGAACCATCCAGGCGGGAGTGGTTCTCCCGGTCCCCTTTCTGGATATCTCATCCCAGGTAGAGTCCGGCGGCGAGACGGGCCTGCTGGGGATGGCGTGCCATCCGAATTTCACCGCCAGCGGGCGCTTCTACGTGGACTACACCCGGCAGCTCAGTACCGGGCAGCTCCAGACGGTCATCTCAGAATTCACAGTTTCCACCGCCGATCCCAACCAGGCTGACCCGTCGAGCGAACGCCAATTGCTGGTGGTTGATCAACCCTACCCCAACCATAATGGCGGCCAGCTTGCCTTCGGCCCCGACGGATTTCTCTACACCGCATTGGGCGACGGTGGCAGCGGCGGCGATCCTTCGGGGAACGCACAGAACAAGAACGTCCTGCTGGGCAAGATCCTGAGGATTGACGTAAATCCTCCGTTTGCTTCCGGCAAGCAGTACGCCATTCCTTCGGACAACCCCTTTGCAAGCGGCGGTGGCTTGCCGGAAATCTGGGCCTATGGCTTCCGGAATCCATGGCGTTTTTCCTTTGACCGTTCCAATGGGCGGCTCATCGCCGGTGATGTTGGACAAGGTGCTTGGGAGGAGGTGGACCTGGTGGCCAGGGGCGGCAATTATGGATGGAACGTTATGGAAGGAAACCACTGTTACCCTCCTTCCGTTGCCACCTGCGATATGGCAGGGCTCACCCTGCCCATTGCCGAATACGGCCATGATGCCTCAGGCGGCTCGTCGATCATTGGCGGGTACGTTTATCGCGGGTCGGCCATTGCAGACCTTGAGGGCACGTACGTCTTCGGTGATCTTTCGAGCGGGCGTGTGTGGGCGCTCAAACAGGATGCAATGCTGAACTGGCATATGACGCAGGTTCTCACCCATAACCTTACGGTCAGCAGCTTTGGCCAGGACGCTGCTGGTGAACTTTACCTCATCGATTATGGCAACGGGGCGGTCCTGCATCTTCGCGCCGCCCCTTGACTAACCCGCAACTTCGTCCCCGCTTCTTCAAAATTGTGCAAACCTCTAGTGAACCACACCTGGAAACGAACCAGAATTCCTGGGAAAACCATCTTCTGTTTCACAGCCGCGAGGCGTGATGTAAACTTTCTTGCTGGTTGTGATGCAAATTTCTTTCACCTCACAAACAGGAGAAGGAGAGAGATGAAGGGGCCCACACGAAGAGAGTTTCCGTGAGCTCTTGGGTCGGCGGGCGTTGCATTTTAATTACATTGAATGGCAAGGGAGGGCTAAGTCATGCGGCGACGAGACTTTGTGAAAATGGGCGCACTATTGGCGGGAGCGGGCAGCGTCGCGCCCGGACGTTTATTGGCCGATGTTCCTGACCATCTGTGGCAGGGATACAACTTCGGCCCCGGGCCACGCGTGCCCAATCGCCTGAACCAGGGACCCTTCGGCGTAGGTCAGGACCAGGGCTGGTTCACCATCCACGTTACTGAGCCCTCTCTGAAGCACATTCGAAATTTTGGTACAGGCATGGTGGGTTATACGTGGGAGGAAAACGGACCGGCATTGAACGTAAAGTGTGGCAATGAAACGCTCGAGCAGGCCGTGGAAAAGATGGCAAGTCTGCCGTTCGTCGATGTTCTTTACATCCGCTGTGATTGGCGCGACGTGCAGAGCCAACCCGGCAAACTCGACCTCAATCCCGTTTGGGAAGCCACCCTGGACGCCGCCAAACGCCATAACCTGGGCGTGGGCTTTCGAATCCAGCTTTCCAGCCCGAACATTCAGCCTGCAAAACTCTCGATGCCGGACTTTCTGAAGGGAAAGGTTCCCATCGTCAACATCGGCAACAAGTCACGGGAACACCGTGTGAATTTTGATTTCTACGAACCGCGATACGATTCCCCGGAGTTTCTCAAAGCCTTTACCGAGCTTAATGAACTGCTCGCCGAGCGGTTTGACAGCAACCCGATGATGGAGTACATGGACCTGATGATGTACGGCTTCTGGGGTGAAGGTCACACCAACGACCTGCCCAATCCGTTTCCCGACTATTTGACGGCCGAGAAAACTTTTGTCCATCTGACCCAATTGCAGATGGACGCCTGGAAACGGACCCCTCTGGCTGTCAACACGGAACCCGACATCTCCAGGGTTGGGAACCGCCAGGTGCAGGACATGGTGGTTCGAGCTGGAGGCTGGTTGCGTTCCGACAGCCTGATCATGGATGAGCCTATCCAGATCGAAGCGCTTGCGCATCGTCCTCCCTGGGTGGCGACGGTGCTCGAGGATGGTGGAAATCGCCATTATGTGCTTGCTGAGTGGGAAGCCGAAGAGAGAGCCTGCATCGAAAAGCTGGGCGGCTCCGCGCGCAGGTTCATAGGTGGCGACCGGGAGGTCCCTTCGACGGACGACTATCCCCAAAGGTCGGGCGGACCCATGGACCGTCCTTATCGGGAGGTCGCCGGCTTTCATGCTTTGGATATCGACACGAATTATTTCGGCCTCTGGACGGAGGCCGACAACGTCCGGCGATATTACGAGAAATATCCCGATTCGCTGCGCGCCCTGGAACAGCGGCTCGGCTACCGTGTCCGGCCCTCGCTGGTCTGGCAGAGAAAGCGCTATGACACCATGGAACTGATTCTGTGTATCGCCAATGACGGCGTGGCAGGCGTGCCCGGAGTACTGGGGATCTATGCGGAAAGTCTCGATGGGCGTGTCAAAGTGGGAGGCAATCTTGACGCCGGTCAGCCTTATGGTGGCCAGATTCGCGAAGCTTCGATCATTCTTCCCAAAGGCATGGAGGGGCAGCAGATCAAACTGCGGGCGGAGCTGGAGACCAAAGGGATACGCCGCCCGGTCCGTTGGGCCTGCTACGAGCCCACAAATCCTGATGGTTCATTGACCATCCGGATTAAGAAAGGCAGTGACAACAACTGGCGAAAGGGCGTATAAGTTTCCTGCCTGGTCTCTTGAATTAAGAAGTTGAGCCATCCATCAGGGAGTGTCAGATCATGCGACGCCGGGAATTCATCGCTTCCGTCCCCATCATGGCTGCAGCAGCGTACGGCCAGGATCGTCCTTCGCCGCGGGTTCGTCAGTTGGCGCCCTCGGTTTACTGCTGGCTTGGAGATCGGCCCACACACCAGCAAACCAACGTGGGATGGGTGGTGTTTCGCGACTACGTCCTGGTGATCGACGCAAACTTCCCCTGGGCGGCGACGAAGATCATCAGCGAGATCAGGAAGACCACTGATAAGCCGATCCGGTTTGTCTTTAACACCCACTATCACGCCGACCACAGTTACGGCAACATTGTGTTTGTGCGGGCCGGAGCAGCCGTGGTGGCCACGCAGGCCTTCGCTCAGGAGTTCGACCGCTATGCTCTGGGGGACACGCGTGGCCAGGTGAAAGCCCCACCCGCGCCGCATCAGTTTCAGTGGCCGCTGGCCAACGCCAGCGTGCGGTTCCGCGATTCGCTGGTTTTTGATGACGGCCGGCAACGCGTGGAACTGATCCGCAAAGGGCCGGCCCATACCTCCGGCGACGGCGTGGCTTACCTTCCAAAGCAGGAAATACTCTTCGTCGGCGACCTTGCGGTCAACTGGACGCGAGGCAACAACCTTTCTGATCCCGAGGCTGACTACGAAGGATGGCTCCGGGCGCTGGATGAAATGGCAGGATGGAAATTGAAGGTCGTAGTTCCCGCACACGGCGACTTTGGAACGGCGGAGACGCTTCGCGCCCAGCGCGTTTATCTCGACGCCGTTCTGCGGCAGGTGAAAGCCGGGATCCAGCAGGGAAAGCCCGTCAACCAGCTTGTCCGGGAGAACGATCTGGCCCGCTACAAACCGTTTGGCGGAGACGCCAGCGAGAATGCCGACGCCATCCGGGACGCCTATCGCTACTACACTTCAAAGCATTAGCTCTATCATGGCGCTGCCTGCCCATCGAAGGATTGTGGACGCCTTCAACGGATCAACATAGTCCTTCGACGGTGGCGGCCACCCTCATGCGGCGTTCTCCTGCGCCTTCTTGAGAATGTTGATGGCGTTGTCGTGATAGATGTTCTTGAGCATGTCGTCCGGCAGGCCGAAGGCGTTCAGCGTCCAGTGATAATTGAAGTTGAAATTGGCGGTATCAACCAGCCCGCGCCCGTAGAAGTGTTCATCCTCGCTTTCCAGGATGCGAAATGTGGTGCTGAAAAAGGGCTTGCAGTAGGTCACGTCGGTTCCATAAACCACGCGGTCGGGATACTTCATCAGGAACTGGCGGGTGAACCGGGGAATGGTGGCCGTCTCCGCAAAGCGCGCCGAGATGTCGGCGTAGAGGTTGGGATGGCGGTCAAACATCTGGCCCAGCCGGGTGAGGTCGTAATCCAGGTTGGAAAGATGGCAGGCGACAAAAGTGGTTTTGGGATGGCGCGCCACGGTTTTGTCCAGGCTGTCAATCAGCTGGTCGTGATTGTACGTTCCGGGTTCGAGAACGATGCGCCAGCTCCACCCGTTCATGAGCCCGTCGTTGTGGCTGTCCATGGGCTGGTAGGACCAGATGGGATCGGAAACGTGGATGCTGATGGGCATGCCGAGCTGGCCGGCCCGGTTCCACAGCGCATCGAGGCGCGGATCGTCAGGATGAGGTCCCATGGGGGCGTTGGGGTTGGGCGGCATGGGAGGCCGCGTGTACGTGGGCCCTCCGTTCAGAGGCATCCGTGCGCGCCGCGGACGGCCGGAGCGGCGGCTGCGCCTGCCGGAATATTGCCAGACGAACCCTCTGCCTTTGTCGTGGATTTCGCCGACGCCGCGCGCACCCGCACGCTGGCATTCCTCTAAAGATTTCAGCGACGTCTTTTCAAAATCGGGCTTGCCGAAATCGTTCAGGTTAAACATGCACCACATGTCAAAGCGGCCGGGATAGGGCGCGTATTGCCGGCTGATTTCCTTGAAGCGGTCCAGGGTGGAGGCGCCTGTGAAAACCACCGATTTTTCCACGCCGACCTCGTCCATGATGTTCACCATCTCGCGGACACTGATGCCTCCGCGCCCGTGGCAGTGGGCGTCATAGATGGGGAACTTTGCTTTGTTGATGATCGTTACGGGAATTTTATAGATGGAATGCGGGACATAATCATTTAAAAGGATGGTGGGCGGCGAGCCCGGTGGAAACTGCTGAGCAGGATCGGCGCTCCCGGCAGAGCGCTTTGTCTGACCCGAAGTGATGGCGGGCGTCATTCCGATCGCCATGCCGGCCAGGATGAGTTCTCTTCGATTCATTTCTTCTCCCCCTTTTGAAAATGTCTGACTGATCGGTTCTGCAGCCGATCTGCCCCTGGATAGGATGCGTTTTCGCGGCCCGGCAGCGGCGAATTCGCGGGTGCCCATTCCCTCAGAGGGAGTGATCCCATCGCCCCGAACCCTGGTCCTTATGATGCGCTCAGGCCAAAGCGTGAAGATACACCAGAGCAATCCGGGTTGCAACGGGCGAGGGAGGCGGTGAGTTCGGTCCTCTTGCGGCAGGGGCAGGAAGTTCAAGGAATGTTGAGGCGCATTCGCCGGCAGTGGTTTTGAGCCGGCACTCCGCCATCTGTTCCGGCTCCTCAAAAACGCGCCCCCGGCCATTGGCGTGAACCGCGGCGTAATTCCCGGCTGGCATGCGATTGTTGGCAAGATAATTTGTCACTTACCCCCGTCGTGTCCTCCGCCGAAGTATCCACTGTTTTGACAACTCGCGTTTAGAGGTTTCCCAACTGCCCCCAGCAGCAATTAAGGTTCTGCCGTCCCCCGCTTTTTCACAAAGCTGATGGACTTCAGGATCACGGCGTTATTGGGGATGACTTTTCCGAAAGCGTTTTCAAAACCCTGCACCGCCCCCCGGAATCCTTTGGAGCCCTTCAGGTTGACTGCTCGAATCACCTGGCCCAGCCGCGGGCTTGTCCATTCAAACGCGAAAAAGCTGATGGGGTTTTCGCTGCTTTGGCCGCAGGCAACTTCATCGGCTCCGTAGCAATAGGCGCCCTGCCGGGGTTGCCGGCGCCAGTTCCATTCCAGAATGTTGACTCCGTATCGGATGGGAATAAGTTCCGGCAGCCCGTCGTCATAAACCACTTCGTACCATCCCAGCAGGTCCGCCGAGTCGCGCATGTCCCAGATCAGGCGATAAGCCTCCTTGTTGGTGGCCGGCAGGGCGCAGGCGTGCAGAAAAATCAGGCTGGTAGCATCTTCGCCAATCCGGATGCCCCGGACCTCGCGTGGCAAAGGGTTGGGCGTCTTGCCCTCCGCGCCCACCATCACGACCGATTTGCCACTGGCCGCGGCAGGGGACATCAAATCAAACACTCGACCTCCTGCCGCAACTCTTCCGGTCCGCATCCCGCTGAGGTCAACCGCGAAGGTGGATTCCCGATTCGGTTGATTGAATGAGGCGGAGATATCGATGGGGACAACCGGATCGCCCGTTTCGCTGGGCAGGGTTTCTCCGCTGAGATCCCGTCTCAGGCCCGGGACGGAAGCCTGGACGATGGAAGACAGTTGCGAGGATTTCAATACGCCCGTTGACCACAGCAGGTTGCTGCAGCCAAGAAAACTGTGCATCAGGTCTTTCCCGAAGTTGAATTCGTTGGTCGCTTCCCAGGCCGAAGGAGCGCCACCGATGATGGTCGAACGCTTGATGCGCTCAGGGTATTCCTGAATGTTGGGCTGCATGTTGCCGTAAATCTGCCGGAACCCGAAATCGTCCAGCAACGCTTCGTTGCTCCTGCCCTTCTCGCTTGCTGACCAGAACCAGTTGAAGAGCAGAATGTCTTTGGGAACCAACTCTTTCACCTGCTGCGGAGTCATCGCGCCGGGCGAATGGTAGACCCATCCATCCTTCGTGGTGTGCTTGCGCATTCCCTTGCCGCGCACACTCTCCAGGAGATAGTCGCCCCAGATGGCCATCTTGATGTCTTTGTTGGCCAGGTACTCATGGACCTTGATGAGATCGTGGCCGAAGACCTCTCCGGGATTCTTCGACTTGCAGCGGGGGCACAGGCCAAAAGGCGCAAACCATTCGTCGTGACCCGTGTGAACCATCCCGGGTTTCATCACCTCGAGAAATTCGTCCATCACCTCAAACAGCAGCTTGTAACTTTTCGGATTCGAGGAGCAGTAAGTATCCGGCCACTTGTCTCCGGGCACTTCCGACAGGTCCTTGTGCTTGCTCAGCAGGTAGAAGGCATGAGTCAGCGAAGGGATGGCGGGAATCACCTCAAGCTGGTGCTGCCGGCACCAATCCACCAGGTCAGCGACTTCAGCTTTTTCAAGAAACCCTCCGTCGCCGCAATCCTGATGAGAGGAATTCTGCTCCCGGCCGTGCAAGGGTCCGGGCGGATAATTGCGCCGGCTGTAGTTGGTGTCGCGTGCAAACTCCACCCAGCCTTCGTTCAATTCCGGGTGGTTGTCGAAGCGCATGCAGGCGTTCATTTCAATGATGACCGTGTTGAACTTGTACCGGGCCACAAAGCCACGGACAAAGCGCTTGAACATCGGAACGTTGTCCTGGCCGGGCACATAAAGGTAAATGCCCCGGAACGGCTTGTCTGGCCAGTCGCGCACCTGCACGCCCTGGATCTCAAGCTGACTGTCCTGCTTCCCGATCAACTGAAGGAGCGATTGCATTCCATAAAAGGCTCCCCGATCGTCAGACCCGGCGACGACAACGGCGCGATCGTTTGCCTGAAGGAAATATCCCTCGGGGCCGGGATTGGTGGCGGAAACATCCGGCCGGTTCCGGCGGCAATACTCGCGCACCAGAGGATTGCTGATCGAGCCCATCAGGATGAATCGATTGCCTTCCGGCAGCGCATCTTCATGCCGGACCCTGGGCTCGACTCCGTACCGGTCGCTCAATTCCTCCACCAGAAAACGCGCCAGGCGAATGTCATTTTCTGAAGCTCCGCCGGGAAGGATGATCGCCGTCTCTTCGTTTAATACGAAGGGTCTGTGCGATTCGGTCATCTCGTGGGGTCGGGGAAAGATGCCCACCGGCTCCGGCGTCAGGATGGAATGCCCGGTTCCAGGTTGCGCTCCCGGCATTCCGCCGGCAATGGGGTTGAAGCCGGCCCGCCCCACGCCGGGAAACATCGAGGTGGCCAGCAATGACCCGGTGGTCCGGCTCAGGAACGAACGGCGATCAAGTCTGCTTGACATAGGGGGTTACCTCCCGGTGTGAAATAGGTCTGCTCCACATCAGCGTTCAACGAGTGATGCTGGACAGGTGGCTGCCGATGGTGCGCCTTCATTGGACCCGGCCACGTTTCCAGGCCAAAAACAGGACCTCTTACTTTATCGCGTTTTTCGAGCGCTGGCGCAGGTCGGAGCCCTTCACGGCAAATCCCCCAATCCGGTTATCGGCCGGTTGCACGCGTCCGGCACGCGTACGTGAGCACTACAGCAACCTGGTACAAAAAGATTGCGGCTGATGAGGTTCGAAACGCTATGACGATGCTGGAAAACCGAATCGCCGAAGCGGGATCAGCACAACAGGACGCTAGAGGCCGAACCACCCGCCAAGCCTGCCACGATTCAATAAGGGATAAGTGATCAGGATTAAAAGAACTGGCGGAGAGGCAGGGATTTGAACCCTGGGTACAGCTTTTGACCGTACAACGGTTTAGCAAACCGCCGCCTTAAGCCACTCGGCCACCTCTCCGTCGATTTGAGCGTTAATTTTAACCTGCGTCGACCGTCCGTGGCTAGTCTAAAACCACAGGGCCGGTGAAGGCGGCCGCCCGAAGGCACGCAGGGCACGGGTGGAACCTTGCGCCCCGCGCCTCGCTTCAGGACATCCCTGCCTGCGCCCAGCGCACTTCCAGCAGGCTATTGAAACGTTCCGTAGGCAGAGCGTAGCGGCGGGTTCACCCCGCCATCAGGCCAATGCTTTCAACGGCGATTGGCGGCGTAAAGCCGCCGCTACAGCTTTTTCAACAGCCTGCTAAGAAGCAGCGAGCAAACGAGCGAACCGATCCGGGGCGCTCGCCAGTTGCTGCGAGAAAGCCGCGGCCTGCTGGAACGTGTAGAGCAACTGGTCGCCGGGTCTGAAATCGAACACCGTTCCTGTCTTCGCCGCCGCGTCGCTGGCACGACCTTTGTTCCATGAAGCATCGAGCTTTGCGAGCAGCCGCTGGTCGCGTTCCGCGATGGTCCGGATGAGGGCCGCTGCAGACTCGGGCGTCCGCTGCGGTTTTGCAGCTTCCTCCGCCAGCACCGTGATGCGCCAGAAGACGTGCTCCATGTATTCCACCGAAAGCCGGAAGGTGAGGAAGTCGTCCAGATGGTCCCGCACCTGGGCCTCGCTGAAGACGAGCTGGCTGAGCAGCCGCCGGAACGGAGGTGCGTTGAGGGTGCCGGAATTTGCGGCCGCCTTCAGTTCGTCATCGCTTCTCCAGGGGACCGGCAGCACCGGCCGCATCCAGCGCGGCGAGCAGGATTCCCGGTTGGGCGTAATCTCGTAAAGCGTGGTAAAAACGTCAGACCAGTTTTCGTTCCATTCAGCCTGATAGTGTTTTTCAACAAAGCGGCGGAAGGCCGACGCCCGCGCCGCGGCGCTGCCCTCATTCAAGGCAACCGCCGTGTAAGCGTAGGTGTCCCAGAGCGACCGCTGGATGTAGCGTGACGGAATCCAGTTGGTGACAATCACGCCCAGCGCCCGTGGGCTGTCAATGCGGCTGTAGGCGTCCGCGAAAGCCTCGATGTTGCGCAGTGCGTTGGCGCCGGCGCGCACTCCCCAGCGGCAGGAAATGATGGACGGCGCGCCGATGACCCGCAGCCCTGCGTCGACCACCTTGCGCGCCGCCTGTTCGAGCGGTTTGGGGTCGGTCACGTAGTATTGCCAGTCCATGATGATGATGTCCTTGTTGAGCCGCGGCAGCACGCCGGGCTGCTTGTGCAGAACAAAATCGCCCCAGACCATCAGCTCCTTGCCCAGCCCGCGCGCGATGTGGTCGAGCGAGTTCACATACTCGGCCCAGATTTCTGCGCGGGTCTTCTTCTTGAGCGCTGCCTGGGACAGCGCAGACCCGCCCCAGTTGACTTCATCGCAGCCGCCGTGGAAGTAGCGCGAGGGAAAAACCTCCGCGACTTCGCGGTAAAGGTCCGAGAACAGCTTCAGGGTTTCCGGGGCCACCGGGCTGACGGCGGAAAAGTTGTGGCGTCCTGAGGACATGGCGTCCTGCAGGTGGGCGTATTGCGGCACCCCGGTAATGAACCGCGTGTGGCCGAACGATTCGATTTCAGGGATCAGCTCCACGCCGCGCTGCTGCGCATATTCGGCCAGTTCTTTGGCCTGCTCGTGCGTGAGTGCGTTTTTATGAGTGATGAGTTCCGGATGGCTATTGAAGCGGAAAGCGCAGCCCTGGTCGTCCGTCAGGGAAATCAGGTAAGCGTTCATGTTCCATTCGTGGCAGAAATCAATGGCGCGCCGGTAGTAGGAAGGGTCTTCAGGAACGCGTCCGGCATCCGCCATCAGGCCGCGCAACTGCCCGGCTGCCTTTTTCCCTCCCGCCGGTTCGCCTTGAGGGAAAGCTTCAGGCGATGGCGAGCCTGGCTTCAGGGTTCCCGCAGGGGCGGTGCCGGCAAGGGCTGCTCCCCTGGCCATCTGATCCGCCAGCAGGGTTGAGCCCGCAATGCCCGCGATGCCGCTGGCAAGAAAATCCCGTCGAGTCTTCTTATCCGTGTTGTCTGAGTCGTGATTGTGCAAAATGTCCTCCTTCGTTATGGCATCTTATCCCAGCCGCCGGGACTGGACACGGATTTTGTGAGAAAGGGTGCCGGTCTCCGCCGCCTGCCCGCGATCTGTCTGGAGTTGATCGCCAAAGCGCAGGGAACGGATTCTGTGCGCGCGCCGCCGGGCGCCGAGATTCTTCTTGACAGGAAGAATTGGCCACTTCTAGACTTTCTACGGCGGGCTATCCCGAACAATAAAACTTTTCACAAGGAGTGCACGATGTCACTACGCATCCAAGACACGGCGCCGGATTTTGTCGCCGAAACGACACAAGGAACCATCAAATTCCACGAATGGATCGGCGATGGCTGGGCCGTCCTGTTTTCCCATCCCAAAGACTTTACTCCTGTGTGTACCACTGAGCTCGGTTACATGGCGGGCCTGCAGCCGGAGTTTGCAAAACGCAACTGCAAAATCCTCGGGCTGAGCGTGGACCCCGTGGACAGCCACAAGAAGTGGGAAGTCGACATTGAAGAAACCCAGGGCAACAAAGTGAACTATCCCATGATCGGTGACCCCGAACTCAAGGTGGCCAAGCTTTATGACATGCTGCCGGCAGAAGCCGGGGAAACCTGCGAGGGGCGGACCGCGGTCAACAACCAGACCGTGCGCACGGTGTTCGTCATCGGCCCGGACAAGAAAATCAAGCTGATGCTGACCTACCCGATGAGCACCGGCCGCAATTTCAACGAAGTGCTGCGCGCCCTCGATTCCATCCAGCTTACGGCCAAAGAACAGGTGGCCACTCCGGCGAACTGGGAAAAGGGTGGAGACGTCATCATCCTGCCGTCGGTTTCCGACGACGAGGCCAAGAAGAAATATCCCGGCGGCTGGAAGGCGCCGCGGCCCTATCTGCGCATCGTTCCCCAGTCGAAGTAGTTTCTGCCTCTGGAAGGAAGTCTGCCGCGTTCGCCCGCCTGAACATCGAAGTCTGGGGCGCGGGAGGCTTCCTCCGCAACCCGCAACAATTCACCGCGCAACAAATCCTGTATGCATTTTCGGAAGAATACTTTGAAGCGTTCCTGCAGCCGGCAGCTTATCCTGCCAGGGGCGAGTCCGCTGCGCTGGCCTGGGTGGTGGGGTTCTGCCGGACGACTCCCGACTGATCCACAAAGTAGGAATTCAGGCCGGTGGTTCCGCGAGTGATGGGGTCGGCGGTGAGGGTGAATGAGATTATTTGCCCGTTGATGGCGGCGCCCGGGGAGTAGGTGAACAGGTAGCCGGCCTTTGTGGATGTCATCGCGGTGGCTCCGCCCGCCGCAGTCCCGGACAGCACATTATCGACGATCGCCGCGTGAGTGATGTCCTCGGCGGAACCGGAAGGGGGCGGTCCCAGATAGCCCATGGTTTCTGTGTATCCCCGGTTATACGTGGAGGAGAAGGTTAACTCGGCGGTGCAGAGTGTGCGGAGCGATTGCACCGCCGAAGCCTGATTGGCCGCCACCCTCGAGCGCAAGAAATTGGGAATGGCAATCGCCGCGATGATCAGGATGATCGCAACAACAATTAGAAGTTCAATAAGTGAGAAACCATTTGATTCTGTCTTCATTGCCATGCCTTTCGTAACTTGCCCCGTTCGCTGGACGGGGCGCGCCATAGCGCTGCAACCCTGACTCGGGCACACGGGTTACCATATCGGCGGCCACTAGAAGAACTTTAAAGCCGGGCCCAGATGGCAGAAATCAGTAAGGTTGTAGCCGGTCCCCTGGCGATACAGGGAAAGGGCGGTTGTTGCGCGGGGATTTTCGTGCCTCAAAATGTCTGGGCCGGCCGACAATTTTTGTCCTTTCCAGTACGGAAATTCATCCCGGCTGCATGTGCGGGCGGCCGATAATGGGCCGGCGATCAAGCTCCAGGGAGAAGGGTTGTATCCGTGCGGAAAGCACGAGCAGAAACACGTTCGCAACGGTAAGTAGAGGACCCGCCCGCCCTGGATGTGCAGGGAAAATAACGTCCAACCGTCGGTGGCGCTGGCTTCTCTGCTGTAAGCTTTACAATCCCAGGTGCTTAGCCGGGATAGGCCGAGATGTTGATGGACGCGAACGGCTACGCAACACTGCCTGCGGTTTGTTGGGTAAGTATTATGAAGCTAATTACCAGGATGGGGGCTTTCCTTAGTTACCCATTTCTTTTGTTTGACATATCTTCTTGTTTGACATATCGTGGAGAAGTGGTTTGGTTAGAGGCCTTGCAGCTAGGCTCGATCCTCATATGCAACGAACGCAGATTGCCGAGGATATTTCAAGTTCTACGGAGGTTGACCTGATGGACCCGCGACGCAAATTTTTTGTGGCGACGGGAATCTTGCTTGCAGTTTTGTTCGCTGTTGTTGCTCCTGCTTTCCCGCGGGGGAAACAAGCAAAGCTCAGGATTCACGTCAGCCCGAAGCAGGCGTATGTTTTTGTTGATGGCGCTGCTTTAAAAGAAGGCAACTGCCTTTTTGGTGCCCTCTGCACTATCTGGGTCGATCCCGGTGAGCACACGGTTACTGTCCGTAACTACGGATATGCTCCTGAATCTCAGAAGGTGAATCTTGAGGTCGGCAAGGTTACCAAGATGGACGTTACGCTGAAGCCTGAAGGTGGCCCGGTGTCCGGCCCGTGGGGAAGAATTCAGATCAAGGGACCCAAGCATGCGGCGGTCCTTCTGAACGGAAAAACCCCTGACTTTTTTGTCGGGCACGTCGATGAGGTGAACAACAGTTTTATCTGGCAACAGGAACTGCTTGTCCATCCGGGAACCTACCAGGTAACGGTGACATGGTGGGGGAATGAAATCTGGTCCGGCCCCGTGACGGTGAAGGCCGACGAACGCGTCATCGTGAAGGTTAACCAGAACGGCGCGCAGAAGACCAAGCCGTGGACGAGACTCGAGAAGCTGACCTCTCCGCTGCCCCGCTTCAAGGCAGGCCTGTCCACAACCCGGATTGCAATCGCCCCGACCCAGGGTGATTTTTCTCTGCCAATCCCACCAGCCTCAAGTGCGGCCAGTCCAGCCAGCTCAGTTGGTCCTCGACCATTCGGTTGAGAATACCATCAGCGGGATCGGCAAGGTTGGCGCCAGCGGTAACCAGACCGTCACGCCAAAGCAGACTACAACTTATGATTTTACTGCCGCCGGC
>CAVSWQ010000022.1:0-34528 GCA_963731705.1 uncultured Acidobacteriota bacterium
AATTAGAATGCTACCGCGGCCCCCCCGATGCCAGCCAGGGCCATCGGGGTGAGCGGCTCCTCGCCGGCCCTCATCAGGGAAACGCCGACCCACGCGTCGAACAAACACGTGCGCGCAGGCGAGCAAACCGGCTGAACGTAAAAGTTCGAAAATCGCACGCCGTCCCGGTGAAAGCGGTCGAGCACGGAAGTGCGGATCTGCTTGTTCGTGTAGCAGCCAAAGTCGCCTTAACTCTGATCGTCCGGCAGGACCAGAATCAGGTTGGGCCGGTTGCGTGTGTCAACAGCGGGCGCAGGGGCATTCAGGCCCAGCAGCGTGACGGCCGCCGACCCAAGTGCTCCCAGAAACTCTCCTCGTGTGGGCCCCTTCATCTCTCTCCTTTTCCTGTTTGTGAGTTGAAAGAAATTTGTATCGCAGCCAGCAGGAAAGTTTACATCACGACTCGCGGCTGTGAAATAGAAGATGGTTTTCCCAGAAAAATGTAGGTTCGTTACCATAAGGTTCACTGGAGGTCTGCACAATTTTGAAGAAGTGGGGACGGGGTTGCAGGTTAGTCATGGTGCGGCGCGAAGTGCCGGACCGCGCCATTACTATAATCGATGAGGTAGAGTTCACCCCCAGCGTCCTGGCCAAAGCTGCTGACCGTAAGGTTATGAGTGAGCACCAGCGTCATTTGCCAGCTCAGCATTGCATCCTGTTTGAGCCCCCACACACGCCCGCTCGAAAGATCACCGAAGACGTACGTGCCCTCAAGGTCTGCAATGGCCGACCCGCGATAAACGTACCCGCCAATGATCGATGAGCCGCCTGAGGCATCATGGCCGTATTCGGCAATGGGCAGGGTGAGCCCTGCCATATCGCAGGTGGCAACGGACGGAGGGTAACAGTGGTTTCCTTCCATAACGTTCCATCCATAATTGCCGCCCCTGGCCACCAGGTCCACCTCCTCCCAGGCGCCTTGTCCAACATCACCGGCGATGAGCCGACCGGTGGAACGGTCAAAGGAAAAACGCCATGGATTCCGGAAGCCATAGGCCCAGATTTCCGGCAAACCACCGCCGCTTGCAAAGGGGTTGTCCGAAGGAATGGCGTACTGCTTGCCGGAAGCAAACGGAGGATTTACGTCAATCCGCAGGATCTTGCCCAGCAGAACGTTCTTGTTCTGCGCGTTCCCTGAAGGATCTCCACCACTGCCGCCGTCGCCCAATGCGATGTAGAGAAATCCGTCGGGGCCAAAGGCAAGCTGCCCGCCATTATGATTGGCGTAGGGTTGATCAACTACCAGCAATTGGCGTTCGCTCGACGGGTCAGCCTGGTTGGGATCGGCGGTGGAAACTGTGAATTCTGAGATGACCGTCTGGAGCTGCCCGGTACTGAGCTGCCGGGTGTAGTCCACGTAGAATCGCCCGCTGGCGGTGAAATTCGGATGGCACGCCATCCCCAGCAGGCCTGTCTCGCCGCCGGACTCTACCTGGGATGAGATATCCAGAAAGGGGACCGGGAGAACCACTCCCGCCTGGATGGTTCGGATGGCGCCGCCCTGTTCAAGGATGAAGATGCGGTTCGTGCCATCGTCGGGCGCCTCGAAGCTCACCGGGCTGTTCAACCCGCTGACAAAATCTTCAAGCGCCAACTGGGGTGGCGGCACGAATTGCTCAATTGAGGGAGTTGTCCGGATCCCGGCGCTTCCCCCGCAGCCTATGAGCAGGCAAGCCGCAATCCACACAACAGAAAACGCCGTCCAGGATGACTTAGACATTGCCTTGCTGTGCCTCTACGGCAAGCTTAGCACTATTGGCTGAACCTTTGTACGAGCCAGCACCGGCCCTCTGCGCTCAGTCTGCCGCCACTCTACCTGTCCTTAAAACAATGCTCTTCTGCCTGAATTCAATGCCGGGTTCCGGCAACGATAACACCGTTTCAATCCGCTTTCAAAGCGGATATTGCCCGCACTCGCGGACGGTCTCATACATGGCCAGAACATTCTCTGCCGGCACGCGGGCCTGCACATTGTGGGTGGTGTTGAAGACGTACCCGCCGGCCCGGCCGAAAATCTTCAGCCGCGAAGCAGACTTCCTGCCGGACCTCTTCCGGCGTGCCGAAAGGAAGCGTGCGCTGCGTGTCGACGCCGCCGCCCCAGAAGGTTACGCGGTCGCCGAACTCCTTCTTCAGTTCTTCCGGCGCCATGCCCGCCGCCGAACACTGGACGGGATTGATGATGTCGAATCCCGCGTCGACAAAGTCCGGAAGGAGCGCCCGCACCGACCCGCAGGAATGAATGAAGCACTTCCACCGAGTGTTCTTGTGGATCCAGCTGTTGACCTCCCGGTGGAATGGCTTGAAGAGATCCTGATAGGATTTCAGGGAGATGAAGGGTCCGTTCTGCTGGCCGAAGTCCGTTCCGGAAACAAACACCGCCGTCACGCGGTTTCCGACGGCCGCAAAGATTTTCTCCAGGTTGCTGATGCCGATCTCACATTGGCGCTCGAAGATTTTGTAAACGTAGTCGCGGCGCGTCACGGTGCTGATGTACCACTCCTCGATGTCGCGGATGCCTTTGGGATGCTTCAGCCAGGGAGCGGGCACCAGCGCAATATCTCCGAACGCCGTGCCGCCAAAGTTGGCCAGGATGGCCTTGTCCGTTTGGGTGTGATAGCCGTTCTGCTTCGCGGCGGAAGTATTCCAGGTCCTCGTCGGCAATGGGACCGAATTCTTCCAGATTGTCTTCAACGCTGAGGGTACTTTCGTCGATGGGCGGCTGGCGCACGATGGAATCAAAGTAGAATCCGCCTTTCGGCATGCGGCCGCTGGGCGGAACGGACTCGTCGCCTTCGGGATACATCAGGATGTCGCCGTTCGCGTCAGGCTCGGTGTTGAAGCCTTCCGGAACCAGCACCGGCGTGCCTTCAAAAGTGGTCCAGGGTTTCCAGCCTTCGTTTCTTGAAGCCAAACATGGTGGCCGGCTTGCCCAGCCCCACCACGTCGACGCCGAGGGCTTCCATCAGGTCGGGCTTGATTTCCCCGAGCATCTGGTAAGGTTCGGTGACTTTCACGGGCGTGCCCGGCGGGTCGAGCTGGAGCGACTGGCGAAGCTGGTAAACCGTATCCACCTGCATGCCGGTCACCGCGCTCGCTCCCAGGTCCAGGGGCACGCGGTCCGGTTCCTGGTGTTCAAGCGCCATCTGTACACGCTCGCGTGATGTCATAGCTGATGTCCTCCGTTAAAGCTGATCCGTGCACGAGGCGGCATTGTGCACGCTCGCAACTGGGTTCACGCCGCAACCAGGCTTCGGGCCAGGTCCACGGCGGCGGGTGCGTCCTTGCCATAGCCGTCGGCGCCGATCGATTGCGCCCAGCTTTCCGTCACCGGCGCGCCGCCCACCATCACCTTCACCTGGTCGCGCAAGCCGGCGGCGGCCAGCGCTTCGATCACGGCCTTCATGTTCACCATCGTGGTGGTCAGCAGCGCTGACATGGCCACCAGGTTCGCATTGTGCTCGCGAACGGCCTCGACGATCTTTTCCGGCGAAACGTCGGCGCCCAGGTCAACAATGCGGAACCCGGCGCTCTCCAGCATCATGGACACGATATTCTTGCCGATGTCGTGCAGGTCGCCCTTCACCGTGCAGCAGACCACCGTCCCAACGGAACGCGCAGCCGCATCGTCCACCAGCAGCGGACGCAGGATGTCGGTCGAAGCGCGGGCGGCGCGCGCGGCAATCAGCACTTCGGGAATGAAAAACTCGCAGTTCCGCATGCGGCGACCCACTTCATCCATCGCAGGGACGATGGCTTTGGGGAAGATCTCCGCTGGTTTAATGCCCTTGCTCAACGCCTTCTCGGTCAGTTCCTTCGCCACAGGAGCTTTCCCATCAATAATGGCCTGCTGCATTTCTTCAAATAGAGTCATCGTCTTCTCCTTCTAACCCTGCACGTGGGATGGTTGCGGAAAAGCAAGCCCGTCAACAAAAACTTCCTGGAATTTCGCGTCGGACTTCAAAGCCACGTGCTCGATCTTCCGCCGCAGTTGCGTGTAAGAGCCGTCTTCGCCGTCACCGGAGAAAAGCGCCAGCTTGGCTCCCAGCAACGCCGTGTTTCCGGCGGGCGCGACCTGTTCGATGGGCAGGTCGATCAGGCCGATGCGCCGCGCGCTGGCACGGGAAATATAATTGCCAAAAGCTCCGGCCAGGTAAAGCTTTTTCACGTCGCCGACGCCCGCGCCGAGACGTTCGAGCAGAATCCTGAAGCCGGCGGCGATGGCGCCCTTGGCAAGCTGCAATTCGCGAATATCGCTTTGCGTCAGCACCACGGGCGGAGCGAGCGTCCATTCCTTGCGGCCGTTCGAGAAGCGTCCGGAGGGCTGGATGACTTCCAGGTCCAGACCGGCGGCCACCGCGTCCACCAGCCCGCTGCCGCACAATCCCTGTGGCGCGGCATTTCCCAGCACATGGCACACCAGACGCTGGTTCTCAACCGCTACCTGGCTGATGGCGCCGGTCGCGGCCCGCATGCCCATGCTGATTCGCGCTCCCTCAAAAGCCGGACCGGCGGCCGTGGAGGCGCAGACCAGCCCGGCGGAGTTGCCGACAACAATTTCGCCGTTGGTGCCAAGGTCCACCAGCGCGCCGAAATCTTCGCTTTCACCCAGGCGGGTAGCCAGCACACCCGCCAGCACGTCACTGCCCACAAATCCGCCCAGGCAGGGCAGAAATCGGATGGCCGCTTCCGGGTTCAGGTCCCATCCCAGGTCGCCCGCGCGGAACTGCTGCAGCCCCGTGTGCGGCGATTCAAACGGGTAGTGCGAAAGCGGCTCAACATCAAGTCCGCAGAACAGATGGTGCATCACCGTGTTGCCCACCAGCACCACGTCGCGAATCTCGACGCGCGCGGCCTTCGACGAGAAGACCATCTGTTCGATCAGGCTCGAAATCTGGCGCCGGATCAAGTCCGTGAGGGCCGGCAGGTGATCACCCGCGATGGCATACTCGATGCGGCTCATCACGTCGGCGCCGTAACGCGCCTGGGCGTTCAGCGCCGTCCGCACCGCCAGCACGCGGCCCGTGGTGAGGTCGAGCAGCTGCGCCACCAGGGTGGTTGTTCCCAGATCGACGGCCACGCCAAGGCCCGGGCGCGGCTCAAAAACAAACGGCGAATCGTCCGCCAGGATGGCGGCGTCCCACTGGCGAAGCTCAACCGTCAGATCGCCAACCAGCGAGCACTGGCAGGCCAGGCGCCAGCCGCTTTTCAACTCTTCCGCGGAGAGCCGCTCGCGCTGCGCGTCGTTCACCTCCGCCTTGCCTTCATGCACGCGAACCCGGCAGCCGCGGCAGCGTCCCCGGCCTCCGCAGGGAAACTCCACTCCCTGCTCGAACAGCAAGTCCCGCAGCGGAGTGCCCTCCGGCGCCGTCAACTCAACCTGAGTGGGTTGAAGGACAATGCGGTGTTTTTTCCCTTGCTCCAAGGCTTTTCGCCTCTCCTCAAATCGCGGATTCATTTCTCATTGCGCCGTGTGCTCCCGCGCGTAGCGGACCAGTGCATGTAAGTTGGCGGCGGGCGTGTCGCGCGGCACCTCGCATCCCGCACCCGCAATAAAGCGCGGCCCGGCCTGGCGGTGGCACTCGGCCATCGCGGCATAGACCGATTCAGGCGTTCCATCCCGAAGGTCACGCACGGGATCGATGTTTCCCAGCAGCACCTGGTCCGGCCCCATGGCGGCTCGAGCTTCGCCGAGCGGGGCCGCGGAGTCCAGGTCCACAATGTCGCAACCCAGGCTTCCCATCCCTTTCAGAATGAAGCGGGTGTTGCCACAAATGTGGAGCCTCGCCCGCGCGCCCAGCGCGTGCAGCCCGTCCACCATTTGTTTCTCGTAGGGCCAGACGAACTCCTCGTATAATTTCGGGCCCACCAACGATGCCGCCGGGTCGCCGATGCCGATGATGTCCGCACCGGCCTCCACTTGCGCACGTGCAAAGCGCAGGCCCACTTCCAGGGTGTAGCCAAAGAGCTCCCGAACAAACACCGGGTCGTCATAAAAGTCGAGCATCAGGGTGTTGATGCCGCGCAGGTCAGCCGAGGCGCCGCAGGGACCTTCCACCCAGCCTTCCACAACCTTTTCCCCGCCCGCGCGCTCCTTCAGCAATTCTAGGCCCTTGAGGCGGTCACTCATGCGCGGCCCTGCCAGCGGGTCGGGAATTTCAAGACCGGCCAGGGTGGCTTTGTCCGCCAGCAGCGCCCGGCTCTCCACGACGGAAGGCGGCTGGTCGTCAAAGTATTCCACGACGGCCCCGCAGTCCGGAGCTTCCCGGGTCTCGGCGATGGCGGAAACGTGGTCGAAGTCAAAAGCCCCGGCGGTCAGGATCTGTGCATCGGCCAGCACGTGATAGTCCGTGGCATATTCGTAGTATTTCTTCCCCACCTGGTCCACGGCAAACATCATGGTGATGGGCATGGCGGGCAGGCAGTCCACCGCGCGCCCGTCCAGCATTGCCAGTACTCGTTCGCGCCCGTTCATCGTCCTCCTTTATGGTTTGCTGCGCCACCCGCTGAATCGGTGACGTTTATCAAGCCGGCGGTTCAGCAGGTTCAGCAGCAATGATCCCTTCGTCGTACTTCGCGACAACCTGAAATCCCGGCGGGACAACCAGAAACTCCTTTTCGTCCCACTGTCCGTCCAGCAGGCGCTGGAGCAGGCCCAGGTCGCCGCGCACTTTTTCAAAGGCCCAGCCACGCGCCTCCGCGTCCTGGCGCGTGCGCTCTTCGAAACTCCCGTCGGGCTCCACGCCCATCTCGATGAAAGTGAACTGCCCGTAATGCCGGGTCAGGTTGCCAAGCTCCTCCTGCAGGTAGCGGGCGTTGTCTTCGCCATAGCGCGCCACCATTTCCTCATAGGTCTGCAGAAAACCCAGCTTCTTGCCAAGCGCAAGCTGGGTTAATTCACCGTCCGCACCGCCGCGCTCAATCCAGCCTGTGGTTTCAAAGTAAACGCCGGGATGGTTCTGGAAATAGTCCATGTAGCGCGACGCGCTGCCCATGAAAAGCGTGATGCAGTCGTGCGCCCGCGGAACCACCAGCGGCCTCGCGCGCGAGGTCAATCCCACGATGCCGTTGTTGCACAGGCCGTAGCCAAGCAGAATGGCGTCGTAGGGGCTGTTGTCAATCCGGTCGATGGTCTCCTGCAGACGCGTGTGCATCTCCGCCGTACCCACATCGTGCAGCCCCTTGGGCAGGAACTCGACGTCAATCGTGTGGGGCGAACGCGCAATCAGCGCGCACATTTCGCGGAAAAAGATTTCGCAACTGATCAGTCGCAGGCGCATCGGTCTGCTCCGGGGTTTTCGCGCGGATCACAGGCGCGCCGCGAGTTCACGGATGAACTCCGGCGCCGTGCCGCAGCAACCGCCAATAAAGCTCGCTCCGGCCTCAACCAGCGACTGCGCGTGCCGGGCAAAGTCCTGTGGCGTGGTGTCGTAATGGACGTTTCCGTCTGAAACCACCGGAAGGCCGGCGTTCGGCTTCATCCAGAGCGGCAGGTCCGTGGCGGCCCGCAGGCGTTTCGATATCCCGACATATCCTTCCGCGCCCTGTCCGCAGTTAGCCCCCACCACGTCGGCGCCCGCGGCGGTCAGCACGCTGGCTGCTTCTTCCGGCGTGGTTCCCATCATGGTGCGGTCGTGGTCGCGGCCGGAATCAAAAGTCATGCAGGCAACGACTGGAAGGCCCGTCGCGACGGCGGCCACGACCGCGAGTTTCGCTTCGCCGGGATCGCTCATCGTTTCAATCACAATCGCGTCAGCGCCCGCCTCAGCCAGAGCGCGGGCCTGCTCCTCAAAAGCCTGGGTGGCTTCCTCCTCGCTCACTTCTCCGGCAAACAGCATTTTTCCGCACGGCCCCATCGAGGCAAACACGCGCGCCCGTCCGCCCGCAGCGCGGCGCGAAATCTCCACCCCGGCGCGGTTGATCTCCTGGGCTTTCGCGGCAAGGCCATGGCGGGCCAGCAGGATGCGGTTGGCGCCAAAGGTATCGGTCAGAATCACCTGACTTCCGGCTTCAACGTAAGCGCGGGCAACTTCCTCCACACGGTCCGGGTGCGATAGATTCCACTCGTCGGGGCAGTCTCCCGGCTCGAGGCCGCGCGCCTGCATTTCCGTTCCCCAGGCACCGTCCGTCAGCACCGGAGCCTCCGACAGCAGTTGATTGATCAACTTCTTCATGGCATTCGGTTAGCCGGCTCCAGCATTTCTGGAACCACCCGCAAGCCTCCAACCCGAAAGAAGGCCTGCTTTGAAACATCCACGAGATCCAACTTCCATGGAAAGAACTCGCCCCGGTTCTCAGGCGCATGCCAATAGGGAGGCGAACACAGTAACCCCGGGACTCCTGCCCGAAGCTATCAAGCGCCTTACGGGCGAGTCTGTGACCTACATCACAGCCTTGGCGGAGGTGGAGACCACCGCGGAGGTCACCAGATGAGGGCGGCCCGCGATTTTCCGGAGAGCACGTCTTTATCGAGCTCGTACCCAAAGCCGGGCGACGGGCTGAGATCGACAAAGCCGTGTTTCGGCTGCGGCTCGCCCTTCAGCAGCGGATGGCCTCCCTGGGCGAAGATGTCCACAAATTCCGCACGCGGCGCGTTCCCGGTGGACATCACAAAGTGGTAAGTGGGAGCTCCCACGCCGTGCGGAATCACCGGCAGATCGTGGGCGCTGGCCATGGCGGCAATCTTCTTCAGTTCAGAAAGCCCGCCCGCACGGTAAATGTCCGGCTGCAGGATGTCCACCGCTTTCTTTTCGATCAGGTCGCGGAACCCGTAGCGCGTGAATTCATGCTCGCCGCCGGCAATCAGGATGTCGGACACGGCGTCCTTGATTTTTCGATAGGAATCAATCTGGTCGGGAGGCACCGGCTCTTCAATCCACAGCACCCGGAATTCCGCAACGGCTTTGGCAAGCGCAATGGTGTAAGGAACGTCGAGCGCCATGTAGCAGTCGAGCATGATGTCGCCGTCGGGGCCGATCAGCTCGCGGGTCTTTGCCACCAGTTCCACATTCTTCCTCAGGCCCTCCTGGCCGTCGGCGGGGCCGCAGGGCACGGCCAGCTTCACGTGGCGGAAGCCCTCTTTCAGGTGCCGCTCGGTCAGGTTGCCGGTCACGTAGACCGGAATGCGGTCCTTGTTTTTTCCTCCGGCCAACTCGTAAACGGGCTTACCTGCTGCCTTGCCGGCCAGGTCCCACAGCGCCAAATCGATGCCGCTGATCACTTCGATTACGATCCCTTTGCGCCCGTAAAACAGCGACGCCCTGAACAACTGCTCCCACAGCAGCTCGATATTCGAAGGGTCCTGGCCAACCAGCAGGTTCCTGAACTGCTCATCGATGATGGCCGCGGCCAGTTTCCCTTTGCCGCCTCCCACCGTGCCCAGGCCGTGCAGACCGTCGTCGGTGACGATCTCAACAATCGCGGCGGACATCGGCCCGAACCAGCTCGAGCGCTTCGCCTTGTATTCCGGATAGATCGACATCGGGTTCGCAATGGCGCCCTCGCTCAGCCATGAGGGGCTCATCGGAACCACATGGACTTTTACTTCGCTGATCTGCATCCTGCCTCCGCTCCGCGCGTCCTTGTCACTTCATCGTAATCACGCTCACTTCAAATGGGCCCAGTGCCGTCTCGTCCCGTGCCAGGGCCGTCGCTCCCACGCCGGACTCTGCCGTCTCCTCGTTCACGTACTGTTCGCTTGAGCCGGCCGCCCCCGGCAGCGAAATCGATGCCGGCCGGTTGCGCCGGTTGATCAGCAGCAGCTTGTGCAGCCCCGACCGGGTCACGAATCCCTGCGCGTAGACGCCCGATGAGCCGCCTTCCGTCTTCACCAGCTTGTCGCCCGGGCCGAAATTGTCACGCAGAAGTTTCAGCACCCAGAACCGCGCGTTCGGCTGCCCTGTGGTCCAGTCCACCATCGAGACGCTCGGAAACTGGGTGGGATAGCCGACCAGTTGCGATTCCCCCGCCACCTCGATGCCCTGCTTTGCCAGTTCCACGTATAGATAGGCGTACATGGCGCCGCACAGGTTCCAGTAGCCATTCGGGATGGGCCGCACCAGGTGGTCCGCCGTGTCGTAAGGCAGGATGCAGCCCAGTTCGTTCGTATCTGTCAGGGTCTCGGGCGAAAGCCTCTGGCGGATCGCCTGAATGTAATGGACGGTATCGAGAAATCGTTCCGCCTGGTCCCAGAAAGTGTATTGCCAGTTGTTCAGATCTTGTGAAGGCGAGGGGCCGGCGTAGAAATGATAGGAAAGCATGTCCAGCGGAGTGCCCGGCTTGTGGTTCTGGTGATTCAGAAAGTACTCGAAGAATTTTGGATTGACTGAGGGCGCCGCCAGCGACGCCCCGACAAACTTGATGCCGGGATCGACCTTGTGAATCGCCGCGGTGACGGCGTCGTAGAGCCGGGTGTAAAATTCCGGGCTCATGTTGTGTTCAAAGTCCACCTCGTTCAGCACTTCCCAGTACTGAATCTTGTAGTGATGGCCGGACTCGTGCCGCTTGCCGTATTCGTCCGTAAAGCCGCCCTGCGTGTACCAGCCGACCAGCCGCGCGTAATAGTCCGCCACTTCCTTCATGCTGGGGTCACGCAGTTCCGACCCCTGCTCGTAGTGCCAGTCCACCTGGTCCGGGTCCGATGGATATGCAACCGGCTTCTCCGTCTGCCACATCCATTGCGGGATGGTGCTGAAGTTGATCATCACCGAATGCCCCGCCTGCGCATTCATAAAATCTTCCATCATGGGATCGATCAGCGAAAAATCCCACGACGTTTTCCCGTCCACGGGAGGTTCGAGTTCCGCCACGCCCAGCTTCGGGTAGGGCAGCCAGGGAACGTAACGCACATAGTCGGCGCCCAACGCCTTCAGGTTCTCAAAGACCCGGTCGTGGATTTTCGATCCCCGCCGCAGCGGCGGATTCACCACCACCTGCAGCGTGGGAGTGGTTTTGGAAACCTCCTGCACCTGGTTCCAGTCCACCTGGACCTTGCCCGTGGTCTGCGCATACAAAAACGGAGCCAGCAACACGGCCGCCAGCAATCCCGCCGCAATTTTCATGATCTTCATCGGACGATTCCTCCCGCTTGACCCTGAGGTTCATTGCGCTTCCGGAAAAGTACACCTCTGCCCGCCTGGACCGGGCAGGGCAACATTAAACCTCTGTTTCCCCCCATTGGCCAGTGGGAATTTCCAGGGAACGCGGGGCAAGCCAGAAGGGAAACACCGTCAGGACATCCGGCAGGCCCTCAGTGTGTGCAGGAGAGGGGTTATTCAGCTTAAGGAACGGTTACCACCAGTGCCGTTGTCTTGTGGGTGCTTGCGCTCCAGTATCCGTGGGGAACATTTGAATCGAAGTAGATGGAATCGCCGTTCTCGAGCCGCATCTCGTCGTCGCCCACACGAAGTCCCAACCTGCCGGCAGTGACGTAGATGAATTCCACCCCGGCGTGCTGGTGCAGCCGGACCTTGCACGGGTTGATCCGCTGGAATTCGGCGTGGTAGGCGTTGAGCTTCCGCTCCACGGCCCCGAAATCGAGACTCTCAAAAACATAAGCGGCATCCTTCGCCTTGGGCTTCTCGGGAAACTTCAATCGTTCTTTCTTCCGCGCGATGGCCAGAACGCGCCGCTTGCGGTCGTCGGTGAAAAAGAACTCCAGACCCACGCTGAACACCATGGCGATGCGCAGCAGGGTGGGCAAGGTGGGAAACAGCTTGCCGCGTTCGATCTTGGAAAGCAGCGCCGGCGAAAGCCCCGTATGGCTGCCCAGCTCCACGAGCCCCATCTTTTTTCTCAGGCGCAGGGTGCGCAGTTTTTCCCCGATGGAATAGCTCTTCAGCCCTTCGGAAAGCGTGGACGTGAGCATCTCTCCTCCTTGTTTTGAACCAGAGTCAAAAGACAGGCGGTTCTTTGACTGCGGTTCACACGACTTTTCATTTTCGCCTGAATTTGCATTGCAGTCAAACTAATTTGAACTATACTCAACTCATGCCCGGCGAATCCGGGTGATGATTTGAAGGAGGGAAGTGAAATGAAAAAGCTCGATGTCATAGCAGCAGTGCTGCTGGTGGTGGGCGCGCTCAACTGGGGTCTGGTGGCCATTGTACGGTTTGATCTGGTTGCCACCATCTTCGGCATGCAGTTCGGCCAAACCTCGTTTCTGAGTTTGGCGGTATACGGCCTGGTTGGACTCGCAGGACTCTACCAGGCGTTTTCCTGGAAGGCCATCCAACGGCGCTGGCAGGGGCAGCTTGAGCCGATCCGGACAAGGTAAAGAATACATGCCTCAGGGGCAGAAGGTATTGGGGTGTCCGGCCAAAAAAGCAGTCACCCTTTCGATCAAACCAATCGTCTAAGGTTCGAAGGAGAAAACTTATGAAGAAAAGTTTCAATCGTTCACTCGTTCAATTTTTGGCGGCCGGGGCGGCCGTACTGGTGATTTCACTGGGCATCTCAACGAATGCGAGAGCAGGGGAGCACAAGGACATTGTTGAGACTGCGGTGGATGCCGGCTCTTTCCAGACACTGGCCAAGGCTCTTGATGCTGCCGGCCTGGTGAACACGCTCAAGGGCGAAGGTCCCTTCACGGTCTTTGCTCCCACGGACGCAGCTTTTGCGAAGTTGCCGGAAGGCACCGTTGAGGACCTTCTCAAACCGGAAAACAAGGACAAGCTGGTGGCCATTCTCACCTACCACGTGGTGCCGGGGAAAGTGATGGCCTCCGATGTGGCAACCCTGAACTCCGCCAAGACCGTACAGGGGCAGTCACTCACCATCACACAGGAAGACGATGGGGTGATGGTGGACGAGGCCCGGGTGATGCAGACGGACATTGCATGCAGCAACGGCGTGATCCACGTGATTGACAACGTGGTAATGCCGAAATAGCTGTTCGAAAAGCGTGTCTGATTCTGCATTCAGAGCGCACTCTCGCAGGGCGTTGCCGGGACCTCACCGGCGACGCCTTGTTTTTCTCTAGCGGCGAGGCCGGTCCCTGGCCGCAAGGGGACTTGACGACCTTGCTGGCATGGAGTGAATCAGGAGGAACAATGAGAACCGCAATATGCCTGGCGATCGTCATGCTGCTGGCCATGGCTGCAGGTCACGCAAACGGCGAAGGCAGCACGGGGGAGGAAACTATGCTGGCGTCGCAAGGAACTTTCCCGAAGCTGACAGCGTCAAATTTGCAAAAGAAGACTCTCTCGCTTCCGGGCGATTTTGCGGGCCAACGCAACCTGCTGTTGATCGCTTTCCAACGGAAGCAACAGGAGAACGTCGACACTTGGTTGCGAGAGATGAAACGGTTCGAGTCGTCGCCGGACTTTCATTACTATGAACTGCCCACCATCAGCAAACTAAACCCCATCGCCCGGTGGTTTATCAACCGCGGCATGCGCAGTGGCATTCCGGACCCCGAAGCTCGTGCGCGGACGATCACACTCTATCTTGATAAAACGGAATTCAAGAAGGCGTTGAACCTGCCGGACGAAAGCCAGATCTATGCCATTTTGGTTGACCGCGCGGGACGCGTGCACTGGCGCGCGGAAGGCGACTTCGACGAAGCCAAGGCAGCCGGCTTGCAGCAGGCCCTCAGCCGGGCAAGCCAATGATATCCCCGGCCCGATAAGAAATGAGTTGAAGTGACTCCCATGAAAATGTGTTCTTCCACGGTCCGATATGCGCATACGAACCCTCCATCGCGAACAGTGGCTCCCCGTGCCGCAGGCAGAGGTCTTTTCTTTTTTCTGTGAAGCCCGCAACCTGGACCGCATCACCCCGCGATGGCTTCACTTCAGGGTCCTCGGCCAGTCTCCTCGCGAACTCGATGCCGGAACTCTGATTCATTACAGGCTGGCCTGGCACGGTATGCCGCTCGTTTGGACCAGCCGCATTGAGGAATGGAGACCACCCTTCCGATTCGTCGACCTGCAGTTAAAGGGTCCCTATCGCCTGTGGCATCACACTCACAGTTTTGAGGCGCTTCACGGCGGCACCCTGATGGTTGATACCGTCCGCTACGCGGTACCGTTCGGAGTCCTGGGGAACTTCTGTGCCGGATGGCTGGTGCGGCACGACGTTGAGCGGATTTTCGACTACCGCACCCGGGAGATCGCAGCAATATTTGCTGAGCAGCGTGTTTTCGCCCCAAGCGGCCGGCACGCATTTCGCTGAGCAGTCTTTGGTTTCACCCAATCCGCTATCGTGCGCCTCGCGCAAGCCGGGCAACAGGTTGTATATTGGGGTTAGCCACCTGCCGGCTCTCAAAGGAGAGAAAGGATGACTTTGCTTCAGCAGACCCTCGGTCTGGTCGTGTCGATGGCAGTCTGTTTTGGCGCGGCGGGCATCGGGTCGATGTTGACCACACCGTCCATCGGTGGATGGTATGCCACGCTCGCCAAGCCCGCGTGGTCGCCTCCCAACTGGGTATTCGGGCCCGTCTGGTCGCTGCTTTATCTTGCCATGGCCATTGCTGCCTGGCTGGTCTGGCGCCGGATTGGATTTCCGCGCGCCGCGTCTGCGCTCAATCTCTTTGCAATACAACTCGTCCTGAACGTCTGCTGGTCAGCCATCTTTTTTGGGGCGCACAGGCCGGGCATGGCCTTCGCTGAAATTTTTCTCCTCTGGTTAGCGATCCTGGCCACGATGGTTGCTTTCCGTTCGTTTTCGCGCGCGGCGGCCTGGCTGATGGCGCCCTATCTTCTCTGGGTGGCGTTTGCCGCAGCGCTCAATTTTTCCATCTGGAGGCTGAATGCTTGAGCGAACCGCGCAATCCGCTTTCGCCGGGCCTTCCTGCACGGGCGGTTGGAACTGACGGTAGTCGGCTAAGGTAAATCCATGAACTACGACGCAATCCTGTGGGTCTCTTTTGGCGGCCCGGAAAAAGAAGATGACATTATTCCCTTCCTGCAAAATGTCCTGCGCGGCAGGAACGTTCCGCGCGAACGCATGCTGGCCGTGGCGGAGCACTACCACCACTTCGGCGGCAGGAGCCCCATCAACCAGCAGAACCGGGGCCTGATTCGGACGCTCGAAGCCGAACTGGCCGCACAGGGCCCGCACCTCCCCGTCTACTGGGGCAACCGCAACTGGCATCCTTTGCTCACCGATACCGTAGCCAGAATGAAATCCGAGGGAATCAAGCGGGCGCTGGCCTTCGTCACTTCCGCCTACAGTTCCTATTCCAGTTGCCGGCAGTACCTGGAGAACATTGAAAACGCGCGCGCCGCCGCGGGCGAAGGCGCTCCCCTGATTGACAAGATCCGGCCCTTTTACAACCATCCCGGGTACATCGCCGCCATGACACAGCAGGTGCAGCAAGCGCTGGCCCGCATCCCTGCTGAAAGAAGAAGCGCCGCCCACGTCGTCTACACCGCGCACAGCATTCCCCTCCGGATGTCGGAGAACTGCCCGTATGAGCAGCAACTGCTGGAGGCTTCGGGCCTGGTTTCAGCGGCGCTTGGAAGGTCAGGAGACCCGCTCGCCTACCAGAGCCGCAGCGGCCCGCCCACACAGCCCTGGCTCGGCCCGGACATCCTGGAGCACCTGAAGGCGGTCAAGAACGACGGCCATGCAAGCGACGTGGTCATCGTTCCCATCGGCTTTGTCTCAGACCACATGGAGGTGCTCTACGATCTCGATACGGAAGCCCGCCAGCTTTCGAAAGATCTCGGTTTGAATATGGTTCGCGCCGCAGCCGTGGGCACCAACCCCGGCTTTGCCCGAATGGTCCGGGAACTGATCGTGGAAAGAATGGAAGGGAATTCCGCCCGCCCCAGCCTGGGAACGCTCGGCGTCTGGCCGGACGTCTGCCCGGCCGACTGCTGCCGGCTACTGCCCTGACAGGCGCCTTCAGAAAGGGTCATTCCCCTTGCAGCTTCCGCCAGAAGACTATTTCCTGTAGAACTTCGGGAACTGTTTCTTGAGCGCCCGCAGCTTGGGCATGTCGTTGAAAACAATGTAGGGATAGTTGGGGTGGCGTTCGAGGAAGTTCTGGTGGTAAGCCTCTGCCGGATAGAAGGCCTTGAAAGGAACCAGCTGGGTCACGATGGGGCGCGAGAAGACGTCTGCCTTATTCAGCTGGTCGATATACGCCTGCGCGATCTGTTTCTGGTCCTCATGGGTATAAAAAATCACGGAGCGGTATTGAGGTCCGGTGTCCGGACCCTGCCGGTTGAGCTGGGTGGGATCGGTGGCCACTGAGAAGAAGATTCTGAGCAGCTCGCTGAACCGGACCTGTGACGGGTCGTAAGTGATCTTCACGGACTCTGCATGGCCGGTTGATCCCGAACTGACCGTCTCATATTCGGCGGATGCGGCATCTCCGCCCGAATAGCCGGAAACGACTTTTTCGACCCCCTTCACATGCTTGAAGACGGCATTGACGCCCCAGAAACAGCCGCCCGCCAGAACGGCCGTCTGTTTGCCCTGGGTTGCGGAAACATTGGCCGGCCCCGCATACGCGGGAACCTGTCCGTGCGCGCTGGTTGCACAGCCCGCCCCGGCCAGCACAGGCATAAGCACCAACAAAAGTAGATGAATGGTTTTCTGAAACAGATTGGCGCACAGGTTCTTCATGGTCATCGTCTCCCTATCGCAGATCCCCGCCCGCAAAAGATCCCGGGCCGTGCCAACTGTCCTCGGCCTATGCCAGCTTGACGAAATGCAAGGCCGCTGAATTCATGCAGTATCGCAGCCCGGTGGGTTTTGGCCCGTCGTCAAATACGTGGCCCAAGTGCGCATCGCACCGCCGGCAGGAAATCTCCGTCCGCCTCATGCCAAAATTGTAGTCAGCGATTTCCCGGATATTTTCTTTGGCGATCGGTTCCCAGAAGCTGGGCCAGCCGGTGCCGGACTCGAATTTGGTGCCGGAACTGAAAACCGCCGTGCCACAGCAGACGCACCGGTACAATCCCTTCTGGTGGAGGTTCCAGTAAGTGCCCGTAAACGCCTTCTCGGTCCCCGCCTTGCGCGTCACTTCAAATTCGATGGGCGTGAGCTGCTTTCTCCATTCGGCATCGCTCTTTACTATTTTGGGGACTTCCACCACGCCCTTTCGCACGCCGTTGGCCCCGAATTCCGCTATTCGAACCGTCCTTGCTTTTCCGGCCGGCGCGGGCTTCGCGGCCCGCGTCATCGGCTTCAGGGAGCGCACCGCGGCAAATCCTGCCAGCGCGGTGCCGGCCGCAAGGATAAAGTCTCTTCGGCTGACCCGCGGCGTGGCCACGTTTCTTAACTGGTCAAATCTCTGCACCCCTGCCTCCCGGAATTCGAAATCGGCGATTGAGCCCCCACTATCGAAGCTGCTCACTTATAAGATGCCGGAGGAGGCCCATTTTATTCCCGGAAATTTGAGGTTGGCTTTTCCAGAGGTTGTGAGGTTCGAGGCCGCCTGATGCTCGAAACAGTGCCACGCGCCGGCCTTGCATGGACGCCGGGTTTCAGCGAGGGCACATTGGCACGCGGCACAGATGCCACCGCCTCCTTCCTGGAAGGAAATGGCACCTGTCTCAGACTCCACCTCGAATCATCCGGTCCAGTTGGAGTTTGAAAACAGTTAAAACACTGGGAATTCGACTTACTTCTCCGGAACGGCTGGCAACCCTGACTGGGGTTTAGTCATCGAAACAGAGCGTATGTAATTTTTACAATTAGAATTTTGACAGACTGAATTTCTGGTTGCACAAAAAATATCGGGCATTTCTAGTAGATTCATAAGTTCTGTTGTTTTCTAAACTTCAGTAGTTCTCATCGCGACAGTATTCTTCAGGATGCCCGTTACTGCCGGCTTTCTTGATAACTTCGATGCCTCCATCCCCGGAAAGCCTTTCCTCTTTGTAGTCCTCGCGTCTAGGGTCCCGGTCATACATTACAAGATATAGGGAGGTCTGTATTTATGACAGCAGGCTGTACGTTGAAGAACTGTCATCGACCTGATTTTCCCAGGGTCGTGGTTGCACTCTTTACAATCATCATGGTCATTCTGGGCGGGAGAGCACTCTTTGCCCAGGAAATAACCGGTGGCATTACCGGCATCGTCACGGACCCGTCCGGGGCCGCGGTGCCTGGGGCTACCGTAACAGCTACCAGTGTAGCCCAAGGAACCGTATGGAAAGCGGCCTCTAACAATTCGGGCGTTTACAACTTTCCCCGGCTGCCCGCAGGGGAGTACACAGTCAAGGCTACTGCCCAGGGCTTTGCAACTGCCACGAAGGCGGCCTTTGAACTTCAGATGAACCAAGTAGCTCGCGTAGACATCCAGCTCAAAGTCGGCCCGAGTACAACGACCGTGGAAGTGACTGGAGCTCCACCGCTCCTCCAGACTGAAACCATGCAGCGGGGTTTCGTGACCAACCAGAACTTCAATGTCAACCTGCCCCTTGCCACGCGCAACTTTATCCAGCTGACTTTGCTGGCGCCCGGCGTGACCACACCAGACCCCAGCTCTTTCCGGAATGGCCAGCGGACCGGAGGAGGCGGCCGGCCCTATGTCAACGGGAACCGCGAAGAGGCAAATAACTTCCTTCTGGACGGGATCGACAACAACCAGACTTCTGACAACCTCACGTCCTACCAGCCCAGCCCCGATGCCATTCAGGAGTTCAACGTTATCACGAGCAACGCACCTGCTCAGTATGGTCAATTCCAGGGCGGCATCATCAGCACAACCATCAAGTCGGGAACCAACCGCTACCACGGCAATGTGTTCGAGTTCATTCGCAATGACAAGCTCAATGCCAATAACTGGGCACGCAACTGGGAAGGTCTGGGAAAACCCGGCCTGCGCTGGAACACCTTTGGCGGCACGGTTGGCGGTCCTATCAAAAAAGACAAACTTTTCTTTTTTGCCGACTACCAAGGCGAGCGGCTTGACAACCCTCCGGTCACGACCTCGATTACGGTGATGACCATGGCAGAGCGCAACGGCGACTTCTCGCAGTTGTTGAGCGAGAAGGGAATTCAACTCTACAATCCGTGCGCTTCCTTCTCAGGACCGTGCACGTCCCCTGCAAGCCCGGGGTCCTCTCCGCGACTGCCGTTTAACAACGCCAATACGGGTCTGGCGGACAACGTCATCCCCCCGAGCATGATTTCCCCGGTGGCGTCCAACCTTTTTGCATCCGGGTTGTACACTGACCCAATCAACTCAAACCTCCAATTCAACGCCTACAACACAAGCAGCAGCCAGACCACCAACGACCAGGGCGACGTCAAAATCGATTACATGCCCAATTCCACCAACCACATCTGGGGCCGTTACTCGCAGGGATTTCAATCGCTCCCCAGCACAAACTCGTTCCAGCTCTTCGGCCAGGGCTTTAATGAATCACCTTTTCATGGCGCGTTAATTGACTGGACTCACACCTTCAGCCCCAGCATGGTGATGGATGCAAGGATGGGAGTAAACCGCATCTACCTGCACAACGGTTCGGTCAACTCGGCTTTGGGGAATTTCGGTGAGAAAATTGGCATTGCCGACGCTAACGTTCACGGCCCCGGGCTGCTGGCACTCAATTTTACCAACGGCCTTGCAAACAACATCGGCAGCTCGGATAGCGAACAGCTGTTTGCTGACACCACGCTTGAACCGACGGTCGACTTCATCCTCACACACAACCGGCACGAAATCCACATGGGCTTTCAGGCCATTCGATATCAGATCAACACCTATTACGCGGGCAACAACGGGAAATACGGGTTGCTGGACTATAGCGGGCAGTACACCGCCGGCCCTGACCCGACGAATCTCTCTGCCACAGGATCTTCACAAGGATTCTCAGAGGCGGACTTCCTGCTGGGTTTGCCTAACACTGTGGGACTGGGAGTCAGCGCCGGGACCTGGGGTCAGCGGAGCTGGCTGTTTGCTCCCTATGTTCAGGATAACTGGCGCATCAGAGACAACTTGACGCTCAATCTCGGGTTGCGCTGGCAATACAACAAGCCCTGGTCGGAGGTCTTCAATCGCCAGGGGAATTTTGGGCCCATCAGTGGTACCGAATACTTTGCCGGCCAGGGCAACTGTCCGTACAGTAACTGCAACGCTCTTTACAACAATTACTGGAAGGACTGGGAGCCGCGAATCGGCTTTGCCTGGACGCCGAGTTTCAACAAGGAAACGGTGGTACGCGGCGCCTACACGATCTCTTCTTTCCTGGAAGGCACCGGCACGAATCTCAGGCTCCCCTTGAACCCTCCGTTCCAATCGGAGTTTGAGAACGACTACACCACGGGGACTTTAACCTATTACCCTGGCTCGACCTCGAGCGACGGACTCTCCGTGCTGGCCGCTCCCTCAAATCCTTTCGTGAACACCAATATCCGGCTCTGGGACCCGAACGTGCGGCCCGACATGACCCAGCAATGGAACATCAGCGTTGAACATCAGCTCCCCGCACAGACCCTGGTGTCAGTGGCGTACGTTGGACAGCACGGAACGCACCTGATGGTTCCCATGCCTTACTTCCAGCGGCGCCTGCCGGGTGAAGCGGGTTGCCCAGCAGGTATCGCAACATGCGGCAGCCCCTATCTGTCCGGCAACCCCACTCTTTACAACGAGATCGGGCAGATTTCGGGGACGGAATCCAACGGCGCCCAACGGTATGACGCTTTGCAGGCCAGCCTGACCAAGCGCATGACTCACGGGCTGCAACTTCAAGTCTCCTACACCTATTCGAAAACCATGACCAATTCCCTCGGCTATTACGGTCAGGGCGGGCAGGCTGCTTCGAATTCCGCTTACTGGCAGAACCTGTACGACAAGGCATCTGAATGGGGACCGGCCTACTTTGACAACACCCATAGCTTCGTCACTTCCTACACCTACCAGTTGCCGGTGGGCAGAGGAAAGCAATTCGGGAACCACTGGAACCCAGTCATGAACGGCATTCTGGGCGGCTGGGAGCTTTCGGGGATTGTCACGGCTCACACGGGCCTGGCGGAAACCATCCGAGGGTCTGATAACTCGGGAACCAAGAGCCGGGGCGCCAGAGCAAACTGTATCGCTCCGGTAAGCTACTTCCACAACGTGGGACCCGGAACCACCTGGTTTGACACTTCGTCCTCCATCTTCACCTCGGCGCCCGCTGGGACTTTCGGTACCTGTGCCAACGGAACGGTTCGAGGGCCCGGACTACGGGACTGGGATGTGGGCATCATGAAGAACTTCCACATAACGGAGTCCAAGCGCCTGCAGTTCCGGAGTGAGTTCATCAATTTCACCAACACTCCGGCCTTCAACGCTGCCAATCACACCCAGACCAGCGCCCAGTTCGGCCAGGTGCTGAGTTCACAGGGCGAACGCAACATCCAGTTCGCTCTGAAGTTCTACTTCTAACCCACTGCGGCGTCACGCCTCTTGCGGGACCTCGAATGGCCCGCAGGGGGCGTGACCGCTCTGGCCCTTGACGTCATGCGGCCCTTCTGAACACTTCTCACCGTAAGATTTCACCCGCAAAACCTTCCACACCGAACCTGAGGGCGGAAGCCGCGCTTCAGTTCAAACCACCCCTTGCCTGGCTCGCCAACGCGGATTCGTGGAACCACGGGCCGAAGTATGGGTTAGAATACCGCCGTGAACCGCAGAACATTTTTGGGAATCGCAGCGACCGTCGCCGCCCTGGACATCGACATGAACGCGCAAACCACGCCCATACCCATCATCGATACCCACATTCACCTCTTCGACCCGAGGCGCCCGCAGGGCATTCCCTGGCCGCCCAAGGACGATACGAAGCTTTACAAACCCGCCCTGCCGGAGCGCTACCTGAAGGTGACGGAAGGCCAGAACGTTGTGGGCGCCATTGAAGTGGAAGCCAGCCCGTGGCTGGAAGACAACCAGTGGGTGCTGGACATCGCCGCCAACGCTCCGGTGATTGTGGGAACGGTGGGCGACCTGGAGCCCGAGAAGCCGGATTTTCGCAAGCACCTGGAACGCTTCCAGCGCAATCCGCTGTTTCGCGGCATCCGGTGCGGCAATCTGTGGGGACGGGACTTCGCCCGGCAGCTCGAGAACCCGGACTTTGTCCACGGCCTCAAGGAACTTGCGGGGGCCGGCCTGGAGATGGATACTGCCAACCCCAGTCCGGAACTGATCGCGGCGGTGGTCCGGCTGACTGATCTTGTTCCCAGCCTGCGCGTGGTGATTGACCACCTGCCGCAAATGCAGGAGCCCACTGACCCGAAGGTAAAAAAAGAGCTTGAGGCCCATCTGCAGGAGCTTGGAAAACGGCCGCAGGTCTATGTGAAGGTCTCGGAAGTTCTGCGGCGGATTGACGGTCACCTGCGCCTGGACCTCGATTTTTACAAGCCGGCGCTCGACCGCCTGTGGGACATCTTCGGCGAAGACCGCCTGATCTATGGCAGCGACTGGCCCAACAGCGACCACATTGAAACTTACCCGCAGGAATTGGCGCTGGTGCGCGAATACCTCCTCGGCAAGGGCCGCGCCACAGCCGAAAAAGTCTTCTGGAAAAATTCCGTCGCCGCCTACCGCTGGATCAAACGCGACCCCAAACAGCCCGACCCCGGCACGGCCTGATCAGATCCGCTTATCGCGCTTCCCATGCCGCCGTTTGTGGCATATACTTGCCGCCTTACGGATTGAACTGAATTTCTTCATCCTGCAAATCAACATACTGGGGAGCACCTCATGAAGCGAACTTCTCGCTGGCTGTTGGCAATGGTTGTCCTGACGATGACGGCGGCTCTGCCGCTCTGCGCCGCCGAGCGCTACCACGTGATCTTCGAGCACGGAGTTCCCGCCACCATGCGGGACGGCGTGGTGCTGCACGCGGACATTTACCGGCCGGACGCGCCGGGGAAGTTTCCGGTGATTCTGGAACGCACGCCTTACAACAAGGACGGCAGTTTCGACTTCGGTGTGAAGGCGGCCCAGCGCGGTTATGTGGCCATCGTTCAGGACGTGCGCGGGCGCTACACCTCCGAGGGCGAGTGGTATCCCTTCATGTACGAGTCACAGGACGGCTACGACACGGTGGAGTGGGCGGCAATGCTTCCCTACTCCGACGGCAAGGTAGGAATGGTGGGCGGCTCGTACGTGGGCGCCACGCAGATGCTTTGCGCCATTGCCCATCCGCCGCACCTGGCCGGCATCTTCCCCTTTGTCACCGCTTCAAACTATCACGACGGCTGGACGTACCAGGGCGGAGCGTTCGAGCAATGGTTCAACGAGTCGTGGACGTCGGGGCTGGCGCAGGACACTCTCAACCGCAAGGTTCGGGACGAGACCAACGCCAGGAATGGAATGTGGACGCTGCCGCTCAGCCACTATCCGCTTTTTAACTTTGGCGGTTCTGCTTCCTGGCCCATGGACCTGGGCGCGCTGGCGCCTTACTTCCTCGACTGGCTCAAGCACCCGTCGTATGACGATTACTGGAAGCGCTGGGCGATTAAAGAACACTACCCCGACATCAAGGTTCCCGCCTACATCGTGGCCGCCTGGTACGACATTTTCCAGGGCGGCTCGCTGAAAAACTATCTGGGCATCCGGGCGCACGGCGGCACCGAGGCTGCGCGCAACGAAACACGCCTGATGGTGGTGATCGGCGGCCATGCCGGCAGCGGAAGAAAGATCGGCGAAGTGGACTTCGGCCCCGAAGCCGATTTCAACATGGACGGCATTGAATTCCGCTGGTACGACCACCTGCTGAAGGGTATCGATAACGGAGTTGAAAACGAGAAGCCGGTTAAGATTTTTGTTCTGGGCGAGGACAAGTGGCGCGAGGAAGCGAGTTGGCCGCTGGCAAGAGCAAAAGAGACCGATTACTATCTTCACTCCGGCGGCAAGGCCAGCCTGCTGACGGGTGACGGCACCCTGTCCACGAAAGCGCCGCAAACCGAACCCAACGACCATTACGTTTACAATCCGGAAAACCCGGCGCCCACGCTCGGAGGCCCGCTCTGCTGCGATGCCGGCCACCTGATGCCGGGGCCCGTTGACCAGCGTCCCGGCGAGGCCCGGCCCGACGTGCTGACCTTCACCACGCCCGCCTTCAAGCAGGACTTTGAAGTGACAGGCCACGTGAAATTGACCCTCTATGCCAGTTCCTCGGCCGTTGACACGGACTTTACGGGAAAGCTGGTGGATGTGTGGCCCAACGGCTTTGCGCAGAACCTGACCGAAGGCATCATTCGCGCCCGCTACCGGGATTCGCAGGTCAAGCCCGACTATCTGAATCCCGGCCACATCTACAAATTCACCGTTGACCTCTGGTCAACCAGCAATGTCTTCAAGGCGGGGCACAAGCTGCGGCTGGAAATTTCCAGCAGCAATTTCCCCCGCTTCGATCGCAACCCCAACACCGGCGACAGCCCGGAAAGCGCCACGCGGTGGGTGAAGGCCACCAACGTCATCTACCACGACAGCGCGCATCCCTCCGTCCTGGAGCTGCCGGTGGTGCCGCGCTGAGGCCGAATTGCGCGTGACCGCAAAATCGTTTCCACCCCTTCCCGGCAGAGTTATAATGGCGGCCTAAGCCGGACGCCATCGGATCTAACAAGCCGGGGAGGTTGCTATGCGAACGCGTGCCTGCCTTTTTCTATTTTCACTGCTGATCGCGACAAGTCCGTTTCTCAAAGCGCAGACTTCGGGGAAGGGCTCGCCGCTTCACCTGAATCTGGCGAGCGGCTGGAGCCTGCAATCCTCCGCCCGCGTGCCGCAACAGGGCAGCGCCATCTCGCTGGACAGCTTCAAACCTTCCGGCTGGTACCAGACTGATGTTCCCTCCACGGTTCTTGCCGCGCTGGTCAAGAGCAACGTCTACCGACATCCCTATTTCGGCATGAACCTGCGCTCCATACCAGGCGCCACGTACCCGATCGGCAAGAACTTCTCCAACCTTCCCATGCCGGCCGACAGCCCGTTCAAGGTGCCCTGGTGGTACCGGACCAGCTTCCGGTTTCCCGAAGGGTTTGCGGGAAGGCAGATATGGCTGCACTTTGGGGGCATCAACTACCGCGCCGGCATCTGGCTGAACGGGAAGCAGATTGCGGGGCCCGAACGGGTGGTTGGCATGTGGCGGACCTATGATTTTAATGTCACCGCCGAGGCGCGCCCAGGCAAAATGAATTCGCTCGCCGTCGAAGTTTCCGCGCAGCACGCCGACGATTTGGGCATCACCTGGGTGGACTGGAACCCGGCCCCTCCCGACAAGGACATGGGACTGTGGCGGGGTGTTTCCGTCACCGCAACGGGTCCCGTGGCGCTGCGCGACCCGCAAGTCGTGACGAAATTCGACCTGCCGAAACTGGATGTCGCCCACCTCACCGTCCGCGCCCGGCTTCAGAACGCTGCGGACCATGCCGTTCGCGGCGTTCTGAAAGGAAGCATCGGCGGTGTCAGCTTCCAGCAGGAAGTGGAGTTGAAGCCGCACGAAACGCGCGAAGTAGTTTTCCTGCCCAGCCGTTTTTCGCAACTCGATTTCCACCAGCCTCACCTGTGGTGGCCCTGGCAGATGGGTCCTCAAAATCTCTATCGGCTGAAGATGCAATTCGAGACGGGCGGTGAAATCTCCGACAGCCAGGAAGCGCAGTTCGGCATTCGCGAGATCACATCCGAACTCAACGCGCACGGCTATCGCGAATACAGGGTGAACGGCAAACCCATTCTGATCCTGGGCGCCGGCTGGGCTCCCGACATGATGCTGCGCTTTGATCGGAAAAAGACCGAAGAAGAAATCCAGTACGTCAAGGACATGCACCTCAACACCATCCGGCTGGAAGGGAAAATTGTTGACAACCATTTCTTCGACCTGTGCGACCGCTACGGAATCCTGGTGATGGCGGGCTGGTGCTGCTGCGACCACTGGGAAAAATGGAAACAATGGAAAGCGGAAGATTACACGGTTGCCGCCGAGTCCCTGCGCGACCAGATTCGCCGGGTGCGCAACCATGCCTGCATGCTGGGCTGGCTCTACGGAAGTGATAAGGCCCCGCCGCCGCGCGTTGAAAAGATTTACCTGAAGGCCCTGGCGGAGACCCACTGGCCCAATCCTCACCAGTCCTCGGCCACCGCACAGGTGACGACGGTGACCGGGCCCTCCGGCCTCAAGATGAACGGCCCCTACGACTGGGTTCCGCCCAACTACTGGCTGCTGGACACAAAGAACGGCGGCGCGTTCGGGTTCTCAACCGAGATCGGCCCCGGGCCGGCCGTGCCGCCCGTATCTTCGCTGAAGATGATGATGCCCGAAAAAGACCTCTGGCCCATCAACTCCGTATGGGACTTCCATGCCGGCGGCGGTGAGTTTAAGACCATGACGACGTTCAACAACGCGCTGAACGGGCGTTATGGCCAGGCGACCTGCGTGGAAGATTACGCCGAGAAGTCGCAACTGATGACCTACGAAGGCGAGCGGGCCATGTTTGAGGGCTATCGCCGCAACAAGTTTGTTTCCACCGGCGTCATCCAGTGGATGCTGAACACCGCCTGGCCGGGTTTGATCTGGCACCTCTACGACTATTATCTGCGGCCGGCGGGAGGATACTTCGGCACGAAGAAGGCGTGCGAACCGCTGCACGTTCAGTACTCCTACGACGACGGGTCCGTGGTGGTGGTGAATTCCCGGCTGCAGCCGTTCCAGAAGCTTGGAGTGAGCGCCGAAGTTTACGACATCAACCTCAAGAAAGAATTTTCCAAAGACCAGACCATCAACGTCGCCGCGAACAGCAGCACGCGGGTTTTTGACGTGCCCAAGCTGGATAATCTGTCCACCACTTATTTTCTGCGCCTGACCCTGAAGGATTCGGCGGGAAAACAGGTGAGCACCAACTTCTACTGGCTCTCTACCCGAAAGGACGTCCTCGACTGGCAGAAGACCAAGTGGTATTACACGCCCACCAGTGGCTATGCCGACTTTAAGGCGCTGAAGAACCTTCCCGAAGTGCGATTGAACATCCACGCAGTGACGCGCGAAATTGGCGACCGCGATGTGACCCGCGTGACAGTCAGGAATCCGTCATCGCACCTCGCGTTTTTCGTCCACCTCAGCGTGAACAAGGGCGAGCACGGTACCGAGATTCTTCCCGCGCTCTGGCAGGACAATTACTTTGAACTGATGCCGGACGAAGAACGCGAAATCACTGCCAGCTATTCCAAAAGAGAGCTCAACGGGACTACCCCCTATGTCGCTATCGACGGCTGGAACATCGTTGCGGGTTCCGCGCCCGCGGAAATGAAGTGAGGCCACTGTAGAAAAACCGGTTTTTGCATGACCATAAAAGGCTTATGAAGATTTTGCGCGGTGCGAGGTTCGTCAGGGCGGCCTGGCAATCCGCATCGAGATGCCGGGGGCAGCCAGCCACATAAAATCGCAGTTCGGCTTGCGTGGGGCACCGTTCAACCGGGAATCGAGCCATGCCGAGTAATCCAGTTGACAAGACACCAGAGTTTGACTAATATCACTCTTTACAACTTGGTTGAGCAAGACCTGTATCTCATCCAGAGTGGCCGAGGGACGGGCCCTAAGACGCCACGGCAACCGCCCGGGAAGTAAATCCGGGGTCAGGTGCTAACTCTCGCCCGTAATTGGGGGAGATGAGACGGAGGACGTGAGAATTTGTTTGAGCCTCCCCGATGAGACCCGGGGGGGCTTTTTTAGTTTGCCCTCTCCGAATCTCCTGATTGCCCCCCGAGCCACTCTGGAACCGGAACTGTGCTGGGAGGAAATGTGAGCTATCTGAAGCTATTGAAGTGCCGACAGTGCGGGCGAACCTATCAGATTGAGCCCATCGCCGCTTGTGAAGACTGCTGGGCCCCATTGGAAGTGGTCTACGATTACGACCGCATCCGCGCCGAAGTGCCGCGGAAACAGGTGGAATCCCGCCCGCCAACCATGTGGCGCTACAAGGAACTGCTGCCGGTGGCAGGCGAGCCTGCCGTCGGACTGTCAACGGGGTTCACGCCCCTGGTGGCGGCTCCGCATCTTGCCAGGGCGCTGAGCGCTCGAGAAGTCTATCTAAAGAACGACGCTGTCAACTTTCCCACGCTTTCCTTCAAGGACCGCGTGGTTGCAGTAGCCCTCTCGAAAGCCCGTGAGTTTGGGTTTGACACCGTGGGCTGCTCTTCCACCGGAAACCTGGCCAATGCCGTTGCCGCACAGGCGGCTGCGGGCGGCTTCAAGAGCTTCATTTTCGTTCCCGCCGATCTTGAGCCCGAAAAGCTGATCAACACGCAGATTTATGGGGCCACGCTGGTGAAGGTAAGCGGGAACTACGACCAGGTCAACCGGCTCTGTTCTGAAATTTCGCAGAAGTATCCCTGGGGAATGGTGAACGTGAACCTGCGAACCTTTTATTCCGAGGGTTCAAAAACCTTCGGCTATGAGGTTGCCGAGCAACTGGGATGGCGAGTGCCACAGAACATTGTGGTTCCCATGGCCGGCGGCTCGCTGATCACCAAGATCCACAAGGCCTTTGGAGAGCTCCAAAAGCTCGGATGGATTGAGCCGGCGGCGACAAAATTCTACGGGGCCCAGGCGACGGGATGCTCGCCAATCACCACAGCGATCAAAAACAAGACCTGCGAAATCACCCCGCAGAAGCCCAACACGATTGTAAAATCGCTTTCGATCGGAAACCCCGCGGACGGTTTCTACGCTTCCAAGATGATTCAGGAAACCGGCGGCGCGGGTGAAGACGTTTCCGATGCCGAAGTGGTTGAAGGCATCCGATTGCTGGCCGAGACCGAGGGCTTCTTCGCCGAAACCGCCGGCGGCGTGACGGTCGCCGTGGCGCGCAAGCTGATCCAAGACGGGCTTTTGAATCCGGACGAATCCATGGTGCTGGCCATTACCGGAAACGGACTGAAGACCATTGGAGCCGTCAGCGGCGAGATCCATGCAGAGGAAGCGATCCGGCCTAAGCTTGCAGAGTTTGAGGACCGCTATCTGAATATCCACGCGACGGCCAACGCCTGATATGTGCGAGGGCAGTGAGACCCGGCCGGCAGGAACCACGGGTCCTCAGAGAGATTTATAGAACCGGAGGCAGACTCGATTGCAAATCACAGTTCGCATTCCCCCACCATTAAGAAAATACACCGAGGGCGCTGAGAGCGTTGAAACCGCGGCCCATAACCTCAGTGAACTGATCGATGGCCTCGACCAGAAGTATCCCGGCTTCAAGAAAGTGCTTTGCTCTGAAGACGGCAAGCTGCAGCGCTTTTTGAATATTTACGTCAACGATGAGGACATTCGCTTCCTGGGAGGCTTGCAGTATAATTTCAACGACGGCGACGAGGTTCTGCTGATTCCCGCCATTGCCGGAGGCGCTCCGGCGGAGGCGTCACAACCCTTCTGTCTCGGACGCCGGTAAGCCCATGCCCCAGCGCGGTTCAGTCCGAGTTCCTGCAACCAGTGCCAACCTTGGATGCGCCTTTGACTGTGCGGCGCTGGCCCTCAGCCTGTATCTTGACGTTCACGTCACGCGCCGTTCTGATCTTGGCGTCAGCGTCCACTATCAGGGCGTCAATCCGGACAGAATTCCCTCCGACGAAAGCAACCTGATTGCAGCCAGCATGAAGAGAATCCTGAAGCGCTGGGGCAAAGATTACGGATTCAATCTGGAAATCAACAATCAGATTCCGGTCGGCGTGGGACTGGGTTCCAGCGCGGCGGCCATTGTGGGCGCTATCGCGGCGGCCCACTGGCTGACGGAACGGGCGCTTTATGACGACGAGATGGTTTCACTGGCGACGGAAATCGAGGGGCATCCCGACAATGTTGCGGCGGCATGGCACGGCGGCTTCACGGTTGCGGTGGAAGAGAACCAGCGTGTGACGGCCTATTCTTCACCGGTCCGGGACCTGTTCCAACTGGTGCTGGTAATTCCCGACTATGCGATGCCAACAGAGAAGGCCCGGGCTGCGCTGCCCGCCCAGTATTCGCGGGCGGACGTCACCCACAACCTGCAGCGGGTGGCCGTGCTGGCAGCCCAGTTGTTTTCCGGCAAAGTCGATTTCCACCCCAGCCTGTTTGACGACCGCCTCCACCAGCCCTATCGCGCGCCCCTCATGCCGGGCCTCAGCGATGTCCTGGCGCTCAAGCTCCCCTGCCTGCTGGGCCTTTGCCTCAGCGGAGCCGGACCGTCCATTCTGGCCTTCGTCAAAGGAAAAGCTCCCGAAGTGGGTGAAGCCATCTGCCAGACCCTGCGGGAGAAGGGTGTGGAAGCTCAATACTCCGTGCTCTCGCCCGACAATCGTGGGGCCAAAGGCTGGAGCCTCCCAGTCTGATGGCCCGCTTCTGCACCCCGACCGCAGAGCTGCCGCTCTGCGCCAGCCGAACGCACGGCTAATATCGCATTTCGGTCAACCGGCCAGTGTTCTCGCCCCGCAGCCAGATGTAAATGGGAGCATGTGGGCTGGGCGGCGGCCAGGGCATTTCAATTTTCAAGGTCTGCTGCTGGCTGCTCCCGGGAACGGGAGTGGGAATGCCCTGCACCGGGTAGCCTGTGTCCGGACTCCATCCGGTTTTTTCAATCATCTGCAAATCCCGGCCCGTAAGCGTCCCCGCATAGAGGGTGTCGCCCAATTTCTGGTCGCCTAAGTTGAACTTTGAGATCTGCGGCAGGCGCGTCACACGGCCGAGGTCGTAGGGATTCGAACTGCCGGTCGTCTGGTCAGTTACGGTAGCGTCCAGCAGACAGCCCGACTGGCCAACCTTACCTGGATCAATTGAAAGAAACAGGACGCCGCTGCCCGCGAAATCAAGCTGGGCTGCTCCGCTGTTTTCACCAGGATGGAGGGTGAGCGCCTGGCGGGTTTCGCTGTCATGGTTGCAGGAAAGGGTCAGCGCAGGGATCGTTCCCATATGCTCCGCGTAGATGGCAAAGCTGACGGCCGAGCCCGCCGGGATTTCCTTCTCGCCCAAAGCAACGTTGGTTTCCTTTGGAAAAGACGCACGCACGTCCGTAATTTTCGGGCGCGGCCCCACCACGTGGACGACGTCCGCCACCGGCAGCGGCTTGCTGATGCCTTCCACGTAAAGGCTGGCATTCAGAAATTCACCTTTGTGCGCTTTTGGAGCCAGCTGCAGCGTGACTTTGCGCTCCTTCAGTTCGCTATTGCCCTTGGGCGCGGGAGCCAGAGTCCACTCGGCGCCATCGCTGGTGATGCGGGCAATGCGGTCAAGGCCTGCCCCCTGCAACGTCAGGGTCTGTTCCTTTTCACCCAGGTTCGCCCGCAAGGGCAGATTTGAAAGCTTTGGATTCGGCGGATGGATGATCAGCGGCACGTCCTGGATGGCGCCGTTCAACTGGGTGAGCATCAGGAGGTAACGTCCCGCGTCGAGGTTTGTGGTGTCAACTTCGGCCTGCAGGCTGTGCTGCTCGCCTCCCTGCTTCCCCTTGTCAAGATTGAAGGAGAGGTCCTTCGCCGTGGCGTTCTGGCTGCCCGCCTTGACCAGGGCCAATTGATGGACAAACTCAAAATCGGGACCTGTCAGCTTCACCGTAACCGTTCCGTTTCCTCGTACGAGATTGTCTTCGGATTCCGGCGTGACCTTTGCCGTTGAAAGGTCGGCAAACTTGTGGACCTCCACCGTCCCGGCCACGTCAAACGGTGTCCAGTCCCAGAGTGCGGCCAGTTTGTATTTGCCAGACGTCAGCTTAGTTTTTTTGAGGTTCAGCCTCAGGGTGTCGGAAGAGGAACCCACGTCTACTTTGACGGGTATCGAGGTATGGTGGTCATCAGAAACCAGACGCCAGTCGCGGGCACGAGTCAGGTCTCTTAGCTGAACCCGGGTGGCGCAAGTCACCTTGACTTCAGATTCCCAGTCCAGCGGGATATGCGCCGTGGCAGGAAGAGAAGCCGCCGGCGGTCCGGTGTTGGGCACCCGCCGCACCCACATGTAAGCCTTCCGCGTGCGTTTGGCAGTGTCCTTCTGGGTGGTGCAAAGCTCCAGATTTTTCGAATCTGTGGGTTGGGCGAAGGCGGCTCGGAAGTCCGTGTCAGGAAACATCAGGGTCCGCATGTTTTGCAGTAACGAAGCTCCCCCCGCCGCCAGCCCCACCGGCGTACTGCCCCAGAACAGAGCCGCTACCCACGCAGCGACCCCGGCGGATTGCTGGAGCGTCGAAGAACTTCCCTGCTCCGCCAGCGGGTTGTAGGAAGAAAGCGCGGGCACGACGGCATGCAACAACTGCGCGGCCTGCTGGTCGGCAGGGGCCGTCGACTTGATGGACGGCAGCGCGACTCCATACTGCGAGGAAAAACCCTTCAGCACCGCGTCGAGATCGCGGCTGGCCGGCGGCGATTGCTCATATTTGGAAAGGGTCTGGACCAGGGCTTCCACCGTTGCAGCCTTTTCGGCGTAATCCGCGAGTTGCGGAATCAGGTTCTGATTGTGCTCAACCAGGCTATTAAACTTTTTGACGTCCAGCCCGTGCGGGCCATAGACCACACCCACAATTGACGAGCGAACCGGGACGCGCCATTCCTCGACAGTATTGGCGGGTTGCGGCTTGAGGACTTCAAGCTTGCCGGATTTGCCTTGTGAGGCCGGCACAAGGATGACGGTGATTTCACCTTTGGGCGCGTTCTTCGGATCGGATGGGACCGGCTCGTATTTCAGCTTCTGGCCGCGCAGAATTTCATTGACCGAAGTGATGGGAAGCGGACGCCCGTCATGCTCCGGAACCAGCATCAGCCGGAATTGGCTAACTGGAGTTCCTGCCGAACATTGGCCGGGGCTGATGCCAAAACATTGAAGCGTGGTGATCAGGAATATCGAAACGAAATAAAGAGTTGTCCTCAAATCAGTCCTTTCTTAACCTCTCACCATGCTGGCAGCATGTCCAGCTTCCAATAGTAAGTTCCGCATTCCCTTTTTGGCAATCGTCTGCACATGGCTTGATGATACTTTCTCTTGGATGTCAAGTTCGGTGGCTGGGGATGGCAGGTGAAAACAGGTCCGCGGCCAATTTTTGAAGCCAGGGAGCATCCCGCTCCAATTGATTGGCGGCAAGAAGGCTGAATGCAGGCTTGTGCATGGTGTTCAAGACCAACGAGCCGCCCCGGAAACATCCTCCACGCGGCTTGCTAAACCTAAGAAACCAAGACAAGTAACGGTCCTTGAAGTATCTTAGCCCTGAGATGTTTTTCATCAGGAAAAACGGAGGCGGTTGGGAACCGGACTAAACAAGACGAACCCGAATTGAACGCTTTTGCTGCGTGAAAGCGATCTTATTTTCCCGGGCAAGCCAGCCGATGGCCCAGTCAAAGACAAGCGGCTTAGCTTTCGTCTGCTTCTTAAGTTGAGAAAGGCTGAGTTCACCTTTGGCGTGCAAAATCTTCCAGATAGCCCCGGCGGTGGCCCCAATTTCTTCCTGCATATAACCTCCTTTCGGTGCAACTTTTGCAAGGGAATCTTCGGTTCCATTTTTAACTGAAGACGGAAAAACCAGAACCGAGAGTATGCTTCCAATCCCCAGACCTGCAAGGAAATAGCCCAGTGTTGAAGCGCATTTTCTGATACAGCCTTCCATTTTGTAAACTGCTTTATTTTCTCACGGACCACCGTGGTTGAAAAGGGACCGGGGAAACCCGCTGGAACTCGTAGAAGGATTAATCTTCAGAGGAGGACCGGGTGCGCCGCGGTCGTGCGGCACGCGGAAAGCCATGTTTTGCATCACTTTCGCAAGAGCGGCCCTGGAATGGCTTTCCATTCCCCATAAATGCAAATGGGGGAGCCGGGTGGGCCCCCCCATGGTTTCTTTTTCTATGGCCGTCGCCCAGCAGTCAACCACTGGGATCGGCCCGCACCGCAAGAGCGGTGTGATCAAGTAACCGTTACTTCCGGTGGACTCTGCTTGTCCATGCACCATAAATACCACCGTCCTTGCCAAGATTCAAGCCCATAATTTGCCGCTGGAATTCTTCCTGTGTTTCCAGTCACTTCTCCGGGCTTCCCGGGAGATGCTCAAGCATCAGCCGCAGCAGATCGCGGCGGGTTACAATCCCAACCGGCTTCCGGCCTCTTACGACCGGAATGCGATGAAGCCCCGCTTTCAACATCTTTTCCAGCACTGTTTCGATAGTGTCAACTTCCGTCACGGTGACGACGTTTTGACTCATGATTTCGCGAACCGCCCGGCGGCGGGCTGACTCATAGATGCGCTCAACATGCTCATGCGGCATCCACTCGCCGAACATTTGCGGAAACCGATAGATGGAAAACGGGATACCCTTTTCCCTGGCGACAAAGTCGGACTCGGTCACAATGCCGGTGAGGTCGCCGCGTTCATCCACGACGGGCAGGCCTCCAACGTTACGGTCCAGCATAATTTTTGCGGCCTCTTCAAGCGAACAGTCTTCATCCACCGTGATGACGGGTGTAAACATGATTTGGCGAACGAACATTTCTCTCGCTCCACATCGAAGAATCAACGGACTTTATCCGCTACTTCCCTGGCGGCCTGGCGGTTCCACGGACTTCAGGCTCGAGCGCCAGGCAAAAGAGATCAGTGGGCAGGGCAGGAGGAA
>CAVSWQ010000023.1:0-139812 GCA_963731705.1 uncultured Acidobacteriota bacterium
ACTCCCCGAAAGGCTTTTGTGCCCGTTGAGGGACCGAGCCGGGCCACGAAACCGGGGGAGAATTCGCCGCTATCGGAGACGACCAGAAATTGTCCACTGAACAACCAGACGGAGACGAACGCCGGGAAACCTTTATTGCTTCCTCAACGAGTGGATTGCAAAAGACTTGGCGCGATTCGGAAACTTCGCCCCCTGTCCGGGCATCGGATAAATGCAGGAGAAATATAGCGAAATATGATGGGGTTGTTGAACAGGTTTTCGAACCCGCTCTGGTATAAGATTTCGAGGCTCGACAAGCAGCGGCGTCGGACTGTGGCCACAACCCTGTGCGCCTACGACTTCCTTCGCCAGCAGGCGGAGAAGAAACTGCTCGATCCGGTCGAAACATACCTCAGGGAAAAGCGTGATCCGGCGCAAGACGGTATCGGATTGACCGTTGCGGTCCGAACGGAGCTTTTGGATGAAGCCCTGATGGCTCTGCTGTGGTCGTGCACGTGCCCGGCGTTTGATCCGGGACTCAAGCTGCCTCGCGAGGTGGTCATCCACTTGCCGGAAGTCTGGGGAGGTTGCGTTCTGGCGGACGTGAACCATCGCCTGAACCGTTCCACTCCCGCCACGCTGGACCAGACGGGTTATTCCGAGGACCCTGCGGAAGCCCACCGGCAGGTCCTGCATCGGTGGAAAGAAATTCTGAACGTCGCAGACCCGGATTTCGCGGACCGGGTGAATGCCGCGGGTTTTACGGAAGCCTGGGACTGGCTGGCCCAGATGTTTACCGCGGATACCCTGGACGGCATGGCGGCCATTCCGGACAGAATGCTTTTTTCGCAGGCGCGCCGCATTGCGGGCGCCACGCCTGCCTACCGCGTGGAGCTGGTTGAGCAACTCATTGATCGGGTTTCGGCCGCACCGGCAACTGGATAGCGCAAACTCTCGAGCCTATCCTTGACGCTGCCTTTGAAGGCAACTAAAATTAAGGTTTTACCTTCCCAAAGGATTTTACCAAGAGGCGCTATGCTGGATGGTCCCATCCCCGAAGGGCTCACATTTGATGACGTTCTCCTGATGCCCGCCCGGTCGGGCGTGCTGCCGGCCACGGCCGACACATGCACGCAACTGACCACGCGTATCACTCTCAACATTCCTATTGTCAGCGCCGCCATGGACACCGTGACGGAATCGAGCCTGGCCATTGCGCTGGCGCAGCAGGGTGGTATGGGCATTATCCACCGGACCTTGCCGGTTGACCTGCAGGCGGGTGAAGTGGACAAGGTCAAGCGTTCTGAGAGCGGCATGATCGTGGACCCCGTCACCATCGGTCCCCGGCAGAAGATCGCCGAAGCGCTCGAGATTATGGCCCGGTACAAGATTTCCGGGGTGCCCGTTACGGAAAACGGCAAGCTGGTGGGCATCCTCACCAACCGTGACCTGCGTTTTGAAACTCGCACCGACCTGAAAGTGGAAGAACGGATGACCCGGGAGAAGTTGATCACCGTCGCCGTGGGAACCACACTGGAAGAGGCGGAGCGGATTCTCCATCAGCACCGGATTGAAAAGCTCCCTGTGGTGGATGAGAACTACGTGCTGAAGGGGCTGATCACCGTCAAAGACATTCAGAAGAAGATCCAATACCCGCATGCGGCGAAAGATTCGCGCGGACGGTTGAGGGTGGGAGCGGCCGTCGGGGTCACGGGAGATTACCTGGAACGGGCGCAGGAACTTGCCCGCGCCCAGGCGGACGTCATTGTCGTGGACACGGCCCACGGCCACTCCGAGCGCGTGCTGGAAGCCGTGAAGGCCATCAAGAAGGGCCTGCCGGATGCCGAAGTCATCGCGGGCAATGTGGCCAGCTTTGAGGGGGCCAGAGACCTCATTGATCTCGGTGTAGCGGCTGTGAAGGTTGGGATCGGGCCGGGTTCCATCTGCACCACACGGGTGGTTTCGGGCGCCGGCGTGCCCCAGATCACGGCTATCTCAGAATGCGCCCGCGCGGCGCGCAAGGCAGGTATTCCGCTGATTGCGGATGGTGGCGTCAAGTTTTCGGGAGATATCACCAAGGCCATTGTCGCCGGCGCCAGCGTGGTGATGATCGGCAGCCTTTTTGCCGGCACTGAGGAAAGCCCGGGGGAGACGATCCTGTACCAGGGGCGGACCTTCAAGTCCTACCGGGGGATGGGGTCGCTTGGGGCGATGCAGGAGGGTTCCAGAGACCGCTACGGCCAGGAAGACTCCACCTCAAAGCTGGTCCCAGAGGGCATTGAGGGTCGCGTGCCTTACAAGGGTCTGCTGGCGGACATGGTGCAGCAACTCGTGGGCGGGCTGCGGTCCGGCATGGGCTATTCCGGCTGCGCCACCATCCCTGAGCTTCAGCAGCGGGGACGGTTTGTCCGGATTTCATCCGCCGGATTGCGTGAAAGCCACGTGCACGACGTCATCATCACCAAGGAGGCCCCCAACTATCGCCTCGAATAACCCGTCTCCGAGTGCCAGGCATGAGACACCTTTGCAAACCTTCCTGTGGTGGGCACCGGTCATCATCTGGGCCGGGGTTATTTTCTACATGTCCACCCGGACCTTCGGATCGTCGTTTACCAACAGACTGCTGAGCGATATTCTGGCCATCCTTCACGTGGAAGTTTCTCGCCACACATTCCATCTTCTTGCCCATGGGTTCAGGAAGCTGGGCCACCTGACCGAATACTCCATTTTTGCCATGTTCCTCTATCACGCGCTGGGTGATGATCATCACGGCTCCTGGAATCCGCGGAAGGCCCTGGCCTGCATTTTGCTGGCCGGGCTTTACTCCTTGACCGACGAGTTCCATCAGAGGTTTGTTCCCGGCCGCGGCCCCTCGATTGTGGATTCCGGCATTGACACTTTCGGGGCGACACTGGGAATGGTGATTGTCTATCTTGCAGGGCGGGACCGCAGCGAGCCGGATGAAGACGTGCAGCAGGGAACGGCCGGCGGAGACAAATCCCTTCCATCCTGACGCGCCTACCTGGCTTCGGAGCGCACGCGGGCCTTCCGGCCGTCCAGGTTGGCAAGGTCAAAGACCACTGCGACCTCGTCACAGCGGAAATACTTTTCGCACTGCAGGCAGTCGCGCCATACCTTCTGGGGCAGCACCCCCCGTTCGACAGGATAGAAACCCATCTTCGAGAAGAATTCAGGAACGACCGTGAGGGCGAAGACCCTTCTCAGCCCCAGATCCCCTGCCTCGTGCATCAACTGGTTTGTAACCGCCCGGCCCAGTCCTGAGGTTTTTTGCTGAGGGTCTACGCACAGGGAACGGATCTCCGCGACTTCTTCGTTATACAGGCGGAGCGCTCCGCAGGCGGCAAGCTGGTCATCTTTCTCCGCCACCGTGAACTCCCAGATGTTCTCATAAAGTTCCGGCAGGGCGCGGGGAAGCATCACCTCCTCCTCCGCGTACCGGTGGATCAGCTTGAAGAGGGCGGGAACATCACTGAGGCGAGCCTTGCGGAGAATAGGCAATTTCGAGTTCTCCCTTCGACTCGATCTCCGTCACCAGAGCCTCCGGCGGAATCTGCGTGATGGTGTCCATTTCCACGCTCAATGTGACTGCATCAGCAGCAGGAGGAGCGCCTTCTGAACGTGCAACCGGTTTTCAGCCTGATCATAGACGAGCGACTTGGACGAATCGATCACGGCATCGGTGACTTCCTGTCCCCGGTGCGCGGGAAGGCAGTGGAGGAAAACGGTGTCGGCGCCTGCTTTCTGCAGCAGGCTGTCCGTCACCTGATAGGGAGCGAAGACCTGGGTGCGAAGATGGGCGGCATATTCCTGGCCCATGCTGGCCCAGACGTCGGTGTAAACAGCCTGCACGCCGGCAACGGCTTCCAGCGGGTCGCGGAACAACTCGATCTTGGCGCCGGTTGTGCTGGCCAGAGCCTTGGCCTGGTTCACCATTTCCGCTTTGGGTTCAAAGCCGGATGGCGTTGCGACATGAACCGTTGCCCCCAACTTGGCGCCGGTCAGCATCAGGGAGTGGCACACGTTATTGCCATCGCCGACGAAGGCCAGCTTCAGGCCCTTCACGCGGCCGAACCTTTCTGTCAGGGTGAAGTAGTCGCCGAGCGCCTGACAGGGGTGCAGAAGGTCTGTCAGGGCATTCACCACGGGAATGGAGGCATTCTCAGCCAGTTCGATAACGGACTGGTGGGAGAAAGTGCGGGCCACGATGCCGTCCACCCAGCGGTCAAGATTGCGGGCCACGTCTTTGATCGACTCCCGCTCTCCCAGCCGCGGCTTGGAGTGGTCCATGTAGACGGCAAAGCCCCCCATGCTCGTCATGCCCACTTCAAAGGTCACGCGGGTGCGGAGCGACGGCTTTTCAAAGATCATCGCCAGTTGTTTGCCGGCAAGCGCCTGTGCGTACGACGCGGGTGACGCCTTCACGCGCCCGGCGAGATCGAAAATCATGCGGACGTCATTTGCGGTAAGATTCTGGTCCGCGACTAAATCCTGGACACTGAGTTGTTCTTGTTTTTCCATAGTGATGACGGGCGTCATGCGCGCACCCCTTTCTTTTCAATGCTTGAGACAGAAATTAAGATCGAGCGCAGCACGTCGATTAGTTCATCGACATGTTGCTGCTGGATGACCAGAGGAGGAAGAAACCTCAAGACCTGTTCCTGTGTGCAATTGAACAGAAACCCGGCTTCCACACCCTGCTGGACGATTTCCTTGCCGGGGATGGAGAGCTCCGCGGCCAGCATCAATCCCTGGCCGCGGACCTGGCGAATGACGGGTAGTTCCTTCTGAAGATTCAACAACTGGTTCTTAAAATACGAGCCCACCTGGCGGACGTGCTGCAGGAATTCCGGCCGCTGGAGAATTTCGAGGAATTTCAGAGCCAGGCGGCACTGCAGCGGCCCGCCGCCGAAGGTGCTGCCGTGCATGCCGGGTTGGAATGCCTGGGCCACTTCTTCACGGGCCAGAATGGCCGCCAGCGGCAACCCTCCGGCCAGAGGTTTGGCCACCAGGACGAGGTCCGGCTTGAGACCCATCCGCTGGTAGGCAAAGTAGCTTCCCGTACGGCCCAGCCCGCATTGGATTTCGTCGCAGATGAACAGAGCGCCGTGCTCGCGGCACAGTTCCTGGCCGGTCTTCAGGAATTCTTCGTCGAGTTCCACCACGCCGCCCTCGCCTTGAATCACCTCAACCAGCAGGGCGGCCGTGTCCGGCGAAAAGTTTCTCTTGAGATGGCTGATGTCATTCTGGCGGATAAACCTGAAGCCCGCCGGCAACGGTTCAAAGGGCTTGCGATATTTTTCCGGCCAGGTGGCGGCCAGGGCGCCCATGGTGCGGCCGTGGAAGGAGTTCTCCATGGCCAGGATCCCGGTCCGTTCCTCGGAATTCCGGCGGCCGTAAGCCCGTGCCAGCTTGAGAGCGCCCTCGACGGCTTCGCTGCCCGTGTTGGCAAAGAAAACACGGTCGAGGCCGGAAAGCTTTGCCAGTTGATCGGCCAGCGGGGCCTGAAAGCGGTGGTAGATGAGATTGGAGACGTGAAGCAGGTTCTCGGAGGAATCGCGCAACACGGCCATCATTTCCGGGTGTGCGTGCCCAAGGGCGTTGACCCCCAGTCCTCCCAGGAAATCGAGATACTTCTTGCCCTGGTCGTCGACGAGATAGCACCCTTCGCCACCGACGGCCAGGAAGGGCAGGCGCTTGTAGGTGGGAACCAGCCTGCGTTCTTCGAGTTCTGCAATCTGTTCGTAGTTCATTATTCCCTTACAATCCTTGTTCCCACGCTTTCACGTTTGATGACAGTTCGCACCAAAGAGTTTTTTTCGTCGGGAGAAATAATGTCAATTTCATGGACGCCGTGCTGAAGAGTCCGGGCACAGGATCGCAGCTTGGGAATCATTCCGTCCCGCACGGTCCCTTTGTGAATCAGGCTCCGGATGTCCTTGAGCCGCACCAGAGGCAGCACATTCTTTTCTGCGTCCCAGACGCCGCCGGATTCGGTGAGGTAAAGCAGGCGGTCGGCCTCAAGGGCCGTTGCCAGCGCCGCCGCAAGGTCATCAGCATTGATGTTGAGATAATGGCCGGCAGCACTGAGCCCCAGGCTCGCTACAACCGGCACAAACCCCTTTGAGAACGCCATGCTCAGAATCGCCGTGTTGATTTTTGTCGGACGGCCCACATAACCCAGATCCTTTTTTGTCCCGTTGGCCGTGGCTGTCAGCCGGCGCGCCATCACCAGCTTGCCGTCGCCGCCGCAGATACCCATGGCGGGCTGGCGTTGAGCTTCCAGTTCAGCGACCCACTGCTTGTTGATGACCCCGGCCAGAACCATCAGAGCCACGTCGCGCGTTGCGGCGTCCGTCACGCGAAGGCCGTTATGGAACTCCGTCTCAATTCCCAGGCGCTGGAGCGTTTGTGTCAGCGCTTTACCGCCTCCGTGCACCACCACTACGCGATGGCCGGCCCTGGCCAGTACGGCGATCTGCCGGGCCAGATGCTGCCGCCGAAACTGCTCCTCCGCCGATTGCCCTCCTACCTTGACAACAACTTTCACGTCAGTGCCGTTCCCTCGGCCAGGCCATACATCAGGTTCATGTTCTGGATGGCCTGCCCCGCCGCTCCCTTTGTCAGGTTGTCGAGCGCGGATACGATAATCATGCGCGTGCCGTCAGCGTCGAGAGAGAAGCCAATGTCAGTAAAATTAGTCTGAGCGACGGACTGAATTTCCGGAACGCCGGAGTCCAGCACGCGGACAAAAGGCGCCCCGCCGTAAAAGCCGCGGTAAAGCGCGACCACTTCCTCATGCGTACGAGGCTTTGACAGGCGGACATAGAGGGTGCTCAAAATGCCCCGCGTAATCGGCAGCAGGTGGGGCGTGAAGGTAAAATCCTTTTCCGCCAGTTTCAGTGCCTGTAGCATCTCCGGGACGTGCCGGTGATTGAAAAGTCCGTAGGCGCGGCAGTTCTCATTGACTTCCACAAAGTGGAGCTTTTCGCTCAGCCCGCGACCCGCTCCGCTGGCGCCCGACTTGGAGTCGGAGATGATGCCGGCCTTTGCGTCGATCCAGCCCTTCTCGGTCGCGGGGGCCAGCGCCAGAATCACCGAGGTGGCGTAGCAGCCTGGATTGGCCACCAGGCGGGCCTTTGCGATGCTCGCGCCGTTCAGTTCCGTCAGGCCATAAACAGCCTCTTCCAGTTCCGCGTGGGCGTTGTGCTCAAAACCGTACCACCGGGGATAGACCGCCGCATCCTTCAGCCGGAAGGCTGCGCTCAGGTCGATCACGCGAAGGTTGCGCTCCAGCAGCCGGGGAGCGATTTCAAGCGCGGTGTGGTGCGGAGTCGCCAGAAAAACCAGGTCGACTTCCGAAGGCGGCAGCGCTTCCACCGAGAGCGGCTGGCAGGGAACCGCGAACTTCCCGCTCAGGGAGGGATGGGACTGCTCAATGGGAAACTCTTTCTTCCCGTCCCGTCCGGACGACATCAGGCGCGTCACACGGGCCTGCGGGTGGCGGGCCAGCAGGCGCAGGAGTTCCAGCCCCGCGTAGCCCGTTGCGCCGGCAACGGCTACCCGGACAACCCGGGATGACGCCGCGTGTTGGCCTGGAGTGCTGAAGGTTTCCGCCTCGATGATCGCCTTCACTGCCCCGTCCGACAGGAATATTTATGCATCATACGCATAATTATGTTTCTACTTGAATTGGCTGCCCCTGTCAAGGGAAAATAGCTTCGGCAACCACCAAGCCGCCGGCGAATTGAGGCCTCCGAAGAGGGTGGATTTCAGGCTTATGAAAATTGCGCTTTCCATTCCAGAAAAGGAAAAAGTGAAAGGTCAGGGGTCTCTCTATTTTCAGGCCCTGGTCGCCGCCGGAGCCCGACCCGACGAAATTGAGATGATCATGCCTCCGGGGAACGGGCTCCCCTCGTCGGGCGATTTTGACGGAATCCTGCTGGCGGGCGGGGAAGACGTTGACCCGGAGCTTTATGGCGAGCGGAAAAAGTACGACAATATCAAGACCAACCGCGCCCGGGACGATTTTGAAATAGCTCTTCTGGACCGCGGGCTCAGGGCCGGGTTGCCGATTCTGGGCATCTGCCGCGGGGCTCAAACCATCAACACCCGGTTCGGAGGGACGCTTTACCAGGACCTGAAAAGCGATACGGCGCTCGAACGCGATCACAAGCAGCAGGGCAGCCGCAGCGCCACCACGCATTCCATAACCGTGACCGATCCGGATTCCGTTCTGCACGGGTTTGTGCCGGGAAGTTGTCCGGTGAACAGTCTCCATCACCAGGCGATCAAACGCCTGGGCAGGGGCCTGAAGGTTACGGCCCATTCCGAGGACGGCCTGGTCGAGGCGGTTGAGCTGGCGGAGGACTACCCTTTCTTCCTGGCTGTGCAGTGGCATCCCGAGGAGATGTTCAGCGAGCATCCCGAGCAGTTGAAAATCTTCCAGAAGTTTGTGGAGCGTTGCCGGGAGCGTGCCGCGAAGGAATCTGCATCCCCTTAGCTGTATTGCAGGAAGTTTCTGTGGCCAGCGTGACAAGGAAAGATCGTGTACCCTGATTTGCCAGACTATTTGCGTCCCGGGACTGAAACTTGTGTTTGTGGGATTTAATCCCGGCGAACGTTCGGCGATGATCGGCCACTATTATGCCGGTCGCGGCAACCAGTTCTGGAACTTCCTCTACGAGTCAGGGCTGACGCCGGTCCATCTGAGGCCGGAAGAAGACCACCGCATTTTCGAGTTTGGTATCGGCCTCACCGACCTCGTCAAGCGCTGGTCAAATTCCAGCAATGATTTGAGCAGAGAAGACTTTCAGCAGGGGGTGCCTGCTCTGAAAGCGAAACTTCTGGAGGCGTCTCCGGAAGCCATTGCTTTCAACGGCAAGACAGGTTTCGAGAGGTTCCAGGGCCGGAAGGCGGAACTCGGAGCGCAGCGCTGCCGGGTTGGAAATTCGCGGATCTACGTTCTGCCCTCCACCAGCGGACGGAATGGCAGCCTTTCCCGCTCCCAGAAGCTCGCGCTGCTTTTGCCGGCTGAAGCGCTGGCTGGGATAATGTCCTGTGGCTGACTGCGGCAAGCGGTGCGATCCCTTCCCCAAGTGACCGGAATCACTGGCAGCGGGCCGCCATCTCGGTTATTCTTTCTGTAACTTAAACTCGACCAATCCGAGGAAACATGCCAGCCAGAATCTACTTCATGAAGGGCGACATCACCGAACTCGAAGTTGACGCCATCGTCAATGCGGCCAACAACGATCTGGTGCTGGGAGAGGGCGTTGCAGGCGCCATCCGGACCAAGGGCGGCCCGCGAATCCAGGAGGAGTGCGACCGCATCGGAGCCATCCGCCTGGGTGAAGCGGCTGTGACCCCGGCGGGCAACCTGAAAGCCTATTATGTGATCCACGCTGCCAGCATGCAATTGGGAGGACAGACCACCGCGGAGTCCCTGCGCAACTCAACCCGGAACAGCCTGCTCCGCGCTGAGGAAAAGGGTTTCAAGACGATTGCTTTCCCGGCCATCGGCACCGGGATTGCCGGTTTCCCGATGGAAGAATGCGCCAACGTGATGATCGGCGAAGTGCTTGAGCACCTCAAGTCCCGCAGCAGCCTGGAGAAGATTTACTTTGTGCTCTACGATGACGCGGCGCTCAAGACGTTTGAAGAGACCTACAAGAAGCTCACGGCCCGCCCCGCAGCAAGTGAAACAACCTGAAGCAACGCCCGAAGCCGAGACAGTCTTCAGCCGCCAGGCTATTCAGTCCCTGTAGCTGATGGCGCGGTTCTCAGCTGAGTAAGGCTTCTGAATATATTGTTTGGCCTGTTCAATGGCGCCCTGGGTATCGTCCTTGGTCTGCAAGGCCCGCTGGTATTCGTTCAGAGCGCGGTCGCGCTGGCCGGTGGCATCGAAAATTTTGCCCAGAGTGAGATGAGCCCAAACCTCAACCCATTTGGGCTGAAGGTTTCCGTCCAGGGCGGCCCGCATTTCCTCCGCCGCGGCGTTGTAATTGTGCAGCCGGAAATAGATCTGCCCCAGGCGAAAGTGGGCCAGTGAATCGTTCTTGTTCTGCTGCACGACCTTCTGATACTGCTTGACGGCTTCCAGGTAGGCCTGTTCAGCAACAAGCTGGTCACCCCGGGCGATTTCCACTTCGGTGCGGATTTTGTCGGTCATTTTGAGGATGTGGCTGCCGGGGTCGATTTCCACGTGGGTGGGCCTGGTGACCGTGTTGACGGTAAAATCCGACGTGGTTCCCACCATCTGGATGCGGTCATTGACGGGCCTGCGGCCCTCGGAGTTGACGCGCACGTCCACCGGCATTCGGAAGATGTCCAGGTCCTGCTGAATTTTGCCGACCACCTGGTAGTGGTTTCCAACGCGATAAATGGCCCAGGAGTCCTTGAACTGAGGCACGCCGGTGGAACTGACCCACTGGGCAAAAAAGTAGGTCAGCTTCTCATTGCTGGCCTGCTCTGCGGCTTTCTCGAAATCCTGGGTGGTGGCGGATTTCCACGCATACTGCCGGACCAGTTCGTGCAGGGCCTTCGTAAACGCTTCGTCGCCGATGACCCAGCGCAGCATATGGAAGACCATGGCGCCTTTTTGGGCGACAATCGACTCGTACTGCGGGGTGAAGGGCTGGAGTGACCCGGCCTGGCTGATGGGAGCCGTCTCTTCGTGGGTCAGGGCCCCGATGGCGGTTGAGTGCATCAGGTTTTCAAAAGCCGTTTCGCCCTTCGACTGCTCGATGTAGAGTGCCGAAGAGTAGAGTGAAAGCCCGTCATCCAGGAAAGCGTCATCGGACGTGGCAGGGCTGACGTAACTTCCCCACCACTGGCGGGAGATCTCATGCGCCAGCAGTTGTTCGTTCACGGGCGAAGAAAATCCGCGTGAGGCCAGAGCAACGATGCCGGGCGAGGAATAACCGCCTACGGTGTCGTTGGCTATCTCAACCACGGCCAGATTGCCATTCGGCAGCGAGCCGAACTTGCTGGAATAAAAGCTCATGATTTTTGCCGCCGTCGCTCCGTAGTCCGCCGCATAGTTCTCGTTGCCTGGCTTCAGGAAGAGGTACACATTGGCGCCAAATGCGCTTTCATGCTGGGCTGAATAGGTGCCTGCGTAAAAAGTGCCGGGAAAGGACGACTGCTCGAATTCGAATGAGTAGGTGGTGTTGCCGGCCTCGTCCACGGGCTGCGAAGGCGTTCCCGAGGCAATCACGGTCTCCCCGGTTGGCACGGTGACGTGCAGGGTGGCTGCAAAGCGATTGAGCCCGGGCCTGGCCACCGGGAACCATCGGCCGGGGTAGAGCAGATAGGAGCCTTCAGGGCCCACATAGGACAGCTTCAGCCCCTCGACAGGGCTCCCGTCGGCCGTTCCAAGCCCGCCCTTGTAACTGACGGTGAGGGATGAAGCCTGGCCGTTCGGTGACCGGGCTGGGCAGGGTGATCTTCAGGGTCAGCCCGTCCTGTTGGAAGGGGACGTCCGCTCCAGCCGGGTCCACGATCTTCTGCACCCGCAGGGAGCTGTTGAGCTCAAAGCTGAGCTGGCTGATGCTGGTCTGGGGTACGAAATCAATCCTGGTGGTGGCGTCAAGGATGTGCGTGGTGGGAAACAATTGAACCTTGATGTCGTATTTCTTGACCACGAACTGCGGAGGATCTGCAGCCCGCGCGCCTGAGAGCGCGGCAAAAAGGACCAGCGCCAGCAGCGCGGCCGTTCTGGTGTATCCTGTGCCTCCCGCGCGGCGGGCTGCGGCAGTCCTCAATCTACAAAACAGTAAGGCATGCTTCATAAATGGATTGAGCCTTTCAATAGAAAAGGGCAACACTATTGATCATACAATTCCCGGCAGGGCGGTGGAACGGTTAATCATAAAAAACGATAATGGGACGGCCCCACAGGCCAACGTGCCCTATCACAGGGATGCTTCATACGGTATGCAGGGATGCCTTGGCCCCCTCAAGGTGGCGGACGATGGCATCCGCGGCCCGGCCGATTGCGCCCCCCTTGCCCAGGCGATTCCTCACCTTTCGGAGGTCGTCGATCATCCTGTTTCGCGCCTTGCCGTCGTCGAGCAACTGCTCCAGATTGGCCCGCCAGGCGGTCGGCGGTGAAGTCGCTCTGGATCAGTTCCGGGACCGCGGCATGGCCGGCCAGCAGGTTGACCATGCTGTAGAAGGGAACATCGATCATGAACCTGGCACACATCGCGGTGAATGCGGACACCCGGTAGACGACCACCATGGGACATTCCCGTATAGCCGCCTCAATCGTGGCCGTGCCGCTGGCCACTACAGCCGCGTCAGCGTAGTGCAGGGCCTCGTGCGTTGAATTGTTGAGTGCGCGAAGGGTTGCGTTACCGGTGTAGCCGCGCGCTACCAGCGATTCCAGCCAGGCGGAATCAATGGTGGGTGCGCAAGCCGCAACAAACTGAACAGGGCGGGACCGAGCCAATTGGGCCGCCGCTTCCAGCATCGCAGGCAGATTGAAGGCCACTTCCGTTCTGCGGCTTCCGGGCAGCAGCGCGACCGTTGGGATGCCCGGGTCGAGACCCGCGCGAGTGAAAAATTCCTCGCGGGTCCTGCCGGGGGCGGCCATATCCACCAGGGGATGTCCGACGCATTCCACGGGCACGCCCGCTTTTTCGTAGATGTCGGTCTCGAAGTCGAAAAGGCAGAGCATCCTGTCGACGCACGCTTTGATCTTCCTGATCCTCCATTTTTTCCAGGCCCAGATCTGCGGGCTGACAAAATAGATGACGGGAATGTTGTGGCGCTTCAGCCGCTTCGCCAGGCGCAGATTCAGGGACGGGGAATCAATCAGGATTGCGGCCGCGGGCTTTCTGCGCGCAGCTTCAGCCACAAGGTCCTGCAGAGCGCGGTAGGCTTTGGGGAGGCCGGATACGACCTCGGAGATTCCAATCAGCGCTACGTGGTGGATATCGACAAGGGTATCGACGCCGGCAGCGCGCATGGCCTCGCCGCCGCAACCAAAAAACTCCGCATCGGAGATCCTGCCTCTCAGCGCCTGAGCCAGTGCGGCTCCGTACACGTCGCCGGAACGCTCCCCGGCAACCATTAAGAAACAATTTCTGGGCATGATCCTTTGGCCGACCCCTCTGAGGCCAGCAGTTCCTGGTCCTTGTATTGAAGCTGATAAAGCTTGAAATAGATTCCCTGCAATCGCAGCAGTTCCTGATGGGTCCCCACCTCCCGCACGCGTCCTTTGTGCATCACGATGATCCTTGAAGCGTTCTGGATAGTCGAGAGGCGATGAGCAATGACCAGCGAAGTTCGATTTTCAAGCAGCCGCCGGAGACCTTCGCGAATCAGATGTTCCGTTTCCGGGTCCACGCTCGATGTGGCCTCGTCCAGGATCAGAATCTTCGGGTCGTGGGCCAGCGCCCGCGCGAAAGAGAGCAGTTGTTTCTGTCCGGATGAGAGCGTGGCTCCGCGCTCTTTGACAGGCTCATCAAAACCGCCGGGAAGGCTCTCAATAAAGTCCATGCATGTTCACACGCCGAACTGCGTCACGGACCTGCCGATCGGAAATGCCTTCGGTCCCAAGCCGGATGTTGCCGGCAATGGTGCCCGAAAAGAGAAACGGGTCCTGCAATACGATTCCGAAATTGCTGCGCAGGTCGCGCAGGCTGAGGTCGCGTATGTCCACGCCGTCGAACAGGATGGCGCCCTCCTGGACGTCGTAGAAGCGCAGCAGAAGGTTGGTCAGAGTCGTCTTGCCTGCGCCGGTGTGGCCCACCACGGCAACCGTCTCACCCGGCTCGATGGTGAAAGAAACGTTTTCCAGCACGCGATGATTGTCGCGATAAGCAAACCCGACGTTGCGAAATTCCACACGGCCGCGAACCTCTGCCAGCTTCTTCGGTTGAGAGGAATCGGAAATCTTCACCGGCGTGTCCAGCAGTCTGAAGACGCGTTCGGAACTGGCCATCGCTGCCTGGAGGATGTTGTATTTATCGCTCAGGTCCTGAATGGGCCGGAAGAAGCGTTGCGAATACTGGATGAAGGCGATGGCCGTTCCCACGGTCAGCGTATCGCCCAGGATCATGCCGCCGCCTTTGTACAGGATGATGACGATGGCCAGCACCCCCAGGAATTCAACCGTGGGATAAAACAGGCCGTAGGCCAGTATGGAGTCTTTGTAAGCTTTCAGGTAGGCCCCGTTAATCTTTTCGAACTCGTCGAAGCTCTTCTCCTCCCGGTTGAAGAGCTGCAATACGGACATGCCCGTGATGTGCTCCTGGAGATAGGCATTGATGCGGGCGATGGCCAGCCGGATCTGACGGTACGATTCCCGGACTGCCCTCCGGAATAGGGCGGTTGCCACGACAATCAGCGGCAGGACGGCAAAGGTGAGCAGCGCGAGCCTCCAGTCCAGCTTCAGCATCACCGCCATGATGCTGACCAGGGTGAAGAAGTCACCGAAAACGGCCACCACGCCGGAGGCGAACATATCGTTCAGAACATCAATGTCGGTGGTGACGCGCGTGACCAGCCTGCCCACGGGATTGCGGTCAAAGTGGCTCATCTGCAGCCGCTGAAGATGCTCAAACACCTGCTTGCGCAGATCGTACATGACCTTCTGGCCGACCAGTTGCATGGCGAAAGTCTGGGCAAACTGCAGAACAAACGTCAGCAGGACCGCCGGCAGAAAGATGGCAAGCGCGATCTGAAGGATGCCTTCGCGAGGATTGGCGCTGAGGAATTGCGCCAGAAACCCGGGAATCTGATGGTGGCTGGTGGGATCGAGATAGCGGTCGATTTCCACCTTCATCAGATAGGGAGGTACGGCCTGCAGGAGTCCATAAAAGAAGATGGCGATAAGGGCAAAGAAAACCACCCGCCGGTAGGGACGCAGGTAGGCCAGCAATCGCCGCATCAGGCGCGCGTCGTACGCTTTGCCGAGAACTTCTTCTTCGTGGAAACTGTCTGCCATCAGACTGCCGGTTTACACTTCCTTTTCAAGTGATTCTTCAATCAGTTGCTTGTTGTAAAGCTCCGTGTAATAGCCATTCTTTGCCAGCAACTCTTCATGGGAGCCTCGCTCCACAATCGTGCCGTCGTGCAGCACGACAATCTCATCCGCATTGCGAATGGTAGAGACGCGGTGAGAGATCAGGATGGTGGTTCTTCCCGCCATCACCTCGGTGAGGTGCCGCAAGATTTTTTCTTCAGTGTAGGTGTCAACGCTGGAGAGCGCGTCATCGAGAATCAGGATGCGCGGGTCGCGGATGATAGCGCGCGAAATCGCCACCCGCTGTTTCTGGCCGCCCGAAAGCGTCAGGCCGCGTTCTCCCACCATGGAATCGAAACCCTTCGGGAAGCCCAGTATGTCCGGCCGGATGTTGGAGACTTCCGCCGCTCCCTCCACGTCATCATCGGAAGAATCGGGAACCCCGAACCGGATGTTTTCACGGATCGAGTTGCTGAACAGGAAAGTTTCCTGCGGAACGAACCCGATGTGCGAACGAAGAGTCTTGAGAGGGACATGGTGGACCGGAACCCCATCCACCAGCACCGATCCCTCCTGTGCGTCAAACAGCCGGGGAACCAGAGCGGCCAGGGTCGTTTTCCCCGAACCGGTTGCGCCCACGATAGCGAGGGTCCGGCCCGCCGGAATGTGCAGGTTGATGTTCTTGAGAATCGGGACACCGTTGTACGCAAAGGTGAGGTTCCGAAATTCGATTTCGCCTTTCAGAGCGCGGATGGGGTTGCTGGGAACCCGGCGGTCATCGATGGCCGTCTGGGCGGCAAAAATGGTCCACAGCCGGCCCATGGAGGCGAGGCCTCGCTGAATGATGTTCGTCACCCACCCCAGGGCGATGATGGGCCAGATGAGATACATCAGGTAGACGTTGAATGCGGCGAATGTTCCGATGGTGATTCTGCCTGACAGCACATGCTCTCCGCCGACCACCATGATGAGCAGGAAGGAAGCTGCGAAGAGCAGCGCCAGCGCGGGCCACAGAAAACTCGTGATCAGGATCAGGCCCTTGTTCTTTTCCACGTAGACCCGGTTCATGCGGTCAAACTGCTGAATTTCAGGCTCTTCCTGGCGGAAAGCGCGGACCATCCGGACGCCGGAGAGGTTTTCGCGCACTTTTTCGGTGAGTTCCGAATACATGGCCTGGATTTTTTCGAACCGCTCATGGATCCTCTGCCCGAAAAACTTGACCGCAATCGAGGCCAGCGGCAGAGGGGCCAGCGCCAGCAGCGTCAGGTGAAGATCCAGATGGGCCATCAGAGTGATCGTGGCGATGCCCGTCACCACCGTATTGGCTGAATACATGATGCCCGGCCCGACAATATTGCGGACGGCGTTCAAATCATTGGTCAGCTTGGCCATCAGGTCGCCGGTTCGGTGTTCGTTGTAGAAGCGGGAGTCCTGCCGCATCAGGTGCATGAAGAGGTCATTGCGGAGATCATACTCAACGTCGCGTGAGATGCCGATCAGAATCCAGCGCATCCAGAACTGGAAAATCGCTTTTGCCAGCGCGATGCCGAGCAGCAGAAGGGCAAAAAAGGCCAGTTTTCGCGCCGTAACGCCGCCGGTGAGTGCGTCAAAGGTTTCCTTGATGACCAGGGGTATTGTGACTCCGACAACCTGGGTGAGGATGAGCGCAGTGAAGCCAATGATATAGCCCTTTTTGTACCTGGCGAGATACGGAAACAGGGGTCGAAGAGGGTTTCGCATGGTTACCTATGCTTTATGGTGGCCGAAGTCAGGCGGCAGGCGCTATGTCGCCCCAGGAAATTTTGATTATAGCTGAACCCCGCTGCGGCCTGCCAGCCTCCGTGCAGACTCAAATGGACTCATTCTAACCCTGGCTGCTGCCGTCGCCGTCCAGCACAACCCTGCTTTCCTCTCCCTGTGACATCCTGTTTCGGGTTGACCTTGAAGGAGGGCCTACGTAAAATCTGGCTATAATGCTTTCCTGGCGGGAGGGAAGCAGAAAACAACACAGCTGAAAGGCAGGTCAAGTTGGAGAAGTGTAAACTCGTTTTTCTTATTCTCGCTGTCGTGTTTGCATTTGGCTCGTGCAGTTCGCGCAGCAGAAAGGTTGCGGCTTCGCCTCCAACGCCTGTCGTCCCGCCACCGGAAACTCTTCCCATCCAGCCCCCTGCGCCTCCTCCCCGGGTTGTCAAACCCAGGCCTTCTGATCCGGCTGAAGTTCTGGTTGCAAAGGTCGATGCCGTCTACAACCACGGCATGCAGGAATATCATGCCGGGAACCTGCAAAAGGCCAGACAGGATTTTGACGAGGCCCTGAATCTGCTGCTCCAATCCGGGATGGAAGTTCAGAGTAACCCCCGGCTCAAAGCTGAATTCGAAAAGCTGGTCGAAAAGACTTATGGGTTGGAGGCCTCAACAACGGCAAACGGCGACGCGTTAAGTCAGCGAGATGATGAGTCTCCTCCCATTGAATCCTTTGCCGACCTTACATTCCCCGTAGATCCGAGGGTCCGGAAGCGTGCTGAACTCGAACTGATTTCAGTTCGCTCAGACCTTCCGCTGGTTACGAACGATTACGTAGCGGGTTTTCTGACCTACTTTCAAAACGGTGGTCAGGGCTATATCGAGAAGATTCTTGCCCGGGTAGGGATGTACCAGCCGATGATCTCCGAGGTGCTCCGCAAGTATGGATTGCCGCAGGACCTGATCTACATGGCTGCGGGGGAAAGTAGTTTTAATCCCCTTGCCGTGTCGCGCGCGGGAGCCACGGGCATCTGGCAATTCATGGCGGCACGCGCCCGGGAATACGGGCTCAAGATGGATCAGTATCAGGATCAACGCGAGGACCCCTTGGAATCGACGGATGCGGCGGTCCGTCACTTGCGTGATCTCTACAAACAATTTGGTGATTGGTATCTGGCCATGGCGGCTTACGATGCCGGACCCGGCGGCATCCAGAGAGCTATTGAGAGGACTGGATACGCGAACTTCTGGAAGCTCCGGGAACTGCAAGCGCTGCCCAGAGAAACACAGAACTACGTGCCTATCTTCATTGCTACCGCTCTGATTGCCAAGGATCCCCGTGCTTACGGGTTTGATGTGCAACCCGATCCACCGCTGGACCACGATCGGGTAACGGTTACAGTTCCCACCGACCTTCGCCTGGTGGCTGAACTCATTGACAAACCAGTCAAAGAACTCGAAAAGCTCAATCCGAGTCTTCTGACCTGGGCCACCCCGCTGAATGAAAGCCAGTATGTGATCAACCTTCCGCGCGGAAGCAAGGAATTGTACGAAAAGCGAATTGCGGAAGTGCCGCCTGAAAAGCGGATCTGGTGGCGGGCGGTCAAGGTGGGGCAGGCGGACACGCTTGAAGCCATCGCGCGCAGGTATCAAATTACAGAGGCCGCGCTGGCCAGGGCCAACCATCTGGACCCCGGGGACGACCCGGAAATCGGGGCGCACCTTATTCTGCCCCTCCCTCCGGACCGGGAGTCCCGCTACCGAAGGGGCAGCCTCTACCGCTACCGGATCCGCCGTGGCGATACACTCGGCGGCATCGCCCGGCGGTACCATGTAAGTATTTCGAGCCTTCGTCGCTGGAACCACTTGCGGGGGTCTCAAATTGTGGCTGGCAAAACGCTGCGGGTGTTCGCCCATGGCGGCGCCAGCCCCAGGCGCTCTGGCGAATACCACGCAGAGACGCATAATGGAGTCCGGAGTTACCGGATTCAACGTGGTGATACGCTTGGGGGCATCGCCAGGCACTTTCATGTAAGCGTTGCGGACCTTCGCCGCTGGAACCATTTGGGAGGGGCTACCATTGTTGCAGGGAAAGCGTTAAAAGTCAGCAGCGGGTCCCCCACAAGGAAAGTCGCTTCCCATCATCCTGCCAGCAACGATCAGCGGAATCCAGAGTCCGTTTATCACTACCGAATCCGCCGTGGCGATACTCTTGCGGTCATTGCCAGCCACTTCAAGGTGACCGTCACGCAAATCCGTGAATGGAACCACCTGGACGGTTCGCTCATCATGCCCGGACAGATCCTGGCGCTGTATGGGGTGGAGTAGCGGCTCGATTCGGCTGCCGATGATGCCTCTTGACAGCGGTTGTCCGGTGGTATACATCTGGCCCAAGGGAACTTTTTGTTTAAGGTTCACGACATGTGCCAGCTAAGATCCGGTTTCTGACGGGATGAAGATCCTAAGAGGAGGATTCCATGCGGTTCAACGACGAAGACCATGAGCCCGGCGAAGAGTTTGAAGAGTACGAAGACGAACTCTCTTCTGACTACGAAGAGGAATTGGAAGAGGAAGACCTCGGGGTGGATCTCGAAGATCTGGACGAGGAGATTTCCTACGAATCCGAAGAAGAGGAAGGGGAAGAGGTCGGGCCTTTAGAGATGGAAGTCCCACCGGTTCCTATGCTGCCTCCGTCTGCTCCCGCCAGTGCTCGCCAGCCGACCAAACCCAAAGCACGCCCGGCGAAGGCAAAATCGAAGAAGCCTGCCAGGCCCAGCAAGGCCAGCAAGCCTAAAAAGGCTGCGAAATCCGCCAAGGCGAAGAAGGCCGCCAAATCTGCAAAGGCGAAAAAAGTTGGGAAGGCCGCCAAGGTGAAAAAGGCCACTAAGGCAAAGAAGGCTGGAAAGCCCACCAAGGCGAAGAAGAAGACTGCCAAGGCAAAAAAGCAGGCGAAGGCCGGGAAGAAAGCCGTGAAAGTTAAGAAGGCTCCGAAGACCAGTAAAAGCAGAAAGGCGGTTGCCGGCAAGAAGGCAAGGGGCCGCCGCTGACCTCGGGGCCGGGCAGGATTTAAGCTGGTGCAGAGAGAGCCCTATCCTCCCTTGCCTGTGTTTTTTTGAACATTAAAGTTTTTGCGCAACGCGTGGAAGGGCTGGCTGAACTGGAAGGTGATTCCAGAGAAGCTGACAGGCGCTCCCACGCATGTTGTGACACTCCAGAAGGGGCCAGGGCAACAGTTTCCAGGGATGCATGAAGGGCCCGGCAATTTCGGTTCTGGAATCCAATCAGAGGGCAGCGAGTTTACCTCGCCTCAGACCCTGCCCTCCGGTCAGGGTGAGCCCGCTGCGGTCAGAAAGGTTGTGGCGGTTGAATGTATCCGCCGGATGAGGGGCGGGTCACAACCATTCCTGATGGGCTGTGACGACGGCGAGACCTACGTTGTCAAGTTCAGGAACAATCCCCAGCATGTCAGAATTCTGGCCAACGAGATGCTTGCCAGCCGGCTGGCCGCTCTTATCCGGCTGCCTGTTCCCGGACGGGCGTTCGTGCAGGTTTCGCAGAGTCTCATTTCCGGAACTCCTCTGCTGAAGTTTGAGACGGCGGGCCGGGAAGAGCAGTGTGTCTCGGGATTGCAATTCGGTTCCAGATTCCCGGGCGCTCCCAGCCGGACCCTGGTGGTGGATTTCCTTCCTGACCGACTGCTGCGGCGCGTCTCCAACCTGGCCCCGATTTTTCTGGGCGCGTACGTGCTGGACAAGTGGACCTGCAACTGTGATGGCCGCCAGGTGATTTTTTACCGGACCATCGATCAAAACGGCAACCGTTACTCCGCCACGCTGATCGATCACGGGTTCTGCTTTAACGATGGGGAATGGAACTTCCCGGACAGCCCCATTCGGAGCCTTTATCCGCGCCGGCTGGTGTATGAGAGCGTGCGCGGGTTGAAGTCGTTTGAACCCTATCTCTCCCGAATTGAAAATATCGAGGCATCCGAACTGGAAGATTGTCTCCAGGAAGTACCGACAGAGTGGTGCGGGGACGACCCGGACCAGATTTCGCGGCTTGCGGAGCAGCTTTATCAGCGGCGCCGCCGGGTGCGCCAACTGATAATCGATGCAAAAGGGAGTTCATTGAGACCTTTCCCGAATTGGGAATAGAGGGTGACGATGGTCCGCAGGACCAGGTGTTTGTATGGCTGATGCTGAACAATACAGGGAGTGCTCGCTCTACGTGGTGCAATATGTGCCGGACGTGGTGCGGGGCGAATTCCTGAACATTGGCGTGTTCCTGTTCAGTCCCCAGGAGAATTACCTGGGCTGCCTGTTCACCGATGACTTCCGCCGCATCAAGCGGTTCCATGCGCAGGCCGACCTCGAATTCCTTCGTGAACTCCAGCAGGACTTCGAGCAGCAGATTGACGAACACAGTGATGAACTGGAAACCTATCTGAACTGGATGGGACAATCTTTTTCAAACCTGGTGCAGATTGCTCCTGTCAGGGCCTGCCTGCTTCGTGACCCGGCGGCTGAAATCCAGGATGTTTTCAACCGGTACGTGGGCGCGCGTGTGGAGGGACCCCTCCCGGTCGACACACGGCTGCGAATCAAACAGCGGCTGCGGCTTTCTTTTGTGCGCGCGGGCTTGTGGGACCAGCCGGGGTTTGAGCGGAATATTCGGGCGGCGCCCTGGACACAACCCAATGACACCTTTGCCTTTGATTTCGGGTACCGCCCGCCCGAGATTGAGGGCAGACCGAACGGCCACATGAAGTTTATCCACACTCTTTCTCTTAAGCGCGACGTTGAGCTGGCCAAGGTTCTGGTTTACACCATGGACCGCGTCCGCACCCGTCTTGAGCCGGCCGAACTGACGGCCGTGGTCGAGAGGATGGCCTCTGGAGAAGACGAAGCGGCCACGCTTTCCCAGAACATCCTGGTGGAGGCTGGAATTTCTATCCAGCCGGTTACCCTTGCCGACCAGTACGCTCGGTCGATCCGCAGCGAACTGGGCATCTAAAGCTGGGGATCGCGATGCCGATGACTCTGCACGTTGAATGTTATTCCGGCTATAAGGCGGACGAGCGGCCTCTGCGTTTCCGCTCCGACGAAAAGGATTCCCGGACTTTTGAGGTGGTGGAGGTCCTCGACCAGTGGTATGGCGTAGGGTACCGTTGTTTCAAGGTACAGGCCGACGACGGAAACGCTTACATCCTTCGACATAACGAGGACCGAGATGAATGGGTCCTGGATTCATTCCGCCGGACCCGTCCATGAACGGTTGCCTTCCTGTTCCATGACAATCTTTGCCGCCCATGATTAAATAAGGGGCTATGAGGCTTCAGGGTGAGCCAGAAACCTTCCGGAGATGCCCCTACTGAAATGCGCAAGGGTGAATTCATCATTTCGACGCTGCTGGCGATTCTGGTATTCCTTTTTGTTCTGGGGCTCCAGCGTGACTGGAGGCCTTCCAGTCTGAAGGATGCGGCAAGCTCAGCAGAGCAGTACGTGCTGGGCAAGGCAGGTGCTCGCGGAGCGTACCCGGATATTCCCGGTTTCGAGCGCATTGACACTTTCACCCTTGACCGGCAGTATCGCGCAGCTCTCTACCGGTCCAATTCCATCAGCCTGGGTTTTGCGCCGGGACGTCTGGTCATTTACAACGATACGAACCAGATTGCTTACCAGGTGGATACGCTGGAAGGTGCACGGGAAGCGTGGACTGCTCTGTATGATTTTGCGGGCCGGGGAGGGTTGCCGGTTCGAAACAGCCGGCCACGGCCAGTTTACCTTCGCGACCTCACTGGCGACCGGAAGCCCGAACTGGTGGTTGGACTCTATTCAGGCGGCAACCGCTGCTGTACTACGGTGAACGTCGTGCAGGTTGAAAAGGATTCCCTGAAGGTTATCGGCCATATTGACGGGCTGAAGGGATGGCCTTTTGAGGGCCTGGAAATTCGGCGGATCGGCCCCGATTCCATCCGGGAACTCGTGGTGCACCGGCCCCAGGTGACGGCATGCGGACCGAGGGAATACTCGGCTGACGTTATTTCTGTTTATTCCTTTTCCAACGGCCAATATGTGGACGAGACGCGGGAATTCAGCGATTTCCTTCAAGGGGTTCTTCGGGAGAACCTGGCCAAGTGGTCTCGTGAGAAGGAGCCCTCACTGGGTCTGCTGCAGACCCTTGCTGCGCAGTACGCCGTGCTGGGCCAGTCCGACCGCGCCAAGATCTTCTTCGCGCAGAACCTCGCGCGGTTCCTTCCTCAAATGAAGCGGCAGGGGTTTGACGGCGCCGCGTGCCGGGACGACCTGAATAGCCTGGTTGACCGCCTTGCCAATCAGCAACTCCAATAAGCATGACGGACCCCGCCTCCGGCGTGTGGGACGCTAAATGACAGGTTCTTGCCAGGTCTCCAGCTGGTTCTTGAGAAAGGCCATAAACTGGTCTCCGATGGCGCCGTCGATGATCCTATGGTCAAAGGTCAGCATCAGGTAGGCCATCGAGCGGATCGCAATCGCGTCGTTACGGATGACCGGCCGCTTTTCAATCACTCCAACTCCCAGGATGGCAACCTGAGGCTGATGGATGATCGGCGTTCCAAAGAGGCTGCCGAAGATGCCGGGATTTGTCAGCGTAAAAGTGCCTTCCTGCACCTCTTCCACGTTCAGTTGCTTGGAGCGCGCGCGGCTGGCAAGGTCCTGGACGGCGCGGGCCATTCCCAGGAAGTCCTTTTCTTCTGCGTGTCTGATGACCGGAACAATCAACCCTGTTTCCAGAGCCACGGCGATTCCCAGGTTGATCGCCTGCTTGTAGATGATGTTGGTTCCCTCGACGCGAAGAGTTAAAAATCGGGAACTGCTTAATGGCTTCGACGGCAGCGCGTGCGATGAATGGGGTGTAGGTGAGCTTCAGTCCCTGGGTGCGCCCAAACTCCGCGGCCATGCTTTCGCGGGTCTGAACGATGTTGGTCATGTCAGCTTCGAACACGGTGGTCACGTGCGCTGAGGTTTTCTTGCTGGCCATCATGTGTTCCGCAATCAGCCGCCGTTGCGGAGTCATGGCGGTCACATGAGTTGGCCCGCTGAAGGTGACGGTTTGCCCGTAGGACGCGGGGGGCTTGCTGGGAACCGATGGCCTCACGGCCCGCGCTTCACCCATGGCCGGTGTCCGGCGCTCAAGGAATTTCAGGATATCCTTCTTGCTGATCCTGCCTCCCAGCCCGGTTCCTTGCACCCGTGAGAGGTCCACGTTGTGCTCGCGCGCCATCCGCCGGACAAGAGGTGATGAGCGAAGCTTTTCACCTGGTCGAACCTGTTCCGCCGGTGCTTTCGCTGGAGCGGGCGGCGCTTCCGCCGCTGCTGGTGCGGGAGGGGCCTGCGCCGTGGTTTCCGCCCTGGGCGCCGGAGCCGGCGTGCTTTCCGGCGCGGATTCTGCTGCCTCACCCGGCATTTGTCCATCGATAACTGCAACCACGGTGTTGACGGCTACGGTTTCGTTTTCTGCGGCCAGGATCTTTGCAAGAACTCCTGCGGCAGGGGAGGGGATCTCAGCATCCACCTTGTCTGTGGTGATTTCAAAAAGAGGCTCGTCACGCTCGACGCGATCACCCGGCTTTTTCAGCCATTTGATGATCGTCCCTTCGGCGACGCTTTCCCCCATCTGGGGCATTACAACATTTGTCGGCATCACGATCCCCGCAGCAAATTCCTGTTCAGGCAGCTATTCGTCACTTCTAATAGACCGCAAGCTGCCGTGCTGCATCTGCAATTTTTTGAACGTTGGGCAGAAAATATTCTTCCAGCGGCGGCGAGAAGGGAACGGGCGTATCCGGCGCTGTGACCCGCACGATCGGGCCATCCAGATCCTCGAAGGCCTTTTCAGCGATCACCGCTGCAAGTTCACCTGCCAGGCCGCCAACCCGCGTGTCTTCATGCAGCAAGATCACCTTGCTGCACTTGCGCGCACTGGAGAGTACGCACTGCTCATCGTACGGCAACAGGGTTCGGAGGTCAACGACCTCAAGCGAGATCCCTTCCCGGGCAAGCAGTTCCGCTGCCTCCAGCGCGGTCCAGACCATGGCGCCGTAGGTGATGACGGCAATGTCGCTGCCCTCCCTGCGAACGGCCGCCTTGCCCAGCGGCACGATAAAGTCTTCGTCGGGCACTTCCTCCCGGGTCCGCCGGTAAAGGTATTTGTGCTCGTAAAAAATGACAGGATTGTTGTCGCGAATCGACGCCTTGATCAGTCCTTTGGCATCATAGGCCGTTGCGGGTGCCACCACTTTCAGCCCTGGCACGTGTACAAACCACATTTCGTTCGACTGCGAGTGGAACGGACCGCCGTGCACGCCCGCACCGGACGGGCCTCGAACCACCATGGGCACGGCCGCGCCCCAGCGATAGTGAATTTTGGCCGCCATATTGACAAGCTGGTCGAGCCCGCAGGAGATGAAATCCATAAACTGCATTTCCGCCACGGGCCGCATTCCCATCAGGGCGGCTCCGACGGCCGCGCCCACGATGGCCGATTCGGAGATGGGAGTGTCGATCACGCGGTCCTCGCCGAACTTCTCCTGCATGCCGGCAGTTACTTTAAACGCCCCGCCATAAGACCCAATATCCTCACCCAGGAGAAAAACGGAGGTGTCGCGCTCCATCTCTTCCCATATCCCCTGTCGAATTGCCTCAAGATATGTCAGTTGCGGCATGGGTTTATTCATTCACTCCGCGGTGTGCTTCTCCACCAGCACTGATCATCGCAGTAAACACCTTCCATGGCGTCGGCACCTTCCGGAAAGGGACTGGCTTCGGCATAGGCGACCGCGTCATCGACCTGCTTCCTGATATCTTCATCCAGATGGTCAATCTGTTTTCTGTTGAGAATTTCCTTTGCCAGCACAACTTTTTCCAATCGCGCAATCGGGTCCTTTTTCTTCCATTGGGCGAAAAGCTTTTCGGGAACGTATTCCGCCGCGTCATGCGCGGAATGTCCGGTCATCCGGAACGTCTTGCACTCAATAAAGATGGGGCCACCTCCGGACCGCGCGCGCAGGATGGCTTTCTTCACCGTGGAATAAACCGCCAGCACGTCGTTGCCGTCAACTTTGACGCCAGGCATGCCGTAAGCCGCCCCGCGGAGGGCAAGGTCCTTGACGGCATACTGCTTGTCGGTTGGGGTCGAATAGGCATACGCGTTGTTGTTGCAGATAAAGATCACCGGAAGCTTCATCACGGCGGCCATGTTCATGGCTTCGTGAACATCGCCCCGGCTGGTGGTCCCTTCCCCGAAGTGAACGAGCGCCACGTTCCCTTGTTGCCGCTGCTTCAGGACCAAAGCCTACGCCGCAGGCTACGGGGCAGGTATCGCCGAGGTGCGAGATGATGGGAATAACGTTTCGGCTCATATCACCAATGTGGAGCGTATTGTCCCGCCCGCGGGAAGGACCATTGCTTCGCGCCATCCAGTTGCAAAAAATCTCTCGGAGGGAAAACCCGCGGATGAGGAAGGAAGAAAAGTCCCGGTGGCTCGGCAGGACCACGTCGTCGTCCAGAAGTTGAATGGCCGATCCCACGCCAATGGCTTCCTGGCCCCGGCCAGTGTAGACGCCGCCAACGATTTTCCCCTGGCGGTAAAGGACCTGTTCAATTCGCGTTTCGGCCTCGCGAGTGAGTTTCAGGTAATAGAGCATCCGCTCCAGAGTTTGAGCATCGGGGGCCGAGGTCATCTTTCTGCTTTTGGTGGGCCGGGCTTGAGCCATATTTCGTCAGTTGAATGATTTCGGGAATTACGAATGAACCGGACTTGCTTGCGGTCCTGGCGTTGTTGCCTGCTGTTCGGGCATTTTCATCTCTGTGCCGAAAACTGCGCCAAAGTGGCGGATGACGCGTTCCATTGCGTCACGCATGGAGACGGGCCGGCCCAGAATTTTCTGGAGCGACGTCACTCCTTTGCCATGCAGACCGCAGGGCACGATCCAGTCGAAAAAGCGCAGGTCCGTATTGACGTTGAAAGCGAAGCCATGCGACGTCACCCATCGCGATACGTGCACGCCCATGGCAACCAGTTTGTCATTGCCGACCCAGACGCCACGCGCGCCGGCAGTTCGTCCCCCCTGGATTCCAAACTCACCGGCCACGCGAATGAAGACTTCCTCGAGCGAGCGCATGTACCAGGCAAGATCCCGCCGGTGTTGGGTGAGGTCCAGGATGGGATAGCCGACCATCTGGCCCGGTCCGTGGAAGGTGACGTCGCCCCCGCGGTCGGTTTCAAACGCCTCGGCGCCCAGGCGCCGCAGGCGCTCTGGAGAAAAGAGAATGTTCTCGCGATTGGCGTTGCGCCCCAGTGTATAGACGGGCGGATGTTCCAGCAGAATGAGCGTGTCGGCAATGTCGCCGGCCTTGCGTGCTGCAACCCGTTCGCGCTGCAGGCGCAGGCTTTCCTCGTAACCCACAACTCCCGGCAATTCGACCTGGCAGATCATTTGGCGTGCTGAGCGTCACCTTGCCGGCTGAAGCCCGATGCCATGCTCCGGCCGGTGAGGTGACGCTTCCAGCTAAATATGGATGGCCATCCCATGGACCGCATGGGCGGCTTCGGGGAAAGCCTCTGTGAGCGTCGGATGCGGATGGATGGTGCGCTCCAGGTCTTCAACCGTTCCTTCCAGGCGCATCACAACCACAGCCTCGGCAATCATTTCGGTTACGCGAGGCCCGATCATGTGGACCCCGAGAACCTCGCCGTAACGCTCATCGCTGACGATTTTGACAAAACCTTCCGTCATACCCAGGATGGTGGCTTTGCTGTTTCCCACAAAAGGAAACTTGCCGACCTTCACGTTGTGTCCGGCCTCGCGGGCCTGGCGTTCGGTGAGCCCCGCGCTGGCGATTTCCGGTTCGCAGTAGGTGCAGTTCGGAACCTGGCGGTAGTTGATCGGTTCAACCGGTTTGCCGGCAGCGTGTGTTACGGCTACGATTCCTTCCATGGACCCCACATGGGCGAGCAGCGGACTCCCGGCAACGATGTCGCCAACCGCATAAACCCCGGGCTCGTCCGTTCGCATGTAGGGATCGACCTTCACGAAACCGCGCTCCAGCCTGACGCGGGTCTTTTCCAGGCCGATGTTCTGGGTGTTTGGTGCGCGCCCCACGGCCACCAGACAGGTTTCTGCCTCCAGCTTGTGGGCTTTGCCCTGGGCATCCGTGAAATCGACCGTTACGCCTTTGGATGTCTTTGTAACTTTCTCAACCTTCGCCTGGGTGTGAACGGCGATACCCTGTTTTTTGAACGATTTCTCAAGCGTGGCCGAGACTTCTTCGTCTTCCAGAGGAACGATGCGCGGCAACATCTCGATGATGGTGACCTCGGTTCCAAACCGTTTGAAAATCGAACCGAACTCCACACCAACGGCGCCCGAGCCGATGACGACCATAGACTTGGGGACTTTCTTCAGGTTGAGAATTTCCTTATTTGTCAGGATAGTTTTGGAGTCCGGCTCAAGTCCCGGCAGCATTTTGGCTTCGGAACCCGTCGCCAGAACGATGTTCTTTGCCTGAATCTCGCGCGTCTTCTTGCTGGAATCCGTCACGGTGATCCGGCCCGGCCCGGAAAGCTGGCCATAACCCTGCACGATTTCAACCTTGTTTTTCTTCAGCAGGAATTCGACTCCCTTGGCCAGCTTGGTGACCACTTTGTTCTGGCGTGCCTGGATGGCTGCCCAATCGATGGAATAGCCCTTGCACTCAATGCCAAATTCCTTTGCCTGCTTGAAGTAGTCGTAAACCTCGGCATTCAGCAGCAGGTCCTTGGTCGGGATGCATCCAACGTGGAGGCACGTTCCGCCGAATTTATTGTCTTTTTCGATCAGGACCGTTTTCAATCCCAGTTGGCCGGCTCGAATCCCCGCCACATATCCGCCCGGTCCGCTTCCAACCACTGCAACATCGTACTTCGGCGTTTCAGCCAAATTCACACCTCCCCGCAGGTCATATCACGTTCTTCCAGTTGACAAATTGTTATAACGAAAAATCTTACATGATGGCAAACAGGCAAACAAGCTTATGCTCCCCTCATGTCGTTCAATCCCCGCAATGCGGGACCTCAGACAGGAGGTAATGCCCAATCTTTACTTTACCATAGGGTGGCAGTGCTCAGGCCACTGGCTGGCGGGCACATGAGTACGATTCAGAGAATACGGAGAGTGGGGCTGAGGGTTTTGGCGATGACGACACACCTTTCTGCAGATGGGCCGGGATTGTGGGTTCCGCGCAGTCTGTGATAGTTTCAAGAATTGGGCTGCACCACTCAAAGCTGACCAAATCCCCGAAATTTCTTCTGGAGGCTAAGTGATGAATTGGACTGCCGATCTCTCCCGTGAAGTCAGTGGACAGGTTCTTGTGGATGATGCGTCGCGTGAAGCGGTGTCCACCGATTTCGGCCGCATCATTGTGCGGAAGCCTGCTGCGGTGGTCCGGCCGGCGTCAAGCCGGGACGTGGCAAACGTTGTGAAATTTGCGGTTCGCAACGGACTTTCGGTTTCGACGCGTGGAGGCGGCCATTCGCAGACCGGGCAGTCACTTTCCGATCAGATTGTGCTGGATATGTCCTCGCTGAAGGACATTGCGGAGGTCGATCCCGGCAAGGGAAGCGTCAACTGCCAGGCGGGCTTGAAGTGGCGGGACCTGGTGCAGCATCTTGCTCCCCAGCGGTTGTCGCCACCCGTGCTGACCAACAATCTGGATGTGACGATCGGTGGCACACTCTCCTCTGGAGGATTGGGCGTTGCTTCCTGGCGGCATGGAACCCAGGCCGATAACTGCCTGGAGCTTGAAGTGGTGACGGGCGAGGGAGAAATCGCCGTTTGCTCAGACCAGCAGAACAAGGACTTGTTTGACGCCGTCCGGTCGGGCATGGGCCAGTTCGGGGCCATCACCAGTGCTACCCTGAAGATTCGTTCACATCTGCCGCGCTTCCGCTCCTATTACCTGCTTTATGACGACATGCCGGTCCTGCTTGAGGATTTGAAGACGGTCATGACGGACGAAAGATTTGATTTCATCGAATCCTGGTGTACTCCGTGTCCGCAGGGTTTTAAGCAGGTTGGCGACACCCGGCAGGCATTCGCTGAGTGGTTCTATCCGCTGCACGCCACAATTGAAGTTGACGAGAACTCAGGCGCTCCGAGCGATGAAAAGCTGGCCGGGCTCAAGTTTTACAAGCATGTCCACACCGAAGAGGGCGATCTCGTCGATTTTTACGCGAGGCTCGACGCCCTTTTCGCCATCTGGAGACGCGCCGGCTTTTGGGAATATGCCCATCCCTGGATGGAATGCGTTTTGCCGTGGCAGACAACCCCGCTCTACATCGGGCAGGTGCTTGGGAACCTGCCTCCGCAAGCGATTGCCGGAGGGCATATTCTGCTGTGGCCGGCCCGGGGCGATTCTTCGTCGGTTCCTCTGTTCATGCGCCCGTCCGGCGAGTATCTGATGGGCTTTGGCATTCTGCCTGCCATCCCTCATCGCTTTGTTGAGGAAGTGCTTCCACGGCTGAATATGGCCAGCCAGGCGGCCACCATGATGGGTGGCAAACGTTATCTTTCCGGATGGATTTCCTTTGATGCCGCGCAATGGAAGGCCCATTACGGCGACCGGTGGGCTGATGTGCTGCAGTGGAAGAAGAAATTTGACCCGCACGGGGTCATCAATCCCGGCTTCGTCCGGTACGAATAAGTTGCGTCAGACGGGATGATCTCTCGGCTCCGCTCTTCTTGACACGCGCGAGACGGGCATGCTACATTTTAAATCTTTTGTAATCACAGAAATTCCAATCTGTACGACTGACTGACACTTATGGGCGAAATAGCGAGCCAGCTTGGACAACTTCTTGTCCAGTCGATTCCGACAATAGTCTTTGTCCTTTTCCTGGTGGCCTTTCTCAACCGGCTGTTCTTCAAACCTCTTTCCCAAACGTTGGACGCCCGTGCAAAGGCCACAAGCGGGGCTCTTGCTGATGCCCGGCAGCAGGCTGAAAGAGCCGATGCAACGTTCGCTGAGTACGAGAAGGCTATCCAGGCGGCCCGCCAGGAAATCTATCAGCATCGCGAAGAGGTCCGGCGGGAGGCGTTGAGCAAACGTGACAGCCGCATCCAGGATGAGCGGAGTCGTGCGGACTCAATGGTCAACGAAGCCCAGGCCGATCTCGAGAAGGAAACGGCTCTGGCCAAGCTGGAACTGCAAGCCGCAACAGATTCGCTGGCCGTTGAAGTGGCGGATTCTCTATTTGCTCCCCATCTGGCTCCGGGCGGGCAGGGAGGCGTGCAGGCATGAGCCGGGCGTTGCGGGCAGGCCTACTGGCAGTGTGTCTTCTGGGTTCGGTGCAGGTTTTCCGGGCGCCCTTGCTGGCCGCTGCTCCTCCTGCCGAGAAGGCGGAAGAGAGCGGATCGAGCCACGAACTTCTTTTCGAAATCATCAATTTTGCCCTGCTTGCCGGTTTACTGGGCTATCTCTACCGTAAACGAGGCCAGGCGTTTTTCAACGAGCGCTCAGATACAATTCGAAAAAGCCTCGAAGAAGGCCGTCAGGCTCTCGATAGGTCGCAGGCCAAGCTCGCCGAAGCCGAGAAGAAACTGGCCGGCCTTCAGGAAGAGGTCCGGGCCCTCAAGCAGCGGGCTGAGGACGAGATTGCTAATGAGCAGGAAAGAATGCGCCAGGCGGCCGAGGATGAGGCGCACCGGATTGAGGAATTTGCCAAAGCTCGGATTCTTGCTGCAACCAACTCGGCCAAGCTGGAGCTGAAAGACTACGTTGTGGAGCAAGCCCTCGAACAGGCGCGCAGCAGGATCCAGCAGCGAATGGACGAAGAGAGCCGCAAGAAGCTGGTCGGATATTTCCTGGCTGATTTAAACTCAAAGGCGAAGAGCAACTAGTCGGCGGAAGTTCCTCAGGGGACGGTTTCCGCAGGGTGGTTTGAAACCGAAGGGTATAGAACTATGTCAATGGCCATTGCCAGCCGGTACGCGCGAGCTCTTGCCGAAGTGCTGGGCGCGCAGGGCGACTTTGGTGCGATGCAGCAGGAACTGGAAGATTTTGCCGGCGTCTGGCGGGAAAGCGATGACCTGCGGCAGGTCCTGACCAGCCCTACGATTCCAGTGGAGCAGAAGCAAAGCGTCCTGGACGCCGTCATTCAAAAACTGGAGCTCTCAGTAACAGCGGGAAACTTTCTGCGGGTCCTGCTGGTGAACTACCGGATCCCCCTGCTGGAAGAAGTGTTGGAGGCCTTTCAGAAGGCTGCCAATGAGCGGCTTGGAATTGTTGAGGTCCAGGTTTCGTATGCCCAGGACTTGACGCCCGAGGAACAGGAGGCGCTTCGGGGAAAGTTCGCAGAGTTGACAGGCAAGAGAGTGGAAATGAAGTTCCGTCGCGAGGAGAAATTGCTGGGCGGAATCCAGGTTCAGGTGGGCAGCACGATTTATGATGGTTCCGCTCAGGGGTACCTGGACCGTCTTCGGGGGCAGTTGACATCCGCATAGCCGGACGAGGAAAGGGTTTTGTCGATTTCACGGCTCACGATGGAGTGGAGCATCGCGTTGGAAGGAGAACCGCCTCCTGATTAGGATTTTTCTTTTCCTTCGGTTTCGGTGCGGCACGCATCTCCGGTGTCGTGCTTCAGGATAGAATTGGAAATGTGAATGGCCTGGCTTCAGGCGCATCAGGATTCGTTGCGAAGGGAACCGTAAACTTTGGAGCGGGCGAAAGCATACAGACATGGCAAAAATTAGACCAGACGAAATTACCGGTATTATCCGCGAGCAGATCGAAAACTTTGACCGCACAGTCAGCGTGAGCGAGGTCGGCACCGTCATGTCCGTGGGCGACGGCGTGGCGCGTATTCACGGGCTCGAGAACGTTATGTCGACCGAGCTGTTGGAGCTTCCCCATGGTGTGGCGGGCCTTGCCCTCAACCTGGAAGAAGATCAGGTCAGTGCGGTGCTGCTGGGGGATTACACCAAGATTGAAGAAGGCGACGTTGTCAAGCGGACCGGGCGCATCATATCGGTCCCGGTGGGCGAGGCGCTGGTGGGCCGCGTGGTCGACCCGCTGGGGAAGCCGACTGACGGCAAGGGCCCCATCGCTACGAAGGAATTCAATCCTCTTGAGACGATTGCGCCGGGCGTGGTTGACCGGCAGCCTGTCCGGGAGCCGATGCAAACAGGCTTGAAGGGCATCGATACGATGATTCCGATCGGCCGCGGCCAGCGCGAATTGATTATTGGCGACCGCCAAACCGGCAAGACGGCGGTTGCGATTGACACCATCCTCAACCAGCGTGGCGGGGACGTTATCTGCATCTATGTTGCCATCGGGCAGAAGCGCTCAACGGTTGCTCAGGTGATGAAGACCCTTGAGCAAAACGATGCCATGAAATACTCCATTATCGTCGAGGCCAGTTCCACGGACCCTGCGCCGCTGCAGTACCTGGCCCCGTACGCGGGGTGCGCCATTGGCGAATATTTCCGTGACAAGGGCGGGCACGCGCTCCTGATTTACGACGATCTTTCAAAGCATGCTGTCGCTTATCGTGAAATCTCTCTGCTGTTGCGGCGTCCGCCAGGTCGCGAGGCGTATCCCGGCGATGTGTTCTACCTGCATTCCCGGCTTCTGGAGCGGGCAGCAAAGCTGAATCAGAAACTGGGCGCCGGCTCCCTGACCGCGCTGCCGATCATCGAGACGCAAGCCGGTGACATCTCCGCCTACATTCCGACCAACGTTATTTCCATCACTGACGGCCAGATCTACCTTGAGACGGATCTGTTCAACAGCGGCATCCGTCCCGCCATTAACGTGGGACTCTCCGTCTCGCGCGTAGGCGGCAATGCCCAGATCAAGGCCATGAAGCAGGTGGCCGGTACGTTGCGGCTTGACCTTGCGCAATATCGGGCGCTGGCGGCTTTCGCGCAATTCGCCAGCGACCTGGACCGGGCCTCGCAGTCGCAGCTCCGGCGCGGCCAGCGGTTGACTGAAATCCTGAAGCAGAACCAGTACAAACCGTTGCCGGTAGAGAAGCAGATCGTGGCGATTCTTGCCGGCACGCTGGGCCTTCTTGATGATCTGGAAGTGGAAGAGTGCCGGCCCTTTGAAGCCGGACTCTACGAGTTCATGGATTCTTCCGCTCCGGAAATTGGAAGGAAGATTCTCGAAAAGAAGCAGCTTGATGATCCCTTGCGCTCCGAAATCAGGAGCATGCTTGAAGAATACAAGAAGAAGTTCAAGGCGGAGCGCGAAGCCGCAAAAGTGTAAGTGTGAGGCAAGAGGAAATTGGCAACCTTACGTGATATCCGGCGCCGCATCGGCTCGGTCAAAAACACAAAGCAGATTACCCGCGCCATGAAGGTAGTGGCCGCCTCCAGGTTGCGGCGGTCGCAGGAGCGCATTTTTAATGCGCGCCCCTACGCCAACCAGATGCTGGCGCTGCTGGAGAGTCTGGCTGCAAGGCTGGAACAGCAGCAGCATCCGCTGCTGGCACGCCGCCCGGAGCGCAAGATTCTGCTGGTGGTTGTGACGGCGGACCGCGGACTGTGCGGAGCCTTCAATGCCAACCTGCTGCGCACCGCACAGAATTACATCCTGGAGCGCGGCGCAGAAAAGGTTTCGCTGGTGACCGTGGGCCGCAAGGGCCGGGACTTTTTCCGCAGGCGCTCGGTCGGGATTACGGAAGAGTACGTGAACATCTTCAGGCAACTGGAGTTTTCGCACGCGAAAGAACTGGCGAACAGGATTGTCGACCTTTACACCAGCGAAGAGGTTGACGCCGTTGACCTGGTTTACAACGAATTCAAGTCGATGATGGTCCAAAACGTGAAGGTGGAAAGATACCTTCCCGTTGAACCGCGCGTTGCGGCTGAAGGTGAATTCCAGGCGGACTACATCTACGAGCAGCCGCCGGCCGAGATTTTGAAGACGCTTTTGCCCCGCTATATTGAGGTGCAGGTGTTCAAAGCTTTGCTGGAGTCGCAGGCGGCTGAGTACGCGGCACGAATGACGGCGATGGATGCCGCCACGAACAACGCGGACGAATTGATCGAAACGCTCCGGCTGAAACTGAACCGCTTGCGCCAGGCCGGAATTACGAAGGACATCATTGAAGTCGTGAGCGGGGCGGAGGCCTTGGAGTATTAAGGCAGAGGGGCGCATCTTGCCTCCGGACAGAATTAATTCGGGAGCAACGGAGCACCAAAGGGAGAGTTATGACGCAAGGAAATATTGGGAAAGTTGTGGAAGTCATCGGGCCTGTCGTGGTGGTGGCATTCGAAGAGAATGAACTTCCTCCTATTTACAACGCCCTTCGGGTTGTATCGGACGGCTTTGATGTTCCCCAGCCCATCAATGTCGTCGTCGAGGTCGAACAGCAGGTGGGCGAGGGTCGGGTCAAGTGTGTCGCCATGGCGCCTACGGATGGCATGGTGCGCGGGATGAAGGTTATTGACAGTGGGGAGCCGATCATGGCGCCCGTGGGCAAAGCCACGCTGGGACGCGTGATGAACGTGATCGGCGAACCGGTGGACAACCTGGGGCCGATCAACGCCGAGACGACCTTCCCGATCCATCGCCACGCGCCCTCGTTGGTAGATCAGAACACCGAGTCCGAAATGTTCGAGACGGGCCTTAAAGTTGTGGACCTGCTTGAACCCTATTTGAAAGGCGGCAAGACCGGCCTGTTTGGCGGCGCCGGCGTGGGCAAAACCGTCATCATCATGGAGCTGATCAACAACGTTGCCATGAAGCATGGCGGCGTTTCCGTGTTCGCTGGCGTGGGAGAGCGAACCCGCGAGGGGAACGATCTTCTGCTGGAAATGACGGAATCCGGCGTCATCCATCCCGGAGATTCTTCAAAGTCGAAGGCGGCGCTGATTTATGGCCAGATGACTGAGCCTCCCGGTGCCCGCCTCCGTGTGGGATTGACCGGTCTGACCGTGGCGGAATATTTCCGCGACGTAGCCGGCCAGGATGTGCTGCTCTTTATCGACAACATCTTCCGCTTCACGCAGGCGGGGTCTGAGGTTTCCGCTCTGCTGGGCCGCATGCCTTCCGCTGTCGGCTACCAGCCGAACCTTTCCACCGAAATGGGCGAACTCCAGGAGCGCATCACGTCGACCAAGAAGGGTTCCATCACTTCCGTGCAGGCCATCTACGTTCCTGCGGATGACTTGACGGACCCGGCGCCGGCAACGGCCTTTTCGCATCTGGATGCGACAACAGTGCTTTCGCGCCAACTGACGGAGATCGGCATTTACCCGGCCGTGGACCCGCTGGAGTCGACTTCGCGAATTCTTGATCCCCGTATTCTGGGCCAGGAGCACTATGATGTTGCGCGTTCCGTGCAGGCCGTTCTTCAAAAATACAAAGACCTGCAGGACATCATCGCCATTCTGGGCATGGATGAACTTTCAGAAGAAGATAAACTGACCGTGGCGCGCGCCCGTAAGATTCAGCGGTTCCTCTCACAGCCCTTCTTTGTGGCCCAGCAGTTCACCGGCTTGGAGGGCCGGTACGTCAAGTTGGAGGATACCATCCGCGGGTTCAAAGAGGTCGTTGAAGGCAAACACGATGATATCCCCGAGCAGGCATTCTATATGGTGGGGACTCTGGAAGAGGCGCTTGAAAAGGCGGAGAGGCTGAAAGCGGAGTAAGGAGCGAGTCGGGCCTTCAAGGTCCGGATTTCTCCGCACGGTAATGTTATGGCTGACATGCTTCCCACAAATATCCAGTTGCAGATTGTCACTCCGGACCGGGAGATTGCCGAAGAGGAAGTGGACGAGGTTTCCATCCCCGGGAAAGAAGGTTATCTCGGGGTCCTGCCCGGCCACGCGCCGCTCCTGACGGAACTTCAAGCCGGAACGCTCGAGTACCGGCAAAACACCAACAAACGTTACGTGGCCATCCATTGGGGGTTTGCCGAGGTTCTTCCTGATCGCGTGATCGTGCTGGCAGAAATTGCCGAGCGCGCGGAAGACATCGACATCGAGCGGGCGGAGGCTAAGCGGAAGCACGTGGAAGAATATCTGAAGTCGCGCCACGAATCTGATCCTGAAATTGAGAAAGCCCGCGATGATTTGCGCCGAGCCATCTGCCGCCTGGAAACCGCCCGCCATGCGCGATCCTGAGTCATACCTTTACTGATTGTCAGGGGCGGCCAGCTTCCACCGCGGGTGTCGGATTGACTTGCGGCTGCGGCAGGCGGGACAAGGGATTTTGATGTTTCGGCATGTCGTTGCTGTTGGTGCTCAAGTTAAGCCGGGTGAACTGTGGGCCGAAAAATCCGGATGTACACAACTCGCTGGTGCCCTGACTGCTGGCGCGCCAAGCAATTTCTGAAGCGGCAAGGCCTGGATGTTGAAGAGGTCAACATCGAAGATGTTCCCAAGGCTGCCGAGTTCATCATGAGCGTTAATGGAGGAAAGCGGCGGGTGCCAACGTTTGAAATTGAGGGGCGCACTTTTAACTGCTCCCCATTTGATCCCTCCCGGCTGAGACGCGAGCTGGGTATCACCTGAATCAGCAGCGCCGAAATGACCGACCCGCTGCGCAGGGCCTTCCATGCACCCGTCCTTGAGATGGCGCCTGCAGCCGGTTTGCATTGCGGAATCTGTCCCGCCGGCCAGGCAGAAGGCCCCGCCTGAGGGAAATCCTACTTCGTCTTGCCCTGAAGGTCCGAAACTGCTATCTTGGGGGTGTAGTGGACACGATACGATCAATAGGTGTCGCTCTCGATCAAACGGCTCCCGCTGTCAGCGACGAAGCCGCGTTGGTGGCGGAGTTGAAAGCGGGTTCGGAGGAGGCTTTTGCCTACCTGCTGGCTGTCTATCAAAATCCGCTGTTTAACCTGATTTCCCACATGGTGGCTGATTACGGTGAAGCTTCCGACGTTCTTCAGAACGTGCTGCTCAAGGTTTTGCGGGGCATTCGCCAGTTCAACGGTCGAAGCAGCCTGAAAACCTGGATCTATCGCATCGCCGTGCACGAGGCGTCCAATCATCGCCGGAGTTGGCGACGTCGTCTTTTCCACGAGGCTTACTCGACCGACGACGAGACCTTACATTTGAACGCGCAAGCGTCGATCTATCGTAGTGGACGCGAGACGCCCTACAGCGTATACGAACAAGCAGAGTGCCAGGCTGAGGTCAAACGAGCTCTCGCGTGCCTTGCCGAACCCTATCGTGCGGTGGTGGTGCTGAGAGAAATAGAAGGGCTCAGTTACGAGGAAATTGCCGACGTACTCGGTATTGCCGAAGGGACAGTAAAGTCCCGCTTGCGACGGGGGCGGGAGACGCTGAAGCGCAAACTTGCCGTCCGATTGAGCAGGTCATTATGATCTTCGAATCTTGCTCGGAAATTCGCGGCCACTTTTCGGACTATATGGACGGGGTTTGCCCGGCGGATACGATTCACTCGGTCCGTTATCATCTGGCGCATTGTCCTCCCTGCACGGCTGAACTGGAACGATATGGAGCCCTCCATTCGGAGCTGCACCAGTTGTCGCGGCAGCAGGTGCCGCCTGCACTCGCTTTGCGTTTGCGGGTGCAGATGTCCCAGGAGTTGCATCGCAACCTTTTCCAGCGCTTTAGGGTGCGTCTGGAGAATGTGTTTCGGCCGGTCTGGTTTCCCTCGGTTGCGGGATCTCTGGTTGCACTGATTTGCATTGTCCTGATGCTGGGGGCGGGAACACCCCAGACCAGCAACATCCCTGATGTTCCGCTGGAGCTTGTGACGCCGCCGCGCGTGCAGGTTCTCGCACCGATGACCTTTGATACCGGTTCGGAGCCACTGGTTCTGGTGACCTATGTCAACGCGCAGGGCCGGGCCACGCGGTACCGGATTATTTCCGGCCAGCAGTCGCCGGGGCTGATGCAGCGGCTTGACCAGATGATGTATTACAGCCATTTCGAGCCCGCCACCTCCTTCGGGCAGCCGACCAGCGGCCAGGTCGTCCTGTCATTCCGAACAATCACGGTCCGAGGTTAGGCTGCTTGCTTTTGAGACTCTGGAATCCCTTTCCATACATGCTGCAAACTCCAGGAGATCTGATTCAGGGAAGCCCTCTCACCCGTGCGTGCCGGAGCGTCGTCATTCTCCTGCTTGCCGTGCTGCTGCTGCCCTTGCCTTCCCGGGCGCAAGAGGGCAAGGTCCTGGTTCAATCGAACGAGCAGCTTTTCTGCGTGCTCGCAGCCCTCAACGATGCGGGCTACGACACGGGTGTGGGGAGCGGCGGGGGCAGCAAAGCTCGCGACGCTGTGCGCGCGGACCTTGCGAACAAGAAGATTCCCGTCATTTCCGACATCCGGAAGTTCTATGAAGCCCACCGGGTCAGTGACTCCGGACGAAACCTGGGGCAGTATATCTCCCTTGCCCTGCTGCTGGGTCCTCCTCCCGACTTCAAATTTACGGTGGCCGAGGCTGACCTTCCGCCGGACGCCAAGAACGTTGCAGGCCTGGTTCCCCTGCTCAAGCTCTTTTACAAGCAGGCGGACATGGTGGACCTTTGGGCTCGCGCCAAGGTCGATTTCAACTCGGCCATTGAGCGCTACAGCTCGCCGGTGCGCCGGAGCATCGAGCTGACAGATGCTTACCTGCGCTTTCCCGCCGGTTCCTACCTCGGCCGGACCTACACCATCGACCTGGATCTTCTGGGAGCGCCGAACCAGGTGCAGGCCCGCATCTACGGCTCGAACTACAACCTGGTGATCACGCCGTCGAACAGGCTCCGCATTCACGATATCCGCCACCAGTATCTCCATTTCCTGCTGGACCCGCTGGCGGTGAAGTACAGTCCTGAAATCCAGCACGCTTCTGCGCTCGAGGCGGTGGCGAGAAAAGCGCCGGCGCTCGGAAGCGACTTCAAGGCGGATTTCTCGCTGCTGGTGACCGAATGCCTCATCCGGGCCGTCGAAATGCGGATGGACAAGGTGCCTGCGCCCGAGGCAACCCAGCAAATCGGGCAAATGACATCTGCTGGATTCATTCTGGTTCCTTATTTTTTCGATGCCCTGCAGCAGTTCGAAAAGCAGGAAACCGCGATGAGCGGCTATTACGAACAGATGATCCGGGACATCCATCCTGCCGAGGAAGCGATCCGGCTGGGCAAGGTGAAGTTTACGGAACTTCCCAAACAGACCGCCGCCGCGGCACCCGGGCAGACAGAAGAGGAGCGGTTGCTCGACCAGGGTGACAACCAGATTTATTCCGGGGACTACGATGCCGCGAAAGCGACATTCCAGCAGGTGCTCGGCAAAAATCCGAAAAGCGAACGCGCCCTGTTTGGCATGGCGGTAGTGGCCAGCAACACGCGCAAGCCGGACCTGGCCCGGCAATACTTTGAAGAAACGCTGAAAGCCGCCACCGACCTGCGCATTGTGACGTGGTCTCATATCTACCTGGGCCGCCTGGACGACATCACCGGCAGCCGTAACAAGGCTCTCGCCCAGTACCGCGCTGCGTCTCTCACCGCCGGCCGCTATCCCGAGGCCTTGCGCGCGGTTCAGGAGGGTTTGAAGATACCCTTCGGCCTGGAATTCCAACCTGCACCCGGACACTGAAACCGCCTTTTCCCGCCTGCAATTCTTCAGGCCAACCTCAGTCGTTTTTTCAGGAATCAGGAACCTCGTGAACCGCCACGGCCGGCGGACTGCGCCACGGCGTCGGCGATTCGCACGGCGGGTGCAATCTGCTCCACATCGTGCACCCGGACGATGTGCGCGCCGTTGAGGATGGCGGCGGTTACGGCTGCGGCGTCGCCGAACGGCAAACCGGAAGGCGGCTTTTTGCGGGCCAGGCTAGAGGCACGATTGCCGCGTCCTTTTGCTGAGGAGTCGGGCTTGAGCCCTTCGCCGCTGACGATGGCCCGCACGAACGACTTTCTTGAACTACCCACCAGCAGGGGAAGCCTGAAGCGCTGGAGGCGGTCAAGACGGGCCAGGATTTCGAAATTCTGCGCCCGCGTTTTCCCAAAGCCCAGGCCGGGGTCGAGAATCAGCTGCCGGCGGCGAACGCCGTGAGTGACCGCACGTTCAATGGAACGCGCCAGGCCTTCTTCCAGCGACCGCCAGATGGAGCGCGCGAACGGTTTCTGCTGCATGTCGCGCGGACGCCCCCGGATGTGCATCAGGATGAGCGGACAGCCGCCGGCCCGGGCCACGTCCGCCAGGCGAGGCTCAAAGCGCAGGCCGCTGATGTCATTCAGAATGGCGGCGCCTGCCTCCACGGCCTGCTCGGCCACCAGGGCCTTGGTGGTGTCAATGGAAATGGGCACCGCGGGCAGCCTGCGGCGCAGGCCTTTGATGACGGGCAGCACGCGCGCGAGTTCTTCGTCGGCCGTAACGGGACGGGAGCCCGGGCGCGTCGATTCTCCGCCCACGTCAATCCAGTCGGCGCCCTGGCGCGCCATCTCAACCCCGCGGCGGATGGCCGAAGCCGGGTCAAGATAGAGGCCGCCATCGGAAAAGGAGTCGGGCGTCGCGTTCAGCACGCCCATGATGAGCGTGCGCTCGCCGAGCCGAACCTTCCGGTCCATGACACTGATTTCGAAATGCGGTCGCGTCTTCATTCGGGTTAGAGTTGGTCCTTGCCTGCCGGCTGCCGCGGCTTGAACGTTCAGGTTTGGAAGCCAGCGGCGCGATGTTCCAGAGTGCCCAAAGGCAGTTCGCGTGTCAACGGTTCGTCAGGGCTTTACATCTCTTGGGTGGCTGGTTTTCCGGCCCGCGGGGCGAGGGAATGGTTCAAATGGGCTACACCGGGCTGGGTTTTCTCCGGTTTGTTTTAGGTTCGTTTTTTCTCGATCATTTATTATCAACAATATGGCCGGGTTCGTTTTGGGTTCGTTTTGGGTTCGTTTTTACCACGGGTGCGATTCTAAAGGACTTATTGGGTTCGTTTTTGGGTTCGTTTGGGTTCGTTTTGTGGCCCGATGCTTTGTTTTCAACAACCTCTCGGGTTCGTTTTTAAAAATAACATCTTTTTTGTCCCATTTGTCCCAGAACCCGCCAGCCTTAAGGCTGAAATAAGACTATCATGCTAGCCCACAAAAGTCAAGTAAAATCTGCCCTGCCGCCCTGCTGCCCGCCCGGTGCCGCAGACCTTCCAAACGGAGGAACGTATGCGGCACACGTGGAAATCAGGCTCTATGCCAGACGTGATTTAGTGGCCCGTCTTGCCGGCGCTTGACGGTATCAGCCGGATGGAGCGCGCGCTGATGGGGACGCTGGGCTGATAGGTGCAGTTATATTTTCTGTAAACTGACTTCAGCCCCGCCGGCACGGGAATCACCAGGGGCGGATTGGGCGTCTGGTCGAAATCGAAGGAATCCGACATATCGCTGCTGCGGGTGTCGCGTTTGGTGAGCCCCTTCAGGTCATAGCGCTCTTCGATAAACCGCAGGATGGATCCAAAGCTGCCGGTCTGGCTGCTGACGTAGCCGGGCCTGGCGTAAGGCGAAATCACCAGCATCGGCACGCGCGGGCCAAAGCCGAAAGCGTCCATTTCCGGCGGAGGAACGTGGTCGTAAAAACCTCCGTAATCGTCCCAGGTCAGAAAAATCACGCTGTTGGCCCAATACTTGCTTTGCATCAGGGCGTTGACCAGCCGGGTGACGTACCACATGCCCTGGGCTACGGATTCCGGAGGGTGCTCGCTGTCCTGGAAGTCGGGAATCAGCCATGAAACCTGCGGCAGCGTGCCCTGCTTGAGGTCGCGGAAGTACTGGGTCTGGTCGACCAGGCGCGACATCAATTTGGGGTTGTCCCGAATGCTCTTGAACCCGGGCAGCGGATTCCAGAGGCCGAACTGGGTGGGCGCCGGATGTCGCACGTGGCAGGGATCCGGGGCGTCGGGCACATGCTCCGGGGTTTCCACGTAATACTTCCAGGTGACGCCCGCGCCGGCAAAGCGGTTGATGATGGCCGCAAAGCTGAAGCCGTCGGGATCGTCCATCACCTCTTTCAGCCTATCCAGTACTTTGTTCTGCGAGCAGACGTTGCTGGTGAGCCCGCCGGAAGTGGCCGCCACCGTGTACACGTGGTTGGGGAGGCTGGGACCATTCAGCGAAGAAAAGAACCGGTCTCCCAGGGTGTAGTGGCGCGCATAGGCCCAGTAGTTGGGAATGTCGCGGTCGTCGAGATAGGCCATGGTGTAAGGGCTTCCCTCGGCCCAGACAAAGCCGTCCATCGTTCCGTGATCGTAGGCGGCGTGGGCGGCGTCCCATCCGTGGCTGAGGTCGCAGGCGGGCATGGGGACTTTCAGGTGGAAGGGCTTGATGCATTTCGTCGAGCCCGGAAGCTCCGGAGAGCAGATGCCCGGGTGGAATCCGTCCGCGCCCGGATAAGTTCCAAAATAATTGTCGTAGCTGCGGTTCTCCTGAATGATCCAGATGATGTGCTCGATTTTCTTCATGCCCTGCGCCTGGCCGGCGGCTTGCGCAGCCGGAGCAGCTTGTGCGGCCCTTGCGGCCCGCGCACCTGTGGGAGCGGCGGGCTTACGAGCCGCGAGGCTCAGGGGCAGGGAAATTAAAGCCAGAAAAAGGGCTGATAGGATGCGTAACATCGTTCTCCTCCTGAAAGCAATGGAACCCGTCAATGACCGAACGAGTGTATCGCGATACAAAGAAAATACAAGAGCACTCTGGGCGATGCGACGTGCCGCATACATTCGGACTGGGAACGATGCGCGGCCTGGTGTTAGGAAGTTCCTCTTTACTCCGCTGACCGCGCTGTTAACGCTGCCCTGTCTTACGCCCCTGCCGGGGCTCGGGGCCTTCTAATGCGAATTGAATCCCACGGCTCGCGCCGTGGGCTAAATTCTTCCGGCCCTCCGGGCCTTGGGAGAAGGGAGGGCCGCTGGCATGGCTGTCGTACGGCATCGACCTGAGGCATACATTCCAGACTGCAGAACGCATGCACTCCTCGTTTCTGACTGAATTCCAGAGACCAACAGACGGCCTCTGCGCCAGCCGCGAAACCAGATCACGGCACCCTGGTGACAGGATCGCCGGGAGAAATCTCATCGGGATCGTTGTACGTTGCCCCATGAGGCGCCGGGACCGGGCCGCGCAGCAGGGGATCGTTGGTTGCCTGCATCCACTTGTCCATCCGCTGCCGCATCTCATCGAGCGTCGCGCGGTGCGCCGGAATCGCTAACCAGGTTGTTGCGCTCATTGGGATCGAAGACCAGGTCGTACAAGGCTTCCGGTGCAACTTCTTCTTTGGCCCAGCCGTTTTTCACCCAATAGCTTTTGGTCAGTCCGTCATCGCAGTTGGGCAGGACGGGATGCCGGCGCCCGCCGTAATGGCGGATGTATTTCCAGCGTTGGGTTCGCACGGCGCGCTTGGGCTCGTAGCTGGCGTGATAGTTCACCTCTGAGAAGACGGCTTCGTTAATCTCCTCTTTTTCGCCGCGCAGCACGGGCAGGAATGAGCGGCCCTGCAGCCAATCGGGCGGCTTGATCTGGAGCAGCTCGCAAAGCGTGGGATAGACGTCCAGATGGGAGACCATGGCGTTACACACCTTGCCGCCGGTGAATCCGCCGGGGCCGCGCATCACCAGGTGCACGCCCATGCCGCCATCGTAGAGATTGCACTTCATGGTGGGCCAGGCGATGCCGTGATCGGTGGTGGAAATCACCAGGGTGTTTTCCGCCAGGCCCGCCGCCTCGAGCGCCGCCATCACTTCTCCCACGCCCCAGTCGAGCGTGCGGACCGTGGCGTGGAAATCGCCCATGTCCTGGCGGCTGGCGGGCACGTCCGGAATGGGCTCGGGCGGCTGGATGTAGCGGGTGTCATCGGCGGGCGCAGCCTTGTGATAGGGGCGGTGGGTCTCAAAGAAGCCGACTGTCAGCCAGAACGGTTCCTGGGGACGGCTGTCGAGGAAGCGCGCGGCGCGCGGCGCGACATCCGCCACGCGATTGCTGTGAACGGCTACAACCTGGTCGTAACCGATGGTGTGGGGATCGCGGGCAATGTGCTGTAGGCCGATCAGCGTGGAATGGTATCCGGCCTCGCGCCGCAGGGTGCGCACGATGTGGTGCGTGTAGCCCTCGGGCGTCATCTGGAAGCCGCGGTTCACCAGGCCCAGCATGCCGTTGCTGTGCGGGCACTCGCCGGTGAGCAGGCTGGCCCGGCTGGGCGAACAAGTGGGCGCGGCATTAAACGCCTGCCGGAAAAGTACGCCTTCTTCCGCCAGCCGTTGGATGTTGGGCGTGGGGACCGAGAAGCCGTAGGGGCTGGTGAGGCGGCCGGTGTCATGCGAATGGATGTAGATGATGTTGGGACGCCGCTTGGTTCGCGGGCAGGGAACTGGCAGCCGCCCCAGCCGGGGCCAGGGCGGCTCCCACGGCGCCCGCCACGGAAGTCTTGAGAAAATCCCTGCGGCCTGAAGCGTCACGCGAATTGGATTTTGCATCACTCTGCTGGTTCATCAAGGGTCCTCCCTATGAGCGCGCGATTAGCGCCGGCCGGTGCCAGGCAAAGAGCCTCTCCTGCATCTCCTGCGCCTTTGCTTTGTAAGCCGGAAGCAGGGCCAGGTTCTTCATTTCGTTCGGGTCGGTGCGAAGGTTGTAAAGCTCCGGCATGTCGTCAACGTAGTAGCAATACTTGTAGTCGCCGTGGCGAATCATGGAGGCCGGGTGGCGGCTGGGTAGATTGTTTTCGGCAAAGACCGTGGTTTCTTCTGTATGGCCGGGCTCGCGAAGACTGGCGACAAAGCTGCTTCCGTCGATTCCCTCAGGAGTGGGCAGGCCGCACAGTTCGGCGAGCGTGGGCAGCACCTGCACCAGGCTGACGGGCGTCTGGCAGTGGACGCTGGAGGCCGTCATTCCCGGCACCCGGAACAGCAGCGGGACGCCCGCGGAGGGTTCGTAGAAAACACCCTTGCCCCAGATGCCGTGCGCGCCCAGCATGTCGCCGTGGTCGGCGGTGTAGAGAACGATGGTGTCGTCTTCAAGGCCGAATTCCTTCAGCGCATCGAGCACCTTGCCCACGCAATCGTCGGTTTGCGCCAGGTTGGCGTAATAGCGGGCGATTCTTCGCCGGGCCAGGTCGGGATCGCGCAGTTCCGGGGTGGCCCAGTTGTATTCAATGTGCTCGCGCATCACGCGGGGAACAGTGGAGAGGTCCACCTTGCCCCAGGTGTCGGGCAGCTTCATGTCAGTTACGCGGAACATCTTGGCGAAACGCTCGGCAGGCGTGAACGGGTCGTGCGGCTTGAGGAATGAAGTCACCAGCAGGAACGGCTGCTTGTTGCCGTGGTTTTTCAGGAACCGGATGGATTCGCGCGCCACGAAACTCTCAAAATGGTCTTTCTCCTCGAGGCCTGAGACACGCCCCACCAGCGTGTAACCTTCGCGATCATCCACCTCGATGTTGCCGGTCCAGGGGTCGCCGGAATCGCGCCACAGGTCGTCAACCTGCGGCAGGCCGGAACCGGAGTTCGGGTAGATGATTTCTTCAGCGCGGATTTTGGTTTTGGGGCCGAGATATTGATACCAGTCGTTGAAGTCCAGCTTGTAGTCGAACCCGTGCGTCTGAGCATCCACAAAGTGCATCTTGCCGACCAGGCCCGTCATGTAACCGGCCCGGCCAAAGTGGTGGGCAATGGTCTTGTGCTCAAAAGGCCACGGAAAGTTGTTGTTGTAGGTCTTGTGGTGGTGATCGTAGAGGCTGGTCAACAGCGAGGCGCGCGAAGGAACGCAAACCGGGTCGGTGCAGAAGGCGTGGTCAAAACAGATGCCGCTCTCGGCCAGGCGGTCCAGGTTGGGCGTCTTTGCGACCTTGTCCCCGCGAACGCCCAGCGCCAGAGGCCGGTGCTGGTCCGCCATCATCAGGAGGACGTTTTTGGGTTTGCCCTTTGGCCTGGAACCCACCTGGGCCGCCCTGGCCAGCGGGCCTTCGAGCGCCGCCGCGTTGGCAAGCCCCGCGCCCGCCGTGAGCGCTCCCAGAAAATTTCTTCGGTTCAGCTTTGACATTGGCCCTCCTCGCGCCGCGTGCACTGGATTGTTTCGCGCTCAGGGATTGTATCGCAGGCTGGGCACGTTGGGCTCCGGAAGATTGGTCTGGTTGCACGGCGCGAAAAACTCCGCGGAAGCGCCGCCCGCATGCCTGGGGCGAAGGCCTTAACGGGCGGTGCAATGCCGCGAATGGAGGATTGAGCAAGCAGCCCAAAGGGGACGCTTACTTTAATCCTTCCGGGGACCTTTGCTGCTCCCACACCTCGAGAGCCGCCGGGAGGCTGCGCGCTTTCTGGAATTCGTTTGCGTGGCCCGCAAGCCGGTAGAGAGCGGCGGTGTGATCGAACCCGTTGCCGGCCGGCTGCAGCAGAACCAGCTTGTGCGGTGAAAACAAGGCCGCAGCTTCAGGGATGTCGGTCACTCGCAGAACGTCCAGCAGCGGAGGCCCGTTCCAGTGCGTGGTGGGCGGATGATCGAGGACGACGCAGCCGGGGCCCGGGTCCATGATGGCGGCGTAGAGCGCCAGAATGCCCATCTCCCCTCTGCCGTAGAGTGAGATGGAAGCGGGCATCCAGCTTTTCGTTGGCGGTCATGAATTGGATGGCCCGCATGATGTCCCAGACCTGCATCGATTCGACAGTCGCGCCCAGAATCTCCGCCGTTCTTTCGTACGTGGCCCAGTCGACGTCACTGATGGGAAAGTCGGTGGCGCGCGGCTGCAGCACCAGGATTTCGTAGCGGCCGAACAGGGGCAGCAGCTTGTCAAAGTCAACGCTGGAGAGGTCATCGTGCCGACCCTTGACGTAAATCAGCGCCCGGCGCGGCTTCTCGGGACCTTTGGGCTTGTAGAGGATGCCGCGGACCTGGAGATTCTTTTCGGTGGTGAAGGTAACGCTGAAGACGTCCGTGTACTTGTTGGCCCACGACCACTCAATGGGCTTGAGCTGGGCATCCAGCGGCACGGGCGATTTGGGGAAGGCGCGGAAGACCTTTGACTTCAGCCCGGCTAGAACTTGTTTTCGCCGCGCGTTCCAGGCCTGGGCGCTGGTGTAATTGCGAATCGGCGCCACGGGGACGAAGCGGTTGTAGATGCCGTAGTTGATGGCGTCTTTGGGTTGTTTCAACAGGCATTCGAGTTGGGAGCCGGGGATGGGCGTGAAGGTGCCGTCGTCGTAGGGTGTGGTGTCGCCTTTCAGCCAGCGCTGGATCCAGGTGGCCGACTCGCGGCGCAGCGGCACGTTGTCGCCGTGGTGGGCTTCCTGGTCGAAGGCCGCCACTTTATCTTCCGCTCCATAGAGGGCGTAGAGGGGTTTCAGCTTCTCGTAGACGGCGTTGTAGCCGGCGGGCGGAAACATGGGATCGAGCCGGGCACTGATCATCTTGAGCGGGCGCGGGGCAATCAAAGCCCCCAGGATGGTGAAGTCCTGCTCGTAGATGTTGGGGTAATACATGCAGTCGCAATTTTCCACCACGCCGTGCAGCGCCACCTGCGTGCCCGCGGTCCAGGTGGAAATGGCCGGGACGGCCACGGCGATCCGTTTGTCGAGCGCCGCGGTGTACCAGGTGATGGAGCCGCCGCCCGATTCTCCCGTCAGCGCAACCCGGTGCATATCCACATAGGGAAGCGTTTCAAGATAGTCGAGTCCCCGCATGGCGTTCCAGACTTCCACGCCCACGGGAGTGTACCCGAGCGACAGCCACTGCCACATGTTCTGGTCATAAAGTCCGTGGTGGATGCCGGGAACTTCTCCGAACTCGAGCGTGTCGAGAACCAGGCTGACGTAGCCATGCTGGGCAAACCAGATGGCGTGCCGCTGGTAGGGTACCTTGGCGCCGTAGGGACCGGGCACGTGTCCGCAGAGATAGAGCACCACAGGGAAGGGCCTCTTGCCCTGAGTGGGGATGTAGAGATTGCCGGTGACGTAAAGCCCGGGCATGCTCTGGTAAACAACTTTTTCGATGCGAACACCGTCTCGTTCCAGGGTGCCGGTAATCTTCACGTGGAGCGGCGTCCGGGCGGGCATGGGATCGAGTCCCACCATGTAAGCCAATTCGCGGTGCAGCTCGGGTTTTAACTTTTCCAACTGCTGCGAGGTATGGATGTTGCTCAGAGTCCGCTGGCTGATTTCAGCCCCGCGTTCCTCCAGGTATTGGTAAAAGGCCTTGCTTCTTGCTTCCTGGACCGCCTGTTGTCTCTGGGCGGTGGCTGTAACCGGGAACCCTCCAAGAAGGATCGGTAAGGCCAGGGCCAGGCACAGGACGCGCGCCCTCTTTCCGAAAATCTTCGCTGCTTGGCGCCACATTGGTAACATCATTACTCCTTCCCATCTGTTTGAAGAATCATTAAACGCTATGAGGGTTCAGACCCCGGTGTATAAAATTTCTGCTAACCTGCCTCCATTGGGCACGATTCTCGCCAGCACCAATATTGCATTTTCTTATCCGGTTACCTTCCGGCTTCGCCCCATGTTTCGAAAGTCATGTGAAAACAGGAGTCGTTGGCCATCTGGAAGCCTGCGTGGCTTTTGGGCTGAGGCCGCACCTTCTGCGGGATTGTCTTTTCCGGACAACGACTCCTGTTTGCTTCAAGCAGGCTATTTCGCGGGCGTAATCACGATATTGCGAAATGCCACCTGTCCATGCTCGCCACCCTGGAAATAAATCGGCCCTGGCTCGCCTTCGTTGCTGTCGAGGGCGCCGCCGGTAATACCCGGGATTTCCTGGTGGTCAATGATCGTCTGTCCATCCAGGACCACGGTGAGGGTTCGTCCCACCAGCGTGATATCGTAGCTTTGCCATTTCCCAAGCTTGGGCGTCGCGGCCGGGTTCGGGGTAATGAAGCCGTAGACGGCACCCAGACTGCGGTTGGGAGGAAGTTCACCTGCGGGCTCTGCGATTTGCACCTCGTAGCGGCCTCTGAGATACACGCCGCTGTTGCATGAGCCATCGCACTTGAACTCGACGTGCAACTTGAAGTCTTCAAATTTGGACGTCGAGATGATGTCAGAACTGGTCGCAGTCTTAACCATTGCGCCGTGTTCGACGCTCCAAACAGCGGCTGGGCTGGGATCGCGAAGCTTCCATCCGTCAAGATTCTTACCGTTGAACAAACGGATGGGTTTGCCCCATTCCGGAACGCCTGTTCGCTCAAGGGCCGGGGCTCTTTGGCCGGTCCATTGCCAGTTCTCGCCCTTGGGATTCGTTATGGTTCCCGCCAGCTGCCCATCGGTGAGCTTCCCCTGGAACTGGGCGCCCTCGCTGTAACCTACCTGGGGCGGGGTGAACTCGAGCGTCCCGTCCTGGATCTGGACCTTGTCCGTGGGAACCGCATGGCCCCCAAAACCCACCATCAAAATTTCTGCATGGCCCTCTTTCTCGGAAATCTCGATCCACGAGGGGCGCTCGCCCTTCGGTGTCTGGATGGTTAAATCCCAGCGGCCCAGGAACGGCTCGATCGCTTCCGCCCCACTGGACGCTGCCCCGGCTGGGGCCTTCTCACTTTGGGAACATCCCCAGCTGACCAACACTGCCGCAAGCAATACGACAAAAAACAACTTCCTTTGACCTGTCATTTTCACCTCCATCATTGAGTGGTCCTCCGATTCGTGCCGATCGGTTAAGACGCCCTACTCATTAGAGTTCGTTCCTGCGAGTGCCTTGAGCACGGCCACGTGAGCCGCCTGAATGGCCGCGGGATCAGAAGTGTAATCCTCGGGCGACCGGGCCACGCGCGCGGCAATCTCCCGGCCCTCCGCTTTCTTGCCGCGGGCATTCAACATTAACAGCAGTTCGGCGTCTTCAAACCCGTCACGCAGATTTTCGAAACGCACGGACGAGAGGGGTTCGCCATGCGGGCCGGGGTAGAGAAGCCACCCGTCGCCCAGCGGCCACTTGGTGCGCTGCCAGGTTGTGTGCGTACTGCCTTTGTCAAAGGATGCCCAGTCCCTGCGGCCGGTGTTGGGACCCCATTGGTTCAGCCCCCAATATTCGAATCCTGAAACGCCATAAGCATAGGTCAGCCAGCCGACGATGCGCGCGTCCATCGCCGGGTATTCGATGAAGAGGTTGGGATGTTCGTGGGGATAGACGCAGAGGCCCCAGATGACGGGTTGTCCGGCCTTGAGATTCTGCTCAACACCGGACTGGTCGAATTGCCGGACGTAGACGTCCCACATGTCGGTGAAGCCGTCCAGCGCCCGCACGCCCTTCACGTTGTTCAGGCACAGCCAGGTCTTCAACTGCGGGTCTACGGATTTGACGAACTCGTAATTTTTCTTTACGGTGGGCCACATTTTGGGGCCGGGCTCGTCGGCATTATAAACGTAGGCGTATTGGTCGAGGTCGCGCTTCTTGAGTACAGACACATAAGCACGCAGGAATTTTGCCATGGCCGCGTGGGTCCTGGGGTCCTGCTGTTCCCATTTTTGGCTGCGCCCGAAAATGGCAATGCAGAAACGCTTCAATCCGTAAGGGAGGGCCGTATCAATCAATTGCTCGGCGGTGCTGAAGTCATAGCCCTTCGGACTCCATTGGACGGGCCAGGTGACGTGGCTGGCGGGCCCGAACTTGGAGTCGAGCATGTCCGGGGTTGGCCCCAGGCTGCCCGCTTCCAGGGGTTTGCGCAGCTCCGTCTGGTTCCAGCCCATGAGCATGTCAAAAGCGGGGCCCAGATGGTGCTGGTAGGCAAATTTCTCCCAGCGCTCATACATCTGCAGGAAAGCTTTGCCGTTGATTCCGCCCGGGACCTTGTATTGGGCCTCCAGGTTGCCGGAGGGCATGAAGGCCGCATTGCGCATCACCTGCTTTTGCGGGCAGCGTTACGTTGAAGACTTCCACCTGGTAGCTGCGCTGCGCCACGCGACGATGGCCTATCGTTACATCCAGTTTGCCGGTGTAGGTTCCCGGCGGCGTGCCATCCGGTGCAAACACCGTGACCCAGACAGGCTGCGTTTGGCCTGCGGTCACGTCAAAGGGACGGTTGGGCAGCAGAGGGTCAGGCCACCAGCCGATCTTTGTGATCTTGTGCCACGGCCTGCGATCATCGGCATGGGTGAGAACGTAGCCGACCAGGCTGAGATCCACGTGGATGCCGGCGGCGCCCTTTGCGGCCTTTTTCGAAACCAGGGGGCCGGCCGTCACCGTGACGTTGTGCAGATCCGTGTCCCCCGCTGCGACGAGAAGTTGGAAGGATTGGTACTCGCCCCGCGCCATGCTGACTTTTTCCGTGGCGCTGGTTCCAGGGCTTGGCTCGTCCTGAAAAACTTTTACGACCGAACTTTGGAAGGAGAGTTTCAGTTGGCTTGAAGCGGGCAGGCCAGGGACTGCAGTTAAGAAAAGACAAGAAACAATGAAGACAAAACACTTTTCAATAGTCTGACGTTCCAATAGGGCATCCCTCCCAGGTCGGTCTTATTGTAACTCCAAAAAGGAGCGCCCACGGCTGGCTCGGTTTTTTGAACCAACCGTGGGCCGCGCTCCTTGAAAGGACACGACAGGAAATGGGGGGAGCCGTGCCCGGTTCAACCATCAGGACGCGCTAGAAGTCGATTCGCGCGCCAAACATCATGCTGCGACCTCCACCACCGGAGGAAACATTGCCAAAGTTCCCGGAGGTGATGTTGGTGTTGCCGTTCGCGAAGTTGGCATGGTTCCAGGCGTTGAACAGCTGCCACTGGATTTGCAGGCGTACTCCCTCATGAAGCATGAAGTTCTTGAAGAGTCCCGCGTTCCAGAGGTTCTTTCCCGGTCCCACCAGGACAGACCGGCCGCAGTTTCCGTAGTAACCGCGCCCGCTCGTGGGCAATTGAAAGGCACTGAGGTTGTACATAGCCTGTCCGGCACGCACCAGGCTTCCGATGCCGCCGATGTTGCCGTTGCCGACGCAATCCGGACGGCCACCGAACTGGTTGGTGTTGGCCGGGTCAACGCCGGAGAAGCTGGGATTGAGATATTGACCACTCAGTATCGTGGTAATTCCAACCACCTGCCACCCGCCAATCACCTGGTTCAGGACCGGGTTCATCTGGGAGAGGAACTGTTTGCCGTGTCCAACGGGCAGTTCGTAAACAAAGTCAAACTCCAGTTGTTGCTTACGGACCAGTGGGTCAGGCCCATATTCCAGTTGTTGGTTGTACTGGTTCTGCTGGAAGCCGCCCCCACCCCAAAGCGAATATGCGGTCATACCCTTGGCCCACGCATAGTTGGCGTTGAATTGCAAACCGTTCTTAAAGCGGTGGTCTGCCTGGACGGTCAATCCATGGTAGATAGACGATCCTCCCGATTCAGTCATGTTCACGGAGCTGAAGAGCGGATAGGGCTGGTTTGCAGGATCGAACGCAGTGGTGCTTGGATGCAGCAGGTTGTAGTTCATCGTATCGGGAAGGTGAGTTGTCTTGGTGCCTGTATAGGCGACGTCGATTGCAGTTCCCAGGAATTCACGGCCGATGGAAAAGTTCCACTGCTGGACGCGCATGCTGACGTAATTAGGATCCACGGAGCTGATGCTGGTGACGCCCGAGAAGTTAGTACTCTGGGTGAAAGGATCGGGGAACGCTTGTGTCACTGCTCCCCCAAGGTAGTCAAAGCTGGTGTTGGTGGTCCATGGGCCTCCGAGGCCGGTTGTTCCCAGGCTTCCGGGAAGCATGGATGTGTACCACCCATACGCGGCACGCACAACGGTTTTGTCGCCGCCAAAGGGCCGGTAAGCGATGCCGAGACGTGGGTTCCAGTTATTCTTGTCTGCATACATCAGGCTGTGGGTAGGGAAGCCTGCCTGGGTCGAGGTCTCGATCGGCAGGGTTGCGGCGACCTGCGGAACAAGATCAGTTGGCATCTGGGCCCCTGCCACCACCAGGCTGCCGTTTGAGAGATCAAACGTGTACCGGCGGTCGAACTTCTCGGTCCAGGGTGACTGGTATTCGTACCGGATGCCGTAATTGACCGTCAGTTTGGGGGTCACGCGCATATCGTCCTGGACGTAGAAGGACATGAGCGTGCTGCGCGAATACGCTCCCGGCGTCGGCGTCGCGAGTGTTGTGGTGGACGGATATCCCAGCAGGAAGTTGGCGTAGTCGAAGCCCGAGATGTTGTCGCTAAAGCCGAAGGCCCCGACGTGATTGTTGGGAATACTCACGTTATTGAGCTGGAATCGCTGAATGTCGGTTCCCCACTTGAACGTGTGCTTGTTGTGGATCCAGGTCATGTTGTCTGTATATTCAAAAATATTCTGGGCATTGTGGTTGTGGTTGGTCCCGCTGGTGCCCCGAAAGCGGTCGAAGCTGAATTGCGGCAGGTTGTTGGCATAGGCGGGATCGCCCACGCCGCCTACGCCCTGCAAGCCGAGCTGGCTGATGTAGTCCACGTTCAGGGCCGCGCCGGTGCCGTTGGTATAAAGCAAGCGAGTGAATCCGAAGCGCGCTTCATTCAGCAGAGTGGGACTGATGGTTTGCGTGTCGGAAAGAACAAAGTTATGGCCCGGGATGTTCCCCATGTAGTTGCCGTCCAGACCATTGAGCAGGTAACCATTATTGATATCCTGGTTGTGAGCGGTGATGCCCAAACGCGCGAACATCGTGTTACGGGAGGAAATTTTCTGATCGACCCGGATGGAGTACGCGTCATAGTTGAACTGGTATCCAGGATCGAAAGTGTAGTTGTTGCCGATTCCGTAATCTCCCGTCCCTGGCCGGTTGGGCGCAGGGTAGAGCATATCCTGGAGTGCGCTGGAAACCGAGCTGATTTGGCCGGTCGGGATAATGTTGCCTGCGAACGGCAGCCAGGTTGTCGGATCGTTTGGAGTCGGTCCGCTATTAGGTTGAAGAAGTTGAATGGGGGTGCCGCCGGCTGCGGGAGTCAGAAGGGCCGCGAAATTGCCATTCCGGAAGTCACTGGTCGGCACGGAAAAGTACCCGCGCTGCCCGACGCGGTACCGCTGGCCGCCGTAGGAGAAGAAGAAGAAGGTCTTGTCTTTGCCGTTATACAGGCCGGGGATCCTGACCGGCCCGCCAATGGTGCCCGCCATCTCATTGTTGTTGGTGAATGAGGGTTTCTGGCTGGTGCGGTCGAAGAAGTCACGAGTTGAGAAGTAGCTGTTGAAGTTTCCCCACCAACCACTGCCATGATACTGATTCGTACCGGCCTTTGAGTAAGCGCTGAACTGCGCCACCTGGCCGTACTCGGCGGAATTGTTGGCGGTCTGGACCTTGAGGGTCTGGATTCCGTCAATATCAATATCAAAATTGTCAGGCGATACGCGGGTGTTAGCTAAATCCATGGTGGTGACGCCGTCCAAGGTGAAATTGTTGGCGCTGTCAGGTGCACCGTTCACCACGAATTGGCCGTTGGCGCCTTGAACGGCTGCAGTGATCTTCGCGACGTTCGCAAAACTGCGGCCGTAAATGCTCTGCGGAAGTTGTGAGAATTCCCGCGAACCGTGAAGGTTCGAGAGACTCGCGGTCTCAGTTTCCACAGCAGTGCCGGCGCCGGCGCTGACCGTGACCGTCGTCCTGGTGCTCCCCACCTCCAGCTCGACGTTGACGCGCCGGATCTGGCTGGTGACCAGTGAGAATGGGTCGCTTTCCCATTTCTTGAAGCCTGCAAAGGTTACCGCAACCGAGTACGTTGAAGGCTCCAGTCCGGGCACCCGATAATGGCCCGTGCTGTCGGTGGTCACCGTGCGAGTAAAAGAAGTGTCGCGACTGGTCACTTCCACCGTTGCACCCGGAACCACCGCGCCTTTGGCATCGGTTACCAGTCCCAGTACCGTGCCCTGGACCGATTGTGCGAAACTGCGCTGATTCATGCCCACGGCAAGCGAGCACAACATCAGCAGCAAAGAATATTTCCATGCTGTTTTCATCTGGCATTTCCTCCTGTGCTTTTACCGGGCCAAGTGTGACGTTCGTACCCCGTGCGATGGCGCCGGAAAAGAATTTTCGTTTGTTGAGTCCCTTGCCCGACTTACAGCTTGCAGTCTTACGCACAGGCAGGTTCCCGATGCGCAAGATAAAGAAACGAATCTCAGTCAATGCTTTTTCATGCGTCTTCCCCGAAAGAAAAACACATTTGATTACCCCGTTGACCCAGGACCTGCACCTATAGGTTTGCGACGCTTAGGGACCATCCCTCGCGGGAAATTTCTGTGAGCGGTCTGTCGATTTAAGTTACTCACATTGTTTCACAACCAGCGATCCCAAACAACCCTTTACGAGTCTGGCGATGCCCGCCGGGAGGGTTCTGCTGTCCGCTGTCGTTCATTCACTTTGCAGAACCGCCCCAGCCGGGCCGCTGTCACAGCAATCAAAAAACCCGACGCGTGGATCCAAAATGCTGTGACCTTACCTTGAAAAACCGTGATCGGGTTCCTGCTCCCCAGTCCCCAATCTGAGCGGATAGTTCCGGACCGCCGCCTAAAAAGGTACGGGAGTCTGTCCATCCGGATGGAAGGCGTCCCGAATATACTTAAGGTTTCTGGTGAAGCTCCAATGCACTTCCCGGAAGTATGCCTCCAGCTGCCTGCCCTCGTTGTTTCGGACCATGCGGATGATTTCCCGATGCTCGCGAACAGACTTTTCCAGCCACCTGGCCAAAGATCCGCCCTTGACCGGGTAGGCATAGACCTGCCGCCGGATGGAGTCGCAGAGGCTGTGCAACATGCCGTTTCCATACCGGTCCAGAAAGATGCCGTGGAACTCGTGGTTCCAATGGCCAAATTCGGAAAGGTCGCCTTTTTGCGCAACCTGCCGCATTCTGGCGTTGTATTTCTCCAGCCGGTCAAGGTCCTCTGAAGTGATGATCTGGGGGACCGCGCCGGCAGCCGCACCCTCAAGAATCCCCAGGGTGTCGTAGATTTCCTTGATGTCGCCTGGGGTCAGGATCCGAACTTTGTAGTTGTGGCGGCTGTTGCAGATGATAATGCCCTCATTCTGCAACCTCAGCAGCGCTTCCCGTACGGGAGTTCTGCCCATGTCCAACTTGTTCGACAGGTCTTTGGCCAGCACCTGCTCGCCGGGCCTCAGCTTGCCCTGGACGATATGCCGACTGAGCATTTCGTAGGCTCTTTCGGCGAGCGATTTGGACTCCCTAACCCTGGGGGTAGCCATCGTCTGAAGCGACTCCTAGTGATATATCACCAGCCAGCTGCGAATCTATCTGATATATCACTGGCGTGTCAAGGGCTTTTTCACGTTTTTTCAGATTTAATCCGTTGACTCCCGTTTCAGCGTCGAAAGGTGTCAATGCCTTGAGTGCCGGCACGCCAGGTGGCTTGCCCGCCCACCCGCTGGGGCGCCGGGTTTTTGGCCGGGTAAATGCCTGAAAATTCAAGGGTAAGCGTTCGGGCCAGGACAGTGGAAACCGCCAGCCGGACGGGCGGAAATGGCCCCCGGCACATATCGATTAGAAGGGAACGTGATTCTGCCCGTGCTCTTCCCGCGTATTCGGTTGTCCTGATGGACCTCAGCTGCCGCACGCTTTGCCCCTCCGCAAATAAAAAGATGCCGATCATGGATAAATGCCACGCCGGGAGACGAATCTGCTGCGAGGGTTGAGGATGGTGGCCAATTCCGCGAAACGCCTCCAGGGAGCCGCTAAATCCCCTGCCAATCAAATTTCCGCGAGGCGGAACCACCTTGTCATGGAAGGCGCGGGTGTGCTGAATCGGTGGGTGGCGCGATGCTTCGGCAATGCGTTAAGATGCGGTGGCAGCGCAGTAGGGGCTCCGCAGGACAGCCGCAACGCGGATTGCGGCCCGATGACTTCGTGGCGGCGGGCCCGAATTCCCAAGAGGCCGGTGTTTGAAAAGTTCAACCAAAATCAGGATCGGCAAGCGTGTAGCGCTGGCCAGTATTGCGGTCAGCGGCATCCTGGCGGCGGTGAAGATCACCGTAGGCATTACGGGCCGCTCCGCCTCTGTTCTGGCGGACGGCTTCGAATCGGCGGGGGACGTGGTGGCGGCGGTGGCCATCTTTTTCGGCTTTGCCATCGCTTCCCGGCCGGCCGATGAAGATCACCCTTACGGGCACGGGCGCTATGAGACGCTGACCGGACTGATTGTCGGCGTCATCCTTTTTGTTGCCGGCATCGGCATCTGTTACCGTTCGCTCCAGGGGGTGCAGCACGTTCAAGAGACGCCTGCTTTTTATGGCGTCTGGGCGCTGCTGGCCTCGATGGTTTCGAAAGCCGTGATGTCCGCCGTGAAATTTCATTATGGCAAGAAAATCCGCAGCGCCGCATTGAGGGCCGACGCCTGGAACGATTTTGTGGATATCCTTTCGGCGCTGACGGCCCTGACCGCGCTGGGGTTGACGCTGCTGGACCCCGATCGTTTTCTTGCGGCAGACCACTACGGCGGGTTTGCGGTGGGGCTGTTTGTTATTTTCACGGCCATCCGGGTGGCCAGGGAAACTTCATCGCGCCTGACGGATGAAATGCCGGACGAGGAGATGATGGCCGCCATTCGCGAAGTCAGCCTCACGGTTCCCGGGGCCTTCGGTGTGGAAAAATGCTTTGCCCGCAACGTGGGGTTGCAGTATTACGTGGATCTCCATCTGGAGGTGGATCCCGACCTTACGGTCAGGAAATCGCATGACATTGCCACCGAGGTGCGTTTCGCCATCCGGAGGAGCCTGGACTGGGTGGCCGATGTGATGGTGCACGTTGAGCCTGCGCCGGAACCTCCGCAAGCCGTCGCTTCAGAGCACCCCCAGGCGGGTTCCACGGATTCGCGCGGCTGATGGGAGTGGCCGAGCCGGTTCCCGGCTTGATAATTTTCCGGCAGTCAGCCATATTATGGATGAGGTATGAAAGTCAGCCCCAGAGTCCGGACCTTGTTTCGTCTGTTTTTCCTGGCTGCCGTCCTGATGTCGGTGGCCGTTGTTTCCGCCATCACCACCATCCGCCTCACTATCCACGGGCGGCAGGAAACCCTGCCCAACCTGGTTGGCATGCCCGTCGAACAGGCCCGGAACACCGTCCGCGCGCTCGGCCTGGATCTGGACATTGAAGACCGGCTCTACAATGACAAGATTGCGGCGGACGGCGTGGTGTCTCAGATGCCCGCCCCGGGAACCAGCATCAAACCGCGCCAGCGCGTCCACGTCCTGTTAAGCCTGGGAGCCCAGAAGGTGAGCGTCCCGGACCTGATCGGGCGCAGCCTTCGCGCAGCCCGGATTACGGCCGTGGAGCGTGGACTCACCATTGGCGACGTTGCAGCGCTTTACTGGCCTCAGGATCAGCCCTACCATGTGGTGGCGCAGGATCCGCCTCCGGCCACAACGGACCTGCAGAGCCCTGCCGTGAATTTCCTGGTTTCGCTGGGGGTGACACCCGTTGCCTACCTTTGCCCGAACTTCCAGGGCAGATCCGTTGGCATGGTCCGGTCGGAACTGCAACAGGCGGGATTCCAGAACATCAAGGTCACTCAGGCCCAGGCGCCGGGCGCCGTTCAGGGCAATATCCTCCAGCAATTGCCTCTTCCGGGAAGCAAAGTGACACCGGACACCGTCTTTGAGTTTCAGGTGGCGCAATAGCCAGCCGGGCTTCGATGGTCAGCCAGCCCGTTTGTGAGAGTACCCTTTCTCCGCAAAAGGGAAAGGCCCCGCCGGGGGGCGAGGCCTTTCGTCCGCTGCCATCTCATCCTGCTGTCAGGACCCGGCTTTTGTGCCGTTCATCTTGTTGAGCTCCGCCATCTTCTCCTCGGCGTGCGCGTACTGCGTCACAGTGCCGATGGTATCCGATATCTGATTGGCACTCCTGTAAATCTGATTGATGTTCTGCGGATACTCGGTCAGCGCAAGATGATCCTTGGACTGATACTGATTCAGGGTGTTAATGGCCGCCTCCAGCTGGTAGGCCATTTCATGGACCTGAGGTGAGGCTTTGTGGATCAGCCTCTGCTGCCAGGGTAATACCTTGCTGCTGACCTCGTTCAGCTGCTGCAGGTCTTCGCCCATCTTGTTGACATTATTTCTGGCTCTGATGAGCTTAACCGCCTGAATTTGCCATCCCAGGTCGGTTTCGGCAACTTGAATTGGTCCAACCGCATTTCTTGCATTGATGGCCAGGGTCTGCATTCTCCTGAACAGATTCGAAGCGTCCTCAACATTCTTCCAGTTGGCGGTATTCGACGTCATGCGGTAATCCGGCGCTGACTCATTGGCAAGTAATATGCCTGCCGGCATCAGAAATGTGATGAATAGGGTCAATCCGATCGTTTTCATAAAGTTCGTACGCATAATGCCTCCTTTGCACGCAATGCACTTTCAGGGCTGTGGTTATAGGTCTTTCGTGCATGTCCTGAATCCTGATCCTCGTTTGACGCATACGCCCAGGTCCGAAAAGGCCCCGCCCCGGGGGCGAGGCCCTTTGTCCGGTTCAATCGAATCCTTCCATCAGGACCCGGCTTTTGTGCCGTTCATCTTGTTGAGCTCCGCCATCTTCTCCTCGGCGTGAGCATACTGGGTGACGGCTTCGATGGTATCCGACATCTGATTGGCGTTCTTGTAAATCAGATTGATGTTCTGCGGGTAGTACGTCATGGTCAGGGCAATGCGATCTTCATGGTTGGACAGCGTATTCAGCGCCTGGTCCGTCTGGTAAACCATCGCATGAAGGTTCGGAGTGATCTTCTTGAGCAGGCTCTGCTGCCAGGGCTCCAGCCTGGTTTTCATTTCGTTGAGCTGCTGCAGGTCATCCCCGATGGTGTTGATATCGTTTTTGGCCCTCGCAAGCCTTGTCGAATGTTCTGTCCAGCTCAGCTCATACCCCTGCGCCTGAAGCCGGGCAACTTCCCTCCTGGCCTTCAGCGCCAGAGTGTTCATTTGATTGAAAAGATTCGAAGCCTGTTCCACGTTATACCAGTTGGCGGTGCTGGACGTTACAGGCGTGGTTTCATAAGTGTCACTTGCAAGTAACATCCCAACAGGCATTATTAATCCAGCTAATAGAAGTAATCCGGTGGTTTTAAAAAAGTTCAGTCTCATTCTGCCTCCTTTATGCAAAAGTCATGTTCAAGGCTCTATTGAAGGCCTTTCGTGCAGCTCCTGAACCTGACTCTTGTTGAGATGCACGGCAGGCCAAAAACGTTTCTTAGGACGCGCTGATGTAGCGCGCCGGCCTCAAAGTTGTAGAATACGGGCACAATGGCGCAACTACTAAGTTAACAGTAGCCGCAACCTCTGCTCAATTGAAACGCTGCAGAATTGAATGGACACGCCCCGTCACGCAGATCCTGCACCATGCCGAGGGGCGCTCGTCAGGCGGTCACAAGGCGCCCTCGCGGGCGGCAAGGGAAGGGGCAGGCGGTGTTTTTGCGAATTGAAGAATCTTTCTGTTCATAACGCCCCCTTTCTGAATGGGTCCAACATGAAACGACGCCCGCGGACTTGCCTGAGCGTCGCTCCATCATCCCCTCTATACCAGATAAGATGCGCCTTGGGTGGGGTTGCGTTGCCTGGAAAGGCCGGGAAAAATCCTCTGTAGCCCCCTACGGGAGGCTAGGGAAGGTCGACGAAAGGCAGCAGAAGGGGCGGCTGAACCAGGAAGGGAAGCCGGGCAATTTCACGGACGGCGCCGCGCACCCGGGCCTCCGCCGTGGGCTCAAGGGTCATGACGAACGGCAGGTGTTCCTTGGGCATGCCGGGTTCCTGCAGCACCGAGTCGATGTTGATTCTGTGGCGTCCGAGGGCGGCGCACACGCGCGCCAGGATGCCGGGACGGTCGCGAACCACCAGCCGCAGGTAGGAACTGGCTCGCTCGCGGGAGGGCGGGCCGATCTTCCGGCTGTGCCATTCCGAGTAGCCGAGCGGCGTGCTGCCGGAGCCGCCTGCCGCAATCACCCTGGCAATCTCAACCACGTCGGAGAGCACGGCCACGCCGGTGGGCTCGCCTCCGGCGCCGCGGCCGGTCAGCGTGGTGGTGCCGCCTTTGTTGCCCAGCAGCAGAATGCCGTTGGTGCTGCCCCAGACGTTGGCCAGCTGGGAGGCCTGCGGAATCATCATGGGGCGCACGGTGATTTCCAGGTTCCTGCCGCGCTTCCTGCGCGCCGCGCCGATCAGCCGGATGGTGCGGTTCAGCCGGTGGGCGTAGGCAAAATCCACCTGCTCGATGCGGGTGATGCCTTCCACGGGAATTCCCTCCACCGGGACCGCCTGGCCGAAGCAGACCATGGTGAGAATGGCGATTTTGTAGCGGGCGTCAAAACCTTCCACGTCAAAGGTGGGATCGGGCTCGGCGTAACCCAGCTTCTGCGCGTCCGCGAGCGCCTCGGCAAATGAGACGCCGCGCTGCTCCATTTCCGTCAGAATAAAATTCGTGGTCCCGTTCAGGATGCCGTAGACCGCCGCAAAACTTTCACCGGCCAGCCCCGACCGGATGGCGTGAAGAATCGGAGTTCCGCCGGCCACGCAGGCTTCAATGCCCAGCTTGACGCCTTTTTCGAGGCTGCGCCCCACCAGTTCGATGCCGTGCTCGGCCACCAGTTGCTTGTTGGCGGTCACCAGATGTTTGCCGGCGTTGACGGTGGCAAAAGCGATGGCGCGGGCAGTGGGCAGTTTCCCCACCAGCTCCACCACAATGTCGACTTCCGGGTTGCGGACCACTTCTTTCCAGTCGGTGGTGAGGGCCACCTTGGGCTTGAGCCAGGAGAGGTCTTGCTTGCGAATGCTGCGGGAGCAGATCATCTTGAGCTGCAGCCGGCAACCCAGCCGGCGTTCGATTTCCAGCCGGTGCTCCTGCAGAACTTTAATGGTCCCCGTGCCGACGGTCCCCACGCCGATAATTCCAAGCCCCACCGGCCTGGCGGCGCCTGCTACGCGAGACTGCTTCTGTTTCTTTGGTGTTCCTGCCATTCGCCTTTTCCACAATCGTCAATGGCGGCCCGCACCGCTAGCGCAGCCGGGCGCACGCTTTCCCGGTTGCGAGTGAAGTCCCCAACCGGAAATATTCTATCCTACCATTCAAATTCAATCCGGGTCCGTCGAGTTGCGTATTCGCTGTATGGAGCAACCCGGAGCGTCCGAATGTGCCCGGGCTGGTTGGTGTATGCCAGGACGACGGTGAGGACGTTCTTCTTGCCTTGCTCGTTGATGAAAAAAGGCTCCGGAAGGTAAAAATCTTTCTGGGGACCGATGGTCATGTAGCGGCCCACGAACCGGCCGTTCAGGTAGAGCAGGGCATCGCGGTCAGCCTCAAAGGTGAGCTTCCAGGGAGCGAACCATTCCTCGGAAGGCCGCTCAACGTCAAACTCCGCGCTGCACCAGGTGAAGAGCGGAAGCAGTTCCTTGCCGCCGCCCGTGCCGATGGCCGCCGGCGTGCCTGGGCCTGCGGGTATCTTTGCCGGATCAATCCTGCCCCGGCCCTGCGCGGGAGAAGGGAAGCGCTGGATGTGCCACTTTTCGAGCGGCGTGGCCGATGACGCGCTCGCAGCCGATTCCCACAGCCTGGACGCCTTTCAGCTCGCCGAGGTTTTCTCCGAAATTGGGCGAGCCAAAAAGTTCGTAGGCAATCTCCAGGGTGTTGCTTCCGTTCTTCGCGTACTTTGCCAGGTCAAGCTCCACCTGCTTCTTTTTGTTGGAGGCTTCGGCGACCAACCTGCCGTTCACGAAAACTTTTTTCGCGTCATCAGCGAAGGTGGAGATAAACATTTTGCCCTGGCCGTTGTAAGTGAAAGGCTCGGAGCGATACTTGACGTAACCGTAGGGAACGCGGCCGAGTTCTTCCAGCGGCCGCAGAGGCGAAGCGAGCCACTGGCCGGCGTCCTGCCCGGAAATCTTTTCCACCCACGTGCGGACCTGGGTGATGGGAACCGGACGGCTGGGGAGTTCGGGGGTTGAAAAACTGACCCGCGTCTCCCGGCCCGCGCGCGTATAGCGGAACTCGGTTTCCATGCCGTCCACGCGGCATTTTGCCGGCTTGGGAGGCAGCAGGGCGGTCAGTTCATGGTTCCCGGGACGGAATTCGAGATCGGCCCAGACGTGGCTGCTCCGCGAGCCGCTCGAGACCAGCAGGGCGGCGTCTGAAATAAACAGGACGGAGACGGGCTTGTCGCCTTCCGCGCCCGGGAAGTCCTTGATGGGGAATTCAGCGGTCCAGGTGCGCAGGGCGCGCTGCCGCGGAACGAGAACCACGATCAAGTCTCGGTTGACGACCAGGGTCTTTTCGTCCTGGTCGAAGCGCACGCCGAACACCACCGATTCGTACCCGCGGTCCCAGTAGATGTAGGTGGTGTCGCCTTCCACGTGCGGCTCGTCTTCGGTGGCGAGCGACACTTCCGCCACGCGCCCCGGGTCGTCATAAAGCACCAGGTACCATTTGTCCAGGTTCAGCCCGTGGGCCAGCACCTCCGCCGTGGAATAGCGAAGCGTTGTTTCACCGATGGGGACATAGACGGGCAGCATCTTCATCTCACGCGCGCCGATGCTCAACTCGCCTTCGCGCGGCGCCGCGATGGTGCGATGCGAGGGGCTTCCCGGGTCCATAAAGGTCAGCTTGAACTGCTGTTCGGCGTTGTTGTTTTCACGCACGAACAGGAAGCCGCTTTTGCCGTTGACGCGTTCGAGGGCGCTGACGGCCGGGTTGGTGGAATCCGCCGCGCCGGCCTGCAATTCAGCGCGTGCGAGCTGTTCGCCAAACATTCCCAGCGCCAGGCTGATGCCGCGGGCTTCATAGTACTTGCCCCACAGGCCGCCGGGCTCGCGGACGGGCGCCGCGTAATCGTAAGTGGTGGTCAGGTCTTTTGCGGCCCACTCAAAGTTGGTGCCGCCAAAGCCCATGTAGTAGGCGTAAAAGGTGGCGCCCTGCTCGATCACGGTTTTGGTGAGCGGGCTGAGCTGGGCCGGGCCTACGCCTTCCTGGTCAACGGAAAGCTTGCCGCCGAATTTGGCGAACCATCCGCCCTGCAACTCGGTGACGCCCTGGGGAGAATTCGGCTCCTCGCTCCGCAACTTGATCAGCGCGGGCAGGACTTCGTCCGTAATTTTCCAGCGGGGATAGAAATTGCAGAAGTCGGCGATGCGCGCCATGTCCGGGATACTGGTTTTCGCGGGCCTGCTGCGTCCAGCAGGTGATGAGCGGAACGTTGATGCCGCCGCTCCAGGCCATCTGTGCCAGGGCGGAAATGTAGGCGCGCTTGTGCTCGTCGTCAACGCCTTTCCAGAAGTTGTATTCGTTTTCAACCTGCATCAGGATGATGGGCCCGCCGGTTGTAATCTGATGCCTGGCAATCACCGGGAGCACCAGGTCGTACCAGTGCTGCGAAGTCTTGATGCTCTGCGGATTGTCGCTGCGCAGCGGAAACTGCCGCATCGTCACCCAGTCGGGAAAACCGCCATTGTCCCACTCGGCGCAGGCGTAGGGGCCGATGCGGGCGATCAGGAAGAAGCCCATTTCCTTGACCAGTCTGGATAAAGCTTTCCAGCTCGGTGAAATCGGCGTGGCCTTCCTCCTGCTCGTGATAGTTCCAGAAAACGTAACTCTCAATGGTGTTGAAGCCGGCGCGCTTGAACTTCAGCAGGCGGTCACGCCACAACGACTGCGGGCATCGGGGGTAATGGAAGCAGCCGCCGTGCAGAAACGTGTCGCGGCCATTGATGGTGAAGCAATGCGCGTCATAGCGGATGATGTCCGGGTTCTCAAAGGTCATCTGGGGAGAAGGGAACACAATGGCGTCGAGCGACTCGACGGCCGGACCTCCCAGCGCCAGCGCCACCGGCGCCGCCAGAGTGGATTGCAGAAACTTGCGACGGCTCGACTTCATCAATAACCCCCGGGTTGGCGAATGACTGGCTAGCGCATGCAGGCCTCGTACCGCTGCACTCCAAGAATGTTTGTTCTTACTCCGAGCCGCCGGGAATTGCAAGCGGAATCACAGCCGCAGACCCCCGGTGGAACCTTTGGAACGCAGGTAGTTTGGATGCGTTCTTGTGTTCTTGAGACGCCTCACCGAGGAGTCTCTACATACGTATCATTGTGCAGAGGTGTGTTTACCGCTTGACTTATGGAAGGCGGGTGGCGCAGATACTCGCTTTGTAGTATCTGCGTTCAGCGAAGCTGAGTGGAGTTAGAATGGCGTGATGCCACGGCTGCGCCGCTACTACGGAGAGAACCACCTCGATTCCTATGGATCGGCTGCCATGACGCCAAGCAGAAACGTCCCGCTGCGCGGGATCGCAGACACGAGAAGGCACGTGTCTGCGCCACCCGCCGTGCAGTGGGACATGACTTATTTTCCCTGGGGGCAAATCTGGCAGCAGACGGGCACGCGTCAAACGGGGATCTACGCGGGGCTGGACTGGCAGGTCAATGACCCCACCTTTCCCTCGGCCACGCGCGAGTACAACTTCCGCGTCTACCGCTGGATGACCCCCGACCCCGGTGGCCGCAAAGTCGTCAAGCTCAACGACCCGCAGACGTGGAATATGTATGCTTATGTGGGAAATAACCCCACCAGCCTGAATGATCCCGGCGGCTTACAAAGCAATTGCGCAACCGGCGGTGGCTGCAGTTCGAATGGTGAGTCGTTCGAAGAATCTTCGATGCACTTTAGCGATGGGCGATATGGTCTTGAGGAAGCCAAAACCGATGCGCCAACTGGAGCGCAACAGCAGTCATGGTGGATTAGGACCCTGAGCTTCTTCGGCTTGTACCAGAGCAGCGGATCCGGCGAGGAACCCTCTTCCTGGACACCGGATAAGCCCCTGCCGAATGACCCGAAGGGGTTGGGCCCTGACTGGAAGAAGAATCCAAAGCACCAGGCCCCGTATGGAGAAGAATACGTAAACGGCAAGACCGGGGAAAAGTTAGAATGGAACAAGGGCCGCCCGGGACCGTGGGGACCGAAGGCGGATCGCGGTAAGGATGGCTGGCATTACACGCCGCCGGGCGGAGCAAGGGGCAAACAAATGGACCCGGGTCAAGTGCTCAAGGCGGCCACTAAGGTTGGCTTCTGGGGAGCCGCCGGCGCTTTCACGATTAAAATCCTCCAAGCGGCGGGAGAAGCGTGCGCCGAGGGTGCTTGCTACTAAGGGGCACTGAGTGAGGGCAACATGACCTTCGAGGAATTGGACGCACTCTATCCGAACGGTTTCGATGATGCTGAGGTAATCAGCGTAAGTTTGGACTACGGGAGCCGCACGGCGGAACTGCTGCTAAGCCTCCGTGGGAACCCGCCCGACAGCCCCGACAAGGACGGGTACCAGCGAGCGATGCTGATGTTGCGCGGCTTCTATTATTTCGTAATAGAGCCGCCCGACGCCGATCACTTGTGGTACCCAGAGAGGTTGGTACAGGTGAACGGCTATCCCGAAGATGCCAGCCAATTTCCGCTGTTCGAGCACCTCAAGCCAAAGCTGTCCGCTGGTGCATTCTGCTGCCGACTGTACGTTCACGATTGGAACTCCTTCATTCACGTAGCTGCCAGGGATGCTCAGTTCTCATGGGTCAAAGACGGCGAGCGAGCGAAATCTGTGGCGTCCGAGTCCTGAGTGTGGGCCTGAGCATTACGGTCAAGAAGCTCGTAATCGTGACGGGGCGGGAGCGGCTGTCCGCATAATAATTGAGACGGCACCCGACTGGGCCCCACTGCTTGCGCGGGTGGCGCATACGTTCCGTAGTTTGGAATGTATGCGCGCGTGGCCCTCTGCGCTAGCTAGTGAACTGGCGCATGTGCCAGTCCTTTTCCCACATGTTGAAGAAGCCTTCTTTGTAGGGATGCTCTTTGATGAGGTCCTCGTTCAGTTCCACGCCCAGGCCGGGCTTTTCCGGGGGATAGAAATAGCCATCTTTGGGACGGGGAGTTCCGGGAACGGCGTCCACCACCCAGGTTTCGGAGAAATCGTCAAAGCATTCCTGCACCTTCACGTTGGTGGTGCAGAAATCAAAATGGACGCTGGCGGCGGTGCAGACCGGGCCGTTGGAATTGTGGGGCGCCATCACCATGGAGCGGACGTCGCCCATGGCCGCGATCTTTTTCATCTCCATGATGCCGCCGGCGTGGATGACGTCGGGCTGAAGAATGTCGGGCGCGGTGGATTCCAGCACTTCGCGGAAACCGTAGCGCGTGTAATAGCGTTCGCCGGTGGCGACGGGCAGATTGACGTGCTCGGCCACCTTGACCAGCGAGGGAATGTCTTCCGGCGGGCAGGGCTCTTCGATCCAGCCGGGGTGGTAGGGCTCCAGCATGCGGGAGATTTCAATGGCGGTGGCGGCGCTGAATCGGCCATGCATCTCAACGAAGATCTCAACGTCAGGCCCCACGGCTTCGCGGATGGCGGCAACCAGTTCCACGGACTTCACCTTTTCGGCGTGCGAAATCTCCAGCCCGCCCGGGCCGAACGGATCAACCTTGAGCGCCTTGTAGCCCTTGTCGAGAACCACCTTGACCCGCTTGGCAAATTCCTCCGGCTTGCGCTCCACCGTGTACCAGGCGTTGGCATAAGCCTTGATTTTTTCATGGCACTGCCCGCCCAGAATTCTCCACACGGGCTGGTTGCAGGCTTTGCCCACAATGTCCCAGCAGGCAATCTCAATGCCGCTCATCACCGTGGTGGCAATGGCGCCGTTGCGCCAGAACTCGTTGCGGTACATGCGCAGCCACAGGTCTTCAATGTTGAAAGGGTCGGAACCAATGACGTGCCGGCGGACCGCGCCCGGCAGATATCCCAGAATGCCTTCTTCGCGATTGTGCAGCGTGCACTCGCCAATGCCGACCAGGCCTTCGTCGGTCTTGACCTTGATAAAGATAAGATTCCGCCAGGCGGCTCCAAGCACCACGGGTTCAACGGCTGTGATCTTCATGCGATGTCCTCTCAGTGAGTTGATGGCGGCTGTGACTGCACACTACAGCCGTCCCTTGCAGTGTCAATAGATAAACTGGCACTTTACCGCAAAGGATGAAGCATCACAATAGGTCAGGGGAGATGAACCAGGGTTCGCGGAGAAACTCAAGCCTTTGCTGCGGGCAATCCGAGGAGAACAGCAGTGTCTGCCGGCCGGAGCAGACGACCGCTCGCCCGGCAGACACGTACCCCCTTCCTGCACAAGGTGCAAGAATTTAATGTGCTGATAAGAAGGGGGTTAGTTCCTGCTACGCATTTCCTCGCACTTGAGGCAGCACTCCGCCCAAGGGATTGCCTTGAGCCGGTTGTCAGAAATATGCTCTCCACAGGCCTGGCACTCGCCATATGTGCCGCCTGCGACGCGTTCGAGTGCATAATCGATCTGCCGGAGCATCCGACTGCGAACGCTCGCCGTGGTGACGTTGACGTCCTGCTCTACGCTGCGGACGGCAAACTCCATTTCATCAGCCGATTGAATGGCCGAAAGAGCTTCGGGAGTGTTTCTGGCGCCGACCAAAAGCTCCTGTCGCTTCTTCAACAGCATTGCTCGGTACGCGCTTTTTCTTATTTTCAGTGTCGCTGGCATTGCAAAACCTTCCTTATGTCTGATCTTGTCTTCACTTCTTCGTTTTCTCTTTCCGGAGTTTCAGATGGTTTGGAAAGGGTGAAGGTTGCACAAAATTTAGCATGGAATAAAAAAAAACTCAAGACTCCTGTTTTGTTGCAGATTGGAATCCCGATTCGAACCCACAAATGGTAGAATTTGAACAAGTTGATCCTCTGGAACGAACCGGGGAAGGAGCGTGGTTGGTGTCAAACCGTGACGAAATGCTGGGCGTTATCCGTAACATATTGAAAACAAAGGATGGAGTTGGCCAAGGTGCCGGCCCGCGCGCTTTGCCTCCCACTCTTGAGGGCGTTATGCCGGAAATTCCGCCCCAGGAACTGGCCGAGCGGTTTGAATCGGAACTCGAAAGTCTGGGTTGCAACTCGTACCGTGCATCGACCCTTGGGGAGCTGGAGGAGAAATTGTGTTCAATTTTGGAACAGGTTCAGGCTCAATCCGTGGTGCTCTCGCGAAACCCCATCATTAACCAGCTTCAAATAGGTAAGCTGCTGGAGGACCGGGGTCAGCGAGTTGTCAGGTGGCCGGAAAGCACAGCGGAACAGCCGGAAGGCAGTTTATTCAGTGATGAATGTTTCGGCGCGGGCGCAGGCATCACTGGAGTCGATTTTGCGCTGGCCGAGACAGGCAGTCTGGTCCTGACCAGCTTCACTGAAGGAAGCCAACTCACCTCTCTGGCTCCACCCGTGCACATTGCGCTTTACCGGCGCAGCCAGATCCGTGCCTCCTTGGACGAAGTTCTGCAAAACCTTCCAGTATCCCGCGATCCCGCGAGGCCCAGCCCCGCTCGTTCCCTGGTTTTTGTTTCAGGCACCAGCAGAACGGCTGACATTGAGCAGATTCTCGTTCGGGGCGTACATGGCCCGCGGAGCGTCCATGCCATCCTGGTGGAAGACTCCTGCCTGGCGGAATAGAAATTCCTGCTTGCACGCCCTTTGGAACGGGGCCCCGGAGCCAAAATCGGGCGGCCGGGTATTACGTAAAAAGACTATTGTTGAATGTGTAACCTTGTGGCACAATGGGGCTGCGTTTGTCGATCTTGTATCCCTTTCGAGTTGTACTCAAAGGCCGCGAGACGAAACTCAAGGCTGTTTGTGTTTTTCAGCCCGTGAAGTGAAGTACAGAACTGACGGCGCCAACTATCAACAAGGAGTAGAAGTAACCGTGAGTAACAATCGTGAACAAGGAACCGTAAAGTGGTTCAACGCCAGCAAGGGGTATGGTTTTATCCAGCGGCAGGGTGGCGAGGATGTTTTCGTCCACTTTTCTGCGATCCAGGGAGACGGTTATCGTAGCCTTCAGGAAGGTGCACCCGTCGAATTCGAAGTCGTCAAGGGCCCGAAGGGACTCCAAGCGGCAAATGTGACTCCACTGTAAGATCCACCGGCTGGGGCCGGATAACTTCCGGCCCCTGTCTGCTCAGCATTTCCAACACTCCTGAAAGAATTCTCCCATCCAGCAGAGTTGTTTTTGAGAGCACGAGGCGTCGTGCGGGCTATCCATCCGGATGGCTGAGCGCCCGAAGGTCATCGCGCAGCCGGCGCTCGGTGGAACTCTATCGGGCTGCTGCAAACCGGCATGAAGTCCCTCAGGGTGCAGGGCCTTCGCCCGGCTTGTGCCAATCGATTGATTTTCAATCCACTGGCGGGAGTGCTAGAATCTGCGAGTAAGCGCAGAACTCTGTGAAAAGAGCAAACGGCCTGTCCGGTTGCGAGAGCCAGCATGTATCCGGAACGCCCCGCTCACTGATTCCAAGGCAAGATCTGACACCATGACTCCTCTGATGGAAGAAATCCTGCAGCAGCCGGACGCCCTTTCCTGTGTTCGCAAATACTATGCCAGTCCCGGCGCCATCCCGATGAACATTCGGAAGAAACTGGGGATTTCGAAAAAGACTCTGGTGGTTTTTACGGGGATGGGGTCCTCGTTGCATGCTGCTTACCCGGCGCAGGCCTGGCTGACGGCGATGGGATACCGGGCGCTGGTTTGGGAGGCGGCCGAACTGCTGCACCATCATTTGAAGGTGCTCAGTCCCGACACGCTGCTGGTGGTTGTGTCACAGTCGGGCGAAACGGTGGAAGTGACCCGGCTTCTTGATGCCCTCCCGAAAAAGATCAACGTGGTTGCCGTCACCAATGTGGAAAGCAGCCATCTGGCCAAAAAAGGAAAGCTGCTGCTGCCCATGATGGCCGGGGTCCAGGCGGCCGTGAGCACCAAGACCTATACCTGTGCCGTCGCGGTGCTGATGTACCTGGCCTTTGCCATCGCCGGAGAGGGCAGCCGGCCCCTGACCCATGCGCTGATGCAAGCTGTGGAAGCGCAGGAAGAGATTCTCGACCGGCACGATGACCTGATGCTTCCCACGCTCGAATTCTTCAACCACCCGCCCTACGTTGCGCTGCTTTCAAGGGGCGCGGACATGGCTTCAGCCTTTCAGGGATCGCTGATGCTCAAAGAAGTAGCCCGCCTGGCTGCAGAGCCGATCACCGCAGCGCAGTTCCGCCACGGCCCGATTGAAATTGTCAATCCGGCGCACTGCTACATTATTTTCGCGCGGCACACTCAGCCCCCCATCGCGGCGCCCCGCACCCGCAAGCCCGCCACCCTGTTGTTGAAGCTGGCCGACGATATCCGCTCTCACAAGGGGCGGGTCCTGCTGATTTCTGACCGGACCGTCGAAGACGTTACCAACATGCGGTTGATCCAGGTTGATCCCATCAAGCTGGGGCTCGGAACGCTGGTGGATATCGTCCTGATTCAGCTCCTGGCCCACGATTTTGCTTTGCGCGCCGGCTTCGAGCCCGGCAAATTCTGGATTGCCGAAGGCGTCACCCGCCATGAGTAGCAGAATACAGCCCTCCAGCAGAACTTAATCCGCGGGTGAGGCGCTGTGTTCTGTCAATCTACAAATGCGCTATCGCTTGAAGGGGCGGGTTGAGAGGATTTTGCCGCCTTCCTGGATGGTGTAGGAGGCGTTGGCTTTTAGGTTTTTGAGAGTGTCTTCGTGGCCGCTGGGCCAGATGATGCGCACTTCCTCCGCCGATCCTGCTTTCCCAAGACCAAACGTCAGCGGAAGTTCGCTCTGCGAGCAGTAGCTGGAGCCGGAGTGGACGGTCTGCCAATTGATCACGCCGCCGGAGTGGACGCGGACCCTGGCGCCGATGCCGTTGCGGTTGGACTGTGTTCCGACGGTCTTGATGCGAATGGCGTTGGCGGTGTTCGGACCTTCGTTCTTGAACAGATAGGCGGGGCCGTTATTGGTGGTGACCAGCACATCAGGATAGCCATCGTTGTTGATGTCGGCGTAGGCCGCGCCGCGCGCCACAATCTGCCTGGTGAAGCCCAGCTCTTTTCCGATCTCGTCAAAGCGCCCGTGTCCATCATTCTTGAAGACCAGGGGCCGCTCCGCGTAGGTCACCTGGGCCTGGATGCGCGCGATGTCGGGCTCAATGTGCCCGTTGGCCACAAAAAGGTCCTGGCAGCCCGTCGAGGTTGTAATCGAAGAAGAAAAGGCCAAACGACAGCGAGAGTCGGCTGTCCTGCCCGATGGCAGACTGCGGCGCGACATCGATAAAGAAATTGTGTTTTTCGTTGTGGTAGAGGCCCAGCATCTGGTTTGAGAAATTGCCGATGGCGAGGCTGGGGTAGCCTGAACGGTCAAAGTCAGAGGCGTCGATGCCCATGGCGCCGCGCGCAATGCCGTTGGCGTCGTAGGCGATGCCGGCCTGCACGGAATCCTGCGTGAAGGTGCCGTCGTGGTTGTTGTGATAGAGCTTGTTGGGCTCCGTGTCGTTTGACACCGCGATGTCCGGCCAGCCGTCCATGTCGTAGTCAACGATGGCAACGCCCAGGTTCTTGCCCGTGGAGTCGTAGATGCCGGCCTTCTTGGTGACGTCTTCAAACCGGCCGTTGCCCAGGTTGTGAAACAGCCGGCAGCTCTGCCCCTTGTAGGCCGCGGGAGTGCAGTAGGACTTGTGACGGCCATCCAGCGAGCAGTAAATGTCGGTCTTCTCAGACCATTCGACGTAATTGCAGACGAACAGGTCGAGCTTTCCGTCCTTATCGTAATCCACCCAGGCGGCGCTGGTGCCGAAGCCGGTGTTGTTCACGCCCGCTTCTTTGGTCACGTCGCGGAAGGTTCCATTGTGCTGATTGTGGAAGAGGCGGCTTTCGCCAAGTCCGGTGACGTAAATATCATCCCATCCGTCGTTGTCGTAATCGCCGATGGCAACGCCCATTCCATACATCGGCTTGTTCAGGCCGGCGCGGGCGGTGACGTCCGTAAACGTTCCGTTGCCGTTGTTGTGGTAGAGCTTCATCGTCGTCTGCCGGCGGACGTGGCCGGGGAAATCGGTCCCGTTGATCAACAGGATGTCCTGGTTGCCGTCGTTGTCGTAATCGATGAAGGCGCAGCCGGACCCCATGGTTTCGGGCAGGTACTTCTTGCCAAAGGCCCCGTTGTTGTGGGTGAAATGGATGCCGGACTGCTGCGTGATGTTGACGTAATGCCTGGCGGGCGCAGGGTTTGCGGCGGCCAGCAGCCGGGGATCAAGGATCTGCGTCGCGCCAGCCAGCAGCATCAGGTTCTTGAAAAAATCGCGACGCGAAGATGGACTCATCATTGTTGATCAGAAACCTTTCATTCCGGAGAAATCAGCCCCATGAAGAGGGAAACCTCAGTTGGTATTGAAAGTCGCCCCGCTTGCCCGTAAGATCCAACCTTTATCGAAAAGACCGTGTTTCTGCCACGATCTTGTGGGCGGGATGCGCGCGGAGTTTTTCATCTGCGGCAACCTTGTGGACGTTATGCGCCGGCGGTTTGTGCTTTGCCATCACCCGGTGTGCCGCGTGCATCTTGAGCTTGTCTTTTCTCATGGCGGCAAGATAGCCGTAACTTCCGTCCTTCTTGTAGCGCGCCAGGGCAATCTGCTGCTCTTTCTGCAATTTGCCCGGCAGCCAGTCCCACCGCTGCCCGTAGTTCCAGTAGAACTGCAAGCCTTCCGGGTTTTCGTCGTTGATCGAGACGTGCTCGTGGATGGGCTGTGCCTCGATGTTATCGTCCGGGTGGGTCAACTGGTATGGGCCGGTGATGGCCGTGGCGCTTTCATCCGCCTTGAAGCGCAGATAAAGCTTTGCCTCATGGTCTGACCTGGCATTTTCCTGCAACCCTCGGTAGCACAGCATCAGGTTGTAGTGGGCCACCAGGTTTTCAGGATCGATGCTCAGCGTGTACTGGAACTGTTTGACGGCCTGAGGATATTTGCGCTGGAGGAAAAGGATGTGGCCCATGGCGTTGCTCACCACGCGGTCTCCCGGATGGATGTTGTGGGCCTTTGTAAATTCAGACAACGCCTGCGGGTACTGCCCTTTGGTCTGATAAGCCTGTCCCATAAAATAATGGGCGCTTGCGAGCATGGGATCGAGCCCCATGGCCTTCTTCAGATAGGGAACCGCCTCGTCCACGTTGCCTTCCTGCACGAGCGCACGCGCCACGTTCACCCATCCGTCGGCATACTTCGGATTGATCTTGGTGACAATCTTGAACGCCCGGGCGGCGCCCTTCAGGTCTCCCTGCAGCAGCAGACCGATGCCGTAATCGTTCCAGCGATAAACGTCGTCGGGCAGCAGCTTGATGTTTTGCTCAAAGGGTTTGTCCGAGGCCGCCCGCACGGGTATCGTCGCGAGGTCTTTGGACATGACAACGATGGGAACGTCGGGAATCTGCTTCAGCCTGGCCGAAACGTTTGAAAGGTTGCCGTTAAAGAGCCAGTGCGTATTGTCGTAATCGAGCGACGTTTTCCGGTCCTTCTGGTAGGGATCGGGCCGGCCGGCAAAGGCCCATTGCGTGTTCCACCAGTCAAACTTGCGGTAATTCAGTTTGGCGGTGAAGGTGATCTTGTCGCCGCAGTCTTTCGGAACTTTGATGCGGAAGTGGACGGTGTCCGCCGCGCCGGGAGGGATCAGGTGCGCGTAGACGGTGGCATGCGCCGCCCAGGCGTTGCGCTTGTTGATCCAGTTGCCATGCTGGTCGAGTGAGACAGAGCGGAAGTAATGGGCCGAGGGATCGACAGGACCCTTACCGTTGTCGGCCACTTCGCCGCTCCAGAAAATAACGTGGCCCTTATCGTCCACGCCCTTCAATTCCACCCAGCAGTCGAAGGCGTCCACCGTGCCGCCGGGGAAGAAGTGCCCCACCTTCCGCGTGCGCACCACCACCTCGACCCGGGCCGTTTCGCCCCGCCGCAGATAGGCAACGTCCCGGTTCAGCGGCGCCATCAGCTTGGCGGGCGGGACCGCCGAAACTTCTGAGGCCTCAAACCCGCGTGCGGACTCTTCACCGACGGCAAACATGGTTGAGGCCTGGGGACCTCCAGCCAGCGCTCCGCGGGAAAGCCTTTCCTCCGACTTGCCCTTGGGTTCCTCGGCGATGGCAAACAGATCCACGGTGACCGCGTCTTTCAGGAACTCATCAACATCTTTCACCTGCTGCGTGTTGCCGTGCGAGGTTGGAACGGCCGTGTTGGCCGCCACAAAACGGTGCGAGTGGACGTAGCCGTCGATGTTGCCGAAGTCGTGCGATTGAACCAAAGGCATGTGGCAGTCAACGCAAACCAGCGGTTTGGGCGGATAGTAGAAAGACCGGGCGCTGTTGCCCGAAACGCCGCTCCCCTGCCAGTTGTCGTAATCGTCAAACCCGCGAATCCAGCGGTAGTGATTCACGGGATAGTCCAGGTGCACCTTGTGGCATGACGAGCAGAACTCCGCCACGTCCTTGCGCTCGTGATGAAATGGCTTCAGGAAAACATGGCGATGCGGTTTGGGATTCAGCAGGATGGCAAAGTTGGCAATGTATCGGATCACCGGGTTCTTGCTGGCCACCAGGCGGTCAAGCTGCGGATAATGCATCACGTAACTGCCGTTGCCCATGGTGCTGTTGATGTGCGCGATGGCGTGGCAGGACATGCAGCCCAGGCCGGCCTGGCCTTCCGGCGTGAACTCGATCTTGCGGATGGGATCTTTCTGCATCATGTCGGTGAACGCCAGCGCGTGATCATGGCAGCCCGCGCACCACATGGACGGCTTGATGCCCGCCGTGTCCTGCATGTACTCAATGGCTTTGCGGTACCACTGGTTGTTGAAGGACGAGAAGTGGTGCATCGACTCGTTCCACTGGTCGTAAATGTCTTTGTGGCAGGGCTCGCAGCTTTTTGAATTCAGAAAGAACTGTTTGGGGATGGTGCCGCCGTTTGTTGTCTGGGCTGAACTTGGAAACATCAGGCTGTTCTTGCCCCCGCCCTCGTTGTCCATGCTGGTGGGCGCGGTCAGCGGATTCTTCACCGTATATTCCGGGTTGGGGAAATAGTGGTGGTAAAGGGAAACCGCGCCGTAAAAGACCAGCGCTGCAACAAAACCGGCCCCGGCAATTTGCCAGGGACTGCGGGCAAAAGAAATTTCGCTCCCCGTCGCGCGTCCGGGCGCGCAGGCGAACCAGCAGGAAGAAAAGACCGCCGATGGCAAATCCCACATGGAGATAAAGGGCCAGGGTGTGAGCGGAGGTCATTCCGGCGAAGAAGAGAAACACTCCGAGGCCTGTGGCCAGCGCCAGCCCCAGGACGGAGATGCGTCCTGAAAAACCGGTGAGAAATTCCCTGTGCCGTCTGAGATAAATGGCAAAAAGGATGGCAGCCAGCGCGCCCAGGAACGGATGCAGCAGTGCGTTGACAACGTAGAAGAGGTTTGGCGACGCATACGCGGCCAGGTAAGCTGCGTTGAATGCGAGCACCAGTCCGAGAACGAACAGGACTCCGCTCAGATGACGACGGCGCCCACCGTCTTTGGGATCAACCTTCATTTTCAAAATGAAATGCCCTTCTTGCCCCAACCTTGACGCGAGGGCTTTACGTTATCGGATACCTGTCAGGGATTGCAAGGTCGTTTTGTACTTGCAGAGTCATTTTTAGGTACTACAAGACGAATTTTTTTCTATTAACGCTGTGTGGCCTGGGACAAATCCTGGTGGTGGTTTCCCAGAGGCGCATCGGTGGCCCTGGCGCCCCGCATTAGTGTGAACGGATTACGCGCTTCCATTGATTTCAGTAGAAGGACCTCTAAAAAATTCTACATGTTGGAAAGTCCTTGCTCTCAAACGCAATGCACCGTTATTGTGAATGACGCGCAAGTGTCGGGTGCGGAATATACAGGCAATGAACCGTCGAAATTTGCTGAAGCTGCTTGTGGGGGTCGGGGCTGTGGGCGGCGCAGGCGGCTTGATCTACGAGTCACCGCGCATTCGCGAGGAACTGTCACGACTGACACACCGGAATTCTTCCAAAGCTCCTTTCAAAAACCAACTGGTTGACGTTACCCGGCAAGCGGGCATTGTTTTCCAGCACAACAGTGGCGCCTTCGGCGAGAAGTACCTGCCGGAAACCCTGGGTTCCGGATGCGCCTTCCTGGATTATGACAACGACGGCTGGCTGGACATCCTGCTGATCAACGGGAAAGACTGGCCGGGGCATGGCCATCATCGCACGACGATGAAGCTCTACCGGAACAACCGCAACGGGACCTTCACGGACGTGACCCGCCAGGCCGGTCTGGACGTTGAGATGTACGGCATCGGCGTGGCGGTGGGCGACTACGACAACGACGGGTTTGATGACTTTTACGTCACCACTTATGGCCAGAACCGTCTGTTCCACAACAACGGCAACGGCACTTTTACGGATGTGACACGCGCCGCCCATCTGGGCGGCTACTCAAGCCTGAGCACTTCGGCTTTGTGGTTTGATTATGACCGCGACGGTCGCCTGGACCTGCTGGTGGCCAATTACGTCAAGTGGTCGCCGGAATCCGACATCTTCTGCAGCCTGGATGGAAAGACCAAGTCCTACTGCACGCCGGAGGCTTACCCGGGCACAACCTGCTGGCTTTTCCATAACCGCGGCGACGGAACTTTTGAGGACGTGACCGGCAAGTCCGGTTTGCACGATTCCACGTCCAAGTCGCTGGGCATTACGATGATTGACTACGACCTCGACGGCTGGCCCGACGTCTTTATCGCCAACGACACGCAGCCCAACAAGCTTTACCACAACAATCGCGATGGAACTTTTGGGGAGGTCGCCGTATCCGCAGGAGTCGCCTTCAGCGAAGACGGCGTGGCCAGGGCCGGCATGGGCGCCGACGCCGCCGACTATGACAACTCCGGGCTGCCCAGCCTGGTGGTCACCAACTTTTCCCAGCAGATGGTGGGACTCTACCGGAACGAGGGCCACGGTTTCTTTATCGACGAGGCGCCCTCGAACACCGTGGGACAGTCGACCAGGATGACGCTCGGCTTTGGCTGCTTCTTCTTCGATGTTGACCTCAACAGCATGCTCGACCTGCTGGTGGCCAACGGCCATATTGACGCCACCATCAGCCACGTCGAGGCGAGCATTACTTATGCAGAACCGCCGCGCTTGTTTCATAATGAGGGTCATGGTAAGTTCCGTGACATCAGCTCCCTGGTAGGGAAATCGTTCGACCAGCCCAAAGTCGCCCGGGGTGCTGCCTACGGAGATTTTGACAACGATGGAGACCTGGACGTGCTGATGACCACCAATAACGGCCCGGCGTATCTCTACCGCAATGACGGAGGGACCAACAACAGCATCCGGTTTTCCATCGTCGGCGTCCGTTCAAACCGCGACGGTATTGGGACCAATGTTCACATCTGGGCGCCCCAGGGAAAGCGCTGGTTAACCGTGAAGAGCGGCTCCAGCTACCTGTCCTGTTCAGACACCAGGGTCACTTTTGGGCTGGGGCCTTCCCGGCACATCGAAAAGGCCTTGCTCGAGTGGCCGAGCGGAGAGAAGCAGGAACTGGGAAGGCTGGAGGCTGGCCGCACCTATGTTGTCAAGGAAGGAAAGGGCATTATTGACGACATTCCTTTCCAGGGTTCTTCTTAAGTCTCATGAATGAGTCCGCCTCTCAGTACGAACAGTTGCGGAAAATTCCTTCGCCGTCCACGCGCCTGTGGATCGGCCTCTGCATTATCCTTTCCATCTTCCTGATTTTTGTGGTCTACAGCAGCCGCCAGATTCACTGGCTGGAGGACTTCCAGGTCAACGTGGTCCAGAAGAACCGCAAAGCTTCGTTGCAGCTCCTGAGACTGCAAAATGACGCCTACCTGCTGGCGATTTCACTGCGGGACCTGGCGCTTTCCAAAAGTCGCTACCCCATACGAGACTGGGAGTCGGAGTTCGCGCGTGTCCGCAACGACATGGAAAACGCGGCGATGCTGGAAGGGAAGTATGCCGTTGACACTCCAGCCAGCCATGACAAGCGCATCCAGTTGCGCCACGCGCTCGCAGACTTCGGCACCACCGCGGACGGTGTGTTCGCACTGGCGGAGAAAGGCAGGACTGCAGAAGCGCGGACTCTGATCCAGACCGAACTTGAAAGTAAGAGGGCCGTGATCTCCGAAATTGTGTCGAGACTGCTGGTCCTGAATGACCAGGCGCAATCCGACGCTGCGGACAGGATCAACGCAACCTACGAGAATGTTAAAACGGACATCTTCCTGATCACCGGAATCCTCTTCCTTCTGGCGCTCGGGACCGGACTCTACACGTTTGAAGCCAACAAAAAGACTTTTGCAAAGCTGCAGCATCTGGCCGAACAGTTGCAAGTGCAGTCCGGCCAGTTGCGGAAGCTTTCCTGGAAGCTGATTGAGGTTCAGGAGGAAACGCTGCGGCGGGTGGCCCGAGACCTGCACGACGAGTTCGGGCAGATCCTTACCGCCATCGGCGTCATGCTGAGCCGCGCAGGGCGCAAGGCCAACAACCCCGATCCCGCAATGATTTCTGAACTTGAATACGTCAAGGGCATTGTGGAGGAAACCCTTTCGAAAGTCCGCGACCAGTCGCAGATGTTCCGTCCCGGCGTTCTGGACGATTTTGGGCTGGACCAGACGCTGGAATGGTTCACCCGCCAGTTTTCGCGCCAGGCTGGGATCACGGTCCATTTCAACGGCTCGCTGGCAGGCGGCCGGATCCCGCCGGAGGAATCCATCCATGTTTATCGCATTGTCCAGGAGGCGCTGAACAACGTGGCTCGCCACTCCCGGGCCACGGAAGCGTGGGTGGAAATGGAAGAGCGCACCCACGAACTGTGCTTGGAAATCCGCGATAATGGTGTAGGATTTGAAACAGGCAACCCCGCGGAGCGGTCTCCGAACGACGGTATTGGTTTGATGGGGATGCGCGAGCGCGCCGAACATCTGAACGGCACGCTTGAGGTGCAATCAGCTCCGGGCAAGGGCACGGCCATCAACGTTCGGATACCTCTGAAACAGGCGCCGGAATCACAAGTTGCTGAAAAGGTGGGATAAAAAATCATGCCGTCTGCTTCCGCTGATAAGAAAATTAGAGTTATCCTGGCCGACGATCATGCGCTGGTACGGCAGGGCTTCCGCCGTTTGCTGGAAGATGATCCGCGCATCGAGGTCGTGGGCGAAGCCAACACGGGACTTTCGGCTATCGAGCAATGCGGGAAGCTCAAGCCCGATGTGGTGGTGATGGACCTTCTGATGCCCGAGATCGGAGGGCTGGAGGCCACGGCGGAAATCCTGAAGGCCAACCGGGACATCAAGGTGCTGATTCTCAGCATGTATTCCAATCCGGCCTATGTGCGTAAGGCCATCGAAGCCGGCGCCAAAGGCTACATCCTGAAGGACGCGATTGAAGTGGATCTGCCCCAGGCTGTGGTGGTGCTGGCGCAAGGCGGCGCCTACATGAGTCCGGCCGTTTCAAACCTGGTGCTTGAAGGACTGAAAACAGGAACGATGCAGGAGCCTAGCTCGGATCCCTACGACCGCCTGACGCTCCGGGAAAAGGAAGTCCTCCAACTGATTGCCCAGGGAAAATCCAACAAGGAAATTGCCACCCTGCTGGATATCAGCATCAATACGGTGGCTGTTCATCGGGCCCGGATGATGGACACCCTGGGTCTCCACCGCACCGCAGAACTGGTCCTCTACGCCGTGAAAAAGGGTATCGTTCAACCACAGTAGATCCTGCGGCGGCCACCCACCTTTCACCTGCCTTTGCTTGCAGCAGCCTTGCAGGCGGCCATCATGCTGGAGTAGATCGCACCGCAGGTTTGCGCCTGGTCTCCCAGTTGACTGATCAGGATGGGCGGACAGTTCGGCTGAATCTTTTGCGCGACACCGGAAACCGTTTGGAGCATGAACTCGGGGGCGCCCCGGCTGATGCCACCGCCCAGCACGATCATATCAGGGTCCAGCACCCCGACGACATTGGCGATGCCGACGCCCAGAATCGTAAAGATAGTTTCCAGTGTCTTGCGCGCCTTTGTATTCCCTTTGCGAAATTCCTCGAACACAAAGTAGGCGTCGCGCGTTTCCGCAAGTCCGGCTGACTTGCCGCGCGACCCAGGCTTGATGAGTTTCCGGCCGAGTGCTGCGATACCCTGCCCGGAGGCATGGCTTTCAAAGTATCCGGTGTCCCCGAAATCTTCGTTCCAGCGCGGCCACTCAACGTTCAGGAACTGAAGCTCACCCGCCGCGCCCGTGCGTCCCACATAGAGCTGGCCGTTGACAAAAATCCCGGACCCGATGCCGGTTCCCAGCGCGATGAAAACAAAGTTTTCGAGATCCCGCGCCACCCCGCGCCAGCGTTCGCCGACGGCAGCCATATTGGCGTCATTATCGATACTGACGGGAAGCCGGAATTCCTTTTCCAGTTCGTGCTTCAGGTTGATGTTCTTCCAGCCCGACAGATTGTTGGCCATCAGCACAAGGCCGCTGCGTGGGTCCACCGCACTGGGGACCGCCATGGCGAGCGCGCGGAGCCTGTTTCGTCTACTTGCAGGGATCAGCCGCTGAATGCCTTTCTTGATCTGGTTGATGGTTTTCCTGGGGCCGTCTTCCGGCCGAACCTTTTCCGTCGTGTCGTCAATGATCTCTCCGGAAAAATCGGCCAGCGCAAAATGCAGGTGGCTCGCTCCCATGTCGATCCCGACAAGGTAGCCGTAATCAGGATTCAGGCGGATTCCGCGGCGGCCTTTGCCGGGGAGGGTGAGCTCCGGCCTCGCGGAGTATTGCTGTTTGATTGCTGACTACGGCAAGAGGTAGATGTAGCTTTCTGGAAAGCGCCCGTGGCCCGAGGGAAGGATGGCGCGAAATTTCTTCCAGGATTTGGAACAGACTGCTTTGCAGACGAATATCGTTCTTCATGTGAGTTTGCGGGCTGCCGATGTGTTGTACTGGTAATGGTCCTCTTAAGCTTTCACGGAAAGAGTTACAAACGAACTATCCCTTTATGTGCGAACTTAAAGTCCAAAAGTCTATCGCGATTTCAGCCTGCTGCCAACTGTGCACCTGCCCGCCAGGGGGCCGATTTCCAGTGCACGAGGGACCTGCAGTATGATCAGGGTTTGAAAAACATGACACCTGTGCTCCGAACCCGCTGGAAGATCTCCCCGCGTGAGGCCATACGGCTTCAGGCCCGCCTGCGCGAGCGCGTGGTGCTGGAAGATCGCTTCACGCAGATCCGATTTGTGGCCGGCGCCGATATCGCCTTCGATCCCGCAACCGAAATGGCTTTTGCCGGAGTCATCGTTTACCGCTATCCCTCGCTCGAAGAAGTCGAGCGCCGCATGGCCCGCCGCAAACTGCAATTTCCTTATGTGCCCGGCCTCCTCTCATTCCGGGAAATTCCGATCCTGATGGCGGCCTTTGCGCGCCTTAAGACTGAGCCTGATGTGCTTTTAATCGATGGCCATGGGCGGGCGCACCCGCGGTTGTTCGGGCTGGCGTGTCACATCGGCGTGCTGTTTGACAAGCCGGCCATCGGCTGCGCGAAATCCCTTTTGGTGGGGGAAGCCGGGGAACCCGGCGCGAAGACGGGATCCATTGCGCCGCTCAACTTCCATGGAGAGCGCGTGGGCACGGTGCTGCGGACCCGCGACAACACCCGCCCCATCTTTGTGACCCAGGGCCACCGTATCTCTCTCGCCACTGCGGTCAAGGTGGTTCGCAAGTGTATGGACGGCTACCGCATTCCCAGGCCGACACGCGAGGCGGACCACTATGTGCGTGACCTTCGCCGCGCCTACCAGCAGAAGTTGCTGGAGCATTAGCTCCTCAGCTCGTTCCGTTCGCTGTGGCGGCGTACGTTATAATGCCTGAAGAGGAATGAATATGACGAACCGAACGGCAACTTCATCTCCCGCGGGCCATTCGCCGGCCAAAGAGAAAGCTCAGCTCATGTCGGCTTCGGAAATCGACCGCACCCTGGTGCGCCTGGCCCACGAGATTCTCGAACGGAACAATGGCGTTGAAAATCTGATGCTGGTAGGGATTGAACGGCGAGGTGTTCCTCTGGCGGAGCGGCTTGCCCAGAGCATCGGCGGAATTGAATCGGCTGCGCCGCCGGTGGAAACGCTCGACACGATTCCCTATCGCGACGATCAGTCGAAGACCGGCGCGCGCCCAAAGGCGGAGTCTGCACCCCCGGCATTTTCAGTGGACGGCAAGAAGGTGATCCTGGTAGATGACGTCCTTTTCACGGGCCGCACCACGCGCGCCGCACTCGACGCGCTGCTCGCTTTCGGACGCCCGCAGCGGGTGGAACTGTGTGTCCTCATCGATCGTGGACATCGCGAATTGCCCATCCTGGCCAACTACGTGGGCCGCAGCCTTCAGACCTCTGAAACGGAAGTGATTGAAGTTCGCCTGCGAGAAGTGGACGGCGAGGACCGTGTGATCCTGTGCGAAAAGCAGGCGTAACATGACCGCCCCGGCCTCCACCCGCAAATTCAGGAACAGACCGGGCCGGCTTCAGGCGGATTTCATGTCGCTTTCCAGGCTCAACCCCACCTTCTTGGCCTTGAGATTCTCCTCGATCTGGGTCAGGACGTTGGGCGGGCAGCCATTCCACTCCGCCACCACCTTGTTGCCCAGGTAAGGCAGGTCTTTCACGCCTTCCTTGCTGGAAAAAAATCCGCCCACCACCAGGTCGCGCAGGCGGTTGAAAAATGTTACGTAGTTCTGGTCGTCGGGCAGTGCTTTGTCGGGATAAGCGATGCGGTCCAGAATCTTCTTTTTCTGAGCTGCGGTGCATCCGATGAAGTCATGGCCGAATTGCCGGTTGCATTCCACGTCGAGCCACGTGAGGCCGCCCAGGATTTCCGCCTTCAGCCTTCCGCCCTTAAAATCCAGCCAGTCGTCGATAAACTCCGGAACGCCGGCCTGGGTGGCACTGCTGCTGCGCTCATCGGCGGGAATGATCAGGTCGCTCAGCACCTTGATGGTTTCCCACTCGTGATCACTGAAAACCTTTCTCTGATACCCGGATGCCGCCTGGGCCGCCGTGGCTCCCGCGCTTTTCTGCGGCGCCGCCACTGCTGTGCCCAGCGGGATCAATGCCGCCGCCGGAACGGCTGAAAAGACTTTCAGCATGTCGCGCCGTTTGATAGGAGTTCCTCCGTTGGTAGTCCCCTTTTTCATGTCTACTCCTCACTCGGTAGGTGGTATGTGGTAGATAGCATATCGGCACGAAGCACAGACGCCGGGGGCCCGTGAAATACGGGACCATACTCATCAGCTTCCTATGGACCGGATCAGGCCTGTCAGCATCCGGCCGGCCTGATCGATTCGCTCTGGAAGATGATCCGGCTCCATTGGAAAACCAAGGTCGCGGCAAAGAAGCGTATCGTACCTGAGTTCTTCAAGCGAACTCTGTGCAATATTGTAAAAATGCTTCTTGTCGGCCGCGCCTCTCCTTTTAAATCCTTCGGCAATGTTTCCCGGTACAGACACGGCAGCCCGCCGCATTTGCGAAATCAGCCCGAATTTCTCCTCTGGCGGTAAATGCCTTGTGCCTTTGTAAACATCCAGCACAATTTTGTGAGCGACCTGCCAGACTTCCAGTTGCTCGAACCGCTCGATGCTCATGCTGCTTTCCTGGGCCCCACATGCTACCTGCGACCTGCCGCCTGCTGTTTCTCAAATATTGCGCTTCTTCACCTCGTCCACGATGTGCTCTGAAGTCCGCCAGCCCAGAGCCATAATGGTGAGGGTTGGGTTTTTGTCCGCGTTGCTGACGAACGGAGCGGCGTCCGTGATAAACAGGTTCTTGCAGTCCCACGCCTGGCAATAGGGGTTCAGGGCGGAGGTGCTGCGTTCCGACCCCATCCGTGCCGTGCCCACCTCGTGGATGATTTCGCCGCCGCGCGAGATTCCCCAGTTCTCATCGGCTCCGGCCGTCCGCACCACTTCGCCGCCGGCGGTTTCGATAATCTGGCGGAAGGTTTCCCGCGCGTGCCGGGCCTGCAGGATTTCGTCGTCGGTCCACTTGAAGTGGAACTTCAGCACCGGGATGCCCCACTCATCCACAACGTTCCGGTCGATCTCGCAGTAGCTGTCCTCATTGGGGATCATTTCGCCGCGGCTTGAAAAGCCGAGGAATGCGCCGTACATTTTACGGCAGCCCTTTTTCAGCTCCGCACCGTAGCCACCTCCCAGGTAGCGTTCCGAACCGCTGAACTCTCCTGCGCCGGGCATGTGGCGGCCGCCGCCGAACTCGATGTGATATCCGCGCGCGAAGGGCATCTGGTTCTTGAACTGTTTGTCGTAATTCCACCAGGGCATGTAGAGGTGCATGCCGCCGGTTCCGTCATCATTGTGGGGTGGCAGGTCCATCAGCACGGGGAAGAATCCCGTAGTGCCGTCCGCCCCCACGGTATCCATCAGGTAGCGGCCGACAACACCGCTCGAATTCGCCAGCCCGTTCGGGTGGCGCGTGCTGCGGGAGTTGAGCAGCAGGCGGCTGGTCTCGCAATTGCTGGCCGCCAGCACCACAACCTTGCCGCGCGCCTGCACTTCCTTTCGCGTTTTCTTGTCGATGTAGGAGACGCCGGTGGCCAGCCCATCAGGACCCGTCAGCACCTCACGCACCATGGCGTTGCAGATGACGTCCAGGTTGCCCGTTTCCATAGCCGGCGGGATCAGGACCGTGGGCGAGGAAAAGTTTGAAGAGGTCGCGCAAGAACGTCCGCACTGAGCGCAATAATGGCAGGCCGGCCGGCCGTGGTGCGGCCGGGTAATGATCGAGAGCCTCGAGGGGATGCAGGGAATATTGAGCTTCTGGCAGGCTTTCTGGACCAGCAGTTCGTGGCATCGCGGCGCCGGGGGCGGCAGGAACTTGCCATCCGGAGCGTTTTCCATGTGATTGTCTGCGCCGAACACCCCGATCAATTCTTCTGTCTTGTCGTAATAGGGCGCGATATCTTCGTAACTGATCGGCCAGTCGAAGCCTTTGCCGTCGCGGGAGTAGGGCTTGAAGTCGTAAGGCCCGAAACGCAGCGAGATGCGGCCCCAGTGGTTGGTGCGGCCTCCCAGCATCCGCGAGCGGAACCACGTCCAGTCGGTTCCGGGAGCGTTGGTGTAAGGCTCGCCCGGGATTTGCCATCCACCCACCGCCGCGTCGAAATATCCGAAGGTCGAGTTGGGCTTCACCGCGCCCCGGTGCGGCGCCTGGTAATCCCATTCGAGCATCTTGGATTGCTTGGCTGTGTCATACCAGCCGCCGGCTTCAAGCATCAGAACCTTGGCGCCGGCTTTCGTCAGAACATAGGCGGCCATGCCGCCTCCTGCCCCTGAACCCACAATAATTGCGTCGTAAACTTTTGAAGGCTTTTTGATCTGTGCCATTTCCCCTTGCCCCATCCATCAATTTAAATTCCGTGGGAGTTTATCATAAAAATCCCGTTCAGGATTTACACTTCCATTGAAGGCACAGGTTCCGAGCCATGCACCAAGGCAGACACATCGTCGAGGCTCAGTGCCACACCTGGCATCGATAGCTCCCAACTTTGCTCTGACGCCGCTTCAGGGGCCGGCGCCTGGCAGTCCGGCCCTCGAATGCGGGACGCTTCCTGGTTACCCCTGTACTGAATCCACCGACAGCGCCTTGATTCCGTGCGAGTCGATCTCATGCGCGTGCACGGTAACGCCCGGCCTGCCCAGATCGTTCAAGACCTGCATGGGATAGTGCGCACCGTCTTTGGGCGGCAGCACCAGATAGGTGGTCCCATTGCTCCCGAGAAAAACAATAGGTCCTCCATGCGAGACACAAGCTTTCGCACATAGGGCGTGCTCATGGCCATGGTCACCAGTGGATAGATAGCAGTTCGCGCCCGTCAACTCGCCTTTCATGGTGACGGGCGTCCCGCCCATGGACATGCCTCCCATCAGCATCACGCCATTCTTCTTGGCCATCATCCCCACTTCCTTAGCCGTCTGGGGATGGGACATCATTTTTTTCACTTTGGAGTATGACCAGTCGTTCATATTCTTTTGACTCGTGGCCTGGGCTGCCAGCAATCCCAGTGAAAAAGCCGCGGCGGTTAACATTGCAAGAATAAGATTTCGCTTCATTGGCATGTGAAGGCCCCCTGTCTGGTTTGTTCCGTCTAAGGGTTTGGATGTCACATTTGTTCTATGAGTTGCGGCCCTCGCGTTTTTTCACGCGGGATGTTTTGGGTCATCCGAAAAGAATCGGTCTCTCCGGACCTGCCTGAAGGCGGAACTCTGCCGGGGCATTTCGTTGCTGACTGCCTGCGCATGCTAACATTGATTAATATGATCATGGGCATGAAACGGACACCGGGGCGTTCGTTATGGGGGCTGGTTCACGTATTGTTGTTTGCAGCGATTGGACTGCATGCGATCGGCTCGTCTGATCTTGCTGCGGCGGATTTGAGGCCGAAGACGCTGCAGGCCTTTCATCGCTACGTTGCAGCGGCTGAGGCGCGCATGAAGCGCGATGAGAGCCATCCGGACAACTTTCTCTATATCGAATCCCTGCCCAAGCCGGATTATGAAGCCGCGATGGCAGAGCTCAAGCAGGGCGGGGTACGCGTCCAGCGGGTGAGCACGCGCGACGCCAAAGGAAATCCCATTGACATCCCTGACGGCATGATCCACCACTGGGTTGGGGATGTTTTCATTCCAGGAAAGTCAGTAAACTCGGCGCTGGACGTGCTGCGGGACTACGACAATTTCACGAACATTTACAAGCCCGAGGTCATCCGTTCACGGCTGGTCAGCCGGGAAGACAAAGATGACTACAAGGTTTATCTGCGCCTCCAGAAACAGAGCATCGTGACGGTCACCCTGGATACGTGGTATCACATCCATTTCACACCGATCGGCAAAGACAGCGGATACAGCCGGAGCGTTTCAACCCGTATCCAGCAGGTGGATAACGCCGGAACGCCCAACGAGAACCTGGAACCGGTGGGGAATGACAGCGGCTACCTCTGGCGCATCAACTCCTACTGGCGTTACCAGCAGCGCGACAATGGCGTGATTGTCGAGTGGGAATCCATCGCCCTCTCCCGCGATATCCCTTTTCTGGTGGCCTGGTTTGCCAGGCCTTTGATCCACAAGATCGCCCGCGAGGCCGTGAACGACATGCTGACGGCCACGCGAAAGGCCGTGATGGCCGATGCTCATAAGAACCAGCAGGCCGCATCCTCTCCCTGATCCTTCAAGGTTTCAACTCGTTTCACGTCGATCCCGGCGAGGCCGGAACCACCCTAAGCCGCAAACCTCTTGTGGCCAAATGAACCGCACGTGTTAAGCGTCTCCAACCCTCTGCGGCCCTGATTGCATTCCTGATGGCCGGCTAGGTCTTCTTGCGAATCAATCGATCGAGGCTCAACGACCCGCCCCCGGCCACAAACAGATAAAGGAAGACGAAGCAGTAAACCACCGCCAGTTCACCTCCGTTCTGGATAGGCAGGAAGCCTCTTGGGAAGTGGGACCTAAAGTAAGCCACGGCCATCTCGCCTGACAGGATGAAGGCCACGGGGACCGTGAAGAGTCCAAGAAGCAGCAGAACGCCACCGAAACATTCCAGCACCCCGGCCAGTCCGAACAGCGAGAGCAGGTCAGCTTGCCGGTGGCCGAACATGCCGAAAAGCTTTTGAAACCCGTGCATGGAAAAAGTGAAACCCACAACGATTCTCAGCACGGAACGCATCCAGGGCTCAGCCGATCGAATTGCAGCCAGACGGGCCATAAGCTTGCCTCCTCAGAGCTTGGCGGTTTCTTGCCTCACTCTCATTTAGCAGAAAGACGGCCGGTGCGCAATGCGTTGTGCACCGGCCATGCCTGCTTCATTGTTTCGGGAAGAAAGGAAACAGCCTGCGAATCTCGGCGTCGCTGGGCTGGCTGCCGTATTCTGTAATTTCGAAGGCTTCGGCGTGCTGGATGGAATCCGCTTGCGCGCCATACCACTTTTTCAGCGACGCCTTCCATGCTTCCGGGACCCGGTCGGGACGCTGGCTGCGAAGCCACTGCTTGCGTGCCGCGGGGTCTTTGGGCACCTCGCTTAGTTTCCCGGCGTGCCAGGGCAGCCACTCGTAAACCTGTGAGACCATCGCATCCAGCATGTCGATCTTCTTGTCATAAACGTCGTCAATGGAGACCACGATGTCAGGCCGGAAAGGCTGCGGCCGCTCGAAGCGGTCCGAGTAATAAAGAAAGACCGGGTTCTTGCGCAGGGCCGGGACATCGGTGACGATGTTGGGCACGGTCACCATGTAGGCGGCATCCTGCACCACGACTCCCGTGTTCCGGTGGTCGGGATGGTAATCATTGGGGCGGGGTGACAGGACAATGTCAGCGTGCCATTCGCGGATCTCCCGGATTACCTGGCGGCGTACCGCCAGCGTGGGCTCGAGTTCTCCGTCATGATTGTCGAGCACGTCGTAAACGATTCCGATGCGCCTGCCTGCCTCTTTCGCTTCCGCGCGGCGGCGCTTGGCCAGCACACCTCCGCCTTCGGAAAAATGGCCGGCATCGCCGTTGGTGAGCGACACAAACTTGACCAGGTCCCCATGTGCAGCGTACTTGGCTGCAAGCCCGCCGGCTTTGCCATCGCAGTCGTCGGGATGGGCGCCGAAAGCAATGACATGCAACTTCCCATTGGTTTGCGCGGCCAGGGGTGAAACGATCATCATGAGCAACACCAGAACCCACACCATAGTTGTCACCTCGAAGCAAAAGGATATGCAACTGATACCCTTTAAGGCGGTGAGAGTCAAGTGCGTCCGTCACATTTTGGCGTGTGCCGCTTCTGTGATCGAACGCCATTCCAGGTGTTGCCGCTTCCCCTGACGTTGCGGCTTCCTGTCCCGAACGGCCCGCAGTTCCTGTCCGGGCGAAGGTTTTGCCGGGCATGGCGGGCTCGGGAGTGCAAAAATCCCCGCAAAGGTACAGATATTCCGGTAAAATCTTGTATCAGCGTGGGTTGCAACCATGGTGCTCAGGCTGCCGGCAGCTTTGCGGAGATTCTGCCCCGGTCCTGGGGGTTTTCGACAAACTCGAAGTCGCTTCCGGTCTTGCGGGATTTAAGGTATGGACGTCCTCATCCATGTAGAGAAAATCCTTCGCTACCCGCTTTTCAGTATGAGCGGGCAGTCCATCACTCCTTTCATCCTGATTGCTTTTGTCCTGATCCTCTTTATCACCGCTGTGGTGGCCCGCAAAGTCAGGCGCCTGCTGGAACTCTACTTCCTGCGCAGGCTGCCGGTGGAGGCGGGCGCGCAGTACGCGGTTGCCTCCCTCACTCAATACGCCCTCTGGGTGATCGGCTTACTGGTTGCCCTGAGGGTTCTCAACATCAATCTGACCGCCATCGCCGTTGTGGCCGGCGCGCTTGGCGTAGGCATCGGCTTCGGCCTGCAGAACATGGTAGCCAATTTTGTTTGCGGCCTGGTGCTGCTGGTGGAGAGGCCCATTCGCGTCCGCGACCGCATCACCATGGAAGGCGTGGAAGGCAACGTCCGCGCGGTCAATTTCCGCTCCACCCTGATTCAAACCAACGACAACATTTCCATGATCGTTCCCAACTCCGAATTTATCAACAAGAAAGTCATCAACTGGTCTATTGGCGATCCCAATGTCCGGATCCACGTCCCTGTGGGCGTGGCTTACGGTTCAAATCTTGCAACCGTGACCCGGACGCTGATCAGTGTGGCGGCTGAGACCGAAGGGGTCCTGAAGCTCGCCGGCCCCGAAGTCCGGTTCCTTGAGTTCGGGGATTCATCGCTGAACTTGGACCTGCTGGTATGGACCAATGAACCCATCAAACATTTCCTGCTCCGGAGCCGGCTGAATTACGCTATTGACGCCGCTTTCCGCCGTGAAGGAGTGCAGATTCCCTTCCCCCAACGCGACGTTCATGTCAAGTCAGCTGGCGGCCTGGAAGGGATTTTCAACGCCTCAAAGGGGTCGTAATAGGCCGGGGTGACGGTGAAGGTGTGTCCCGCCGGGTCGAATTCCGGCTGGCCGCCTCATTTTTTACTTCGCTGATCGGGCCGATTCATTATATTCTATAAAGCTTGGTTGTCACGGACAGGATCGCTGCCTTTAAGTTCTGAATTCCGGACATTACATGATGAATGTCGGCGAAAATGGCCTTCTCGAAGGGCGCCGATGGTGGTGAGCCTTGGAAGCGGCTAGGCGGTTCTGGAGCCCCGCCGGAGTGGCAGATTTTGAAAAACGGTCCGTGGCGATGTCAGGTGGCGTTGCACATGGCTGGCCGGTTGGATTCTCTGATTGAGGCGTGGGAATGGCGTTCCCACAAAAACCAAATTCCGGGAACGTCTGGGCACAGGTAGCGTTCTATTTGAGTCTGGGTTTCATTATCCCCGGTGCCGTTGTAAGGGGCGGCCTGCTAGGGTGGTTTCTCGATCATCATCTGCACACCTCGCCGATTTTCATTACAGGTGGAATTGGCAGGTGCGTCGGCGGAATCGTGGAGACTCCTCCAGATTTTGAACCGGACTCGAAACGTGCAGATCGGGACAATAAATCCGGCAGCGCTGGAAAGCGCTGAGGCGAGACTGCCGCGCTGGATGGTGGCCATTGCCGCCCTGGGGAGTCTCGTTTTTCTGGCGCTGGGTCGGGGACGGATGGCTGGCGCCTTTGCCCTGGGATCGGGAATTTCCATCCTGGGTTATCTCTGGCTGGCGCAGGCAGTGAAAGCCGCGCTGAATGCCAGCGAAAAAGGCGTGCCCAGGCGGGTTTTGCTAAATCTCGTCTTGCGGTATCCTTTAGCATTCGGAGCCGTGCTCATCTTTTATGAGACGCACTGGCTTCCTTTCACGGGGGTGCTGGCCGGGTTGTTTGTGCCGTTTGCCGGGGCCCTTGTGGAATCGCTGAACCTGCTGCGCAGGTTGATTCGGACGGAATACTATGGAGCATGAACTCTGGTTTACAGCCATTCTGAATAAGCTGTTAGCGTACCTGATTACGCCGCTGCTGATGGCGGTTTCGCGCCTTCCGCATATGGCTTTTGTGCGTCCCGCTGACCCGTTGCACCCCATTCCCAATTACCTTGCGGGCGAAATCCTTGTTTTGCTGGTGATTGTAGTGGGGGCGATTGTTCTTCGGAGAAACCTCTCCGTGGAGAACCCGGGGAAGTTTCAGATGGCGATGGAAATCTTTTTCGATTTCATTCGCAACCTTGTGGATGAAGTGGTCGGTCACGGCGGCCGCCGTTACGTGCCCCTGATCGGCACCATCGGCCTGTTCATCCTGATTTGTAACATTCAAGGCGTGGTCCCGACACTCATCACTCCCACGGCGACCGTCTGCGTGCCCTTCGGGTGCTCGGTGGTGGTCTTCCTTTATTACAACTTCCATGGTTTCCGCGTGAAAGGCATTTTCGGGTATCTTCGCCACCTGGGCGGACCGATGCTTGTGATCTCGCCCCTTTTCTTTATCGTCGAGGTATTCAGCAACGTTCTGCGGATGCTTTCCCTTACCGCGCGTTTGTGGGCTAACATGCTGGCCGGCGTGGCGCTGCCAATCGTTTTTGCGGGTCTCATCCCCATCGGTGTTCCGGGGATTTTCATGGGGCTGCACATTTTTGAATCGTTCCTGCAGGCCTACGTCTTTATCATTCTCCCCGCGCTTTATGTCAGCCTTGCGATTTCGGAGGAGCATTAGAGCAAGGTTGTTTGTTCGTCATTTGGCTTTATCCTCCAGCGTGAGGCCTGTCCTGCCCCCGCGGTGACAGGCAACCACCCACTGGCGGAAATTTCATAAGGCTCTCCCCAAGTGAGGAGGAGAGTTTGAGGAGGAAGTTGATGAAATCGAAAGTAATTGGTTTGATGGCCGCGGTGATGGGCCTGCTTTATGCCATGCCGGTGCTTGCGGCGCAGGGGGCTGCCGGCGCGACGGGCAGCGCTACTGATTGGGTGCCGATCGGCGCAGGCATCGGAATGGCGATCGCTTCGGGCCTTTGCGGTTTGGGACAAGGGCGGGCCGCTGCCGGCGCCTGTGAAGGTGTTGCCCGCAACCCCGGCGCGCGGCCGGGAATCTTTCTGTTCCTGATTTTGGGACTCATCTTCATTGAGTCTTTGGCCCTTTACACGTTCGTGATCATTTTCATCAAGGTAAAGTAGTCGATTCCGGGCAAGGCCAGCGAGGGAGGGAGGCTTGGGCCTCCCTTCCTGCGCGTGGAGGAGCCTGAAATTGTTGCGATCATGGCACTGAGCGCGGTCGCGTGCGTTTGATGGCCTGCACCCTCGGTATCTATTCAACATCAAGTTGCTGAAATTTTAACCCGTGTCGGATATTCTGCGACGCCGGATCTTTTGAGTTTTCTGTTGCCTTACAGCGCCGGCGCCGTTACTATTTTTGTAAGCTTGGGCTGGCAGGAAATCGCGGGGTGCTTCGGGGTCCGAAGCATGCTAAGCGGTTTCAATACTGAGATCGAGCTGGAAGGAACGTGTTTATCACATTCAGACGGAGCCTCGAAAAGAGGAAGGTATTGAAACTTCCGTCTATGTCAACGGAGCGGTGATCCATTCTCTGAGGACTTCCCACTCCGATCTTGCCAGCATGCCCCAGCAGAACGAAAAACAGAGGTTTCTGGCGAACTGGTGGAAGATCAGCACCGGCGCGTCATCCGCAGAAATCCGGGCGGGAAACATCCGGCTGTCTTCCCCCACCCTTCTCTCCCTCCCCCGAAAGGTTGAAGTGACGATGACCATCCAACTCAACGGAGAGGAACGGAACGTTCCTGAAGGGCTGACGCTGGCGGGCTTGCTCGATTGGCTGGAGCTTGCCGCAGACCGGGTCGCAGTGGAACGCAACCAGGAGATCGTCAAGCGGTCCGCGTGGAACGCCACGGCAATTGAAGAAGGGCGACCGCCTTGAGATCGTCCAAATGGTAAGGGGAGGTAAAATCGGCACTCAAGGGATAGCTGACGACAGAACTTGCCCATGAATTCCACCGTGCACAGCTCCTCGTCGGCATTCATTCTTGTAACTCTGCTGATCAAGCTGGGTGTGATCGCCTCCCTGGCGAGCATTATCGCCCGTTTTGATAAATTTCGCCGCCTGCTCCTGGTGGAGGTTCGGGAACCCAAACAGAAGCTTCTCTTTGCCGCCTTTCTCGGCGTTCCCTTCATGCTGGGCGTGCTGACGCGACTCATTGCCGGCGACAAAGGCGCCGACCTGAGCCTGGAAGTCACGGTCTTGGGAGGGCTGCTGGGCGGGACCATGGTGGGCCTCGTGGTCGGCATGTTCGTCAGCCTGCCGGCACTTCTGATCAAGCAGCGAGATTCTTGCGGTGACTCCGACGGTATGAACTGGGTCCCATGGCGGTTCTTTACGCCGTGGTCGCAGGCTCCGCCCGCTGGCTCTGTCCCAACAAGGAAGAGATCTGGAAATTTTCTCCCTTCATCGACCTCAGCCTCTATCGCTCCATCAAACAAAGGTTCAAGCAGCCTTCCATGGACTGGCAGATCCTTTTCTTTCTGATCTGCGTGTTCCTGGAAATGTCCCGGATCGGGGTGGGACGCATCTCCCACGGCCGCTCTTCTTTCTGAACCCGCCGGGCGTGTGGACCGAATTGCTGATCCTTTTAACCACGGCGATTGCCATCGCTCTTCCCTTGCGCATCTGGAACAACACCCGGATCGAGCGAAAACTGGAAGAGAAGGAACGCATGCTGATCCAGGCCAGGATGGACAGCCTGATCAGCCAGATCAACCCCCACTTTCTTTTCAACACGCTGAATACAGTTTCCTCGCTGATCCGCGTCGATCCGGACACCGCCCGGAAGGTGCTGGTGAAACTCTCCAGCATCCTGCGGCGCCGGCTCAAGACTCAGACTCATTTGCGCTTTGCGGCAGGAACTGGATTTGATTGCCGATTACCTGGACATCGAAGTGGTGCGCTTCGGGCGGGACAAGCTCCGAATCGTCGAGGAAATCGATCCGGCTGCGCTGGAAGTGATTGTGCCCAGCATGATCCTGCAGCCGCTGGTGGAAAATGCCATCCGGCACGGCGTGGGGCCTAAAATCGAAGGCGGGACGATTACCTGCGCGCCACCCGGCGCAACGGCGGGTCCGATCGAGGTCGATGACGACGGCGTGGGAATTCCCAAGGACCGGCCCCGGAAGTTTTCGCCTCCGGCATCGGGATCATGAACGTCCGGAACGCCTCAAGGTGCTCTATGGCCATGACTTCTCGATGAAGGTTGACAGCGAACCCGGAAAGGGAACCATCGTTCGTTTTGAGTTGCCGGAGGTGGTGCCCGCCGAAGAAACCCTTCCCGTTGAAGTCCCTCGAACCCAGGCTCGAACCTCGATTAAATCCCGGCCCGAGCCAGTCGCTGAGCATGGCCGGCGGTTTCGAAAGGCCCGCTAGGACTTTCCCTCAAATCCGTAGTGCTCGCCTGTTCAGAAGTCGGCCGGGTAATATCAAGTTTCTGCACGTCTTATGCAGATCGGTTCCAGCCCTTGGCGATCAAGGGGCTGATCGGTCATGCTACCGGTCCTGCCGTAAATCCAAACGTCCGAGGAGTGTTTATGGCGAAAGGCGACTCTGAGAAGCTGAAAACGACTCCCAGCTCAATGAGCATGATTGAGCCTCGATTTCGGAACATCTATAAATCTTTTATAAGGAAACCTATTACACCTCGACCACGCTGGACGCCAAGACCAAAGAGTTGATCGCGCTGGCTTGCTCCCTGGTGGCCAAGTGTGAAGGTTGCGCGCGAGGGCACATCAAAAGGCGCTGGAACTGGGAGCAACCAAGCAGGAGATTTCGGACGCCATCGTCGTGGCCGTCGGAATCGGCGCAGCCGCGTGGTGGACATGTCGGACAAGGCGGCGATCCACCTGGATCTTCACCATTCGAATAGAGCCGCCAGGAGAGTCCCCCGGAGCGGGCGGCGTGAAGGTTCTGGAAAAAAGAACATCTTGGGGCTCCGGAGTCCTGAGAGCTGTCGGCACCACTTCCCGAGGACTACGGGTGAACCTACTGATCATCGGCAATCTGTTTCTGTTGCTGTTTCTGGGGCTGGCGGACAACCAGACGATTCCCGCCCTGCTTCCCCTCCTAATCGATTCCTTCCACATCACCGTTGAACAGGCTGGATTGCTGCCGTTTTTTATTCTGCGGCGGCGGCCCTGGCTTCGCTGGTGTCGGGGATTTTTTCCGACCACTATGGCCGCAAGCCATTCCTGGTTGCCGGGGCCGTCGTGTTCGGCTGCGCATCATGGATGTCGGCGCATGCGGGGAGCTTTACAGGGCTGACGGTGGCCCGCGGTTTCACCGGTCTCGGCGCCGGCGCCATTTCAACCTGTTCCATCGCTTTTGCGGGCGACTGGTTTGACTACGGCATTCGGGGGCGCGCCCTCAGCTGGATCTCCACGGCCTATTTTGCCGCCCCCATTCTGGGCGTTCCGCTGGCCGCCCAGGTGGCCGACCGTCTGGGATGGCGCAACACGTTTTATTTCTTCGCGGCTCTGGCCGCCGTCGTCGCCCTGCTTTCCCTGCGGCTGCCGCGCGACAGCCGCGAAGCCGGGCCCACCTCGGAAAAGTGGAGGGCCACCTTTCGCGCCTGCCGGTCGTTCTTCCGCCGCCGCGACACCAGCGCCGGCCTGGTTATTGCCTTCCTGGTTTCGGGCGGGCTTTACGGCTTTCTCTACTACATCGGCCAGTGGCTGAATTCGTCCTTCGGCGTTTCCACCCGGAACATCGGCTGGGTCTTCATGCTGGGGGGCCTGGTGGCGCTGGTCGCCGCGCCCCTGGCCGGCATTCTTTCAGACCGCTGGGGAAAACGCCCCGTGTCGATTGCCGGCAACATTCTGCTGGCTCTCTCCGTGGCCCTGGTGCCGTTTTTCCCCTGGGGCGCCGGACTGCTGGTTGTATTTGGCGTCACCAGCCTGGGCGCCGCTTCCCGGCAGGGTCCGCTGGCCGCGCTGATGACGGGACTGGTTCCGACGGCAGAGCGCGGTTCCTTCATTGCTCTTAGAAACGTCTTTTCGCAGATGGGAATCGGGCTGGTGGTGCTGGCGGCGGGGCCATTTACGAACGCCACGGCTATCTTGCGGTGACGACTTTGTGCGCGGTGATGACAGGCGTCGTGGCCATACTGCTCGCCACGCACATTGTCGAACCCCAAACGGCGCCGCAGGACGCGCGATCGTGATCCCATAAACCGGCCGGCGGCAACGGCGGGCCGGCGGAACAGAAGGTGAGTGTGTCGAAGCGAAAAATCGTTCGAAACATTATTCTGGTTCTCCTGGCGCTGGCGGCCCTCTTCTTCCTTGTCGTGGTGCCGTGGTTTTTGGCGAACATCATCACCGCCAGAAGGTTCCACTTTCACGACCGGAATGACGGCAAAACGCCGCAGTCCTACGGCCTTCAATATCAGTCCATCGAATTCCATTCCCCGGACGGTATTTTGCTGAAAGGCTGGTACGTCCCGGCCGGTCCCGATGCCCACGGCACCATCATCTACTGCCACGGGCTCAACCGTACCCGGATTGAAATGCTTCCCATGGCGGTTTTCGGCCACAGCCTGGGTTACAACGGCCTGCTCTTTGATTTCCGCCACTCGGGCGAGAGCGGCGGAAAGATCGGGACGCTGGGATACCAGGAGCGGCTGGACGCCCTTGCGGCGGTCCATTACGCGCTGGAACATGAGAAGGCCGTGCGGCCGGTTGTCCTGTGGGGCATTTCGATGGGTGCGTCCGCATCCCTGATGGCCGCTTCGGACTCGCCGGACGTTGCCGCGGTGATTTCTGACAGCTCCTTCCTTTCCTTCCGGCACACCATCGTGCATCATGCCCGCATGTTTTTCCATCTTCCGCTTTCCCGATAGTGGATGAGGCCATTGAATTGGCCGCCTGGCGTGGCGGCTTCTGGCCCTCGGAGTTTGACCTGAGGAAAGCGGTCGATCGCATCAATCCCCGGCCCATCCTTTTCATCGCCGTGGAGGGCGACCGGCGCATTACGCCTGCGGTGGCGCGTGAGCTCTATTCCCATTCCACCAGCCCCGGGAAAGCGATCCTGGTGGTTCCCGGCCACCGCCATGGAGAGGGATTTACCTCCGGACACCAGCTTTATGAGCAGGCGGTGGAGAAGTTTCTCTCCATCCTGTCCCATTGATTTCTCGGGGCCGATTTCCGGCATTCGGGGTTAGAATGTCCGCACCGAGGTTTTGCCCGAGGACCCGACAAATCTGCTCCGGACCTGAAGGAGGTTTCCCATGGCCGATGTTGCAGCAGCAAGACCATCCTGGCTCAGTTATCGTTCCTGGCTGGCAGGCCCTTTCGCGTTCATCGCCCTGCTGATCGTTGTTCGATTCGTCCTGGAGATCCTGGGGACGCCGCACCAACTGACTGAATATTTCTCCAGCACCGGGGCCGTCTATCTGGTGGCCATTTACCTGGGAGCCGTGGCCCCTCTGCGAGGTGTTCGCAGATCATGGGGAATTGTTCTGCCTGGTGTTTTGCTGGCCGCCTGGGCACAGGGCTGGGTGATTTTGTTCACCCTCATCTCCGGCGGGCTGCACCTGGAAAGGAGCCATTTTGCCGTGCCCCAGGACTGGGGAAACTGGGGACACCTGATGCGCCACGTTCTCGAGCACCTCGTGGAGATTGCCCCTGTGGCCATTATCGTACTGGTTCTGATGGCCGCCATGCTGGTGCTCTGGCGCTGGCCGGTCACCGTGGGCCCGGGCGCCGTTCTGGGTGCGCTGGTGGTCATCCGCTTCTGGTCTGAGGCCATGCATATGCCCCCGGTCGTTTCCTCGGCATGGAGCTCGACCGTCGCCTTCCTCCTCTGCGGATTATTCCTCGGCGCTATGGGAAGCCTGACAGGACTTTCCTCACCCCGCAAGCTCCTGATTCCCGCCCTGGTGATCGGATGGGCCTGGCGCTTCTGGATTTTTGTGGCAGTGTTGATGGGCGCGGCCTTTCCTTATATGAAGACGCATTTTTATAGCAGCGCTCAGAGCCATCCCTTGATTTACCTCCTCAGGTTCCTGGCCGTTGAAGTCATTGTTGTCGGATTGATTGCCGGGCTGATCGAATGGGGGATCGCTTCCTGGATTGCGGGAGCTTTGCGCCTCCGAGAGCCGGGTTAGTCCCTGTTGTAAGGGCAGGGAGCAGGACCGCCAACGCCGGCCAGTGATTATTTGCAAGTTAGTTAACGTGAAAAGTTTTGCAGGCATTCGTTTTCAGTCAGGATGCAAACCCATGCATATAATTGCCCGGTTTTACTAGGCAAACCAGTAGGAATGGACTGATTCTCACCTCGATCTGAGGCCATGTTTGCGCAATTGTTAAGATTTAAGACACCTGCCTGACCCTCCCGCCTTATTCTTACCCCGAGACTTTCCTTCACAGCTTTCTATATTTTGCGCTTCCGGCATGAGTCAAATTACTGTAACCCATTAGAAAATAAATGGGTTGCTTCCATATTGGTTTGCCACTGGAAACGGTGGTCGGGCAGGTCCGGAGCCGATTTCTGCCGGGTTATTTCAACCTAAGAGGTTGCGTTCCCGATAGTAAAAGTGAGGGGTTGTGCGGATGGGGGACTGCGTTTGAGGCCACGCTTTGGAATCACGGTTGCTCTGGTGTTGATCGGAAGGCCTGACACAGGACGGTCGAAGGGCCGTGGGTCTGACGACAAGGAAGGCGATCTCGCGTGCCGGGCATCCATCGAAAGGCGCATCTTAACTATTGAGTTAATGACGCACCTTTCCTTAGCCAGTTTTGCATTAGTTATCTGTGGTCTTGTGCCACCGGGACATTCTGGTACATTATGGACTCAACCACAGCACACAGTCACGGTCGGATAGGGGTTCGACACGCAGGGTCCAGGCAAGGGGTTCAGGGTATTTAGATTTTGATGCGTTTGACCGACGGTTGCACCGACGCGTTTGCGCCGCGCGATAAGGACGACTGTTGAGGAACAAAAGCAGGAGGGGGCAGCAAATCATGACTTCGAAACTTCACGCCAGAACTCACCGCCACGATGATCGGGGAGTCAGCATTCTGATCATCGCCGTTTCAATGATATTTGTTCTCGGGATGGCAGGACTCGGTATTGACCTTGCTTCTCTTTACGTAGGAAGGAGCCAGGCTCAACGCGCGGCCGACGCTGCGGCCCTGGCCGGGGCCCAAGCCCTTGTCGGTGCCAACAACGGGTCTTGTGTCAACGGGGGCAGCGGCTCCCTCAGCTCGGCTTGCATGGCCGTCGCCAGGCAGGCGGCGGAAGCTGTCGGGAACCAGAACCTGGTGGCTGGACTGGCTCCCGCCATCGGCGACGCTGACATCACCTTTCCGTCCACCAGCGTTAACGATCCGCAAATTCAGGTCATCGCCTCGAGGGATTCGTCCCACAGCAACCCCATGCCAACATTTTTCGTCAAGATTTTTGGCATCACTACGGCGAATGTGTCCGCCAGGGCCGTGGCGGAAGCCTATACCTCGAACGGGTCAGGCCCGCCGGTGGGAGCGCGATGTGTGAAGCCGTGGCTGGTTCCGAATTGCGATCCCGGGAACAACTCCACTAACAACCCCGGAGTCACAGTCAACCCGCTCTGTAGCAGTAGTGTTGGAAGTTTTGTCGACGTGCAGTCAGGTGGACTTTCGTCCACTCTGGCACGGGGCCCGGTTCAGGCTCCAAGCGGACCCATTGGAGAGGCTTATACGCTGAAGCCAGGGTCGCCGGGTGGCGCTGCTGCCCCCGGGCAATACTATGCGGCTTACATTCCCACTACCTCTCAGTTCGCGACGCAGTGCCCCGCCTGCGCCAGTCAGTCTCCCGGAGGCGGGGGTTCGGGCAGCGCGGCCGTTTACCGGTCGAACATCGAGTGCTGCAACAACACTCCGATTGTGTGCGGGTCCAACAGCATCACGCTTCAATCCACGGCCGGCAACATGGTGGGCCCAACCCAGCAGGGTGTTGACTGCCTGATCCATCAGTCGGGCAGCAACTTTTCCAGCAACTGCGGGCAGGACCGTATGGGCGGCATCAGCAATCCCTGTGCGGGACCGCCCCCTTCCATCATGTCGGACCTCAGCATCACAGCCGGTCCGAACAACCCTTACCTTGCGAGTGGCGCCAATGTTGCCTCTCAAAGCTCGGACTCCGTCGTTGCCTTGCCTGTCTGGGACGGGACACCCCTGCAGTCCGGTCAAAACCCGAACGTTAATATCGTTGGGTTCCTGCAACTTTTCATCCACTCTGAGGGGTCCCCTCAAGGGACGGTTTATGGGACGGTGTTGGGCGTGACCGCATGTGGGAGCGGAGGCTCTGGTTCGAGTAGTCCGGGCGGAACCGGTCCCATCGTTGCCTCTGGCGGTTCCTCGATCCCGGTACGGCTGATTCATGACTAGCCGATGGGGAGAGACAAAAAACTTGCCGCAGCGGAATCCACTTCCTCCCGGGTTTCCCTGCGGCAAGTTGAACACCGCGGCCCCCTTGGTTCCCGGTTGTTCATCATCCGCTTCTTCATCCACTAAAAACGGGTCTTGAGGGTCATCCCGACCCCGTTCAGATCGCCCGGGTGGGAATACCCGTCGTTCTGGTGGATGTAGAAAAGGTCGATTGAAACTCTCTTGCTGAGTCTTCGCCCTGCACCCAGTGCTAAACGGTTTCGATACCACTTGCCCACGATCGAACTGTAATAAACTTCGTCCCAGGCGAAAACGCTCAACTCCTTGCGGAACACTGACAGCGGTCGCCGTAACTCAACGCGGTTTCGATACCGCCATTCCCGCTCGCCCACCAGAAAACGCCTTTCACCCAGGTTCCGGTCGCTGAGGTACCAGCGTTTCCATGGAGTTCCGATGGTGGTGGCGATGGCAAGCCGGTTTTCCGGCGTTAACGGTCCGGACAAAGAATCACTGACGGAATACTGATAGTAAGGTTCAAGCGTAAGGAACTTGCGCCAGTGGAAAGCAAAACCTGAGGTAATTCGGCGGTAGTCAGGTGTCCCTGGTCATTTCCGTAACGAAGTCCGGCGCCTATCAGCAGGTCTGTCTTTTCGTTAAGTTGATGGGTGGCGCTGAAGTTCATCCATGTCTGGAAGTCACTGCGCGGGTACTGCTTTGTGGCCTGGCCGAAAAGCGCCCCCGGAAAAATGGTCGCGGCCACAGCCAGCACAACTCCTACGGGCAGACTATGCCGCCACCTTGAGATTTGGACTTTCACCGCAGGGACTCAGCCTTTACAGTTGTCGGGTTCGCAAGTATGGAACCACATGCAGAAAATCTCAACTCCGTGACCATACATCTTACCACAACAGTTCCAATCAGAACCGGGATTGCCGGGTGCGGGTGGACGTTCCGGAAAAGGTTCCCGTGGTGCTGGGATCCCGGGTTTGCATCGCGGGCGAACCACCCGGTATGATAAGCGCAATAGCCTTTTTAATACAAATAATTTTCCTTCAATAATACGATTCAATACTATTTAATGCGTTTATCAGGCATGCGGGAGAAGGGCAAGGCGCATGTGGGGTTCTTCGTACAGGCGCGCCTCCGGCAGTCGCCGGGGAAGGAGGTTGCGGCGCGCGCCTCATCGCCGGGCGCCCCTCTAGCTCTTTCCCAGCGTCCGCTCGTAGAGGCGTTCGTATTGGGGGATGATTTTGGAGGAACAGAACTGTGGCAGCGCCCGCTTCCGGCCTGCCTCGCCCATCTGCCGGTGGCGGTCCGGGTCGGTCAGGATATCCAGAACGCGTGCGGCCATGGTGTCCACGTCCCGCGGCGGCACCAGGAATCCTTCCACACCATCGTGGACAACCTCCGGCAGGCCGCCCACGTTCGAACAGATGGGCGGAACCGCGCAGGCCATGGCTTCCAGCGCCACCAGACCGAACGACTCCAGGTCGCTGGGCAGCAGCAAGACGTCTCCGCAGCACAGCAGGTCCTGCACCTGATTCTGTTTGCCCAGAAAGGCAACGTCTCCTGCCAGGCCCTTGTCACGGACCAGCCATTCGGCGGCGGTGCGGTCCGGGCCGTCCCCAATCATCATCAGCTTAGAGGGAATTTCTTTCCGAACCCGCGCAAAATCTCCACCACGTCGGTGACACGCTTGACCGGGCGAAAATTGGAAAGGTGGACCAGGATCTTCTCGCCCTGCGCCGCGAATTCCTGGCGCCGGGACCTCTTTTCCTGAGGATGGAAAACGTCGCAGTTGACGAAATTCGGAATGACTTCGATGGGGCGCGAAATGCCGAATTCCGTCAGGGTGACCTGGCGAAGGTAATCAGAGATGGCCGTGGCGGCGTCACTCTGTTCGATGGCGAAGCGCGTGATCGGCAGATAGGAACGGTCCGAGCCCACCAGGGTAATGTCGGTGCCATGCAGCGTGGTAACCACAGGAATACGGCGCGCACCCAGCATGGACCGTGCCAGGAAGGCGCTGACCGAATGCGGGATGGCGTAATGAACATGAAGGAGATCAAGAGACTCATTGACGGCCACATTGTACATCTGGGACGCCAGGGCCAGGGTGTAAGGGGGATGGTCAAACAGCGGATAGTTCATCACTTCCACTTCATGGAAATGGAGGCGCTCAGACGGCTCCGCCATGCGGACAGGAACCGCATAACTGATGAAGTGGATGTCGTGGCCGCGGGCGGCCAGTTCCAACCCCAGCTCCGTTGCAACCACGCCGCTCCCACCATAAGTCGGGTAACAGGTTATGCCGATTTTCATGGAATGGTATGGAGGCCGGCCGCTACCGGCGAGACTCTTAAGAGAAGGCGCCGGCTTGTTTGCCTGCCCTTCGCCGGGACTCAGCACAATAATGTTTTTGATCGTGCGCTCGCCGCGCTTCTGGTTAAAATAAATCAGCACAGTGGTTCCGGGCCTCAGCGCCTTCAGCTTCATCTTCTTCCCGTTCAGGCTTTCAACCCGCACATTCTTCTTGAGAGGGAAAATCTCGCTTTTCCGGCCTTGACGCGAATTGACGTTCAATATCTTCTGCTTCAGGTCGAGGGACTGCACCGTCCCGCTGTAAGCCTGCTGCTGCTGGTGGAGGTGAGCTTCCCGAGTATGGGAACCTTGCTCTTATGGCTCTGTGCAAGCAGGGGCGCCTGGCACAGAGCGAATACGCAAATAGCGGCCAGCGCTGCCACCATCCCCGGCCAAGCCCGACTGCAGAGTAACCTTCGAGCCTTGTACTTTCCGAAATCCTGACGCGGTACGGACAGGAAAGGCGGCCGGATTGTGGCGATTGTTCCCCGTTTGGCTCGGAAGTTATGCTTTGGTCAAATGCACGGAACAGAATTCATAGTGTCAAGTTGTTTCGTACCGTCGCTTGACTCACCCGCCTTCCCATGCGAAAGTTCGTGCTCGGAGCAGAACACCATGCAGTGCGGTCCATAGCAGGCATTCTGTGATGGCGAAAGAATTCGACCACCCCCACAAACAGGTGCAATCCCGGATCAGAGAGTCCGAGCCCGAGCAAGCCACTCAATTTCCAGGTCGCCCGCGCAATTACCGTTGCCATTGTTTTGCCGTCGCTCTCCTTCTTTATACATGTACCGGATGCAACTTTTCATGATCAGCAGGTTCGGTTCATGGTGCGGTGCACCTTGATGCATTGCTTATCGTACCATTCGATCACACCGTGGATCTTCTCACCCTCATCGAGGACCACAACCATGGGCGTTCGACCCTGCATCTGCTTTAGGTAATAGAAATTCTCCGCGTTCGTCTGGTCGGGAGGGGCGGGCTTCTTGCGCTGCCCACGTCCGCCCATTTGTTCTTTAACTTCCGAGAGTGTGGGACGAATTAGTTTGCGATTCACTCCTTGATACTCCTTCATCTTTTCTTAGCTAGTGCAAAGCCCACTGGGTCTTGCTCATGAAGGTATTGCGAAAACCTTTAGAGTAGATGTAAATTTGCGCGTTCCGGTTTCTTCGCAACTGAAAAATTTAGCAGAAGAAATAGGACTTACGTCTGCAAATATATACCATATTCACCGGAGCGGCAGGACAACCTTGCTGCCAACCGCCGCCTTTGCCGGTGTGGAATGGATCTTCGGGTGTCCCTGCGTCCGCGTCCGGTGCAGGGATGCGGGCCAGACCGAACCCTGGCCACCTGACGAGTTTCTTATGGCCGGGGCCGGGAACTGAGCAATTCCGCGGCCAGGGAATCGAAGTAAGCTGCTGATTTACGTTGCGATTCTGCAGGCGGTAGGATCGTTCAAGGCCTTCTTCGAGCTTCTGGATGCCCTTCAGGCCCAGAGCGCGCCCACGCTTTCAGGCGCGGCAGCAGGTCGACGTTGGTCACCGCCTTGCTTTCCGCGTCCACCAGCACCTGCATCAGGTCCCGCAGAAGAATGGACCCTGTTTTGAGCGATTCCTCAAGGCTGCCCCGGTCCGCAGCCAGCAACTTCGTGGCGTCGAACAGTGTCTTCCATTGTTGCGGCGCCAGCGGACCGGCCACCCGGCCGGGCCACCGTGTCCAGCAGGTCAGCCACGGTTTGCGGCGGCTCCACATACTGCTTGAGGTCAAGGCTCCGGGCCAGTGCGATGCTGCCATTGGCCACCCGCAGCGCCAGCGCAAGATGGCCTTGGTGAATCCGCGTTCCTCCGCGAGCATCCGCTCGATCACAGCCTCCTCGACCGGCGCGAATTGCAGCGTAAGGCAGCGCGACCGGATGGTGGGGCGCAGTTCGTAGGCGTTGGGACAGATCAGGATAAAAGTGGTGGTTTCCGGCGGCTCTTCCAGCACCTTCAGCAGCAGGTCCGCGGCCTGCCAGTGGATGGCTTGGGCCTGGTCGACGATCAAGACCCGGCGCGGCAGATTGAAGGGGCGACTGTAGGCCGTGGCCCGGAGCTGGCGGATCTGTTCAATGAGGATGTAGCGGGTAATGGGTTCAATCAGTTGCAGGTCAAGATAAATCAGGCCTTCCACGCGCTTCTGCGCGTCCTTGATGTCTCTCCGCCGCGCCAGGTCTTCGGCGCTGGCGGCCACAAACTCGTCGGATTCGCGGCAGTGGCTGCACTCGCCGCAAAAGTCATCGCCCTGGGGGCCGCGCCGCTGGCAGTTCAATGCCTTGGCCAGCATCAGGGCAAGCGTCTTTTTCCCGGTTCCCTCCGGCCCTGTGAACAGCATGGACCCGGGTACGCGGCCCCGGCCCAGCATGTCGCGGACCGCCTGCACGGCCGCCCTGTTGCCCAAGAAAGAATCAAATCCCATGGTTTCATTCCCGCGGCGAACGTCGCTTCTTCAAAGCGCCGCTCCGCCGATCTGCGGGAGCGTGATCGCGCCTGCCAAGCCTCTATCTCCTGCGCGTCCCTCCATTCGAATTCACCCGCACGTGGCGCCGGGCCAGCAGGGCGTCGACAATCTTGCGGATTTCGGCCTCGATTTCGGCCACGGACCGGTCCGCCTGGATCACCTTGATTCTTCGTGGCTGCTTTTGAGCCAGCGCCAGGTACCCCGCGCGGACCCGCTTCTGGAATTTTAGCCCATGATTCTCAAACCGGGTATTCTTCACCTTGTGCCGCGTGTTTCGAGTTCGCGCGCGGGCCAGCGCCACCTGCGGATCGAGGTCCAGCAGCAGAGTCAGTTCCGGCTGGGTCCTTCCGCAGATAATGCGGTCAAAAGCACGGACCGTCTGCGCGCCGAGCATCCGCCCGTAGCCCTGGTAGGCAAACGAAGCGTCATTGTAGCGGTCGCTGATCACCACGTGGCCGCGCGCCAGCGCCGGGCGCACAACTTCTTCCAGGTGCTGCTCCCGGGCGGCGTACATCAGGGTGAGTTCGGCGAGTGAGGACAGCCGGGTGATTTTGGGGTTCAGCAGCAGGCGCCGGATCTGCTCGCCCACTTTCGTTCCACCGGGCTCGCGCGTCAACACCGTGGCGATTCCGCGTTTGTGAAGGTAGTTCCTCAGGCGGCGCGCGTGCGTGCTTTTTCCTGTTCCGTCAATTCCTTCAAGAGTGATAAAAATCCCATGGGACATCTTTATCCCTTCCCCCCTGCAGTTCAAATCACCTGACCTTGAGTTATGTCCCCGGATACTCGGATGACCGTGGAAGCCGGAATGCGATTCCGTTTTGCCAGGATGCGGATTGCAATACTAACATCGGACGTTCCCCCGCCACAAGGCGAAAACTTGGCCTAGGCCGATGGTACAATAACGGCCTTGTGTAACATCTTGCGGGCCAGCCGGTTGTGCGCCGCCGGCGCTTGAAATTTTTTTTGAGGTCTTCCATTTTGAGTGTTGCGGAAAATGTCGAGCGCGTTCAGCAGCGGATCCACGACGCCTGCCGCCGGGCAGGGCGCTCGGCTGAGGACGTCCGTCTCATAGCCGTCTCGAAAACCCAGCCGGCGGAAGCCATCCGCCAGGCTTACGCGGCGGGCCTGCGCGAGTTCGGCGAGAACCGCGTGCAGGAGGCGGCGGCCAAGCGGAAGGAGCTCGAAGGCATGGACGCCGTGTGGCATCTCATCGGCCACCTGCAATCCAACAAGGCCAAGCAGGCCGTGGGGCTGTTTCACTCGATCCACTCCGTAGATTCGCTGCCCCTGGCGGAAAGAATCGACCGCGCAGCCGCGGCGCTCGGCCGCAGAGTGCCCATCCTGATAGAAGTCCATCTGGGAGAGGAAGCCAGCAAGTTCGGAGTGGAAGAAGATGATCTGGCGCAGCTTGCGGAAAAGATCGGCGCGCTGCCGTCCGTTGAACTGCGGGGACTCATGACACTGCCGCCGTTTTTTGACGACCCGCAGCAGGTGCGGCCCTTCTTCCGTCGTCTGCGAGAACGGGCCGGGCGCATCGAGGCCCGGAACCTGCCCGGCGTCTCTATGCGCGAGCTTTCCATGGGCATGAGCCACGACTTTGAAATCGCCATCGAAGAAGGCGCTACCATCGTCCGGGTGGGCACGGCCATCTTCGGCGAGCGTGAGCGCAACCCGTAGGTGTATGTTCTTTGCGCCTTCGCGCCTTTGCGTGAGACGCTCTTGAAGTTTCGCCCAACGCTCTGAAGGCAATCCTTTTCTGTGCTTTCTGAGTGAAGAAAAGATTAAACACAGAGGACACAGAGTAGAAAAAGACCAGGCACGGAGATCACAGAGTCACTCTGAGTCCCCTGTGTGAAAGTTTCGGCTCCGCGAGCACACAGAGGCTTTGAACTGACCGTTGCTCGTCAGGAGGGCGGGGCTTCAGCCCCGCCGTAAACGGTGGCCTCCCGAATGGCTGCCCCTCTCCCGCCGGGAGAGGGGTAGGGGTGAGGGGACTCGGCTTTATTTTCGCTGTGCTCCTTTGTGTTCCCGTGCCATTGTGTGAGGAATGTTTTCCCGCGGGGCGCTTCAAGCACGGTTTTGCAGGGAAGGCTCATGACCGACTTCACCACCGAAGGCAACACGGTCACGTTCTGGCTTAAAATCAAGCCGCGTTCCAGCCGCCGTCGCCTGGTGCGCAATTCTTCCGGCGAGTTGTGCCTGGAACTCACCGCGCCGCCGGTGGAAGGGAAGGCCAACGAAGCCGCCGTCGATTTCCTGGCGGAATCGCTCCACCTTCCGCGCCGGTCGGTTGAAATCGTCACGGGAGCGAAATCGCGCCGCAAGCTCTTTCGCATCACCTCGGGTTCGGCGCAGCAAACCATCGCGCGCCTGGAAGCGCTGGCGCAGGAAAAAGGCGGTTAGCCCATGATTTACGCCGTCAGCCTGGTCGTGATTGTTCTGGCGCTGCTCACCGTCAGCGTGGTGCGGTCGTTCAAGCTGAAGACCCACAGCGACTTCATGGTGGCCGACCGCCAGCTATCCGTCTGGGTGCTCATCTTCACCCTGCTCTGTTCCTGGATCGGCGCCGGAAGCCTGTTTGCCGGCGCCGAATTCGCTTACAAGCAGGGCCTGGCGTCGTTGTGGCTGCCGGCGGGAGGCTGGGCCGGCTTGCTGGTGATTTACTTCATCGCCGGCCGCGCGCGCTCCTTCGCGCAGTACACCATCCCCGATCTGCTGGAAGTTCGTTACAGCCCCATGGCGCGGGTGCTGGGGACCATCTGCATCATCGTTTCCTACACGGCCATTGTCAGCTACCAGTTTCGCGGCGGCGGGCGCATTCTGCAGCTTGCTTTCGGCATGAGCGAAACGGCCGGCACCATTATCCTGGCGGCGTTTGTGATTCTGTTCACGGCGCTGGCGGGAATGTCGTCGGTGGCTTACACCGATCTGGTGATCGGCCTGGTGGTCACGGTGGGCTGCGTGTTTGCGCTGCCCGCCATGATCATCCACGCCGGCGGCTGGCGCACGGTTACCGCGGCGCTGCCCGCGAGCCACCTGACCGCGCTCGGCACCATGACCTGGGACGAGGTACTGGGCTATTTCCTGCCCACCTTCACCCTGATGCTGGGCAACCAGGCGATGTACCAGAAATTCTTTTCCGCCCGCAGCGAGCGCGACGCGCGCCTTTCCGTGGTGGGATGGGTGTGCGGCACCGTGGTGCTTGAGACGGTGATCGTCGTGCTGGCCATCGTGGGCGGCGTCATGTTCCACTCGCGCGTCGAGTCCGGCCAGCTGCCCGCCTGGGGCCTGATTCCTTACACGGCGCGCTACGGCGTGCTGCCGCTGATTGGAGCCGTCTTCCTGGCGGCGATTTTCGCCAAGGTCATCTCCACCGGCAACAACTATCTTTTTTCGCCCGCCACCAGCGTGGTGCACGACGTTCTCCAGCGCTTTATCACCAAAAAAGCCAGCGACCGCAGCCTGGTGCTGATGTCGCGCATCGTGGTGGTGGTGCTGGGACTGCTGGCGCTGGCCCAGAGCTTCCAGCCGTCCATCCTGCACACGGCCGTTTATGCCTACGACGTTTACGGCGCCGGCATCACGCCGGCGGTGGTGGCGGCGTTTTTCTGGAAGCGCACCACCACGGCCGGCGGCCTCAGTTCCATCGCGGCGGGAACGATTGTGGCGGTGCTCTGGAAAGTGTTCAACCTCGACCCCATCATGCCCATGATTTTTCCGGCGCTCGCCGCCTCGCTGGTCAGCCTGATCGGCGTCAGCCTGCTGACCGCTCCACCGCGCCCCGAGCAGTGGCAGCCGTTCTTCCGCAAAGCCGAGGAAGGCCGGTGAAGCGCGCGGGGCACTTACGCCTCATGCCTTAAGCGAGATGCTCTTGATAGGATGCCCGGTTAGTCTCTGCGTCTCTGCGCCGAAAGTTTAACAGTGACGGCCAGGAATCGGAAAGACAAACACAGAGATCACGAGATGCTCTGTACACTCTGCTGAGAAGCTTACCTCAGGACGACAGGAGCCGAAACAATTTTCATCAGATGAAGGAGAACCACCATGGACCTCGACGCCATTCAATCCGAACTTCGCAACGCCGGGCTCGACGGCTGGCTTTTTTACGACCACCACCATCGCGATCCCATTGCCTACCGGGTGCTGAAGATTGCGCCTGCCGATGTGCACGCGCCGCTGGTATTACCTGATTCCGGCCTCGGGCGAACCTTCGCGGCTGGTCCATCGCATCGAGCGCGGCAACCTCGACGGCGTTCCCGGCGCCCTGCGTCTCTATTCTTCCTGGAACGAGCAGCGCGAGCATCTGCAGGCAAATGCTGGAAGGCAAGCGCCGCATCGCCATGCAGTATTCGCCGCTGAATGACATTCCTTACGTCGGCCTGGTTGACGCCGGGACGATTGAGCTGGTGCGCAGTTTCGGAGTTGAAGTGGTCACGTCCGCCGACCTCGTGCAGTTGTTTGAAGCCCGCTGGTCCGCTGCCGCGCTTGCTTCGCACCTCGAGGCAGGGAAGGCCGTCCACGCCGCCATCAACGGAGCCTTTGCGGCCATCCGCGCGGCCGTCCGCGCCGGAAAAATTCTGAACGAGTACGACGTGCAGCAGGAGATGTTAGGTATCTTCGCCGCGAACGGTGTTGAGACCGACGAGCCTCCCATCGTGGCCGTCAACGCCAACGCCGCCAATCCGCACTACGATCCCGGCGAAGGAATCCGCGCTGCCCATCCGCGAAGGCGATTTCGTTCTGCTCGACGTCTGGGCCAAACAGTCCAAGCCCGGCGCCGTCTATTTTGACGTCACCTGGACGGGCTTTGTGGGCGAAACGGTTCCCGGCCGCTACACCGAAGTTTTCAACATTGTCCGCGACGCACGCGACGCCGCCGTTAGTCGGGTCAGGGAAGCCATGCAGCAGGGAAGTCCGCTTTACGGCTACCAGGTGGACGATGCCGCGCGCGGCGTGATCGAGCGCGCCGGCTACGGCGACAAGTTCGTCCACCGCACCGGCCACTCCATCGGCGAAGACGTCCACGGCAACGGCGCCAACATGGACAACCTGGAAACCCACGACTCGCGCCAGGTGCTGCCGCGCACCTGCTTCTCCGTCGAGCCGGGAATCTATCTTGACGATTTCGGCGTCCGCAGCGAAGTGAACGTCTACGTGGAAGAACACGACGCCCGCGTCACCGGCGAAATCCAGCAGGCGGTTGTGCCCATCCTGGCTGAACTAATAGCGCTCTGCCACTGCAGGTCTGATGAGTCTGCGGCCGATGCAGGGCCGTCGTTTTTCTCCGCAAGGAAAGCCCGCGGCGGAACCCCTATTGCCGGGGATGCTCGCCGCGGTTCTGCGCACAAACTCATGCGCAGTAAACTTTTCTTGCGGCCGTTTCAGGTTTAGAACCCGCAGGTTGCTGCGTCCGAGGGCGCGTTTGCGTTGTCAGGACGCAAGTTCAATGTTAATCACGTGGAGCACCATGGTTTGCGGATCAAGCGTGGCCACAACCTTCACGTCCTTCTGGTCGAACTTCTGGGCTTCCTGCTGATTGTCCAGGAAGAAGCCTTTACCTTTTTGTGGGTCGGTCAGCAAAGCATATTTGCCCGTTTTGGTTTTCACAATTTTTCCGGTGTAGGTGTGGGCCTGCTCCTGACCGGGTTGCTGGGTGGTGGTTTGTTGTTGTTGATTGGGGTTTTGACGCTGGCTTTGCGCCTGAAGGGTTTGGGAAAATGAAACCAGCCCTGCTGCCAGAGCCAGAGTAAAGACCCAGGACAAAATCTTCCGTTGTTTCATTCATGCCCCTTTCGATGGGTGGATTGCCCCCGCACCTTTCAACGGTGCAATCACCGTGCCACAACCTTTTTGGAATGCACTGTTCTGATATAAGGAGAGTTACTGGAAGGGAAGTAAACATTGCACGGTAAATTCTTCCCGGGCCTCTGTCGATTATTCGCACGCGGCAGGCAGATGGGAAAACCCCAACGCCAACGGGCGCAGGCGCAATTTTTGTCGTGTCTGCAACCCGGCGAAAGGTTTTTCCATTCGGGAAGGTTGCCTCAGGAATTGAAATTCAACCGTGGCGGGGCGGCGGACTTTAGCCCCATGGGGAAAACGCGCCGTTAGAATGCCGCGAAGCGCGGGGGCGAAAGGGATGATTCCCAGGCGCGCCGCTCATCGCCTCTCGTGGCGCACACATCGCAAACGCGGCGAACTGTGCGCCACCGGCGCCAACTTTCTCTTCATCGGAGCGGCGCTTTTCAGAACGCGGGCTTGATTTTGACCACGTGGAGCAGCTTGGTTTCAGGGTCCACGGATCCGGTCACCAGCACCTTCTTTTCCGCAAACTTCGCTGCGGCTTTCTGGTCATCCAGAAAATATCCCCTGCTGGCTTTGGCGTCGACCACCAGAGCGTACTTCCCGTCCTGCAGCTTGGCAATCTTGCCGTAGTAGGTTTTTTGCGCATTCTCCTTTTGCGGGGCGGCAGGCTGCTGGGCGCTGGAGTCCTGGTTTTGGGCGGCCACGGCCGGCGCAAGCGGCGCGAGGCACAGTCCCATGACCAGTGCTATCGCCCATGTCCGAATCTTACTCTGCTTCATTCATACCCCCTTTTGTGCGGTTGTTGTCACCCGCCTTCCTTGAACGGCAATCATCGTGCCAAACGTTTGGCACGGCCGCGTTGCCAGGATAAGGAATGCGTGACAGGTTCAGCGTGGGAAAGCTGCTGAAAGACTTTCCAAACCCTTGCTGATCAGTTTGCGGGAAAAATCCAACTCGTGACGATGCGATACTACCACAGTTTTTGCCGAACGTTCCAGCGGCGCAGGCCATTCGCTGGCGGCAGAGCGGGTAGCGCAGAGTTGTTCTGTAACTCTGCGGCTTTTCGTATCAGATTCGCGTTCGTTCATCCGATGGCAGCAGAACGCGGCTGGCGCAGATTTCGCGATTCTGTGCGAAGTCTGCGTTCTCGCGAAGCGAGAGGCTCTTGCTTGTGTTCATTCCACCCGATCCATCGTGGTCCCTTGGCTGCAGCGCCACTCATCACTCCCCAATGCCTTTTTCATCCTTCATCATTCACAATTCATCATTCTTTCCCGCGCCATTCTTACCCCGTTCAGCTTCGCTGATCGCAGAGACAGAAACCGCCTTTGCGCCAGCCCCGGGTTACCGACGGCCCAACCATTCTCCTGCTGCTTGCGCTAACCACATCATGAGCCGCGCAAACAAATAGGCCCACACAAGAGTGCATATCACCGCGACAACGAAAAATGTATAGAGTGGCCAGGCCGCGTGATAGCCGTAGAGAAACAGGGACGCAAGGGAGAACACGGCCACCGGCACCAGGGCGATGCCGATGATCCACATGACGCGATCGAACCGCCTTACCGCCCTAGGCACCACTTCATCATCGCCCGTGCCCGGTGAAAGCACGCGATCAAAGGAGACCCGGACAAAAAAGACGCCAAGAAACGCGGCGAGCAGGCCGTAGATGCAGGGGGTCCAGTTGTGGGTAAAAGATCCTGCCGCGAATAGGGCGATCCCACCCAGAACCAGCGCCATGCCGATGGTCCGCACCATGCGATTGGATCGCCTGACCGAGGTGGAAGCCGGCCTTTCGCCACTGTCTGTGGACTCTGCTCGCCGAGCCCGATCCTGGGCGACCTTGGCTATTATGCAAAGAAAACAGCCGACGAGAACCAGCGACGCGCCGAGACCATTCATGGAGGACTTGTAGTTGTGATACCCCTTCACGTCTAGGACCATCCCTAACACGCCCATGGAGGCACCCAGCAAAAACAGAACGAGATCTTTTGTTCGGGGCTTTCTTCGAGAGTTGTTCATGGTTGGCACACATCTTTCACCGTGTTGGCAAGGTCCTGCGCTTCTTTCACCGCTTCCGCGAGTTTCACGCCAAATTCCGCCACGGGGGAAATCCGGATGGCCATTAGATCGGCCGCGTCACTTAGGAGTTCACCGAAGCCGAAGTTCGCAAGAGGTGTCGGGTTTCCCCCCTCCGCGAACGTGTTGAGCGTGGCGGCCGCTTCCCCGGCCGCCTTGCCAACTGTCCCGAAGCCAAAGGCGCCGAAGGCCAAGGGGACCGCGAGCGGCGCCGTGCTGCCCGCGTCGAAAAGCGCGGCACCTCCGGCGACGATGCTCAAGCCGCCCAGCACGCCCGCGGTAAGGTTCGAGGCGTGCGACGACTGACTAAGGGTCAGCCCCAGTTGGGCCGCCTGCTTCTGAAGGGCATCGCACGTCGGCGTTTGCGGCTTTGCGTTATTTCCTGGGTTGCCGCCGCCAATGCGCATACGCGGGGAGCGGGACCCGGGGAAAGAGTTCTGTTGTGCGAGATGGTTGAGACTGGAATGTCACGGCGCGTGTCAACGCTCGCTTTGTCGCCTGGCGGCGGACTTGCCAAAAAGCCCCAGCGGGTCGATGTTGGACACCGGGTTATTCAGCACGTAGGTGTAGCGGTCGAGGGATTGGGGATTCATCACGTTGCCGGCCAGCCTGTCGGGCGACATCCAGCGGCCCAGGCCCGGAGCGTATTCCCGGAAACTTGCCTCATACTTCTGGATGTCGTCGTCGCGCTGGGGGAATTGCGCAAACTTCTCGTCCCACCCGAACCCGGTTGTGTTCTGCCATCGGACCCCGAAGGGGTAGTAGAGCATTTCTTCCACCGGCGCGCCCGTCTGGTTAGTGGCCAGTCCCAGCGAGCCCAGCGCGTTCACGTGGAAATAGCGCGACGTGTTCGTCGCCTGAGTGTAATACCAGAGCAGCCGCCCGTCAAAGTGTACGTATTCCTCCCACCAGACGCCGTTCGCGCCGTTCAGGTGCCCCAGTAATTGGCCGGAGGGGTCGAAAAGGTCTTCAGTCCGTCCGCCACCCGTGCTGATCCGCTCCACCCGCTGGCCAAAGGCGTTGTACGTCGCCGACCACGTCGAGCCGTTGTTCACGCTGATCAGCCGCCCCTCGGCGTCCCACTGGTAGGTGTTATTCCCGTCGCTGAGCAGGTGGCGCACACCCTCAAAATCTGGCTTCTTCCGGCCGCGAAAACCCACTGACAGGCGGGTCAGTAAAGTGCCCACTGAACAACCAGACGGAGACGAAGGATTTTGGGCTGGAAGAGGTCAAAAAACGGGGTTCCGTCGAAGACCGGCCGGTGCGGGTTTTACCCTTTTGCCGGCCGGCCCGCGAACGGTGCCAGGCTCCCCTCCTCACACTCCGGACTTCCGGCCTTGCCCTAGGCGGAAGTGAGCTTGCGTTCCTCGTGGTTCCACACGGCGACGGCCTTGTTGTAATACGAATAGTTGGCCATGTGGCAGGCAATGGCGGCGTTGTTGCCGAAGACGGCGTCTTCCACCGAAGGCCGCCGCGTTTTGACGGACTGGAAGAAGTTCCACAGGTGCTCGCGCGTGTCGTTGTAATTGTCCGGAGCGTAGTAGCCGCTGGCCTCAATGGGCTTGGCTTCGCCGGGAGGCGTGTCGTGCTCGGCGTGCCACTTCTTCGCGTAATCGCCCGACATCGGCTGCGGCCAGGCGGGCGTGCAGGGGCTGTGGTTCTCGCCGTCCTGCGGCCAGATGGTGAACCCGCTGGGGTTTTCGATGCCGTGGATTTCCATGATGCCGCGCGTGCCCAGGAAACGATAGATCTCATCGTCGCTGGTGTTGAGTGTTACCCGCAGCGTGACGTTGAATCCGTCGTATTCATAAACGGTGGTCATCACGTCGGGAACGTCGCGGCCGTCTTTCCAGCGGTACAGGCCGCCCATGGTGGCTGCGCGCTTGGGCGGCGCCTTCACGTCCATGGCGTAGTGGATGCCGGTGAGCGAGTGGATAAACAGGTCGCCGGATGCGCCTTCGCCGTAATCCGAATAGTTGCGCCAGCGCGTGAACCGCACCTTGGAGAAAGGCCGCTTGGGCGCGGGGCCCAGCCACGTTTCCCAGTCGACCGTCTTGGGAGAAAGGTCGGGCGGAATGGTGTAGTTCCAGGCGCCGCAGGCATTGTTGCGGCCCAGCGACGATTCCACCAGGCAGACGTCGCCAATGACGCCCTGGCGCAGCAGCTCGCGCGCCTTCTGGTAGATCACCGAACTGGGTTCCTGGCTGCCCACCTGCACGATGCGGTTGTGCGCCTTCGCCGCGTCAATCATCGAAAAGCCCTGCTGCACTTCGTGGGTCATGGGCTTTTCCACATAAACGTCCTTGCCGGCCTGGCAGCACTCCAGCACCATGCGATGGTGCCAGTGGTCGGGCATGGGAGCGATGATGCAGTCGATGTCCTTGTTGTCGAGCAGGTCCTGGTAGCGCCCGGTCACCTGGATGGGCTTGCCCACAATCTGTTTGGCCAGTTCCTGGCGGCCGGTGTAAAGCTCGCAGGCCGCTACGCACTCGACGCCGGGCAGCGAGATGGCGTTTCGCAACAGGCCCGAGCCGCGCATGCCCACGCCGATGATGCCGAATCGTACCGTGTCACTGGCGGCAGCCGGGCGGGCCGGCACAGGCTCCGGCGCCGAGGCCTCCAGTTGAATGGCGCGCCCCGCCAGCAGGCCGCCGGTGGCTCCGGCAGCGCGTCCCATGAAGCTGCGTCGAGAGATGCGTTTGCTTTCCATAGTGAGGTTGCCTCCCTGATGAAAACGAGAATGATGTTTCGCCCCTTTACCGCGGGTGACGCATGAGTGTATCGCCGACCATGGCGGCGTGCAATCGTTTCTTCAGAAATTTGCGGGGCGGCTCGAAGGCGCGTGCCGGCTCTTTGCGTAGATCATCACCCACTGTCCGCGGCGGTGAAATTGCGCCACCAGATGCAGGTTGTAGCGGAAAGCCACAAACCTGGGGTGGATGGGCCGCGTGTACCGGTCCATCCGCGCAAGCCAGGGGTAGCGCAAAAGCCAGTTGCCGGGCGGGTCCCACTTGCGGGAGTAGAGATAGAGCAGGTCAAAGGAATCGCCGGGAACGTTCCTGAAATCGGGCGGGGCAAACCCCGGCACGCCGACGACCTGCATAGGCCGCGTAACGTAGCCTAGTTCCGGATGGCTCAGCTCGTCCGTCGCCGGCCACGCCGTCAGAATTCGCGGATGATCAGGTTGCGCGGAAAGCCACTCCGAGGCCTGCTGGTGCAGTCGGATGAAATCCGCGTAAGAGAGGTTGTTTTCGTAAGCGAACGGATAGGATGGGTTGATGAACCACGACGCTACAAAGGCCGCTGCCACCAGCACGAACGCGGCGCGCATCACCGGACGCGGCAAGGTCTCTACCATCAGTACAAGTGCCAGGTAGAAGCAAGGAAACATGGGCAGCAGGTAGCGCGTGAGCACTGCGCCGCCCACCAGGCTGAGCATGACGATGTAGACAGCACCCAGCCCCGCGGCAAGAAAGAAGAATTCCCTGCGCAGGCCCGTGGAGGATTCCTCGCTCCCTGCCGTGCCCTCTTCAGCGTCACGATCACGTGCGGCCTTGAATCGCCGGTAACCCAGGAGCGCCGCAGCAACAAGCAGCCAGTTGAATCCTGCAATGAACACCTGATAGAGGCGGCGAAGCAGGCTGGCGGCAATCCGGCCGGGTTCCAGGGTGGAATAGAGGTTGTACTGGAGGTATGTGGCGCCGCCTGTCCAGTAGCCGGTCAGGTGATGGTAGTAAACCGCCCACACGCCCAGCGTCACAACCGGCGTAGCCAGCCACAACCAGGTGCTTTTGGCAGGAGGTTTTCTGTACAAGCAGACGAAGACGACCGCCACTGGAACGATAATGATGGCAGTTTCCTTAGTCAATACAGCCAGCGACGCCGCGACGGCAAACCAACCCATGCGCCGGCGGAGCAGCGCCCACACGGCCAGGGTGGTGGTGAAGGCGGCAGGAAGGTCCAGAAGCGCCAGGGTGCTTTGAGCGAAAAACAGGGGCGAAAGCCCCAGCAAAAGGCAGGCCCAGAATGCAGTCTCGTGACTGGTCAGGGTGCGGCCCAGCGCGTAGAGGGCCACCAGCGTCCCAACCGCAAACGCCACCATGGTGAGGCGCGTAACCAGCGGGGCATACCCCACGAGGCGCCAGGCCAGAGCCAGGCAGATGGAGAGCAGCGGCGTGTGTCCAGTCGTCAGGGTGCTCTGGGGAATGAGGAGACCATGCCGTAAAAAATCGAGTGCCGCCGGAATGTAGTATCCGGCCTCGTCCCAGAGATAGGGCAGGCGCAGCAACGGGTAATGGAGCAGGGCCACTGCTCCGAAAGTTGCAATAAAGCCCAGGCCAAATGTTAAACGGGAGTTTGCAGAAGATTTGCTCATCGGAAGTGGCATGTTACAACGAACATCGCAAACATTGTTTCGGATTCAGCAAAGAATTGGAAGTTTTTTGGATGGTAGTTGACTTCGGGGCAGAGCGTGACGCATATTTCGAGCGTTGTCAACGTGAGCCGACACGGATTACGATGAACAGGGTGAGGCTTGCTCAAGGTGAGTCGAGCTTTTTCTGGCGCCGGCGCCAGTGCCGCGCGATGGCCCGATGCTCCAATCGCAGCGGTGAAGGCTGTTCAGTGCAAATTCGAAATGCTGAAGGGAGAGTGATGAAATACCGAAAGTTCGGACGCACAGGCTGGAAGGTGAGTGAGATGGGGTATGGCATGTGGGGCATGGCGGGCTGGACGGGTTCAGACGATGAGGAATCCCTCCGGTCCCTTCAGCGTTCGGTGGACCTGGGTTGCAACTTTTTTGACACGGCCTGGGCTTACGGCAGCGGCCACAGCGAAGAATTGCTGGGCAAGATTATCCGGGCCAACCCGGACAAGAAGCTCTACACGGCCACCAAGATTCCGCCGAAGAACGAGCAGTGGCCAAGCCGCCGGGAGCACACACTGGATGATTGTTTTCCTCCTGACCATATCGAGCAGTATGTTCACAGCAGCCTGAAGAATGCGGGCCTTGAGAGTTTTGACCTCATGCAGTTCCACACCTGGGAGGATTCCTGGGTGGAAGACGACCGCTGGTCCAAAAAGCTGGAGGACCTGCGCCGCCAGGGGTTGGTCCACGCCGTCGGGATCAGCATCAACCGCTGGGAACCGTGGAACGGCGTGCAGGCCGTCAAGAGCGGACTGGTGGACGCCGTGCAGGTGATTTACAACATCTTTGACCAGAACCCCGAGGATGAACTCTTCCCGGCCTGCCGGGAGATGAATGTCGGGGTGATTGCGCGGGTCCCGTTTGACGAGGGCTCTTTGACGGCTACCCTGACGCTTGATTCTGCCTGGCCCGAAGGTGACTGGCGTGGCACCTATTTCGTTCCGGAAAACCTGAAGAGCAGCGTGGAGCATGTCGACGCGCTGAAGCCCCTGGTTCCCGAAGGGATGACGATGCCGGAAATGGCGTTGAGGTTCATCCTGGGCAACCCGACGGTCAGTACGATTATTCCGGGCATGCGGAAGCTTCGCCACGTTGAGGCGAATATCGCCGCCAGCGACGCCGGCCCGCTGTCCCCGGAACTCCAGACGGAGCTGGCCAGGCATCGCTGGGTGCGCCAGGTGACCGAATGGTCGCAGTAATGCGCGAAGTGAAAATTGCTTGCCGTATCTTCAGGAATAAGAGTAGTTTGAACTAGGGTTGATGATCGGGAAGGGGAGCAGCCGAAGACCTGGCTCTGATGGCGCGACAGCCTCTGAGTTGAGGCATCTCCGGCTGGAAATTCAGCTTCAAAATATTGATGACTGGAAAGCAAGGAGGCAATGTATGAACGCTTTTAGGACCCGGACCTGGTGGGCGGTGATTGTTGCAGTTTGCTTCCTCGTCCCTCTGCTGCACGCCGACAGCATAAAGTTCAATAATGGGCAGACCCTCCAGGGCAAATACCTGGGTGGCACAGATTCTCAAGTTACGTTCTATACAAACAATCAGCTCAAGCACTATGCAATTTCTGACATCGAATCCATAACTTTCGGCGGCGAGACTTCAACTTCGTCTGCCGCCGCTGAGCCAACTCCTGCTCCCGTTGTGGAAGCGCCCCAGGCAACGGCGGCGAATTCCACCGGGGCGGACCTTCTGGTGCCCGCCGGCACGCACCTTGTTGTGCGCATGATTGATGGCATCGATTCGAACCGGAGCCAGGTGGGCGACAGTTTCCAGGCAAGCCTGGAGGAACCCCTGATTGTGGATTCCACGCAGATTGCAGCCAAAGGAACCACGGTGTATGGCAAGTTGGAGCAGGTGAAGTCAGCCGGGCGTGTCCAGGGGCAATCCGAGCTTCGGCTGGTGCTGACGGGGATTGTGCTGAATGGCGCAACGCACAACATCGTGACCGGTGAGTACGATGTTCAGGGGAGTTCGCGCGGCCATCAGACGGCCAAGCGGGCCGGAATCGGTGCCGTTGCCGGCGGCATTATCGGAGCCATCGCGGGCGGCGGCAAGGGTGCGGCCATTGGGGCCGGCGTCGGCGCGGGCGCGGGCACCGCAGTCTCGGTGATGACGCATGGCCAGCAGGTTCACGTGCCCAGTGAGACAGTGTTGGACTTTACGCTCCAGCAGCCAGTGCGGCTTCCGGTTGCCAGCAGCTAGGCAGCGAGCGATGGGACGTTTCCGCGTTGCTGGAAATGTGGCCGGCCGCTTCGCAGCTTTCGCAACTGGATGGCGACCCGGAGCAGGGCGGCTGGCGCAGATCTCTTGAAAGCGGAAGATTGCCTCGTTTACTGATTCGACGGGCCTTCTTCGGGCTGCGTAACTTGCTCCCGGACGAAGGCCCGCAACCTTCTCTGCAGCTCATCCCTTGCGCGACGAAAGGCATCCAGCCTCTCCTCTGCGCTGCCGTCGACCACGGCAGGGTCCTCGATACTCCAATGAATGCGCTGGGTTTTGGCCGGAAAGACGGGGCACGTCTCCCGGGCGCTGTCGCAGACAGTGATGACGTAATCGAAATCCTGCCCGAGAAATTCTTCCACTGATTTTGAATGATGGCCGGAAAGGTCAATTCCGGCTTCGCGCATCGTGGCAATCGCTTCCGGCCGGACCCGTGTGGGCTTTGTGCCGGCGCTGAAGACTTGACACGACGGCCCGGCCTCATGCCGAAGCAGCCCTTCGGCCATCTGGCTTCGCGCGGAATTTGCCGTGCACAGGATCAGGACCCGCATGCTCAATTTTCCTCCGTCAGGAGCTCGGTTCCGGTGGCGGGAACCCTGAAGTACTGCTTCTGGAAGCGCAGGGAGACGTTGACCAGGGTGATCATTACCGGGACTTCGACAAGCGGTCCGATTACAGCGGCAAAGGCGGCTCCGGAGTGGATCCCGAACACGGCGACAGAAACAGCGATCGCCAGCTCAAAATTATTGCTCGCGGCCGTAAAGGCGAGCGTGGCCGTTTGGCTGTAATCGGCTCCAACCTTATGGCCCATCCAGAACGAAACCAGAAACATGACGACAAAGTAGATCAAAAGCGGGACCGCGATGCGCAGAACATCGAGAGGAAGGCTGAGGATCACCCTCCCTTTCAGGGAGAACATGATCACGATGGTGAACAGCAGGGCGGCCAGCGTCAGAGGGCTGATGCGTGGAATGAACTGCTTTTCGTACCATTCGCGGCCGCGCGCGCGAATCAGGATAAACCGGGTGAATATTCCGGCAAGGAACGGAATACCAAGATAGATGAAGACACTGCGGGCGATCTCGCCAATCGAGATGCTGACAACCGTTCCCCCTAGACCGAACCACTGCGGCAGCACGGTGATGAAGATCCAGGCGTAAACAGAATAAAACAGCACCTGGAAAACGGAATTGAAGGCCACCAGCCCTGCCGCATATTCCGTGTCGCCCCGCGCCAGTTCATTCCACACAATCACCATGGCGATGCAGCGCGCGAGACCGATCATGATGAGTCCGGCCATGTACTCCGGATACCCCCGGAGAAACACAATTGCCAGTACGAACATCAGGACCGGCCCGATCACCCAGTTCTGAAAAAGCGAGAGCAGCAGGACCTTGCGGTTCTGGAACACCTTGCCGATTTCTTCGTAACGAACCTTGGCCAGAGGCGGGTACATCATCAGGATGAGGCCCACAGCAAGCGGGATGGACGTGGTTCCGCTCTGGAGACTCGTCACCACGCGGACAAAACCCGGCACGATGTTTCCCAGGGCGATGCCGGCCGCCATGGCCAGAAAAATCCACAGGGTCAGATAGCGGTCAAGCGTTGAGAGTCTGCTTCCAGGTTGTGCGTCCATGTTGGTAGACCGAGCTGGATCGGCCGGCGAGGTCGCGGGTTCAGGCTGACGGCTTGCGCGCCCGAACAAACGCGCTCATGAACATGCCGTCAATCTTCGACGCCAGCGAATCCACTTCCAGACCTTTTCCGGCGAGGAACTGGCGGGCATCCTCGGCACGGTAGATACGGGTTGGTTCAATTCCAATCGCCTCGAACCCGGCAGCCGCCAGCAAAGTTTGGTATTCAGACTCGTGTAATGCTCCAGCTACGCAGCCGGCCCAGAGTTCAACATTGCGCCGGATGTCGGCAGGGATTTCGCCTCGGACAACGATATCGGAGACGGCAAAGCGGCCGCCCGGCTTCAGAACCCGAAAAACTTCACGGAGAACAGCGGACTTGTCTGCTGAAAGATTGATGACGCAGTTCGAGATGACCACGTCGACCGTGTTGTCTGGCAGCGGAATGTGCTCGATCTCGCCCTTCAGAAATTCAGCGTTGGGAACGCCGGCCCTGGCCTGATTTTGTCTTGCCAGCTCGAGCATCTTGTCCGTCATATCCAGCCCATAGGCCTTTCCTGTGGGCCCCACACGTTTGGCAGAGAGTAGAACGTCGATGCCTCCGCCCGAACCCAGGTCCAGCACGACCTCGCCGGGATTCAATTTGGCCAGTGCCGTGGGATTGCCGCAACCGAGCGATGCGAGCACCGCTTCCTGGGGCACTTCGCTTTTTTCGGCGGGGTTATACAGATTGATGGTAATCGGGTCGGGATTCCCGGCCCTGGGGCCGCAGCACGCCTTCTGCCCGGCGATTGCCTGCTCGGCTGCCTGCCCGTATTTCTCTCTTACGATTTCCTTGATGTTTTCTGTGCTCATCGGCTCTTTCCTTTCTTCGTTCCCCCTGGGGACTGCCCGATCACGATCAACTCGTTGGGTTCAATGGCGCTGTTTCGCGTGCAGCATTCCGCATACAGAAAAGTGATCAGTTCCTGAAGGGAATCTGTGTTGGCTGTGTACCACAGAAAGCTGCCTTCGCGCTTGACGCGCACCAGGTCTTCGTTCCTGAGCTTGTCGAGGTGATGAGAAAGCGTGGAGGGAGGAATCCCCAGTTCACCTTGAATCTCTCCTACAATAAGCCCCTGTGGATGGGCGGTCAGCAGAAGCTGCATGATGCGCAGGCGCGGCTCGGCGCCCATGGCGGCGAACATATCGGCGAAACGGCTGGCTTGTCCAGCCTTGCTTGGCCTGGTCATAAATTCGAGTATTCCAGAATTATCGAATTATGTCAAGACCGTTTCTCCGGCCCTTGCTTTCCGACCCCGACAGAGTTTCGACGGATGCCTGCAACCGGGAGGTTAGAGTTTCCGGCGGCTCGGGCGCAGGAACCGAGTTATCCTTTTGCCTGAGATTCTCGCACTCTCTTGAGAACCCGATTTCGCCAGCCTGGCGACAAAGCCTCGACATTCAATGCCCGTTGGGCTAATTGGACATCCGGGTGGCCATCACTGTAGCAGAGGCGAAGGATGTCGCTGACGCTGATCCGGTTGGCGTCCCGATGAATGGGCTGAAGGGTGTCGCCCTCGCCAAGTTCGCCTTCTTTGACCACCGAAAAATAGAAGCCTGTGCGCCTGCTGGAGAGGAACCGATCCGGCATATCCTCCCGGCCAAACCTGATTCCCAGCTTGTAACAGGGCAGGCGCGGCTGCGTGACCATCAGGACGGCTGTCCCCATCCGAAAACGGTCACCAATGTGCGCATCGTTTTCCAGCAGGCCTTCCAGGGTGAGGTTTTCTCCAAACATGCCCCATGGCATCTCGATGCCAGGGAGTTCAGGTCGCCAATTGGCGTAATGCTCGGAAGGGTAGGCGTAGACCGCCTTGTTGGGCCCTCCATGCACGGAAAGGTCGGCCTGGCCGTCCCCTTCAAGGTTGAGCCGGGTGACCTTGACTCGACCGTGGATCGGAGACTTATAGATGCCCGTGGTGACGGATTTGCCATCAGAAACCATCTGTCGCGGAAGACCGACATTGACCGAAAGAATCTTCATCGCGTTTACCATTGGATGCAACTGCGTGATTTCGGATCCCAGCGTTGATGCAGAACCGATTGATGCAGGCTCGGGCGAAAAGTTTTCATCCTTCGCACGCCTGATTATAATGGTTTAGCGCGAAAGTGGCGGAATTGGCAGACGCGCCAGACTTAGGATCTGGTCCCGCAAGGGGTGGGGGTTCGAGTCCCCCCTTTCGCACCATCGCTGTTCCAGTTGGATTCCTGCCCGGTAATGCCCCATTCCTCCTGGCAGTGTTTGACCGCAAGTGTCCTGCATTTCAGTCCGATTCATCACGAGACGGCGGACCCCAGGAGCGATTTAGGACGGACTTGTGATTTCGAGGGAGCTAACCTATACTACAGCCGCTATGCAAAGCGGCCCGGACCAACGAACCATTTATGACGCACTGATTGTAGGCTCAGGAGCGAGCGGCGGATGGGTGGCCAAGGAATTGACCGAGGCCGGCATGCAGGTCCTGATGCTCGAGGCCGGACCTCCGCGCATTCCGTCCCGCGATTTCACCGAGCACGCCTGGACCTACCAGTTGAAGTATCGCGGTTTTGACAACCACCAGGAGCGGCTCACCGATCAGCCGATCCAGCGGCTCTGCTACGCCTGTGACGAATACAGCCATCAGTTTTTCGTCAAAGACGCCGAGCATCCCTACACCTTTCCCATCGACAAGCCGTTTATGTGGATTCGGGGTCGGCAGGTGGGCGGAAAGACTTTCTGCTGGGCGCGGGAAAGCTATCGCTACAGCGATTACGAATTCAAGGCCGCCAGCCGCGACGGCTACGGCCAGGACTGGCCTTTCAGTTACAAGGACCTCGAACCCTATTACGACAAGGTGGAAAGTTTTATCGGGGTGAGCGGATCGCACGAGGGCCTCGAACAGATGCCCGACGGAAAGTTTCTGCCTCCGATGAATCTCTCCTGTGGCGACCTGCAGGCGAAGCGGATTATTGAGAATAAGTTTGGCTGGCGAGTGATGCCGGACCGCGTGGCCAACCTGACCGTCCCCCACAACGGGCGGCCTGCGTGCCATTACTGCGATGAGTGCCAGCGAGGATGCTACACGGCGTCTTATTTCAACAGTCCTGCCGTGACCTTGCCGGCGGCGGCAAAGACCGGCCGGTTCAGCCTGCAGAGCGATGCCGTGGTCAGCCATGTGATGGTTGATAATGAAGGCCGCGCCAGTGGCGTCCACTATATTGACCGCACCACCCACGAGCACCGGGAGGCCCGGGCGAAGATCGTCGTGCTGGCGGCAAGCGCGCTGGAATCCACGCGTATCCTTCTGAACTCCACCACGCGCCGTTACCCCAACGGCCTGGGAAATTCCAAGGGTGTGCTGGGTCACTATCTGATGGATCACTTCACCCTTCAGGGTGCGGGAGGCACCATGGCCGGCCTGCAGTCTTCTGTCCGCGAGCCGACCGGCAACCCGCAGGCTTTTTGATTGCGAAATACGCCAACGTGGGGTCCAACAGAAACAAGAATTTTTTCCGCGGATACCGCTTCTCCGGAGGTGCCGGCCAGTCGCTCTACGGGCAGGCCTATTCAACTCCAGGTTACGGCAAGGCGTTCCGGGAAAAAGTCCGCAGCAACATTCCTTACCATTTCGGTTTCATGGCCCAGGGCGAAACGCTCCCGCGCTACGAAAACTATGTGACGCTCGACAAGGAGAAGAAGGACGCCTGGGGAATCCCGGTTCTGCACATCAGCGCCAGCCACGGAGAAAACGAATTCGCCATGGCCAGGGCCATGCGTGAAGACGTGATGGCGGTTCTCGACGCGATGAAACTGGAGGACGTGCGGCCGCCGGGAGAACATCTGAGCGTGTTCGGCAAAAACATCCACGAGTGCGGCACCGCCCGCATGGGCAACGATCCCAAAACCAGTGTGATCAATCACTTCAATCGGCTTCACGACGCCAGGAACGTGTTTGTCGCCGACGGCGCGTCCTTTGTGACCAACAGTTGTTACGAACCGACGCTGACGATCATGGCCATCGCCACTCGCGCGGCCGATTACATCGCCGAAGCCTATCGGAAGGGCGACTTGTAGGAAGTTCTCACGCCGCCAAACGGCAGGGAATCAAGTGATGGAAAACAAGGACGAAAAGAAAAATCAGGAAGTCAGTCCGGAGAAGAGCGGGGTTTCCCGCCGCAAATGGCTGATTGACGTGGGCAAGGCTGCCGCGCTGGCGGGAATTGCGGGCAAGACGGCGCCTCTCGATGCGGAAGGTACTGCCGGAATCCCGGTTCCTGAAAAGAAACTGGAAAGCCTTCCCCCGGGCCTCTATCGTCCTTCGTCCGGACATCTCGGCATGGCTTTGCAGGATGATTCGCGTTTCCATCCCATTCCGCCCGGCTGCCAGGTCGATTTCATCCGCCCCCGCACCGGACCTTACGAACCGCAGTTCTTTTCCCATGACGAATACAAGGTGATCCACCAGTTGACCGCCTTGATGCTGGGTGAGCCTGCGGGTTCATCCGCAGAAAGCGTCAAACCCTCGGATGGAAACATCGTGGATGAGGTGGCCGAGTGGGTTGATCTTCGCACTGACAGCTTCAGCGGAGTTCGTGACGCGGCGGGGCGGCTGACACCGGAACAGGTTGCGGTGTCAACGGCGTACAACGGCGCTCCGCTTCTGCACCGGGTCAAGACCACTGATCCGCAGAAAACTTATCGCGAGGGTCTGGCGTGGTTGGCCAAAGAATCAGAAAGGCGGCACCAGCGCGGTTTCGTCAATCTTAACGAGCAGCAGCAGGTGGCCATTCTTGACCTCATCAGCGACGAACGTGCCGACAAAGGTGCCGAAAACGATGGCACGCGGTTTTTCCGGCAGCTCAAGGGCGACATTATCTCCGGCTTCTACACTTCCAGGACCGGCCTGAAAGAGCTCGACGATAAAGCCAACCGATTTTATGCGGAGTCGCCCGGCTGCCCGTCTTCGACCACGCATCGGCCGAAACCCAACCTTTAAATCCTGAGAAGTGCCCATCACTCTTGCAGGAACCAGCCGAAGAGTTGCACGCTCCGCAACTTCTGAGGAAGGGCAGCTCTGGCGCGAAGAGTTTTGGCGAGTTTGTAGCCCGAGTGAAAACCGGAAGAGCAGCCAGGGCCGGCATCGACGAGGCACGCGGTCACAAACCGAATGATTGGACAGGAAAAGGGCGAGATGAAAAATATTTCACGTCGTGACTTCTTAAAGAACTCCATCACTTCCGCAGCAGGAGCGGCGAGCCTGCTTTCTGCGGCAAACTTTTTTGCCCAAACGCCGGAGCCCCACATGAAGTTTCCTGTTGTTCCGCGCGAGAGAATCGGCGTGACAACGTGGCCGTTTCGCAAGTATATCGACAGCCCTACAAACCCGTGGCGCGACCCCAAAGTTCCCGGGATTGCCCTGGAAGATTTCCCCGCAATGATTGCGGCGAAATTTGGCCTGCACAACGTTGAACTCCTGGCGAGACATTTCCCGTCCACTGACGGGGCCTACTTGCGGAAACTGCGCGCCGCGGTTCGAAAGGCCGGATCACAAATCATCGATATTCCGGTTAGCGGCGATGCCAGCTTTTACGATCCCTTTGAGGTGAAACGGCAGGAGGCCGTCGATTACGGAAAGAAATGGATTGACGTTGCCGTGGCAGTCGGGTCGCCGAGCGTCCGCTTGCACATCGAAGGAGTGCAGGGGATTGCTCCCGACGCTGACCGGACTGCCGAAAGCCTGAAGCGCGTGGCAGCCTATGGCGCGCAGCGAAACACCATGGTGACCCTCGAGAATGACAGCCTGGTGACCGAAGATGCATTCTTCATCGTTCGGGTCATCGACAAGGTACAGAACCCCTATCTGCGAACTCTGCCTGACTTCGCGAATTCCATGCTGAGTGGGAATGCGGCATTCAACTATGACGCTCTCGCTTTGATGTTCCGCCATGCCTACAACATTGCGCATATGAAGGATTCCGAAGTGGGCGGGCATGGCAAGCTCTACACGGTAAACGTGGCCAGCATCTTCAAGATTGCCGAGGCTGCGAATTATCGAGGTTACTATTCGCTGGAATGGGAAGGGCGCGGCGGGGCCTATGAAGGTACCCGCAAGCTGTTGGCGGAAACACTGCAACACCTTACTTAAACGACGCCGTGACGCCCAGCCTGGCTGTTGCAATGATGCCCGGCCCGGGTTATGTTTTCTGCCATGGGGAAGATGGAAGGTTGCATTCAGAAACGCATGGAGTGCCTGCCTGAAGTGGAGCGATCAGAATGAAAAATACAGTTATGCCTGACGGTTTCCGGAGATTTGCGGTGCGCCTGTCGAAAGCCAAGCGCGCAGGGGAAGGGTTTCCATCCGGAATCTTGATCCTGACCGCGTTCCTGCTGCTGTTTTGTGCGGGTACCGGCCTGGCCCAGCAGGGCGTGAACTATGACGAATCCAAGGTGCCGGCTTACACACTGCCTGACCCGCTGGTGATGGCGAACGGGCAGAGAGTGACGAGTGCCCGGATGTGGATGGAAAAGCGGCGCCCGGAACTCCTGAAGCTTTTCGAAACTTATGAATACGGACACAGCCCCGGCCGGCCTGAAGGGATGACGTTCCAGGTGGTTTCCGTGGATAAGAACGCTCTGGGCGGCAAAGCCACCAGGAAAGAGGTCCTGGTCCATTTCAGCGGGAAGAAGGCGGGGCCAAAGATGCGGCTCCTCGTCTACCTGCCGAACGACGCTCCGAGACCAGCGCCGATGTTTCTGGGATTGAATTTTGGCGGCAACCAGACCGTTTCTTCCGATCCGGGTATCACCATCAACAAGGGATGGATGAGGTATGGCTGGGGCATCGTCAATCATCACTCGACGGAGGACTCGCGAGGCGTCAATGCCTGCCGGTGGCAGTTGCAGAAGATCCTGGCCCGTGGTTATGGACTGGCAACCGCCTACTACGGCGACATCGAACCGGATTTCGACGGCGGCATCCGCGAAAGTGTGCGGGCGCTTTATCTGCGTCCGGGACAGTCGGAGCCGGCGGCCGATGGCTGGGGGGCCATCGGGGCGTGGGCCTGGGGGCTGAGCCGCGCGATGGACTACCTGGAGACAGACAAAGACGTGGATGCGCGCCGCGTGGCGGTGATGGGACATTCGCGGTTGGGCAAGACCGCTCTCTGGGCAGGAGCGCGGGACAGGAGGTTTGCGCTGGTGATTTCCAACGATTCCGGCGAGGGCGGGGCGGCGCTCAGCCGCCGCTGGATGGGCGAAACTGTCAAAGCCATCAACACAAGTTTTCCCTGGTGGTTCTGCCGGAATTTCAGGAAGTATAACAATGATGTCAGCACGCTGCCGGTGGACCAGCACGAACTGCTCGCCCTCATTGCTCCGCGGCCCGTGTATATGGCGACCGCGGCGGGGGACTTGTGGGCTGACCCGCGGGGCATGTTTCTGGCGGGAAAGGCCGCCGACCCGGTGTACCGGTTGCTGGGTACGGACGGATTGGGCGCCTCGAAAATGCCTGGGATTGGCCAGCCCGTGATGACGACCATCGGCTTTCATCTGCGATGTGGACCCCACAATGTTACGGCGTATGATTGGGAGCAGTTCCTCAACTTTGCCGACAAGCATATGAAGGCTCAGTAATGCTTGCAGGGTGGTGCTATCAGGCTATTGATCCGTTTCTGGTCATCTGCTAACCTGACAAATTCTTCTTATGGCTACCCCGTGTAGAAAATGTGGGGCAACGAAGACAGAACATGCCCGTCACGGACTTCTGTATTCACTTGCCCGGAAATGTGGTTATCGGTTGCGGGTCTGTTCCCGCTGTCGCCGGCAGCGCCTGTTGCACCTGGACGAAGACCCCGATGCGCCCGTTGCGCCGCGCAGGAGCAGCTTTTTGGCCGCACTGCGACTTTCGCCCGTGCCGGGCACCAGCAACGGCGGATCGCTGATTCCCAGGTGCCCGCAATGCGGGGGTGCAGACCTTCAAAGATCGAAGCGCCGATGGCATGAACGTTTTACTCTCCGCCCGCCCATGGTAAGGTGCCGTGCCTGCCAAAGCCGTTTCCCTTTGTCTTTCATCTAGCAGGCTGGCTGGAGACACGGTTAGAATCTTCCACGGACCGAATCGGGATTTTGTTTCCGGCATCGACAATCTATGGCTGGTCAGAATGGAGCAAATCGTGGTACACCATCGCTCATGACGGGGCGTACTGTAAACCAGCGCATCGCAGCCTCGGCCGGAATTGTGATGGTCAGCATTCTGGCAAGCCGGCTGCTTGGTTTTCTGCGCGAATGGGCTGTCGCCCATCAGTTTGGTTCGAGCGCGGTCACGGATGCTTATTACACGGCCTTCACTCTGCCGGATTTCGTCAACTATCTGGTTGCCGGAGCCTCGCTCAGCATCACGTTTATCCCTGTTTTCGCCAAATATATCGCGGAGGAGAACGAAGAAGAGGGATGGCGCGTCTTTTCCACCGTGATTACGGTGATGGTCCTCATCTTGCTGGTTCTGGTGACGGTGGGAGAATTTTTCGCCCCTCAACTTCTTCACGTCATCGCTCCGGGATTCAAGCCGGCGGAAAAAGCACACGCGGTCTTCCTGACCAGGCTGATGATGCCGGCGCAAATCTTTTTTTACCTCGGCAGCATTCTGAGCGCGGTCCAGTACGCTAAGAGCCGCTTTGTCATTCCCTCTTTGGCTCCGGTCATTTACAACCTCGGAATCATTCTGGGCGGATTTCTGCTGGCCTCCACCATCGGTATCACCGGATTTTCCGTTGGCGTCCTGGCGGGCGCGTTTGTCGGCAATTTTCTTCTTCAGGTTTATGGCGCCCACCGGGTCGGTGCGCGCTTCACCCCGAATCTTAACGTCCGGCATCCGGGCTTTCGGATGTTCATCAAGCTGGCGGTTCCCATCATGCTGGCGCTGTCCGTGGTTTTCTCGGACGACTGGATCATCCGCTGGTTCGGGTCGTACCTGGTTCCGGCTTCGATCACCTGGCTGAGCTATGCCAAGTTCCTGATGCGGGTACCGCTGGGTGTGATCGGGCAGGCCGTAGGGGTGGCTTCATTTCCTTTTCTGGCTCAGCTTTACGCCGAAAAGAAATACGATGAACTCAACCGCACTCTGAATACAACCCTGAAGGGCTTGCTGCTGATGATTGTGCCGGTTTCCGCCCTGACGATTGCCATGAACCGGCCGCTGGTTTATTTTGTTTTTTCCCACACGCGCCTTCGCGTCCCTGACCTGAACGCCACGGCTGCGGCGCTGGCTCTTTTCTCTATCAGCATGTTCGCCTGGGGCGCTCAAAATATCATGGCGCGCGGGTTCTACGCCGGGCGCAACACCCTCCGGCCGGCGGTGATTGGCACGATCATCACTTTCCTGAACCTGCCCGTATACTGGCTTCTGGTGAAGCCCATGCAGTTCAGGGGGCTTGCCCTGGCCAGCACCATCGGCATATCCGCTTACGCCATTGTGCTTTTTGTCTCGCTTTACCGGTCAACGGAAAATAAGGCGACGCTGGAGATGGTGGGATTCTTCCTGAGGATTGCGGCGGCGTCGGCAGTCGGGGCTGGGGGCGCGTTTGAGGTTGTCCGCTGGCTCGAGGGCATGACAAACTGGCAAAACACATCGGGCGCCCTCATCGTTCTGATTGCGGCCACGCCGGTGGGTCTGGTTCTTACCGGGCTCACCGCAAAACTTCTTCGTATCCGAGAAATGAATGACTATCTGAAATCCATCCCGCTGTTCTCTCGCCTGCGCCGCAGCCGCGGTTAACGCGAAGGCTGCCTCTGCACCAGCCGGTTTCTGTTCCGTTATTTCCCAATGCAAAAGCGGGAAAAGATCATCCCCAGGATGTCTTCAACGTCGGTGGCGCCGGTCAGCGTGTCCAGCGGCCGCAGCGCGTCATAGAGGTCGAGAAGCAGCATCTCGTGGTGCATCCGCTCCCCGGCCGCCTGGCGGCACCGCTCGAGCGCCTTGAGTGATTCCTGAAGTAGCTGTTGGTGCCGGAGGTTGGTTACCAGTTCGCCCTCCGCGCCGGGATCGTTTCCGGCGCCGGCTGCCTGCATGATTTTTTCGCGCAGATCCTCAATGCCTTGTCCGGTTACTGCTGAAGTTACGACAATCTCCACGGGGCCGGGCGACCCTGCGTCTTCCGCCAGGATGGCCTGTTCGATAATGCTCCGGCTGGTGCGTTCGGGCAGATCGGCTTTGTTGGCAACCACCAGCATCGACCCCATGTGGCGTGTTTTGTGAAGCAACTCGTGGTCTTCCTGGCTCCAGTCCTGCGAGGTATCCACCACCAACAGGCGAAGGTCGGAATCGGCCATGGCCTGGTGAGTCCGTTCCACCCCGATTTTTTCCACGGCGTCAGCCGTAGTGCGGATGCCTGCCGTATCCACAAGGTGCAGCGGAATGCCGTTCATCGACGCGCTCTCGCTGACCAGGTCTCTTGTGGTGCCGGGAATTTCGGTGACGATGGCGCGGTCGGCATTCAGCAGCCGGTTGAACAGGCTGGACTTGCCGACGTTCGGCCGGCCGACAACGGAAAGGCTCAACCCTTCGCGAACAATGCGGCCGTAGGCATAACCCGCAACCATCTTCTCGACATCAGCCTTGATGGCGTTGAGGTCGCTCAGCAGAAGCTGCCAGTCCATCACCTCGACGTCGTCGTCGGCGAAATCGATTCCCGCTTCCAGCCGGGCAATCAGATCCAGCAAGGCCTGTTTGTGGGGTTTCAGGCGGGCGGATAGCGAACCCCCCAGCTGAGTGGCCGCCACCCGAGCCTGGTAAAGGGTTCGCGACTCGACCAGGTCCTGAATAGCTTCAGCCTGGGTGAGATCGATGCGGCCGTTCAGGAAGGCGCGCATGGCAAACTCGCCCGGCTCCGCCGCCCGTGCGCCGCGCTCAAGACAGCATTCCACCAGGTACCCCAGGATCACCGGTGAACCGTGGCAGGAAATCTCCACGACGTCTTCGCCGGTGTATGAATGCGGCCGGCGGTAGACGGTCAGGACGACTTCGTCCAGAATCTTCCCGGTGCGGGGATCGGCGAATTTGCCCAAAGTTGACCGCTGCACTTCGGGAGGCATCTTCGCCAGGCGAACCAGCCTGCAAGCTATCTCGATGGCGTCCCCGCCTGACAGGCGCACGACACCGATGCCGCCGCGGCCCGGTGGGGTGGCAATGGCCACGATGGTGTCTTCTTTCATCATGTTAAAACCTGTGGATGCTTCAGGAAGGGGATGCGGCGGGATAAATGACGACCTTACGGGATGGGCCTGCGCCTTCGCTCATCGTGTTCACCGAGGTTTCATCCTTGAGTGCCAGGTGAACAATGCGCCGTTCGCGCGAACTCATGGGGCTCAGGTGGAAAGGGCTCCCGGTTTCGACCGCCTGGCGGGCCGCCATCTGCGCCGTCAGTTTCAGTTCTTCGGTCCGGACCTGCCGCCAGTCTTTGCAGTCAAAGCTGATTCTCCCGTAAAGATCGTCATCCACATGCACAGCTTTCAGGACAACATATTCAAGGGCATCCAGCAGAGCGGCGTTCTTTTCCAGCAACAGGTCGGAGTCGGGGCCTTTGAAGTCGACGACGACTCGCGGAGCGTTGGATTCGCCATCAGCGGCATCACATTTTCGCACCGTCGATTTGAGGTCGAAACCTCCGCACTGGATGATCTGTCCCACCAGAGACTCGATCGCAGCCAGGTAATGATCCTCGGATTGCTCAGATGGAAATGATGTTGTCATAATCTCAACTCGCTATACCTTGGCTTCAACGGCCTTTCCCGGCACCAGCGGAGGCCGCTTTGGAGTGATAAACCGGTTGATGATGAGTTGCTGCGCAATCCCCACCATGTTCGCCGCCAGGAAGTAGAGCACCAATCCGCTGGCCAGGTGGAAGAACATGATCCCGAAGACCAGGGGCATAATCAGCATCATGCGTTTCTGGTTCGGGTCGGCCGTCATCATCGGTGTCATTTTCTGCATAAAGAACATGCTGACCATCATGAGCACGGGGAGGATCGGGATCGGCAGACCCATGATATGGGAAGGATCGGGCATGGACAAGTCCTTAATCCACCCTATCCACGGCGCATGTCGAAACGCAAAGGGCGTTTCCAGCGACTCGTAAAATCCATAAAGGATGGGCAATTGCGGCAGCATGGGCAGGCATCCGCCGAGCGGATTGATCCCGTGTTCCTGGTAGAGCTTCATCACTTCCTGGTTCATCCGCGCCTTTTTGGGGTCGTTGAACTTGTACTGCTTATAGCGGTCCTGAATACTCTTCACCAGCGGTGCGATCCGTTGCATCTCCTGGGCGGAGCGGATGCTCTTGAGCTTCAGCGGGAACAGCGCCATGTTCAGGAAGATGGTCAGAATCACAATCGCCCAGCCGTAATTGTGCACCCAGTTGTCATAGATGTAGCGCAAACCAAGAAACAGCGGTTTGGCGATGATGCTGAACCAGCCGAAGTCCACCAGCCCCGTCAGCGGGGGATGCGTTGTGTCCAGAACGTCCAGCGATTTGGGGGCGACAAACAGGCTGAATTCGACCGGTTGCGCCACGGTGCTGCCCAGTTCCATATAGCCGGCTTTGGGCAGTTCTTTCTCTTTCCAGTTTTCGGGCTTCCAGGTTGAGTGTCCTGCGCCGAAAACCGTGTCGCTCGATTCCGGAAAGAAGATTCCGGCAAAGTACCGGTCTTCGGTCCCAGCGAAATCCAGGGGACTGGACTTTGTCAGTTCTTTGTCAATCTTGTGGAGATCGGTGGTTTCCACCTTGGCGTTGGTTTCATAGGCCACCTTGATCTGGGCGAAATGTTCTTCTTCAGGGACCGAATGGTCGCCGAATCCTCCAACCCAGGCCACCCTTGTGGGAACGTACTGCTGGTCCCTGGCCACGCTCACGCTGGCCTTCATCGTGTAATCCGAGCCGAAGGTGAACTTCTTCTGGACCTGCACGTGGCCGTCGCTGTAGGTGAATTCCAATGTTGTGGGCGCTTGCAGGGTGGCGCCGGACGGTTGCGCGGCATAAAGCGCCTGGTTCACCTTCTGATTGAGCGAATGGTCCGCCGTCCTCAAGCTCATCGGGTAACCCAGCTGTTTGCAGGCTGCGGAGTCCACCACATCGAGAGGCTTGCCGTTGGCATCGTCATACTTCTTGAGAATCCAGCTCTTCACCACGCCGCCCTGGGTGGAAAAGGTGATCCGGTAAAGATCGTTCTCAACGACAATATCCTGGGCCTGCTGGCCTTGCACGACCGGAATCTGCGGGGGAGGGGGAACCTTGGGGGCCTCGGGCTTTGCGGCAGCTTGCTCCGTGGCGTTTTCTCCCGCGGCCTTCTGGGCCGTGGCCTGCTGGGCGCCGGATGGTTTCTGCGACGGAGGCGGGGTGGTGACAAACATGACCCGCCATATCATGAGCAAGACAAATGACAAGGCGAACGCAATGATGACCCTTTTTTCGTTGTCCATGGATGAAAGGCTTTCTGTTTAACTCTCTGGTCCCTGCGCCACAGGATCCGGAACCGGATCGTACCCGTGGCCGCCCCAGGGACGGCAGCTCAGCAGCCGGCGAACCGCCAGCCGTACACCCTCCCACGCACCCCATTTTGCCACCGCTTCATACGCATACGCCGAACAGGATGGGTAATAGCGGCACGACGAGGGAATGACGGGTGAAAGACAAACCTGATAGAAGCGAATCAACCCCAGCAGCAACAACCTTAACGCGTACGCCCCTGCCCGGGCGATGCGCCCGGCGGCCTGGCAGGAAAAAGCCGCAACAGTTCCCGTTCGAGAGCGGGATAAGCGGCCGTGGCGGCTCCAGGGCGAGGGTTCAGCACGATGTCCCATCCCCCCGGCAGTTCCTGCCTGTGGAGCCGAAAAACTTCCCTGATCCGCCGCTTGATACGGTTTCGCAGCACGGCTGTACCCAGACGTTTGGGCACCGTAATGCCCAGGCGCGTCTCGGCCAGCCCGTTCGGTCGATAAAAGACGGTGCATAATGAGGCACTTCGGCGCTGCCCCTGCTTGTAAACCCGTTGAAATTCCAATCGACGGAGCAGCCGGTATTGCTTGGGGAAAGCAGCCGAGTCGGGATTCACGGAGTCAGGCGATGGCGACCCTTACGGCGGCGCCGCTTGATCACCTGGCGCCCTCCCGGGGTTTGCATGCGAACGCGGAATCCGTGTGTCTTGGCACGCCGACGCCGATTGGGTTGGTAAGTCCTCTTCAAAGCTTTGACTCCCTGTTAAGTTCGTGTCTCTAAGGTCTAAACACATACGATAACCCGCCGCTTCCAGCCAAGTCAAGCTATGGAACGGCCAAATCTCTGTAAGATTTTGGGTTGTGGGCATCTGCGTACTGGGTGGGAGCCGATCCGTCCAAGGGGCAGCCTTCAGAGCTTGCTCCTTCCGCCGCACGACAAACCGACCTTTTCGACGGAAACGTCGCGCGCCTTGATGCAGCCGGATTTCTGATAGAATAGCCGAAGATCAGGGAATTTGGCTGCCGCGCGGGCAGGGATCGCTTCCTGGTGGTGAGGGTCGGCACGAGCGGTAAGATAAAATGGATTTTCCGGCCGGATCCGAGCCTTTAGGATTCCATCCGCGCTCCTGGCTTTTGCCGGGGAATGGACAGAAACAACCCAACCAGAACCGGGAGGAAGGCTTGAAAGCAAATTGTCTCGATTGCCGTGTCCTCTCCAGCACGCTTTTCCGGGGGCTCTCCGACGAACAGGCAAAACGTTTTACCTGCATCTTCTGTCCGACACACTACCGCAGAAATCAGATCCTGTTTTTTGAAGGCGGGGCCGCCCACCATCTTTTTGCGTTAAAAACCGGGCTGGTCAAGATGGTGAAGTCGCTGGAGAATGGCAAGGAACGCATCACTCGCGTTCTGTTTCCCGGAGACCTCTTCGGGCTGGAAGCTCTAAGCCAGGAGAGCTACCCGCTGACGGCGGTCGTCCTTGAGGACTCGGAAATCTGTTCGGTTCCGCGCGAGCAGTTTTTTGCGTTTCTGCGCTCCAACCCGGACATTTCCATCGATATGATCCGCCTGCTGGTCAGCGAGATCGCCGAAGCCCGCGCGCAGATGACCAGCATGAGTTTCAAAGATGCGCGGATGCGTGTGGCCACGTTTCTGCTTTCGCTGATTTCAGCCGGTGAAGGAAGTTCCCCCAACTCCTGTTCGCTGACGCTGCCACTCACAAGCCAGGAGATTGGGGAAATTCTGGAGTTGTCGCCGGAAACCGTGAGCCGGACGTGGCACGCGTTGCGCCAGGAAGGTCTGATCGAGAAGCGGGGCCGCCGACTGGTCATCCAGGATCTGCACGCCCTTCAGGCAACCGCAAGGCGCTGAGGCCCTCCCAACAGTTACAACCTTCCCCTGGATTAACCCACTATTCCTTCCACATAAAACAATTAGGAGACCGGCGATTGACGTCCGTCATGTTCAAGTCTGACCGATGTCATCGACGCACCCTTTCCTTTCGCTTAAAGATAACCCTTCGTCGGCGGTTTTGGGCGTAAGCAATTTCAGGTCATCGCGGATTTCTGCCTGTCGTCAGGCTGATGGGGTTCCGGACAAGGCGTCGCGGATCCGCGATGTAATTTTGCTGCACCGTTGCTGGAACGGATTTGGGCTTCATGCAAAATTTCCGAATGATCCGGGTCATCATTCTCTTCCTCTGTTTAGGGTTTGTGTTTGGCGCTTCGAAGACGACCTTCTCTGACCCCCAGTCGGCAGATCCTCTTCCTGCGATCGTTTTTGTTGAGGCTCCCACCGTTGCAGCAGGTCAACTGGCGGAACGCTTTCCCCGGGGAAGCCATCTGGCACGCCTGAAGCCCGGAAGCCCGGCGGACTCTGCTGTCAACCTGACTCCGAAATTTTTTGCTGCGGCTGATCCTCGAGTATCTTTTGACGCGTCGAGAGTCCTTTTTGCCGGACGAAAGGAACGCACGTCCCGGTGGCAAATCTGGGAGATGAATGCGGACGGTTCGAATCAGCGCCAGTTGACGCATTGCCCCGGGGACTGCATTCAGCCCGCCTATCTTCCCCGTAACCAGATTGTGTTCACGATGGTCGCCGGCGGGGGCGCTCAACAGACCTCGGCCGTCTACGTTTCGCAGGCCAATGGCGCCGGCGCCCACCCCATCACCTTCGGCCCGGGAAATTTCCAGGTTGAAACCGTCCTGCGCAGCGGCCGGATTCTGGTTTCGGCAAAATCGTCGCTGGTGGCCGGCCGCCAGGGCAGTGGATCCCGCCTGTTTTACACTTTGCGGACGGACGGCTCGGGACTCAGCCCGTTTCGTCGGGAAAGCGCGCCAAACATTGTTCGAACCGGCGCGGAGGAACTGGATGACGGCACCGTGTTGTTCGTGAAGAAGCAGGACCGGGCCGGCGGAGAACTTGCCTGGTTCCGGCCCGGCGCCTTGCACAATTCGGTGATGACGCCACCGGGTTCTGTCTATGGGTCAGCCCACGCACTTGATGGGGACCGCCTGGTGGTGGCCAGAGCGGATTCCGGGCCGGCGGGGACCGTCGGAAAATTCGGACTCTACGTTTTCAACCTTAAAACACGAAGCGTCGAGCAAACCATTTATCGCAGTCCAAAGTTTTCGGGCGTTGAGGCCGTTTCCCTGGAGAAGCGCCCGGTTCCGCTTGATTACTGGAGCATCCTCCACCCGGACCGGGATTACGGACGTGTGGTCTGCCTGAACTCCTATCTGTCGGCTGATGCGCCCCATGGCCGCCTGGCAGGCCATATCGCGAAGGTCCGGGTCATCGCCCTGCAGCCGGACCACCACACCGAGCGAAGTCTCGGCGAAGCTCCGGTGGAGAGCGACGGCTCTTTTTACATCAAGGTCCCTGCCGACCGGCCCATCC
>CAVSWQ010000024.1:0-13734 GCA_963731705.1 uncultured Acidobacteriota bacterium
GAAAACCGCCGCCGCCATAGCCGCCGCGGCCGTATAATCTTCCCCCGTTGCCGCCGCGGAATCCATTACCAGCGCGGAAGCCGCCGCCGCCGCGCGCGAACCCTCCGTGCAATCCACCACCGCCGTGGAAGCTGTTCCCACCGCGGAAGCTTCCTCCGCCATGGCCGCCACGATAGCTCCCACCGCCACGGAATCCTCCGCCGCCATGGAAACCGCCGCCGCCGCCACCGCCATGGAATACCACCGCCACCGCCATGGAAACCGCCACCGCCGTGGAAACCACCGCCGCCGCCATGGAAACCACCGCCACCGTGGCCGCCGCCCCGCTGGGCCCAGGCGTTCATGCCGGCGGCACAGAAGGCAACTGCCAATGACAATAAAAGGATACGAAGGCTGCGCATAGGACCCTCCTGCCTGAAAGCGTAGCACCGTTTCAGGCCTGAGCCAAGCGGTCCCGTACGCGGGTCGCGACTCAGTTTGGCTTCTATTTTGTGGCACGGCCATCCTGGCCGTGTCTTTTGATTGCAGCACTGGCGAGGACGCCCATACCGCAAATCAACCTGAGGCACTACCTGCAGGCGGCGGCCTTCGGGCACAGCGAGCTGCGGGGCCGCGAGCATGCTGGCTGGCGCAAGGCGAGAGCACGCTCTCGCACTCCAGGAAGGACCTACCCTACTGCGAGGGGGCGGATTTGGAAGCGAGGTAGCGGCGTTCGATGGCGTCCACTTTGGCCAGGCGGCGGCGGTGGCGCTCTTCGCCGGAGAACTGCGCGGCGAGGTAGGACCGCACCAGTTCGCGGGCGAGTTCGGAGCCGATGATGCGGCTGCCGAGAACGAGCACGTTCATGTTGTCGTGCTCCACGCCCTGATGCGCCGAATAGGCGTCGTGGCAAACGGCCGCGCGGATGCCGGGGATTTTGTTGACGGCCACCGAGGCTCCCACGCCGCTGCCGCAGATCAGCACGGCGCGCTCCGCCTCGCCCCCGGCGACAGCCCTGCCGACCGCCTCGGCAAAATCGGGGTAATCATCGGAAGGGTCGGGCTGGTGCGCCCCCAGGTCAAGAACGTCGTGCCCAAGCTCGCGAAGCAGAGCTGAGAGATCGTTCTTCATGGTGAAGCCGGCGTGATCGGCTCCGATGGCAATTCGCATTTTTTGTTCCTCAGACTTTGGGTCGTAAACAGAAAATAACTCGCACACCCTGAACCGCAGACATCGCGAAAGGCGCGGCATCTGCGCCACCCGGAGGGAAGAACCGCCGACCTCAAAACCGGAGGCCTGCGCTACCCGCCTTTTTCTCTCCGGCTGCGCGTCTTTTTGCGGCCGGGCACCACCAGGGCTTCAGAAGTGGCCCAGCGTCCCAGCCGGTAGTTCCGGTTGTAGCCTTCCGGCAGGTTTCGGATGGTGACCGTCACCGCGCCGCCGCGGTCGCAGGCGTAGCTTTCTTCAGCCTCGCATCGGTGCCCATTGGTGAGGTAGCCCACGGGAACCTGTTCCAGCGCGGCCTGGTCGCGCAGTGAAGGGTCAAAAGGAAAGCGAATGTCGTCCCAGATGGTGATGTCGCCCGCCGGGCGGCCGTCGTCGGTCAGATGGGTGCATTCCAGATACCGGAAGTGGCCGATGTTGTGGACCGGGAAGTAGCGCCGGGAATTGAGCAGCGGCGGATCGGAGGGGCCGGGCAGCGGCGTGCCTTTGGTGAACAGAGGATCGAAGACGATGCGGTGGCCCCCCTCCGCCTCGCGCCACACGCCGAAGTGCCGGGTGAATTTGTCGCGCAGCACGTAGCCCGCGGTGGCGTCGGCCTGGATGGCGAGTCCGATGGCCGTGGCCGCGCGCGTATAAGCCGAACGCCGCACCCGCCGCCCGAAACTCTCGCGAAGCATACGGCCCACCAGCGGCAGTTCACTGCCCCCGCCGGTCATGTAAAGCGCTTCCAGCCGCTGCTCTTCGCCGGGCGCCGCGCCGCCCGGAGTGAAGCCGTGCGCTCCCAGCAGATCTTCGGTGGCGTGCAGGGTTTCTTCCACCAGCGGCCGGCAGCGGTCATAAAAATCAGCGATGGCCACCGTCACCTGGGGCCAGCCCGCGCGCACGTTGCCGAGGTCGATCACAATCCGCCGGGTGTTGGGGTGGAGGCTTTCTTTCTTCTGGCGGCATTCCTCATGCAGGCGAAACATTTCGGCCTGCGAGAGGCTGTCCTGATCCACCACGCTGATGCGGGCTTCTTCCAGCGCGAGGCCGGCGAGCACTTCGTCAAAATCGTCGCCGCCGAGGGTGGGAATGCCTTCGGAAGAGATGACCACGTGCTCGCGCTCGCCCAGTTCCACCAGCGAGGCGTCAAAAGTTCCGCCGCCAAAGTCGTAAACCAGGATGCGCATTTTTTCACTGAACTGGTGCGAAGTGCGCTTTTGATGGCCAAACTCGATGCTGGCGGCCGAGGGCTCGTTTAGAAGTCCAAGCACGTTGAAGCCCGCCTGCCGGAAAGCTTCCGCGGTGAGAAAACGCTGGTTGCTGTTGGCGTTGGCCGGGACGCCGAGCATCACGTCAAGCGTCTGGTTTTTTCCGGCCGGCAGGGTGGAACTTTCCGTCAGAGCTTTTCGGAGGGCCAGCGCCAGTTCGCGAAGCAGGTCCTGCATGGGGATCTGCTGTTCGCCGATCTGGACCAGGGTGGCGGGGCCGGCATAATCGAGGCCGCGCTTGAGGGAACGCACCATCGTCCAGCCGGGCTCTTCCTGCGCCGCCCAGGCTTCCCATCCGTAGCGTCTCTCCCGGCCCTTCACGGCCACCACCGGCGGAAACCATTCAAACGAGTTTCCGTCCGGCGCTTCAAAGACCACGACGGGATAGTTGCCGCGGTCCACATACGCGACGACCATCCGGGTTGTCCCGAAATCAATTCCTAATTTCATGGCGTGAGTGACTGCCTCCGGTGAAATATTATAGCAGGTTGAAAAAGCAGGGGAACGAAGCGTTCATCGCCAGGGCCGCAGGGTGTGCCCCCTGGACCCGCCAGGTACAGCTACCCTAGTGCGGCCAACAGATGCTTACTCATGCCGCAGGCCTTGGAGTGCGGCGGCTTGGCGCCGCCTTCTTCAATTCCATGGCGGTAGCTGGCGCTACCGCACTCCAAGAACGGCTTCACGATGCGTAACGGGAACTGCGACGCACTGCACTAGAGCGGTGAGATCTCCTCGTCGTTTTCAGTGGTTTCCTCTTTCTGCATGAACTGTCTTTCCAGAAACCGCCTGGCGACGTCGCGGCCGCCCAGTCCAAAGGCGATGGCCGTGCCCATCATCATGGCGCCGAAGGCGATGGAAAAGGCGATGAGGACCACGCGGCGCCCCAGGCCGATCTGCTCCAGGGCCATGGTGACAGAGAAAACGATGATGAGGACACGGACCAGACTGCTCAACAGCCTGGCCGAAGGGTAATTGGCGTTGGTGGTGGCCAGCAGGGTGGCGCGGGAAAAGAAATTGGCGATCAGCAATCCGATGAACAGGACCACCATGGCCACAAAGATCTGGGGCAGGAACAGAAAGAACCTGGAGATCTGCTCCCGCAGGGCGCTGATGCCGAGCGCGTCCACTCCCAGAACGATGAAAACGATGCAGATGACCCAGAACACCACCTGGCCCAGAAAATCGACCGGAGGCGGCAGGGCGGCCTTGTGCATCATCCGGGTGAGGCCCGCCGAATCGCAATACTTCCGGAAGCTGGCGATGCCGAAGATCCTGCGGACGAGCACCTTGAGGATGAGGGCCACCAGAAAGCCTGCGGCAATGATGACCAGCATCGACAGGATGCGCGGCAGGAACAAGGCTACCGCGGTGAAGAAATTTCCCAGCGTCTGACTTAGAGTGTTGAGAACCAGTTGTCCCATCATTCACCTCACGCTTTCCGAGACCACTCCTCCACCAGTTGAGGCCGCAGCTTTTCGTATTCCTGGCCCAGGGCCTCAATGCGTCTTTCGATTTGCTCAGCGTCCGCTCGCTGGCTCTCCAGGACAACCGAATAGATGCGCCCGCGATAGATGGGCGTGAGGGCCTGGAGGAGGTGCTCACGGTTCATGACCGAGTGGTGGTAAGAAGCGGCGAATTCATAAATGGTCTTCACCCAGAGTTCGTCTGGGAAACGGAAGTGCTTTTCGTCCTGCTGCGAGACCCCCTGGATTTCCCTGAGTGTTTCTGCTGAAAGGATGGATTCGAGGAGCGGAGCCAACTGGCTGACGCCGTTCTGGAACATGGTCAGCATCTTCTTCCTGTTGATGCGCCGCGGCTCGAGTCCGGAGCTGTATTCGAAGCCGAAGACCGGCACCGGCTGGGGCGGCTCGCTCCGGGAAACCCAGTAGGACTGCTGGTTTTCCATGCAACGGAACAGGGCCCCGAGGGTGTCCTGAATGGTAGCGACAATGTTCTGGGCTGAGGGCTCCGGGGCATGGACCTTGGGGCCCAGAAACGACTGGCACAACCTGAACCCGTCCGCAATGGCCCGGGTGGTCATCCAGATTTCCGTGCGGGCACGGACAAATTCTTCGTGCCAGACATCCTGTTCCATGTAGTGGCACGCCAGACGGCCAGAGAAGCCAAATTCACTGCCGACAGGCTCGCGGACCTTGACGCCGTAAACGGAGCGAATGGTGGGGGCAATGATGTTCTTGACCAGCAGGCCGTCGTACTTGTGCCGATGGTAGATGGGAGTCACCAGGTCAAATTGTTCCTTGTAGATGGGGCGGACCAGCGCCTCGATCCACTCGGGAGTGATGCTTTCGAGATCGGGCGATAGCACGGCGCAGGCCTTGGCCCTCAGCAGGTCAGCCGCAGCCATGATGATGCGCCAGGAGTTGCTCCGGCCGTCGACCCCGCCGTAGGTGGTTGAAATCCGGTGGATGGTACGCAGGGGGCTGGACGAAATCAGGGTACGGAAGTCCGGAACGGATGCGTTTTTGACGGCTTCGGGAGTCCCATCATTGGACCCGCCGTCGGGGTTGATCAGCACCACGCGCTCGCGGGGGAAATGCTTCACCAGCCCCAGTTGGATGGCATTGACCACCTGTTCGACGGTGCCCCGATTGTTGAAGGTGGGCACACCGACGAGGATGTCCACTTCGCCGACAGCCGTCAGCTTGCGGATAAACTCGTCCGAAAGAAAAGTTTCCTCGGGCAATGCTGTTCCTCCGGGGTCCTTGCCCACGCCTCAGTGTTCCCTGAAGGCCTGAGAGGCTAAAACCGACGCAGCCGGAACCAGTAAAATTGATACGGACCCAGTGTTAAGAGGTAAGGAAGCTCTCCGATTCGCGGGAACGGATTGCCTCCAAACATTTCAATGGGGATATATCCCCGCAGATGCTTGAGATCGAGCTCCGCCGCCTGGGCGGAACTTGAAAGATTGTTGACCACCAGGATCCGGTTGTTTTGCCACTGGCGAATATAGGCGAGGACGCGGTGGTTTTCCGGATCCAGAAATTCGATGCTTCCACGCCCAAAGACCGAACGCTCCTTGCGCAATTTTACGATCCGCCGCGTCCAGGAGAGCAGCGAATGCTCGGATCGCTGCTGGGACAGCACGTTGATGCCCTGGTAGCCGTAGACGGCGTTTGAGATCAAAGGGGAATAGAGGCGTTCGGGGTCGGTGGTTGAAAATCCGCCGTTCCAGCCCCCGTTCCACTGCATCGGCGTGCGGACGCCGTTGCGGTCGCCGAGATAGATGTTGTCACCCATGCCGATTTCATCCCCGTAATAGACGATGGGGGTGCCGGGGAGCGAGAGGAGCATGCCGTTCATCAGCTCGATGCGCCGGCGGTCATTCTCCAGCAGCGGCGCCAGTCTGCGGCGGATTCCGACGTTGAGCTTGGCGATCTTATCCCGCGCGTATTCATCGTACATGTAGTCGCGTTCTTCGTCGGTCACCATCTCCAGCGTCAGCTCATCGTGGTTGCGAAGAAAGATGCCCCACTGGCAATTGTCGGGAATCTGGGGCGTCTGCTGGAGGATTTCAATGATGGGTTTGCGGTCTTCCAGCTTGATGGCCATAAACATCCGGGGCATCAGCGGAAAGTGGAACGCCATGTGGAATTCATTACCATCGGCAAAGTAAGGGCTCAGGTCCTGAGGCCACTGGTTGGCCTCCGCCAGCAGCATGCGGCCGGGGAAATTTTCGTCGAGCCGCCTGCGAAGGTCTTTCAGGATCTCGTGGGTTTCGGGAAGGTTTTCGCAATTCGTGCCTTCCCGCTCCACCAGGTAAGGGACCGCATCCAGCCGGAAGCCGTCAACGCCCATCGCCAGCCAGAATTTCATGACGTTCCACACCTCTTCACGAACCTGCGGATTGTCATAATTCAGGTCGGGCTGATGGCTGAAGAAGCGGTGCCAGTAATAAGACTTGGAAATGGGGTCCCAGGCCCAGTTGGACATTTCCGTGTCGACAAAGATGATGCGCGCGGTCCGGTAGCGATCGTCCGTTTCGCTCCAGACATACCAGTCGCGATAAGGATTGTCGGGGGAACTGCGGGATTGCTGGAACCAGGGGTGCTGGTCTGAAGTGTGATTCACCACCACTTCCGTGATCACCCTCAACCCGCGCGAATGGGCTTCGTCCAGGAACACCTTGAAATCATCGAGGGTCCCGTAGCTGGGATGGACGCTGAAGTAATCGGCGATATCGTATCCATCGTCTTTCAAAGGGGAGGGATAAAAAGGGAGAAGCCAGATGGCGGTAGCGCCCAATTCCTGAATGTAATCCAGTTTCTGGGTGAGACCACGAAAGTCGCCGATGCCGTCGCCGTTGCTGTCATGAAAAGCGCGGACATGGATCTGGTAGACTATCGCGTCTTTGTACCACGTTTGGGCAGGATCAGTCTGCCCGCCCGGCGCATCAGTCACTGGCATCGCCTCACTCTTCAGTTTGCCCGCGGCAGGTGTGGGCCGCTTGTCCAGGGCGCGACAAGAAAGCCGTCAGGAAAGTAAAAGCCCTCCCGCTAACAGACATGTTACCCAAATTCTAACCGATTCTGGATTCTGAGTGCATAGCGTTTTGAGGAATGTTCACAAGAGCGCACACAGCATTCGTGGCGAGCTCGCCTGAGTCCGGTTGAAAGGGAAGATTTCAGCGCGGCGGCCGGGTGGAGGGTAATTCCTGCTTGGGAGTTTTCAACTGGTCGGCGTCTTCCTGAGCACGAGCGCTGTCTGTCGCCAGGCGGGAGGCTGCCTTCGATTCCAGCCTGGCTTTGTCGTTCTCACCCAGGTGCGAGTAGATGGTGGCCAGCAGGGTTCGGAGTTCGGAGTTGTCGGGCATGGTGGTCCTGGCTTTCAGGGCATAGGGCAAGGCCTGCTGGTCGTCCTTTTTGAGGACCCAGTATCGGGCCATCAGGTAATTGCCCACCACGGACTGCGGATAGATTTTCTGCATCCACTCCAGGTGGCTGTAAGCGCGCTCAAGATCGCCGGAGCCGAGATACATTTCAGCCAGATAGCCGTGAGCATCCCAGCGGTCCGGGTCGGCCTTTGCGGCCTGCTCAAACAATGACCGCGCTTCTTCTGTTTTTCCCTGGTCCAGCGCGTCCTGGCCGCGAACCACCAAACGGTCCACCGAGAAGGTCTTCTGTGTTCTCTCGGATTGCGCAGCCCTGAGTTCCTGGAACTTTTTCATGTAGGCGTCGCCGTTCTCGCGGTCGCCCTGGAGTTTGCAGGCTCGAGCCAGAGCATAGTAGATTTCCGGATACGAAGCGGCCGACGGCAGCGCCTGCTTCAGATACCGGACGGCCTCGGCGGCTTCGCCCATGGCCAGACAGGTGTTCCCCAGCTTCAGCAGAAATTCCGGATTGCCTTTATCCTGCTGTACGGCCTGAAGAAAAGCCTGCCTGGCTGAAGGCCGATCGCCCTTCTGATAGTACGCCTTGCCCAGTTCAAAATAGGCACTGGGGTTCACCGGAGATTCCTGAATGCTCTTTTTGCAGTACCGGATCGTCTGGTCAAACTCATTCCAGTAGGCGTAAACCTTGCCCAGTTCGTAGTTGGTTCGGGGGTCGTCGGGGTTGCGCTCCTGAAGGATCTTGAGGACCTGGAGCGACTGGTCCGGCTGGATCAGGCGGAAGTAAACATCGGCAAGCAGGTACAGCCAGGAGGAGGAAAGTTGCCGCAGGGAATCGCTCCCGTTAAAGATCGACAGCGCGTCGAGCGCAGGGGTTTTCTGCCGCAGGCGGGAGTAGACGTTGGCCTGGAAAATCCGGTAGACGGGGTCGTTCGGCGCCAGGCGCACCGCCTCCTTCAGTTCCAGCGCGGCGGGAGGCAGTTTGCCTGCCTGCGCCAGGGCCATGCCGGAATAGAAATAGGGCCGCGGATCAAGGGGAGCATCCTGTTTGCAGCGGCTGAAGATGCTGACGGCCTGCTGGTATTTTCCTTCGGAGAGCAGCTGCACACCCTGCTGGAGAAGAGCCTTTTTGCCAGACGGAGAGCCTTGCTGCGCGGTGAAACAGGGAAGGGTTCCGCACACCAGCACGGTTACTGCAAGCCAGAAAAATGGCAGCTTCTTTTGCATCGGTTCGATTTGATTATTGTGCGCCGAAAGGAGGGAAGGTTCAAGTGCCCCGGCCGGCTTGAAACCGGCCGGAGCACTTGACTGATGCGAATACAGACCTAGAACAATCACATGCAGCGAGAACTGCATGAGCCGAGGGCTGTTGGCCTGTGTTGAAAGGTCAATCAGACCCGTTGAAGCGTTCGGGCTGTTGTTGGTTGGGTGGTTGAACACGTTGAAGAAATCCGCCGTGAAGCGGATCTTCAGGCGTTCCCCAATGGCGAAGTTCTTGAACATGGAAGCGTCCATGCTGAAGGCGCTAGGACCGATGATCGAGCCTCTCGGACTCGAGTTGAAAAAATCGTTCGAAGGAGCGTTGAAGCACCCGGTTGAGCTATCCGGTAGCAGCACGTTATTAACAGCGATGCTTCCGGTGTAATTCCCACTACAATCGGGGCCGTAAGGAGAGACCAATTTCCGGCCGTTGGGGCCCACCAGGTTGGTGAGAGCCTGCATGCCGCCCGGGATATTGGAAGCCTGGGACGGGTCAACATGGCCGGCGAACCACAGTTGCTGCTCCTTGCCTCCGTAGTTCATGACGAGCCGCTGGTCGGGGGTCAGCCTGGGATCGCCGTTTTGGACATACGATGTGTTAACGCTCTGCCAGTAGCCGGACACCCAGTCGCCGATAAAGGCCATCTGCCAGCCGCCGACCAGCTGATTCAGGGCTCCGCCGGCGCCGCTGAGGAACTTTTTGCCTTTACCGAAAGGAAGGTCAACCAGTCCATTCCATCCGTAATGCTGGATGGGAATAGTCGTCATGTTGTTGTAGGCCAGCTTGCGGAGCTGGTCGAACGAAAGGTTCGGCTGGCTGAGGAGGTTGGTGTTCGATGGGATGTCGCCTCCGCCGGCGCCGGAGTTGAAGCCTCCAAGGTTCCCTGACGAGAACCCGCCGGTGTCCGTGGTCGCTAGTCCGTGATCATAAACGTAGTACCACTGGAAGACCGTGCCGTTGTGGTATTTGTGCTCAATCTGGGCCTGGACCGAGTTGGAGTTTGATATACCGTTGGTTGCGCCATAGCCGTAATTCAGATTCCAGTTCGGATTCTGGCGAAGGAAGTCGTAGCTGATCGAACTATAGAGCGGGTTGGTGGCCGGCGCCTCGCCCGTAGACTGGGCGTAGGCGAGTTGAGGCATCCGGTCGTTCAGGCGAACCCGCTGGTCAAGACTGCTTCCGTGGTTCCCGATGTAGCTGACTCGCAAGGTTCGAACGGTAGGGAAGCTGGTACTCCAGTGTGAGGTTCCAGTTCTGCATCCTGTCGTTCTGCCAGTTGCGCCCATCGTAAGGGAAGATGCCCTGAGCTGTCGCCGGAAGCGGCACAACCCCGTTGGTGTTGACGCCTGCGTTGGGCAGGAAGTTGTTTGCCGTAGGCACGTTGCTGATCATCCAGTTGTAATTAGCAGGGTTCCCCTCGCCGTAAACGTCCCCGCCATTGAACTGGTTCGAGAACCGCAAATTCAACGGAGGATTGGTCCGCGAGGTCTGCAGGATCTGGGAGAGCGGGGTTGGCCAGTAGAAAATGCCATACGAACCTCGAAGGACCGCCTTGTCGTTGATCTTGAAGGCCGCGCCCAGCCGCGGACCGAAATTGTTGTTGTCCGCAGCAAACAGATTGGTGGGATATCCGTAGGCGTCAGCTGTGCTGTAGCCCAAACCCCTGTTCGACCACGATTGCAGAACGGCCGAAGGGATTCCCGGCAGTGAAGAAATGGTATTGTCGCCCGGTGTAATCACCTGGAAGGAGTTGAGGATGGAATCGAGCGGCGCCGTGACCAGGCGGTTTTGTTTCTCGCGGTACGGTGTCCACTTGTCCCACCGCACGCCAAGGTTCACTGTCAGGCGTGGGGTGACTCTCCACTTGTCGTTGAAGTACCAGGAGAAGTACTTCTGCCGGAAGTAGAAGAACCCGCGGTTGTACTGGTTGGAGAGGTAGTCGGGAAGGCCCAGCAGCAGCGCGGAAATTCCTTCGCCCGTGTCGGGCAGGCAACTCGAGATTCCGTCGAACTGGCAGGTCCATTCACCACCAAAATTGTCCGAGCCCATGGACTGCTGAAGCTCCTGGATGTTGTTCTGTTCCATATGGAAAGCTCCACCAGCCTCCAGGGTATGCTTTCCCTTGATCCAGGTGAAGTTGTCCTCTGCGATGTAGCTGGTTAGGTTCTGGTCATGCCGGTTGTCGGCATCCCAGGGGAAGTTGTCGGCATAGATGGTGGGCCAGCCGGTCACTCCAAAGGGATTGGGCAGGCCAAGCTGGGAATCCCAGTTGGTGTTGTCGCCCAGTGTTCCATAGCTCGTCGGTGTCCGCAGAGCGCCCAGGATCAACTGGTTGAGCATATTGTTTGAAATGGTCCGGGTGTAGTCCGCGTTGACGTTTGTCACCATCGAGTTTTCGCGCCTGGAGCCACCGCAATCGGGGCAATTGCGCGGGTTGCCGTAAAGGCCGCCGGCTTGGGTGTAATACCACGTCTGCCGCGACCACCGGACCGAGAGCCGGTCCTTGGCGCTGAAGTTCTCATCCACCTTGGCGGTCAGCTTGTTCTGGGTGCTGAACGAGGGATAAACACTTTCCAGGTTGTTGGCAATATACGGGTTGGCATTATTGGTCGGAAGCGCCGTTATGCCCTGGAGAGTTTTGGCAATGGCGCTGATCCTGCTGGTCGGAATGATGTTTCCAGGAAACGGCTGCCTGACGCCGTTCGCATCGGTGGTGAGAGGATCGTAGATAATAATAGGGTTGCCGCTGCCAGGGTCGTAGGCGTTGCTGAGGTCGCCATTCCACATGGCCGGCGTGGGAGTGATGCCGCCGTAACTGCTGGCGCGGCCCACTTCCCTGTAGCCTTCATACGAGAAGTAGAAGAAGGTCTTGTCTTTGCCGTTGTAAACATGCGGGATCACGACAGGGCCGCCCACGTTGCCGCCAAACTCATTGCGGATGTCCTTGGGATAGACCGCACCCGGCTTCTGCTGGCGGAGTCGGGCCAGCAACCCGCCCGTGTTGTTGCGGTGGGTCTCGAACACTTCGCCGTGAAGCTTGTTGGTGCCGCTTCGGCTCTTCATGATCACCGTAGACGGGCTGGCATACTTGGCGTCATTGCCGCTGGTATCGACCGAAAACTCCTGAACGTCCTGAATGTCCGGCTGGATGCGCACCATGCCGCCGCCGAAACGGTCGCGCTCCGTGATGCCGTCCATCTGGATGCCCATGGACCCGGCCTTCATGCCGTTGACGCGCGCATTGCCGCCGCCTTCAACTCCCGGGGTCAGGTTGAAAAGATTCGTGACTTGCCTGCCGTTGAGCGGAAGCTGGTTGATGCGCTGATAGTCCTTGACGTCTCCCACCTGTGTGCCGGTTGTGTTCAGCAAGGGAGGGGCGCCGGTGACTTCCACCACGGTTGTGGTGCTGCCGACTTCCATCTGGAAGTCGATGCTGGCACTCTGAGAAACTTCCAGTTGTACGGTGCGGGTCCACTGCTTGAACCCGGTCTTTTCCGCAGTGATTTTGTACGGGCCGGGCGGCAGCGCGCCCAATGTAGTAAGCCCCCGAAGCGTTGCTTTGCGAACGGTACGTGATGCCTGTGCTGGTGTTGGTTGCGGTGACACTGACGTCTGGAATGATGCTGCTGGATTGATCTGTCACCGTTCCGCTGAGTGATGCAAGACCTGCCTGCGCCCAGCCCAAGCTGGAACTAAACGTCAGGGCCACTGCCAGTAGCAGGAGAAAGGTGAAAAGACCAACCCCCCTACTTTTTAAGCCAATGTACATGTTCTCCCCCACAAAAATCGAATTTCGCTGTCCCGCACTCTTCTTCCTTGGGACGCATTGAGACCTCAAAAAAAACCAACAACCCAAGGCCCCGCGGCAACGATCGCCGCGAAGTCGTGTGGTAGATAGCGCTTACTTTTTGGAGACTAGGGGTGACTACGCTCACCTCGGCAGGAAGTGCCTTGCCGAATGAGCTCCAAGACCCGACGCGAAATCAGATCCCCCTGCGACTACCGCGTACGAGGGGTGTCTGGTCAGAAACGTGCCATTACCAAAACTTCAAGGGTGCGAACTTCTCTTCATCCTGGATCTTTTGCAATCCTATCTGAAGAGATCGTGACAAGACCCCAATACCTTTAAACTTGCCCAACCGCCAGCCTGGGCTTGTCCGTACCTTCGTCAGGCCGATATCTTGCCGCCTGGTGTTCCGTTGTCCGGCCCGGCAACACACTCGCCAGCGGAGCGCCCGATTCGTGCTCCAGGTTCGCCCCGAATCAGCAGGAAGACCGGGCTCAGCCGTTCTCCCGTCCTGCTGCGATCAAGCCCGATGGCCGTGTGCCAAGCGCCTTGACTTTCTCCAACCGCAAAAGCTTTAAGTCCGAAGGGTTAATTAGGGTCCCTAATTAATACCCCATAATTACCACCATCCCGCATGATTGTCAAGCTTCATTTGCAGGCAATCGGAACCGAGGCGAACCGCTCTTGAATTTGGGGGCCAGACGAAGGGTTATGGCTTCGGGCGTCGATGCTTGTTCTGTCTAACCTGCTGGATGCATTTTGAGTTGTTTTCTTGAAGCAAGACCCAAAAAGGGTTGCAGAACATTTGAACCATCCGTGGGTGAAAGCGATCCGCCCAGCGAGGAACGTAAGACAACGCCTTCAGCCGCGTTTAAGGCCAGCCAGACCGCGCCCAGAAGGCTGGCTTCTTCTCCCAGCGTACTCAGCACGAGCCGAGGGCGTGGATAATCATTGCGCTCCAGCCTGCGGCGCACTTGTTGGAAGAACGCGGGATCCGATCCGATACAACCTCCCACCACGACCAGAGGGCAGTCCAGGACCGCGCAGACATTAGCGACGGCGCATGCAAAGGCCTCTGCCGTTTGTTGAACCAGCCGCTTTGCCTCCCGGTTGCCTTCCCGGGCAAACCTGAGAATCTCGCTTGCTGTTGCATTCCTGGAGACCATGTTCCTGGAACCGACATGTTGCGCCAACATCTCTCGCCAGGACCGCTCAATGCCGGCCGTGCTGGCCATCTCCTCCAGGGGACCCAATTGATGCTTCTGTAGAGGGGTCTCTCTACTGCCCGGCACGTAAAAAAAACCAATCTCGCCGGAAGCGTACGCCGATCCGCGATACAGCCTGCCGTTGATAAAGATGCCTGCGCCCACGCCGTCGCCGACAGTTA
>CAVSWQ010000025.1:0-73434 GCA_963731705.1 uncultured Acidobacteriota bacterium
TCCAAGATAAATTCCCTTACGGCTCCGAATCCTTACAACTTTTGCTTCTCGTATTCAAAGGCGTTGGGCATCTGGTACTCGTACTGGTCGCCGGTCTCTTTTCGCAGTTCGTCGATGCGCTTGCGGAGATCGGCTGCCAGCTTGGCGTAACGAGGATCGCCGTAGAGGTTGTGAAGCTCACCGGGGTCTTCCTCGAGGTCGTAGAGTTCAAATTCCTGGGGCGGCAAAAAATAGTGGATCAGCTTGTAGCGCTCCGTGCGGACGCCGCGGTGCGGCCTGACCATCTCGGCGGCCGGATACTCGTAGTATTCGTAGAGCCAATCCTTGCGCCAGTCACTGGGCGGAGTTCCTTTCATGAAGGGGACGAGGCTGCGTCCCTGCACCCAGTCTTTCCAGTTCGGATCCGTGATGCCGGCAAGCTCCAGGATGGTGGGTGGGATGTCGATGTTGAGAGCCATTTCATCGCGGGTAATGCCGTTCTTTAAGAGGCGCGGATAGCGGATGGAAAGTGGCACCCGGATGGAAGGTTCGTGCATGAATCGCTTGTCATAAAAGCGCCATTCACCAAGGAAAAAGCCGTGGTCGGAGCTGAGGATGATGGCCGTATCATCCAGCTTTCCGGCCTTTTCAAGGTGGCCCATAATGCTGCCCACTTTCTCGTCATTGTCCACCACCCCGGCAAAATGATCTTTCACCAGCTCTTCGAGCGACCGCGGATCGTCATTTCCCAGAACGGTGGTCCCGATCTTGTTATAGGCGTTCTTAAAAGCCAGGGGCTTGCCCGGATAGCCTTTCAGGTCTGCGTCAAAAGTGGACGGCTTGGGAATGGGCTTGCCGTTATACAGATCGAGCAGTTTGCGCGGGCGGTAGAAGGGTGCGTGCGGCGCGATAAACCAGAAGAACATGCAGAAGGGCTTGTCGGTCCTTTCACTCATCCACTTGAGCGCGCGCTCCAGGATGATGGTGTCGACGTAGCCGTGATATTGCTTTTTGGATTTGATGACTCCGTGATGGCTTTCGGTGAGGACCGGCCGGTAGTAATTGGCACCTGCCGCCTCCACTCCAAAGAAAGTGTCAAAATTCTGCTTGCTCAAGTCATGGATGTGCGCCTTGCCGAAAAAGGCCACGTCGTAACCTGCGTCGCGCAGCATGTCGGCGATAGTCGGCACGCCTTCGGGAATCGCACGGGCGCGGTTGTCAATGACCCCGGAGCGGTGGGGATAGAGGCCGGTGAGAATGGACGCGCGGGAGGGCAGGCAGAGCGCGTAGGTCACAAACGCGTTGCGGAAGGTGACGCCTTCAGTGATGATGCGGTCCAGATTCGGGGTTTTGATGAGGCCGCTGCCCATGGCGCTGAGGCCGTTCCCGTTCCAGCCCTGCAGCTTACTGGCGCTGAATTCGTCCGGGCGCAAGCCTTCACCGAGGAAGAAAACGAAATTGGGCATTGGATGGCCTGTGGAGGTTTGGCCCATGGCTGCGCCCAATGAATTGCCGGCGACGCTGAGGGCCCCGAGCGCTCCAGCGCCTGCTTTCAAAAATTCTCTTCGGCTCCGGTTGCCGCCGTTGCTGTTCTGGTCCATGAGTCTTCTCCCCCGATGAATTACTTGAGCAAATCGCTCGAGCGCGAGCCCCCGTGAGCTGAAGAAACAATCCAGGCTCGTTGCGCTCAATGTTGCAGTTACGCCTAAAGAAAATATTCCGCTGGATTGTCCATGTCAACTCTTAGCTTTGCTTTGCACCCTCACGAAACCCGATGCGCAGCGCCAGCCCTGTTCCCCCTTGCTTTGTTGGGTGAATATTGCCCGGGCCTGTATCATACTGTGGAGCATCGGAATGCTTGAAATGTCTGAGGATGGCACGCGTGGAAGGAAAAGTTATGGCGAAAGTGAGTCAAACGCCCAGCAAGAGGCGATCAGGGATGAAACAACGGGTGAAAGGCGTCCGGGCGGGCGTTGTGGGCCTGGGGCTGATGGGGAAGAGCATCGTCGCATGCCTGTTGAGTTCCGGAGCAACGGTGACCGGGTTGGATGTGAGTCCTTCAGCCCGGCGAAAGACCAGGCCGCAGGTGCTGGCGATGCTGAAGGAGATGCGCAGCGAAGGGTTGTTGAAGATGGACCCGGCGCAGGCCCTCCGCAGGCTGACGGTTACTACCGATTTCGCTAAATTCTCGGATTGTGAGGTGGTAATCGAATCGATCACTGAAGACTTTCGCGCCAAGGTAGAGACGTTCGGAAAAATCGAATACGTTGTTTCGCCCGACGCTCTGGTGGCCAGCAATACCTCGGCGATTCCCATATCGAGTTTGCAGAAGGGTTGCCGCTACCCGGAGCGCGTGATCGGAATGCACTGGGCGGAGCCCTGCCACGTGACCCGTTTTATGGAAATCATCTGCGGCGAAGCCACCTCCGCAGAGTCGGCGGATCGTGCCGTCCAGTTGGCTCAGACCTGGGGAAAGGAACCTGCGCTGGTGCGGAAGGACGTGCGTGGGTTTATTGCCAACCGCATTTCCTACGCCATGTTTCGCGAGGCTTTTCACCTGGTGGAGAGCGGCGTGGCGACCGTGGAGGACGTGGACCGCTCGCTCCGGAACGATGTGGGATTCTGGATCACCTTCGCGGGGCCTTTTCGGTATATGGACCTGATGGGCGTTCCGGCCTACAAGCTGGTGATGAAGGATTTGCTGCCTGACCTTGATGGCTCAAAAGAGGTTCCAGAACTCATCAGGAAGGTGGTGGATTCCGGAGGAAAAGGCGTCTCAACCCGAAGAGGATTCTATCGCTACACGCCGCGCCAGGCGAAACGCTGGCAGGAACTCTTCCTGAAATTCAACTATGATATTCGCAAGCTGGCCATGAAGTATCCGGTGGATGCCGGTGACCGGCCTGCTGCAAAGCGCAGCAAGCGAAACGGCCGTTGAAAATTTATCGGCCTCCGAGACATGGAGCCAAAGGAGTAACGCATGATCGTTGTGGATTCGCATCTTGACCTGGCGTGGAATGCCTTGAACTGGAACCGGGATCTGACGCTTCCGGTGGAGGAAATCCGGCGTAGTGAAGCCGGAATGGACGATTACCACCGGGGCGCAAATACAGTTTGCTTTCCGGAAATGCGGCGCGGCGACGTGGCGATTTGCCTGGCCACCGTTCTGGCCCGCTGCACCCCGGTGAGGGAGGCGCTGCTGGACTGGAGCAGCCAGGAAATCGCTTCCGCCATGGGCCATGGGCAAAGAAATTACTACCGGATTATGGAGGGGAAGGGCCAAATGCGGATGCTGCGCACTGCGGATGACATCCAATCCCACCTTGAGACGTGGCGCAAGGGTTCGCGTGAGGCCATCGGCTACATCCTGAGCATGGAAGGCGCGGACCCCATTCTGTCGCCGGACGACGCGGCCAGGTGGTGGGAGAAGGGCCTGCGCGCGGTGGGGCTCACCCACTACGGTCCTGGGATTTACGGCCACGGAACAGGCGGCACGGACGGCTTGACTCCCAAAGGATTTGAAATGTTAAAGGCGTTTGAACAACTGGGAATGATTGTGGACGTTACTCACCTGACGGACAAAGGGTTCTGGCAGGTGATGGAATCGTTCCAGGGCAGGGTGCTCGCCAGCCACAACAACTGCCGGGCGCTTGTTCCCGGCGACCGGCAATTCTCAGATGAGCAGTTGAAAGCATTGATTGAGCGCGGCGCCGTGATCGGCGGAGTGCTCGATTGCTGGATGCTGTGGCCCGGCTACGTTCGCGCCCAGACCGACAACAGCCAGATCAAGCTCAGGATGGTGACGGACCACATGGACCACATCTGCCAACTGGCCGGAAATGCCACGCACATTGCGATCGGCAGCGACCTGGACGGTGGGTTCGGCAAAGAGCAATCTCCCGGGGACCTTGAGACGATTGCTGATCTTCAGCAGATCTCTGTGATCCTGAAGGAAAAGGGGTATTCGGAAAACGACATCGAGGGCGTGATGCACGGCAACTGGGTACGATTTTTCACGGAGTGTTGGAAGGGCGCCTAGCGGTTGTTAAAAAACTTCCTATCGCTACGTCATCCTGAGTGAAACGAAGGATCTGTTTTGTTCATTTTCAGTAAGGTGCAGCAGATGCTTCTCCCGCTTCGCGGGATCAGCATGACGGTCGGTTTTTTCAATTACCTGCCAAATGTTCCCCTCACTGCGCGTAAAGCTGCACAATTTGGCCCGTGGCGTGGGCAAGATCGGCGCGCGCCTGGTTGTAACGATAGAGGGCGGCAATCTGGTTGTCGTTGGCGCGTGAGAGGGCATCCTGGGCCGTGGTGACTTCAATGTTGTTGGCCACGCCGGCCTGGAAGCGCTCGCGCGCCTGGCTGACCTCGTCCTTTGCCAGTTTCACGCTGAGGTTTGCGACGTCGACTTCATTCCTCGACGCGTTCAGTTGCTCGACGGCCGTTTTTACTTCCAGCGCAACCTGGCTTTTGGTCTGTTCCATCTGGCGGTCGAGTTTTTTCAACTCAATTCGAGCTTTGGCGGTTTCCGCCCGGATCCGCCCGCCGGTAAACAGCGGTACGTCCAGCCTCACCTGGAACTGGTAGGCCGGAATGGAAGCGGGCATCGAGGTTCCCTGGTAGCCCCAATTGCCATCCACCACCACCTTGGGCAGGCGTTCGTCGCCGGCCGCGCGCTGCTCAAGCCGGGCCGCCTTTTCCCGGGCTGTGAGCGCCTGGATTTCGGGCCGCTGCGCATAGGCGCTTTCCACACTTTCCTGCAGGTTGAACTGCGGCGTAGAAAAAAAGCTTGTCTCATCGGCGAGCATGACTTCCTGGTGCGGGTCAAGGTTGAGCAATTGCTCCAGCCCATAGAGTGAAGTTTTTCGCTGGGTCTGGGCGACGATGAGCCGCTGCTTCTCATTCTGCAACTCGACATTGGAGCGCAGGGTATCGAGCCCCGTGCTGATGCCCTGTTTCTGCAGTTCCTCGGCCTGGTCGTAGAGCGCCTGGGCCAGCTGGACGCGCGAGTGGGCGGCGCGGACGTCTGCTGCCGCGCGCAGGCAGCCGAGATACTGCGACACCACCAGCAGCGTGGTGCGTTCGCGGACCGTCAATTCCTGTGCGCGTGTTCCACTCAACCTGTGATTGGACGCTTTGAGCCGCTGCCACAAAGTCAGGTCGAAGACCGGAGCGGAGAAACCCGCCCCGGCCTGGAACGTCTGGAAGGGTCCCACGTGCTGGGGGAATCCGGGGATGCGCCTGCCGATAAAGGCCTCCAGGTTGCGCCGCGTCGCGGCGTCAGAAACGCTGAGGCCGGCCTGCGGCAGCAACGCCGAGCGCGCTATGGAACGGTTTTCGCGGCTGTCGGCCACGTCCAGGTTGGCAATCTGCACCTCGGGATTCTCTCGCAGCGCCAGACGCACGGCTTGCGTAAGAGTCAGCCGCAACGGGGGCTTCTCTTGGGCGAGCAACGGTCCTGCGCTCGCGGCCAGCAGCAGCGCTGCAACCGGGATGATGTGACGTGGTGTGCTCATTTTATTTTCCCCTATGTTGAATTCAATCTCATTCCAATGCACAAAGGCGCGAGAGCCCTTGTGGACAAGTTACGCCAGCGTCTTCTTGAAACGTCTCGACGCCAGACCCAGCGTGACGGCTCCCATCACCGCCAGAGCGGCGACCTGGGGCCACAAAATGTTCATGCCCACACCCTTCAGGAAAATATCCCGCAGGATGACCATGGCGTAGCGCATGGGATTCAGGTAGGTCAGCCACTGTACGGGGACGGGCATGTTGGCAATGGGAAACATGAAACCCGAAAGCAGCACGGCCGGCATGAAAAAGAAGAACGTGCTCATCAACGCCTGTTGCTGGGTCTGGCTCACGGTTGAAATCAGCAGCCCGATGCCGAGCGTGCTCAGCAGATAGACTGAAGTTGCGAAAACCAGCAGGACATAGCTCCCCCGCACCGGAATCTGGAACCAGACCACGCCCACGAAGGTAACCAGCACCAGGACGACAAAGCTGATCAGCGCAAACGGCACCGTCTTGCCCAGAATGAATTCCACCGGGCGGATGGGCGTGACCATAATCTGTTCCATGGTGCCGATTTCCTTCTCCCGAACGACAGACATGCTGGTCAAAAGCAGGGTGAGCAGGGTGATCATCAGGGCGATCACGCCCGGCACAAAATAGGTGCGGCTCTCAAGATTCTCATTGAACCAGGTGCGCGTCTGGAGGTGGATCTGGCCGGGTTGGCGAACGTCTCCCCGCAGGCGGTGAAGGCGCTGCGACAGAATCTCCTGCGAGAAGCGGTTGACGATGGTGTTGCTGTATCCCAGGACGATCCCGGCGGTGTTGGAGTCCGTCCCATCCACGATCATCTGGAAAGGGGCTGAACGCCCGGCCAGCAGGTCGCCCTCAAAGCCGTGGTTCAGGCGCAGCACAGCCACCACCTTGCCCCGGTCGAGCAGTTCGCGTTCCTGCGCGTCGTTTGAAATGTTTGCGACCACGTCGAAGTAGCCGGACTTCACAAACCGGCTCACCAGTTCACGGCTGCTGGCCGTGTTGTCCAGGTCGTAGACGGCGGTGGCGACGTGGCGGACGTCCGTGCTGGCCGCGTAGCTGAAGACCAGCAGTTGCATGATGGGAACCACAAAGATCATCGCCTTCATGCGCGGGTCGCGGAAGACCTGGATGAATTCCTTGATGAGCATGTGCTTGATGCGTTCCCACATGGTTACACCAGCTTCTTCCTGAAGATTCCCACCGCCAGCACGATGGTGCTGGCCGCGTAGAGCACCAGCAGCAGTCCCTCACCCGCCAGAACATGGATGCCCACGCCCTTCAGGTAAATCCCTTTCAGCAGGGTGATGAAGTAGCGAGCCGGAACCAGCCGGGTGATCCACTGGATCACGGCGGGCATATTGGCGATGGGAAAAACAAATCCCGAAAGCAGAAAAGAGGGCACAAAGGTGACGACCATCGCCAGCTGGTTGGCCATCAGCTGATTCTTTGCCACCACGCTGATCAGGATGCCGAGCGCCATGGTGCCCACCAGGAAAATCGACGCGGAAGCAAACAGCAGCAGCACGCTGCCGCGCAGAGGCACCCGGAACAGGAACTCGCCCAGCAGGACCGCGATCAGCACGTCCAGCAGGCCGATGGAAAAGTAGGGCAGCAGTTTTCCCAGGATCAGCTCACGGCCCGTAACGGGCGTGGAGATCAGTTGCTCCATGGTGCCGCGCTCCCATTCGCGCGCCACCGTCTGCGAGGTCAGCAGCGCTGCAATCACCATCATGATCACGGCAATGAGCCCGGGGATGATGTAGTTCCGCGATTCCAGTTCCGGATTGAACCAGACGCGCGGACGGAAATCGACGGGCGAATCTGAGCGCCGAGCCGCCGAGCCGCCGTATTTCCTGCAGGCTCACCGCCTGCGAGTAAGCCTGGGTGACGGCGTCGGCGTAGCCCACGGCGAGCGTGGCCGTGTTGGAATCACTGCCGTCCACAATCATTTGAATTGCCGCCGGCCGCCCGGCCCGGACCTGGCCGGCAAAATCCCTCGGCACCACCAGGGCGACCAGCGCATGGCCGGAGTCTATTTCGTGCTCCAGTTCGCGATAGTTCCAGCCATATCCCTTGATTGAAAAGTAGCGGGAACCTCCGAAGCGGCTGATGAAGTCGCGGCTGGCGGAGGTCTGGCTCTGGTCCCAGACAATCATCGGAACGTTGTCCACGTCCAGCGTCAGCGCGTAACCGTAGAGCAGCAGCAGGAGCATGGGCATGGCGATGGCCATGGCCAGGCTGCGGCGGTCGCGAAGGACGTGGAGGAATTCTTTGCGGGCGATGGCCCAGGCGCGGCGATGGTTCACTGCTTCACCTCCTGCGAGGGCGCGGCGGCATGGTCCTGGGCTTCAATCAGTGAGACGAAAACGTCTTCCATGGATGGAACGATTTTCTCGATCCGCTCCACCCGAAAACCCTTCCGGGGCAGGGCATCGTTCAATGAGCGCGCCGCTGCCTCGCCATCGTCCGCAACAACATGGAGATTCTTGCCGAACAGCGCCACCTCTTTGACGCCGGCCAGCTCACGGATTTCTTCCATGGCATCCTGGGGGCGCTCGCACGCAACTTCAAGCACGTCCTCGCGCATGAGCTTGGTCTTCAGCACCTGCGGGGTGCCTTCGGCGATCAGCCGGCCGTGATAAATCAGGGCAACGCGGTCGCAGTATTCCGCCTCGTCCATATAGTGCGTGGTGACGAAGACCGTGACGCCCTGGCCGGCAAGATCGTAGATCAGGTCCCAGAACTGGCGGCGGCTGTTGGGATCGACCCCCGAAGTCGGCTCATCGAGAAAGATAATGGAGGGCTCGTGGAGAATCGCGCACCCCAGCGCCAGCCGCTGCTTCCACCCGCCGGAAAGTGTCCCGGTGCGCGCGTTGCGGTGTTCCTCGAGCCCGGCCATCCTGATGACCCATTCCTTGCGCGCCTGTTTCTTTTCCGGCGCAATGCGGTAAATCCCGCTGTAGAAATCGACGTTCTCCTCCACCGTCAGGTCCTCGTAGAGCGAAAACTTCTGGCTCATGTAGCCGATGTGGCTCTTGATCTCTTCCGACTGGGTCCGAATGTCAAACCCGGCGACGGTGCCTGAGCCGCCGCTCGGCGCCAGGATGCCGCACAGCATCCGGATGGTGGTGGATTTGCCTGCGCCGTTCGGCCCGAGAAATCCGAAGATCTCACCTTTGGCAACTTCCAGGCTGATGCGGTCGACGGCCACAAACGCCCCGAATCGCCGCTCGAGATCTTTCACCACCACGGCTTTTTCCGCTTCAGCGAAGTTCATTTGCTTCCCCTCCTTCCTTTCCGGCCAGGACGGAAACAAAAACGTCTTCAAGCGAGGGCTCGATGGGCCGAAGTTCCGCCACGCTGAGGCCGGCGCCGGCCAGAATTCGCTGAATCTGCAGCCGTGCCGATTCCGCGTCTGCGGTGACCACATGGACGCGGTCGCCGAACAATCCCACCGAGGTTGCGCCCAGTTGCTCCCGGAGAAGGGCCGTGGCGCGGCGCGGCTCTGAGGCGCGAAGCTCCAGAATGCTTCCGCGCATCAGCTTTTTGACCTCGTCAGGGGTGCCGACGGCCAGGAGCTTGCCATGGTGCATCAGCGCGATGCGATGGGCGCGCTCGGCTTCATCCAGGTAGGCCGTGGAAACAAAAATCGTCACCCGCTCGTGAAGCAACTGGTAAAGGATCCGCCAGAAGTCGCGGCGCGAGGACGGGTCGACGCCGTTCGTGGGCTCGTCGAGAAAAAGCACCCGGGGCGTGTGGACCAGCGCACAGGCCAGTCCCAGTTTCTGCTTCATTCCGCCGGAGAGATTGCCCGCCTGCCGCTTTTTGAAAGGCGCCAGGTTGCTGAAGTTGAGCAGCCGCTCAATCTTTTCCTCGCGGCCCCGGCGCGGCACGCCGTAGATATCGGCGTAGAAATGGATGTTTTCCGCCACCGTCAGGTCCGGATAGAGGCCGAAACGCTGGCTCATGTAACCGATTTCATTGCTCACCGCGGTGGCTTCCCGCACCGTGTGGTGGCCGGCCACCCAGGCGTCGCCTGAGGTCGGGTCCATGATGGCCGCCAGCAGTCGCATGGTGGTTGTCTTGCCTGCGCCGTCCGGCCCCACCAGCCCGAAGATTTCTCCCTCCTCCACGCTGAGCGTCAGGTTGTCAACGGCTGTCAGGGCGCCGAAAGTTTTGGTCAGGGATTCCGTCCGGATGGCTTCCATCACTTGCCTCCCGCCATGATTTCTGCGTCCGCCGGCATGCCGGGCTTCAACTCCATGTTGGGGTTCCGGATGTCAATCTTGATGCGGTAAACCAGTTTCACCCGCACCTTCTCCGTCTGCACGCTTTTGGGGGTAAATTCGGCCTGCGACGAGATGAAGGACACCCGCCCTTCGTAGGCTTTGCCCGGATAGGTGTCGGTGGTGACTCGGACGCGCTGCCCGAGCTTGACGCGGCCCAGGTCGGTCTCATTGACGTAGGCGCGCAGCCAGATGTTTTCAAGATCGGCGACCGTCACAATGGGCGTTCCGGCGGATACGTATTCGCCCGGCTCGATACTTTTGGAGAGCACCATGCCCGACATGGGGGAAACCAGGGTGGCATAGCCGAGCCGCGTTTCAGAAAGCGCCAGCGACTCCCTGGCCTGGTCCAGACGCGCCCGCGCCTGCTGAATGTCTTCCCGCCGTGGACCGATCTTCACCAGCGTGTACCGCTGCCGGGCCTGGGCGTAGGCGTCACGGGCCTGCGCAATCTCTTCCTTGCGGGGGCCTTCTTTCAGCAGATCGAGATGCTCTCTGGCCTGGCGCTCACGCGCGTCGGCCATCCGGGAAGCCGTACGGGCCGCCTCATACTGCTGCGTGGAAACCAGCTGCTTCTTGTAGAGGCCGCTGTAGCGGTCAAAGTCGTCAGCCAGGCGTTTGGCGTCCGCATGGGCGCTCTGCCAGGCGGCCTCAGCCGCGGCAATCTCCTGCGGGCGCGACCCTGCCTCCAGTTCCTCCAGGCGAGATCTGGCCTGGCTTGCCGCAGCCTCCGCTTCCGCGATTTCCTGGGGGCGGGATCCGGCCTCAAGCCTGTCCAGACCGGCCCGCGCGGCTTCCACCTCCGCCTTGCTGCGGTCTGCTTCCTGCGTCAGTTCCCTGCGGTCGAGCAACGCCACGGTCTGGCCCTTCGTCACGGTCTGGCCTTCGTCCACCAGCCGCGCTTCCACGCGGCCGGGAATCTTAAAACTCAGTTCGGCGTCGGTGACTTCGATGTTGCCCGAAACGCGAATCGGCCGATCGCCGTCCCCCGACCGCCCGTCGAGCCACACGAAAGCCGCAACGCCCGCCAGCGCAATCAAGGCCACGATCGCCAACGCCTTCCTGTGGCGTCGGAGCCCCGCAGCTTTTTGTCTGATGGTTTCAATTGCCATTGCTGCTCCTCCAAAGTGAATGAAAGTTCACTTTCCTTGCAAAAAAAATCTATTTGGCGCGAATGCTCTCCCGGAACAGGTCCCAGGATTTTTCCGAGTGCCGCGTTACGTCAAACTCTCCGTCGCTCATGTGCCAGAGAATCACGGCGGGGGGGATCATCCCCCAGAACGTGAAGGCCAGCGACTTCGCATCCAGGTCCGCGCGAATCTCGCCGCGCTCCTGCCCTTCTCGAATGATGTTCTCAACCTGCTTCAGCACGCCTTGCAGCATTTCGTAAACCTGCCGCTTGTCTTCAGGATGGTCGGTGGACATTCCTTCAGAAAACACAATGCGCGGCATGGCCTGCAGTTCCCGAATCATTTTGAGGATTCCCGTCAGGAGATATTGCAGGCGTTCAAGGGAATTCGGCGTCAGGCCGCGAACGGCCTTCAGGTTCTCGCCGGCCTTCTGCCCGATCATCTGCACCGCCGCCTGCAGGATTTCCTGCTTGCTTCCGAAATGGCGGTAGAGGGCGGAGGGCACAAGGCCGACGCGGCGCGCCAGCGCGGCCATGCTGAGCCGGCGGACGCCCTGCGCTGCAATCAAACCCAGTGCTGCCTCCACGATCTGTTCTCTGCGAATTTCCGTATCAAGTTTTTCGAGTGCCATTTACATCTCCAAAGTGAATGTACATTCACATCATAAGGCGGTCGTTAATTTTCGTCAAGACAAAAAATGAATTCGTTGGAAAAAATTGTATGACCTGTATTATCAGTACAATAATAATGTCGACGTGTCCTCTGACTGTAGAAGCACAAGCTGGATTCAGAGAAGCTCGTAAAGAAACCAGCATTCACAACGCTCACTGGCTGCATTGCGTGGCATGGGCTTCCTGGCGCCGTGCTGTCTGCAAGTCAGGTTTGAGGTAGCGAGTGGAGGAGGGGGCTGAATTTATTGAATGCAGTTCGGCAAAGAGAAGTCTGGAGCGGGGATGGGGTATGACGATTGGGTTTAACTCAACGGAATTCCCAGGAGGATTTCAATGGGAACCGACTTGCCGCTTTTCACGGCCGGCTGGAACTTCCATTTTGAGAAGGCTGCTGCGGCCGCCTGATTTGCGACGTTTTCGACTCCGCGATAAACCGTCAGGTGCTCGACGGAGCCGTCAGCGCCGATGAATCCGTGCAGGATGATCATTTTCTTCTTTTGTTCTGCGGTCAGCTCAGGATGGTGAAAATCAAAGCGTTTTTCCACAGCCGGTGGGACCACACCAAAATCGACCTGCAACGTGACTCCCTTCCGCTGAGGCGCTTTCTGGTAGCTCGGATCGTCAACCATGGAGTACTGGAGTATCCAGTTTTTCAGGGGCATGGGGAGAAAGATCGTATAAACTTTTCCGCCCTTGAGGACTCCGAATACGTGAAGCCCGCCGCCTCCCTGCGGCCCTGCGGTCACAACCATGGCGAATCGGTTCTTGGGTGGCGTACGGAGGATGGGGTAAACAAGTTTGGCCAGGGTACCCGCAGAAAGCCGCCCGGCGCCTGCGGTGCCCGCTGCGCCCGGATTTCCAGATGTGGAAACTCCCAGTCCGGTGGCTCCTGCGCCACCACCACCGCCTTTTAAGCCTGACCCAACGCCCGTGCTGGCGTCGCCTCCGCTACCGGGACCTCCCGTCCCGCCGCTTGGGCTGCCCCCATTGTTGCCGTTAGGTGAGCCGGGATTGTTGCCCGCGGGCGAGATGCTAAAGGCCCCGTAACGGTTTCCTTCGGGGATGCTCAGCTTCTCGGTTGGCGGACCGGGAGTCAGGCTGAGCGACAGCAGGCTGGTGACCGATCCGTTTGAGGTGGCCTGCATCCCCTGCGTGGCCACGGCCGTAATGTCCAGATTTTTCGGTGCAATCTTTCGCTCCTGCAACGGCGGCAACGGCGGCGGAGGAACCGGAATGGCCGGCATATTGGGCATGTCAGACGCTGGGATAGTGAGGTCTGGCGGTTTCATCGAAACCACCGTAGTTTTGGGAATCGTCAAAGATTTCAGCGTGGTTGGAACCGAGAGCTTCATGGGGGGCGGAGGGGGCACGGCCGGAGGGCCGGGAACCGGCAGCGATCCGCCGAGCACTACGTTGGGCAGCCGGAGTTTGAGCTTGGGGTCGAGCCGCTTGGCCGGATTGATGTGCGGCTGAATGATGGTCTGGAAGTTGTTATCCGGGTTGGGCGGATTGGAGACCACCGTTGCACTGTGGTGGAAGGCGCTGCTGCCCTTCGCCGGGGCCCGTTCCGGATGAGTTCCTCTTCCCGGCTGTCCTCCCTCTCCGGGCGGCTTCACAGAAGGAAGGTCTTTGGGCAGTACAATCTCGTGAAACTCATAAACAATTTGAGGCAAATGGATACGATCAACCGGCCTCGGCAGCAAGAACATAAAAGGTACGGAGAGCAGGAAAAATACAATAGAAAAGTGCATCAGGCATGAGGTGAAAAAGGCCGTAAACTTCGGTCCGCCTTGGGCCCCCACTTCCTGCCGGCCGACAATGAGCGGCTGCGGCGGCGGGCTCTTCAAAAATAAGGACTTAAAGCCGCTGCGTATGGCGTTCCGCCGCGATTCGTACGAAAGAAGCTTAAATCCGGGTATTCGGTGTCCATTGCCGGAGTTGCTGTGGATGAGAACGTTTGGGAACGAGGGATATTTGCGCAGCAGGGTAGCGATGCCGCCGGTAATGACTTTACGGCGGGGCTCTGGATCTAAGAGGCTGATTTGAGGTGTCTTATGATGGTTTCCGTTTCCGTTATGGCCCGAGGTCAGAGTGAATCGCAGAGCAGGCGCTCTGCTGAACAGTATAGAGAGACCACCCCGAATCGCCTGGCGGCGGGGTTCGTGCGACAAAAGCTGGATCTGCGGCGCCTTATCTTGCGCCATTATTTTATGTTCCCCAGTTAAATTATCGGGTCCGTTTCCCCGCGCGCCCAGGGCCCCCCTCCCTAAGCGGCGTCAAAATACAGTGCAAATCGAGTTCCGTTTATTGACAAATTGATTGCTGACGCCTTAATAATCAGTCCGTTCTATAACTTGGCGGGAAAATCCCGTTTTCCTGTGATGCAAAAGTGTATCTTCTTTTGGACATCTGGAGCAAACGGGCGAGTGAATTAAGGAACATCCCTTCGTACTACTGCGCACTATTTTGCCGGGGGATACGCTGTCTTAACCCCAATTTGCCCCGGAGGGGGTTAAATTCCGGCCCACCGGACGACGCGCCAGGCCGCCGTGCTCTACCCTGGAAAGGTTCCATATCGATGCCCCATGACCAGCGCCCTTCAGTCTCATTTTCGTCAGGGGTGGAGAATCAGGAACCCGCTGACCGTTTGAACGATGGTTTCCACGGTCTTTTTCGCTGCGGCCTTGCTCCTGCTGCTTGGAATGTAAAGAATGTCATTGGCGGCCAGAACCGGATCAGGGGCCTTATCTTTGATAATCTTTTCCACATCAATATACTTTTCGACATGAGAGCCGTCAGGCTGTGTATGAATAATGCGCGCCCGGCGTCTGGCTGCGTTGGGCGCCAAGCCTTGCGCCATCGCCAGTGCCTGTACCACTGTGACTGAGTCGCGATCTTCCAGGATGAACCCTCCGGGTTTTTGTACACCGCCGCCCGCCACGTAAATAACATCGGCTTTGGAAACGGCGATCGTATCGTGAGGTTCGATCCGAATGTTGAGGCTGTCTGCCTGGCTGTAGAGGAGGTCTTTCAGGTTGATGGAAATCTTGGTGGGGGACAGTTGCTGCATGCCGGAAACGACCTTCAGGTTCTTGAATCCCCCCGGCCGCGTAACGTAAACCGCCTTGCCGGCCGCTGCGGTATTGCGCTTGGCCAGACCTCCGGCAAGGGAGATCATCTCGACAAGAGACCGCGGCCCGGTGATCTGGTAGAGACCCGGTTTTTCAACCGCGCCGACGATGGAAACGGGGCGCGCATGGTACTGCTGCACGAAAACGCTGACCTGAGGATGCTGGACAAGGTTTTTGCCCATTTCCTTTTCAAGCAGGTCGCGCAACTGATCTGCCGTTAACCCCGAAGCCTTCAGCCGTCCGAGCAAGGGCAGGCCGATGGTTCCGTCATTCGCAACTCGCACCGTCTGGTTGAGGTCCGGAACGTCGAACACGGTGATTTGCAGGACGTCTTCAGGCCCGATAATGTAATCCGCAGAGAGTTCGCTTGCGGCGGCCGCCGAAGGGGTGGTGGGGGTTGCCGGCGGGGCCTGCTGGGTTTCGGTCCCGCTGGTGGCCGTGGATGGGACGGGGCCGATTCTTTCCAGGTCCTGTCCCAACAGGCGCACCGTCCCCGCCAAAGCCAGTGAAAAAGCTGTGGCGCAGGCGATTCCTGCAAAGGCTCTGGCGTATCTTTCCATGGTGGTCTCCTGCCGTGACAGGCGTCCGGAACCTGGTCCGTTGCTCCCTGGTTTGGCGGGGGTTCCAGCGGCCGTCATCCACAAAGCTCAAGCGTATCAGAGCGCGTTTAAGAGTGTCAACAAGCTGGGAATCCGGATGGTGTGCACGTCACGCAATCGGCAGAAGTGATGGTTTGAGAAGCCCGTTCCTGGCGGTCGATTCCTCGGCCCTCTTCCATAGCGGGTGCGATCCCTGCCGCCCGCCTGAGTTTCATTTTGCTGGTTTTCTCTTCAGGTTTGCGAGTTGCCCTGTGAGTGAATAACGGCACCCCTGGAGAAAAGCCCACGTTCCAGCAAACGCCAGACAGGCAAATGGCGAGACAAATTGCATCTCCCAGTGTATGATGCCTGCTCAGTCAATCAAGAAGTGTTTTACCTGAGAGATACCGAAAAGGGGGTAATTTCAAGTCGTGAAAATACTGGGGAAAAAGTTTGGATATTTGCTTTCTTGTGTGGTCCTTCTCAGCAGCGTGGCCTTCGGACAGTTGCCGCAGGCTCCGCCGAGCCCGGGACCCGATGCGCGCTACAAAGCCGACATCCTGGTGATGGTGGCCCACCCGGACGACGAGAGCGTGATCGCAAGCTTCCTGGCCCGCGAGGCCACTGACGGGCATAAGCGGATTGCCGTCACCTTTGGGACCTGCGGCAATGCCGGAGGCAATACGGTTGGATATGAGCAGGCGGCGTCACTTTGTGCCGTGCGTGAAATTGAAGTCCGCAAGGCGCTGGCCTCTCTTGGAATTATGAACGTCTGGTTCCTGGACGGCGTGGATACCGCCAGCCAGAGCCCGCTGATTTCGCTTGAAACCTGGAACCACGGCCGGGCGCTCGATCGGGCCGTCCGCTACGTTCGTCTCACCGAGCCTGAAGTGATCATCACCTGGCTGCCCGACTACGCCGACGGCGAGAACCACGGCGACCACCAGGCTTCTTCCGTGATTGCCAACGAGGCTTTTGACCTGGCAGGGAACCCACTGGTTTTTCCGGAGCAGGTTACGGCCCCTTATAACTACAAGCTGATTGGCAATCTTACCGAAGGCCTGCGGCCCTGGCAGCCCAAGAAGATTTATTTCTTCACCAATGCCCACAACCATTCCTGGCTTAAGGGGCAGGGCCCCGTTTACCCCTCGACGACGGTTTCACCGTCAAAGCACGTTCCTTATTATGAGCTTGGGGCTACGGAACTCAGTTACCACCAGACGCAGATGGACGCGGGTCCCGAGGGCAGGGAAGCCGTTTACAAGAGCGCGGTAGACCACTTTAAACGCCCGGTGCAGTTCATCCTGGGCGAAATCTCTGGTGGGTGGGTCGCGGACAGGCGACATTTTTGAAGGCATTACTCCCGGACCCATTCCCTATCACGCGACTTCTGGATACCAGCCCGGATCTCATGAGGGCGTCTCGGTTGAGCTGGGCGGCACCTATCTGTTCTACCACCGCTTCTGGAAGGCCCACGGACTGGAGCACCTGGCGTCTCTCTATCCGCCGGAAGCTGGCGTGGGGCAGGGAATGGAAGTCAGCGTTCCTATCATCATTCGCAATGACACGGACTCCGCAGAGAAAGTGAGCCTGACCGTGGAGGCTCCTTCGGGATGGAAAGAAGAGTCGGGTTCCGCGGTCTATCCCGTTGCGGCGCACGACACTTACCCCATCAGGGTCATCCTGACGGCTCCCGATAGCAAGAGGCCGGAGTGGCAGGAGATCACCTTCAAGGTCGCGACCGGGGGTAAGACCGTCAGTTCGGTGACCTTGCGAGTCAGCGATGTTCCCAGCGGTCCACGGGCGACGCTGCGGAAGTAGGCACCATGAAGCGAGCGCGCCGGGGTTCTGGAAAATCCGGCGCGCCTCCGCTTCCGTTCCTTCCCGGGATATTCACCCTCCCGCTACCGGGGCGCCATCCGTGAGAACCGCTCAGGCCGCCGCGTGGGCGGGCTGCAGGTGTGTGGTCACGGCGCGCACAATTTCGATGGCGGACAGTGGTTTTTCGAGGTAATCGACAGCCCCTAATTGCATGGCTTCCAGGTAACATCCCACATCATGATAACGGGAAAGGATAACCACCGGCCGGTATCGGTCCCGGGCCACTGATCGTTCCAGCACCAGCCGGCCCTCAAAATCCAGACCGCCCTGGCTGACTACGACACAATCGAATTTCGTGGTTGCCAGCAGGCCTGCTCCTTCCGCAAAATCCGCACAAACCTTCACTTCAAATCCGCAGTCGTGCAGCATTCTGCGATAGTGGTCCCGGTCTCTTGCGTCTTCATCCACCAGCAGGACTCTGGTCCGATGAGATCGAGGCCCCAATCCGGGTGCACCCATTCGCGTTCTGACTGCCTCCATGTCCAACCCCTTTCTGTCTGATACTAGGCTCTGTTTATGGCCTATCAGAAGTTTTCTGACTCCTGACGGTTGAGGGCTATGGGGTTCTTGTTCTTCTCAGGAGGGCGGAACGGTCCCGAGAACTTGTTTTAACGGCAGTAAATTACTATGAAGTGATCAGACGCAGTCCTGCGCCATAACCTCTGGGTGGGCCGAACTTTCAGCTTCACGGAAAGCGTTCGATAAGCAGAAGAAGATCGTTGCGGCAGGTTGGATCCGTTGTTGACCACGACGTATTCCTCAAGGGAGGATCGCATTCTAAAAATCAGTGTTGCCCTACATATCCTTAGACTCACTGAGGCACCGGAAGGATGTACAAAATGTGCAAGGCTTTGTCAAAAAAATGCAGGATGGCTGCAGGGGAGAGCCATCGCCGCTTTGCCGGCTTTTGGAGGGAAGGGGAAATTGGGCACAGATGGCATCAGTCTTCAGTCATTGGCGCCACAGCAGAAGGGAATTCGGGGCTTCTTTCCCTGGAAACAGGAGTTCCGCTTATCGGGTCTGAATGGCCTTCGGCACGCTGCGGCGCGGCATCAGCAGGCGGCGCAGTTCCTTCCGCAACCTTGCGCGCGAGCGGCAAGCATAGGCTTTCACCGATCCGCGGCTGATGTTCAGACGTTTGGCCGTTTCTTCGATGGTGTAGCCTTCAAGGTATCGCAGGTGCAGCACCTGCCGGGCGCGCGCGGGCAGCCGTCGCAACGCCTTGTGCAGCAGGCCTCCCGCTTCCGTCCGGACAATGCTTGAATCGGTTTGGGATTTTTCACCCTGAAGCGCCGTGGGCGATTCTTCAACCTTGCCGGTGGCGCCTGCCTCAGGGGCAAGAGGAACATCATGGCGACGTTTTCGCAGGGTCATGATGGCTTCATTCAATCCGATGCGGACCAGCCAGGTGGACAATTTCGAATCGCCGCGGAACTTTGAAATGTGGGTAAATCCCTTCAGCAGGGTTTCCTGAAGCACGTCTTCCGCGTCGTGATGGTTGGAGGTGATTTTGAGTGCGCGGCGGAAGATGATGGGAGCGGCGTGCCGCGACAGCTCCTGGAAAGCTTCCGGGTCCCCGGCCTTGGCGGCTTCCAGCAGGCTCGCCGTCGGAGAGAGTCGGTTGGCGTTGGCTGCGGTCTCGAGAGTCCCCATCGTTTCCTCCGGTTGAAACCGTAGATTCAGGGAGACGATGGGCGACAGTCTGGCAACCTCCCGCGTCTCCTCTGTCAAGACAGAGTCCTTATCCGCTCCACAGGCGCCACGTCACATTTTCGTTCGCATCTCATTATCCGCCCAATGCGATACAGAGCGCAATAGGGTTCCTAAGGGCGCACAAGGCAACCGGGCGGTGCTTGAGCAATGGGTAACATAATAAATAACTTAATAGCCAGAAAAAGATAAGACCGGCTGACTGGTCTATCAATCGGAGCCAGAGATCCTTACATCTTTGAAGTGCCCCCATGGCGGAGCGCCGTCCATCCCCAGCTTTCCGCGGTGGCAACGCCATTCGGGTTCCGCCGGATTACCGCGGCCAGGACCACCAAGCGCCCCGATTCCGGGTTGATACGCGACCGGCAACAACTGACGCATGAGCGTTTGCGGCGAGTAGACGGGCGCCACGCCGCTCAAGTTGGATGAACAAGTGGTGGGAGCTTTCAGCTCTTCACGCGGCGCGACTCCGGGATCCAGATCCACTTGGGCGCAACCAGGTTGCCGGGACGCGTGGCGGCGCCCGGAGGCGACATGGGGCTCCCCGGGTTGGCCTTGAGTTCCGCGTAGGCCTTCTGGACGTTTGCCGGAAACGTCGGGATCAGCGCTTCGATGTCCTGCTGGATCTCTTTCACCTTGTCGGGATGGTCGACCGCCGCGTCATAGCTTTCCGCGGGATCGAGTTCCAGGTTGTAGAGTTCCGGCACGGGCAGAAACAGCCGTTTCTTGGGCAGGCACGATCCGCCGAGCCAGTCGTTGATGTAGATTTCTCCGTTCCCCTGCGCGATGCGGAGTTTCCAGTTGCCTTTGCGGGCGCACTCCAGCACTTCCTGGTGGTGGGAAACCGCGAAGTAGAGGATGGTGCCGCGTTCGACACGGTCGCTCTTGCCGGTCAGCAGCTTTGAAAGGTCCACTCCGTCGAGCGGATTGGGGGGAGTCTGCGCCCCGCAAAACGACACAACGGTGGGCACCACGTCCATGTTCGATCCCCACTCGTCGATCACTTTGCCGGCCGGGATGGTTCCGCTCCATCGGGCGATGAAAGGAATTCGCGTGCCGCCCTCAAAGGTGGTGGCTTTGCGGCCGCGGCGGGGGCCGGGACATCCCTGGAACCAGGGTCCGTGGTCGCTGGTGAAGAAGATCAGTGTGTCGTTGTCCAGGCCGTTTCTATTGACGGCCTTCAGGATTTCTCCCACGCTCCAGTCGATTTCCTCAATGGCATCCCCCTGGTGGCCGAGCCCGGAATGGCCGCGAAAACGCGGAGAAGATCGCGGCGGATCGTGCGGGTAGGAATAGGCAACGTAGAGAAAGAACGGACTGTCGGCCGACGAATCGATAAACTTCACGGCTTCCTCGGTGTAATGAGGCGTCAGCAGATGGCGGTCCGGGAGTTCCTCGACGACGGTGGTGTCCCTGACCAGCGGGAAGGGATTCATATCCACGCTCCAGGGAACACCGAAGAAGGTATCGAAGCCCCTGCTGGTGGGCAGGTACGGGTGCGGATAGCCCAGGTGCCACTTGCCGATGGCCATGGACTTGTAGCCGGAGGTCTTCAGAATGTCGGCCAGCGTCTTCTCATCCAGGTCCATGCCGTCGGGCGATGAGGGCCCGTAGGCCCCCTCCGTGTGGCTTCGGCTGGCGTATCTCCCGGTGAGCAGCGCGGCGCGTGAAGCGGAGCAGATGGGATGCGCGGTGTTGAAGCGGGTAAAGCGCGCCCCTTCAGCCGCCATCCGGTCCAGGTTCGGCGTTTTCAACGACGACCCATAGCAGTGCAGATCGCCCGAGCCGAGATCGTCACAGATCATGACGATGACGTTGGGTGGGCGCTTCCTGGCATCAGCGCCGGCAGGGCCTGCCGGCTGGGGTTGCGCTGACAGCGAGCCGACAGCCGGCGCGGCCAGCGTGCCCGCCATCGTCTTCACGAATGTTCTCCTGTCCATTTCTTCTCCTTAACGGATGTCAGGTAAAAGCAACCGTCAATTATAAACATCAACTGGTCTATTTCTAAAAAACCAGCTTCAGCGCCGGTTAGATTTCCGGGCGGCAGCGGCTGTCAGGAGGCCGGTGTGTGAGGAGAATCTCCGCCTCGCTCCATCGCGTCGCGCAGCATTTCTTCCACGTCGCCCATCTGTTCGCCCAGCAGGTTCAGCTTGCGGGCGAGCCCCTGGATTTGCGCCTCGGAGCGCCGATTGACGTCAAAGTCCAGTTCGCCGCGCAGCCGGTCTTTGGTGTCCTGGCGGTTCTGGCTCATCATGATCACGGGCGCCTGGATGGCCGCCAGCATGGAGAGGAACAGGTTGAGCAGGATGAACGGGTAGGGGTCCCAGGCCTTTGCCCCCAGGAAGGTGTTAATGGTGGCATAGACGGCCAGCACCACGCCAAAGACTATAATGAACGTCCACGAACCGCCGAACTGCGCCACGCTGTCGGCGATGCGCTCGCCGAAGGTGGCCCGCTTCTCAAAAATCTCATCGACATTTCGGGTGGCGCGTTTGCGCACCAGTTGCTGCGCGGCGTGGAACTGGCGGCCCAGCACGGCCAGCATGTCCATGCCGGCCAGCGGCTTGCGCTGCAGGAGGACCGAGATGTCTTCTCGCGTCACCTCCAGGCATTCCGCCTCATCCACGGCCATGGCGCTGGTCTGGTGGGGTGTCTGTTCCAGCATGGAAGCAAACCCGAAAAATTCTCCGTGCGAAGGCTCATCGATCACCACTTCCTGGTTGTCCTGGTCCACGATGGTCAGCCGCACGCGCCCGGAGACCACCACGTAGGCCGGTCCGCTCGGGTCGCCGATCTTGAAAATGCGCTGCCGGGGAGCGAACTTCTTCTCCTCCACCTGGCCGGCCAGCACCGCCGCTTCGTCGTCGTCCAGCAACGCAAAAAGCGGAACGTGCTTTAACGTTTCCGGATTGCACGCCATAATTCACCTCGTTCCATTAAAGTTGGGAATCGGCAATTGAAAATCGCCACCTCCACTTAACGGCAGTTGAATTTTACCCGTGGGTCTGCAGAAGAGGAAGAGGGTATTTGAACCAGATCAGCCCTTCGGGTATCGCCGCATTGCCGGTCTGCGAGGAACGGCGGCCTTCAGACCCGCATGTTATCGCACCCGTGCCGAACCCTCGCTGAAGCGCGTTTTGCGTCCTCGCGGGTGATCTTTCTCGCCGCGAAGGAGCAACTCTGGCCCCGCAGCCACCCTGTCCGGACCGCGCAAGTCACAGACATCGCAGTGGATGTGTGCCCTAAGCGCTGAGGGAATGCGCCCGCCGTTTACTCATGAGTCAATAAGAGCGCTGTTCATTAGACGATCGTTCCATTGACGCTCGGTAGTAGGCTGGGGCATAACTGCTAGGGTCATCGACCGGTCCGGCCTTCCACATTCGCCGGCCGAAGAAGGGCACAAAAGGAAGTCTTGAAATGATTAGCAACTTTCGTCGTGCCGCCGGTTGCTCGCTCACACAAAGTGGAACTTCGTCCCGGCGGCTACGATGCGAAGAGTGCCGAACGTTGGTCAACGCCCATGATGCACGCCTTTCACTATGGCAGGGGCAACGTGGCCAACATGGTTCTTCCAGAGCACCAGCAACGAATGAGTCCGGTATTTCCTCATTAGAGGAACCGGCAGAGTCCCTCATTTTGGTCTGGAAAAAATAGAAAAGCCCAAGCGGCTACGGGCAGAAAGGGATAGTGCCGCATGGCTGGTGTGCCGTCTCGTGGCCAGTCCCACGAGCGATGCGCGGCGTCTCTGCCGCGTCCGGCCTGCGGCACAACTGGAATAATGAAGGGACCCATTTCTTCTCTTGCAGAGGAACTTCGAGCAATTCGCGGTGGAACCAACAGCAGAAAGCCATCCAGTCAGGCGCCGGAAGGTGAAGATCGCCAGCCTGCCTGGCAGCCGGAAATGGAACGCATGCAGAACACTCTACAGGAGGTTCTGCAGGCCGTATCGCAGTTTTCAGGTGTTGACCTGCCGGGTGCGTCACCAACTTCTCCAGACGGTTCGGATTCCCTGCAGCGCCTGGACGTCAGCACTTTAAAGGACAGAATTCGCAATGACCTGGAGGCGTTTTCCGTCAGCACGGCGACGGAGCTCTCCAAGCAGGCCGAGGAAAAGACACGTGCCGCTCTGGGAGCGCTGGAGAACGAACTCAATGCCCAGGTTGAACGGGTGGCAGGTGGGCTTCGTGAGAAACTGCAGGGGCGCGTAGACACAGAGCAGGCGGAGGTCGAGCTTGCGCAGCAGAGCAAGGATCGGGTCGCCCATTTGATCCAGGCCCAGACGGATGAGTTTGCCCGGTGGGTCTGGCTGACCTGCAAGGGAACGGAGGCGCCGACTCCGCCGCAGATTCAAAAGCTGCTGGAACCCTACATCGAGGAAGCCACGGCCGATTGTGGGGCTTCCTTCCAGCAAAAGGTTCAGGACCTGATTGCCGAGCAGGAGCAGGTGGTCCGGGAAAGAATTCAAGCAGCGGCACAATCGGTTCAAGGCCAGCTCAGTTCGCTGGAGCAGGCCTCGCTCCAGGTTTGTGAGCAGAATGCAGATACGATCGTAAAGCAGTCGGAAGGTAGGCTGAACGCCGCAGCCGATGAAGCGGTAACAGGTCTCCAGAGCAGAATGGGTAATGAGGTTGAAGGTGCCCTGGCCAGTTTTCAGGCTCAATTGGGAGAGACTTCAGCCGCCGCCCAGACGGAGTTGCAGCGCGATCAGGATCAGTGGGCGGAAAATTTCAGGCAACGGCTCGAGGGAATGGCCAAAGAGGCCCAGGAAATGGGCATGTCTGAAATTTCCAGCCGCATCACGCAAAGCGCTGCTGACTTGATTGAATCCTCCCTCCAGCACCTGCACCACCAGACGGAAGATTCTCTGGAACACTCTCGCGAAGAGATCAATGCGTTCATGAAGCTGGAGATGGACGGAGTGCAGCGGCAGATCCATGACATGGGCACGACTGTGCACCAGTCCCTGGAACGGGAACTTGCTGCTGCCAGCGAACGGCACGTCTCAGATTCGCGTGAGCAGCTCGACAGCATGATCCAGGATTCGATGGCATCCATGTCGGAGCGGGTCCGCCAGGCTGCGGAACTGAACTCGGATGAGATTGCCCGGATGATCCGGGATTCCCAGGATGCCTCGGCCTCCCAATTCGAATCGAGAATGCAGGAGACAGTTGAAAGCCGTTTGAACGGACTGATGGCGCGCATCCAGCAGGAAGCCGACCAGGCTGCCCAGCGGGTTGCGGCAGGCGCGAAGGCTGTTTCGGAGGCGCTGATGCGCGAACTTTCGGACAAAGCGAACGCCTCAGCGGCTGCGTTAAGGGAAGAGTCCGATCAGGCCTCCCGCCGCATGGAATCGTCGTTGCAGGAGTCGCTTGAGGCCCACCGGCAGCAGCTTGCCCAGATCGTCCAGGCCGGACTCGCAGAGCAGAAGGCAGCGATGTCTGATAACGTCACGGATCTCCACAACCGGCTCAAGCAGGCGGCTGAACTGCTGATCGTGAACGTTCCCAAAGCCCAGTAGCGGAGACCGCTGTGCGGCATGATGAGAAATCGCCAGATATCGTCTCAATCATGCCCGTCGATTATGAGAAAACGAAGGCCCCCACAGTGGGGAGATTGTCCCCTCTTCGCGTAACCCTGTGAAGGGGCCTTCCCGGGGCGGCGATGCTCCTGCCACCCCTTAGGTTTGTAGCGCCGCGGTTTGGCTCTGTCCCCTTCCGCTGGCACGAACACTACGAGCTGAGTGCGGCGCTGCATCCTTTTTGACATCCTGCTCAATTCAGCATTCTGATTCTGCAGTATGAGGTCCCCCTGCAAGTGCTCGTGTTCGTCGCCCTGGGTCTTCGGTGGCGTTTCATGATTCGAGCCTCTCATCCGCCTTGACAGCAAACCACAGCAATCCGGACATCAGGGTCATTAAACCGGCGAAGTCGAAGGCCATGTTCCAGCCGAAATGCGTGAAGATGACGGCCGTGAGAATCGGTGAAAGCCAGCCGCCCAGGTTCCCGGACATGTTCATCAGTCCGGAAAGCGAGCCGGAGAAATTCGGTGTGATGTCATTGCAGGTGGCCCACCATATCGTGGTGGCAAACAGATTAAAGCCGGAGGCGCCCGCCAGCAGCAGGATGGCCAGCGTGTTGTTGGCCACGTATCCTCCCGCCGGCAGCATGATGGCTGAGAACCCGACGCCGACCCAGATGGCGTAGCGGCGCCCGCTCCGGACACCGACCCTGGCCACCAGCCGGTCTGAAAGCCATCCCCCAAGAGGCGACAACAGAATAATGGCGATGAAGGGCGTGGACCCCCACAGTCCGGTTTGCGCCACACTGAGCCCGCGGACCCGGATGAGATAAATGAAGAACCATGTGTAGTAGATATAGGCAGGATATGCGATGAAAAAAATAGCTGAGGACCAAAGCCCATACGGAACGGCTCCTGAGCATCGCCCTCCAGGGGACGGGGGCTTTGGAATTACTTTTCCTGCCTGCCGCGACCCCGCCTGCTTCCTGATCCCGGTAAATGACCTTCAATTCTTCGGCATTCACCCCACGGTGCTCTTCCGGATGATCCCGCGCATAAAGATGCCACACCAGCGCCACAATGCCGCCCAGCGCTCCGCATATGAAGAATGACGCGCGCCAGCCCCAATGCAGCATCACCCAGGTGATTCCCAGGGGCGAGACCGCGCCGCCCACGCCCAGTCCTGCAATAAAAATGCTGGTGGCCACGCCGCGGCCTCCTGCCGCGCTCCAATAGGAAACAATCTTGGCCGAGTTCGGGTAGGTGGCTGATTCGCCCATGCCGATCAGGAACCGGACAATCGCAAATGACCATCCCACACCGAACCAGCCGGCCAGCGGCAACTGCGGCGCCAGAGCCGTTAACGCCGTAAAAACCGACCACCAGACGATGGCAAACGTCAGCATGCGCCGGGGGCCGATCTTGTCGCCCGCCCAGCCGCCCGGCACCTGAAAAAGCGCATAGCCGAGGACGAATGCGCTGAGGATCCAACCCATCGTCTGGTTGCTGAAAGCAAATTCATCCTGGATGTATTTCGCCGCAATTCCCAGGTTGAGCCGGTCCATGTAGGTGGTGCCTGAGATGACGGCGAGCATGCCGATGATGACCCATCGCACATGTGTTGCCCGTGCGGCGGGTGATTCCCTGGTTGCGGTTTGCGGCGCCCCAATATTCATGATGGTCCGTGTGCCCCGAGTCAGCTTGCCAGGTGCCGGAATGAAAGCCCCGCAGGTTCCCGGTGGAGGGCCTGCATCAGCGAAGTGCAGGCAGTGTACCCCATCAAACGCCGCGCTCAAAGCAATTTTGTTTTTCCAGGGGGGCGGTGTCCAGCGCCCTCCAGCCGGCATGTTTTCGGCGATGCGTCAGAGGGCCGGAGTTCATCACGGTGGACCCAAACGACAGGGTCTTCTCAATGCTTCGATCTTGAATTTGAAAATGCGCTCAGGTCGTTTCGACCGGTGCGAACAAGCCGGGTGTGGCGCGCGGTGTACTTTTCCCATCCCGCCCGCGCCCATCGCTGAGAGGAATTCATAACCTCCTGGACGCAAGCCCACGTCGAGCGTCATATTTTGACTGAATTATAGATTGCAACAGGGTCTTGAAGATTCGATTTCATTCTTCTGCGGGACGCCGCAGGCGATAGTGTCCGGGCGTGGTCTACCTACCTGAGGACTTCCAGGCCTGCCTCGTTCAATTGCGACCGGCGGAAAGGGCGCGTCCAGATCACCCGGCACCGCTTGAAGCACACTCCGGTCTGGCTGATCTGAACGCTGATCAGCTGTCCCTGGCGCAGGGCCTTTCCCGTCACTACCCTGAGGCCGTGGTCGGAAAGATCAAGGAGTGCGCCGACCGATTTTCTGGCTGCTTTCAGTCGGAACTTCCCACATGGTGGCAGGCATTGTCTTCGAGACGCGCGGGGCGCGGCTGGCGAGGGGAAACTTACCTTGCATGGTGGCAGGCATGGGCTTCTCCTTTTTTGGCAGATTTCCGCAATATATCCCAGACACCTGCCAGCGTCAACCAGAATTTTGCAGCGAAACCGCCTGATTAAATAAGCCTTGTGAAACCTGTTTATTAGGTCTTATGGCGGCTACAAAAGGAGGCTGAAACCTGTCGCCCTAGCCGCAGTGAAGCCTGTCCGCAGTTTCGCTTTTTCCGCCATCCACTTTCGGAACCGGAAATTCCCCGGCGCTCGGCGGGTCGCGGCGACACAGATAACGATTCTGCCTGGACTTTTTGGTTTTGATATGAGCCACTCACCCGGACTCTTCATGAGCCGGCGGATGTTGCCACGTAAGGGGAGAAAGGGCACGACTTTAGTCGTGCCGAAGAGGCGGTTCGAAGCCGGCGGCTTCAGCCGCTGAAAGTCCCGGCGCCATGAGCGTTCCGCTCAGGGGCTGAAGCCCCGCCAGGAGCTTTTCAGGCGCTCCCCCGGCACGACTGAAGTCGTGCCCTTTCACGGAGCCCCACTGCGTCATGAAGAATCCGGGCTAACGGCATGTGGCGGACAGTTTACCCTGCGATGGGCGAACAAAAAGCGTATAAAAGAATGCCCCGGAAATTGCGGACTGAACAACCAGACGGAGACGAAGCTGAAAATACTATTTTCGTCATTTATTCGCCCTTAGAAGATTACTGAAAAACCGTTCATTCCGAGCCCATTCGCTCTCCCTTTGCGAGCGGCCCTGATCCCGCATGGCGGGCGAAGGGGCCAGGGTAGACCCCGCGAGGAATCTGCATTTAATCAGTGACCCAAAACACAGCAGATTCCTCGGCCGACAAAGAGCTCAGCCCTCGGAATGACGTTCGGCGGCCCTTTTCAGCAACCGCTTAACCCTAATGAGAACGGTTCTGGATTTCACGCTGTGCAATCGACTATTCTTGAATGTGCAATCATGCACAATCATCCATCGCGGTTGAAAGGAGCGTTATGCAAGTTGTTGATCCTGTTTGCAAGATGACGATTGATTCCGAAAAGGCCGCAGCCACCAGCCAGTACAAGGGCCAGACCATCTACTTCTGCATGCCCGGCTGCAAGACCAAGTTTGACCAGGACCCGGAGAAGTACGTGAGCAAGTAGAGCGCGAATTCAGGCTGACGTGGCCGTCGGGGTCAGGTAACCGTAACGGTCATCACCTGCTGGCCGGTGGCGCCGTTGGGGAAGGAGTTCGTTGGCTTGGGACCCTGGATGCGCCCCTTGCCGTCGATGGCGCGGACGCGCACGCGGTACTTGCCGCGTTTGGGGTTCACCCAGGTGTACTTCCAGAAGGTCCACACGATGGGCGAGGGGTTGCTGAAGATGGCGGCGGGCTTCCAGGTCTTGCCGTCGTCGAAGCTGATTTCAACCCTCTTGATGCCGTCAAGGTTTCCCACCGCGTAGCCCGCAAACTCGAAGTTCCGCCCGGAGATTTTGGCGCCGTCTTTCAGATCGCTGAAACGCGCGTGCGCCCAGCGTTCGCACTCGTCGGACCACCCGCGGCTTTCCCAGTAGCCCACGTAAGGCTTCTTCAGCAGTTCGATGCGGGTCACCCACTTGGGCTGCTTCATGCCGTACTTGCCGGGGATGAAGATCCTGACCGGATAGCCGTGGGCGGGCGCGAGGTCCTCGCCGTTCATCTGCCAGGCGATAAAGTTCTCCGCGTTCCAGAGGCGTTCCAGGGTGTGGCCGGTGGAGAAGCCGTCCGCGGCGTAGATGGCCGCATGGGTTGCCTGGCCTGAAGGTTGTGCGCGCTCGATCAGAGGCTTCAGTGAAGTGCCGGTCCATTTGGCGTTGCCCAGCGCCGAGCCGTCGAAGGGATCGGAGATGCATTCCAGCGTATAAACCTTTTCGGTGCGCGGCAGCTTCAGCAGATCCTGGTAATTCAGGGTCAACGGATGCTCAACGAGGCCGTCAAACTTCAGCTGCCACTGGTCACGATTGACGGTGGGCGTTGCGCCTTTGGAGGTGAGGTAGAACTCGTCGTTGGGCGTAATGGCCATCAGTGCGGCCTTGCTGCCAAAGCGTTCATAAGCCTTGACGGAAAGCCCGCCGGGGTCGCGCATGCCGTTCATCCAGCGGCTGGTGAGCGCATACTCCACAAGTCCGATGCCGCCTGCAACCGCTCCGATAATGAGGGTTCGCCGTTCCATGGTGGTATCTTTTTAGATGTAGCTTTCAGTGCCCACGTTTCATGATATCGCGGGCGGCGGAGGATTGGCCTGAATAATCCGACTCAAAGCTCAAGGGCCGCAAGTCGCATTCGAGCCCGGCTCGCCAGGTTTTATGACCTGGTGGCGCCGGTGTACGGGTTCTGGTCCGGGCTTTTCGAGAGCCGCGCCGCCCGGCGTGCTTATGAAGTGGCCCGTCTTGCCGGGAACGAGCGGGTGCTGGAAGTAGCGGTGGGAGGCGGCGAATTCCATTGCCGTGCTGGCAAAGACGCCGGGGCTCAGGCAATGCGTGGGCGTGGATCTATCGGCGCAGATGCTGGCTCGCGCCCGAAAAAGGCTGGCCGGCGGCGGCGTTGCGTCGCCTGGCCTTTGCCGGGCGAATGCCATGGCCTTGCCGTTCAGTGGCGCGGCGTTTGATATTCTGTTCAACCTTTATATGATGGACCTTTTACTGGAGGAAGATGTTCCTGCCGTGCTGCGGGAGTTCGCCCGTGTGCTCAGGCCGGGCGGGCGGCTGATTGTTTTGAGCATGGCCCGGCAAGCAGAATGGGTGAACGCCATCTGGATGTGGCTCTACCGCCGTTCGCCGGTGATAACGGGAGGCTGCCGGCCGCTGCCCGTGGCCGCGATGCTGGAGCAGAACGGCTGGGAAATCAACCTGCGCGAGGTGATTTCGCAAAGCGGGTTCCGATCGGAATTGATTGTGGCGCAGTTTGCGCCGGAGAAGGCGCAATGAAGGAGGCGCCCCGCGTCGATCACCGCTGGCAGTTCTGCTCGCGTTGCAACCACATGATGTTTGAGTATTACGCGTCAGCGGACGGCCACTTCGGCCTGGCCAGCCTTTCAGGCAGCAGGGAGGTTGAAAGACCGTCATCGCGCGATGAAGTAGAATGCTTGAAGTGCGGCGCGCGCTACCGCCTGCTCGACCGGCTGGACGCCATGGGGCAGGCCGTGAAACGGGTTTGACGCGACGCCTTCGTTGCAGGCGCCTTTGTATGGCCATGGCAGAATTTCAACTCACACCGGAAACGCTTGGCGCTTACCTGGCGGAGCGCGGGCTGGCTGCCGACCCGGCCGCGCTTTCCATTCGGGAACTGGGCGGCGGGGTTTCAAACTTTGTTTCGCTCGTCGAAGGGCCCGGCATCCGCTGGGTGGCCAAGCAATCGCTCGGCAGGCTGCGCGTGAAAGATGATTGGATATCGCAGCGCGAGAGAATATTTCGCGAGGCGGCCGCCATCCAGTCGCTCGGTTCCATCCTGGACGGAACTGTTCCGCAGGTGGTCCACGTGGATCGCGCAAATTTCCTCTACGTGATGACCGCCGCGCCGCCGGGCTCGGTGGTGTGGAAGAAGTCGCTGCTGGAGGGGCAGGTCAGCATGGAAGTGGCGGAGGCGGCGGGCCGGCTGCTGGCCGCCATGATCACGGCCAGTCAGCAGGGACCCGTCATTTCAGGAACAATTCGCCGACCGCACGGTGTTCGACGAGCTGAGGATTGATCCGTATTACCGCACCACAGCAGCCCGTGATCCCGAGGCCCGCGAAGCGCTGGAACAATTGATTGAGGATTCGTGGAAGATCCAGACTTCGCTTGTCCACGGAGATTACAGCCCCAAGAACATGCTGGTGCGTGACGACCGCATTTTCCTCATCGACTTTGAAGTTGTTCACTGGGGCGACCCGGCCTTCGATTCCGCGTTTTTGTTGAACCACCTGATGCTGAAGGCGTTCCATCAGCCTCAGTTCGCGGAACTCTACTTTCGGGCTGCACGCAGGTTCTGGCAGGCGCTGAATGCCGGGCTCAGTGATGCGCGAACAGTGGATTTTGAGTCGATGACCGTGCGTCATCTCGGCGGCCTGATGCTGGCCCGGATGGATGGCAAGTCGCCCGTGGAATACATCCGCGACGAGGGTGTCCAGTCCCGTGTGCGGCGTACTGCGAAACGCCTGCTCGCGGAGCGCCCGGCGGCCTTCGACGCGGCGCTCGAGATGGTGGCGCAAAAAGCAGTGGAACCATCATTCAATCGGTAACGAACAGGAGATTAGATGGCGAGAATTCTAGGAATTTATGCCCGTGAGGTCCTTGATTCACGGGGCCATCCCACGCTTGAAGTGCAGGTCATGCTTGAGGATGGATCGAAGGGCGTGGCGATGGTCCCGGCCGGCGCGTCAACGGGCGCGCACGAGGCGGAGGAACTTCGAGACGGTGATCTCAACCGCTACGGCGGCATGGGTGTTGTCAAGGCTGTCCGGAGCGTGGAGTGGGAAATCACCCAGGTGCTGGTGGGCCTGGAAGCCTCCGATCAGGCGCTGGTGGACGACACCTTGATCCAGTTTGATCACACTCCGAACAAGCGCCGCCTGGGTGCGAATGCCATCCTGGGCGTTTCACTCGCCGTGGCGCGCGCGGCGGCGAATTCTGCCCGGCTGCCGCTCTACCGGTATCTGGGAGGGGCAGCGGCGAACGAATTGCCCGTCCCCCTGGTGAACATTATCAGCGGCGGACTCCACGGCGGCGGCAACATCGATTTCCAGGATTTTATGTTGGTTCCGCTGCGCGCTGGCACGTACTCCGCGGCGCTGGCGGATGTGAATGCCGTGTACCGGGCGGCCAAAACGGTCCTGCAGGATCGGGGAGTCTATCGCGCCGGCGTTGCCGATGAAGGAGGATATGCCCCGGCGTTGAAAACCAATGAATCGGGTTTTGATGTGATGGTTGAAGCCATGGAACGCGCAGGTCTGGAGCCGGGCAGGGATGCCGCCATCGCCGTGGACGTGGCGGCCAGTCACTTCTGTAACCGCGGAACCTATCACCTGCGGGTATCGGACGAAGAACTTGATGCAGACGACCTGGTGGAAAGACTGGCGAACTGCGTGGACCGCTACCCGATCCTTTGCATCGAAGACGGGCTGGATGAGGAAGACTGGGCTGGGTGGAAGAAGCTGACAGACCGGCTGGGCGACCGCTGCCAGTTGATCGGCGATGACCTGTTTGTCACACACCCCGATCGGCTGGAACGAGGCATCGGGGAGGGAATTGCTAACGCCATTCTGGTGAAGATCAATCAGATTGGGACCTTGACCGAAACTCTGGACGTGATCAGCCTGGCGGTACGCAACGGCTATCAGCCGGTGATCAGCGCTCGGTCTGGTGAAACCGAAGATGATTTCATTGCCGATCTCGCCGTGGCGACGGGAGCGTCGCTCATCAAGATCGGTGCCATCACGCGTTCCGAACGGCTGGCCAAGTACAATCGCTTGAAGCGGATTGAACAGGAACTGGGCTCCCATGGGGTCTACCGAGGGGCGGAAGTGTTTTCCAGCCTTCTTGAGGTGAATGCCGGTTAGTGGCAGTATTAAGAACAAGCAGCGGGAGACGAACACCGGAGCTTTTCTGGTGGTTTCAAATGAGGTTTTTCAGATTCAATCCGGGCAGAAGACACTTTGCCGGGCTGTTGGTCCTGGGCTTGGTGGCGCTGTCGCCGGTCCTTCTGTATGCGGTTGAAAGGCTCAACTTTCGGCCCGGATTCAACCTGTTTTCTCCGGACCAGGATGTTGAGATGGGCCAGAAGGCATCTCAGGATGTAAACAAGCAATTGCCATTGATTCGCGATTCGCAGGTGGTCAGCTACGTGAGCAGCCTGGGTAAAAGGCTTGCGGCGGTTGCTCCCAATCAGTCGGGCGGGGCGAAATACGCCTGGACTTTCAATGTGGTGAACAGCTCGGAAATTAACGCCTTTGCCTTGCCGGGCGGCTTTATTTATGTGAACCGCGGGGCCATTGAAGCGGCACAGGATGGGGCGCAGATTGCAGGAGTTCTTGCCCATGAAGAAGGCCACGTGGTGATGCGGCACGGCACTCACCAGGCGTCTGAAATGATGCTGGCGCAGGCTCCGCTTTCCCTCCTGGCGGGAGTGCTGGGCCAGAGCTCGAGTCTCGCAGGCCAGCTGACGCAGCTGGGTGTGAGCTTTGGAGTCAACTCCATCCTCCTGCGGAATTCGCGCAGCGCGGAGTCTCAGGCTGACGAGGTGGGAACTTACATCCTCTACCGGGCGGGATACGATCCCCATGCTATGGCGCAGTTTTTTGGAATTATTGAGAAGAAATACCCCCGGCGGACTATCCAGTTTTTTTCCGACCATCCCAATCCCGGGGACCGCATCCGGAACGTCGATGAGGAAATTCCCAGGCTGGGTCCCGGTAAGGATTGGAAGCAGGACAGTCCTGAATTTCAGGCCGTGAAGCAGAAGCTTCAACGCATGCTTCCGGCCCCAAAACCTAAGCCGCAGAAATAGCGCGGGATGGGATGAAAACTTCGGCGCGTAGTCAATGACCATGACATCCAATGGATCCCCTTTGAATCTGGTCCGTGGCCCCGCCAGGAAACCGGGATGGGCGCAGCTCATCCGCCTGGGTGGTGACGGTGTTGCTATTCTGTTTGGCGAGTTGCGGAAGTCGGTTGGCAGGATTGACGGAGTGGTTGAGCGGCTGCACTATTCCGCAAAGGAAGAGCGATGGGTCGTTCAGTACCGGGTGGGGGACGCGGAGCTCTTTACTGCGTGGATTTCTCCCGGCCTGCTGGAAGCGGGCATCGTGCTGACGCGATCGGATGTGGAGCGGCTTCTCCGAACCCACAACCTGAGCGGGACAGTCAGGGATGCCATCCGACCCGGTGCAACGGAGCCGGGACAGGATTCAATCCGGTTTCCTTTGAAGGACCGGCGCAGGGTACGCTCGTTTGTAAATCTGGTGAGAGCGAAAAACAGTCTGATCTCGAATGCTCCCGGGGGCAATGCATGAATTCCTCCTGCCAGATCAAAGACAATGGAAGGACAGGTGAATGAAATGATTTATCAGGTGAAAACAAAGAAGTCTCTTTCTGACGTTACACGCGATCTGGAGGCTGCGACCCAGCGACACAAGTTCGGAATCATGGGCATGCACGATTTGAAAGCCAAAATGGAGGAGAAGGGCGTTGAGTTTGAACGCGACTGCCTGATTTTTGAGGTCTGCAATCCGCATCAGGCAAAGAAAGTTCTGGAAAAGAACGCGGAGATCTCAACCGCTCTTCCGTGCCGCATTTCCGTTTACAGCGAGGGTGATGAAGTTGTTCTGGCAACGCTGAAGCCGACGGCCATGTTGGCGCTTTTTGGGAATGCGAGCCTGGAGCCCGTGGCCCGGGAAGTGGAAGAGGCCATCTTTGCGATCATGCAGGAAGCGGCACGGTAGAAGGTGCGATGCGGCCGGGCGCATGCAGGCGTGCGGCGGCTGGCGAAGGGTCGGGTTTGAACAGCGCTTTCCAGTGCTGGACGTGGCCTGAACTTAAACATTGTGTTAAGATTTTCGAGGTTGACAATAAAGACATTTTATAGCCGAACGCCGGGTGTGATGATCGGATTTCTTGCCGGCGCTGGCTGCACAGAGGAAGAGAAGTCATATGTCGGGCCACTCAAAATGGGCAACGATCAAGCATAAGAAGGGCGCGGCGGATGCCAAGCGAGGCAAGGTATTTACCAAGCTGATCAAGGAAATTGCAGTGGCGGCCCGCATTGGAGGGGGCGACGCTGACGCCAATGCGCGTCTGAGGACGGCAATTGCTGATGCCAAGGCTGTGAATATGCCCGCAGAAAACATCAAGCGGGCCATCCAGAGGGGTACGGGCGAGCTTCCGGGCGTGCAGTATGAGGAAATTGTTTACGAGGGATACGGGCCAAGCGGTGTTGCGCTGATCCTGGAAATCGCCACAGACAATCGCAACCGGACGCTTGCAGAGCTTCGCCACATCCTTTCGAGGCACGGTGGAAACCTGGGCGAGTCAGGCTGCGTGATGTGGATCTTCACCAAGCGCGGGTACATCGTGGTTGAAAAAGCCAAGGCTGAAGAAGATGCTCTGCTGGAACTGATTACCGAGGCCGGGGCTGAGGACATGAAGGAGGACGGGGAGAACTGGGAAATCTTTTGTCCGGTTGAAAGTTTCCAGCAGCTTGTTGATTCCCTCAACAACGCGGGCATCACTCCTGCAGTCGCCGAGCTTTCGATGATTCCCCAGACCCAGGTGAAACTCGCCGGCAAGCCGGCCGACCAGGTGTTGCGGCTGATGGACGAATTGGACGAGCATGAAGACGTCCAGCACGTCTACGCCAACTTTGACATCGAGGACGCCGAGCTGCAATCGTTAGCCGAGCAAGCGGGCTGAGAAGGCTTCTGGCACTGTGGGGTAAAGGCATTGCATGGGCTTTTCCGCGGGGGCAGCGGTATTTTGTTGAGCCGCCAACTATCGCTATGGAGCAGGTTTCAAACTCATCAAATCAACATGAAAAGTTCTGCCGGCATTTCTTGTGCCTGGCCGTCGGCCTTCTGGTGGCGGGGTTAGCTGTCGTCCCGTCGCTTTCCGCGCAGCAGGCGGACACTCCTGCCAGTCCGGCCACATTGACCTACATCAAAGTAATGAAAGGCAGTGTCCCGGAATACACTTCTCTTACAGTGGATGCGAACGGCGACGGCACCTATGACGGCCGTCGGCTGGATGAGTCTCCCAAGCCCCGTTCTTTGAAGCTCTCTCCCGGGACAGCCGAGGCTTTGTTCCAGGTCGCGTCGGCGCTCGGCGACTTCCATTCGATCCGTCTTGAGAGTCATAAGAGTGTTGCCAACATGGGATTGAAAACCTTCATCTATCGCCATAACGGCCAGGAAAACAAGGTGGAGTTTAACTACACCCGGAACAAGCGTGCGGAGGAACTGTTGAACATGTTTGAAGGCATCGCAGATGTGGAACAGCATATCGGGACGCTGGAATATTCCTCCCGATATGACGTTCTTGGTCTCCCCTCTGCGCTGACCCGGGTTGAAATCGATCTCGACAACAAGGCGTTGGTGGATCCCCAACTGATGGTCCCCATCCTGAAGAAGATCGCCGGAGATTCTCAGTACCTTCACATCGCACAGATTCGCGCAGCGGACATCCTTCGCCGCATTCAAAGCTCCAGGTACTCGGGCAAGGCAGATCGGCGCTGAGGACGGAGTTGCCCTTGTTGTCTTTAAGGGGCCTGTTATTTTGGTCGTAACCTTTCACTGTCCGATGTTATGATAAGGGCGGGTTTTCTATGCCAGCCGTGGAGGTGTACCATGAAGATCAATCGGTCGCCCAGGGGTTACTGGCTGTTCGTTCTGTTAGCTGCCGCACTCATATCTTCTCTGATTCCTGCTCCCGCCACAGGCCAGTCTGATTCGCAAGTCCGCATCGTGCGTCTTAGCTTTGTGGAAGGTACGGTTACGATGTACCGTCCCGACGCCGATCAATGGGCCAAGGCCTTTGTCAATACGCCCATCCAGCAGGGCTTCAAGATTGCGACGGACGCCAACAGCTATGCAGAAGTCGAATTTGAGAACGGGTCCACGGTGCGCCTGGGCCAGTCGAGTGAACTCGATTTTCCCGGTCTTGCGCTGTCGCCCGAAGGCGGCAAGATCAACCGCCTGACACTCGCGCAGGGCTACGCCACATTTGCCTTCACGCCGGAAAAGGGCGATGTTTACAATGTGGCCGCTGCCGGCTCAAACTTTGATGCTTCCTCCAAGTCGATGTTTCGACTTGATCTTGACCAGGAGAGCCAACGGCTGGAGGTTTTTAACGGAGCGGTTGCGGTTCAGAGTCCTTACGGGAACGAGAGCGTAGCCCGGAATCAGGTTCTTGAACTGGCAGCGGGTGGCTCCACTCCTTCCCAGATTACCAACGGCATTACGGAAGACGCCTGGGACCGCTGGGTCGAAAAACGGCAGCAGACGACAGCGGTTGCCGTCAACAAGGCCGGTCCGGCACAGGGCGGCCTGTATGGAAGCAGTTCCGTTTATGGCTGGAGCGATCTTTCCTACTATGGCGCCTGGAACGATTTGCCTGGCGTCGGAAGTTGCTGGTCGCCGATGATGGGCGCCGGCTGGGCCCCTTATTCGATCGGTCGTTGGTCATGGTATCCCGGCATGGGCTACACCTGGATTTCCGCCATGCCCTGGGGCTGGCTGCCTTTCCATTACGGTAGTTGGATCTCTCCGGCGGGCGCTGGTTGGTGCTGGCTGCCGGGCAATTTCTCAACATGGTCGCCGGCGCTGGTGACATGGTATCAGGGCCCCGGTTGGGTCAGTTGGGCTCCCAGAAACTATGGGGGTGGTTTCAATACACCCGTGAATTGCCCCGCCGGTCGGAACTGCTCGGTCGCGGTCAGCAGCAATACGTTCCAGGGCGGGCGGGCGATTTCTCCCCATGATGTCATCAGGGTCAAGCCGTTACAAGGGCGCGCGGTTGCTTCACCCACCGTGCCGCTTACACGCAGCCTGAGATTGCCGGGACCCGCCGTTGACGGTTCCGGGCTGGTTTCAGCCACGGGCAGAGCAGGGGCTTCGTCGCGGCTTCGTGCCCGGCGGATTGATGCTGCCCCAACCAGGGTTTTCTCGCAGAGCGCCATTCATGGTTCGTGGGACGTGCAGCCACACGCGCCTGCCGTATTTGACCAGCAGACGCGGCGCTTTGTTAACAGGTCCGGTCCGGCCATCAATAATGACGTTCTTCTTCGAGGGCGGACAGGTTCGCACCCGGGGAACAACCGCGGGCAGTTGACCTCAATCCCCATCTCAAACCTGGGAACCCATGCGGGAGCAACTCAACACTCGAGTTCCCTGATTCCGTCCGCACGCCCTGCCGGAAACGCGGCAGGGACGCGCGTCTTCCAGCAACCGCGAATGCCGGACTTCCGCCAGGAAAGAAGAATGTTGAAACAGCAGCAGAGGATGGAGCGGCAGCAGGCACGCAGGCAGATGGAGCAGATGAACCGGCGCTCCGGCATGTCCCAGCAGCGCACGAGCCGGACTCCTTCTTCCCGCCGCTCTTCGGGTGAGACCGGCAGAAGCCAGAGCCAGGGTATGGGCCGATCCTCCGGCCAGACGAGTGGAGGCATGCGCAGCAGCGGCATGGGCGGTGGCATGCGTAATAGTGGTATGGGTGGAGGAGGCATGCGCAGTTCCGGTATGGGTGGCGGCATGGGCGGCGGAATGCGAGGGGGCGGGTCCGGCGGCGGCACGCGGTCAGGCGGTGGAGGTGGCGGGCAGCATGGGCCGCACCGTTGATTAAGAAATTTGTGCGCTAATGGTAAGTCCAACTTCAGGGAAGTCTACAGCACGATAATTCCTGCGTAACCGACCACTGAATCTGTGTCACCACCTGTGTCTGCGGAGGTCGCATGCCTGATCAGCCGGGCCTCGCGCGCGCCCAGTTCCTTTGCAGCAATCAGCATGGAGACCGTCGGCGCATACCCACACATTGAGATGTCCTCGTCGCGAACCACCTGGAGAAGCCCCGCGGGATCAAGCTGAAGGATTTTCTCGATGGCTTTGTCGTCCTTTTCACGGGTGATGAGGTCCGGCTCATAGTGGTTCATATCACTTGAAGCGATAACGAGCACGGGTTCCTCAGACCGCCGGATGGCATCTGCGATGGCGTGGCCCAGCAGTTCAAGGGATGCATCATCGGCCAGCGCAATGGCGATGGGAACAAACTTGGGCATACTGGACAGGCGCTGGAGGAAGGGAACCTGAACTTCGAGAGAATGTTCACCTGCGTGTGCCTGGGCGTCTTCGGTCAGCAGGGGACAGTTTTCCCTGATGTTGCGGGCGAGTTCTGTGTCCAGCGGGACCTGGCCGAGCGGAGTGAGCCAGTCTCCCGCAGACATCACCGCCAGCGGCGACCCGCGTGCCCAGTGGTTGGGCCCCAGAATCACGTAGCGCGAACGCGCCGGCAGCAGGCGATAAACGGCCCCGGCGACGTGCCCGGAATACATATACCCGGCGTGCGGCACCACGCAGCCCAGGGCTGAGTCAATTTTTTTTTCATCTGGAGACTCGGGCTTCAGATATTGGTCAACTTCGCGCAGAAGGTCTTCACGTTTGTGAGGGTAGAAGCGTCCAGCCACTGCGGGGGAACGCACTGATGTGGGTTCCATAAGCAAATCGTAAGCGCCTGTGGCGAAGGTTGTCAAGCGGACAAACGCACAAGTTCAGCGCCTGAGAAGCCGCTGGGCGGCGGTTTGAAAGGGTGTTAGGTTGCGCGCTGGCAGGGGGCGGATGAGCCTATTCGCTGGTTTTTTCCACAACGATCTTGAGGGACCGGAGGAATTTTGTGTCCTCGGTGGTCAGAAGGAATTCCGGCTCTTCCGCGTGAGTTTCCGCCGAGAGATCCTGGTGATGGATCGTGCCGTTTTGCCCGTGTTTGTTGAACCCGATGGTGACTTCCAAAACCAGAAAAAGGTCGTAACCCGCAGCCCGAATGCGGCCCATCACCTCTGATATGTTGTCAGAGTCCGCCAGGGATTCGTTGATCGCCTGACCGAGTTCCTTGATCAACTGTTTGAAATTGTCGTCAAGCTGCAAAAATGATACCTTTCACGTTTCAATTTATGTTCCACTTTGCATTCTATGTTTCGCCTTGAGGCAGTGTCAAGACAAGGAACTGTGAGAGGACATTGACGCCGGAAAGGGTTGGCTTTACCATCGAAATGTTGGACCTTTTCCGTTGCAAGAGGCCGTCAAGACCATGCCAGCCAACTCAAAGTCGTTCACACGGCGCCTGATCTGCCGGGCGCGGCAGGTGTTTCATATGCTGGTGGCTGTCCTGTTTCTTTTTCTCACCATGGCCGGCGTTTCAGTTTCGATGAAATTGTGGCAGGACTATCAGAAGCTTCCCAGTCAGGGAATCTGGAGCTTCAGCATGGTGGCCTGCTTCACCTTCCTGCTGTTGATTTTCTGTCTCTACTCTTTTGTGAAAGCCAGAAGCGTGCGATGATGCGTGCGCGCCGGCGCTTAGGTTTCGCGCTACCCTGATAGGCATACGCGGTTCTCATTCATTCTGATGAACGATTCTCGCGACAGCAGAAAAACACCGGATCCCCGCTCCCGCGCTGCCAGCCCTCCTGGCCGCCACTTCGACCGCCCGGAAGATCTGGCGGGGTGGGACCCCGGGCTGGAACTGGGCCTTCCCGGCCAATACCCCTACACTCGCGGCATCCATCCGGGCCAGTATCGCAGCCGGCTCTGGACCATGCGCCAATACGCAGGCTTCGGTTCGGCCCGTGAGTCCAACCAGCGTTACCGCTATCTGCTCTCGAAAGGGACCACCGGGCTTTCGGTGGCGTTTGACCTCCCGACCCAGATCGGGCTTGATTCAGACCATCCGCTGGCGCAGGGCGAAGTCGGCCGCGTCGGTGTGGCGATTGACTCTCTTGAAGACATGGAAGCGCTGTTCGATGGGATTCCGCTCGAGAGGGTTTCCACTTCCATGACCATCAATGCCACCGCCCCCATCCTGCTGGCGCTCTATTTTGTCACGGCAGAAAAGCAGGGCGCCGACCTCAAGCGGCTTTCCGGCACCGTGCAGAACGACATTCTGAAGGAATACATCGCGCGCGGCACCTACATCTATCCCCTGAAACCGGCGATGCGCCTGGTGACGGACATCTTCGCCTTTTGCCGGGACCACGCGCCCGAGTGGAATACCATTTCGGTGAGCGGGTATCACATTCGCGAGGCTGGGTCCACCGCGGCCCAGGAGATCGCCTTTACGCTTGCCAACGGCATCGCGTATCATGTCGGCGGCGATTGACCGTGGCCTCGATGTGGATGAAGTGGCGCCACGGATCTCGTTCTTCCTGAATGCCCACAATCATTTTCTGGAAGAGATCGCCAAGTTCCGGGCGGCGCGCCGCATGTGGGCGCGCATCATGCGCGAACGTTTCAAAGCGAAGAATCCGCGCTCGTGGACTTTCCGCTTTCACACCCAGACGGCCGGTTCAACCCTTACTGCGCAACAGCCCGACACCAATATTGTTCGCGTGGCCTTACAGACGCTGGGGGCCGTGCTGGGCGGGACCCAATCGCTCCATTCGAACTCGCGTGATGAGGCGTTGGCCCTGCCCACGGAGGCTTCGGCCTTGCTGGCCCTGCGCACCCAGCAGATCATCGCATGCGAAAGCGGAGTCACGAATACGGTTGACCCGGTTGCCGGCTCCTACACTATCGAGAAACTGACCAATGAACTGCAGCAGACGGCCGAAGGATATCTGGAGAAGATTGACAGCCTGGGCGGAATGCTGGTGGCAATCGAGAAAGGCTTCGTCCAGCGAGAAATTCAGCAGGCTGCCTTTGAATACCAGGCCGGAATAGAAGACGGCTCCAGGGTGATTGTAGGTGTCAACCGGTATCAGGAAGGACCCCGACAGGAGATTCCAACCCTTCGAATTGATCCGGAAATCGAACGGCAACAGGTTGAGCGATTGCAGCAGTTGCGCGCACGCCGCGATGCGGACAGAGTTGAGACCGCGCTGCGAGCGGTGGAAACTGCGGCCCGAAGCGAGCGCAACCTGATGCCCGTGATTCTTGAGGCAGTGAAAGCCTACTCAACGGTGGGTGAAATCTCGGGCGTACTGGCCGACGTCTTCGGCCATTACCAGGAAGCGGTGGTTATCTAATGGCCAGTTTAACGTTTCTCGGAGCAACGCAGACTGTAACCGGTTCCAAATACCTGCTGGAAGCAGGCGGCGAGCGACTGATGATCGACTGCGGGCTTTTTCAGGGTCATAAGGAGCTGCGGTTGCGAAACTGGAGTCCCTTTCCCGTGGACCCGGCCAGTATCCACTGGGTGGTCCTGACCCACGCCCACCTCGACCATACGGGCTACTTGCCGCGGCTGGTGAAGGAGGGATTTCACGGCCAAGTCTGGGCCTCGTCGGCGACCGTCGACCTCTCCGGCCTCACCCTGCCGGATTCCGGCCATCTGCAGGAAGAAGATGCTTTCTATGCCAACAAGAAAGGTTTCAGCAAGCACAAGCCCGCCCTCCCGCTTTATACCCGTGATGAAGCCGTCAAGTCGCTGGAGCTGTTTCGTGCGGTCGATGAGTCAAAGCCTCTTGAACTTTCAACTCATTTCAGTCTGCGATTTATCCGTGCAGGGCATATCCTGGGCGCGCGCATGGTGGAAGTAACGGTGACGGAGGCAGGGAAGTCGGTCAAGGTTTTGTTTTCGGGAGATATCGGCCGGTTTCCGCAGTTGATCATCCGGGAACCTGGTGTTCCCGATGCGATGGATTACCTGGTGTGTGAATCCACCTACGGAGACCGGCTTCATCCAAGCGACGACTTCCAGGCGCGCCTTGCGCAAATTGTTGAAAGGACAGCAGAGCGCGGTGGTTCCGTCATCATTCCGTCGTTTGCCATCGGACGGACCCAGGAGTTGCTCTACCTGTTTCGCCTGCTGATCAGCCGGAACCAGATGCACGATCTGCCCATTCACGTGGACAGCCCCATGGCTATTGACGCCACAGACATCTACCGTGAACACCACGAAGACCACAACCTGCAAACGGACGAGTTTGAGGCAGGCGGACACCGTCTGTTTGCCCAGCCGAATGTCCATTTTGACCGCTCAGTGGAAGCATCGAAGGCATTGAATGAGTGCCATTACCCCACCATCATCATTTCAGCGAGTGGGATGGCCACCGGCGGCCGTGTACTCCACCACCTGGCCAGATGCCTTCCCGACCATCGCAACACTGTTCTTTTTGTGGGTTTTCAAGCGCCGGGAACCCGGGGACATACCATCCAGTCGGGTGTGGAAACCGTCAAGTTGCACGGCCGGCTGATTCCTGTTCGGGCGCATGTTGAAACTATTGAGAATTTGAGCGCCCACGCCGATTACCGCGAGATCATGGGCTGGCTTGAAAAGTTTCCCTCGCAACCCCGAAAAACATTTGTGACTCACGGCGAACTCCATGCTGCCACGGCACTTCAGGAGAAGATCGCGGAAGGTCTGGGATGGGCAGCAGAGGTCCCGTCTTACCTTGAAAAAGTCTTGTTGGGGATAAAGTGACCGGCCAGCCTGCTATACCCTCATCTTGCCCCCTTCGGCTCCTCTTTGAGCCGGATCGCCAGACTGTTATCGGAGCAGGTGCGGCATCGACCGGACGGTTTCCAAATGGGATGCTTTTCCAATAAATGCTTTGCGAAATCCATTTCGTGAGTATGATGGGCTCCTTGAAAAGTAAGGGCTTTAAGGACAGGCCTGTCCGAAAACTGTACTTTAGTACAGTTGTGTTTAAATTAGGAGAGTCTTACAGTCATAGTGCGATCCGAGCTATTGATTGATTATTAACTCGTCGCTACGCGCCAGCCGGGAGGGGGGAAGGCATGGTAGGCAATGACAAAAAAATCACGGGGGCCGTACTGCGCCAGCTTGGCCCGCCTTGCAAACGACACATGCCTTTCTTTCAGGGTTCCTGAGACACTTCGTCTCGTATACCTCAACAAACCCAATTTGAAGTTTTACTGGAGGGAAAATGAATACGCCACTGTCGCTCGTGCAGGAATTGCGCGGAATCAGAGGAGGGCAGAAGCACAACCAGTCGGACCTTGAAGGTCTGCTTTCGGAAATTCGCGAAGCCCGTCGCGAGTGGCAGGAACAGGTGGACCAGGCACAGAATCTTCTTCACGATTTGATGTCTTCCGTCGCCGAACTCTCCGGCGTGGAACTTCCTGGGGTAGCTGGCGGAGCAAAACAAGGGGGAGATGGATCTCTCCGGTTGGGGTTCAAGACGCTTAAGGATCGTATTAAGAATGAGTTGGAGGGTTTTGCTTCAACCTCTGCTGCAGAGGTTGCAAAAAGCGCTCACGGCCAGAGCGCCATTGTGCTGGAGCCGCTCGAGAAGGAATTGAGCGCGCGAATGGACAACCTTGCCGAGGAGTTTCGCGGAAAGTTGCAGGCGCGTTTGGAGCGGGAGCAGGATCACCTGGCGGACCAGGTTAAGGCTCGTGCTGAAGAGGTGCTGCAAACCAAAATGAACGAGTTTGCCGAGTGGATCAAGCTGATGACCGAAGGCAGCGTGTCGTCAGTCCCGGCAGAGGTGCAGAAATCGCTTGAGCCTCATGTGGAACAAATAAAGGAACGGTTGAAGAACACCTTCCAACAGCATCTGAACATGGTCGTTACGGAGTCCGAAAGAAATGTTCAAGGCAAGGTTGAGGCCATCAAGAATGAACTTCAGTCTCTGACGGCCGGTTTATCGGATCAAGCGAAGCTGGCCTATTCTCAGAGCACTGAAGATGCCATGAAGGATTTTAACCAACGGATCAGTCTTGCGGTTCAGGAGTCAGCCAGGCAGCTTGAGGCGAATAGCCGGGCGAGAACCGATGAGAACCTCAACAGCATCAAATCCCACATGGACGGCCTGTCGGCCGATTCCAAGGTGGAATTCCAGTCCCATGTGGACGCCCAGTTGAATGGTTTTAAGGAGAAACTGGCGACCGCTGCCCAGGAATTGCAGCAGAAGAGCGCAGCAGAAATCGCCGACAATGTCCGGAAAGCCTCGGAGGAAGCTTTGAGCACCTCACTGGTGCAGGTGCAGCAGCGGCTGGGCGAGGCCCTTGATCAGTCGAAGGGCGAGTTGAAGTCCACGATGGGGACGATGGTGGAAGACGTTCGAAAGCAGATGGGCGACTATGCCTTGTCGGCCCGTGATTCCCTGGCTGGAGACGCGACCCGCTTGTCAGACAACCTCAAGAATCTTGGCGAGGAGCTGAAAGCGGCTGAGAAGCAACGCATTACTTCCATGGTTGAAAGCATGACGACGCTGAGCAGGGAAACCCTCGAACAACACGCCCAGAACGTCAAACGGGTGGCGGAGACGCAGGTTGAAGAAATTCGAAGGTCGCTTTCGGGTCTTCAGGCCAGTATGGCGTCTGACTATGAAGCTCAATTGCGCCGGTTTGTAGAAGCACAGCGAAAGACCATGGTCGAGGAAATTCAGAAGCAGGTTGCTGACGCTTCCTCAAGTGCGGTGGACAAGATCAGGGCCAGCTCGGGGCAGGTTGTTCAGGACCTTTCCGGCAAGGTGAACAAGGAAGTGAATACAGCCACGACCCTTCTGAACCAGTGGGCCCACCAGACCACCACCTGGGCCGAGGCCTCCATCAAAGAGTCGCTGGAATCCTACAAGAGCCAGGTGGCTGAGTTTACCAACTCGCTTCTGGAAGACCAGAGATCGACGATTCAGGATAGGATTGGAGACCTGCAGGGCCGCCTGGAACAGGCCGCCGCTCTTCTTCGTGTAACAAATGAAGGCGCCGGGTCGGCATTAAACCCGGCAAAAGATCGCCAGGGGGCATAACCCACCTTTATCCCTAATCGACGGGAATGCTTTATTTCATGATCGCTGCCGCGATTGTTCGGGGGCGCCCGCCCTTGGCTCGCCAGCCCAGGGGTTCACAACAAACAAAGAGATAGAGCAGGCTGAATGACCTGGGAGGGAAGTCTGATTAGGTGGCGGGGTTCAGCCCAAGGGAGCCGCTGATCCGTTGCATAGCCCTGATGCACGTCTCGATGTGTTCGTTGGTGTCCACGCCCAGTTCCTCTGCCCCCGCAATAATGTCTTCCCTCCGGACTGAACGCGCGAACGCCTTGTCCTTCATCCGCTTGCGGACGGACCTGGGTTCGAGGTTTTGAATTCGGTCGGGCCTGACCAGAGCGCAGGCCGTGATAAAGCCCGCCAGCTCATCGCATGCGAACAGGGATTTTGCCATGAGCGTGTCGCGAGGCACTCCGCTATAGTCCGCATGGGCAAGGATGGCGCGGCGCACATCCTCCGGATACCCAAGGTTGCGCAGGATCTCGCCTCCTTTCAAAGGATGGTCTGGAGCGTTGGGGTAAAGCTCGTAATCAAAGTCGTGAAGAAGTCCGACAACGGCCCACTTTTCTTCGTCTTCACCAGACCTCAGTGCGTACGCGCGCATGCAGGCTTCAACGGCAAGTCCGTGCCGCCGGAGACTCTCGCTCTTGGTATATTCACACAGAAGCTTCCAGGCCTCTTCGCGGTCCATGATGTATCCTCCTGAGTTTTCCACATTGTACAACAGGGTGTGGGATTGGGCCCAATGGGGCGGGACCTGCTATGCCGCAATGAGAGGAAGGAAAAATCGGCCGGGTTGTCGGAGCCCGGAAAAGCTTGCTTGCAGTGTCAGCGGTCTGGCGTGTCGTTCATTGAATTCGTGGCCCGGCGGGCTTTCCAGTAGACTCCCGGCCCGCGCAGGTAAGCGCAAAGCTTTTCGCCGGGCGAGAGCAGTTCCTGCGGTTCCGAAGCGATGGCCTTCCGTTTCCAGATGTGGCGCGCGCGCCTCTTCAGCGCAGAAAATAACCACCTGGCGGTGGCCATGCGCAGCGGCTTTTCTTCAAGAAATAGTTTCAAGGCGAAGGCGACACTGCCTGCATAGAGTTGGGCGTTGCGGGCTTTCAGGTTCCCGATGTTATCGTCGAACACGTGGGTAACCGCGGCCGCAGGATTGTGTTGGATCCGGAAGCCGTGCTTGAGCACCTGAAGATACATGTAGAACTCGTCACCGCCGCCTATCAGCGACCCGGCGCCGAGGTCTGGAGGGAACGACGAGTAGTTCTCCAGAAAGTTCTTACGGAACGCCATATTGCAGCCAAAGCCCACAGGTTCGCCAAGGATGTACCGATACCAGTCAGGGTTTGAGGTGTCGAGAGTCCAGGGTGAAAGCGCCCGTTCGCTTGTGTAGTATCTGCCAGACCGTTCGGCGGTGAGGGTGAGCGGCCCGGCGGGAATAACCCGACCCGTCACGCAGCGGACTTTTGGGTCTTGAAAGCCCTTGACGATCTCTTCCAGCCAGCCGGGGCCGATGAGGACGTCGTCATCCACAAAAATGAGGATGTCGCCTTTGGCGCGGGGTACGGCGTGATTACGCGCAATGGAGACGCCGCGACGCGGCTCTTTCAGCAGCCGGACGGGGAATTGTGAAACCGCTTTGGTGATAGCAGCGTCCTCCGGGCCATTGAGGACCACGATGATTTCACAGTCGAGATATTGCCGTGCCTGCTCTGTCAGTCCCTGCAGGCACTGCGCCAGCATGGGTCGCAGGCCGCTTGTACAAAGAATGATTGAAACAGAGGGACGTTCCGGGCGTCCAGCGCCGTTCTGCCTGCTCTCCGCCGGGTCATTGGGTTGCAGTCCCGTGCTTTCGCACGTTTGTTTCAAGTTCCGTCTCCTCGTCGACAACTCTGCCTTCTGAATTCTACCATCGTTGATATAACCTCCCCGTCAGAAAAGGCTGAAACGAACGGAGGTCTTAAAAAAGCCCGACAGAAGCGCCTGATGTTCCTGCTATACTACTCATGAATTTGGGTTTTCGCGAAGCACCCTGCCCGGAAACCAGATCTGATTTTCGAACGGCTACGAATCTGATGAGGACGTGGTTCTTATTATCATGAAAACAATAAGGTTTCACGAGGCAGGTGGCCCTGATGTTCTCAGGTATGAGGATGTGGAACGGCCCAGGATGGCCCCGAACAGAATTCTGGTTCGCATTCATGCCATCGGCGTGAACTTTGCCGATACCCTGCTGCGTCGCGGTGCTTATCTTGCGCAGCCGAGGTTTCCGGAGACGCCTGGTTTTGAGGCGGCCGGCGTGGTGGTGGAGGCGGGGGGAGAGACTGACACCAATCTGATTGGAAAGCGCGTCGTGGTGCTCGGCGAGCACTGTTACGCCGAATACGTCGCGGCGCTGCCCTCGCAGCTGATTGAACTGCCGGACAAAGTTTCCTTCGAGCAGGGGGCGGCGTTTCCCGTGCAGGCGCTGACGGCCTATCACATGCTTTACACTGCCGACCACATTGCTCCGGGGAGCACTGTCCTGGTGCATGCGGCGGCGGGTGGGGTGGGCCTTCTTGCCGTCCAGATGGCAAAGCTGGGAGGTGCGCGAGTTATTGGGACCACATCCAGCCTGGAAAAGGCAAAATTGGCTCAGGACGCTGGCGCGGATGAAATCATTCTCTACACTCAGACGGATTTTGCTGAAAAGGTGGCAGAGTTGACCGACCGGCGTGGGGTGGACCTCGTTCTGGACTCGGTGGGGAAGTCGACGCTGCATGGAAGCTTTGCCTCGCTTGCGCCGTTTGGCCATCTGATCAGCTACGGAAGCGCCAGCGGCAGACCTGAGCCGGTTGATATCGGCAGCCTCTACGCTCGCTCGATGAAAGTCAGCGCATTCTGGTTGTTCACCGTGACCCGGACCCCTGAAGTTGCCCAGCGCGGTGTCAGGCAGGTCCTGGAATGGATCGAAAGTGGGAAAGTACATCTGCGGATTGGGTTGAAGCTTCCGCTCAAGCAGGCTGGCGAAGCGCACCGAAGGATGGAAGCCCGCCAGACAACTGGAAAAATTCTACTGAGTGTTGAATAACAGGAAAAGGATGAGTTCGGTGAGTTCGACAACAACAAGGACCATTGCGCGGGCCGGTCGCCTGACCGGAACGGTTTCCATGCCTGGAGACAAATCCATCTCTCATCGTTACGCCATGCTGGCCGCGATCGCGGAGGGCACCAGCAGGATTCATTCCTTTGCGGAGAGCGTGGACTGCCAGAGCACCCTTAATTGTCTGGAGATACTGGGCGTCAGAATTGAACGACAGGGAAACGAAGTGGTGATTGAGGGCGCCGGGCTCGCCGGGCTGCAGGCTCCCGCCGAACCACTCGACGCCGGCAACTCGGGCTCCACCATCCGCATGATGTCGGGAATTCTTTCCGGCCAGCCGTTTCGCACTGTCATTGGCGGCGACTCTTCGCTTTCGCGACGCCCGATGAAGCGCATCATCGAGCCACTGGCTCGCATGGGAGCGCGCATTCAATCATCTGAGGGCGGCCTTCCGCCGCTCACGATTGAGGGCGGGGACCTGGTTCCTATTCACTATGAGCTGCCCGTGGCCAGCGCGCAGGTCAAGACCGCCGTTCTGTTCGCAGGACTTTACGCCGGGGGCATGACGGAAGTGGTGGAACCCCACCTGACGCGCGACCACAGCGAAATCGCACTCAGGGAATTTGGCGTCAAGCTTGAACGACAGGACTCGACGATCAGCGTTCAAGGTCCCAGCCGCCTCAGGGCGCAGGACCTTACGGTGCCGGGCGACATTTCTTCTGCCGCATTTTTTTTCGTGGCCGGGCTTCTGGTTCCTGGATCGGACCTTACGTTCCAGAACATCGGCCTGAATCCCACCCGCGCGGCCATCCTGGATTTCCTGAAGTCGATCGGCGGAGATATCAGCATTCTCAATCGTGAAACCTGCAATGGAGAACTGGTGGGTAGCATTCGTGTGAAGGCCGGCCCTTTGCGGGGCGGTGAAATTCCCGGTGAAACCATTCCGGGCCTGATCGATGAATTGCCGGTCCTGGCCGTCCTGGGGACTCAGACGGAACAAGGCCTGATCTTTCGTGGTGCGCAGGAACTGCGTGTGAAGGAAAGCGACCGCATTGCCGCCGTGGCGGACAACCTTCGAAGGATGGGCGCCGAGGTGGAGGAATTTCCCGACGGACTCAGGGTCCCCGGCCGCCAGCGGCTGAAAGGTGCGGAAATTGCCAGCTACGGCGACCACCGGATTGCCATGGCCTTCGCGATTGCCGGCCTTGTTGCTGACGGAACAACCACCATTGCAGACAGTGATTGCGTCCAGATTTCTTTCCCATCGTTTTTTGAGACGATTGCCCGCGTGGCTCGATAGCCGCAGTCGAGTTTATAAAAGAGGCTGCTGGCCGGTGCGCGGTTTGGAGCGCCGGCGCGCGACGAGGCCGTCCGTGAGGTCAATCGCACTGGTTTGGCCGGACCGGTTTTCAAGCCTGCTGGCGGCGGTTGATGCGGGGGCCGGAGGAGGCGGTGGCGGAGTGGGTGCGATTTGCGTGCGTAGAAGGTGGATGTCGCCGTAGGTGGATGAAAGCCGGATCATCGGACCATTCTTTCCGTATGCTCCAGTGATGGCGGGCATGGGCGGTTTCTCTGAAACCTGCAATCCCGGAAAATCGGAGCTGACGCCACCGTTATGGGAAACGGCGTCGACCTGGAAATTTGACGCCGCAGGCAGCGAAAGAGTAATGTCGCCCTTCTTCAGGTCGACCTGTATGGGTTGCGTTGGCGGGGTTGCTGTTTGCAGGTGAACATTTCCATTGCTGTTGATGACCTTCACGTTGTACTTAAAGTTTTCAATCAGGATGTCCTTGTCCCGTGTTGACAGCTCAAAAGGTCCTCCCACGCCGTTGGCTGTCAGGTTGCCCATATCCATTGAGAGATTGCCGGTCAGTTTCTGCACGGTGAGACTGGTGCGCGAGGAATTGTAGCGTACCGTCTGGGCAACGTCCTCGAATCGCGCGGCCCCGGAAAAGTTTCCTTCCACGGTCACCGACCCCGTCACGCCGCGAACGGCGATGTCTCCGCCCCTGCCTTCGATTTCCAGGCTGCCGTCGATGCTGCTGGCCGAAGTTGTTCCTCGGGTTTGATGCACCCTCAGGACACCCTGGAGGTTGCGTGCACGCACATCACCCCGGCGTGTGGTGACCGTCTGGTTGCCATTTAAACCGGTTACATTCACGTCTCCCTCGTCAACCGTGATCTCAGCCGTGGTGGACTGGGGGACACTGATCGCCATATCCAGCCTCAGGGTGCGCCCGCTGTGGGGAAGGGAGTCCTGGTTGGATGCCAGTTCATATTGCCCGCCGCTTTCCGCAATATGGAACTTCAGGCGGTCCGCAATCTTCCTGGCTGCGTTTTCATTTTCGGCCCACACTGTCTCCTGAATGACCGCTCCGATGGTCTTTGGGTCTGACCCGCGAATGTCGACATTGCCTCTTCGGTTGACCAGCAAGAGATGCGGGCTGCCCTCGACGTCCTGAGAGACTTTCTGCGTAAACGTATAGGAATTGAAAAAGATCTCCGCAAACTGCTGGTCAGTTATGCCCATGACCGAGGGCCAATCGCCCCAGGGACGCAGAAGGGTTTGGGAAAGGATCGTCCCGATGATGAGAATGACAATCAGGAGGACCGCCTCGCCCCCGGAGAACAGTGAGCGTGGTGCGGTTTCCGGATGTCTCCTGGCGTGATAATAATCGATCAGCTTGGAGATGCCCCAGAATATCACCAGGACCGGCCAGTACTTCGCCATCAGATACCAGGGGCGGATGGCGGGATTGAAATTGTGGTAAAGGAAGAGGACGCCGATGGCGATGAGCGTCAGCGCCCAGAAGATGGAACCACGATGGTGCCGGTAAGTGCTCATGTTGACTCCTCTACTTCAGGAAGCATCGCAAGCCGCTAATGGGGCGACGTTGACCTTGCTCCCCATGCAGACTCGATGAGCCTGGAAAGTCCGATGACAATTAGAATGACCGGCCATGTTTTCTCCACTCCCCACTCGGGAATAAACTGGCCCACCAAAAACATGACTCCCAGAGCGATCAGGAAGATCGGTCCCGTCAGCCCGGGCCTTCGAGCGCGGTGCGCGCTTCTGCTTTCGTTGCGGTTCTGTTCAGAGTTGAGATAAGTTGCCATCAACAGTTACCTTGCTTCCTAAAGATAGGCGCCCGCTGCCTGATTGTTTCTGGTCCACCGGTCAGGGGGCTCGCAGGCGATGCCGCCCGTGCGGTCATGTCCGGGCCGGCTTTTCCGGACTGTGAGCCTTTGTTTTCTAGATTTCAAGTTCCAGCTCCTTCAGTCGTTAAACATGCTCGAATTCCCGAACGCGGCGACTTTCCTGCAACTCCATTTCGCGCTGACGGGGCCTTGTACCAGAAAACTGTCCACACGATCCCGATCGGCATAAGGATCACCGCTACAGGTATCAGAACCGCAATCAAACCGGGTAGATTCTGCATTTCGGTGCCTTTCTCTACATCCAGTCGCTGCCGATTGGGAGTCGCTTTGGCCTCCACGTACTGGATCGCAACAGCTTGCCAACCGGACCTATAACTGGGCTGGTCCTGGTGGCTGCTGGTTTTCGCTTTTCGAGCCCGCTGTTTCCTGCCCCTGCGGCCCACCCGTGGCATGACGCCCCAGGCGCTTCTGCAGCAGAGCAAGGCCCAGTACAATCAGGAGCACAGGCCAGAACTTACCAATCTGCGAAAAAACGGGAACCCCCAGGTTATCCAGCAGAAACAGGAGGCCCAGCACAATTAGCAATCCCGCTCCGATGGGGGCGTCCATTTTCAATTCGTTCAGGCCAAACCATTCAGGCGTGGGCTGGCCCATCTGCTTGGCCTTGGCCGTCTGGTAGGAATCGATCACCATGTAGAAGTAGAACGCTGCGGCACCCAGCCCGAAAATTGGGCCGAAAGGTCCGTGCAGGCGGTCGCCGAGAGCGATGAGCGAGCCGAACAGCAATACCTGCACCATGGCCTTCGCAATCTGGCCGTTGTAAATGGCCCCGACACCGGGAATGAACCCAAGAGCAAGCGCCACGCCGGGACTTCCACCGGCTGCGTGCTGCCCCCCGGAACTCCACAGGGGCGGCTGAAGCCGGGCTGACAGGCAGGGTTCGCAATATGAAGTTCCTTTTACTTCCCGCCGGCAGGGTTCGCAAAGCGGTCGGCCACACTGTGCACAAAAAGCGACGGAATCGTTGAGCGGATGGTTAGCGCATTTCATGATTTGGGTCTCCTGGCTCAAGTTGAGCATATTGCCCGGCGGCATGGACCATGGTGGTGGCCATTTGCTGGCTTTCAGGGTTTGCGGTGCTTGCGGGCCGCCCGGACGGAGGACTCGGCTTGCTGGTTTGCTTCTCCTGATCGTCGTTTCCGCTTCGAGCGTTGCGGAATCGGGATTCGATTTCGTAAACAATCCGCAGGTCATCATAGAATTTTTCGGCCCGCGCATAGAGAAGGTGCCCGGCGCGGTTGGCGCGATACGCCCACGTGGCCGGGTTCAGGTCGCGCATGTTCAGGCGGCGAAGATTGAGGCCGGAAATGTTGACAATCAGTGAAAGCGAAAAGACAGTCATGGCCACTCCATACGCAAAACGAGGGTGCCAGATGGCGTGGAGGATTGCGTTGACCTGCTCGGTGATACCCGTACGCCCTTCACCCATGGTTGCGAAGCGGATCCGGGTCACAAGCCAGGGTGGCGCCATTACTTTCTCGGACGACTGGCACATTTCCATGACCAGGCGGACATCGGCCACGACCTCGCGGCAGGCAGCGCAACCCGCCAGATGCTTCTCCACCTCTACGCGGCGGGCCTGGTCTAGTTGCCCTTCCAGGTAATCACTTGCCAGGTTTTCGAGTTCCAGATGGGTTATCATCTTGTCTCTTCAGCCTTCACTTATCCATACGTTTTAGAACCCGCGCCAGTTCCAATCGTCCTCGATTGATTCGTGATTTAACGGTTCCCTCCGGAACTTCAAGGACTTGGGCGATTTCGGCATAGTCCATATCCTGAAGGTCCCTTAGAATTACGGCCTCGCGCAGGTCGGGCGATAGCTTGCTGAGTCCCGCCTGGAGCATTTCCCGTCGCTCCCGCGATTCCACCCGGTTTGCAGGGTGCCCGCGGGAGGACCCGTCGGCGATGGGCATCTGTTCATCGAGCGTTGAGGTCACCCGATCACTTCGGGTCCGGCGGTAGTGGTCCACCAGGTGGTTGCGTGCGATCCGGTTGACCCAGGTGGCGAATTTCGCCTGGAGCGGGTCATACCTTTTAAGGGTGCGAAAAACCTTGATAAAGACTTCCTGGGTCAGGTCCTCTGCCTCGTCAGAGCGTCCGGTAAAGCGATAGCAGAGGCTGTAAATCTTATGAGTGTGAGCCTGCAGCAGCGCCTCCCAGGCTGCATCTTCTCCCTTCAGGCAGCGCTTGATCAGCTCCAAGTCCGAGTCCAACGGCATTCTCCTGGGATGGATAACGGCCAGACTATGAACGAGGCCTTTGACCGATTATCTTGACCTTTGACCGCAGAGCGATTCTGCGCATTGTAGCAGAACTGGAGAATGGAGTCAGTGTTGTCCCTCTTGCCCCGAGGCATGACGGTGCCACTCCTTTTGGGCGGCCGTGGGGTTTGGCCCCGAACCGCCCGGCAGCCATCGCCAGCAAAAGCGACAGAGAGGTTTATTTTGCAACGACTTGCACCCGGGCACCCGGCTCCAGGTGAAACGTCTTCACCGTGAAAGGCCGCCCTGGAGCCACGTAGCCCAGGGGAAACACGACTTTTGCATCTCCGCCTTTGGGTGACGCAATGGACGCGGAGATCATTTCACCGTCCACCATTTCTGCTGAAACCAGAAATCCGCCCTGGGCGCGCAGGTTCTCAAAGGAGACGTTTTTCCAGGATTCCGGCACGGAAGGGAAAATCCTGATCTTGCCTCCCCAGCTCTGCAGAAGCATGCCGTTGACGGCGGCCGTAAAGGCGCACTCGGCTTCCATGGTGAAGGGCTGGTACTCGTGTGTGGAATAGCCGTACCTTTGGTAGTCACCATTCACATGGAAACCGTTCGGCCAGATGAAGGCCTGTTCATAGATTTTGAGTTCATTGAGCGCCTGGTTTCGCCGGCGCACACGCGAGGCTATCAGGCTGGCGTAGGGAAACGACCAGCCGGTCCACTCCCCGGTGCCGCGGAAGATCCAGTTTTGAATCGACCTCGCGATCAGCTCCCGGTCTGCGGGGCTGCCCTCCACGTTCAGGTCCCCGCCGGGGAATATGGGGAAAAGGTGCATCGGGTGGCGATGGGAGCGGCCATAAGGCGCGTCGGGCTGGACTTTGAGGCCGGAATCGTCCACCGGATATGGGGCCAGCTTCTGTTCCATCGCGGCCCACTGGGTCCTTTTCTGCTGGTCAACCCCAAGGACTTCCGAGGCCTGGATGGTGTAACGCAGAAGGGTTCTCACGAGCGAGAGGCCCTCAGTTGGGTCTGGAGTCCAGGCTTTCAGGTCGTTGCTGAAGTACTCGGGCGAAGCTGAAAGCGGGATGTGCAGGCGGCCGTCCGGGCCCGGCTTCAATATGTTCTGGTAGAAAAGGGCCGCTTCTTTCAGGAAGGGATAAGCTTGCTGCCGAAGGAACTCCCTGTCCTGGCTGTAGGCGTAGTACCACCAGAGGTGCTGGCCGAGCCATGCGCCTCCTCCCAGCCAGTACTGCACGGTCATCCAGTTGTTCTGGCCTCCCAGCAGGCGGCCCTTGACATCGAGCGCGCCACCCACCCAGATTCCAGGAACACCGAAAAACTGGCGTGTAATCTTCCTGGCTTGTGGGGCCACCGTCGCAAGCAGCCAGTGGTTCAGCGGCTCGACCAGATCCAGTTGATTGCTGCTATAGGCGGGCCAGTAGGTTTCCTGAATATTCATGTCAATGTGATAATCGCCGCGCCAGGGAGGGAGTTCGCCGTCAGGAGGCCAGAGGCCTTGCAGGCCGGCCGGCACACTGCCGTAGGAACTGCTGGCCAGCTTGTAAATGCCGTTGATCCAGAGCCGCTCGAGTCCGGGATCGGGAATGTGGACCTGTGACCGCGACCAGCGCTCGCGCCACCATTGATGGTGTTGGATGACGATCTTCGGGATTCCCTCGGCCAGCGCCGAACTGAGCGTCTGCCGGGCCGTGTCAACGCTGTGGGGATCATTCTGCCCAGGGATCGTGATCAGCAGGTTCCACTTGCTGCCTTTTCGCTCGGCTGTCCACGCCGTGGTAACCGCTCCGCTTGAGAGCAGGGATTGCGTCGACCAGGAAAACCTGCCGCTCGTGCCCGAGTCCGGTTTCGGGTAACCGAGTTTATTGGCCACCGCCGGGTCGAGCCTGCCAATGGGATACGAAGCTGACTTCGGGTTCCCACCCTTGTACGCCGTCCAGCGTCACCAGAATCACGTCCGGAGCCACACTGGCCAGGACCCGGTATTCCACCGGCTTGCCGTGGATGCTCAGCAGCCAGCGGACCTCGCCGTGCTGCATGTCGAGCGTGGCCCGTTCTACCTGGGTGTCCGGAGGCAGGGAAATCTTCAGCCTCCCCATACTGAGCCGCGTGGGAACGATGTCCGCCATCGGACTAACGTCAGACGACATCTGATGCTGAATCAGGTCATGCCGTCGTTCGTGGACCAGTTCCTGTAAATGCGAATAGTTGAACGTTGGGCGTGTGTTGGGCTGGTAGCGGAGGTCCCAGACGTCTCCGCGATCAAGCGTGAGGTAAAGAGCCGGGCCGGTCCCCCACACCTGCGCCCCCAGCTTCCCGTTTCCCACCGGGAGCCCATTCTTCCACTGCGGGAGAGCGCGGTGAAATGTGAAACGCCAGGGAGCGCCTCCGGCAGGGGAATCAGCACAAGCGCCACTGGCGGCAAACAGGACAAGCGCAACAAGCGTCCACAGAACAGCGGATTGGCGGTGAGACGTCATGGGGTCAGAGAAGAAGAAAGATACCGCAAAACCGCTTTGGTTGCAAAAACTGCTGGTCTCTTTGAAGACGCCCCGGCACGGGCCTGTTGACGTCGGAAGCATGGAGACTCTCCCGAATACAACTCCTGCGGTTGAAATTTCTCGCTGATTCCATGAAATGGAAGGGCAGTCGAGCGTGCGGTAAGGCAAAAAGGTCCCGGGTGGTAGCGTCGAAAAGCCGGAAAGCCGTCCTCCCTTTTGACCATAACGCTCGCGGCAAGAGCGGGCTCTCCCTGGCGGGGAGAGAGGGCGATTTCCAACCCTTCGCGGCCTGCGCACCGAGCCACCCTGTAAATTTTCCTGAGGGGTGAGTATTCCTTTCTCGCTTCGGGCTTGCCGTTATTGGCAAACTCACGTAAGTCATTGATTCTAATTGGCCCATATAAAATACAGGCGTGGACCCCAACGTGCGAACATAAGGGTGGGGAACCCTGCCAATGCAGTTGCGATAACTACCGGATATATTGCTCCATCTGGCAGGGCACCGGAGGAGGGTCTATGGGTCCAGTCAAAGAAAAATGGAGTGTGGAGTACACGCCGCCAATAGATGACACGGAAATCCATTCCATTGGGGAATGGGACGGTGACCAGTCTATCGATACGCTGGTCGATCATAGGCGGGGGACAGCAGCTTTGTGGACAGCAATAACGGTCCTGGCCGTGGCTTTGGCCGTGGCGTTGGCTTATGGTTATTCTGTGATCAGCAAGCAAAACACCGAACTGATGTTGCTATCTGGCCGTACGAGTTCGCTGGGAGCGATGCGTGACCGCGAGGACAGGCTCGAAACCTTCCTCAATAGATGGAACATCAGGCAAGCGATCCTGGCGGCCCATGTCCAGAAGATGGATGCTGATTGGAGGTCCGGGCTGGACGAGGTTCGCCTCCGTGCGGCAGGACTGGTGGCAAATGCCAGGCAAAGCGGAGACAATGATTTGAATCAGCGCACGGCCGCCCTCAACCGGGAGATTGCGCAGTTAGCCACCCGGCAGCACGCCCAGTTGGCGCTGATTGCACAGCTTGAAGGGCAGTTGGCCGACACTCGAGAGGGACTGGCCTCTGTCAACGCGGGATATACTCGCGAACTGGCAACACTCCATCAGCAGCAGTTCTCAAGTCAGCAGGAGATCGATTCCCTCAATAATGTACTCTCGACGGATCAGATAAGTTTCGAGGCTGCGAAGAATCACGACGAAGAAATTGGTCGAGGCGTTGCATTACACCTGACCGGCACGGACCTCGCGCACCAAAGGTTCCGTGGGTGGATTCGGATTGCGGGGAGCCGGCGCACGATATGGGTTCGGAGCCATCCGGCCGAGCTTCCCGTTGTGTTCTACCCCAAGCCTGGCGGGGAAGCTTATGAGTTGGTCGTGACGAGAGTAAATCGGGGGGCGGTCTCTGGTTATCTCCTGCTCCCAAGCGACAGAAACAGCGGGCAGCCGAACGTTGCTTCCAACAGCAAGCCCATAACAACAGCCCTCCAGGGGAGCTTCTAGGACGTTACTTCGAGGACTGCATTGTCTTTAGCCATCCAGTATTTTCCATTTACTGGGCATCCTGGACGGGGAAGATCGAGAGAGATGCAGTGAACGCGCCAGGATTCCTGGTTGGAACATCCAGACGAGTTGCAGGTGATGTACTATGGAACCAGGTGGTGGAAACGGTGATGGGCCTGGCATCGAAGTGCGGCCGTTGAGCGAACCATGGGCGTGAACGGACTCGATTCAGGGAGTGACGTCTGGGAGAACAGCAGAGAGATTTGCGCTGACTGAGGAGTATTCAGGGTATTGGATATAGAGCTTCGGATCAGTCATCATCTCCTTTTGCGGTCTCGTCAACGCGTTGCTGTCCTGCGCGGGGGCCGTATCTCAAGGATAATCCGCGTTGTTGTGCTGGCGCTTGCGCCTGTGCTGATGCCTTGCATGGTGGCCCAGGCTGCTCCTGCAACAGCTGCCACTCAGAATACCGTGCATCTCAGCAAGATTGACAACGACCTGTTGGACGACATCTCCCGCCGCTCATTCCGCTACTTTTGGGATAACACCGACCCCCGGACGGGACTTGTTCTGGACCGTGCCCGATTTGACGGCAAGCACGGAGACCTCGCCTGGCATCAGGACGTTTCGAGCATTGCCGCTACGGGCTTTGGGCTGACGGCGCTATGCATCGCTGCCAAGCACCGTTGGGTGAGTCCGGTGCTGGCCCGCAAGCGTCTTCGCACCGCTTTACGTTTCTTTGCCTATCACGCCCAGCAGGAACACGGGTGGTTTTACCACTTCCTCGACGCCAGGACCGGCAAGCGTCGATGGGAAAGTGAGGTCTCCTCCATTGACACCGCGCTCCTGCTTGCCGGCGTCCTGACCGCCAGGCAGGCTTTCCCTGACGATCCTGAAATTGTCCGGCTGGCGAACTTGATTTATGACCGGGTTGATTTCTCCTGGATGCTCAACGGAAACCGCCTGTTTCTTTCCCACGGCTGGAAACCGGAAACGGGTTTTCTCCCTTACCGCTGGGACACCTACAGCGAGGCGGGTATTCTCTACATATTGGCGATCGGTTCGCTGACGCATCCTATTTCTCCAGACGCCTGGTTCGGCTGGAAGCTTCCGATCGTCCACTCGGCGGGCTATACCTACATCGGCGGGGGACCCCTCTTCATTCAGCAGTACTCGCAGGCATGGCTGGACCTGAGGAATCGCAGTTACTCGCAGGTTCCGATGGAGGATCGAGTCGTTCCACGGGTGAATGTGTTCGAAAATGCAATTGTAGCCACCCGGGCGCAACAGGCGCTTGGGATCGATCTCTCGGAACGGTACCGAGGGTATTCGTCGAAGGTTTGGGGCATTACGGCATCTGACAGCGCCAAGGGTTATGTCGCATGGGGAGGTTCACCCGACGACTCCCGAATTGATGGGACGGTGGTCCCCAGTGCTTCTGCCGGTTCCGCCATGTTTGCACCTGACATCTGCATTCCTGCCCTGCGGGCCATGCTTCTGAAATATGGTAAGAAAGTTTACGGACGATACGGATTCGCGGATGCGTTCAATCCCACAACGGGATGGGTCAGCCGCTACGTTATCGGGATCGACGTTGGCATCACCCTCCTCAGCGCTGAAGACTTGCGGACAGGAAATGTGTGGCAATGGTTCATGGGCAATGTTGAGGTCGACCGTGCCTTGGACATGATCGGACTCATGCCACGCTCTCCGGTGGATGGGAAGCAATCTGCCAGCGAAATAGCTGACGCACGGGAAGCGACTACAGACCTGGATGCAGGAAAACGCCCCGCTGATGGGGATCCGGGACCTAAAATCCAGGTTGGCGCCAAACACCGAATTCCAGCCTCTGCATTTAAATTCAAGATTCCCATTCCTCCGCAAAAAACCGAAGAAACTCAACCACAGACTCACCCGAAGTGATGGTCCTGTTACAGCTGCGGAGGGAGGGCTTCTCTGTTGAAGCCGCGCTGACGTGTCCCGGCTTCCAATGAGACCTCGCCCGCGGGTGGGTTCGTCTCCAGCACTTGCCCTGCGTGGGGAGCTGGGGTGTTCCGGCCGGTAGTTTCCACCGTGGGGCCGCGAAGCGGTTGTTGTGGAGGGCTTGCCAGGCCGGTTTCTTCAGGCGCGGTGAAGGGAATCTTTTCGTGCAGGAGAAGCTCGGTTGCCATAACCCGGGGTTCCTGATGAAACCACCTCTGCAGCGACGACTGGGTCAACAGATTGCAGACCGCCAGCAGGCTCATGCCCTGGTGATGGGCCATCCAGCATCGAATCAGCTCATAATCCGTCGTTTCCGATGCCTGTCCGTTTGAGTAATCAGCAGATTCGTAGAAGCCGAAGCGGCCGAACCATCCCTTTTCCCACATCACTCTGAGGTTGCGAGCGGCGGGAGGGGAGTCGACCAGAAGCGCCAGGAAGCTCGCATAAGGGGCGACGACAATATCTTTTGCAGCATTCGGGTCCACCGCCATGCCCGGCAGGCCGAATGCGGCGTATTGGTAGATGCCTTGATGGTCACGCGCACTGAAGGCCGCTTCAGAGATGCCCCAGGGAATATTCCTTTTCCTGGCATATCGCTGCTGGCAGACCACCGCTGAGAGCATTCCCTGGTCCAGCATGGTTCCCGAATATGAGCGCATCCAGAGCAGGGGCATCAGGTATTCGAACAGGGTCCCGCTCCAGGAGACCAACGCTGCCTCACCCTGTTCAAGCGCCCGGCCCCTCCCAAGGTGGAACCATGCTTCCTGTCTGATGTCACCTTTGGCAATTGCAATAAAGGTGGCCGTCCTGGATTCGGAACCGAGCAGGTCGTAAAAGGATTGGGCAAGCTCCCGGGCCTCCGTGTCATAGCCGATACGCAGAAGTTTCTTTTTTTGATCGTAGAGGAAACGGAAATCCATCTCATTCAGGAGTCTGTCGGCTTCCGCCGCGAGGCGCCGAAGCCTTTCCGAAAGTTCCGTTGCGAGATGAAGGCTGGCTTCGAGACGCGAGCGGAGAGACTGCACGGGCCTCGCCGCATCATCAGCGTCAGTTTGAAGTGGCAGACTGTTGAGCTGATGGATCAGGTCCGGGATGATTCCGGGCAGTGAATCCAATGTCATCTCCTGCTCCGGGATGGATAGATGGAGACATCCATGTTCCGGCAAAAGCCAGGGCGTCAAACTTTGCACATCCCTCCGCATGTTTTCAATCCGTGTAAGGGTCTCGGACAGCCACCATCTCAACTCGTCCGCTGGGGACGGCTCGACACTCCCGGCCGCCGCTGTCGCGAGGTCAAGGTCAGCCACAGCTTCACGAACCTCACTTTGCAGGTCAGGCAGTAACCCCATCCAATCCGCAGAGTCTTCTCCGACAGCAGCGGCTTTCGCGGCTGCCTTCTGAATGTGCAAAACAACTTCCGGTGGGAGCGTCCTCTGTTTCAAGAGTTGCTGAACCAGCGAAAAATGATCGCGGAGCCCCTGCCATGATTTCCTGGACAGCAGTGGCTCGGCGAGCAGCCCGTAGCACGCTTGCTTCAACGTCCACAGACAAGCTGCAAGATTTCCGCTGTCCACCGTGGAAACGAATTTTGGAGGAAGCGGACTGAGGGTTTTCACGTCGTACCAATTCAGGAAATGACCTCTATATCGCGGAAGCTGCATTGCGGAGCTTATCGTTTCTTCGGTCTGTTCGATGAACTCGGTCAGCGTGAGATATCCAAGGTGGTGGGCTGCAAGGCGCGCGTTCAGAAGGATCCCGAGGTTGGTGGGTGACATGACATTCATCACTACAGGGGGTGTTTCCTGGACGCGGTCCGGTATCAGCCAGTTGACTCCAGGATTGCTGAACTCGCGGAAGTATCTCCAGGTGGTGAGTGATGCAAGCCTCAGGAATTCTGCATCCCCAGGGTCCAAAGAATTCTTTCGCCTCCGGGGCGGTTGGTTGACCCATTTCGTGAACGCCCCAGCCAGCAACCACAGGCCCAGTATCGGTGCGGCAGCGGGTAACGCGGAAGGCCTCACCCATGCCAGTGATAGTCCCGCCGCCAGAGCGAACCATGGGGTTAAGGCCAGATAGACTTCTACGGCTGTCTTGATTCGGGTTCCCGCTTCTGCTTCAGCAGCTGTTTCCCATTCCAGCAGGTTTTTATGCGTAACGGTGAGGCGCGCGAGTGTCCGAACGATGGCGTCCAACATGACAAACGCCTTGTGGGGCAGGAACGCCAGGATGACAAAAACCTGCAAGTGTCCTGTGATAAAGGTGTTGGTACGCTCCTTCAAAAGACCCTTCAAGTTTTCCGTTCCTTTGATCTGAAGCAGGGAGAAGAAACCCTGAACGTACGTGGGGGCCAACAGCAGCGCCAGGATGATAACAGTCCAGTAGAACGCGCCGCCGGGGAAGACAAACCAGCCGGCCAGCAACAGCAGAAACAGGTTCAATTCGATCAGGCTGCGGCGGAGATTATCGAAAATTTTCCAGCGGGAAAGGAGTGTGGTCGGATTCGGGACCTGCCTGCCAATGAAATTCGGGACGCTGGGGAAAAGCCAGCGCAGGATCTGCCAGTCGCCCCGCACCCAGCGGTGCATCCGCCGGCAATAAGCGCTGAAGTGCGAAGGATAGTCATCAATCACTTCAAGGTCGGAAACCAGTCCCGCTCGTCCGTAGATGCCTTCGATCAGGTCGTGGCTGAGAAGCGCATTTGAAGGAAAACGATTGCCTAACACGCGCTGGAAAGTCTCAACTTCATAAATCCCTTTACCTGTAAAGCTGCCTTCTCCAAACAGGTCCTGATAGACGTCAGAGACGGCGCACGTGTAGATGTCGAATCCGGTCTCGCCGGAGTAGATGCGCGCAAGCCGCGACTTGCCTGCGGACTCAATGCTGACCCCGACCCTGGGTTGCAGGATGCCGTACCCTTCAACAACCGTGTTTGTTCTTCTGTCAATCACGGCACGATTCAGCGGGTGAGCCATCGTTCCGATCAGCTTGTAAGCAGTATCCCGGGGCAGGCGCGTGTCTGAGTCGAGCGTAATCACGTATCGGACCCGGGGCAAAACGGAGAGGTCGCCCACTTTTACCGGAAAGTTGTCCTCTTCGCCCAGCAGGAGCTTATTCAGGTCAAGCAGCTTGCCACGCTTCCGCTCCCACCCCATCCATCGGTTTTCGCCGGGGTTAAAGACGCGATGACGATGGAAGTGGAAAAAGCCGCCTTGCCCGTCAGGAACGTATTTCGCGTTGAGTTGATTGATCAGCGAACTGCACAGCCCCACCAGGTCATCATGCTCGTCGACATGTTCGGGTGTGTCAGGCGAATCCGTCAGAAGTGCGAATTGCAGATTGGGGTCGCGGTTTCCCAGGTAGCGGACTTCGAGAGACTCGACAATATGCCGCACCTCCTTTTCGTTCAGCAGAAGGGAGGGAACCACGACCAGGGTCGAGAACTCGTCTGGAATGCCTTCGGAAAAATCCAGCCGTGGAAGCCGGCGCGGAAGCAGCAGCCAGGCGGTTAAATGATTCATCAAACCCACCGCGGCCTGGCTTGCGGGAATCAACAGGAGCAAACCGGGAATGAGAGGAATCACCGTCCCCAGATGCCGCAGCAGTAGGAAGACCGCCACCAGCGTTGTCAGCTCGACACCCGCAACGTAATAGACTTCAGGCCATTCCAGGATGAGGTCCTTGATCTTCTTTTTCAGTGAGGGCCGATAGTCGATGATTCTCTTCAATCTCAGGATGCCGTGGTCCGTCAGGTAATATCCGACGTTGCTCCGGCGTTCGGTGGCGCGCTGGCTCGTCCCCCACTTTCGATCCCTGGCTCTCCGCGCGCAGAGAATGGCTCGCCTGGCCACCTCGGCTTCACTCAATTTCGTGTGCTGAGCCAGATCGGACACGGCGTCCCGATAGATCTGGCGGCTTTCGAAGTCCATCCACGGATAAGCGCCGGAGGGATCAGAACGAAGAATATGATCGACGACACTGTTCGCTTCGAAAAACTCCTTCCATTCCATCAGAGAAATTTCGCGAAGGCTGGTGATGATCCTGGACGGCAGGTCATGAGGGATTTCTGGAGAGCCGTTTCCCGTTTCCGGGGCGACCCAAAGGGTTTCAGCCGCAGATCCCAACTTTTCCAGCAATCCGAGCTGGAGCAGAGGTTTCAGCGCCCAGAGTTCCCGCATTTCGAGAGTGGCTATCCGTTGTACGCCGGCGACATACTCGTTGAATTCTTCTTCATCGAACTGGAACCCTGCGGTGAGCAGGAAGCCGGTTGCGATCTGGTATGAACGGGGAACGATCTCAGCCTGTTCCGGCCGGGGCTGCAGGCCAGGCAGTTTCCTGAGAGGTTTGAGGGACTTGCTGACCTCCTTTAGCGTCTGGCGAAGGAAACGCGCGTTGTCCAGCATCCAGCATTGTTGTTCCGTGACAGGGTGCTTTCCCGGAGCGGCGCTCGGGAGGAGTGCAAGGGTCCGCTCAACGGACGCCTGGGCCTTCTTCCATCGCAGTTTGAGGGCCTTTGAACAACTGCCGGTCCCGGTACCAACCCATTCCTTCGCCTGGCGGGCGCCGCAGGCCCGCAGCCACTCATTGCGAAATTCATGGGGAATCTGATGCACCTGCTTCCCGTTGTCCACAGGAAGTTCCATATCACCATTGCCGTGTCCGGCTCCGGGAGGAATGGGGAAGGCATCAGATTGCTCATCGAAAATTCGCGCCATGATAAAGCTATTTGCCTTTCTTACCGGTAACTGGCTGCCTGGAGCTCGAACATTTGTGAATAGCGTTCACCGCGCGCCATCAGTTGACTGTGACATCCGTCCTCGATGATCTGCCCGCCTTCCAGCACCAGGATTCGGTCTGCCATGCGGACGGTGGAGAAGCGGTGAGAAATCAGCAGGGCAGTCTTCCCAGTGGTCAACTCGGAAAAGCGCTCGAAGACTTCGCGCTCAGAGCGAGCGTCAAGCGCCGCAGTCGGCTCATCGAGAATCAGCAACTGCGCATCACGCAAATAAGCTCGCGCCAGTGCGATCTTTTGCCATTCGCCTCCGGAAAGGTCCACGCCGCCTTCAAAGCGTCTTCCCAGCATCTGTTCGTACCGGCCCGGCAGTCTGTGGAGAACGGCGTCAGCAAGGCTTTTGCGGGCGGCGGCTGAAAGCCGGCTGAAGTTGTCGATCTCCTCGATTTTGCCCATCGCGATATTTTCGCGTCCGGTCATTTCGTATCGCATGAAATCCTGAAAGATCACCGCGATTTCGCGGTGCAGATCTTCCAGGTCATAGTCCCGAAGGTCAACTCCGTCCAGCAGAATACGTCCCGAAGTGGGATCGTAGAGCCGGGTGATCAGCTTGACGAGGGTTGTTTTGCCCTGCCCGTTCTCGCCGACCAGCGCGACTCGCTGGCCCGGCTCGATTCGAAGATTGAGCCTGTCCAGGACAGGCCGTGTGGTTCCGGGATAGGCAAAGGTTACGTCGTCAAATTCAAAGCCCTGGCGGATGGGCCTCGGCGCCGGAATCGCATTGGGCTTGGACTTCACTTTGGGCTCCAGGCGGAACAGGTTCAGGAAGTCGGTGAGGAAAAGCGCCTGGTCAGCGATACTGGTAAAACTTGAGAAGACCTGCTGAATATTGCTGCTGGCGCCGGCGATAGCGGCCGCCAGGTAGACCAGAGACTTCAGCGAAAGATCCCCATTCACGGTCCGATAAATCACGAAGGCATAGGCGCCGTAATAGGCGCCCGCACTGAGCAGGGAGAACAGAGTGCTGGCCAGCAGCCGGCGCTTTGATAGCGACACATTTTGTGTGTAGATCTCGTCAGATAGTCGGGCATACCTGCCCGTGAGATATTTGCTGAGCCCGAACAGCTTGAGCTCCTTGGCGCTTTCCTTGCTGGCTCCCAGCACCCGGAGATAATCGATCTGTCGGCGCGCAGGAGTTTGCCTAAATCTCAGTGAGTACCCCAGAAAAGCGAAGTGGCTCTCGCCGACAAACGCCGGCAGAACGCCCATGACGAGGAGCAGGAGAATCCAGGGGGAAAAGAAGCAGATGGTGATGGAAAAGGTAACGGCCGTAACAAATTGCTGCAGCGCCCGGCCCACGGCCTGGATCATGCTGACGCGATCCGTAGCCTGGACCCTTGCCCGTTCGAGCTTGTCGTAAAAATCCGGGTCTTCGTAGGTTTCCAGATCCAGCTTTGACGCATGGTCCATGACCTTGATGCTGACATGGCGAACAAATTTATCGGCAAGGATGCTGTCGCAATAATCAATCGTGCGAGAAAGAACGCTGCCCCCGAGCGCCAGCGCAAATTCTGCCGCAACCAGCCACCAGAACTTCGGCGACAGAGGCTGATGACCATTCACAACGGAGGCGACTTCGCCGATGATAGCGGCCGACACTGCCGCAATACCGATTGGGATCAGCGCCGAAAACACCTGCAGCCCAAGGCCGGCGGCCGCCACGTGCGGACCGGCTTCCCACACGATGCGCAATCCCGGCGGGACGTTTCTCAGCGCACGCAGCCGGTCGCGCCATGTATTTCCAAAGGGCTGGCTTGAGGTTTTACTCTGCATTTGAACCTTAGTGGAGGTCCCAATGGGCCAAAATCTATCAAAATAGTTTCAGGATTACCCGCTGTCTGGTTTTCACCACTGGAATGGACGGCAATTCTGTTGCCTAACTTTCGCTTTTCGGAGATAGAACAACACGCTTTGTATCAACAGCTTAAGGAGGCCGGCGCCGGGGTGGGGCGAAAGGCAATTCAGAAATCAAGTAAAAAGTACAGGTTGCGTGAAATAAGGACCTGTTCGGTGAGCGACCATCCTTGCGCGGGGACCCGGTTCGGGGTACTCCAGTCGCGGGGGGCAAGCCATTACGCAGAGCCAGTGGCCGATGCACCGGCAATTGAGACTGCTGGTGCATGCAATGGTTCAGGAGCAGGCCCGGGGCCGACCGGAAATTGGCAGCAAAAGACAAAGCACGAAGAAGCAGATCAGCTTGATCTCTGTGGTTGGTGTCTGTCGACGAGGGGGCCCGGACGACGGAAATGACCCAACACTACAGTTGTGCGCCGCGCGGGGAGATGTGGGGGGAAGGGGATCTGAGGCTGCCAGGCATTGTACAACCCTAACCCTGCTGGGGAAGATGAGCGAGCAGCAGTTGTTGGCTGCCATGGCCACGAAGTCACCCACTTAAAGAGATGCCCAGGGAGCATTGCTGGGATCGGTATTGCCTGCCCAACTTCCAACTCAGAAGCTGGTTGGACCCATCGCGCTTTATGGATGAAGGCCCGTGGCGTGCGGTTCTGTTTGGATTGAAAATGCACGGCATCCCAATCAACGGTGCCGTGTGCCCAGCGGGAAGTCACGACAGTTGAGTTCTGAGCCATGGAATCCAGTGAGAATCAATTCACGATCCAGGACAAGGTCAGGACACAGGCTGGAGCTGAAAAGACGAAGGAAGCTTCCCCAGTTGAATTATTGGACAGCACGCGGTGCGGGATATGTGAATTTCGGTGCTGCGATTATGTCTGTGGGAATTGGGGCGCCAAATCAGGCTGAGATATAACGGCCCGCCAAGTTGCAGCGTTAGGCAGTCAGCCTAATCTGGCAGAGCGAATGCATACATTGTGTCGGCGGCTGTCGTGATGATGTACTGTTTCCCATTTACCGCGTAACTCATAGGGCCACTCCCCATTCCTTCCGCAGTGTCGCCCACGTTCACATGCCACAGCGGCTTGCCCGTTTCCGCATCAAGTGCGACAAAGATGCCGTCTTTCCCTCCTCCGAACACCACTCCGCCGGCAGTGGAGAGCACGCCGGACTCGGTGTAGTTGACCATCTTGAACTCCCACTTTTTTTCTCCTGTCTGCGGATCGAGGGCGAGGATGGCGCCGTAGCCTTCGGCCGGGGTTTTGTATTCGGCATTCCCGCGCATTGACATACCCGGGAAGCGCGGCCGGGGAGGAGGGGGCGGCCAGTTATCGGGGGGTGACGATTGCCCAAACCCGGGCCACCAACCGTTTCCGGTATACATGTGCATTTGCTTCCATGGAAGAATGGGCCGTTTGCCCGAAAACCCTTCGTAGTTTTGCCAGGTCGATACATAGAATAGCCCTGTTTGGGGATCGTAGGATGGGGGATAATAATTGGTCCCCCCTTGCGAGCCTGGCCACACCAGAATTCCGCCCATAGGTTTCGGCCAATGCTCTGGATCTCGAATCGGCCGGCCATTCTTATCGAGGCCTTTCGCCCAATTCAGCTTGGTAAAAGGCTTGCCCATAAGAAATTTGCCGGTCACCCGGTCGAGAACATAAAAGAAGCCATTGCGATTGGCCCAGAGCATAACCTTACGCTTTTGGCCGTGCCAGTCAATATCCGCTAATACAGGGATCTGGGTGGCATCATAGTCGTACTCATCGCCCGGCGTGAACTGGAAATACCACCTGATCTTCCCCGTATCGGCATCAAACGCAATGACGGAATCGGAGTAGAGATTGTCGAATTTGCTGCCGGGCGATCGCTGATCGCCATTTGCGACCGGATTCGGATTGCCGGTGCCGTAGAACACCAGGTTCGTCTCAGGATCGTAGGAACCGTTGTTCCAGACCGGGGCGCCGCCGTGCTTCCAGGTATCGCCCGCCCATGTCTTGGCGGCGGGATCATCCGCGGAATTCGGACTTGTGTAGGTTTTCCAGATTAACTTCCCGGTGTGAATGTTAAAGGCAGCGATAAAGCAGTTTGCACCCATATCGTCGGTCGCGGGTCCGACGATGACCTCGTTCTTCACCACCAGGGGCGGCACGTTCAACTGGTAGCCTTTATTCCAATCGTCGACCTTCACTTCCCATTTCAGGCGGCCGGTTCTGGCATCAAGGGCGAGCAGATGATCATCCCACCCCGTGGTCCAAAATACCGTGTTCCCCTTGACCCCCACTCCCTTGTTGACCATGTACATGCGTTGCCCGGGGAAGTCGTCCGGATTAAACGAACGCGCAAACTTCCAGTACTGCCGGCCCGTAACAGCATCGAGCGCCACCACTGACGTCAGGCTCGTCGCATACAACACCCCGTTCACGACAATTGGAGTGCACTCCATCTTCTCGTCAGCAGGCGTGGTGGTGGGCCGCCAGACCCACTTTAGCTGCAGATTCTTGACATTCTCCCGGTTGATTTGCGTCAAGAGGCTATAGCGGTCGTTTGCGTACGTTCCCCCATAGGTGAGCCAATTTTGAGGTTCCTGGCTGGCGTGAAGCAGTCGGTCAAACGTAACCTGCGCCTTTAAGGACCCCGCCATTAAAACAAACACCAGCAACACGCTTAACTTCATATCCCTCTCCCTGCAAAATTGGGCCTGTCCATCAAATCCTCTACTTGCCGACCGCGCCTGGCAAGGGGTACCAGTACGATATTCCGGAACTCGGCCGCCGTCTCATCACCTTGCAACTCGATCGGACCTGGCCGGCCTTCGAACGGATCTATGGCGATGCCGTTCAGTCCGACGATAACTGCCTTCGTGTAGAGAGTCTGGCCATTCAGCACCGCAGTGATTTCGCGGCCAACCAGGCGGATATCGAGGGTGTTCCACTCACCCGCGGGCCTGGCTGCGTTCACTCTCGGTAAAATGCGCGTGTAGAGCGCACCGGTGCCATGCATGCCCGGAGGTTTTCCGTAATCCGACGCGATCTGAAACTCATAGCGGCCGCGCAAACCGATACCATTGTTGCTCCGTTTACCGACAGGAAATTTGTATTCGACGTGGAGTTTAAAGTTCCAGAATTTCTGGACGGTAATCAGATCGTCCGAGCTGTCCCCGCATTCCAGAAGGCCATTCTTTACGGACCAACCCTCCATCCTGGGGGAATTGACGCCCGTCCATCCCTCGAGGTTCTTCCCGTTAAATAACCTGATCGGCTTACCCGCAACCCAGGAACCGTCATCGTGTTCGTCAATTTTGGGTGAGGGATACCCGGTGAAAGTCAGATGGGTTGCAGGAGTTGTGGCGGGGCTCGTCACCGTGCCCTGGAGGAGCCCGCGGGCAAACCGCACCTCATATTCGGCATACTCGTTCGGACCCGGAGTGTGCCCGTAAACGCGCTTTGGCTTTCCAGGTGAAGTGCAGCACCCCGTTCTGAATTTTTGCGATGGTTATGTTGTCCAGACTGCCGTCCGGAGACCCCACGAACTGGATCTTCATATGGGGCGTTCCAGCACCGGTGATATCCAGCCACCATGCGGCCGTCGTAGTGAACTGCACAAAGGCGGCGGGTTTGGCGTGCACCTGAATATCCCACTGGCCGTTGAAGTCCTGATTCGCAGCCAGAAGCGCGGTTGGCGCCAGAGCGATCAAGACAAAAAGCGCCAACAGCACGAAGAACGATCTGGAGAACCTCATCTTTCGCCATCTCCTATCTACTGGTGGATCCTGGCCAGGCGGCCCCAAAACGCCGGGTTAAGAAAACGCTGAATCAACCGCCAAAGCCTCTACTATTGCTGACTTGCGCCCCTCAAGGTATCCAGGTATTTGACAAGAAGAGAAAGATCTTGAGGCGCCAGTTTATTGGCGTAAGAGGGCATCGGGTTTGCGGTAATAATCTTGAACTCCCGCAGATCTGCCTTTTGAAAAGACAGAAGGTGACCGGGCGCGTCGATCAGTTGAACGGTGAATCCATCCTGATTGAGCAGCTTTCCAACCACCGTGTTCCCATCGTGAGTCACCAGCCGAACCAAGCGGTTTTGCGGCGCCAGTTCCGCGCTCGGAGAGACCAGCGCGGCGCGGATCTGCATGGCACTGCTGTTCGCGCCTGCATCGCCTAAATAGGGGCCTGCAAACGATCCCTGGCCATCCATTCGATGGCAAGACAGGCAGTTGTTGGATTGAATAAGCTGTTTGGCCCGCGCTATTTGAGAATCAGCCAGGGCCGGCACCGGCGGCCTCTTTGCGGGAACCGAAGCTTCTCCCGACTCAGCAGATTGCTCTCCCGATGCGGCATTTTCAGGCGCTCGCGTTCCGATGCCGAAATTCGCAGTGAGATAACCCACGATCTGTTTCTGTTCGTCTGGCGTTGCCTTCGCTCCACGCGAAATCATATTGTCCACCACATTTTCCCACCCGGCGTGGCTTAGATGGTGAGACGTGATACGAGTTGTGTTATGGCAAGGGCTGCAAGTTCTTTGAAACGTCTCTCTACCTTGTTCTTCAGACGCGGACTGCGCATGGCTGGCTAAAGCAAAGGCAAGACCAAGGACCGGGCCTATTATCAAAAGCCTTCTCCAGCCGTATCTCAAGTGATGCATCGCGATGTTTGGCTCCTAATAAACTGTTCGCCTAAAACATGTTAATTCAATGAACCCTCGACCCGGCTGCCAGACAAGAATCACTTCGATGTTCTTGGCTTTCAGGGAAACCGCGTTTTCTAAGGGGGAGACCCCGACCAGTAAAGATGTGCTGGCTGCCCTCTTCGATGAAACGCCGGCCCAGTCCCGAAAAGGCTTAGTTCTTGGCACTGCCCATGAGTTCTGTTTGCTTTCTCCCCGGAAGCATACACCAGAAGTCGCGAGTCTGCTATCCCGGCTCTCGTGAGTGAAGAACCACGTTTCCTTCAAAGAGCCAGCCCGGTTCGGAATTGACCAGGTTCTGGATGGAGCGGCCAGGAAGCGAGTTCAACCTGGGTTCCAGCGCTGACGATTGGTCCGCGTGAGCAGCAGGATGCGCGCGGACCCTGTCGGGCTACAGGTATAGAAGCAACGCGCTGATCACCTTTTGAATCGGGGCCCATGGATCAGGGCCGCCGTCGGTCTCAATCGAGAACCAGCCCTTAAAACCCATTTCCTTCGAAAGCGGGATCGCGGTTGCGAGGTTGGACCGGAGGCTAACGTGCTGGACGGTGATCGCGAGCGGATACAAGAGCCGCAACCCCGCTGCCGTTGCGATCTGGGGATTGGAGTAAGCCCCACTGCCTCTTATCAGCTCCACCAACTGGTCCAGCCGCTCTCTACGAGGTTCCAGAATGACAGCGACACCTTTCGGCTTTCCGTAGTCGACCAGGGCTTTTAGCCCCTCGATGCATGGGGTCAGGTCTTGTGGCAAGTAGCGGACCCCTTGGTTGGGCATGATACTGGGGGACCCGAGCACTGCCGCAATATCGATCCACTTCTTCGTCTCTTCGATTGCATGAGCGCGAATTTCAGGATTGGGAGAACAGACGCTGATATAGCCGCGGTAGGCTGTTGCGGGCGGGTCGAGTTCCACGATCAGGTCCACCACCCTCGACCTGGCCTTGTGCAGCCGCTCTTTGAATTCCCTGATGTATGAAGGCTTCATCGAGAGCAGATTGAAGTTGCACACCTCCAGATGGTGAAGGTGGAGGCGGTCTGCGACCGCGTCGGGGAGATCCATCATGTCCAGCTTTTCCGGCGCCACCGATTTGCTCCGATCCCAAATTTCCGGCAGAATGCCCGAGAAATCGTTGGTCAGCAGACTGATGCGATCGAGCTTGGCGAGAGTTGCGGAGTCTTGCGCCAGCGCCAGGCGGCTCAGCGCGGACGCTGCCGCAGTCGCGGCCATGCCGAACAAAAAATCGCGGCGGCTCATGCCGAAAAAGCCGCGCTGAAAATCACAGGACCTCATATTCACACCCCTCCTTTTTTCAAACCCGCCACTTGCATTTTTGCTCAGAGAAGTTTAAACCACTTTGGCAACCCGATCTCAACTTAATCGCCCTGCAAAAGCAGCGAGTGTTTAATACCCTCGATCTGGGTCCTCCCTTCGTTGAGTTTGGGGTGGCTGCTTCAGCAACAGCAACCGCGGTCTAAAGAAGTGGGATTTGAACGGCGCGGGCTTCAAGCAGTTCAGATCAGCGTCGGACGGGCTTATTGCGGCGCGTCCGCGGTTGTTTCGGGGTGAGCCAGGACAAGAGCGGAATGCGCAGCATCCTGCTCGAAGTACTTAGAGATCAAGCCAAAATAAAGTTTACTTTTCAACCTCCTCTTTCTGGGTCCGCGGGGAGATGGTGTAGTTGCCCTGCGGGATTACTTTGTCGTATTTGATATTCAGCTGATCCATCTCTTCGTCCGAAATTTTCTTGCCGGTTTCATAGTGTTTCTTTTCCAGCTTCTCCACTGCCAGCGGGCCTGCGCCTCGTTCAACGTTTTGAGCACCTTGAGTATGAGGGCGTGATGAGCGATCTCCATAACCCATCGAGCCACATGATTTCGACAAAAGGTAATGCAGAGCATCTTTAGCTCAGCGGGCGCACAGAGAAAAAGTTGAACCGATCTGTCGATGTTCGTTGCGCGCGGTGAGCCAAAAAGTTGTACTAAACCGTGGGCCGAAGAGGGCGATGGGGATTGAATCGGCGAAGCGGATGATGAGAAGCCTTACCTGCCGGGGGAAGGTGGGAGGAAGAGCGCGGTGTGCCTCGCTGGGTGCTGATTTTTTTGGATCATGAGGTCGAGGTTGCTGGAGATTGATGGGACCTCATTAAGAATTCCCCGCCAATTTAGGGAAATTTGCCTGTGGACAACGGAGAATGCCAAAGCTAAGACTTGTTGGCGGAGGGAGAGGGATTCGAACCCCCGAGCCCCTTCCGAGGCTAACGGTTTTCAAGACCGCCGGTTTCAACCGCTCACCCATCC
>CAVSWQ010000026.1:0-31664 GCA_963731705.1 uncultured Acidobacteriota bacterium
CAACACCGTTTGGACACACGGGTCGCATACGGTTAAGGTCGGTTTCTTCCTTGAAAAATTCCAGAAGAACGAAAGCTTCGGGTCGCCGCCCCAGGGAGAACTCTCGTTCAGCAGTGGGAGCGCTGTCTCGTCGGGCAACGGCCTGGCAGACATGTTCCTGGGCCGAATCGCCACAGCAACGAAGGCAGCGCGCAGTTTAACGGGGTCGCCGTTGGTGGCTATAACAAAGGACACTGGCGGGGCACGATTTTCCAGCCGTACTTTCAGGACGACTGGAAGGTTAATCGGAGGCTGACCTTGAACATGGGGGTGCGCTACTACCTCTTTTCGCCCATCCACGACGTCAGCCATCCGGTAACGATCGACTCAGTCTTCGATCCCACTCTTTACAACCCGGCGGCCCAGGCGCTGCTCGATTCAAGCGGCAACCTGGTGGTCAATCCTGCCACCGGGAACATTGCCACCTTTGAGAACTATGGCAATGGGCTGGTGCAGTGCGGCGTCGGACAAATCAACGCCGGCTGCGTCAAGCGGTCATACGGGACCATCGGCCCCCGTTTCGGCTTTGCCTATGACCCGTGGGGGGACGGCAAGACGGTGTTCCGCGGCGGCTACGGTATTTACTATGAATACGGCAACGGCAATGAGGCCAATGCTGAAGGGCTGGAAGGAAATCCCCCGGGAGCTCTCAGCCCCTCCGGCTTCAACATTGTCGGGTACAACAACATCCAGCCGGGCGCGGTCGGGCCACCCAGCATCGGAACCCTTCCGCCACAGATTAAGTATCCGCAGGTCCAGCAGTTCAACTTCACAGTGGAGCACCAGTTCACTGGAAACAACCTGCTGAGTGTGGGCTGGGTCGGAAACCTGGGCCGGCACCTCTTCCGTCAACGAAATATGAACCAGGTAGCTCTCGGCGCTACCACGATGAATGTTCCCGCCCTGGCGGGAACCACCGGGTGCGATGCCTCGGGCAATTGTGACGTGCAGAATATCCTGATCAACGGCGACCATCCGACGATATTCTTCAGCCCGTATCGCGGATACAACACGATTAATTCGCGTGAGAACACGGCGATTTCCAATTACAACTCCCTTCAGGCCAGCTTCCGGCATCCATTCGGGCACGGACTCACGGCGCAGATTGCCTACACCTACTCGCATGGACTGGACGACTCAAGCAACAGCGGCACCAGCACCGGTATCGACGACACTAACCTGAGCCGGTACTATGCCACATCGGACCTGAACCGGATGCACGTGTTTGTGGCCAACTACGTCTACAACCTGCCCTTCTTCCAGAACGCGAGCAATCCCTTCGTGAAGCAGGTACTCGGGGGCTGGGCCATCAGCGGCATCACAAGCTTCTTCAGCGGCTCGCCGATTAACTTCAATTGTGGTGTCAGCGGATACAGCACCGGGATTGGGCGCAGCTATCGGTGCAACACCGTTGGGAATCTCCAGGTTCAGAAAGGGACCATCAACGATCCACAGTTCGGGCCCACGCCCGGCTGGTTCAATCCGGCGGTGATCACGCAGCCTCTGATGAGCCAGCTTTACGCCAATGGACAGCCGGGAATGTTCGGGTACATGGGACGGAACGTCCTGAGAGGCCCGGGCCGGAACAATACCGACCTCGCCTTGCTCAAGGATTTTCAATTTCCCTGGTTTGGCAGCGAACACTCCACACTCCAGTTCCGTGCGGAGTCGTTCAACACCTTTAACCATCCTCAATTTCGGAGCGTCCACGCAGGGTGCAGCGGTAGTATCGGATTCGGACAACCCTGCACGCAGACGGGTAACGGCGAAGTCAGTGCTGCCTACAACCCGCGTCTGCTGCAATTCGGACTGAAGTTTTTGTTTTAGTTAGTCCGGCTTTCGCGGAATGGCTGCTCGGCCTGGAGCCGTGCAATAAATGGGCAAGTCCCGCGGGATCACTGATGTTGACAAGATTCCGCGGGCGCCTGATTTGAGGCTCCATGCCGGGTGGCGAATCGTCCACTCCGGAGTTGACGGGGAAACGCTTGGCCGAAACTCCCGGCCGCTCATATGTCTTCCAGAAGGCCGGCTCCTGCCAAAAACACGCTGGAACGAATCATGGTCCCGAGTGATACGTGGGTGGTGTGCGGATTGGGAGCAACGCCACTTGACAAGTTCTAGCGTTTCAGAAGAATCCTAATTTCATTCCAAGAGGAGGCCACGATGTCAGATCGAAGAACCTTTATGCAGCAGGTTCTGGGGGGCGGCACCGCCATGGCAGTTTCAGGATGGGTGCCCGCGGGGCGCATTCTGGGGGCCAACGATCGTGTCCGGTTTGGACTGATCGGCGCCGGCGGGCGCGGTCAGGCCATTTTCAAGGCCGCCATCAAGGCTCCCAACACCGAGGCGGCGGCGGTGGCCGATGTTTATACGCGTCGGCTGGATGAGGCAAGAGCTATCGCCCCAGGCGTAAAGACCTATTCCGATTTTCGCCGTCTGCTGGACGACAAGAGCATCGACGCGGTATTGATCGCGACTCCGCAACACCAGCACGCGCTGAATTTCGTGCCGGCCATCCAGGCGGGCAAGGATGTTTATCAGGAAAAAACGATGGCCTTCACCCCCGATCATGCCCGGCGCATGCGGAACGCATTTGATAGTTCGAACCGGGTTGTGCAAGTAGGTATCCAGTCTCTCAGTGGAATCGGCTATACGCGGGTTCGAGAGCTTGCTACTCCGGAACGCATGGGGGCGATTACCGCTGTTCACACGCACGCTTTTCGAAATGCGCCTTATGGTGGATGGAAGCGGCAAATTCCTGACGATTGCGACACGGCGCATGTGAACTGGAAGGCTTTCGAAGGTGAAGCTGAGCCGCGGCCCTTTGATCCCAACCGATACATGAATTGGCGCTTTTACTGGGATTATTCGGGTGGAAATGTTTATGAAAACTTTGTTCACCAGGTGGGATTCTGGCACAAGGTGTTGGGTCTCGAAATTCCGCCAAGTGTGACGATGGCGGGCAACAACTACCGTAATCCCGGGATGGAACTTCCGGACACCATGGACGTGACCATGGATTATGAGAAGAAGGTCCTCTTCACCTGGAATTCCATGTTTGGAAACCGTCATTACGGGGAGCAGTTCGACCTCCTCCTGGGTACGAAGGGAACCATCCTGAGGGACGAAGAAGAGAATATTCGATACGTTCCGGAAGGCAGGAGGCATGTGCCGGAATCGATGCAGGCCGGGACAGGGGAGGGGCGTAGCCCCGACATCGTGGACGGTGGCGATGCGACGAATGATCACATGCGGAACTTCTTCGACTGCGTGCGCAGCCGGAAAGAGCCCAACGCACCCTTTGAAATCGGCTACAAGTCAGCGATCGCGTGCCAGATGTGCAACATGTCATACCGGTTGAAAAGGACGGTCCACTGGGATCCGCAACTGATGGAGATTGTGTGAGCAAGCGAGCAGGAAAGGCTGGCAAGACAGAGCCGGATGAAAGGAAGCTGTCCGCTGCCGGCATCGACAGGTAACACACGGACTGACGCATCCTAAATCTTGCGAGAGAGAAGAGGAAAATGACAGACAAAATAGCGCGAAGAAGATTTCTAAAGACAGGCGGGCTGGCGGTGGCCGGCGCGCTCTCAGTCGGTTGTGGGCCTCAGACGGAAAACAAGCCGGCGGCGGGCGGGGCGGCGAAGCCGGCGTCCACTGAATTTGCCTCGCACGAGCCGCGGCTTCTGCCCGGCTGCTGCGCCTACTCCTACCACGATCACCTGGCCAAGGGAACGATGACCTATCCGGAGTTTCTCGACAAGGTGGTGGAGATGGGCTCGGTGGGCGCGGACATGACAGTTTACTGGTTCAAGTCCACGGACCCTGGCTACCTTGAAAACCTGCGGCACCTGGCTTTCAGGAAAGGCATTCCTTTTTCGGGCGCGTCCTGCGGTTCCAGCATGGTGCAGGCCACTGCCGCCGAGCGGCGCAAGGTGCTGGCGGAGATCAAGAAGTGGGTGGACGTGACGGACCGCCTGGGAGCTTCGCACCTGCGGATCTTCGGTGGCCCGCTGCCGAAGGGCGCCACGGTGAAGCAGGGAACCGACTGGGTGGTGGAGGTTATGAAGCCTGCCTGTGATTATTCCGGCAAGAAAGGCATCACGCTGGGCGTTGAAGATCACCAGGGTGTGACGCAGAGTGCCGACGTCTGCCTTGAAATCATGCACCGGGTGGATTCGCCTTATGCCGGGATCAATCTTGACATCACGAACTTCAAGACCACTCCCACGCAGGACGCCTATTCTCAGATCAAGGCCTGTATTCCCTATGCCACTCACGTACACGTTCGCGACACCTTCGAGGAGGACGGGGCGCCGGTGGACCTGGATCGCGCCTGGAGGCTGTTTGCCGAAGCCGGCTATAAGGGTTTCATGTCCGCTGAGTACGAGGGCAAGGAAGACTCTTTGACGGGCGTCCCCAAGCTGATGGACAAGATCAAGACGCTGTGCCGGAAGTACTCGACAGTTTGACCGCGGCCTTTGTGTGAATTCATCAACGGCAGTGGACTCACAGGCGCTCTTGTGACCAGTATGGGGTGGAACTGTACCGACATGGCATAGCCTCATTGCGGCGAAGAGTTAATTGAGACTTTGAGGCCGGAGTATAGTGGCCGCCTTCTTCCACGGGTTCTAGAGACCAGATAATGGGTGATTTCAGGAAGGATATACGAGGAAGCAGGGGGCATTCGTACCGCCGAAGCGCAAAAGCCATGCCAGCTTCCAAGAACTGAATCGATCTTTGCCGACCAAGTCAACGGGAGAATCGAAGTCACATACGGGCGCTATAAAGAGCATCGCGAGATCCTTGAGGCCCAACGCCCAGAAGTCGCTTTACACATGGGCCGATCGATAGCCATGAAGACCACCGTTCGAACTCCCTCCTCGTTTATGATGCATGGCTAAAAATGCGCAAGAGCCTTACTCTTTGCTACTTTAGTGACGTTCGGGTCGGTGAACCCGGCTCAAAAACTTTGCTGGCCGGGGCGGTATCAGAACCTTACGATGAGGTTCCCGCGGGATAGTCTCCGCACAAGAGGACACTGAACGAAGAAGCAGGGTGTTATCTCGAATGGAGCGGCGGCTGCATTTGGTGGTGCGTCAAGTATCCATTTCAGGAAATGCTTTCACTCAAGGTCTGATACATCTGTTGATTCTTCATTGGATTTCAGCAGGAGGGTATGATGTCAAACCGTAGGAGATTCATGCGACAGGTTCTAGGCGGTAGTGCCGCCCTGGCGGTTTCAGGATCAGTTCCTCCCTCGCAAATGTTGGGTGCTGAGGGTTTCAAATTCAAGACCTGTTTGCACTCCGTAAGTTATTCCGGTGCTTGGCGTGGTCAGGCAGTTCTTTCGGTGGACCCATTCCTGGTCAAAGCGAAGGAACTTGGCTACGACGGTGTCGAACTCATGTGCAAGAGGCCCCACTTGTCGCCGCTTGATTATGATGGGGCGGCCCGTCGAAAATTGCGTTCGAGAATTGACCAACTAGGTCTGAAACTGGTGATTCTGGGCGCGTACACGGATTTTTCAGCAGGTATGGACAAACCCGGCATTCCTCACGTGGAAATTCAAGCCACCTACCTGGGAGAAGTGGCCCGCCTTGCCCGTGACCTGGGCACAGACATGGTGCGGGTCTTCACGGGTTATGACCGCGCCGGGATTCCCTACGACCAGCAATACAGTGCGGTCGTGGAAGGTCTGCGCCTGGCCGGGCAGCAGGCGGAGCGCCATGGCGTTACCCTGGCAGTGCAGAACCACCACGACCTGGCGGTCAGTGCTGAGGGCATGTACTGGCTCCTGGAGGAAGTTAACCTGCCCAATGTCAAAGCCGCGTGGGACGCATGGAGTCCCTCGGCGCAGGGGCACTCGCCGGAGGAAATTCGCCAGGGTGTGCTCAAGCTGAAGCCGTTCATTGTTCACACTACGGCTGCCCAGTACATCACGGTGTCCAGGTACCATTACCTGCCGGAAATCGTGGATTACCAGAAGATTCCATCTGTAAACCTTGAGGTTGCAATGGGGCCGGGCATGATCGACTACGGGGGTTTCTTTAACGCTCTGAAAGAGATCGGATACCAAGGTTATGTTGCTTACGAAATCTGTGCCGTCACGCAGGGCGGAGGTTCAATCGAAAACCTGGATCGAACGGCCAGGTCGTTCCTGGATTATGTTTCGAAATTCCGCTAGGCCGAGCGGGCACTGGGTCACCGGGACGGAAGGTCCTGTCAGGGGCTGCGTCCTTCACCGTCAAGCAATGGGCGGACGCGCGGCCAGGGTGGCTGACGCAACTCTGCCTGAACCCCCGCCTGGGGTTCCGGCAGATTCCGATGGGACAAGGATGGAGAGAACACGGAACAGAGAGCAAATGTGATGAAAGCGTTGACTCATCCCCAAGAAACCGGTAGACGCTGCGTGCCGGTCAATGGTGAAATGAACCAAGGGTATCTATGGTGCGTGTCATCTGTTTCCTCGTCTTGTTAAATGCCCTCCCTCAGCGGTCGGCGAACAGTGTGAATGTGCAGCCCTCGGGTGTGCGGGAGAAATTCGCTCAGGCCCAGCAGGCTTTGGTTGCCAGGGACTATGCAGCGGCTGAACGCGGTTTTCGCGAAGTGATCAAACTTGACCCTCGGTCGGCTGCCGCCTACAGTGACTTGGGTGTAGTTTATTTGCGCACCCAAAGGATCGGTTCTGCTATCCGGTCGTTTGAAGCCGCACAAAAGCTGGCTCCCAATGAAATTGGAATTGACCTGAATCTGGGCCTGGCGTACTATCGCCAGCGCGACTTTGAGCATGCCATCCCTCACTTCAGCCGTGTCCTTGCAGCGAATCCCGGGAACAACCAGGCGCGTTACCTGGCGGGATTGAGTTACTTTGCAATTCGCGATTATAAGCATACGGTGGAAGCCCTGGCTCTCTTGCCTGACAAGGAAAAGCACAATATTGAATTTCTCTTTATCGAGGGAATCGCTTACGGCAAGCTCAACCAGAAGGCAAAGTCCCAGGCGGCGTTCGACGAAATGGTTCGCGTCGGAGGTCAGTCGCCGCAGATGTATCTGTTGCTGGGTAAACTCAACATCGACTTCTTTTACAACAAACAGGCAGCCCTTGAACTGAACAAAGCGATTGCGCAGAATCCCAGGCTGCCTTTCGCTCATTACAATCTTGGAGTTGTCTTCCAGCGCCTTGGCGAGCTGGATCAAGCCGCCGAAGAGTACAAGAAGGAGATTGCCATCAGTCCTCGCGAGCCGTGGAGCTACGAAAATCTCGCGAAGATTACCTTAGACAGGGGGAGTCCCGATAAAGCCATTCCATTGTTTCGTCGCGCCCTGTCACTTTATTCCAAATTGTCGAACTCCTGGGCTGGCCTGGGGAGAGCATATTCACAGAAAAGGCAGTTCGCCCAGGCAATCACTTGCTACCGTCGGGCTTTGACCCTGGACCCTGATAATGCAAAGTTTCATTACCAACTCGGCCAGGCATACTTGAAGTCGGGCGAAAAAGCAGCTGCCCAAAAGGAATTTGCCGAAACTCGAAGGCTGCAAAAGAGTTCGGTGGAACGACAAGCGGAGAGGCTTTCTGGCAGACTGCCCGCGGCTGATGGTTCGACACCATAAGCCTTGCTCCTCCAGGGCCAGGCCCCTGCTGGAAGCACTCGGAAAATCCAATGGATTCCCTGGACGGGCACAGCCACGATCATCCGCACCCGACGCTGCCCCATCTCCGATGGTGGGTTTGCGGCCTGCTTTTTTGCGGCACCACGGTCAACTATATTGACCGCGGCACCATCGCCATCCTGGCGCCCCACCTTCAGCAGATCTTCCATATCACGGAGTCCGATTACGGCTGGATTATCGCCGCCTTCATGTGGGCCTACGCCATCTTCATGCTGATCTCCGGCGGCATCATCGACTGGTTGGGCACAAGGGTTGGCTACGCGATCTCGATGGGGTGGTGGGGACTGGCCACCATCGGCCACGCGTTTGCGAGTGGCGTGCTTTCCTTCGGTGTTGCGCGGTTCATGCTGGGCGCGGGCGAAGCGGGCAACTTTCCGGCCTCCATCAAGGCCGTCGCAGAGTGGTTTCCCAAGCGCGAGCGGGCGCTGGCCACCGGCATTTTCAATTCCGGAACCAACATCGGCAACGTCATCGCCTATCCCCTGGTGGGCGCCATCCTGATCCACTGGGGGTGGAAAGCGGCCTTCATCGTCACCGGCCTGTTCGCGCTGGGGATCATGATGGTGTGGCTGGCGCTCTATCAGACACCCAGACTGCATCGCTGGCTGTCGCTGGAAGAACTGAAGAAGATTGAACTGCGCGAGCCGGGTGAGGAAGAGGAGCCCGAATCGAGAATTGAGTGGCGGCGATTGCTGGGCTACCGCCAGACGTGGGGGTTTGTTGCCGGCAAGTTTCTCACTGATCCTATCTGGTGGTTCTACATCTTTTGGCTGCCCAAGTACCTGGTGCAGGCGCGCGGATTCAGCATTGAACAGCTTGCGTGGTTTGGAACCATCCCCTTTATCGCTGCAAACATCGGCGGAGTGGGCGGCGGCTGGCTTTCCGGATTCCTGATGCGGCGGGGCTGGAGCGTGAACGCAGGCCGCAAGACCGCCATGGCCGTCTGCGCCTTCAGCATGCCTGCCGGCATTGCTGCTGTTTTGACCGGAAATATCTGGCTGGCGCTGGCGCTGATTTCTGTTTCCACTTCCGCCCATCAGGGTTGGTCCGCCAACATCTTTACGCTGGCTTCCGACATTTTCCCCAAGCGCGATGTTGCTTCCGTTGTGGGAATCGGAGGAGCGGCGGGCGCCGTGGGCGGAATGATCATCGCACCACTGGCGGGCTACATCCTGCAGTTCACTCATTCGTACGTTCCGCTGTTCATCATCTGCGGCACCATGCATCCTCTGGCGCTCGGGCTGGTGCACCTGATCATCCCCAGAATCGAACCCATCGCCCACCCCGCGCGGTCCTGAATCCTGCATCGCATCTTTCCGTCTCCTGTGACTGGTCGCATTTCAGAGACGCAGGTCTGACGGTAAGGGGCGCAGAGTTACGCCTGGCGAGGCAGGATCAGCTTCTTTCACGATTCGGCGTGGCCGGTTCTCCTTTGTTGCGGGCACCGGCGACCGAGAGCCGTCACCGCTGCAATGCCAGGTGTCGGCGGCGTGTTTTCAGTAGAAAAGCCCCGCCGTCAGGGTGCAATATGAACCCGCGGCTTGACGCGAACTTTCCGGGGAGGCTGGCGGAAACTCCTGGTAATAAATGGCGAGTGTCCTGTTATCATGTTGCCTGCCAATGGCGATGCAGCGTGAATGTGGACCGGCGGTAATCTTCTCTTCCAGTGGTACCTGACGCGTTGCCTGGAGCAGGATAGGCGCGAACGGGTTCAGGCCCTTGACTTTCACGCCCCCGGGGATGCCTTGCGGGAGTTCCATTATCCGTTCCAATAAATCGAGAGAAGGAGTCATCATGGCCAAACAGCAGGGGACTGAGTCTTCAAATTTGCAGATGGGCCGGCGAAAGTTCCTGCAAACCGGCGCGGGACTGGCCGCACTAGGAACGGCCAGCATGGCAGCAGATTCAAAGAGAATTCTAGGCGCAAACAATCGCGTGCGGGTTGCTGTTTGTGGCATTCGTAGCCGCGGCTACAACCATATTGAATGCTTTTCCAAAAACCCCAACGCTGAGGTGGCGGCAGTTTGTGACATCGATGAGAATGTGACCCGAAAGCGTCTCTCCGATATGGAGAAGGCGGGCTTCCCCAAGCCGAAAACTTACATGGATGTTCGCCGGGTTCTCGAAGACAAATCCATCGATGCAGTTTCGATTGCTACGCCCAACCACTGGCACAGTCTGATCGGCATCTGGGCCTGCCAGGCGGGCAAGGATGTTTACATCGAGAAGCCCTGCAGCCACAACTGGTGGGAAGGCCGCCAGTTGGTTCAAGCTGCTAACCGCTATGACCGCATCGTCGAGCACGGCACGGAAGGCCGTTCCAGCCTGGCCGTTCTGGAAGGCATCAGGAAAATCCACGAAGGGCTGATCGGCGACGTCTATCTGGCGCGGGGTTTGTGCTTCAAATGGCGGGACACCATCGGGCACGCACCTGTCAAGCCTGTTCCCGCCGGGGTGCACTACGATCTGTGGACCGGTCCGGCGCCCGTTCACGCGTTTACCCAAAACCGATTCCATTACAACTGGCACTGGTTGTGGTATTACGGCAACGGCGATATCGGCAATCAGGGCATTCACCAGGTGGACATCGCCCGGTGGGGTCTGGGAGTGGGCTTTCCGAACCGGGTTTCGGCGGTCGGCGGCCACTTCATGTTCGACGACGATCAGGAGACTCCGAACACGCTCAATTGCGCTTTCGAGTACGACATGCCCAACGGCAAGCGCAAGATGCTGGAGTTTGAAGTCCGTCACTGGATGACCAACCATGAAGCGACGATCGGCGCCTGGCAGGACAAGAAAGCACGCGAGGCTGCCGGGAAATCGAGCCAGCGCAGGGTGGAGGCGCTGGCAGGCAGCCGGAATACCGTCGGCGACATTTTCTACGGGACCAAGGGCTACCTGGCGATGGATGAAGATGATGACAAATATAGCGTCTGGCTGGGCAAGGCGGCTGAGCCGGGGCCCGGCAACGACGTGGGCGGCAACTTCGCAAAAGCCAACCAGTCGCACTTTGACAACTTCGTCGAGTGTGTCCGCAGTCGCCGTAAGCAGGACCAGCACGCGCCCATCGAAGAGGGCCATATCTCCTGCACTCTGGTGCATCTGGCGAACGCATCGTATCGCCTGCGGCGTCCAGTCGATTTCGATCCTGAGAGCCAGACGGTCATCAACGATCCCGAAGCCGATCTCATCATGCGCGACGGCGACCGCGGATACCGGGCACCGTTCGTTGTCCCGGAAGAGGTTTGATCAGCCTGGAAGAGGGTCCGAAGGCGCCCTGAAGACTATTCGTTTCGTTTACAGTCTGAAACATCGCGCCTGCTGGCCCCTGGGCAGGGCTGGCCTGGCCAGGCTTTGTGGCTTGTATGGCCAATCGTGGCCACCGGTCTCTCTGCCTCAAAGGGGATATCTTCCAAACTCCCGGACGGCCTGATACAGGGCCAGGACGTTCTCAACCGGCACTCGAGCCTGCACGTTGTGCGTGGGATTGAAAACGTACCCCCCCGCCTGCCCGAAAATCTTCAGCCGCGAGCAAACTTCCTGCCGAACTTCCTCGGGCGTACCGAAGGGAAGCGTTTGTTGCGTGTCAACGCCGCCGCCCCAGAAGGTTACGCGGTCACCAAACTCTTTCTTCAGTTCTTCCGGCGCCATGCCCGCAGCAGAGCACTGGACTGGATTGATGATTTCGAAACCCGCGTCGATAAAGTCCGGGAGCAGCGCTCGAACGGAGCCGCAGGAATGGATGAAGCACTTCCACTGAGTATTCTTATGGATCCAGCTGGTAACTTCCTGGTGGAACGGCTTGAAGAGGTCGCGGTAGGCTTTCGGCGAGATAAAGGGTCCGTTCTGCTGGCCGAAGTCGGTTCCTGTAACGTAGACGGCCGTCACGCGATTCCCGACCGCGCCAAAGATCTTTTCCAGGTTCCTGATGCCGATCTCGCACTGGCGCTCAAAGATTTTGTAAACGTGGTCGCGGCGTGTCACTGTGCTGATGTACCACTCTTCGATGTCACGAATGCCTTTCGGATACTTGACTCCGGGGCCCGGAACATTCGCAATATCACCGAAACCCGTCCCTCCAAAGTTGGCCAGAATGGCTTTATCGGTCTGTGAATATAACCGTTCCGCTTCGCGGCGGAGGTGTTCGAGATCTTCCTCCGCAATGGGACCATATTCTTCCAGGTTGTCTTCTACCTTGAGGGCATTTTCGTCAATGGGCGGCTGGCGCACAATCGAATCAAAGTAGAAACCCCCCGTCGGCATGCGGGCGCTGGCGGGGACGGATTTGTCACCTCCGGGGTACATCAGGATATCGCCGTTCTCTTCCGGCTCGGTGTTAAATCCACCGGGAACCAGAACCGGCGTGCCTCCGAAAGTGGTCCACGGTTTCCAGTCCGCATTCCTGAAACCGAACTTGGTGGTTGGCTTCGCGAGCCCTGCTACGTCAACTCCGAGCGCCTCCATGAGGTCGGGTTTGATTTCCCCCAGCATCTGTGAGGGTTCGATCACTTTGACGGGCGTTCCCGGTTCGTCCAGGTGGAGCGCCTGGCGAAGGTTGTAAACCGTGTCAACGTGCATTCCGGTCACTGTACACGCGCCCAGGTCAAGTGGAACCCTGTCCGGTTCCTTGTGCTCCATCACCGTCTGAACGCGCTCTCGTGAAGTCATTGATCGTCTCCTCTAAGCTTGCAGCTTCACCATGCGGGCATTCGTCAGTTACCGTCGTTCCTTGCCTGGTCATACAGGGCGCTGGCCCTCCGTTCTGGCTGATCTGGCTTGACCCATGGCCTGGTGGCACTTTCGCCAGGGCGCCCTTACCCTCCAGGCATCCCCATCGTACTCATGGGATTTCCACGAACATCGAATGGTTCGCTGGAGTCCTCTCAGGAGTAAATCGGATTAAGGCTCAATCAGCGGGCTTTAAGTTTCGAGAGGTCTGATCGTCCGAATCCGTGAACCAGGCTTCCGAGGCTTCAGAATCTGCAAAACGACGCATCCCCACTTCCCGAATGGCCGAATCCGGCACTTTCTGCAACGGGGTATAGCGCGGATGCTGCGATTCCTTGTAAGGATCGTTGCGGGCGGCATTATAGCAACAGATCAATGACCATCGTGGGGAGTCTGACCGGTTCTGGTCAGACCGATGCAGCAGATTGCAGTCAAAGAACAAAGCGTCGCCGGGTTCCATTTCGACAAAGCTGATCGGGAATCGCTGGAGGACCTCCTTGAGTCGTTCCGGATTAACTCCGGCCTGGTCGCCTGTCAGAACATGGTCCAGGCGGCCCATACGATGCGACCCATCGACCACCTGGAGGCAGCCATTTTCCGCGGTCGCCGGATCCATTGCGATAAAAACACTGCAAAGCAATGGGAACAATACGCCGTTGTGATACCAGTAGCCGTAGTCCTGATGCCACGTCCAGGCCCCGCCGACCTTCGGGTCCTTCATGATCATCTTGGAGTGGTAGTGATAAACTTCGCCTTCCAGCAATAGTTCCACAGAGCGAACAATCGATTCGCATCGGGCGAATGTTCCATAGATCGTATCGCCAGGATGATTCCAAAGGGAGAGGCGGACCGTCCCTCCCTCCCCGTCGCGACGTCCCACAGAGTGGGCATCGAGCTCCTTGTCCTTCTTTGCTGCGCGCCGCAGGAAACTGATTTCGTCCCGGTCGAACATCTGTTGGACGACGACAAACCCATTCTCCCGGTACAGGGAAACTTCAGAATCGGTTAAAGGACCGCGAGCCATCAACGCCTCCGTGTGCGCGCACAGCGCCAGCCAGGGCAGGGCTTCCCGCTCTGCTAGAGGTTAGTGCAAAGCGTATCGGATTTAGATTCCATGTAAGAGCTTTTTAGTACAAAGGAACATGGATGTCAATCAAGGTCTTTCCGTCTTAGCTCCAACAGGGGAGTGAGACTTGCGCTACTAGCCGGGCATTTTTTGAATTTTCATGACAAAAGCCTGACGGCAGGGTTTATTTGCGGCCACTTCCGGCGGGATTTCAATGGCCAGTGAGTCGCCTTGCTGCTGCCAGCGCATCGGCTTCTCGACTCCAAGCATCAAGACCGTGCTTCCAGGAACCGCACGGACCGAATCCACCACAAACCTATTCCCCGGCCACTTCAGACTGATGGCATAAAGATACCGGCCGTCTTTGCTTCGAGTGAATCGTACGTCCTCCCCTTGCTTGTAAACTTTCCAGGCACGGGTCGCATAGATCGCCTCACCGTTGACGTTCAGCCAATCGCCAACATAGATTAAGCGCTCTGCAGTTTCCTTCGGCCAGGTTCCGTTGGGCGTGGGTCCGTAGCCGACTTCGAAGTTTCCACCCTTCGCAACAATATCGATGAGGCTTTCAAGAACCCACTCTTTGGGTTTATAGATATCGTTGGGCAGATAAGAAAAGGCCTGCCCGCCGGGATAAATCACCATCCAGTTTCCTTTGGAAAAGCCACCTGGAACTTCCCGCTCCGGGGTGTAATAGTCACCATAGGGGCCGACCCCACGGTGCCTCATCAAAACATTGGGCTGTAGTTTCCTCGCCATCATGGCGAGTTCGGCGATGTCCTGTGACGCTGCTGCCGGCCAGGCGATATCGAGCGACAGAAGATCAATGGGCCCATACCAGGTCATCAATTCCGTCAATTGCTTTCGCTCCTGATCGATAAACGTCTGCCACCGTTTGGGATCGGATTGCGGGGTGAAGTTTGGGTCGTAGTAGAAGTTGTAAGGGTCCCAGGCGAAGGCCGGATCGTGCCAGTCGACGTGCGAATAATACAAACCTACTCCCACTCCCCGTTTTCGCGCTGCTTTAATCAGCGTTCCTACGATGTCCTTCCTGTAGGGCGTGTCCATCACGCTGTAATGGATGAGACAATCCTGATAGTTCGGCTGATGCTTGGGCGAAAAAGAGAGGCCATGGGGCGCGCGCCTGATGGATTTCACAACCGTTTCGGTGGGCCACATACAAAAGCCCTCATGGTGTTTTGTCGTAAATGTAAAAAACCTTGCGCCGGCCCGCTGGAAAAGGTCCATCCATGAGTCCGGGTCGAAATCTGTGGGGTTGAAGAACTCGTAGAGCGTGTTGTAGATGTTCTGGAATTCCCGGGACGAATGCGGCAAACACCATGAGGCGTCGCTTCCCATCAGGCAGTAAAGGCCCCAGTGTATGCGAATACCGAACTTCTGGTCTTTCCAGGCCTCGAGAGACTCTTGCGGAGCGTGGCGGTATCCCGGCTTGACCGTCTTGGGGAATCCCCCTTCAAGGTCATGCCAGTCGAAGACCGGACCGCTGGTTGGCTTGTTGCTGTCTGGGATTCACCTGGCCTGCCAGATTCCCCGAACGCCTCTCCCTTGCCAAGCCCGAACAGGCTCCCGGACGCAGCAATGGATCTATTCAGAAATTGTCGACGTCGCATTTCCCCTCCTCGTCATGAGCTGGAGAACCAGGCAGGAGCTTTGGCCTGATGCAATTCACATGCACTACGGAGCAGGGGTGTCCGGTCCGGCCCAGGGGCTTCCGATTGCCTGCTGCTTTGAAAACGGCCTTTTTCTCACCACACTCACGCCCAGCAGAATGAGGGCATTGTCGGCGATGGTTTTTCCGTTGAAGTCTTTGAATCCCGAAATTCCTTCCAGACGGACTTCCTTGATCCTCTTGCCGAAACGTGGATTGACCCATTCGAAGGCGAAAAACGTGATGCGCCCCTCCGGTGACCTTCCGCAATCAACAAGGTCGGCTTGCCAGGCGACATTCCGCGGCGAATGCTTTTTGCCCCAGCCGGCTTCCAGGATGTTCACGCCGTAGCGGATGGGAGCTGTTTCCACCAGCCCGTCTTCATACACGAACCGGTAAAACCCCAGCAGATCTGCGGTGTCGGCATTGTCCCATGTTTCACGAAACGCCGAGTCATTCTGCGCGGGCAGGGAACAGGCGTGAAGGAACAATATGCTGCTGACGTCGTCGCCGAGCGGAATGGCGGCTGGTTCTGATTCGGTTTGCTGCCCCCCGGTGGCAACGACGATGGCGCACTTGCCGGCGTGTTCGCTGGCATTCACCAGGTTGAATACCCTGGATCCGGCATGAACCGTGCCGCTCTTGCAACGAGGCAAAATCAACGCCATTCAAGCTGCTGTTGCCGACCGGCGCATTCAGATGAGCGCTGATATCGATTGGCGTTACGGGATCGTCGTCGCTGGGCCAGAGTTGCATGGACACTCTTCGCCGAAAATCCGGAATCGCCTTCTGGACCTTCTCTGAAATGTCATGTGGGGGCCAGCGCGTCGCGCGACCATGTGAGGTTGGCGCAGCCCAGGATGTCATACATCATGTCTTTGCCAAAGTTGAATTCGGTGGTGGGAGCCCAATAGGAAGGCGCTCCGCCCAGCACGCTTTTCCGCTGGCTGCGGTGCTGGTAGTCCGGAATCTCCGGCGTCATGTTCCCATACACCTGGTGGAAGCCAAACTCCTGCCAACTCGACGTCGTTGTCTTCGCCGCGCCCTCTTTTCGTGTTGCTCCAGAACCAGTTGAAGATGAGGATATCTTTGGGAATCAACTCGCGGACCTGCTGCGGAGAAAGCGCCCCGGGCATCTGGTAGTTATAGCCCTCGGGGCTGTGGCCGTGCCGCAAACCCTTTCCGCGGACGCGCTCGACGAGGTGGTCGCCCCACATGGCAACCTCAACGTTGCGCCTTTTCAAGTGCGAATAGATTTTGTTGACATCCTGGGCAAACAGCACGGTCGGGTCCTTGCCCTTGCATCTGGGACAAATCCCCCAGGGCATGCGCCATTCGTCGTGGCCGATGTGGACCATCCGCGGCTGCATCACCTCGATGTATTCGTCCATCACGTCATAGGCCAGCCGGTAGCTTGCCGGATCGCTGGGACAGTAGGTATCCGGCCACTCGGCAGCCTGGATTTCCGCCAGCTCGCGGTGCCGGGTCAGCAGGTAATAGGCGTGGGTCAAGGTGGAAATTTCAGGAATGATATCCACATGATGCTGCCGCGCGTACCGAACCAGTTCGGCGACTTCTTCTTTTTCCAGCACGCCGCCGTCGGTAAAACTCATATTGCCGGAATCCTGAAACTGCCGGTGCGGTCCGGTGGGCCGCCCGCGGCGGGTGTATTTCATGTCCTTGGCAAAGTCAATCCATCCCGCATTCAATTCCGGGTGGCGGTCAAATTGCATCCCGGCGTCCACTTCAACAATCAGCCTGTTCAGCTTCGCGGGCGCCATCACCTCGCGAACAAATCGTTTGAAGTACGGAATGTGCCGCCGGCCGGGCAGAAAGATGTAAACGCCCCGAAAAGGTTTGTCGGGCCAATCGACAATCCGCTGCGCCGGAACGTAAACGCCGTCGCCGGACTTTTCAAGAATTTGACGGAGCGTTTGCAGTCCGTAAAAGGCGCCGGGTTGGTCGCTGCCCAGGATGGCAACGCCCCGGTCGGTTGCGTCCAGCACGTAACCTTCAGGCGCCCGGAGCGCCGCTGCCGGCCTGGATGCCGCGGGTCTGGCGATACTGCCGCACCAGCGGATTCGTCTCATCGCCCATCAGGATAAATCGCTGCGTCTTCGGAATCGCAGCCGCGTGACGAATCCTGATCGGTATCCCATACTGGCCGGCCAGTTCAGCCGAGAGGAACGACGCAAGAAAAAGGTCCGAGCTCGAGGCAAGTTCCGGCACCAGGATCACAACGGATGCGTCCACCTTCAGGCGTCCGCTTTGCTTTGTCACTTTACGCGGGAGAGGGAAGATCATCGGATACCTCGGGTTCTGTCAGGCGGGCCTCCGGGCAGGGAAGTTGCCGGGCTGCCGCAAACCATTATTTTATGAGCGCAGGTTGTCTTTTACGGCCCGATCCGTCACCCAGTCGGTCCACAGGGCGGTCCGGCCGCTTGAAAGCAGCGGCTTGCCGTCCAGCACCGACTCCACAAAATTTTCCACGCAGGGGAAATGGAGGTTTTCGTGGGTGGGAATTTCTTCCGTTCCCTGGGGAGAAACCAGCGTGGGGCCGTTCAGCGGGCTCAGTTCCAGTTCGCCGCTGGTGCCGATGATGCGGAACTCGTCGCGGTCCACGCGCGAGTGCCAGCGCACGTCGACGATGGCGCGCACGTTGTTCAGGTATTCCACCAGCACCGTTGCGCAATCCTCCACCGGCGTTTTGTTCACGGCGTTTGACAGTTGAGCCCGCACGCGCGCGGGTTGTCCAAAGATGAAATTGAAGAGATCGATCCGGTGGGAAGCGACGTCATAAAGCGGGCCGCCGCCGGCCTTGTCGGGGTCCAGCAGCCAGGCAGCGGAATTCGTTCTCCGCTTTAAACCATGCGTGGCTGGAAGCATAGGCCAGCACCGGCTGGCCGATCGCGCCCTCGCGCATCAGGGCCATGGCGCGATGCACCTTGGGATAGGTCCGTCTGTAATAGGCGATGCCCAGCGTGCGCCCGGTGGCCTCGGCGGTCTCCACCATCATTTCCGCCTCGGCATAGTTCATGGCCATGGGCTTTTCGCACAGCACGTGGCACCCTTCGCGAAGTGAAATCATCGTCTGCGGCGCGTGCATGAAAACCGGCGAGGCCACGTAAACGGCGTCGGGCTTTGTCGCGCCCAGCGCTTCCTTCAGGTCCTTGAACCCCGGCACGCCGTAAGGGTCGGCTTTCGCCGGGTCGCGGGTGACGATGCCGACCAGCTGGCTCTGCTCCTCTTCCTCAATCGCCGGCAGCACCCGCTTGGTGGTAATGTCTCCAACTCCAATCACAAGCCATTTCATCATGCCGCTATTCTACGCCACACGGGAAAGGTAGCGCAGAGTTTTAGATTTTCGAAACTCTGCGGGCTTTCTTCGGGTCTCAATCACCAATCACCAATCGCCAATCGCCAATGGTATATTCTTCTGTTGACAATCTACAGAGAGCGCGTATGTGTTCTCCTGTTGATCATCTAAAGGAGTGCTTGCTGATGACGCAGGAAAAGGCTGAAGTCCTGCAGGGAACGCTGGACCTGATGGTCCTGAAAACGCTGGACACCATGGGGCCGATGCACGGCTTCGGCATCGCCCGGCGCATCGAGCAGGTGTCGGAAAATCTTCTGCAACTCAACCAGGGCACGCTCTACCCGGCGCTGCTGCGCCTCGAGCAGAAGGGCTGGATCACGTCCAAGGAAGGCGTTTCAGAAAACAACCGCCGCGCCCGGTTTTATTCACTGACCCGCGCCGGCCGCCAGCCAGCTGAAAAAGGAAGCCGAGAACTGGGAACGCATGACCGCCGTCATCGCCCGCCTGCTGGCCGGCGCTGAGCATTCGTGATTGAGTGATTCGGGACAGCTGAGCTCACGGCCAGTCATCCTGAGCGCAGCGAAGGATCTGCTTTATTTCAGTGGGTACGCATGCGCGGTGGTTTTTGCTGACCCGCGCTGACAGCTTTATGTGCCACGGGCGTCTCGCCCGTGAGCGTTCATGGGCAGGATGCCCATGCCACCAGAGGAACATGATATGACTCATCTGCGTGTTCTGCTCTCGAAGCTGACAGGGATCTTCCGCAAAGCGCGCCTGGAACAGCAGCTTGATGAAGACGTGCGCGCCCACCTCGAAATGCTCACCGAAGAAAACCTGCGCAAAGGGATGGACCCGGAAGAAGCCCGCTACGCGGCGCTGCGGCAGTTCGGCAACGTCAGCAGCATGAAAGAAGAATGCCGCGAAACCTGGAGCATCCACCTCATCGAAGAACTCATCCAGGACATCCGCTACGGCCTCCGCCAACTTCGCCGCAATCCGGGCTTCACGGCGGTGGCGATCATTACACTCGCCCTCGGCATCGGCGCCAACACCGCAATTTTCAGCCTCGTTGACGCAGTCATGCTCAAGATGCTGCCCGTCAGTAATCCGCGGCAGTTGGTCGTGCTCAACTGGGCCGCACACGGCGGCCCTCCTCACGGTCCGAGGGGATATTGGATATGGGGTGGGTTGAGAAGAGACAAGAGCGGACGGGTGGCGAGCTCGGTCTTCTCATATCCGTTCTTCAGGCAAGTTAGTGCGAGGAACCAGGTCTTCTCCAATGTGGCGGCAGTGTCGGGACGTCACAATGAACTTGTCCTCAGCTACAAAGGCGTGTCGGGCCGTGCGGACGGAGAGCTTGTGTCGGGGGCTTTCTTTTCGACCCTGGGAATCAGCCCGATGGTGGGCCGTTTGCTCCTTTCCGACGACGACCGGCCCGGAGCAAGTCCCGTTGCGGTCCTCAGTTATGGCTATTGGGAGCGCCGATTTGGGAAAGACAAGGGTGTTCTCGGCCGGAAGATTGAACTGAACAATGTCCCCTTCACCATCGTCGGCGTAAGCCCGCCAGAGTTTTACGGCATCCAACCGGGACGCGCCGTAGACGTTTGGTTGCCACTTCACACTCAGCCGCAGGTCGAGCCGAGTTGGTCGCCGTCGCCGCCACCGCAGGCGTCGGGAATCGCGGGCAGACCTCAGTCTGTGGGTTCACTATTTCATGCAAACGACCACTGGTGGGTGATGGTTCTTGGCCGGCTGAAGCCGCGGGTGAGTGAGCAGGAGGCGCAAGCGAACTTAAACGTGCTTTTTCAGCAAAGCGTTGCCACGGCGGAAAAGCCAAGATTGAATCCCAGACCCGCTCCACTGCTCGGTATCGAGTCCCTCAGCAGGGGGCTGAATGACCTTCGCCGCGAATTTTCCAAGTCACTCTTCGTGTTAATGACACTCGTGGGTTTGATACTGCTGATCGCATGTGCCAATGTCGCCAACCTGCTGCTGGCGCGCGCGGCCTCGCGGGGAGGGGAGACTGCAGTACGATTGGCGCTCGGCGCGGGAAGGTGGCGGCTGGTCCGCCAGTTTCTTACAGAAAGCGTTTTGCTCGCTACGTTGGGCGGCTTGGCAGGAATGGTTTTCGCGTTTTGGGCTACTTCCCTTATTGTTGCCCTCCTCGGGGGAGGTGGCACAGCCCCTTGGCTGAACGTGACGCCTGATTCGCGTGTGCTGGGCTTCTCGGTGGGAGTTTCGATCCTTGTTGGTATTTTATTTGGCCTTTCCCCCGCCCTGCGCAATACTCGGGTTGATCTGACGCCCGTGCTCAAAGAAGGCAGCCGAAGTTCGCTCAGATTGAGGAGCAGCGGGGGCACACTGAGCCTACTTCCCGGCGGGGGGCTGGTCCTTGCGCAGGTCGCCATTTCGTTGTTGCTGCTGGCCGGTGCAGGACTGTTTGTCCGTACGCTGTCCAACCTCGAGAACGTCAGGGTGGGGTTCGACCGCAATAACCTGCTTCTTTTCGGCATCAATCCAACTCAAGACGGTTACAAGGGCGAGCGGTTGGCGGAGTTCTATCAAGAACTTATGCAAAAGCTCCATGCGCTTCCCGGCGTGGTCTCCGTTACGATGTCGAAGTATACGTTGATTAGTGGCGAATCGGATACACAAGGCATACACCTCCAGGGCTTCAAGCCGCACTTGGGGCACAACCCCGCAACCATGGTGCAGATGAACAGGGTGGGTCCGCAATTTTTCGCAACCATGCGAATTCCGCTGGTCCTGGGACGTACGATTAATCAAGGGGACACTGAGGGTGCGTCGAAGGTGGCAGTGGTTAACCAGCAGTTCGTCCGGCGGTATCTGGACGGCCGGAACCCCATCGGACGGCGTTTCGGCATCAGAGGGCTAAGGAGTGCCGACATCGAGATTGTCGGCGTGGTTGCCGATGCAAAGTACGCCCATCTCCGGGGGCAGCCGCCACCGACCATTTACGTCCCTTGCCTGCAAGACGTTGGATTGCTAGGTTCGATGCACTTTGATCTGCGCTCATCAGGTAATCCGGCGAAGCTTGAAAGCGCAGTACGCCGTGTAGCGGAAAGTCTGGACCCCAAAGCGCCACTCTACGACCTGCAAACGGAAATCGAGCAGATTAACGAGCGGCTGTCCCAAGAGCGCATGTTTGCGCAACTCACCAGCTTCTTTGGGCTGGCGGCGCTCCTTCTCGCCTGTGTCGGTATTTACGGAAGCTTGAGCTTCAGTGTTGCGCAACGCTCGCACGAGATCGGCATTCGCATGGCGCTGGGGGCAGAAAAGTCTGATGTTTTGAAAATGGTTGTCGGCCAGGGGCTCAAGCTGACCTTAATTGGCGTGGCCATTGGCATTGCGGGAGCGCTGGCGCTGACGAGATTCCTGTCGAGCCTGCTCTATGGAGTGAAGCCCACCGATCCGCTGACGTTCATCGCGGTCTCGCTCATCCTCATTGTTGTTGCTTTGCTCGCCTGCTACATCCCCGCCCGGCGGGCGGCGAAAGTCGATCCCATGGTGGCGCTGAGATACGAATGAAGTATGAAGGATGAAAAAAGACGACTCGGCAGGTTCGGTTTCATAGTTCAACAATTCACACTTCCGACTTCGCTTTCCCCTTCCAGCGCAGAAAGACCTTGACAATGGCTACGCTACTATGCTAGTCTTCTTGATGGCGCCGGGCGGGGCGCCAATCAAAAATTTAAGCGGTCTGAATGGACTGTTTAATGTCTGTAAGTTGCTGAAATAATTGAATCGTATTTTTGGCCATTCAAGTGCTTGGGACAAAAAAGATGTTATTTTAAAAAACGAACCGGAGAAGTTATTGATAACAAAGGTTTGGCCACCAAAAACGAACCGGAGCGAACCGAAAAACGAAGCGGAGAAGTTGTTGAAAACAGGTGCCTGTGGAAAAAACGAACCGAAAACGAACCGAAAAACAAACCTACCGATCTTGTTGAAAATAAACGAAAGCTAAAAAACGAACCGGAGAACCGCTGTGAGGTTCCTTTCCTGTCGGAATCGCGATTGCTCAGCAGGGCTACAGGGCATTGGATGAAGCCTCAAACTTGCCGGCCCCGGCTACCCTGCAATACTTTTCCCTCCTCCCTGCTGCCTGCCTGCCCGTTGGCATTCTGACCTTTGCGTTTGCAGGTGCACCTGCTGCGTGGCATAATTCGCCCTGCCGTATCGGGGAAATTGCACAACATGGACATTCGCCTGCGCCGCCGTTGCAGCAACGGGCGCGCCGGCTGAATCGGGGGGCTCAAATGATTGAACAGGAGATTGAAATTGCGACGCATGACGGAACGGCTGACGCGGTCCTCTACCGGCATGAAGATGGCGCCCGGCGGCCGGGCGTGATTCATTTGACCGACATCGGCGGCATTCGCCCGGCGCACCGTGGTATGGCCAAACGGCTGGCTGAGGAAGGTTACACCGTCCTGATGCCGAACGTCTTTTACCGCACCGGCCGCCCGCCGCTGTTTGACTTTCCGCGTCGCATGGGCGACGAACGCACCATGAAGCGTTTTGCCGAGCTGATGGGCCCGCTGGGGCCGGAACCAATGGAACTCGACGCCGGTGACTACGTTGACTTTCTGGCTGCGCAGGATTCGGTGAACGATGGCCCCATGGGTGTGGTGGGTTACTGCTTTACGGGGGCCATGGCCGTGCGCACGGCTGCCGTGCGGGCAGACAGGATTGTCGCTGCCGCATCGTTCCACGGAGGCGCGCTCTACACCGATGCGCCCGCAAGCCCTCACCTTGCGCTGCCGCGCGTCAAGGCCCGGCTCTATTTTGGCCACGCCGTTGAAGACCGCAGCATGCCGGCCGAAGCGATTGAAAAGCTGAACCAGGCGCTCGACGCGTGGGGCGGGCAATACGAGAGCGAGGTTTATGAGGGCGCCCGCCACGGCTGGACGGTTCCTGACGGCAAGCCCTACCACCAGTTCCAGGCCGAGCGCGCCTGGAGCAAACTGAAAGATTTGCTGGCGAGCACGTTGTAGTAAGTGCGATTACGAGAAATCACCCGCGCATCTTTCGCGGAAGCTTATTGGCGTTAACGGAGGTCAGCGTGAAACAGGGTCTTGTCTTAGGGCTTCTTCTTTTTCTGGCAGCGCCGCTTCTGGCGCAGCAGCCTGTTCCGAAAATCACCTATCAATCCGACCCGGACTTTCTCAAGCTGCCGCAGGGGATGTATCTGGGCGAAGCGGCGGGCGTGGCGGTGAATTCGAAAGGCGACATCTTTGTTTACAACCGCGGAGAGAATACGAGATTGCTGGAGTTTGACCCGAATGGGAATTACCTGCGCACCATCGGCGACGGGCTTTACGGGTTTGTTTTCGCCCACAGCGTCAAAATCGACAAGCATGACAACATCTGGTGCGTGGACGAGGGCTCGAGCACGGTGATCGAATTCGATCCCACGGGACGCCACGTCAAGATGGTGCTGGGCCGGCGCCCGGAGCCCTCGAGCCATCTGCTGCCCGGCCGTCCCGAGCCGGCGGCGTCCGACTGGCTCTTCAACCGTCCCACCGACGTGGCCTTTGATTCGAAGGGCGACATCTTTGTGACTGACGGCTATGTGAATTCGCGCGTCGTGAAGTACGACAGGTACGGCAACAAGTTGAAGGAGTGGGGGACGCGCGGCACCGCGCCGGGGCAGTTCCACACGCCGCATACGATTGCCATCGACGCGAATGACCGCATCTACGTTGGCGACCGCGAAAACAACCGCATCCAGGTCTTCGATACCGATGGCAAATTCATCACCCAGTGGACCAACGTCGGTGCGCCCTGGGCGTTGTGTATCACGCCGGGACCTCACCAGGCGATCTTCAGTTCCGACTCCAGGCCCGGCCACATTTACAAGCTGGATTTGAACGGCAAAATCCTGGGAGAATTCGGGACAGCCGGCAAGCAGCCAGGCCAGTTCGGCTGGGTACACCAGATCGGCTGCCCGTCGGAAAACGTGCTCTTCGTGGGCGAACTGCTCAACTGGCGCGTGCAGAAGCTGGTCCTGCATCCAACAAAATAGGGAGGACCGCCGATGGAGTTTTCTGCTGCGAGCGGGCAGATCGCAATGCCGCGCCGCATTTTCCGCCGGTCCCTTGACGGTTTCTGAATTACCGGGCAGTATCAATGAAGACATCAATCATTGGGCCTGTAGCTCAGCTGGGAGAGCACCTGGTTTGCAACCAGGGGGTCGGGAGTTCGAACCTCCCCAGGTCCACCAATGAGCTTCATAGCCTGTCTACTGCCGCATGTCAGGGTGCGCCACTCGAATTGCATGTTTGGCCCATGCACCCTTGCAGAGTGTGACTCGTGAATTTCGCCATATTCCGTCTTCCTGGGGAAATCTCAAACTCTCTGCTGCGGTCCTTCAACCCTGTGTGGACAGCGCGGGTTAGAATTTGAATATGACTTCCAAAGTGAGCGCTCTTGCCTGGGCGCACCCGCTGGTCCACGACTGGTTTGTGGAGCGGTTTGGCGCGCCCACTGAGCCGCAGGAACAGGGCTGGCCGCACATCGTCGAGGGATCAGACGTATTGATCTCTGCCCCGACAGGGTCCGGCAAAACGCTTGCGGCTTTTCTTGCCTGCATTGACCGCCTGGTGCGACAGGGGCTGAAAGGCACGCTTCCCGGCCACGTTGCAGTCCTTTATGTTTCACCGCTGAAGGCCCTCGGCAATGACATTCACAAGAACCTGGAGATTCCTTTGCGCGGGATCCAGGACCTTGCCGCAAGGCAGGGAATAGAGTTGCCGGAGATTCGTGCGGCCGTCCGCTCCGGCGACACGCTGGCGCCCGAACGCCGCGCCATGCTGAAGCGGCCGCCACAGATTCTGGTGACCACGCCGGAATCCCTTTACATCCTGTTGACGGCGGAGAAAAGCCGTTCAATTTTGCAACACGTGGAGACGGTGATCGTGGACGAAATCCACGCTGTGGCCGACGACAAGCGCGGGTCGCACCTGGCTCTGTCACTCGAGCGGCTGGACGCGCTGGTGCGCGGCGCAAATCCTGAGCGGCGCCCACCGGTCCGGATCGGACTTTCCGCCACCCAGAACCCGATTGAGGAAGTCGCGCGCTTTCTGGCGGGCACGGAGCGCCCAACGCCTGAAGTGGTTGATGTGGGCCATGGGCGGCCCATGGACCTTGCGGTGGAAGTCCCCGCCGGGGAGCTTGGACCTGTGGCCTCGAACGAAATGTGGGAGGACGTTTATAACCGCATCTCTGAGCTTGCTCTTGAGCACCGGTCCACTCTGGTTTTTGTCAACACGCGCCGTCTGGTGGAGCGTCTGGCGCATCACCTGGCCGAGCGATTGGGTGAGGATGCGGTGGCCGCGCATCATGGCAGCCTTTCGCGCAAGCTCCGGCTCGCTGCGGAAAAGCGACTGAAGTCCGGCGAAGCGCGTGTCATGGTGGCCACGGCGTCGCTCGAACTGGGCATTGATATCGGGATGGTGGACCTGGTGTGCCAGATGAGTTCCCCGCGTTCCATCGGCGTGGCGCTGCAACGTATCGGACGTGCCGGGCACTGGCGGGGCGCGGTGCCCAAGGGCCGCCTGTTCGCCATGACTCGGGACGACCTGGCGGAGTGCGCGGCGCTGGTGCGGGCCATTCGGCAGGGCGACCTGGACCGGCTTGAAATTCCCCCTGCGCCGCTCGACATCCTGGCGCAGCAGATCGTCGCCATGTGCGCCTGCGAGGAATGGAAAGAAGATGACCTGTTCCACCTGGTCCGACGCGCTTATCCCTATGGCCAGCTTTCACGCAGGGACTTTGATGAGATCGTTTCGATGTTGTCAGACGGGATTTCCGCGCGGCGAGGGCGGCACGCGGCCCTGCTTTTTCGCGACCGAGTCAACGGCCGGCTGCGCGGAAGGCGAGGCAGCCGGCTGGCGGCGATCACCGGCGGCGGAGCGATTCCCGACAGCGCACTGTTCTCCGTGGTTTCCATGCCGGAAGGAACGGTGGTGGGAACCGTGGACGAGGATTTTGCCGTGGAGAGCATGGCGGGCGACATCATGCTGCTGGGCAACACCTCCTGGCGCATTCGCCGGGTGGAGGCTGCCCGAAGCCGACTGCTGGTGGAAGATGCGCACGGCGCCGCGCCCAACGTGCCATTCTGGAGGGGTGAAGCTCCATCGCGCACGGCGGAACTCTCCGCGCAGGTATCGGAGTTGCGCGAAATCATTGCAGGCATGATCTCGAATGTGGACGAGGCAAGCGAATCCCAGAGTACGGCAATCGCCTGGCTGAAGCAGGAATGCGGCCTCGATGATTCGGGTGCCAGCCAGTTGGTTGCTTATCATCTTGCCGGGCAGTCAGTGCTGGGTGCCGTGCCCACCCGGCGAACGGTGATTGCCGAGCGCTTTTTTGATGAAGCCGGGGGAATGCAATTCATCATTCATGCGCCCTTCGGCGGGCGGATCAACAAAGCCTGGGGACTGGCGCTGCGAAAGCGGTTTTGCCGCTCGTTCAATTTCGAACTGCAGGCGTCGGCCACTGACAACGGACTGAACATCTCTCTGGGCGAGCAACACAGTTTTCCCCTTGCGGATGTTTTCCGGTTTCTCGACGTCCACTCGGTGGAGGCGGTGCTCGAACAGGCCGTACTGGCATCGCCCATTTTCAACAACCGGTGGCGCTGGGACGCCAGCCGCTCGCTGGCGCTTCTGCGGTTCCGGCAGGGCCGCAAGGTTCCCATCTATATCCAGCGAATGCAGGCGGACGATCTGCTGGCTGCGGTATTTCCTGAAGCGGCGGCGTGCCAGGAGAATATCGTCGGCGACATCCACATTCCCGATCATCCCCTGGTGCGCGAGGTGATGAAGGACGCTCTGACGGAGGCGATGGACATCGAGGGCCTCAAGCGCATCCTTGAGGACATCTCCAGTGGCGCCATTGAGTGCCGGGCCGTGGATACGACCGCGCCGTCCGCCTTCTCGCACGAGATTTTGAACGCCAACCCCTACGCATTTCTCGACGATGCTCCGCTTGAAGAACGCCGTGCGCGGGCCGTCGAGCTGCGCCGGAGCCTGCCGGAATCGGTGGTGCGCGAAGTGGGCCGGCTTGACCCCGCGGCGATTGCACAGGTGAGCCGCGAGGCGTGGCCGGATGTACGTGACGCCGATGAACTGGCCGATGCGTTGCAGACGCTGGTTGCATTGCCGGAAAGCTTCACAGCTCCGGATGGAGAACCCGTAACAACAAACTGGGGCTCTTATTTCAGAACGCTTGAATCGATGGGCCGCGCGACGCGGGCCACAAATAATGGTGTCACTTACTGGGTTCCGGCTGAAAAGGCCGGGACCTTTCGGGCAATCCTTCCGCAATCGCAGTTCGAAGAGGCCGTTCGCGGTATCGAAGCCGACGAGCCGTCTCGTGGAGATGCAATTTGGGATTTGGTGCGAGGTTGGATGGGCCACCTGGGTCCGGTGAGTGCCAACCGGCTGGCGCAGGCTCTTAGGCTGACTCAGGAAGAGGTCGACCAGGCGCTTCTGCGGCTGGAGGCGAGTGGAAGCATCCTGCGCGGACTATTCACGCAGGCGGACGCCCAGGAGTGGTGCGACCGCCGGCTGCTGGCCCGGATCCATCGTCTGACGCTGCGAACGCTGCGGGCGCAGATCGCCCCGGTGACGCCGGCTCAATTTATGGAATGGCTTCTCCATTGGCAGCACATGGCGCGGGGGACGCAGGCTCATGGCGAGCGCGGTCTGCTGGAAGTTCTGCGCCAGTTGCAGGGATTTGAGCTTCCCGCCAGTTCCTGGGAGCCGCAGATTTTGTCGAGGCGAGTGGCCGATTACGATCCTCAGTTGCTGGACCGCCTGTGCTTGACGGGTGCCGTGGGCTGGGGGAGAATGTCGCCACACCCGGCTATCCTGGCACAAGCGGAAGGTGGTGAGGGCAGGGATGCGTCCCGTCAGCGCGTGGTGCCGTCCAGCGTGGCGCCGATTTCGTTTTTCCCGCGCGAGGAGTCTGATTGGATAGGCTTGTGCAGGCCGGCCATGGGGGACCGCTCAGCAGGCCTGAGCCCTGTCGGGTTCCAGGTCCTTGAATTCCTGGAGCGGCGAGGAGCTTCTTTTTTTGCAGATATCGTTCGCGGTTGTGGGCGGTTGAAATCGGAAGTGGAAACCGCGCTGTGGGAACTGGTGGCGGCGGGCCGGGTAACGGCTGACGGGTTTGACAATCTGAGAGCGTTGATCGATCCGAAGCGGCGTTCCGGCCAGGGGCGGGGACGCCGCACGCGCCCGCGCCACAGCACCGGCCGCTGGTCGGTACTGTTTGCCGGCGAGGCGCCTGACCGCACGCGGGCAGCGGAATCGGTCTGCAAGGCGCTGCTGGAACGTTATGGAGTGGTCTTTCGTGAAGTCACCGCCCGCGAAAGCTTTCCGCTCAAGTGGCGCGAGTTGCTGCAGGTGTTTCGCCGCATGGAAGACCGTGCCGAAGTGCGCGGCGGACGCTTCGTGGATGGTTTTCTCGGTGAACAGTTCGGATTGCCCGTCGCTGTGGAATCGCTTCGCGCCAGTCGCAACGCTCTGCCTTCTGGTGAGCCCGTGACGCTTTCTGCAGCCGACCCTCTGAATTTGGTGGGCATTGTCATCCCCGGGGCGCGCGTTCCAGCTCTGTCGAAGCAACAGATCCTGCTGAGGGACGGAGTATTTGTTGCGTCAGCGCAGGTTAACGAAAAAGTCGAGGCCCGGTTGCGGCCGGCGGCTCAAAAGCAAACAGCATTGCGCACAGTCAGGAAATACTGGTAATCTATCTGGACGAATTGGAAAGACCATGCAGGAGGATTCCGGGGTTCGTGGCCTGAAGGCCGTCCGGGCCGGGCTGGTTTTCTTTTGAGAGTTAGCTTGACAGACAAGATCCGTTGAAATAAATTCGGCAAATTGCGGGCTCAATATAAAGTTGAAGCTCAGCAGCAGAGGAGATGACAAAGATGATGACGAAATCGCAGATTGTGGCTCACCTGGCGGACAAGACCGGGTTGCAAAAGAAACAGGCTGCTGCCGTTCTGGCAGAACTGGTGACGCTGGCGGAGAAGGAGACCAAGAGCGGCGGCCAGTTTGTTGTTCCTGGCCTGGGAAAGGCTGTGAAGGCGCACCGTAAGGCGAGGACAGGCCGGAATCCGCAGACGGGTGCCGCGATCAAAATTCCGGCCAGGACTGTAGTGAAGTTCCGTCTCGCCAAAGCGTTTAAAGACGCTGTCGTTCCCCCTAAAAAGAAGAAATAGCTGAGAGCAGCTTGTGCCTTTGAACAGGCAGGAATTTGCCCGGGGGTATTTCTTCCGAAAAGGGATACCTCCGAGGGTTCCTTCAGGAGCAACTTCAACTTCTGTCCCTTGATGCTCAGGCTGAATTCAGCCTCGAAAATCATGGGCAATGAGGTGTGTGTTCGGTGGCCAGATCACGGGTGCTGAAATTCTTTACATTAAGCCATGATGGACTGATATCGCCGTCTGGTTTGCGGCTTTGACTTCTTCCACGAATTGCTTGTAGGGCTGGTCGTGGATATTGACGAGCCCGTAGTTGGAGTTTTCGCCGTCAAACCGTCCTTCCCCTGGCTCATCGCACCATTCGAACCAGTGATAACCCACCGCCTCAGGCAGGCTTTCCAGCCATTTCACGTAATCCGTATAGGCGCGGGCTCTCGCTGCCTGGTCCGGGACCTTGGGCCCGGCCCCCTGGGTATTGGGCAGACCTGAATCCTCGGCGCGAAAAGCGAATTCGGCCACCAGGACGGGGCGCTTCGCCAGTTTGTAGATGTGCTTGACCATCGGGCGTGGATCGAACCGGTAAATGTCGACCGATACCACATCGGCAATGTGCGAAGCCCGCAGCACGGGGTCGGGCGGAGTTCCCGCAAATTTGGCGCCGAGGTAGAGATGGTTGGGGTCGGCTCCGTGGATTGCGCCGGCGCAGACCTGGAAGTAACGCCGGGCGACCCTGCCGAGGAATTCAGAATTGTCGGAACGGAAAGCTTCTGTCGTGGCGTCAGAGGGAACGTCTGCAAAGCTTTTTGCATGGACGCCCCAGGCTTGGTTGAGCTTCTGGATCTGGCTGGAATATCTTTCCTTCAGAAAATCGATGGCATGCAGCCTGCCGGGCGCGTTCGGAGGCAGATTCAGGTACATCGCCAGCATGTTCTGCTTGCCGCGCCAGTCGGGTCCCCAGCGCAGTTCGTTGTCACTGAAGTAGCCGATCAGTTCAGGGTCGTTCGCACGGGGTGCGCACTCGTCCTTCGCAATCTTCCGCGCCGTTGTTTCGAAGCGCGGACTGTAAACGTCCACAGGAATCCCTTTGAGCCAGTCGGCCCCGGAGCGGGTGGCAATGTTAAGAATCACGGTGTAGGGCATCGTGTGGCTCCACAGGACCGGGTCGGACCACGAACCGATGGTGTTAAATCCCCAGAGGCGCAGTCGCTTGAGTTCAGTCTGCGCCCAGGCGTCCTTGCTGGAATAAATCCTGGAGACGTTCTGGAAGTAGGGGTGCTGTGTGGTTCCGTGGATGACGTCGCCCTGATAGGAAACGTGGTTGACGCCGGCGGAGAGCGTCAGCTTGCCAGACGGTGTGACAAACCACCAGATTCCTGACCGTTGTTCGACGCGAAAATAGCCTCCAGCGGCGCGGAGATGCGCTGGCTCTGCGGAGATGCACAGCAGTGCTAATGTAAGGATTGCAAGTTGCTGCTTCATTTGACCCAATCTCCTCTCAGGGCGGATTTTCGAAGGAATGGAAAATGATCTACACGGGCCTAGTTGCCTGCATGGGCATCTGTGCCGGTGGCTGCCTCAATCGCCAGTGCGGCAGCGCCCACAACCCCGGAGGGTTCGGCGATCTGTGCCCTGACAATCGGGACCTTTCGGCGAAGCAGGTATCGGGTGCGCGAGTCAACTTCGCGCTGAATCGGATCAAACAGAGCATTGCCAGCCCGGGTGATTTGTCCGCCCAGGATGACGATTTCGGGATCGAGCACGTGAACCAGGCCCGCGATAGCGCTTCCCAGAATCAATGTGGTGCGCTCGACAATGATCCGTGCAACTTCATCACCCTTTCGGGCGCACTCAAAGATGTCGCTGCAACTCGGCGGTGACCCCATGCCCTGAAGCTGCGTCTTCACCCCACGATGGATGGCTGCAAACGCTTCAGCCTCAA
>CAVSWQ010000027.1:0-26555 GCA_963731705.1 uncultured Acidobacteriota bacterium
TGATGGACCTGCTGGGCGACAAGCTGGGGCCGTTGCTTTTTCAATTTCCGTATTTCAACAAACAGAAATTTCGCAGCCTCGGCGCTTTCCTCGAAAGGCTGGAACCGTTCCTGGCGCAGCTTCCAAAGGACCACAGGTGGGTGGTGGAGGTGCGCAACCGCAACTGGCTTTCCGAAAAACTCTACTCGGTGCTTCGAAAGCATGGGGTGGCGCTGGCGCTGGTGGACCACGCCTGGATGCCACGGCCGGCAGAGGTGTTCGAAACCGCCGATCCCCTCACCGCCAACTTCGCCTTCGTCCGCTGGATTGGCGACCGCAAGGGAATTGAGGAACAGACGAAGGTGTGGAACCGGACGCTCATTGACCGCACGGAGGAATTGCGCGAATGGGTTAAAATCCTCACCGGCGTGGGCCGGCGGGTGGACATCATGTTCGCCTATGCCAACAACCATTATGGCGGATACGCTCCTGACACGATTGAGATTTTCCGGAGCCTCTGGCCGCAGGATCAGGTCGCATTGCCGGGAGATAGCGGGAAGCGCAACGCCGGCGGCAGCACGCCCGGGCAGCAACTTCTGGGCTTTGCCAAAGACTCAGAACCAGACCGGTAGCGTAAACGGGAAATCCCACACGCTACAAGGCAAACGTCTGTACCAGCCGGCCCAGGGATTCCAGAATAGCGTCCACGGACAGATTGAAAACCCGGGCACGGAGGAGAATCAACATGAAGCGCACATCTCGAATGACCCTGGCCATCACCATCCTGACCTGTGGACTTCTGCTGAGCTGCAGCGCCCAACAACCTTCCCCGCAGAGCCCAGTCAAGCCCCAAAGCCACTGGACGATTGGCATTTATACCGGGCCGGACCCGTTGCATCTGTCGCCCCCGGCGGATGTGAAGAACCCGGTGCTGACCGCGGCGGAAGTCCATGACCTGAAGAATGCCGATACCCTTGCGCATCCCTTCATGGTGATGGAGGGCTCGCATTACTACATGTTCTTCACCACCAAGTACCTGAAGACGGACGAGAGCGGCATCGGCCTGGCGGAAAGCGACAACGGACGGGTGTGGCATTACAAACACCTCGTGATCAAGGAGCCCTATACGCTCGCCTACCCGGACGTATTCAAGTGGCAAAACGACTACTACATGGTTGTGGAATCCCACACCCAAACCTTCGTCCGGCTCTACAAAGCGGCGGAGTTTCCCGACAAGTGGGAGTACCAGAAGGACCTGCTCACGGGCGGCCATTTCATCTCGCCTACGCTGGTACATTACAAGAACACGTGGTGGATGTTTACCTGCGGGCCGGGAAACGCCTCGTTGCGCCTGTTCTATGCGAAGGATTTCCGGGGGCCCTGGACCGAGCACCCTATGAGCCCCCTGATCAAAAACAACCTGCACACCGCGCGGCCCGCCGGCAGACCGTTCATCCTGAACGGAAAGCTCTACCGCCTGGGGATGGATTGTCTCCCGGTCTACGGATACCAGGTACACGCATTCGAAATTACCGACATCAGCACCAAAACGTATGCGGAGAAGATGATCGACACTCCCGTGGTGAAAGCCAGCGGACACGGCTGGAATGCCGAGACCATGCACCATGTGGACGCTCTGCAGATCGGCAAGAACCAGTGGATTGCAGCCGTCGATGCGCTGGGCCACTGATCGTCGGAATGCCATGGGAAGGCGCGTGTTGCGGTTCCTGCCGCAAGAGGGCTTCGCTCTGCGGAATCGCAGACACCAAAAGGCGAGCGTCTGCACCGGCCAGCGGTCCCGCGGGCAAACACAGAGAGTTTTCCAATTGATTTGCGACGAGGAGTAGCGGCAATGAAAAAGGAGCAGAGGTCACGCAGGAAGCCCGGAAAAAAGGACGGTTCCCCCGCGCCGCATTTGCACAAGATGATTTCAAGAAGAAACCTGCTGGCGGGCGCCGCAGCGCTGGGCGCGGGAAGCGGCTTATTGAAAGCGGTTGGCGGCGCGGCCAGGGAAGGTTCACCGGCGACCCATCCTCGCGTGATCGCGCTTGTCGGCGACCGGTATCATAACCCGGACTACATTCGCGTCAGCCTGGACCGGTTGTTTTCTGAGCTTGGCCTGCCGGTCGACTACACCATCGGTTATGACCATCTGTCGCGGGACCTTCTTCGCGGTTACCGCATCATGGTCTGCTTCCGGGACGGAATGATCTGGCCGGGAGGCTATCTCGGTCCCGACGCCTACAATTATGAGCGCGAGCTTGAAAACCCCGGAGACTTTCCAAAGGCGAAACCACAGAACTGGATCACGCAGGAACAGTCGGAAGCTGTGCGCGACTTTGTTGCGGCGGGCAACGGACTTTATTGCCTGCACAACAGCAGCCACATTTCCCTCTCCTCTCCAACCTATCGGGAAGTGATGGGAGGAGCGTATATCGGGCATCCGCCCCTGCGCCCTTTCAAGGTGCGAGTGGTAAACCAAAGCCATCCCATCACCCGGGGAATCGAAGACTTTATGGTGAACGATGAGCAGCATTACGTCACCTACGACAAGGACCCCGGCAACATCCTTCTCCAGGCTGAGAACATTGACCGACTCACCTACGAAAGCTATGGAACAAAGTCCATTTCGGGCTGGGCGCACGAGTACGGAAAAGGGCGCGTGGTTTTTACGGCGGTGGGACACACCATTCACGCCATGTGGGCTCCACAGTATTTGAAGCTCCAGACGCGCGCCGTGCAGTGGCTGTTGAAAAGCATCTAGCGCCTGTGATATCGATCTGAGCGGAAGACGCGCGAGTCATGCATCGGTTGTGGGGCTTTGCGATCTTCAGGAGCAGGTGAAATGGCGGAAATCGTTACCTTCGGAGAACTGCTGGTGGAGTTTGTGGCCACCCGCACGGGGCAGACCTTCGATTCGCCGGGAGCGTTTGAAGGCCCGTTTGCGAGCGGCGCGCCGGCCATCTTTGCCGACCAGGCGGCGCGGCAGGGCGCGCGCGTCGCCATCGCCGGCTGCGTGGGCCAGGACGCTTTTGGCGAGGCCGTCCTGCAACGCCTTGCGGACGACGGCGTTTCCGTGAGGCACGTTATGCGTTGTGCCGACCGACCCACCGGCACCGCCTTTGTGGCCTACCATGCCGATGGCGAGCGGCAGTTTGTTTTCAACGTCGCCCAAAGCGCCGCGGGGCTGCTGGACGCGGGGAGCATCAGCCCTGAGTTGTTTGAAGGGTGCCGCTGGCTGCACATCATGGGGTCGTCACTTTACAACCGGGGCGCGATGCTTGCGGCGCGAGCAGCGATGGAGGAAGCCCGGCGGCACGGATGCAAAATCAGCTTTGATCCCAACATCCGGCCGGAGTTGACGGGTTCGACTGAGGTACGGGATGCCTTGTGGGAGACATTGGAACTTTGCACTCTCTTCCTGCCCAGCGAAGCCGACCTTCGATTTTTCCATCCGGAACTCGCAAGCGATGACGCCGTCAGGAAATTTCTCGAGCGGCCGTCGCTGGAAGCCGTGGTCCTCAAACGTGGGGCCGCGGGAAGCGTGTACATTGACCGCAAGCGGCGCATCGAGGCGCCGGCTTTTGAGGTGGCCGAAGTTGACCCGACCGGCGCCGGCGACTGTTTCTGCGGCACGCTTCTCGCCTGCATGGTGCGCGGCCTGCCCGTTGAGCAGGCGATCGTGCGTTCCAACGCCGCCGGAGCGATGGCGGTGCTGCGGCGTGGGCCGATGGAAGGAAACAGTTCGATGGTAGAACTGGATCGCTTCATCGCCGAGCGTTCCGCCAGCTCGCAGGCGCTATAAGGCGTACGTCTGCGACACCACACAAATTCCATTATCATTGATCAGGGCAAACATGAAATTTCGTTCGAGTTGGATCATCCTGCTGTTGTGCCTCGCGGCGCCCGCAACTCGTGCTGCACAGTGTTCGAGCGCGCCTCAGGGAGAAATTCACGCCAACCCCGGCCGGCCCACGGTGGCCGACCCTGCCGACATCACCGAATACGGCGTTCTCGAAGTCGAGTATGGATGGAACCACGCCTGGCTGGGCGGGCAGGCGCGCGAAAACGATTTTGGCGCCCTGCTGAAATTCGCGGCCCTTTGCAACCTGGAAATCCGCTGGAGCCCGGACACGGTAATCAGCCAGGATGGGCAAAGGGGTTTTGGGGACAACTGGATCGGCGCGCAGTATCGCTTCCAGCTCCAGACCCGCAGGGCGCCCTCAATGGCTGCGAGCTATATGGTGAAGATTCCCAGCGCCAGCGCCGCCCGGGGCCTAGGGACGGGGCAGGTGGACCAGCAGATCAAATTTCTCGCGAGTAAGGACCTCGGAGCCACGCACTTTGATTTCAATGCCAGCGCCCTCGTCATCGGACGCCCGGCTGGCGGCGGGCGGGATACGGCCGCAGAGATCGATCTTTCCTTTGCGCACCCTGTGTGGAGAAAGCTGGCAATAACCGGGGAAATTTACGGTGATACGCGGTTGAACAATTTCGTCCCCGGATATACTTCGACGCTGTGGGCGCTGAGTTACAACTTAAGTCCGCGCCTGGTGGTCGATGCGGGTATGGACACAGCACTGACTCCCAACGCGCCGTTTCGCAAGCGTTTTGTCATGGGGTTTGTCTATTCCCTCGGTGAACTCTACCCCGGTCTGCGGCGACGCCTTCATCAGTAGGTAACGCCCTTTCAGAAAGAAAGCGGTTTGTGCCAGGCTGTAGCCGGACGCGAACCGGTCAGCCAGGCGGAAACCGGAACGCTCTGACGGAGGCGTTGCGCGCCTGGTGAGGGCACGAATCTAAAGATGCGGCCGCAGCCTGATAGTGATACCGTTGGTTTATACCGGTTGGAAAATCACAAACCCACGGCGTCTGTGGGATGCCGTGGGAACCATTTCACAAGGAGGAAAAGATGCCCAAGTACGTAATTGAACGCGAGATTCCCGGAGCGGGAAAATTGACCGCGGACGAGTTGAAAGCCATTTCGCAGAAGTCCTGCGCCGTGCTCCGCAAGCTGGGGCCGGAAATTCAATGGATTGAAAGCTACGTGACCGGCGACAAACTCTACTGCGTGTACATCGCTCCAGGCGTCGAGGCCATCCGCGAGCACGCGGAGCAGGGCGGATTTCCCGCCAACTCCATTTCAGAAGTCACCAGCATGATTGACCCCACAACGGCAGAGTAACAATCAGGGACAACGTCCCGGTGAGCTGGCAAGTCAGCCCAAAGGGAGCGGCCTTGATCGGCGGCGACCGGTGGCTTTGCCGCCTGCAGCACACAGGGCTTGCCCTGGCAACCGGCTCTGCTAGAATGTCGCCAACTTTTCAAAGGAGGGAACCACCATGCCCACTTACATCGCGTTGATGCGCTACACCCAGAAAGCCAAAGAGACCATCAAAGACAGCCCGTCGCGCCGTGAGGCTGCAAGGAAAATGTTTGCCGCGGCCGGGGCGGAATTGAAGCACGTTTACATCACCATGGGACAGTATGACGCCGTGGCGATTGCCGAAGCTCCCGATGACGCAACCATCGCCCGCCTGGTCCTGGCTGGAGCTTCGCAGGGATTCATCCAGACCGAGACCGTGCGCGCTTTCCCGGAAGAGGAGTATGACAAAATCATCGCTTCCCTGCCTTGAAGCGGCGGGCGTCTCGAATTTGCGGAGGCCGGTGACCGCACCCAGTGCGACGAAAGGTGTCGATCCGCTGGCGTTCCACTACGGCACCGCTGTTTTGCGCCAGCCGAAGCTGTCGGGCGCGCCGGTGGGATGGACAAACCAGTGCATCCGCTTTACGCCACAGCCCTGCCCTTCGCTGAAGTTTGTGACTTTACCACCTTCCGCCTTCAGCTCCGCCTTGTAGCAATCGCCCAGTGAATCGGTAAAGGCAAACGTCTGTGTGCTGGTCTGGTCGCGGTTGCCGGAGAGGCCAACGTGCCCGCCGTTGAAGTTGAAGTTCACCGTGTCGGCCGCGGTGCGCACGTTGCGGACGCTGGAGGTGTAGGGGGGAAGCCCGGCCTGGCGCTGCTCGATGTGCTTGTCGTAGACCTGGTGCAGGTGGACGGTGTGGCTGCGGCTGCGGCCGGAGTCTGAGTGTCGCAGCACGTCAGCCGTGAGCGAGTAGCTGAACGAACGTGTGGACGCTCGGCCAGCGGAATCTCCGCCGGTGCTGCTGCTGGCGCCCGACACATCGCCCGACTGCTCGGTGACATGCCGGGTGGTGGTGGCATCGACAGTGGAGAAAGTCTGGGTGTTATTGAACCTCAGGCTCTGTTTCACGCGCGTGTTCACCTTTCCCGACGGCGTATTGACGTAACCTTCAATCACGTAGCTCTGGTCGGCACGCGTCAGCACTTTGCCGTTCACCTTGCTGGGGTCAGGGCCCAGCGTGCTGGTAACGGTGGGATCGAGCGACTGGCCTTTCAGCGTGTCGCGCGTGACGGCGCCGCCGGTGTGTTCCGCCTTCGAGTCGCGGTAGACCAGCAGCGCCGCACCCACGGAGAAGTAGTGGTTTGAGCCCAGCACGCGCACCGCGACGGAATGCTCGGCGCCGTCGCTCAGCAGGCCGGCGAAGGGCGTCAGGTCAAGCCGGTAGGGCACAAAGTTCAGCGTCTGGACGCCGGGCGTCGGCCGCCACAGATAGGGATCGATGCCGCCGGTGTAAACCCAGGGAAAGATGGGCGCCAGGCCCGCCGGCTGGCCGTCAACCAGAACTTCAACCTCGCGATAGCTCCCGCCGCTGCAGGCCCGCGCGCGCCGGGGCGCCCCCTTGTAGCCCCGCTTCATGGCAAAGGCCGCGGTTTCCTGAATGTACTTGTCGGGCAGGCAGGTGTACCAGAACTCGTCGTGGAACTGGCTTTGTGCAAACTCGTCCAAATAGACGCGCCGGGTGTTGCGCGGAAACTTTATCCTGCGCACCAATTGGTCGCTGCCGGTCTGGAGATTGACGGCGGCGTTGGAGGGGTTCAGCGCGTAGACGGCGTCGGGCGTTGTGGGCGCGGGATGGCTTGCGTCGGCAGGATAGAAGAGAATCCGCGCGCTGGCGTGGATCACACTGGCCCGCCTGGGGTCAGTCCAGTTGTTGATGAGCGCCGCGCCCTTGCCGGGCGAACGCAGCAGGCTGGAGTAGTCGGTGAGGTCGCGCTCGATCCGCCAACTGGGGCCGAAGTCGGGCGACGGCTCTTCTGTAGTGCCGAAGTAAAGGTTGACGCCGTTGAGCCAGAAGGAGGCAGTGCGGTCATATTGGTGACCGGGATCGACGGAGAAGTCAGCAACCAGCACGACCTTTGCCCACGGCCCCTTGCAGCCGGCGGGCGGTTGATAGTTGAACGTGTGCGGTGCGGAATCCATACGCGTGTTCTCGCCGGCAGGGCCGAAATCTTCTTTGGGAAACAACTGCACGGCGCAGGGTTGGGTAGACGGCGCCGGCAGGAGCGGATCAGCGATGGCGACGTTGGGCGAACCAACAGCAGGCTTGCTCTGCGCGCACAGGGCGCGCGCGGAAGTAAATAAGAATGCAATAGAGGCCAGCCACGCGATGGTCAGCCGGCAATAAGGGTTCCGAGACATGCAATAAGCTCCTTTCTGCGATGGCTGCACCCGTTTTGAGTTCCGGCAGCCGGCGCGCCGGCCCCGGCGCAGGAAAACGCTGTTGGTTGGACGGCGAATTCTGTCGGCGTGGACAAGCGCGGCCAAACTTTTCCATTCAAACACTCGGAGCGGCATCCGTCCAGAAGAAACTGCCGCCACGCTTCGCGACCAGCCCTCCACACTTTTCACTTCTTAATTCCTGATTCTTGGTGTATATAGTTGGTACCCTGGGTGCGCTGTCGTGCGTGCGGAAGTTGGAACACTACTGCCTGTTCCCCTGCCGATCTCTTGAGGTTCTATTTGGAGGGGACCCAAATGAACTGGTTTGACCAGCCGATCATTCATTTCCTTAACTCTTTCGCCCATCATTCGTGGGTGGCCGACGCCACGCTGCTTGAAATTGCAGACAGTAATTTAGTGGACGGCGCAGTCCTGATGGCCATGTTCTGGTGGGCCTGGATTGAGTATGGAAAGAAAAACTCTGAAAAGAGAGAGGTCCTGGCGGCCAATCTCGGAGTGTGCACGCTCGCGGTGGTTCTGGCGAGAATTTTAGCCTTAAGTCTTCCCTATCGCGAGAGGCCGATCCATAATTTGCTATTGCATTTCACTCGCCCTTTTAACTCAAATCCCCATGCCCTGATCCACTGGAGTTCGTTTCCGAGCGACCATGCGGTGCTGACCTTCTGCATCGCCACAGGCCTCTGGATGGTTTCCAGGCGACTGGGCACCCTGGCCCTCACTTACGCTTTTGTCACCAATGTCCCCCGAATCTATGCCGGAACCCATTACCCCACCGACTTCATCGCCGGAGCGCTGCTGGGCTCGGCGATGGCGTTTTTGTCGGGGACCCATACCTTCCGAAATGCGGCGCGCACCTGTCTGGATTTTCTGGACCCTTACCCGGCTTATCTGTACGCCCTGCTTTTTGCCTGGACCTTTGAAATCTCAGAAATGTTCAGTTCACTGCGACGCATAGCGGTCGTGGCCGCAAAGAGCCTCATGCGGCTTTCCGCGTGGGAAGTGAATGCTGTTGCAATCCCGCTTCTGGTGGTCTTGCTCTGCCTCCTGTTATGGCTGAGGCGGCAAAGGCGCAAGGCTCACGCCGTCAGCCACCGTCTTTCAACCCCTTCGGTGCAATAAACTCTCGCTTTGCAGAACTGCAGGCGATACAATGCGGGCTTCCGCGGCGCTCGTCGCTATCCGATCGACAAATAATAAAGGAGCATAGCCCTTGCCGTGCAAGGATCCGAGAGAGGAAACCTTATGACCGCAAAACCATTCCGGGCAACGATCTGCTTGCTCTCTGCCGCTATCGTTCTCCTGCTCGCGCTGCCCAAATCTTCTACCCAGGCGGCCTCAGACGAGCCGGACCTGCCTCAAATCTTCAGGAAGATGGACGTGATGATTCCCATGCGCGACGGCGTCCGGCTGCACACGGAAATCTACATTCCCCGCCAGGCATCCGGCCCGCTGCCCTTCATCTTTGAGCGCACGCCCTACGGCCTGAATGACGACGACCAGGGCTACAGCGGGAAATTCGGCCATTACACCGAACTCGTCCGCGAGGGCTACATTTTTGTGTTCCAGGACATTCGCGGACGCTACAAGTCCGAGGGGAAATTTGTGATGATGCGGCCGCCGCGCGACCGGAGCGATCCCAAAGCGATTGACGAAGGCACCGACACCTATGACACCATCGACTGGCTGCTGAAGCACGTTCCGGGGAACAACGGCCGCGTGGGCATTCTGGGCATCTCCTACGGCGGATGGCTCACCACCATGGCCCTGCTGGACCCGCACCCGGCGCTGAAGGCCGCGTCGGAACAGGCCTCGCCCGCCGACATGTTCCTGGGCGACGACTTCCACCACAACGGCGCCTTCCGCCTGAGCTACGGATTTTTCTACGCCACCATGATGGAGACGGGAAAGACCAACTTCCATTTCAACTTCAACCGGCACGACGTCTATGAATGGTACCTGCTGAACCTGGGTCCCCTTTCGAACGCCAACGCCGAATACCTGCACGGCACCATTCCCACCTGGAATGACTACGTGGCGCATCCCAACTACGACGCCTTCTGGCAGAAGCAGGCCGTGACGCCCTACGTCGCCAGGCTGAAGCTGACGGTGCCCAATCTGAACGTGGCCGGCTGGTGGGACCAGGAAGACTTTTACGGCCCTGTCACCATTTATGAAGCGCTGGAGAAGCACGACCCGAACCACCTGAATTACCTGGTGGCAGGGCCCTGGAACCACGGCGGCTGGGCCAGCGGCACCGGGCGGACTCTGGGCCCCATTGATTTTGACAGCGACACCAGCCGGTACTTTCGGGAAAAGGTGCAGGCGGCGTGGTTCGCTCACTGGCTGAAGGACAAAGGCCCCCTGCCCCTGAAGGAGGCTCTGACCTTCCAGACCGGCTCAAACCAGTGGCAGGCCTTCGACCACTGGCCGCCGCGGCAGAACATCAGGGAGCGCAAGCTGTATGTCCACGCAGGGAGAGTGTTGTCGTTCAACCCGCCCGGCGGCAAGGACGAAAAGCCCGGCTACGACAGCTACGTCTCCGATCCCGCGAACCCGGTTCCCTATCGCGCCCGCCCCATGGACCCCACCTACCCTTGCGGTGAGTGGTGCACGTGGCTGTTGCAGGACCAGCGGCTCGCGAGCTTCCGCCCCGACACGCTCACCTGGGAGAGCAAGCCGCTCGCGGAAGACGTTTCCGTGGCGGGAGACATTGTGGCCCACCTCTTCGTTTCCACCACCGGCGCTGACAGCGACTACATTGCCAAACTGATTGACGTTTATCCTGAAGATTATCCGCAGGAACCGAAGCTGGGCGGGTATCAGTTGATGATTGCCAATGACGTATTCCGCGCGCGCTTCCGCAAGAGCTTTGTCCACCCGGAGCCGATGACGCCCAACCAGGTGACGCCCATCACCATCGATCTCCACACCAACAATCACCGTTTTCTGAAAGGCCACCGCATCATGGTGCAGGTGCAGAGCACCTGGTTTCCGGTGATTGACCGAAACCCACAGACTTGGGTGCCCAACATCTTCAAGGCCACGGCGGCGGACTTCCAGAAAGCCACCGAGCGCGTCTACCACACCAGCCGCTACCCGACCCACATCGAGGTGCCGGTGCTGGGGCCGTGAGCGAAGCCACGACTGGAAGCCGGGGGGTGAGATCCAACAACCGCCCGGCAACGAAACTGATTAAACGGAATGTCCGGCCAGTGCCTTTCCGGTTTTCAGAAGGTGCTCGCGGCGACGCAGGGAAAGCCTGAGGAACCGCTGGTACCCGGCGGAAAGAATCTGGCCGGCCAGTTCATCGCTAATCTCCGCAACCTGCGAATCCATTGCCTCAGCGCTCACGAGGGCCAGCCTGACCGCTGCAGAACCCGGGACGTGCCGGGCCATTGCCGTTGCAGAAAGAGCGGAAATGCATTCGAGATTGGAAAGAGTGATGCAACTGGCCGGAGGGGCCGGCAAAAATTCACGGACCCACTCACGGGAGAGTGAAATTTCGATTAACCCGTCCCCTCCGAGGTAGGTTGTCAATTTGTCACACATGGTCAATAACTGTCAAATAAATTTGGGCCGGGCCGCAACAAGGGCTATAGTGACGCCCGCCGGGCCCTCTCCGGCTCTAAGCAGGCACATCCGGAATGCTTTTGCGCCCTGGTTTTGGTGTTTTTATTGCGGAGGGAATCCATCACAGAGTTCTCCCGTCAGGTGGCTCTCAATTGTCGGGAAAGCATATCTCCTGTGATTTCTGAAGATAGCCACGAGATGCATAAAATTTAGGGAAATGTCATGAATAAGCGCGGGGGTAGAAACCGCACCCACCGCAGGATCGCGATGGGTACGGTAACTGTGAGTGGGTCCAAAAGTGGAAGTTTTAAAGCGAAGGGCGGCGGGGTGAGCGCAACGCGGCTAGCGGGGCTGCAGTTGCCAGCGGACGGCCGACCAGCCAGGCCAAAGCCCCCGGAAGGCCGCTGAAGAGGTACCGCTCAACCAGGGTCAGCGTCTCCGGGCCATTGACGTCAGCCGTGATCGCCTGCGTCCTTCCCGCCCTGCTGGATAGAATATTGTCGATCCCGTGGATATCGCCCCCGCTTTTCCCCTCCGGGCACCGCATGTCAAGGATAATGGCATCGTACTCTTCGCGTTCCGCGATGGCCACCATGGCCGTGGCGCTTCCGTCCGCCGCATCCTCGCTGGCGAGTTTTCGCATGAGATAAAAAAGGTTGCGGATACAGACGTCGTCGGTTAAAACCAGAACCTGACGGTGCAGCGGGACGGATGGCATCAAAGAATCCTTTCAAAGTCGCGCCGGCTTTAGGAGTTCAGACTGGCCCCGGCAGCGGCAAACGAATCGACGCTCAGTTTCTCTCCTACCGAATTGGCGAAAAACTGCAGGACGGTTGCCAGCCTCAAAACGGCCTCCCGCTCCTGCAGCTTAAAAGCATGACGGATGGGCAGGCTGAAAAACAGAAAGCGGAAATAAAGTCCCACAAGCCTCTCGCCGCGGGTGAGATGCTGCCGGGAGGGATCGACTTTTTTCAGCAGGGACTTCAGGGCGAAGAAATCGCATTTGAGGTCAAGCCGCGCCTGCCGGTAGTCGGGCAGGCCATTCGAGGCTGTTGAATCAAGAAGTTTCGGGTACTCCAGGCGGACGGCCTGAATGATCTCCTTGAAATACGACTGGCTGAACTCCCGGCGCAGGGCCTGCTCGCAAGCAGTCTGAAGATAAAACAAAAAAAGCGCGGTTGAAACAACAAGAACCAGGATCGACATGAACATTCGCGGCCTTCATTCCCTGCAAAAAGTTTCCTGCCAGACACCTTAATTCTAAGGTCCTGCCGGGAACCTGACAATCTGACTTTAGTACTAGTACACCTTACAGAAAGTTCTAATGGGCAGTTCCCCTGGCAGGAGGGGAAATCCCCCTAAAGCTTCCCCACCCAGGCAGGTGTCAGGTTGAATTTCGCCCCTGCGGCTGGTTAGAGTCCGATGGCGCAAAAATCAGGCTGACAGGTGATTCATACGTTCGTACGAATCAAAAGGATGCCCCCCAGTCGCATCCGAAAGCCCCTCACCGGCGCCCGATTGGCACAACCACTCTCCGCGTGGGAAAGGAAAGAAGGTCATTGAGGTTTGCCCGCAGGTAATCGGCCCCCACGGCACACCGACGGGAACAGCACCAACAGCCCGGGGCGCGCGGCGGGATTACATCTGCGAGTCAGCGGGTGTATGATGCTCTCAGAAAGTTCTTGCCGGCCATCCCTGCCCTGTACGGTCTGCGCCCTTGCGTGGAAACAGGCACGGCACATTCAAAGGAGCTCACCATGAAGGGAAAACCCGAAGTCATCAAGGTCCTGCAGGAGGCCTTAACCGACGAATTAGGCGCGGTGCACGGATACATTCTCCACGCCGAGATGTGTGACAACTGGGGTTACAAATCACTGGCGGCGATGACCACGCGCCGCGCTATTGAAGAAATGAAGCACGCCGAGAGGCTGATGGAGCGCATCCTGTTCCTGGAAGGCACGCCCGACGTGGAAACCATGCCGAAAATTGTTGCAGGCCAGGACGTCGAAGACCAATTCCGGGCGGACCTGGAAAGCGAACAGGCGGCCGTCGTGAGCTACAACGAGGGGATCGCCATCTGCAGGAAGGCCGGCGACGACGGATCGGCCGAACTGCTGAAGGCAAACCTCCAGGACGAGGAACGGCACGCCGACTACCTGGAGACCCAATTAAGCCTGGTCCAGCAGATCGGCCTGGCAAATTACCTCGCGCAGAGCATGAAGGAATGAATCGCCAGAGGGGCCACCGGCAGGCGTAATCGCAGCAACCAGCCGCCCCTTGGAACCGGGCTGCGTGCTGGTCGGACAGCAGGATGCAACGCCTCGCAAGCTTCCGCGACATCCTAATTGAAGAGTTTAAATCCCACCGGCGAGCCCGGCGCCGCTTCCGTGAAGAAAACTTCGGCGTCAAGCGGCCGCAGCGCGGTACGGGATCAACCCGAAGGCAAGGTGCGGTGAGGAAAGGTGGCAGCTTCAGGGGATCCACCAGCGAGAAGTGTTGTGCCAAAAGGCGCCTTGGGCGTTCTTTTGAAACAACACACGGGGGAGGCGGTTGCTATTGGCGGGATCGATAACGATGGCTGACCAGCCAGAGAAGGGCAGCCGGAAGACCATTGACAAGGTATCGTTCCACCATGGTGAGAGTTTTCGGACCGTTAACTTCCGCGGTGACTGAGAGTATTCTTCCCACCCTGCTGGCCTGAATCCTTCTGATCCCGTGCACCTCGGCATCTCGCAGCGGGTCTGGACACCGCAGGTCAACAATGACCTTGTCATACCGCCTGCGATCCAGGATCGCATTGCTAAGCCCCTCACAGTCCGCGGGATTCTCAACCTCCAGCCTCTTCACAAGGTTCTGGAGGTTGCGGATGGGCGGTTCGTCCGCCAGAGTCATGATTTGCCGATGCAAAGAGTTGAAAGCCACGAAGTTATCCTTATCAACACGGTACCGGGATTAATTAGCCTGAGGCTGAGCGGCCGCGATGGGATCCATGCTCAATTTCTCTCCCACCGAATTCGCAAAAAAGTGGAGGGTACTCGCCAGTTCCAGCATCCCCTCTTTTTCACGGAAATTGAGCGCATGCCGGATGGGCAGGGAGAAAAACATGAGCCGGAAATAAAGCACCAGGATTTTCTCTCGCCGCGAAAGGTGCCGCCGTTGGGGATCCCCGTTTTTCAACAGGTACTTCAGCGCGAAGAAATCGCACTTTAGAGCCAGGCGCGCATCCCTGTAATCGCCCGGGCCGTCAGAGGCATAGGAATCCCGCAGGCGCGAGTACTCGAGATGCAGGGCGTCAACAATCTCGCGAAAATACGGATGGCTGAACTCCTGGCGCAATATTTTCTGGCAAAGTGCTTGAATGTAAAAGAGAAACAGCGCGGCAGAAACTGCCAGCACTGCGACTGACATCACCATTTGAACGTCCCCCCCCTAATTGACACTCTAAGGTGTCTCTATCAACAAACCGATCATAGCACCCATTGCACCATCAGACAAGGTGACTTTAGTGCTAATACCTGTGTTTTCCGACGCTCGCCCCCTGAAGCCAGGACGCAGCCACACCACCGGCATCCCAACCGCAAATGAGCCGCCATATCGCCCTAATTCGCGCTATAATAGGCCTGATTATTCTGTCGTCCTGAACAGGAAGCACGAAGCATCACCTGCGGGCCGGCTGCGGAGGAAGGGGAGCTGTTTATGGCATTGGACTTTTACGAAAAGGTCTGGCACAACGGCAAGTTCATCTCATGGAACGAGGCCACTATCCATGTAGCCTCCCACGTGGTCAGCTACGGCTCCTGCCTGTTTGAGGGTATCCGCACCTATGAAACGCCGCAGGGCGCGGCCATCCTTCACCTGGACCCGCATGTTGACCGCCTGGTGGATTCCGCCAGGATTTACCGCACGGAGGCCGGCTTTAGGCGCGAACAGCTGCGCCAGGCCATGATTGAACTGGTTCGCGTGAACAACGTCAAGTCGTGCTACATCCGCCCCCTCATCTTCCGCGGCTACGGAGGCCTGGGCGTGAATCCGCTGCAGAACCCGGTGGAGGTTTACCTGCTGGCCTGGAAGTGGGGCAAGTACCTGGGCGACGAGGCGCTGAAGCAGGGTGTGGACGTCTGCGTCAGTTCCTGGAACCGCATTGCGCCCAACACGCTGCCGGCCATGGCCAAGGCCGCGGGCAATTACATGAACGCCCAGCTGATCAAGATGGAGGCTATCACCAACGGCTACGTGGAAGGCATTGCGCTGGACCACTCGGGCAACATCAGCGAAGGCAGCGGTGAAAACATTTTTGTGGTGCGCGACGGAAAAATCTATACGCCGCCGCTGGCATCGTCCGTGCTGCCGGGCATTACGCGGGCATCCATCATCCAGCTTGCCGAAGAAGCTGGAATCCCGGTCGTCGAGCAGGTGCTGGCGCGCGAAATCCTCTACATCGCCGACGAAGTCTTCTTTACCGGAACGGCGGCGGAAGTCACGCCGGTGCGCTCCGTGGACCGCATCGAGGTGGGCAAGGGCCAGCCGGGTCCCGTCACCCAACGGCTGCAGCAACGCTACCTCGACATCGTTGAAGGCCGCGCGGAAGACAAGTTCGGCTGGCTGACCTACTGCAAACAGCCGGTAGCCACTTCAAATTAAGTCCGGCCAACCCACAAACTGAAATCCGGCCTGTGGGGTCGCGCGAAATCTGCCCGGCCCCACAGGGATCATATCCTCCAGTCCATTCTGGCGACCCGGCCGGTGGCCCTGCCACTCAAGCACAATCCACCGCACGCCGATAACTAATCCTGCCGGCATTGTGGCCCGGGGTATCCTGTGCAGCCTGGCAGCGGGGGACTCGGGCCGGAGTGCCAGACTCTTGCAATCGACCTGGCGGAACTGACTGTGACGGTTGACGAACTGTTGCGAACGGCCTGCGAAGGCAAAGCCTCTGACCTTCATCTGAAGGTGGGCAACTACCCTTATATCCGCGTGGACGGCGAACTGCGCGCGCTGACGCAGTATTCCCGCATCTCCGCTGAAGACATGGTGGACATGGCCTTCAGCATGATGAGCAATCGCCAGAAGCAGAAATTCAAGGAAAACACCGAACTCGACATGGCCTACGGAGTGGCGGGGCTGGGACGCTTCCGCGTGAACCTGTTCCAGCAGCGCGGCAGCGTGGGTATGGTGCTGCGCGTGATTCCCACCAAGATCCGCACCCTGGAGGAACTTGCCCTGCCCCGGGTGCTGGAGAGAATCTGCCAGGAAAGCCGCGGACTGATTCTGGTGACGGGCACCACGGGAAGCGGCAAGACCACCACGCTGGCCGCCATGGTGGACCGCATCAATTCCACGCGCACCGACCACATCATCACCATCGAGGACCCCATCGAATTCCTGCACCGCGACAAAAAGGGGTTTGTGAACCAGCGCGAGGTGGAAGTGGATACTTCCGGCTTTGGCATCGCGCTGCGGGCCGCCCTGCGCCAGGACCCCGATGTCATCCTGGTGGGCGAAATGAGGGACCTCGAAACCATCCACACCGCCCTGCTGGCCGCGGAAACCGGCCACCTGGTTCTCTCCACCCTCCACACGCTGGACGCCACGGAAACCATCCAGCGCATCATCACCGTCTTTCCACCGCCCGAACAGAAGCAGATCCGGCTGCTGCTGGCCAGCACCCTGAGGGCCATCATTTCCCAGCGGCTGGTTCGCAAGTCCGACGGCATTGGGCGCGTCCCCGCCGCCGAAATCATGGTCGCCACGGAATACATCCGCGATTGCATTATCAATCCTGAAAAGACCCGCCTGATTCGCGAAGCTATTGCTTCAGGCGTCTCGCAGTACGGCATGCAGACCTTTGACCAGTCCATCTACGATCTGTACACTAAGGGACTGATCGCGCTTGAGGAAGCGCTGCTGTACGCGTCCAACCCCGACGAATTCAAGCTGCGCCTGCAGGGAATTCGCTCCACGACGGACGTTGCGCGAGACGAAATGGAAAAAGCAAGCCAGGTGGATCGCTTTGCGACGCAAGGAAGCCCCACAAAGAACCCCCTTTGAAACGGCCGTGGCCATGCTTTCCCGGCGGCCCTATTCGGTGGCGGAACTTCGCCGCGCCCTGGAAAAAAAGTTCCCCGATTCCACCGACATTCCCGGCGTCCTGGCGCGGCTGCGCGAGATCCGGTACCTGGACGATGCAAAGTTTGCCGAGTCCTACGCCTCGTCGCTCGCCCGGGTGCGCAACTATGGCCGGCACCGCATTCGCCGTGAACTGAAAAACAAGCTGGTGGATTACAATGTGATCGACAGGGCGGTGGAAAACGCTTTCGCCACAGTCGACGAACGCGAACTGCTGGAACGCACCGTGGACAAGAAAATCCGCACCCTCCGCAAACCCCTCACCCGCGCCAGACTCGCCTCCCTCTGCCAGAGCCTCATCCGCCGCGGCTTCCGCGCTGATGATATTATGAAAACGGTGCGGGCACGCCCAGAACTCACGCCAGTTGCAGACGGCGTCGTCCTTCATGATGCGGAAGTTGAGGACGAAAAGAATTGATCGCTAGATTTTAAGGTTATGAGTTCTGAGTTCTAAGTTCTGAGTGCAATTATAGAGGTAGTATTGGAACGAAGTGAGACCAGCAAGTCAGGACACGAGGCAGCAAGAAATGAGCCGTCGGTCAAGATTCGCGAGCGCGCGTTCGCATTTTCCCTTCGCGCGGTTAAGCTTTTCCAGCACTTGCAAAAACAGAAAGATGGGGCAGGTTGGGTAATTGGCAAGCAATTCCTTCGTTCAGCCTGCTCAGTCGGCGCTAACGTGGAAGAGGCGCAATCCGCCGAAAGCCGCGCGGACTTCACGCATAAACTCGGCATTGCGCAGAAAGAAGCCCGCGAAACCCTGTACTGGCTTCGCCTGCTGGGCGAATCGCAAATTATCACCAAGACAAAGCTCGACCCGCTTGTGAAGGAAACGGAAATTTTGATTCGCGTTCTAGGTTCGATCATTCTGAGTACGAAGAATGGCCGAAAACCCCGAGCGGGTGTTCAAAAAACTCAGAACCCAGAACTCTGAACCCAGAACTTAACATTGTGATTATGACCTCGAATGATATAAGAGCGAACTTTTTGAAATTCTTTGAGACCCGGAAGCACCGTGTGGTGCGCTCGGCGTCGCTGGTGCCGGCCAACGATCCCACGCTGCTGTTCACCAACGCCGGGATGAACCAGTTCAAGGACGTCTTCCTGGGGAGCGAGAAGCGAGACTATTCCCGCGCCTGCAGCTCGCAGAAGTGCGTGCGCGCGGGCGGCAAGCACAATGACCTGGAACAGGTGGGCCGCACGCGGCGGCACCACACCTTCTTCGAGATGCTGGGCAACTTCAGCTTTGGAGACTATTTCAAGGCCGAGGTGATTCCCTGGGCGTGGGAACTGGTGACCAAGGACTTTGCGATCCCGAAGGAAAAGCTTTACGTCACGGTCTTCCGCGAGGACGATGAGGCTGAAGACCTGTGGGCGAAAATCGTTCCCCGCGAACGCATCTTCCGCTTTGACGAAAAGGACAACTTCTGGCAGATGGGCGAGACGGGCCCCTGCGGCCCCTGCAGCGAGATCCATTACGACATGGGGCCCGAGGCCAGCGACCTGGGCCACAAGGATTGCAGGTTTCCCTGCCCGGACGATTGCGGCCGCTACGTCGAAATCTGGAACCTGGTCTTCATGCAGTTCGACCGCGACGAACAGGGCCGGATGACGCCGCTTCCCCGCCCTTCCATCGACACCGGCGCGGGGCTCGAGCGCCTGGCCGCCGTGCTGCAGGGCAAGCTCTCGAATTTCGACACCGACCTGTTCCGACCGCTGATCGATGAAGCGGCAGCGCTGGCCAACATCGAATACGGCGCGAACCACGACAGCCGACGTATCGCTGCGCATCATCGCCGACCACGCCCGGGCTTCGACGTTTCTGATTTCCGACGGCGTGCTGCCCTCGAACGAAGGTCGCGGCTACGTGCTGCGCCTGATCATGCGGCGCGCGCTCTACCACGGCCAGACGCTCGGCATGAATGAGCCGTTCCTTTATAAGATGTCGAGCCATGTGGTCGACATGATGAAAGACTCGTACCCCGAACTCGCCGAAACCGCGCACCACGTCGCAAAGGCCATCAAGCTCGAAGAGGAGCAGTACGCACGGACAACAAGGGTCGGCATGGAAGAGTTGGACAAAGCTCCGGTAACCACATTCACGGGCGAAAGCATGTCACTCGGGGAATACAAATCGAAGTACCGAAGAGGGGACTTTCGGGCGTATGCGGAAGCCAAGGCTCAAGCTGGAAGACTTGCCAGGCTTGACGGCAAGAGTCTGTTCAAGGCTCATGACACTTACGGCTTGCGACCGGACTTTGTTGCAGACGTGCTTAGAGATATCGAGGCGGAAGCCGACCGCACCGGCTACGAAGCCGAGATGGAGAAGCAGCGCGAGCGGGCACGGGCTTCGTGGAAGGGCGCGGAAAAGAAGACGGCGGCGCCGGTTTACCTGGAGGTTGTCAAAGAGCAAGAGAGCACGTTTGACGGCTACCAGCAGGTGCGCTCGGAAAAGTGCCAGGTGGTGGCGCTGGTCCGGAAGGGCGAAATCGTGAATGACGTGAAGCCGGGCGAGCAAGTGGAAATCGTCCTCGACCACACGCCGTTCTACGCCGAGGCGGGCGGCCAGGTGGGCGATACCGGGAGGTTCTTCGCTCCTGACAGCGACCATGAAGTCGCGCAGGTCACGGGCACCTTCCGTCCGGTAACAGGGCTGACCGCGCATCAAGTGGTGGCCCGGGACGTGATTCGCGCCGGCGACGAGGTGACGGCCGTGGTTGATGCCGAACGCCGTGACGCCATCCGGCGCAACCATACGGCGACGCACCTGCTGCACGCGGCGCTGCGAACCACCCTGGGAACGCACGTGAAGCAGGCAGGATCATTGGTGGCGCCCGACCGGCTGCGCTTTGACTTTTCGCACTACGCCGAACTCGGCGAGCAGGACCTGCTGGACATCGAAGACCTCGTCAACCAGCACGTCCTGAAGAATGAAGAAGTCCGCACCGATTTGATGGACATTGACCAGGCGGTCGCCACCGGCGCCATGGCACTGTTCGGCGAAAAGTACGGCGACCGGGTGCGGGTGCTTTCCGTGGACGACGGCAGCTTTTCGCGGGAGCTGTGCGGCGGTACGCACGTCAGCCGCACCGGCGATATCGGTCTTTTTAAAATTGTGAGCGAGGGCAGCGTGGCGGCGGGAACCCGGCGCATTGAGGCCATCACCGGGCTGGGCGTGCTGGAACACCTGCGCAAGGCCGATGAGACGCTGGAGATGGTGGGCGAAACGCTGCGCGCCAAACCCGGCGAGGTTCTGGAAGCAGCGCAAAAGCTGGCCGAGACTGAAAAGAAACTGCGCAAGGAACTCGACGCGCAGCAGATGAAGCGCGCGGCGGCGCAGGCCGGCGACCTGCTGGACCAGGCCCGCGACATCAAGGGCGTGCGGGTGCTCTCTGCCCGGGTGGAAGGCGTTTCGCGCCCCGCCATGAGGCAGATGGTGGACCAGTTGCGCGCCAGGCTGGGTTCCGGGGTGATTGCGCTGGGAGCCGTTGCAGACGGCAAAGCGGCGCTGATCGTAGCAGTCACCAAAGACCTGGCCGGCAGGCTCGACGCCGGAAAGATTGTGCGCGAGGCGGCAACGCTGATGGAAGGCTCGGGCGGCGGCCGCAAAGACCTGGCCGAAGCCGGCGGCAAGAATCCCGAAAGGCTCAATGAATGCGTCAGCGCCGTGCCAGGAATCGTGGAAAAAATGCTTTAGGAGGCTTTTTGTATGGCCACAGCAAAAGAAGAAGTGAGGAAACTTCTTGACCAGATTCCGGATGATTCTTCCTTTGAGGACATCCAGTATCACATTTATGTGCGGGAAAAGATTGAGCGCGGATTAAAGGATGCCGAGGAAGGACGCGTATTGAGCCAGGAGGAAGTCGAGCGCAGGATGCTGAAATGGACAGGAAAGTAATCTGGACGGAGGCTGCATGGAACGACCTTGAAACAGCGGCGGATTACATCGCCAAAGATTCACCAAGGTACGCAGCGGCCTTTGTGCGCGAGATCCGTGAGGCGGCTCGAAGCTTGGTGCAATTTTCGGAGCGAGGCCGGATCATGCCGGAGCTTGGACAACCGGAATTTAGAGAGTTGCTGGTCCGCAGCTATCGCCTGGTCTATACGGTGACAACGGATACCGTTTGCATACTCGGTTTCATCCACGGAGCCCGCGACCTTACAAACTGGCGGCGTAAGGGCGCTGACCGCTAGGTTGCCACTTTAATGCGGCCGAGGCTGGCCGAAGCCGGCGGCAAGAATCCCGGGAAGCTCAATGAATGCGTCAGCGCCGTGCCAGGAATCGTGGAAAAGATGCTTTAATGGTTCCAAGTTCTGATTGATGAGTGGATTTGAACGGACCAGGAGCGAGCAAGCCATTACGAATGACGAGTTGCGAATCACACTTATTTTCTGGTTCTGATGGCTGAAACTGAGTCCTGACTCATGGCTTTCGGGTTCATCATGCATCATTCAGAATTCATAATGTTTGTGATTTTTTCTTGTTGACATAGCAAAAACACGTTATAATTCAATCGTTTTGGACGGTTCCACCGTCATGGTTGCAGGTGACGGGTGGAGTGCCAGGCCGTTCCCGCAAGATGAAGAGTGTTTTGAATCCCGGCTGGTTGAGCTGGGGCAGCGGGGGGATGAGTTCCGCTCCTCCACGTCAGAGTGGAGGCTGGATCTCTATGCGTATCTGGTTAAAGTCCAAAGTGCCTGCCGTCGTTGTAGCCTGCGGTTTTCTCTTCGCAGGTCTCCTGCCGGGTCCGTCCCGCCTGCGGGCAGGACAAATAGCCACTGTCCCGGGCCAGAGCGGTGGGAACGTATACATCAACGACAGCCCCGCAAAGCCGCAGTCCGATTCTATCCAGGCAGAACCCGTCGCCACCAGCCCTTCCAGGATTGACTCCATTATCGACCGTGTTTCCAGCCATTATCAGGTGGACCCGAAACTGGTCCACGCCATGATCCGTGTTGAATCCAATTATGATCCTTCAGCCGTTTCTTCCAAAGGCGCCATGGGGCTGATGCAGCTGATTCCAGCCACGGCCCATCGCTTTGGCGTGCAGAATCCTTTTGATCCCGGGCAGAACATTCAGGGGGGCGTCAGTTACCTGAAGTATCTGCTGCACCTTTTCGGGGGCAATCTGCCGCTCTCGCTGGCCGCGTACAACGCCGGAGAGCAACGAGTGATCCGCTCCGGTGGCGTCCCGGCCATTCCTGAAACTGAGCACTACGTGCGGGCCATCACGCATCTTTACCATTCGAATGATGTCGGCTCCGCCGCTACAGCAGCGCCTGCCGCCGCTCGGATTGTGCCGATTGTCCGCTACGTGGATTCGCAAGGGGTCATCCATTTCACCAATGCGGAGTAGACGGACGGTTAGCGCCGCCCGGCTGGCCGGCACGGTGAATACGACCATCCAGGGGGAAACAACGGAAGCTAAAGCAAAAGGCCTACAAAGAATATTGGCGGGACGGATGGGATTCAGGCTGGCGGTGCTGGCAGGAATCTGGATTGTCCTGATGTCTGCGCCCTGCTTTGCTACCTTGCGCCATCCGGAACTTGCCCGTAAGGCGTGGTTGCGTGCCGTGGACCTGCAGCAGAAGCTGGAGGCCAAACCCGCCGGGCATCGCACCCGGGCGGAATACGCGCGAGTCATCCGTGAGTACCGGTACGTCTATTATTACGACTTTGCTTACGTTAAAGCTCCGATAGCGGCGGAGACCATGGGCGATCTCTACGTGGAAATGGGCCGATTATTTCACAGCTCCGTATACTTCAAGTCCGCCATCGAGCATTACCAATACGTCGTGTCGCAATACCCGGTCACCAGCATGGCGCGCGAATCCGCCCTTGCCATCGGGAATGCCTACCTTGAGGGCCTCAGCGATCCTGAACAGGCAGAGGAGGCCTACCGGGCTCTGCTTGAGAAGCATCCCGGTTCCACGCAATCGGGCGAGGCGCGGAAGAAGCTGAAGGAAATTGCCGACATGCAGGCGGCGCGGAAAGCGCAGGAATCTGCAAAGGCCGGCAACGCTGCAGGCGCCGGCGAGCCCGGGGCCCGTGCAGCCGGCGGCCCCGTGGAAGTGACGGAGATCCACAAGTGGGTGGGGCCAAGTTACACCCGCGTGGTGATCGGGGCGCGGGGACCGTTCCAATACAATACGCTTCGTTTGTCTCACCCGGACCGGATTGTCTTTGACCTTCCAAACACCCGCCTGAACCGCGCGCTGCTGAAGGAGAGTGTTTCCGTCAACGGAGCTTATCTGCACGACATCCGCGTGGGCCAGTTCAAACCCAACGTCACCCGCATTGTGCTGGACGTCAAAGACATCAGCGACTATTCCGCCTTCGCGCTGCCGAATCCCTTCCGTTTGATTATCGATGTTCACGGATCGTCAACCGAACCGGCAACGGACGGCCCGGAACACGCAAAGTCCGCTGTCGCTGCCGCCACAAGAACCGGCCGCACCGAGCAGGCCGCAGCAGAAGAGAAACCCCCGGTTGTGAAGCCGACGCCGGTCGCGCCGTCGAAAACGAAAGTTGAAGTCTCCAGGCGCGTTGAAGCGGCCGCCAGACAAAAGACCACGGGTCCCATCGAATTCCCCGACCAGCAGGCCGCAGTAGAAGAGAAACCTCCTGTTGTGAAGCGGGCGCCGGTCGCGCCGTCGAAAACGGAAGTTGAAGCCTCCAGGCGCGTTGAAGCGGCCGCCAGACAAAAGACCACGGGTCCCATCGAATTCCCCGACCAGCAGGCCGCCAAGGCGAGGGCCGAGGCCGAGTCAAACCACGCTGCCGGAGAGGCCGCGAAAAAGCAGACCCAGGCGACCTCAGATCATTCCGTCCAGCCGCCGGCAAAACCGAAGGTGGCGGTGGCCTCCAGCCCGCACATTGAGGAACCTGCGAAACCGAAGGCCCAGACCGCCTCCAACCCTCCTGACCGCGAAGCAGTGAAGAAGACGGAAGCTGCATCTTCCCGGCCGGTCTCGCACTCTGCGAAACAGAAAGTGGAAGCCGCTTCCGCGGAAACGAGCCATAAGCCGTTTCCGTTTTCCGCCAAACCGGCTTCTCCCACGGAAAACGGCTCTCAAACACTCACGCGGGCCCTGGGCTTGAAGGTCGCGCGCATCGTGATTGACCCGGGCCATGGAGGTTTTGATACGGGAACTATCGGTCCCTCGGGCCTGGAAGAAAAGAACATCGTGCTCGATATCGGACTCCGGCTGCGCAAACTGATTGAGACACAAACCAACAGCGAAGTGTTTATGACGCGCAGCACGGACAAGTTTATTCCGCTGGAAGAAAGGACCGCCATCGCCAATGAAGACGGTGCGGACCTGTTTATCTCCATTCATGCCAATGCCAGCCGCGACCATCGCGTGAGAGGGATTGAAACCTACTTCCTGAACTTTACCAGCGACCCTGAAGCTCTGCGTCTGGCCGCCCGTGAAAACGCAACGTCACAGGAATCCGTCCACCAGTTGCAAAACCTGATCAAGAAAATCGCCCTCAACAACAAGATTGAAGAGTCGCAGGAACTTGCCCGCGACATCCAAACGGTGCTCTACAAGCGCATCTCCAGGGCCTCGCGCGGCATCCACAACCGCGGCGTGCGAAAGGCCCCGTTTGTGGTTCTGATCGGCGCCAACATGCCCTCCATCCTGACGGAAATTTCCTTTCTTTCGAATCCCCATTCCGAGCATCTCCTCAGGAGCCCTGCTTATCGTGAGCAGATTGCCAAGGCGCTTTTCAACGGCGTCGAAAACTACATCAACAACCTGGGGAGCGTCCGCGTGGCCCAGCGGACCCAGTAATGCGCCCGCCCGTTCGGCCCGCCCGGCCGGCAAGCTACCGCGTTCCGCCCGCTTCCTGACTCCTGCCAAGGCCGCTTGACGGCGCCCAAGGGAAGGATCAACTCGCAGTCTCCTTCCACGCGGCGGGATGAATCCGGCGCGGCAAAACTCAAACCCTGCCGCCGCGACGGCGCTCATACCGCCACAGCCAATTTCTGCTATGCTAGGGGTTGATGAAGTCCATGACCCGCCTCAACATGACGTTCTGGGCCATTCTGGCCTTGAGTACCGTTCCAGCCGGCGCCCAACACACTAGGATTGTAAACCTGGCGTCCCTGCCCGAATGGCAGGTGCAAAAGAGCCGAAACGTCAGCTTGAACGACGTGCGCCAGTGGGGAGTGCAGCCGCCCGTCGATGGCGAATACGGCGTGACAAAGGTGGAGATCCGGACCTACGGCAAAGGTCATCAAACCCTCGAAACCGTGGTTGAAAAAGCGCCTGATCCCTCTTCTGCATACGGATTGCTGACCTTCTACCAGAACTCATCGATGCCATCAGAAAAGGGAATGAAGCTCGCCGCCATCGGACCCGAGCAGGCACTGATGGCGCGCGGTCCGTTCTTTGTCCGCGCCATGCGGCCCGCCAAAATGTCAGAAGATGATTTCCGCTCTGCTCTGGTTGCGATTGCCGGAGCGGCCCCCTCAGCGAACGCCGTGGCCCTGCTGCCGCCATCCCTGCCCTCGAAAGGAATGATTCCAGGCTCGCATAAATACATTCTGGGACCTGTGGCCATGCAACAGGCGGTTCCATCCCTGCCCGCAAACCTGGTGGGCTTCCAGATGGGGGCCGAGCTCCAGGCGGCGGCATACCGCCTGAACGGCAAGCCCGTGACTCTGATCTTTATCAGTTATCCCACCAGCGCTATTGCGCGCGAACGATTCGCCGACTTTGAAAACAGTCTGGGTGTCAACCACAAGAGCGGAGCAGAAGCAATCTACGGAAGGCTGAAAAGAAGCCACGTACTTCTGGTCCAGGACGCACAAACTAAAGAAGTTGCAACACGACTGATGGGCCGTCTGAAAATTGAGCAACAGATCAGCTGGGACCAGCCTCCCCCGGGCAAGCCGGTGACGGTGCAAATGGTCCACCTTCTGATGGGGAACATCATCCTGGTGCTTTTTCTGGCGGGCATGGCTGTGCTGGCCGGGTTCCTGCTTTTTGCCACCCGCCGGATTGCGGTCCGATGGTTCCCGCATTCGGATTGGGCCCGCGGATACGAAGACTCCATTATCCGACTGAACTTGAAATAACAGTAACCCTAACCAGGAACGGGACTTAAGTCTTCAGACGGCGTTTCCGGGATTGGCTTCAGGAAATTTTTCAGGGTTTTCGGCGAAACTATTGTGGTTGTAAGTATTTATAAATGATGTACTTACAGAGCAAATATTTTCCGAAAAATTGCTTGACATGACCGCCTGATTTTCATTAAACTCCAAC
>CAVSWQ010000028.1:0-168769 GCA_963731705.1 uncultured Acidobacteriota bacterium
GCCGACAGGCGCGCAGCCAGCAATCCCAGCGGTCTTCGCCGCCAACTTCAAACGCAGCCATCAAAAATCGACGTCTGCGTCGCCCCCTGCCGCCCATGAAGCCGCCGCACCCCGCCATTCTAACCCCGCTCTACTTCGCTGGACGCAGATATTAGAAATCAATTTCCACGCCACCCGCCCGCAAGTGGACATCCGGCAAGAGTCGACGTAAAGTGTCCACGTGATCGACCCCACGAATCGTCTTCCGCTCATGGCCCGCGCCCTCCGGCATGGCAGCCGCACGGCTGTTGTGGATGCGCAGGGCTCCTACACCTACAACGAACTGCTGGACGCTTCGTCGCGTGTGGCGGCGGCGCTGCTGGCCGGGCGCCAGGACCTTCGTGAAGAGCGCGTGGCTTTCTTTGTGACGCCGGGATTCCGCTGGGTCGCGGTCGCGTGGGGAATCTGGCGGGCCGGCGGAATTGCCGTGCCGCTACCTGCGGATTCGGCGAAGCCCGAGCTCGATTACATTCTCGGCGACACCGGGGCCGCGGCCTTGTTGTTCGATGCCGAAGCGGAATCCCGGCTGGCCCCGCTGGCCGCAGCGCGCAGCATCCGCGCCTTGCCGTGTGGCCGGCTTTTCGACTGCCCGCCGGCAGAACTGCCCGGCGTCTCGAGCGAGCGGCGCGCCATGATTCTCTACACCAGCGGCACCACGAGCCGGCCCAAGGGCGTGGTGACCACCCATGCCACCATCGCAGCGCAAATCGATACTTTGGTGGAAGCCTGGGAGTGGCGGGCGGACGATCGGATTCTTCTCTGCCTGCCGCTGCACCACGTGCACGGAATCATCAACGTTGTTTCCTGCGCGCTGTGGTCGGGCGCAGCCTGCGAGATGCTGCCGCGCTTCGACGCCAACGCCGTTTGGGAGCGCATTCACAGCGGCACGGTGACGCTTTTCATGGCGGTGCCGACCATCTATGTGAAGCTCATCGCGGCGTGGGAGGCGGCTCGACCGGAGCGCCGGGCCGCCCTCAGCCAGGCCTGCGGCAAGTTGCGTCTGATGGTGTCGGGCTCGGCCGCGCTGCCGGTTGGCACCCTCGAACGCTGGAAGGAAATCAGCGGACACACCCTGCTGGAGCGCTACGGCATGACGGAGATTGGCATGGCCCTGTCGAATCCCCTGCACGGCCGGCGCCGGCCGGGCTGCGTCGGCGCTCCGCTGCCGGGCGTCGAGCTGCGGCTTGTGGACGAGCAGGGCCAGCCGGTTGCCCCCGGAACGCCGGGCGGGATCGAAGTGCGCGGCCCGGGCGTGTTTGCGGAATACTGGGGCAAGCCCGAGGCAACGCGCGACGCCTTCCGCGACGGATGGTTTTGCACGGGCGATACGGCGGTTGTCGAAAATGGGGTTTATCGCATTCTGGGGCGCACCAGCCTTGAGATTCTCAAGACAGGAGGACACAAGGTGTCGGCGCTGGAGATTGAGGAAGCGCTGCGAGCGCATCCCGCCATCGCCGAATGCGCTGTGGTCGGAGTTCCCGACGCCGAGTGGGGCGAGCGCGTGGCGGCAGCCCTGGTGCTGAAGGCCGGCGGAGCAATCGATCTGGCGTCGCTTCGTTCCTGGGCCAAAGATTTTCTTGCGCCGTACAAAGTGCCTTCCCGGCTGCTGGTGCTGGAGGCGCTGCCGCGCAATGCGATGGGAAAAGTGACAAAGCCCGCGGTGGTGGCGATGTTCAAAACCGCGGCTGGCAGCGGCTCCGCCGTTTAGGACTGCTTGTATTCGCCAGCCTGGGCTCCTGCCAATTCCCGCCCCTGCCTCTCAGGCCCGGCCATGAGACTGACGGTGATCACCACAATAAAGTTGAGCACGAGGGCCACAAACCCTGCGTTCAATCCCATGATGGGATCCCGCCCGCTCAGGGTGAGGAATGTGACCGTTGCAATTCCCAAAACCAGCCCGGAGAAAACTCCGGCCCGGCTGGCGCGGCTCCAGTACAGCCCCAGAACAACGCCGGGAAAGAACTGCGTCACTCCGGCGTAACCCAGCAGCAGCAGCGCCACAATGGTGCGGGCGCCCGAGAGAGCGAAAAGCAGCGCGACCGCCATCATCACCACCGACGCCACTTTGGCCAGCTTCACGACGCTGTCATCGCTCATCGATGGCGCAAAGATCGGCCGGAAGAAATTCTTCGCGAACAGCGTGGACGCTGTGAGAATCAGAATGGCGGAAGGCACCATGGCCGTCAGCGCGCCGGCGCCGCCCACCACCCCCAGGAACCAGGGCGGAAACGTTTTCTGAACCACGGTCAACAGGGAGAGATCGCCATCCTTCAGCCCGGGAACCACCAGCAGGGCGGCAAAACCAGCGAAGAAGATCAGAGGCAGCAGCAGCGTGTAGAGCGGCATCACCACCGCATTTCGCCGCAAGGTATCGGAGCTTTTGGCAGTGAAGCTGGCGCCGAAATTGTGCGGCCACATATAGACTCCCAATGAAGTCAGCAGGACGGTGGAAATGAACCAGGCATGTCCCATGTGCGGTGTCGTACCCGGCATCGTCAAATGCCCGGGATGGATGCGGGCAATCGCCTTAAACATGGGGCCGAATCCGCCGAACCAGTGATAGGGAATGGCCAGGCCGATCACCAGCGCGGCGCCGAGCAGCAGAATATCTTTCAGCACGCTCACCAGCGCCACGGCTCGAACGCCGCTGGTGAACACAAAGCCGGCCACCAGCGCGCCTCCAATCATCATGGCCGCCGTGTGATGGATTTTACCGAAGCTTGCCACTTCCACAATGATCCCCATGCCCTTGAGCTGCAATTGCAGATAAGGCACGATGAACACCACTCCCACGGCGGCAACCAGCGCGGCGAGCACCTTACTCCCGTAGCGCTTCTCAAAGAAGTCCGATTGCGTCTGCAATCCTTGCGCGCGGGCGGTCTCCCAGAGTTGAGGAAGAATATAGAATGACACCACATACGCCAGTGTGAGGTAGGCGAGAATATAAAGGGTTGGACCGCCGCGCGAGTAAGCCCAGCCGCTGGCGCCGAGGAATGAAAAGGTCGTATAGACCTCTCCCGCCATCAGCAGCCAGACCAGCACCACGCCAAAACCCCGGTCGGCAACCGTCCATTGCTCGAGGTCCATCCTCCGGCTCGCGCCGGCCCGGAAGCCAATGAACGAGCCAACCCCCACGATGGCAAGAATGATCAGGAGCGCGGTTGCTGTGGGACTCATCGCGCCCCACTCCTGCGCCCGTTGGGCTGCTCCGTGTCGGCCCGCTTCTCAAACCGGTAGGCGCCCCAAAGACATATTGGAGTCAGCAGGATCCACAGCATTAACCAGAAGAGGTTGAACGGCAGGCCCGCCACGAACGGATGGATGCGGTCCCAGAGCGGAACCGTAAAGCACATTCCCACAAACGGAATCAGGCCCAGCAGCAGGGCGGGCCAGGTTGGCTTTCTCACGTAACCGCTCCTCTCTATCGAAACGCGGACCGGGCATGCGTAGCCCTGGGGTCTCGCGCCTCCAGATTCTCATCCGCCTCCGGCCACATTTGCAGGAAGGACAGCGCACTCGTCGCGCCGATTTCCGGGAACCAGCTCAAGCCGCGCCCAACGTCTCAAACTTATGCTCCGCCCGTTTTGGCGCGGGCCCCTGAAGCGAGACAAGCCGCCCGGACACGGGTTGCCGGTCAATGGTAAACGCTTCCTCTGCCCCCTGCAAGCGATTCGAGTGCCCTTCCCGGGATCGCGCCGCCACGAAATGCCCCTATTCCGGGAAGGGCGTTTCCCAGGTGGCGCGGGCAGCAAGGATCTCCGGTGTTGAGGCCGGCGGTTGTTCTGGAGACGATCGCTCAGGGGCGGGTGGCAGGCGCGGCGGGCTGCAACATGGAAATACTAACCCTGCGGCAGGAAAGCGGAGTGTTCAAGGCAAAAAAAACGGGGCGCCTTTGAGGGGCGCCCCAGACTCTAAGGAGGAACACTGCTTACATGGGATAAATTCGATTACCAGATAGCCCGCCACAGCGAACTGGCGCCGTGGGCCACCGTGTGGGGGGTTCGCTTGGCGCCGTAGTAGACAAAGGCGCCGCCATCCTTGGCCCCGTTGGTGGTGGCGTGGCCAGCATGCACCAGGGCGCGCTTGACGGAATTTCCCGCGTTCTCCGTGGCCGGCACGGCGTCCGTCTGGATCGTATTGACGGCAGCCTGGCCGCCCGAAACGGTTGCGGCCGCCGCAACCGCCGTTCCCTTGGCGATCATCTTTCCGGCGCTGCGGATGGCTCCCGCCCGGGCCATGGGAACAGACCACGCGAACATCATCACAGCCAGCGCCACCAGCGCGCCCTTCAGGCAGACACGAGAAATCCCTTTCAGCCCCATGATTCCTTCACCTCGATGAAATGTTTTTTCAAACAACCTTCACTATCCTTCCAGCAAATTGCCTGCCGATTGTACCACTAATCACAATCGGATGCTTTTGCACCTTTGATTACAAAAACTTACCAGCCTCGCACCGGCGGCTCCCTGCCCTCGGCCCCACACGCGCCGTGCAGCTTGGGCGCAGCCGTCACCGTAAAATCTACTCACGGCCGGCCCCACACGCGCCGCCTTAAGTTCTATAGATGACTCCCAGGGCCTAACGGTTGCCGCAAAAATGTACGACCCAGGTTAGCGGCGGCCTTACCCAACTGCCGCCCAAATTGACACCCCCCTACCGCTGTGTTAGCTTGAAGATTCAGGCGGTTGGCCCACAGTGAAACACGCCTCGACGTTAAAGTTCCACTCGACAGGCAGAATTTATGGCAGCGAATGACCGATTTTTCTTCGACCGTTACGGACTCGACCAGGCCGGCCTGGAACGCTACCTGGCGGAAGCGCTTTCCGACGGCGGCGACTACGCGGACCTCTATTTCGAGCACACCACCTCCACTTCCCTGCAGGTGGATGAGTCGCTGGTGAAGTCGGCGATGGAGGGCATCTCGGTGGGCTGCGGCGTGCGCGTCCTGGCCGGAGAGCAGACCGGCTACGCCTACACGGACGACCTGGCGCCCGAAAAAATTCTGAAGGCGGCCCGCACCGCGGCACGCATTGCCAGCGGACCGGCCAACGTTTCAACCGTGGGGCTATCAAGCGTGCAGCCATCCAGCGATCTTTATCCCGTGCTGGCGGCCGCCACGGACCGCACTCTCAGCGACCGGCTGGGGCTGGTGCGGCGCGCTGATGTGGCCGCACGGGCTTACGATCCGAGAATCGCGCAGGTGCGGGTGAACTACGCCGACCAGAGCCGCCACGTGCTGCTGGCGGGCTCCGACGGCCGCATTGTGACCGACTTCCAGCCGCTGGTGCGCATGGGCATTTACGTGATTGCCCAGGAAGGCGACAAGCTGCGCTCCGGCAGCTACGGCGGCGGCGGGCGCGTGGGCCTGGAATTTTTTGCCGGCGATCACAGTCCCGAAAAGTTTGCCCAGGAGGCCTCGCGCCAGGCCATTGTGCAGCTTGACGCGCGGGAAGCGCCGGCGGGCGAGATGCAGGTGGTGCTGGGGCCGGGCTGGCCGGGCATTCTGCTGCATGAAGCCGTGGGACACGGCCTCGAGGCCGACTTCAATCGCAAGGGTATTTCGGCCTTTTCGGGCAGGATGGGAAAGAAAGTGGCTTCCGACCTGTGCACGGTGGTGGACGACGGAACCATTCCATCGCGGCGCGGGTCGCTGAACGTGGACGACGAAGGCGAACCCACCCGCAAGAACGTGCTGATTGAAAACGGCACGCTGGTGGGATACCTGCAGGACAAGATCAGCGCCGACCAGATGAAAACCACCCGCACGGGCAGCGGCCGCCGTGAAAGTTACGAGCACATTCCCATGCCGCGCATGACCAACACTTATATGCTGGCCGGGCAGGACGATCCGGAGGAAATTGTGCGCAGTGTCGATCGCGGCCTCTACGCCTCGCATTTTGGCGGCGGGCAGGTGGACATCACCAGCGGCAAGTTTGTTTTTTCGGCTTCCGAGGCCTACCTGATCGAAGGCGGCAAAATCACCGCGCCGGTGCGGGGCGCCACGCTGATCGGCGACGGGCCCACCGTGCTGACCAACGTCACCGCCGTGGGCAACGATTTGCAGCTCGATCCGGGCATCGGCACCTGCGGCAAAGACGGCCAGAGCGTTCCGGTGGGCGTGGGCATCCCCACCATCAAGATCAGCCGGCTGACGGTGGGCGGAACCGCCTCGCGCGGGATGCAGTCGTTTACGTAGCAAGGGCAGTCAAAAGCAATCCCACGCCAAGGCGCAAAGTCGCAAAGGCGGACGTCTTGGAAAAAGCTGCCTCGCGCAAAGACGCCAGGGCGCAAAGTTACGCAACGCATTACCAGCCTCATTTTCTTTTTTGCCCTTTGCGTCTTTGCGCCTTTGCGTGAAAGGCCTTTGCTTCCGTCGCACCCAAGCCGGGCGCCGGGTAAAGGATCCAAACCCGGGAAAAATTTGGGAACTTTATGGCAGAACTAGACCTCGAACAAATTGCGAAAGACCTGGTGGACCAGGCCACCGCCGCCGGAGCCAGCACCGCCGACGTGGTGGCGCTGGAAGGCGAAGAATTTTCCACGGTGCTGCGGCTGGGCAAGATCGAAAAGCTGAAGGAAGCGTCTTCCAAGGGACTGGGGCTGCGCGTCTTTATCGGCACGCAGAGCGCCTCCGCCTATTCCAGCGACTTCTCGCCTGCGTCGCTCAAAACGCTGGTGGAGCGGACGCTGGAAATGGCGCGCGAAACTTCCGAGGATCCGGCCAGCAGCCTGCCCGACCCCGCGCTGCTGGGCCGCTACGATGGCGACCTCGAACTCCACTGCCCCGACGTTGCGGCGCTCTCCACCGAAGAACGCATTGACTGGGCGCGCCGGGCGGAAGCGGCGGCGATGGCCACCGACCCGCGCATCCGCAACTCCGAGGGCGCGTGGTACGAATCAAACGTGGGCACCAAGGTTTACGCCAGCTCGGCGGGATTTGTGGGCAGCTACCGCGGCTCCTACGGCTCGGTGGCGGTTTCGCCCATCGCGCAGGCTGAACCCGGCGGGCCCATGGAGCGCGACTACTGGTATTCGGTGGCGCGGAGCGTGGCGGCGCTGGAGAAGCCGGAAGCCGTGGGACAAAAGGCTGCGGTGCGAGCATTGCGCCGGCTGGGCGCGCGTAAAATTTCAACCCGGCAGGTTCCGGTGGTGTTTGATTCTGAAACCGCCTCGTCGCTGGTGGGACACATCTTTGGCGCGGTGCGCGGCGACGCCATCTACCGCAAAGCCAGCTTCCTGACGGACAAGCTGGGCCGGCAGGTGGCGGGCGAGAACATCACGGTGCTCGACGACGGTCTGCGGCCGGGCGGATTCGGCTCGCGCCCGTTTGACGACGAGGGCATTCCGGCCTCCACCACCACGGTGATCGAACGCGGCGTTCTGAAAAGTTATCTGCTGAACTCTTACGCCGCCAACAAGCTGGGCCTCAAAACCACCGGCAACGCCTCGCGGGGATTGGCGGGAGCGCCCAGCGTCGGCCCCAAGAATCTTTATCTCCAACCGGGCGAGCATTCCGCGGAAGAGATCATCCGCTCGGTGAAAGACGGGTTCTACGTGACGGAGCTGATCGGCTTTGGAGTGAACGTGGTGACGGGCGACTACTCGCGCGGCGCCGCCGGCCTGTGGATTGAAAACGGCGAGCTGGCCTATCCCGTGCACGAAGTCACCATCGGCGGCAGCCTGCAGGAGATGCTGAACCACGTGGAAATGATCGGCAACGACCTGGAATTCCGGCGCAGCGTAACCTCACCCACCTTGCGGGTGGGCGGCTTGACGGTGGCGGGCGCCTAGCCACATCCTCTCAACCTCAGCTCCGAAGCATGGCATAATACAGGCGTATGCGCAGAAACCAACGCTACAGTTCATCGGTGAACCGTCCGCTGCCGGCTCTGGCGGCAGCGGCGGCGATTGCATTCGCGGTCGCGGCCCTGGCAGGATGCGGCGGCGGCCCACCCAAGCAAGGCGCAACATCCGCTCACACGCCGGAAGAAGCGGCGTATCTCCAGAACATTCGGGTCACCCCCGGGCGGGCGGAAGCCGCGCAGAACTTTCTGAAGCACACCGTGACCACTGTGCACGGCACTGTGACCAACAACGGCGGGAAGGCCGTCCGCTATCTTGAAATCAGCCTGACGTTTTCGGACATCGAAGGGAAGCCCATCCAGCAGAAAACGGCCGCCCCCATCAGCGGCAACACTCCGCCCCTGAAGCCCGGTGAAACCCGGCCTTTCGAGTTGTCATTTGACCAGGTGCCCGCCATGTGGAACCAGGCGGTGCCGCGGATGGTGCCGGTGCGCGTTAAGCTTGCAGGAGATTAAGACAGGCGGTAAGTAGCGCAGACCGCCGGGATTGCGGTCTGCGGGTTTTCGACAGGTCAGAACCGCGGACCTCTACTTCGGAGGTCCGCGCTACACCCTCCCCCATCATCCCATGCGGTTCAGCGCCCGACTTCCAGGCGCGCGACCAGCGGTTCCGGCAGTCCCGCTGCGCGCATCTTCTTCTGGGTTTTCGCCAGGTCGTAGGGTGTGCGGTAGAAGTCCACGCGCTCCTGGTCAAGATCGAGAATGGCGAAAGCCGCGCGGGAGTCGCCGTCGCGGGGCTGGCCGATGGAACCGGGGTTGAGAAGAAATCGAGCGTCCTCCTGGAAGGCGACGCCGGCAGGTTGATCATCCCCGGTGGCGGGCATCGAAACGGGCTGAAGCCGCTTGTCCGCGGTGAGCTTAAAACCGCCCTGTTGGTGACTGTGCCCGAAAAAGACCAGCGGAGCCTCCGCCGACTGGAAAGCCTGGACGGCGCCGAGCGAATCAAAGATGTATTCATCCTCGTCGAAAGGCGAACCGTGAACCAGTTCGATGCCCTCAATCCGGACGGGCCCGGGGGGAAGCTTGCGCAGAAACTCAAGGTGTTCGGGGGTCAGCTGGGCGCGGGTCCACTCCGTGGCGGCGCGAGCCAGGTAGTTGAAGTCCTCGGCGTCCGTCAGCCCGCAGCAGGCCTTGTCATGATTGCCCCGCACAATCGCTTTGGCGAGCGGCTGGATAAGGCTGATCACCGCATTGGGGTCGGGACCGTAACCCACCAGGTCGCCCAGACACAAAACCTCGTCGTATTTGCCCTCGGCCAGGGCCAGACACTTTTCGAGCGCCTCAAGGTTCGAATGGATGTCACTCAGAATCAGGTAACGCAACCCAGCCTCCAAGCTCCTGATGATAACCTTGGGTTCAACTGTGATGTTATCACGTCATATGCATCGGCCCATTGGGCGGCGGCCGGCACGGCGGCAGACAGCCACACCCATGACATCGACCATTGAGCTGTCCCCCGCACAGCAGGCAAATACCTCTTCATGGAATTGCCGTAAGAATAACAGTAAAGACCGTTCCTGTTCACCCCTTTTTCAAATCAGCCTGGCCGGGCAGGGGCAGTGGATCTCTCCCGGCGACCCGGCGGGCGTCTGCGAACCTTAGAGTCCTGTTGGCAGCGAGATCCGATTCGGGCTTTCAACGAGGACCAGGCGAGCCCACACCCCGTTTTCGAACCGCTGCCGGAACACATTTTGATATACTCTTGGGGTTATCGGTTGCTGCACCAGAGAAATCAGCCGGGGTCATGACGCAGCATCATTTCAACCCCGCCACAGGCCGCAGAGGCCGACAGATGGCCGGGGACAATGGAAAATCGAAGACGAACTTATTTCGGGAGGTCACAGGAATGAACTTCAGCCGCAAAGCAGCCTTTTTATGCGCCTTGATGGTGGGTATCACCGCCGGCGCCGCCGCCCAATTCGGGCATCATGGACCCCAGGCGCCTGAAATCCCAACGCCCTTCAAGCCGGTGATAGGATCGGGGGCGGCGTACCAGTTCACGGGAAAAAAAGAAACCGCGAATTTCGCCTATGCCGTGGTGGGAAAAGAACAGGTGGACGGCAACGAGGGCTACTGGCTCGAGATTCGAATGAACAACCCGAAGATGAAAGGTGAAATGGTGATGAAGGAACTCATGGTGATGAACGGCTCGCAGCCCGAGATCAAGCGCCTGATCTCTCAGCCTCCGGGCCGCCCTCCCATGGAAATGCCTTCCTCCATGCTGGGCATGATTAAGAAGCACACACCGGCAGCGACGGGCGGCGACGAAAAAACCGGAGGCGTGGGCCAGAAGATCGGGACGGAATCCATCACCGTGCCGGCCGGAACCTTCGAATGCGACCACTACCGGACGCAGGAGAAAGGCTCGACGGTCGACCTGTGGGTCTCCACGAAAGTTTCTCCCTACGGCGTGGTCAAAATGGTCAGCAGCGACGCCACCATGGTGCTGGAAAAAGTTCTGACCAACGAAACCTCGCACATCAAGGGAGAACCCCAAAAACTTGAGATGCCGCACTTCTGATGGCGGATTGGCGCGGCGGTTGCAGGCAATTCCGGTTCTGAGGATTATTCGCAGACGGCCACTTCCTATGATGAGGGCATTGCCACCGGCAGATGTCTGCCGCAATATCAATGGACGAGTTTTGCTCGTGCCGGCATTTTTCGTCGCCTTTCTATTGTCGGTCAGCGTTTTACAGGCTGGCGCCCAGGCGCGTGACGCCAGGGCCATCGCGGCGGCAAAAAACACCAGCGCGCACAGACTGGATTCGTCGCTACCGGACAAGACGCTGGCCAAATGGCTGCAAGATGTGGTTGGACATCAGACACCCATCACCTGGGAAGTGAACGACTGCGGCGAGCAGACGGGAAATCCGGAAGTGGACAAAGGCCGGGATTTCCCCATGTGCGCCGAGGCGCAGGTCGCCCTCGAGGGAAAACGCAAACTTTACATCGCCTTCAGCGTGGGCACGTTCAAGACCGGAGTCCAGGCCCGCTCCGTCCGTTTCGCCTATGCGGTTGTCAATGGACCGGACGGCCCGGCCAGGTCCATCAGGAAGCTCTCGCAGGTGCCGGGAGCGATCAAAGCGAGCCCCTCGTCACCGCGATTCCGGTAGCCTGCACCGCCACCCTGGGCCGCACATTCCGACCTATATTGAAATAAATTGATTTCAAGTTTGCCGCATTGTATCTTAGCCGCTGGGGTACCCATTTTAATGATTCCGGATGCAGACGATGCATCCGCGTGCGGCCGGAGGCAGAAGCCCGGCTGAGGAGGAAATGTATGTCAACATCACCGCATCCACCAACGGGTGCGCCGAACCCGGGTGTGGTTTTTGAAACATTGCTGGCCTATCAGCGCAGCGCTGCGCTCCGCGCGGCCATCGAGCTTGACCTGTTCCGGGCCGTGGGCGAAGGGCCGGGCGACGTGGCCTCGCTGGCCAAAAAATGTTCGGCATCGGAACGGGGCATTCGTATCCTTTGCGATTATCTGACCATCATCGGCATCCTCAGCAAGCAGGATGGCCAGTACAAGCACACGCCCAGCAGCGCGGCTTTTCTTGATCCGCGTTCGCCGTCATGCCTGGCCGCAACAGCGCGCTTTCTGGGAAATCCGGCCCTTCACGAACCCTACCAGCATCTGGCGGACATTGTCCGCAAAGGCACCACGGTGCTTCCGGGACAAGGCACGGTGGAACCGGAAAACCCGGTATGGGTGGAATTCGCGCACAGCATGGCGCCCATGATGGCGCCCCTGGCCGCGCCTCTCGGGTCGCTTGCCCTGGATGGCCACAACGGCCCCGCCAGGGTGCTCGACATCGCGGCAGGCCATGGCCTGTTTGGCATTGAGGTGGCCAAACAGAACCCGCAGGCAGAGATTGTGGCGGTTGACTGGGCGCCCGTGCTGGAAGTGGCGCAATCAAACGCGCAGAAGGCCGGAGTGGCCGACCGCTATACAAAACTGCCTGGCAGCGCCTTTGAAGTGGAATACGGCGGGCCTTATGACGCCGTCCTGCTCACCAACTTCCTGCACCACTTTGACCCGCCCACCAACGTGGGATTGCTGAAGAAAGTCCACGCGGCGCTGAAGCCCGGCGGCCGCGCCGCAACGCTGGAATTCGTGCCCAACGAAGACCGCGTGTCGCCGCCCATGTCCGCTTCGTTCAGCATGACCATGCTGGCCAGCACCGCTTCAGGCGACGCCTACACCTTCCCCGAGCTGGAAGGAATGTACCGCGACGCCGGCTTCACAAATATAGCCGCGCACCCCATTGCCCCGTCGCCGCACACCGTGGTGGTGGGACGGAAGTAAGCCGCCGGAATGGCGTGACAAGAAACCGGCCGCATTGCGCAAAGGCCCGGTGCGTTACAAGCGCATCGGGCCTTTGGTGCGTTTCGGCGGCTTGCATTGTCTGGAACGAGTAGCGGCGAGTTTACCTCGCCAGGTATCATCCGGGACAGGGCCTCGCCACGTGGCGGCGTAAAGCCGCCGCTACAGGGCCTTCTCTCCCGCCGCGCCCTCCTTGCGGCTTTTTGAGCGGATATGATAACTTCAATAGGTTCAAGACATCGCAGGATTTCGGGCTGAGCAGGCGGCTTTATGATTGCAAGTTACAAAGGCGTTTTCCCCCGCATCGCGGAATCGGCCTTTATTGCCGCGAGCGCCGATCTGATCGGCGATGTCGAAATCCACCAGAACGTCAGCATCTGGTACCAGGTGGTGCTGCGGGGCGATATCGGCCCCATCAGCGTGGGAAGGCACAGCAACATCCAGGACGGCTCCGTGCTGCACAGCGTGACCGGAGTGCCCGTGAACGTGGGCGAATGGGTGACGGTGGGGCATCGCGCCATCCTGCACGGCTGCACCGTTGAAGACCACTGCCTCGTCGGCATGGGAGCCATCGTGCTGAACGGCGCCCGGGTGGGTGAAGGCTCCATTGTGGCCGCCGGAGCCCTGGTGCTGGAAGATACGGTGATTCCGCCCGGCAGCCTTTACGTCGGTGTGCCCGCAAAACTGCGGCGAAAGCTGAACGATGAAGACCGTGCCTTCATCGACGCCCACGCCGGACATTACCTGGAATACAAGGAAATCTACCTGGCTGAAACCGGCAAAAAGACGATGCCCTGACCCGGTGAGGCAAGGCCGGAAGAAAGCAGCCCAAAGCACTTCGGAAAGCCAAATCAGCGTGTCCAGAAAAAACGAACTGATCCAATCCGTGAAAGGTACCCGCGACCTGCTGCCCGCCGAAACGCCGCTGTGGCAGCGTGTGGAGGATGAAGCTCGCAAAGTTTTTGCGGCTTACAACTTCCGCGAAATCCGCATGGCGCCCATGATGGCGCCCCTGGCCGCGCCTCTCGGGTCGCTTGCCCTGGATGGCCACAACGGCCCCGCCAGGGTGCTCGACATCGCGGCAGGCCATGGCCTGTTTGGCATTGAGGTGGCCAAACAGAACCCGCAGGCAGAGATTGTGGCGGTTGACTGGGCGCCCGTGCTGGAAGTGGCGCAATCAAACGCGCAGAAGGCCGGAGTGGCCGACCGCTATACAAAACTGCCTGGCAGCGCCTTTGAAGTGGAATACGGCGGGCCTTATGACGCCGTCCTGCTCACCAACTTCCTGCACCACTTTGACCCGCCCACCAACGTGGGATTGCTGAAGAAAGTCCACGCGGCGCTGAAGCCCGGCGGCCGCGCCGCAACGCTGGAATTCGTGCCCAACGAAGACCGCGTGTCGCCGCCCATGTCCGCTTCGTTCAGCATGACCATGCTGGCCAGCACCGCTTCAGGCGACGCCTACACCTTCCCCGAGCTGGAAGGAATGTACCGCGACGCCGGCTTCACAAATATAGCCGCGCACCCCATTGCCCCGTCGCCGCACACCGTGGTGGTGGGACGGAAGTAAGCCGCCGGAATGGCGTGACAAGAAACCGGCCGCATTGCGCAAAGGCCCGGTGCGTTACAAGCGCATCGGGCCTTTGGTGCGTTTCGGCGGCGGGCATTGTCCGGAACGAGTAGCGGCGAGTTTACCTCGCCAGGTATCATCCGGGACAGGGCCTCGCCACGTGGCGGCGTAAAGCCGCCGCTACAGGGCCTTCTCTCCCGCCGCGGCCCTCCTTGCGGCTTTTTGAGCGGATATGATAACTTCAATAGGTTCAAGACATCGCAGGATTTCGGGCTGAGCAGGCGGCTTTATGATTGCAAGTTACAAAGGCGTTTTCCCCCGCATCGCGGAATCGGCGTTTATTGCCGCGAGCGCCGATCTGATCGGCGATGTCGAAATCCACCAGAACGTCAGCATCTGGTACCAGGTGGTGCTGCGGGGCGATATCGGCCCCATCAGCGTGGGAAGGCACAGCAACATCCAGGACGGCTCCGTGCTGCACAGCGTGACCGGAGTGCCCGTGAACGTGGGCGAATGGGTGACGGTGGGGCATCGCGCCATCCTGCACGGCTGCACGGTGGAAGACCACTGCCTCGTCGGCATGGGCGCCATCGTGCTGAACGGCGCCCGGGTGGGTGAAGGCTCCATTGTGGCCGCCGGAGCCCTGGTGCTGGAAGATACGGTGATTCCGCCCGGCAGCCTTTACGTCGGTGTGCCCGCAAAACTGCGGCGAAAGCTGAACGATGAAGACCGTGCCTTCATCGACGCCCACGCCGGACATTACCTGGAATACAAGGAAATCTACCTGGCTGAAACCGGCAAAAAGACGATGCCCTGACCCGGTGAGGCAAGGCCGGAAGAAAGCAGCCCAAAGCACTTCGGAAAGCCAAATCAGCGTGTCCAGAAAAAACGAACTGATCCAATCCGTGAAAGGTACCCGCGACCTGCTGCCCGCCGAAACGCCGCTGTGGCAGCGCGTGGAGGATGAAGCTCGCAAAGTTTTTGCGGCTTACAACTTCCGCGAAATCCGCACCCCCGTATTGGAGCAAACCGCGCTGTTTACCCGCGGCGTGGGCTTTGATACGGACATCGTGTCAAAAGAAATGTTCACCTTCGATGACCGCGACAGCGGATCGCTGACGCTGCGCCCGGAAGCCACGGCGTCCGTGGTGCGCGCCTACATCGAGCACAGCCTGTATAACGAGCCGGGCATCCAGAAGCTTTATTACTTCGGGCCCATGTTCCGGCGCGAGCGCCCGCAGAAGGGGCGCTACCGGCAGTTCTACCAGATCGGCGCGGAGGTGCTGGGCTCGGAGCACCCCTCCATCGACGCCGAGGTGCTGGAGATGCTGGTGCTGCTGCTGGAGCGCCTGGAGCTGACCGAATTCAGGCTGCTGGTCAATTCCGTCGGCTGCTCCAAGTGCCGGCCTGAATATCTCAAGGTCCTGCGGAAAGCGCTCGACGAAGTGAAGACCCGCCTCTGCGAGGATTGCCAGCGGCGCGCCAGATCCAATCCGCTGCGGGTGCTCGATTGCAAGGTGGAGGCCGACCAGCCCGTCATCGAAGAGCTGCCCAAAATCATCGACCACCTGTGCCCGGAATGCCGCCAGCACTTCGATTCCGTCACCCTCGACCTGAAGCAGCGCGGCGTTGCCTTTGAAATTGTTCCGCGCCTCGTGCGGGGGCTCGATTACTACACGCGGACGACGTTTGAAATCACCAGCGGACTGCTGGGCGCGCAAAACGCTCTGCTCGGCGGCGGCCGCTACGACGGCCTCAGTGAAATGCTGGGCGGGCCGCCGACCCCGGGGTTTGGATTTGCCATTGGCCAGGACCGCCTGGTGCTGACCCTGGAAGCCACCGCGGCCCTGAAGCCCGCCCAACCGCTCGCCGTTTACGTCGCCTGGATGGGCGAAACCACCCGCGAAGCGGCCACCCTGCTGGCCCGCCAGTTGCGCCGCGCGGGCGTTGGAACGGAAATCAGCTATCATCCCATCAAGCTGAAAAAGGCCATGGGCGCCGCCAGCAAACTCGGCGTCCGGTACACCATCATCATCGGCGAACAGGAAGTTGAAAGCGGAAATTATCAGGTGAAAGACATGCGCAGCGGCGAACAGCAAAGCGTCAGCGCGGCGGAAATCGCCGGCTTTCTGCAAGAGAAGCTGGGCGAAGATTCGACGGCAGAAAGTCAGCTGCCGGAACAACCAGAAAGGTAATCCACTTTGGCACTCGATTTACTTGGCGACCGGCAAAGAACGCACCATTGCGGCGAATTGCGAAAAGCTCACTCCGGCCAGAAGGTTTTTCTGGCAGGCTGGGTGGCGCGGCGGCGCGACCTGGGCAATCTGATTTTTCTCGACCTGCGCGACCACACCGGCCTGGTGCAGGTGGTGGTGAACGCGGAACTCAGTCCCGAAGCCCACGCCAAGGCTGAGCAGATTCGCACGGAATACGTGGTGGGCGTGGAAGGCGAGGTGGTGCTGCGCTCGCCCGAAACCGTGAACCCGCAGATCGCCACAGGCGAAGTGGAGGTCAGAACCGCCACGCTGCTGCTGCTGAACGAAGCCAAAACGCCTCCCTTCCCCATTGAGGACGAGACCCGCACGTCCGAGGACACGCGCCTGCGTTACCGCTATCTTGACCTGCGCCGCGCCCGCATGCAGCGCAACATCCGGCTGCGCCACCAGGTTTGCCTGGAAACGCGCGAGCACATGGGCGGCCATGGTTTTATCGAAATCGAAACCCCTTTTATGACCCGCTCAACGCCCGAAGGCGCGCGCGATTATCTCGTTCCCAGCCGCGTCCGCCCGGGACACTTTTACGCCCTGCCGCAGTCGCCGCAGCTCTTCAAGCAGCTTTTGATGATCGGCGGCTTCGACCGCTATTTCCAGATCGTCCGCTGCTTCCGCGATGAGGACCTGCGCGCCGACCGCCAGCCGGAATTCACCCAGATCGACGTGGAGATGGCCTTCCCCACGCGCGAGGAACTGTTTGGCATCATCGAAAGCCTGATGCAAAAGCTGCTGGCGCTGGTGGACGTCAAGGTCGAGCTTCCCTTCGCGCGATTGAGCTACGACACGGCGATGGAGAAGTACGGCTCCGACAAGCCCGACCTGCGCTTCGGCCTGGAATGGAAAAAGCTGAACCTGCCCGACGGCAAGCTGAACGCGGTGAAAGGTTTTCAGGTGGCCAAGGCGTTGCGCGTTCCCGGGGCCGCGGCAAAAATTTCGCGCAGCCAGTTTGACCGCTACCAGGAAACGCTGAAACAACTGGGGGCCGCGAACGCCGCCTACCTTACCGTGACCGACGCAGGCGTGCAGTCGCGAATGAGCAAGGCGCTGGGCGATGACGGGCTCCAGGCCATTGCGGCCGCCGTTGAGGCCCAGGCCGGCGACCTGGTGGTTCTGCTGGGGGCGGAATCCGACGCCGCAGAAAACCTGCGCGGGCTCGGCCAGGCTTCGGGCTGGCTGCGCCTGGAACTCGCCAACAAGTTTGAGCTGATCAAGCCCGGCCTCTGGAAGATTTGCATGGATTGTCGACTTCCCCATGTTCGATTACGACAAAAACGAAAAACGCTATGCGGCCATGCACCATCCGTTCACTTCGCCGCGCGAAGAAGACCTGGACAAGCTGGAATCGGACCCGGCCAATGTCAAGGCGCTGGCCTACGACCTGGTGCTGAACGGCAGCGAGATCGGCGGCGGCTCGATTCGTATGCATCGCCCCGACATTCAGAAGCGCGTGTTCCGCGTGCTCGGCCTGAGCGACGAAAAAGCCCGGGAGCGCTTCGGATTCTTCATGGACGCGCTCGAATACGGAGCGCCGCCCCACGGCGGCATCGCCCTGGGCGTTGACCGCATCGTGGCCCTGCTGGCCGGCGAATCGAGCATCCGCGAGGTGATCGCGTTCCCCAAAACCGCCAGCGCCACCGACCTGATGTGCGACGCCCCCGCAACCGTCGATCCCGAACAGCTCACCGATCTGGGGCTGAAGATCGTCAAGCTTTGAACTCGAGGGGCTTAAGCCCCTCCGGTGCGGAGCCGGTGATATGTCGGAGCTAAAGCTCCGACCCCCTAAAGAACACCTGCTTTGATTGAGCGTATTCAAGGAGGTCGGACCTTCAGGTCCGGCAAAAAGAAGGCCAAAAGTGAGGGGCTTCAGCCCCTGAAGATGAAAGATCACAACGGCCGAAACAAAAGGTCTAAGGCTCCCATTTAAGGTCTCTCCATGTCTGTGATTCGCATTCTACCCGAAGCCATCGCCAACAAGATTGCGGCGGGCGAAGTGGTTGAGCGGCCGGCTTCGGTGGCCAAGGAACTGGTGGAAAACTCGATCGACGCCGGGGCGAATGCGGTCGAGGTTCGGGTAGAGAGCGGCGGCAAGCGGCTGATCCGCGTGGCCGACGACGGCTGCGGAATGACGCGCGACGACGCTCTGCTGGCCTTTGAGCGCCACGCCACCAGCAAGATCTCCTCCGCCGACGACCTGGATGAGATTGCCACGCTGGGTTTTCGCGGCGAGGCCCTGCCCTCCATCGCCGCCGTCTCGCGCCTGACGCTTGAGACCCGCCATGCTTCGGAAGAGGCGGGCACGCGCATGGAATTTGCCGGAGGCAGCCTGCGCGACGTCAGGGACATCGCCCGGCCCTGCGGCACCACGCTGGAGGTTCGCAGCCTGTTTCATAACGTCCCGGCGCGCCGCAAGTTCCTGCGGACGGAATCCACCGAACTGGGCCACATTGCCAGCATGGTGACGCACTATGCGCTGGCGCATCCTGACAAAGCGTTCCGGCTGGAATCGGTTTCGAACGAAATCCTGAAGGTCTCTCCGGTCGCAAGCCACCGCGAGCGCATTTACCAGGTGATGGGCGGCAAACAGCTCGAACAACTGGTGGAGTTCGGCCCGGTGGAGCGCCGAACTGCTGCCGGCGTCCGCTCCTCTGAACCTTGATGAAGAAGCGGAAGCCAGACCCCGAGGGTGAGGCGCCGCCAATTTTCAGGATTTCCGGTTTCGTCTCGCGCCCGGAAGTCCACAAACTGAACCGCAACCAGATTTACTTTTTTGTCAGCCGCCGGCTGATCCGCGACCGCCTGGTGGCGCACGCGCTCCACGAGGCCTATCGCAACATTCTGCCGGCGGGCATCTTTCCGGTGGCGATGATCTTTCTGGACCTGCCGCCGGGAGAAGTGGACGTGAACGTCCATCCCTCCAAAGCCGAGGTGCGCTTCCGCCACTCGTCTTTTGTGCACGACCTGATTCGCGACACCGTGCTCCAGGCGCTGATGGCTTCACGGCCCGTGGCCGCGTTTCCCATGCCCAAACGCCCGGACACGGGAGCGCAAGGAGGTCCATCTTACGGCGACCGAGTCCATCCCGCCGCGCCACAGGCGCAACGCGACTGGGCTCCGCCGGCAACGCCGCGGGATACATTTGCGCCTGCTCCCGGTAAAGGCTTTCAGCTTTCGGCTCCGCGGCCGGGGCCTGCGCCCGGCTATCTGCCGCTGGCGGAAGCGGCGCTGAACCTCTACGCTCCGCCCGAGCCCGCATCCTGCCCGGCTGGATACGCCGAGCCCGAGCCCGGTGTTCAGGAAAACCGTTCCGGCGAGCTGCCCTCGGACCTCTTGCCGCTGGGCCAGGTGCGGTCCAGCTTTATCATTGCCGCCAACCCGGAAGGGCTGTGGATTATCGACCAGCACGTGGCGCACGAGCGCGTCCTGTTTGAGCAGCACCTGCGCCGCCGCCAGGACAGCACCGTTGAGGGGCAGCGGCTGCTGATCCCCATTGTGGCCGACCTGCAGCCCGAGCAGCGCGTGATCTACGAAAGCATCGCCGAAGAACTGACCGCCCATGGATTTGAGGTGGAACCGTTTGGACAGGGCAGCGTGGCCGTGAAAGCCGCGCCGGCCGACATTGAGGCCAGCGACGTGGAAAAACTGGTGCGCGAAATTCTGGACGGCGTGGGGCGCGAGGCGCGGGCGCTCTCGCTCGACGAGCTGCGGCGCAGCATTGCGGCCACTGTGGCCTGCCACGCGGCCATCAAGGTGAACATGCCGCTCGATCAGGAAAAAATGTCATGGCTGCTGCTGGAGCTGAGCAAAACGGAATGCCCCATGACCTGCCCGCACGGACGTCCCATCGTCCTGCGCTACGACATGAGGGAAATCCAGAAGGCCTTTAAGCGGATTTGAGAGGAAAGCGGTTTTTGCTGCGAACCGAAAGGCCAAAAAGCCCAACACAGAGACACGAGGGGACTGCCCGGCTGGAGTTACAGGACACAGAGGACACGGAGAAGATCAACAACATTCAGCCGCAACGGAAAGGGTTGGCACTCTGGCGCGGCACACAGCAGTAAAGAAAACCATGACCGAACCTCTCATCATCGCGATCGACGGCCCGGCCGGCGCGGGCAAAAGCACCGTGGCGCAGACGCTGGCGCGCCGGCTGGGACTGGCCTACGTGGATAGCGGAGCCACCTATCGCGCCGCGGCGCTGAAGGTGCTGGAGTCCGGGGTGGCGCTTGAAGATGAAGATGCAGTCGTCCGCGTCGTTGGGTCAGCGGTCATCGGCTTTGTGCCCCGCCTTCCGCAGCCCCAGGTGATTCTGGACGGGAAAGACGTGACCGCGAAGATCCGCGCTCTGGAGGTGACCCGGGCCGCTTCGCGCGTCTCACAACTGCCGGCCGTGCGCCAGAAACTGGTTGCGCTGCAACGATCGCTGGTGAAACCTCCAGGAGTGGTGATGGAAGGCCGCGACATCGGGACGACGGTGTTTCCCGCAGCGCCGCTCAAAATCTTCCTCAAGGCGGATCCGGAAGAGCGGGCACGGCGAAGGGTGCAACAAAACGAGCAGCAGGGCCGGCCGTCTTCATTGGAAAAAATCCTGACCGAAATTACAAGCCGCGATCAGCGGGACGCAGAGAGGCAGGCGTCGCCGCTGGTGGCCGCCAAAGACGCCGCCATCATTGACGCCACCCGCCTCACGGCTGAAGAAGTTGTTGACGAGATTCTGGAGTTAGTCCGTAAGAAGAAATTGACGGGCGCGCCGTAGATTTCCCTGTCCGGACAAAAGGCGGTTTGGCCTATTACCTTCCGCCATTCGACATGGAAGCCAGGAACTCCGCGTTGGTTTTGGCCTTGGAAAGCTTGTCGATGATCAGTTCCATCGACTCCACCGGCGACAGAGGGTTCAGCACTTTGCGCAGCACCCAGATGCGGTTGAGTTCGTCCTTCGGCACCAGCAGTTCTTCCTTCCGGGTGCCCGACTTGTTGATTTCGATGGCCGGGAAGACCCGCTTGTCCACCAGCTTGCGATCCAGGTGAACTTCCATGTTGCCGGTGCCTTTGAACTCTTCAAAGATCACGTCATCCATGCGGCTGCCGGTATCGATGAGGGCGGTGGCGATGATGGTGAGGCTGCCCCCTTCCTCGATGTTGCGGGCCGAACCGAAAAACCGCTTGGGCCGCTGCAGGGCGTTCGAATCAACGCCGCCGGAAAGCACCTTGCCCGAAGGCGGCACCACCGTGTTGTAGGCGCGCGCCAGGCGCGTGATGGAATCGAGCAGAATGACCACATCGCGCTTGTGCTCCACCAGCCGCTTGGCCTTTTCAATCACCATCTCGGCCACCTGGACGTGGCGGGCCGCCGGCTCGTCGAAGGTGGAACTGATGACTTCACCTTCCACGGTCCGCTGCATGTCGGTCACTTCTTCCGGCCGCTCGTCAATCAGCAGAACAATCAGCGTGACTTCCGGATGGTTGGTGGTAATGGAATTGGCGATGGCCTGCAGCAGCATGGTCTTGCCGGTACGCGGCGGCGAGACGATGAGGCCGCGCTGTCCCTTGCCGATGGGAGTCAGCAGGTCGAGCACGCGTCCTGAAACGTTCTCTTTCCCGGTCTCCAGCCGCAGCCGTTCCTCCGGATAGAGCGGTGTGAGGTTGTCAAAGAAGATCTTGTTGCGCGCCTCGTCCGGGGGCTCAAAGTTGATGGCCTCCACCTTGATCAGGGCAAAATAGCGCTCGCCTTCCTTGGGCGGGCGGATCTGGCCGGAGACGGTGTCGCCGGTGCGCAGGTCAAACTTTCGAATCTGCGAGGGTGACACGTAGATGTCATCCGGACCCGGCAGATAGTTGTAGTCGGGCGCGCGCAGGAAGCCAAAGCCATCCGGCAGACATTCCAGCACTCCCTCTGAAAAGATGAGCCCGGCCTTCTCGGTCTGCGCCTGGAGGATCTTGAAGATCAGCTCCTGTTTGCGCATGCCGGTGGCCCCGACAACTCCCAGGTCTTTGGCCACCTGGGTGAGCGTGGCAATGTTCATTTCCTTCAGCTTGGCGATATCGAGGATTTCACTACCCTTGAGTTCCTCGATCTTCTCTTCCTGCACATCAATTGGCTTTTCTTCCTGTTTTTTGGACGGCATGTTACTCTCTCAATTCAGTTTAGTTTAGAACCCTGTACCAGAATTTTCGCTGCAGGACCTGGATCAACCCGCCGGTCTGATTTTCCTTGATGATCCCAGAAAGTGAGTGGGGCGGCTCATCCAGACAAGTCAGCAGAATTCCGAACCGTATAGTCCCCGGCAGTAATTTTGAGATTTATCAATCCGAGTTGGCTTGAATTGACGTTACTTACTGATGCAGCGAGAAAAACTCAATTCCCATCCTGGGTGAGCCTGCAATTCCAAGGCAATTCCAGCAGGTTCCAGGCCGGGATGCTTTTCGATCTCCACCGCCATCCCCTTTATCCAGCAGCGTCATTTCCGGCCAGGGGGGCGGTTGCGTCACTCCGGCCCTCGCCGGGTGGAACCCCTTCAATTCGTCAGCGACTCGCGGTCCGATTCGATGGATGCCTCAAGCCTCCGGGCCTCTTCGGGCTCCGTTGCCAGAGCGGCAATCCCTTCGATCTTCCGTTCCAGCGCCAGGTCCAGCACTTCATCCATCGTCTCGACAAACCGGATGGCCAGGTCCTCCTGTATGTTCTCCGGGATCTCGGAAAGGTCCTTCTCGTTGTCCCGCGGCAGCAGCACGGTGCGGATGCCGGCGCGATGAGCCCCCAGGATTTTCTCCTTCACTCCGCCGATCGGCAGCACCTTACCCCGCAGGGTGATTTCGCCGGTCATGGCGATGTCACGGTCCACGGGAATCTTGGTGAGGGCGCTCACCATGGCGGTCGCCAGGGTGATGCCCGCCGAAGGCCCGTCTTTGGGGATGGCCCCTTCGGGAATGTGGATGTGAATATCCACGCGGCGGTAGAAGTCCGCCGACAGTCCCAGCCGCGCAGCCCTGGAGCGCACGTAACTGAGCGCCGCCTGGGCGGATTCCTGCATCACGTCGCCCAGTTTGCCGGTCAGGGTCAGTTTGCCCTTGCCCGTCATCACGGTGGCCTCGATATTCAGAATCTGGCCGCCCACCTCGGTCCACGCCAGGCCGGTGGCCAGGCCCACCTCATTCTTCTCTTCGGCCTTGGTGTCGCGAAACTTGATGACGCCCAGGTATTCGCGAAGGTCGTCCTGCTTCACCGCAATCTTAAGCCCGCGGCCTTCCTGCACCACCTTCCGCGCAACCTTGCGGCTGATGTTGGCGATTTCGCGCTCCAGGTTGCGGACGCCGGCCTCCCGCGTGTAGTTGCGGATGATGCCGACAATCGCGCCGTCTTCAAACTTCAGGTTCTCGGCCTTCAGGCCGGTGGCTTCACGCTGTTTGGGCACCAGGAAGCGCTTGGCGATTTCCAGCTTTTCCAGTTCCGTATAACCGGAAAGACGCAGGACCTCCATCCTGTCCTGGAGCGGCTGCGGGATGGTGTGGATCACGTTCGCCGTGGTGATAAAGAAAACCTTGGAAAGGTCGTATTCCACGTCCAGGTAATGGTCCGTAAAGGAATCGTTCTGCTCGGGATCCAGAACTTCCAGCAGGGCCGCGGAGGGGTCGCCGCGAAAGTCCATGCTCATCTTGTCCACTTCATCCAGCAGGAACACGGGATTGACCGTCCCGCCCTTCTTCATCATCTGCAGGATCTGGCCGGGCAGGGCGCCGATATACGTCCTGCGGTGGCCGCGAATCTCGGCTTCATCCCGCACGCCGCCGAGCGACAGCCGCACAAACTTTCTTCCCGTGGCGCGGGCGATGGAACGGCCCAGGGAGGTTTTCCCCACTCCCGGAGGGCCCACAAAGCAGAGGATGGAGCCGCGCGGGGTCTTCACCAGCTGCCGAACCGCCAGGAACTCCAGAATGCGCTCCTTGATCTTCTCAAGGCCATAGTGGTCTTCGTTCAAAATCTTTTCAGCGCGACGGATGTCGCGAATTTCCTTCGACTTCTTCTTCCAGGGCACGGCCAGCAACCAGTCCAGGTAGTTGCGCGAGACGGTGGACTCGGCGGACATGGGAGGCATCAGCTCCAGGCGCTTGATCTCGCCTATGGCCTTCTCGTGGGCGTCTTTCGTCATGCCCGCGGCCTCGATCTTCTTCTTGAGCTCATCGAGTTCGTTCTTCTCGTTGCGCCCCAGCTCTTTCTGGATGGCCTTGATCTTTTCGTTCAGGTAATACTCGCGCTGGGCGCGCTCCATCTGCCGCTTGACGCGTCCCTGGATGGAACGGTCGACGTTCAGCTTCTCAATTTCGATGTCCAGAATGTCCGCCAGGCGCGTCAGGCGGTCCACCGGATCAAACAGCTCCAGCAGTTCCTGCTTTTCCTCGATGCTGATGCTGAGGTTGGCGGCCACCGTGTCGGTGAACTTGCTGATCTCTTCCACCTTGGCGGCGGCGATCATGGTCTCGTAATTCAGGCTTTGTGAAAGCTTCACATACTGCTCGAACAGCGAAATCACCCGCTGCACCAGCTGTTCCAGGCTGGGCGTGCTCACAATCCGGAAGGAAGCTGTCTTGACGCTGGCGCGGAAGTAGCCTTCCTCGCTGGTCACCTTCTGGATCTTCCCGCGCTCGCTGCCTTCCACCAGCACCTTGATGTTGCCGTCGGGCAGCTTCAGGCTCTGGATGATGTTGGCGATGGTCCCCACCTGGTAAATGTCATTGGGCTTGGGGTCGTCCACCGAGGCATCGTGCTGGGTGGCCAGAAAGATCTTCTTGTCGCCCGCCAGCGCCTCTTCCAGCGCCCGGATGGAACTCTCCCGCCCCACCACGAAGGGGGTCATCATGTAAGGAAAGATGACCACGTCACGAATGGGCATCATGGGCAGCGTGCGTGTCTCACCTTTTTCCCGGCCTGAAAACATAGCAGAATCCATTAACTTGCCTTTTCAAATAGAGATGGGTCAAAAAGAATCTCGTGCTTCAGAACCATTTCTTCCGTCACCACAAACTCCCGGAGGGTGCGCTGGCTGGGTAAATGATACATCAGGTCCAGCATCAGGTCTTCCAGGATCATGCGCAGTCCCCTCGCTCCCAGCTTGCGCAGCAGGGCCTGGCTGGCAATCGCCATCAAGGCGCCCTCGGTGAACTTCAGCTTCACATTCTCATATTCAAACAGACGCTGGTACTGCCGCACAAGCGCATTCTTGGGCACGGTCAGAATCTCCACCAGCGCCTTTTCGTCCAGATCTCCCAGAACGCTGATCACGGGAAGCCGCCCCACGAACTCCGGAATCAGGCCATATTGAATCAGGTCAATCGGCTGCGCCTGCTCCAGCATCTCGATGTTCCGGCGTCCCGGCGGAGTCTCCGGCGCCTCCTCGGGACTGTGAAATCCCAGGGACTTCTTTCCGGTCCGCCGCTCCACAATCTTCTCCAGCCCCACAAACGCCCCGCCGCAGATGAACAGAACGTTGGTGGTGTCCACCGGAGTAAATTCCTGGTGCGGATGCTTGCGGCCGCCCTGCGGCGGCACGTTGGCCACCGTCCCTTCCAGAATCTTCAGCAGGGCCTGCTGCACGCCCTCGCCCGAAACGTCACGCGTGATGGACGGATTTTCGTCCTTGCGCGACACCTTGTCAATTTCATCGATATAGATAATGCCCTGCTGCGCCCGCTGAACGTCGCCCTGCGCGCTTTGCAGCAGCTTCAGGATGATGTTTTCAACGTCCTCGCCCACGTAACCCGCTTCGGTCAGCGTGGTGGCGTCGACAATCGCAAAAGGAACTTCCAGCAGTCGCGCCAGAGTCTGGGCCAGCAGCGTCTTGCCGGTGCCGGTGGGCCCGATCAGCAGGATGTTGGACTTGGTCAGTTCAACATCGTTGCGCACCTTGGCCAGCATGATGCGCTTGTAATGGTTGTAAACCGCCACGGCCAGCTTCTTCTTGGCCTTGTCCTGGCCGATGACGTACTCGTCAAGAAATCGTTTCACTTCCGCCGGACGCGGCAGCTTGGCTTCCACCGTCGGCACGCGCTCGGACTGGTCTTCTTCCAGAATCGTATTGCAGATCGCTACACATTCGTCACAGATATAAGCTCGGGGATGATCGCCGGGGGAAGAGATTAACTTACCTACTGCGTCCTGGGTTTTCTGACAAAATGAGCAACGAAGTATTTCTTCTGAAACTGATCGTTTCAAGTAAGGTCGCCTCCGTTATTTGTGCTTCTCAATAATCTCATCAACAATGCCGTACTCCCTGGCCTGCTGGGCATCCATCCAGAAATCGCGTTCCACGTCGCGTTCGATCTTCTCCAGCGGCTGGCCGGTGTGTTTGGCCATAATTTCATTCAGCCCCGCCCGCACCCGCAGGATTTCGCGCGCATGAATATCAATGTCGGTGGCCTGCCCGGACAAGCCTCCCATGGTCGGCTGGTGGATCAGCACCCGTGAGTTGGGCAGCGCAAAGCGCTTGCCGTGGGTGCCGGCTGAAAGCAGCAGGGCCGCCACGCTGGCCGCCTGTCCGATGCAGATGGTGGCCACGTCGGGCCGGATAAACTGCATGGTATCGTAAATCGCCATTCCTGCCGTCACCACGCCGCCGGGCGAATTGATGTAGAGGGAAACGTCCTTCTCCGGGTCTTCGGCTTCGAGGAAAAGTAACTGCGCCGTCACCAGATTGGCAACATTATCATCAATCGGGGTGCCAATGAAAATAATATTATCGCGGAGCAGCCGGGAATAAATGTCGTAGGCCCGCTCGCCGCGGTTCGTCTGCTCAACCACCATTGGAATCAATGTCATCGCTGGTCCATTCATGCTCATCGGCACTCCCTGCCAACTACCCCTCGGTTTTGTCCGGAACGTTTTCGGATTTTGGTTTGATCTTTGCGTGTTGATAGATGAGGTCGAGAGCCTTCTGATTGCGGAGCCTACGTTCAATTGTAGAAAGCTCCCCATCGCGTGTCAAGCGCGTTTTCAAGGCCGCAGGGGCTTCGCGGCGCTCCTGCGCCAGCTCCCGGATCAACTCGTCAACCTCTTCTTCCTTCACTTCGATGGCCTCGGCTTCCCCCACCTTCTCCAGGATCAGCGAGCCGCGAACGTCTTTTTCGGCCTCGGGCCTCGCATCTTCCCTCAGCTTCTGCCAGTCCAGGCCCACGGTCCGGGGATCCATACCCTGGGATACCAGCCGGTTCAGGAACCTTTCCAGCTTGCCGTCCACCTGTCCCTCTACCAGTGTATCAGGAACCGGAAAGCTGTGGGCGGCCACCAACTGGTTCAAGAGGCCCTGCTTGGCCTCTGTCTCGGCTTCATACTTCTTGCGCGCGGCCAGGTTTTCAGAAACCCTGTCCTTCAGCTCGTCCATGGTTTTGAACTCGCTGACCGATTTCGCAAACTCATCGTCGAGTTCCGGCACCACCTTCTTCTTCACCGCCTGGATTTCCACCCGGTAGCTGAGTGATTTCCCCGCCAGCGGCTTGGAAGCGTAATCCTCGGGGTAATTCACCTCAAATTCCCGCACATCGCCCGGCTTTGCGTCCCGCAGGTTTTCGGTGAACTGGGGCACCGACCCTTCCTCTGAAAGGTGCACCATGGCGTCACTGGCTTCCAGGGGCTTCGCCTCCGCGTCGGCCTTGTCCACCCCGCGATAGTTCACGGTAACGTAATCGCCGTCCCGGGCGGCGCGGTCTTCCACCGGTTCAAAGGTGGCCGCGCGCTGCCGCAGGTCCTCCAGAGTCTGACTCACTTCCTCCTCGGACACCTCGAACGGCCCCTGCTCAACCTCGAGCCCCTTGTACTCATTCAACTCGAATTCGGGAAGCACCTCAAACCTGGCCGTGGCGGTGAGCGGAGTGTCCTCCTCAAACTTTAGATCGTCAAAGTGAGGACGTCCGATAACAGCCATCTTCTGTTCTTTAATTGCATTTTCGAAATATTTGGGCAGAAGCGACTGCACCACTTCATTGCGAATGTCATCCTGATAGTGCCGCCGGATCAGCGATGCGGGCGCGCGTCCCGGCCGGAAACCCGGAATGCGGGCCAGTCGGCGGTACTGCGCCGTGACAGCTTCGGATTCCTGTTTGACGATATCAGGCGGTACTTCGATTACGAGTTCTTTCTTGCAGGTCTCAGATTCCACAGTTCCTCAATAATAGCGGCTGTTTAGATTGAAAGAGAACGGAAGGTGGTCCTTTTAACTTCTACCTGAGGGAACGGCCCAGCCCCGGTAAAGAAGTGCGATTCCCCGGGTCCCAAAGCTCAGTATAACATAAGGTTCCCGGCTGTCAACCCAACTGCCGCCCGGATATTCAACCGGCCGGCCGCCCGGAATTCTCCGTGCTGCCTCCTGTCTGTTTCGATGCAGCCCGCCGGAAAAAGTTTTGCGCCGGCCCGGTCGGTGGATTCATCTGCCATGCGCCCCCCCATGGAGGGCCCGCCGCAGCCTGCAAACACACGGCCGCCCCGATTCTGGTGGTGGCTCAGTTTGCTTACTGTTTTGTGGCACGGCCATCCTGGCCGTGTTCTTAGACCGCAGCACGGGCGAGGACGCCCGTGCCACAAATCAAACTGAGCCACTACCCAATTCTTCCTTCCGTTGGCTTGCGCCCTGCCTTGTGATATTCTTCTGCCGCTTTCGGTCTCAATTTGAAATCGTGCGGCGGCAACCCGGTGCAGCCGGGTTCGCCCCACTCCACCAGAAAGGATTTGCCATCATGAAGCCTGAAGATTTTATCCTGGGTCCACGCATCACCCGAAGGTCGGCGCTGCGCGCGCTGGCGTCAACCCCCGTTCTCCTGCTGGGAGCATCTGACCTGGCGGCCCAGACCAACCTGAGCGGCTACTGGCTCCTGCTGACGCCCAACAACGACGGCACCTTCCGCAAGTCGTTTCTCTACCTGCAGCAGTCAGGCGCGACTGTCACGGGCAAGGTCATCTACGGCAGCAGCGAGCATCCCATCAGCGGCGGCAGCTTCCAGGATGGCAGGCTGCGTTTTGAGGTGGTGAGTCACTACGCCTACCAGACCCGCCGCACCGTTTACGCCGGCCGGATGAACGGCGATAAGATTGACATGCAGATCAGCTTGCAGGGCCGAAGCCCGCGAACCGCCACCGCCCAGCGCACCACCCGCGAGGCCACGCTGCCGCCCAAGCCGCTCCCACTGCCCGAGCTGCGCGACCTGCCCGACAACAACCTGGTGCGAACCCCGCCCATGGGCTGGAACAGCTGGAACAAGTTTGCCGGCGAAGTGGATGACAAGATCGTCCGGTCCGTTGCCGACGCCATGGTGGCCTCCGGCATGAGCAAGGCAGGCTACGAGTACATCAACATTGACGATACCTGGCAGGGCGCGCGCGACAGCAAGGGCCGCATCACCGGCAACAAAAAATTTCCCGACATGAAGGCCCTGTGCGATTACGTCCACTCGAAAGGCCTCAAGATCGGCACCTATTCCGGGCCGGGCCCGGAAACCTGCGCCGGTTACGAAGGCAGCCTGGGGCACGAGGAGCAGGACGCCAAAACCTACGCCGAGTGGGGCTTCGACTACCTGAAATACGACTGGTGCAGCGCGGCACGCGTTTATAAGGACGAAGACATGCGCCCCGTCTACCAGAAAATGGGAGAAGCTCTGCTGAATTGCGGCCGCCCCATCGTCTACAGCCTTTGCCAGTACGGACGCGAGGACGTCTGGGGATGGGGAGCGAAAGTCAGCGGCAACCTGTGGCGCACCACCGGCGACATCAAGGACAACTGGAAGCGCATGGACGAAATCGGCTTCAGCCAGTTCGCCATCCAGCACTACATGCAGCCCGGCCACTGGAACGATCCCGACATGCTGGAAATCGGCAACGGCGGCATGACCAGTGACGAATACCGCACCCACATGAGCCTCTGGTGCCTGCTGGCCGCTCCGCTGCTGGCCGGCAACGACCTCAGCAACATGACGGAAGACACCAAGAGCATCCTGATGAACCGCGAGGTCATCGCCATTGACCAGGACCCCGCCGCCCACCCCGCCCAACTGGTCACCTACGTGGGCAATCTGATGGTGGCCTACCGCAAACTCCACGATGGCTCAACCGCCGTGGCCTTTTTCAACCGCACCGAGAAGGAGGATGAAATCGGCGTCGAGTGGTCGGCCGTCGGCATCGAAGGCAAAAACATCCAGGCGCGCGACCTGTGGAAGCATGAAACCACTGAGGTTTCCGGCCACCACTATTCCACCAAAGTGCCCGCCCACGGCGTCGTGATGCTGAAGGTCAAGGCAACCGCGTAATTGGCATCCCCGGGTAGCGCGGACCTCCGCTGTTGAGGTCCGCGGTTTTTCAGTGGGGCCGGGCTTCAGCCATAGTTTCATCTTTTATGACAGGTTCTCTGGTTCCTGGCCCTTGCACAGCTTAAGGGATTCCCTTATTATGGGTTTATGAATGTCACATTGTCTCTTGAGGACGAGTTGGTTAAGGAAGTCCGGAAGATCGCCGTCGAGCGTGACACGACTCTCACGGGGATGGTTCGCGCCTATCTGAAAGAGGTTGCGGCGGGAAAGGCTGCGGCCGGCCAAAAGCGGCGTGAGCGCGAGGCACTCGAGCGCACCTTTCAGCAGGTTCGATTGAAGGTTGGCAAGCGGACCTGGACGAGGGCAGACCTCCATGCCAGGTCCTGATTTTCTGGACACCAACATTCTCGTGTATGCCTACGACGCGAGCGATCGGCGAAAACAGCGCATCGCGCGGGAGATTGTGCGTAAAGCGGTAGCGCGAACCGGCGATATCGTCATCTCTTCACAAGTGCTGGGCGAGTTTGCATCCACGCTTCTTTACAAGGTGTCCCCGCGCGTCCGGCCCGCCCGCCTGCTCGCTGTCCTGGACGCGCTCAGGCCTATCCCACTGGTGAACCTGGATGGGGACACCATCCGCCGGGCCGTAGAAGCCTGTGCAGCCTACGGCATCCATTTTTACGATGGCATGATTGTGGCTGCGGCGGAGAGCGCAGGCTGCTCGCGCATTTGGTCGGAAGATTTGAATCCAGGCCAGCAATATTTCGGCGTGTCGATGGAAAACCCATTCCGGGACTGACAGTTTCTGAAACAAACAGGCCGGCTCCCGGGTCTTTCCGCGCTATTTTGATTTTGGCGGCTTCGCAGCGATTGCTTTCCCTTGTTCCTGGACTGCTTTGATGGCCCGGATTAGCTGGACCGAGAAAAGGGCCTTGTTCGCGGGCGCAGACATTGATTTTTGATGTCAGCGAAGCTGAGCAGGGATGGAATGGCAGGGTGTCACAACGGCGGTGCGGTAAGCTAACTCAGGAATTGGAGCAGCCAGCCTGGGACGACTTTCAAAATGGGCCTCTCGCTTCGCGAGACCGCAGATACTACAAGGCAAGCATCTGCGCCAGCCCGGCTCATTGGCCCACGACGGTTGTCGCACCGCTGGCGACGATCTCATGCAATGTCACGGTTTGCTTCTGGCCCGCTTTCACGGTGATCGCGACGCCATATCCAGCCACGCCATCGAGAAATCCGGGCTGGAGGAAGGCGCCGTAGGCAATCTTATCCCAGGCGAACAGCGTGTAGTTGCCCGGCGGAATTCCCTGCAACACGAAATGGCCGCCGGAGTAGGTGGGAACAGACCTGAAGAGCCGCACATCATGCCGCAGCCGCTGGAGCCGGCGCCAGGACGACGGTAGCGAATGGCGCCGGGCTGGCCATCGGGACCAAGCACGGTGCCCTGAATCTGCACCCTGTCCCAACTCGCTACCAACTCCAGCGTCCCAGCCGGCTGGTGCTGCGGTATCTCCAGGAGATGGGTGCGCACGTCCTGTGAGCCAAACGTGGCGGACTTGATGTATCCGCCTCGCGGCCACATTTCTACGCGAATCCGGTAGCGGCCGGGAAACATCCCTTTCAATTCGAACGAATCTCCCGAGTGCACGTCATTTGCCTGAACCCGATCGAAGAGGAAGCCGGCATCTCCTCGCTCCGCGATGACGCGATATTGGAAATGACTGTCCGGCTGGCCCTCCGCAGTCAAGTGGCCGTGAACCGTCCAACCGCCCTGGGGATCAAGCGTGACGCCGGAAACATTCGCGTGCGCCACGGTGATGCGCGCGTAGGCGGCGTACCGAGCCATACCCGCGGGAAGAACCGCCCAGAGCACGTACGAACCCGGCGGCACCCCCAAAATGCGGAAATGGCCGGAACTGTCCAGTTGCACGACATCGCCGTCTTTCAGGGAAATTCCAAACGCGCCTTTCGCAGGCACCAGGGTCAACCTGACTTTCCCTTCCGCCGAAGCGCCTCGCAGTCCCCTTGCACCGTGCCGCTGATTTCGTAGGTCGGAACCGGCGAAAGCGAAAAGTCGATTGCCGTCATTTGCTCGCCTGGCGCCAGGCGAACCAGCGAAGCATCGCCAGGCGTTGTCGCATGCGGATAGTAGATGTACGGCGACACGGAAACGCCCGGCGAGGCGCCAGACAAACGCAAGTCGGAAGGAGAGGCTGGCAGCGTCGCGATCGGCCGGGCCGTCCGCGTCTGTGCGGCGACGTAATACTCTCCCGCAGGAAAATTGAAGAAGCGGTATCGGCCCAGGTCGTCGGTCACCGTCTCGCGATACGGCCTCAGCCATCGACGGGTATCACTCGATGGATAGGCGAGCGCTACAGTGACGTGCGCGCATTCGACCGGATTGCCATGCGCATCGGTGATTTTTCCGGCGATAACCCCGGTCGGCACCATCCTGATCTCGATGCCGGTGATCTTGTGCTGGGAGCGAAATTGCGGTCCCGGCTGGACGAAAATATGACGGGCCCAATTCCGGTTCTTCCTGCTGCTCCACGAATCCATTTGCCCGTACTCCGAGCGGCATGCCCCAATCGCAGGGGATCGACTGCAGATCAAAGTGTCCTTCTCCGTCAGTACGGATGTGCACAGCAGGATGCCGGTACATAGAGAATTTCGGCCCGAAAAACATCCAGGTGTTCGCCAGCGGGTGGCCCGTGACGGCATTAGTTACCGTCCCTGACGCTTCACACACTCCGGTGAGCGGCGGAAGCAAATGGAACTTGTCAATGGGCGCCCGCTCCTCCTTGGTCATTGGCCGAACGGAGATATCAAGGTCGGAAATCACCTGCCCCGCCTCCAGGTTCACCGGCTTTGCGCGGGAAGGGTCGGTGCCGCTGGGGTAGAAAAACAAGGGGGGAAAGGCTTCCCAGCTCGCAACCGGCCGGGAAATCCTGCCGTAATAAAATTTACGCTCCAGGTCGTAGACGTTAAAGGCCCCGAGGTCGAAGTCCGGCTGGTACCCGGCGACGAGATAATAGCGGCCCGGCAGCAAGCCGAACACCCGATATTCGCCGCGGTCGTCCGTCGTTGTTCCCGTCACCGGCAGCAGTATTTTGCGCTGCGCGCCCGCGGGCCCATATTGCAGCACCTGTACGAGCGACCCAGGCACCGGTTCGCCATGCTCGTCGATCACGCGGCCGGCGAGCACGCTGGCGCGCGGCAACCGGATCACGATATCGTCGCGCTGCTGGCCGGGCCGCAGCCGGAAGGCGTCCGCCGGCATGTACTTTTCATGGACCTTGAAAACCTGTTCGGCGTAGCCATCGGCTACCGCACTGACCACATACGAGCCCGGTTCCATTTTCCGCACGGCGAAGCGGCCTGTGGCGTCGGTCTGAAGCCTGTACCGCAGTATGCCGTGTGGATCGCATCGCACGCAAGGCGAGGTGGGGACGACAACCGACATACCGCCAGCGATAAACCCGGACGGTGGCGAAAAAACCCTTACCTGGGCGCCAGGCATTGGTTTCCCCGTGCCCGCGTCGACCACCAGGCCGGAAATGTGGCAATTGGCGGGTGCGTGTGACTGAGGAGCCGAAGAATTCAGAGGTATCGTTTGCGCCCACCGGGCTTGCACCCGCCAGGCGCCAAGACACACAAATGAAGCCGTCAGAAGGACCACCGCTCGGCCGCACTTGTGCGCAGTTTCCATCGCCGGTTTCCTTAAGATCGAGGTTACATTTTCTCTTCTGATCCTGCAACTCGGGGTTCGACCGTCCTCTGGTCTTTATTGCGGTCGCCCGCGTGTTGCGTCGGCTCTCGGGTCGGGTGGCGCAGCGGGTAGATTCACGACCTCGGGTTTGGGCCGTGGGCTTTCTAGCAGGCAATGACCAGCGAACCCACGGCATAAAAACGATGCCGTGGCTACCAACCAAAAGAAAGATTGCCCTCTCCGAGGGGAGAGGGTGCCGGAGGGACGACGGCGGGTGAGGGGTGTTTTCCCAGCCCCTACTCCTATACTTGCTGCTTAAGGAATCCAATCAGCTCGCGGAAGTACCACTGCTGGTCGTCGTACATGCTCATGTGGCTGCCGCGGCTGCTGATGGCGGCGCGGGCGTTGGGCATCAGCGTGGCGATGCGGCGCATCTCGTCGGGATCCATTGTCGTCGTAGCGAGCGCCCATGGTCAGCGCGCGCGTCTTTGATCTGTGCAAGCTCCGAGGTCACGTCCCAATTCTTAAAGGTACCGGTGACGATGAATTCATTGGGACCCTGCATGTAGCCGTAAATCTTCGGATTGACAAATTTGAGCGTTGTTTCCAGCGGCGCGGGCCAGGGATCGAGCCGGCAGACGTGCCTGGCATAAAACTGGAAAACGAGCTGCTGGTATTCGGGCGCTTCGAAATCGCCTTTGGCCTCATACTGCTTCATCTTCTTCACCACGTCCGCAGGAAGTTCGTCGCGCAGCTTGTTGACGTACTTCACATAGCCGGGAATGCTGGCCACCATGTCGGAGATGATGATGCCCTTCAGGTGCTGCGGGATATTTGAGGGCGTATTCATAAGTGAGCATGCCGCCCCAGGAGTGGCCGTAGAGATAAAAGTTTTCGAGCCCCAGCGCCCGCCGCACGTCTTCCACCTCATCCCGGTAGCCGTCGATGGTCCACAGGCTCTGGTCGTCCGGCGTGTCGGAGAAGAGGCAGCCGAGCTGGTCGTAGTAGTACATTTCGATTCCCGCCTGGGGCAGGAAATCCTGGAAGCAGCGCAGGTAAAGGTGGCTCATGCCCGGCCCGCCGTGCAATAACAGAACCTTGATGGGCCCTTCGCCGAGGCGTTCGACCCAGACGCGATACTTCCCGCCCCGCACCGGAACCAGGCGCGCTCCGCCCGTTTTGACCTCCGCCGCGGCCGCCTGGGCCGCCGGCGCGGCCTGTGCCACATCCAGCGCCCGGCCCGGCAGTCCCGGCACGGCCAGCCCGCCGGCAAGCGCACTTCCCCGCAACAGAAAGTTTCTTCGGTCCATTTTTCTCTCCTGAAAAGTGAATGTAGCGGCGAGTCTACCTCGCCAGGTACCACCGGTACGAGACCTCGCCAGGCGGCGGCATCAAGCCGCCGCACCATACAAGCTGGAAGACCTGCCCCCGAATGCCCGGAATCTTAGCACGGGCGCACGGGCTCCGCCACGGCGCAAACCGCCCTCTTTTCGCAAGCGGAGCGTCAAGGTGCAGGCGTGGTGGGCAGTTGCTGATGATGGTCCGGATAGGGCGCCCGCGGATACTTCGGCAGCGGGTGTTCCTTGAGCAACTGCAAAGCTACGGCGACGGCCTTTTCGAGCTGTGGGTCGTGCCCCTCGCGCCAAAGCTTGGGGTCCAGCTGCACTTCGTAATCCGGCGGTATTCCGTGGCCTTCCACTTCCCAATGGCCTTGCAGTCCGTAGATGGCCCAGCGCGGCGCCATCACTCTGCCGCCGTCCATCAGCTGGGGATAGCCTCCAATGCCGACCAGGCCGCCCCAGGTTCTCACGCCGACCAGCGGCCCGATCCCGGTCTTGCGGAAGTACCACGGCAGGGCGTCGCCGCCCGACCCCGAAAACTGGTTGATGATCATCACCTTGGGGCCGTAGATGGACTCCACCGGCTCTCGATACTCCTGCCCTTCGCGCGACATGACGATGCTCAACACCGGCCGGCGCAGATAATCGATGATGTAGTCCGCAAGCTGTCCACCGTGATTAAAGCGCTCGTCAATCACGGCGCCTTCTTTTTCGATCTGCGAGAAGTAATAGCGGTTGAAATTCGTGAAGCCGCCGCCGGCCGTGTCAGGCAGATAAACGTAGGCCAGTTTGCCTCCGCTCAGCTTGTCCACCTGGCGGCGGTTGCCCTCAATCCAGTCGAGGTTTCGCAAGGCGGTCTCGCTCGGGATGGGCTCAACGGTCACCTCGCGCGAGTCCTTGCCGTCCGGATTCGGGCCCACCCGGATCACCGTCTGCTTGCCCGCGGTTTCCAGGAAGAAGCTGTAAATGTTTTCAGCGCCGGCCAGGTTGCGTCCATTCACCGCCAGCAGATACTCTCCCGCTTTGACGTTGACGCCGGGCTGCGTGAGCGGCGCGTGGAGCTCCGGGTTCCAGTTTTCGCCGCTGTAGACCTTGGTGATCCGATAGCGGCCGTTTTCCACCTGGTAATCGGCGCCCAGCAGCCCCACCGTCACTTTCTTCTCTTCCGGCTCTTCCCCGCCGCCCACAAACATGTGTCCGACTTCCATGTAGCTGAGCATTTCGGCGAAAAGGTAGTTCAGGTCATGGCGGCTCGTGATCCCGGCCAGGAAGGGCGCAAAGGTCTTTTTCGCTTCATCCAGATTCAGGCCGTGGAAGTGCGGGTCATAAAAGAAATCCCGTTCGATGCGCCAGACCTCGTTGTACATCTGCGCCCACATGGCGCGCGGCTCTTCATAGACCTCCATATTGTCCATCTTGAGCGCGCCGTCCGTCGGCTTGGGTTCCTTGGCGGTGGGAACGATGAACCATTTGTCCTGGAGCTCGTAGAGCGCCTTCTCGCCGTTGAACGAGAGAACGAAATTGTTGACGGCCGGAATGAAACGGCGTTACCTTGCGCTTCTTCAGGTCAAACTTTGAAATCTTCGCGGTGGGCCCTTCGGGCCCACCGCCGATGACGACCGGCGGCAGCGCGGCCAGGAACAGCTCGCCCGTCTTGCCGGCCGATATCCCAATGTAGTTTTCCGCGGGAATCGGCAGGGCCAGAATCCGCTGGCTGATGCCCGCAAAATCGATCGTCACCTTCACGGGCTTCTTCTCCTTGTCCTTTTCGCTTTTCTCGCCGGCTTTCTCTTCACCTTTCTTCCCGGCCTCCTCATCCTGGGCTTTCTGGTCCGCCTTATCCTTGTCCTTCTTCTTTTCCTCCGGCTTTTCGTCATCGCTTTCCGGCGCCAGCGGGGAGGGCAGGTCCTTGGCCAGCACGGCAACGTAAACGCTGCGCGTGACGGGATGCGCCTCGTTCGTCATATCGAGCCAGCCGGCGGTGAGTCCCATATTGGTGCTGGCGGTGAAATAGAGATACTTTCCGTTGGCGTCCCAAATGGGGTAGAGGCAGTCGCTCATGCCGTCGGTGATTTGCGTTGCCTTCTTCGTGTCGAGCGAATAAACGAAAACAGCGCGCAGATGGTTTTCAAGCTGCTTGGTATAGGCCAGCCACTTGTTGTCCGGCGACCAGGCAACGTCAAACTCGTGCAGCGGCGAATCGAACAAATCGGCATCCACCTTCACGGGCGCCGGGTGGTCAAGGTCCACGTACCAGAGGTTCAGCCGCTTGTCGTTGTAGGCAATCTTTTTGCTGTCAGGCGACCACGTGGGCGTGTAGAAGAAAGAAGGCGGCTGGCCCAGGTCAATCTTCTTCACCTCTCCCAGGCCGTCCTGGCTGCGAATGTGCAGCGCGTATTCGCCCGATTCATCCGAAAACCAGGCGATGGATTTTCCGTCCGGCGACCACGCCGGATCGCGGTCTTCCACTGTGGGGGAATCGGTAATGTCGCGGATGCTGCCCTTCTCCGCCGGCACGGTGAGGATTTCACCGTGTGCCTCAAACACAGCGCGCTTGCCTGTGGGCGAGATCTGGGCGTTCACAATTTTTTTCGCGACGTCCACAAAATGCGGGCGCAGCTGCGGCATGTCGCCCGCCACCGTGATGGGCACCTTGTGCTCGCGATGGGATTTGAGGTCATAGAGATGGATGGAACCAAATTGCTCATAGGCAATCGCGCCCGGCCCGGCCGATGCCGAAAGGACGTCCCAGCGGTTCCTGTTGTCCACCACCTGCGTCACCTTGCCGGACTTGGTGTCGTAGGCAAACAGCGTGAGCGGCCCGTTGCGGTCAGAAATAAAGTAGATGGAATCACCCACCCACATGGGGTCGCGGTCATTCGAGTTCTCGCGGGGGACTTTGGCAACAACGCTGGAGTCCGAAACGTTAACAATCCAGATCGGCGTGGTCTGCCCGCCGCGATAGTTCTGCCAGAACGGCTCCCACTGGAGGTTCGGAACGTAGGCCAGCTTTGTGCCGTCGGGCGAGAACGTGCCCTCCTCCGCCATGGGCAGCGGGATTTCCGCCGGCAGGCCGCCTGTGAGCGGCACGGTGAAAAACTGGTTCGGGTCAGAGTAGCTGGCGCGGTGCGAGCGAAAGAGCACCGACTTCCCGTCCGGAGTCCATCCGAGCGCCACGTCAGGACCGGGATGATAAGTCAGCCGCCGCGGCTGGCCTCCTTCCGCGGGAACCACGTAAACGTCGATGTTTTTGTCGTAGTTTCCCGTAAAGGCCACCCACTGGCCGTCCGGTGAAAAGATGGGGCCGGTCTCCTGGCCAAGCCCGGTCACCAGGCGCCGCGCCGCGCCGCCCTTCCGGCCGACAATCCAGATGTCGCCTCCATAGGCGAATGCGATTTCCGTCTGGCTCACGGTCGGCGTCTGCAGCAGCAGCGGCTTGGCATCCGCGCCCAGGGCAACGCCGGCTGATATCAGGACAACAATCAGAACCCACTCGATTCTCTTCACGGCCATCTTGATCCTCGCTCGAAAGATTTTGCCGGCAGGGGACTCCGGGGTGAACGTGCGAATCCGGGTCCTTATTCCATTACGCTCGCCAGACACGCAATGTTCCATGGGCCACCCACCGGGCGCTCACGGCGCTTGATCATGTTTTGTGAATTCGGAGGCAGCGAAACAGGCCGTTGGGACCCATGGGTTCCCGGTTGGGAGCGGCGGGTCTGGATGCTGGCGCGCATCCCCGCAAATAAGGCAACCCTTCCGTCGTTCATCGCCCCTCCCTTAAAGCTGGCGCAACGCCGCAGTGACTCAGTTTGATTTGTGGCACGGCGCGGCTTCGGTGAAACGACGTGGCCAGGATAGCCTCGACACAAAACAGGAACCCAAATGAGCCGCCACCGGCATTGCCGCGCTTTCGCCGGCAGCATCGTATCACGAAGTGACGCAACTTAACGGCGGAAGCTAAATCTCTGTCGCTGCGAAGGAGAGCCTCTGTCAGTTCGCAGCCGGCGCGGGTGTGAATTGTGGGTGGTTGTTCAGGTAAGGGTTGTGTTTACGAACAAAGAGGGGCGGGCATGGAGCCCGCCCCAGGGAATGGAATGGATCGCAAGGTTACTTCGTGTTCAGTGTAACGGGTATCCGCTCGATCAGCATGGGCGCCTGGGCAAGCTGGGTGTAGCCGTTGTGTTTCCCCTTGTGCGCCATAAGCTGTGTTCCGCGCGGCATCGCGAAGGAAGCCGACTGCCCGATCTCTGGCATCTCAAGCACCCGGACGATTCCAGCGTCACCCTCGCGAACGCAGACCAGCGCGCTATGGGTTGTTGAGGCATCATTGATTCCCTGCGGAAGAATAAACACGTGCGGACTCCCTTTCTCTTTCCCGCGGACCTCCACCATTAAGTGTCCGCCTGCCGATGGCTGTCCATAGTACAGATCGTATTCTCCAGCAGGCAGGGTTGTCCTTCCCCACTGTGCCTCAAAGGGAAGAGTAAAAGTTCCTGCAAAGTCGGATAATCTGAGGCTCTGGGCCTTCGCCCCTGTCACACCCAGTGTCAAAAGTGCCAGCGAAAGTCCCGCCAAAATCATCAGGCTACGAATCGTTTTCATCACACACCTCCAAATTTTGATTTGCCGCAGGCGGTGTGGGGTGCTTTCGCCCCGGTATCGCGCCTTGCTCCCCAGCGGCTTTGTTCGATGACCGCCTTCACTCTCTAAGGCGTAAAAGGGCAGGCAAACTGGACATGGCCTGCAAAAAAATCCTTGGCGCGTCCGGGTCGTTGGATTACCCCCTGCCCTGTGTTATTCTTCTGGCCATTAGTAACGCTTTATTGCGAGGGGGCACGCGATGAGTGGGGAACCTTCAGCCCACGATGTCACGCTTCTGCTTCAAGCCTGGGGCGGCGGCGACAAGGAAGCCCTGGACCGCCTGGCGCCGCTGGTCTTCCGCGAGCTTCGCCGCATCGCCGGGCGAATGATGGCCGCCGAGCGCCCCAATCACACCCTGCAGGCCACCGCCCTGGTGAATGAGGCCTACGTGCGTCTGGTGGATACGCAGCAGGTCAGCTGGCAGGACCGCGCCCACTTTTTTGCCCTCTGCGCCCGCGCCATGCGGCAGATTCTTATTGACCACGCTCGCGCCCGCGCCAGTGAGAAGCGGGGCGGCGGAGAGATCCTGCTTGAGCTGGACGAAGCGGTGGCGTCCGCTCCCTCACCCGCGGCAAACCTTCTGGAGCTGGATGATGCGCTCCATCGGCTGGCGCAATCGACCCCAGAAAGAGCCAGGTGGTGGAAATGCGCTTCTTCGGCGGACTGAGTCTCGAGGAGACGGCTGAAGCCCTCAAGGTTTCCACGAAAACGGTGCAGCGCGACTGGGACCTGGCCCGGGGTTGGCTTTACCGCGAGTTGCGCGGGAAACAACAAGATGGATGAACGCTGGCAGGAGATCGAGCGGATTTACCACGCGGCGCGGGAGCTGGACGGGACGCGCGCGGGCGGAGTTTCTCGCCAAGGCCTGCGCGGGGGATGATGATCTCCGCCGCGAAGTCGAATCCCTGCTGGTGCAGGCGGACCAGCACGAAAGCTTTCTGCAATCCCCGGCCATCGAGGTGGCGGCGGGGGCGATGGCAAAGGAAGCCCCTGCACGCCAGGATGGAGACCCACAACTGGCTGGGACGATGGTTACCCATTATCGTATTCTTCGGAAGCTGGGCGGCGGCGGGATGGGGGTGGTTTATGAGGCTGAAGACACCAAGCTCGGCCGCCGGGTAGCCCTCAAGTTCCTGCCGCCGGAACTGGCGACGGATCCCAAGGCTCTCGAGCGTTTCCAGCGGGAAGCGCGCGCGGCTTCGGCGCTGAACCATCCCAACATCTGCACCATCCACGACATTGGCGAAGAGCAAGGCCGGCCCTTCATTGTGATGGAACTGATGGAAGGCCAGACGCTGAAAGACCGTCTGGTAGCGCCGGCCTCTGGCCGGCATGCCGCCGGGACGGCGGCGTTACCGCTGGCTCCAATGCTCGATCTCGCCATCGAAATCACCGACGCCCTGGACGCCGCCCACCGGAAGGGCATCGTCCATCGCGACATCAAACCCGCAAACATCTTCGTGACCCAGCGCGGCCAGGCCAAGATTCTCGATTTCGGCCTGGCGAAACTGGCGGGTGGCGCGGGCGTCTCGCCCGAGGGGATAGGCCAGCACGGGCAGGCCCGCCCTGAGCGAAGGGAACGGGATGCCCGTGCCACAGAATTGCCCACCGCCTAGCTCGACCTCGAGCGATCACCATTCCCGGGCAACTGATGGGAACGTGGCTTACATGAGCCCGAGCAGGCGCGCGGCGAGCCGCTCGACGCCCGCACGGACCTGTTTAGCTTCGGCGCCGTGCTCTACGAAATGGCCACCGGCCGGCAGGCTTTCGAGGGCGACAGCATGGCGGAGGTCCTCGCGCGAATACTCAAGGAGGAACCCCCCGCGCCTCGGACCCTGAATCCCGAGTTGCCGGCAAAGCTGGAAGAAATCATCACCAGGTGCCTTGAAAAAGAGCGTGACCTGCGTTACCAGACCGCTTCCGATCTGAGGGCAGACCTTACGCGCCTGCGCAGGGACACTGCGACCGGCACTCCGGCAGCGGCAACTCGCGGGGCGCCGCCGCGAGCTGCACACAGGAAACTTCGGCTGGCGGGGATGGGCTTCGGCGCCGCTGCCCTGCTTGCGCTCATCTTCCTCCTCATACTCAAGGCAGGCCTCATCCACCGCGGTTCCATCGCAGGCACCCAGCCGCCCGGGATCCATTCCGTTGCGGTCTTGCCGCTGGAGAATCTTTCCGGCGACCCGGAGCAGGAATATTTTGTCGACGGCATGACGGATGAACTGATCACGGAACTTTCCAAAATCAGCGCCCTGCGAGTGATCGCGCGGACCTCCGTGATGCGCTACAAGGGAACCAAGAAGTCTCTGCCGGAGATTGCGCGGGAATTGCACGTGGACGCGGTGATTGAAGGCTCGGTGATGCACTCAGGCAACCGGGTGCGCATCAACGCCCAGTTGGTGGACGCAAAAACAGAGCGCAACCTGTGGGCCCAGACTTACGATCGTGACCTGGGTGACATTCTGGCGTTGCACAGCGATGTTGCCCGCGCCATCGCCCGCCAGATTCGCATTAAGGTTACGCCGGAAGAACGGAAGCGCCTGGCCAGCACGCACGTGGTGAATCCCCGGGCCTACGAGGCCTACCTGCGGGGCCGCTACCTCTGGAACAAGAGGACGGGGCAGGACATGAGGAAAGGCATCGGCTATTTTGAGCAGGCCGTCGAGATAGACCCCAACTATGCGAATGCGTATGCGGGGCTCGCCGATTCCTATCTGCTGCTGGTGTTTTACGGCCCGGCCCCTCCTGCTGTGAATTTTCCCAAGGCCAAGGCAGCAGCGCTGAAGGCGGTGGCATTGGATGATTCCCTGGCGGAGGGCCACGCTTCCCTGGCCAACGCCTACTTCCACTACGATTGGAATTGGGCGGCGGCCGGGAAAGAATTCCGGCGGGCCATTGCGCTCAACCCGGGCTACGCTGCGGCACACCACTGGTATGCAGGCCTTCTATCGTCAATGGGACGGCACGACGAAGCCCTCGCCGAAATCAAGAGGGCGCAGGAACTGGACCCTCTTTCGCTGATTATTAATACAGATTTCGGATCAACCTTGTTCGACAGTGGGGAGTACGACCTCGCCATCAATCAGTTGCGGACCACTTTGGAGTTGGACCCGAGCTTCTGGGTCTTGCGATGGTGGCTTGGGAGAAGTTATCTGGCAAAGGGCCTCCACGAAGCCGGGGTGCGCGAGTTCGAATCGGTAGCAAAGCTCTCGAATGGCAATCCATCGGCATTAGCTTGGCTCGGGTACGGTTACGCTGTCAGTGGAGAAACGGCCAAAACGCGCCAGATTCTTGCCAGGCTGCAGCAGAAGGCGAAAGAAAGTTACGTCTCACCGTATCAGTTTGCCATGCTCTATACGGCCCTGGGAGAAAAAGACCAGGCGATCGGCTACCTCGAAAAAGGTTTTCAGGAGCGTTGCTATGAGATGTACTTTCTGAATCTGGAGCGCCACAGGCTTTTCCGCCCACTCCGCTCCGACCCGCGCTTCCAGGACCTGGTGCGCCGAATGAACTTCCCGCAGGATAGCGAATCGACGCCGCAGTGACTGACCTGTTCGGCCCGACCTGTCCGCTATGCCAGGGCTCTGACGTAAGGTGAGTGGGAATCATGGATATGGATAACCGCTGGCAACAAATCGAGCGGATTTATCACGCGGCGCGGGAGCTGGACAAAGACGCGCGGGCGGAGTTTCTGGCGAAGGCCTGCGCGGGGGACGATGATCTCCGCCGCGAGGTCGAATCCCTGCTGGTGCAGGCAGACCAGCACGAAAGCTTTCTGCAATCCCCGGCCATCGAGGCGGCGGCTGGGTTCCTGCAAGGGAATCGTGCACGCGAGGGTGGGATGAGCATCTGCCGAAGGCCGGACCCACGCTTTCCCATTACCGCATTCTTCACAAGCTGGGTGGCGGCCCTCGCCTTTTTATAGCTTCCATTACTAGGCTACTAAAGGAGGAAGCGTCTCCGGGTGGGACGCATGGAATTTTACTCTGCTTTTTCGTAAAATGTAAATCGTTGATATCAATATAGTTACAAAATCACAGATCGTGCTTTCGCGATCAATTTTGAAAAGTTGTTTTATTTTGACACAGCGGGTAAATTTTACACTGACACCCCAATTCAGGCCCCATGGCGCGTCAGGCGGGGACGCCGTGGAAGAGTTGTGAGAACAGCAGCAGCACGGTGAGGACAATCATCACCACGCAGGTGACCCAGGCGATGGCGTTGAAGGCGCGGGTATTTTTGTACTCGCCCATCAGGTCTTCGCGGTTGGAGAGGCGCAGCATAAAGATCAGCACAAAGGGCAGCATGATGCCGTTGAGCACCTGCGAAAGCAGGATGATGGGCACCTGCATCTCCTCGCGCAAGACCACCACGGCCAGGGCGCTGACCACAATCAGTCCCGTATAGAGCCAGTAAAACGTGGGAGCTTCTTCCACCCGCTTGTCGATGCCCGACTCGAGCCCCAGGCCCTCGCACACGTAGTAGGCGGTGGCCAGCGGCAGGATGCAGGCGGAAAACAGCGAGGCGTTGGCCAGGCCGAAGGCAAACAGCGCGCTGGCCGCATGCCCCGCCAGCGGACGCAACGCCAGCGCCGCGTCTGCCGCGTTCTGGATGTCGCGATGCCCGCTGGCGTAGAGCGTGGCCGCGCAGGCCACAATGATGAAGAAGGCCACCACGTCGGTGACGATGCAGCCCACAATCACGTCCCAGCGCGAGTAGGCCCAGTCCTTGATCTTGATGCCCTTCTCCACCACCGCCGCCTGCAGGTAGAACTGCATCCAGGGCGTGATGGTGGTTCCGATCAGGCCGATCACCATGAAGAGGTAACTGTGGTCAAACCGGAACGTGGGGGTCAGGGTGTTCCTCATGGCCTCCGGCCAGGAGGGGTGGGCCAGAAAGCTGGAAATCGGGTAGGCGATGTAGAACACGCAGGCGATCAGAAAGACCTTTTCCACAAACTCGTAGGTGCCTTTCACAATCAGCGCCCACACGATGACGGCGCCCAGCGGCACGATGATGTAGCGGCTGATGCCGAACAACGACATGCTGGAAGCCAGCCCGGCAAAGTTTGAAATGGTGTTGGCCAGGTTCGCGACCAGCAGGCAGAGCATCAGGATGAAGGTGGCGCGAAAGCCATACTCTTCGCGGATCAGGTCCGCCAGGCCCTTGCCGGTCACCACGCCCATGCGCGCCACCATCTCCTGCACCACGATCAGCGCGATGGTCACCGGGATGAGCGTCCACAGCAGCGCGTAGCCAAAGCGCGCTCCGGCCACCGAGTAGGTGTAGATGCCGCCGGCGTCGTTGTCCACGTTGGCCGTAATGATCCCCGGACCCACCACGGCCAGCAGAATCACCAGCCTCGTCCGCCATATTTTGAATCTTTCGCGGTCCATGGATCACCTGTGCCGGCACCACCCGGCGAGAGAGCGCCGGCGGATTGTCTTTCCTGCCTGGTTCCTGAATTCCTGCTGCGGGCGCGAGGGGCCTCTACCTGCGGCCGACCACGAGGTCGAGAACGTCGTCCGCCGTCACCAGTCCCACCACCTGCTGCTTGTCGTCCACCACGGGAAGCGCCAGAAGGTTGTACTTTCTGAACAGGTCGATCACCACCCTGGCGTCCGCTTCGGTCCGAACGCTGTGGACCTCTTCGCGGGAAAGGTCCCGCAACGGCGTCAGGGCCGGCGCCAGCATGATGCGCGCCAGGGGGACGGAGCCCGCCAGGTGTTCGTCCTTGTCAATCAGGTAAACGGCATGGATGGATTCCAGCGATCCCTCGAATTCCTTCATCGCTTCAATCACGTCCTCCACCCTTGCCGTTACGTCCAGCGCGATGTAATGGGTGGTCATCAGGGCGCCGGCCGTGTCATCCTCAAACCCCAGCAGTTCCTTCACTTCCTGCGCCTCTTTCTTTTCCATGTCAGCCAGCAGCTTGGCGGAGGTTTCCGGCGGCAGTTCCTGCAGAACGTCGGCGGCTTCGTCGGGCGCCATTTCTTCCACAATGTCCGCCGCCTTCTCCACCGGGATGTTCTGCAGCAGTTGCGCCTGCATTTCGGTGGGAATCTCAGAGATCGCCTGCGCGGCCGTTTGGTGGTCCAGCGCCTCAATCACCGACCTTTGCTCGTCGCGGCTCAGTTCTTCCAGGATGTCGGCGATGTCGGCCGGGTGCAGGCGCGCCAGCCGCTCGTATGAAATCCGCAGCTTCAGCCGCCGGGAAGCGTTCGGCTCAATCAGGTTGACGAACTCCCAGCGGATGGTTTGGGAGGGAATAAAGCTGCAGATCTTCCGGCTGGTATGCTTGGCCGTTATCCCCTGCAGCAGGCGCCGTACCGCGGCCGCGAGGCCCACGTTCACGGCCAGCACGCGCAGTTCGGTGCGTCCGTCGGTCGGCTGGATTTCCAGGTCCACGTCGTTCACGCGCACCACTTTGCGGTGGTCCACGTCAATCACCTGCTGGTCGAGAACGTCCTTACTCACCCGCAGCAGGTCCCCGAGAGGCTTGTTGCCGTGGATCTCGGCCCGGTTCACCGAGGTCTGCGCGGAACGCACGGTGATCGACTGCATCTGCTCGCGCGTGATGTAGATCAGCTTCCTGTCCGGCGCCTCCACCAGGTATGCCGCCACGCGCAGGGCGTTCTGGTTGGGATCGATCCCCAGATCGATCACGCGCCCCAGATACGAGCCCTTCACGTCGTAAGCCGGCAGGTTCTGAATTTCGGTAAAGTAAATCATGGCTTCCTCCCGCCGCGGAGCCCGGCAGCGCCAGCCCTGAAAAATGCCGCCGGGACGGCGGCGCTACAACGGACTCCCGTAGCGCCGGCATCTTGCCGGCTCTCCTGATGCTGGATCAATCACCGGGCCTCGAATCGCCCATAAAATCAAAAACCCCGTGTGAGCCGTTGCTCCCACGGGGCTGAGAAATCTCTCCGGGCCGAATCTTCATCGGCCGGACAACCTCCTGGTCTGAGCTTCAGCTCCACACAACGTACGTTCCCCATCCCCTTTGAGGACAGCCACCTTAGGCAGAGCCTTAATCCGGCCATGCCTGCTCTACCCGTTGGCGCGTCTCCGCGTTTCCGGGCAGTGGCTTGTGTTTGCGTGGTAGCCTCGCCTAACGAGGCTTGCACCTGCTTTTCTAGGTCGCTCGCGCCTCCAGCGTCTCAAAAAGTCCGCATTAACCTTGATACAAACAGCGCCAAACTTTGTCAAGAAAAAAGGCGGAAAGCCGCGCGGAAACCGTGCGTACTTCCGGGCGCGCGCAGGCAGTCCGCCTCATGCTTGAGGTACCTGTTTACTTCAGCCTTCCCATGGCGTACTTGATGCCGTTCAGCAGCAGTTCCTGGTACCACTTGCTGTTCCAGACGGCGTCTTCGTGGCCGAGCACCGTAACGAACACCCGGCCCTTGCCGTCGCGGCGGGTCCAGGCCAGCGGCCAGCCGTAAAACCGATAGTGCACGTTTTGCCCTGGCAGCGTCTTCTTCATGTCGACGGAACTGGGATCGAGCCGCAGCAGCACGTGCGAAGTCTTGTACTGGAAGTCGGCCGTCTGGTAGATCTCGTCGTTCACCTGGAATGATTTCCCCAGGAAGCCGACAATCGGGCTCGAGGGATCGGTCACTTCCACCGTCACCTTTTGATGCCAGGCATGGTCATTGAAATACCCGCCGACCACTTCCAGGTAGGGCTGCCATTCATAAAAAGTGTCCGTGGCGCTGTGGACGCCCACAAACCCGTGGCCCGACTTGACGAAGTGGATAAAGGCGTCCTTTTCCGCCTGGGTCATGGGCAGTTCGCCCGTGGTGTAAAACATCACCACGTCGTATTTCTTCAGGTTCTCCGCGCGTAAAGGCTCCCACGTCCTGCGTCACGGTTACGTCAAACAGGCCGGAACGTTCGCCGATCTCCTTCACCACTTTTTCCGAAGTAGGAATGCTCGCGTGCTTGTATCCGGCGGAAAGGGTCATGTAAAGCAGGTGGCCCTTGCGCGGCTGGGCCTGGGCCTGTGAACCGAAGCCGAAAAACCCCACGCCGCCCACAACCATCAATGACAAGACCAGAATGAAAGATCTGCGCATCTCAACTCCTCCTCCGCATAATGGACTGCAAATCCAGACCCGCACAACTCTACCACGAAAGGGCCGGTCAGTCGCCTGCGCCTACGCCTTGCCTGCCGCGTGCTGCGCCACCGCCTGGCCGCTGAGGGCCGCGGCAATCTGCCGGCAAAAGGCCGGAAGGTCGGTGGGCTTGCGTGAGGTGATCAGGTTGCCGTCCACGGCCACTTCCTCATCCACGTAGTGCGCGCCCGCGTGAATCATGTCATCCTTGATGGCCACGAAGCAAGTGGCTTTTCGCCCTTCCACGATTCCCGCCGAGCACAGCAGCCAGCCGCCGTGACAGATGCAGCCCACCACCTTGCCAGCCTTGTCCATGTCGCGCACAAACGCCACCATGCGCTCATCCCGCCGCAGGAAATCGGGCGCCCAGCCGCCCGGAATCACCACCGCGTCAAAGTCCGCCGCACTGACGTCACCGACGGATTTGTCTGCAACCACGGGATAGCCCTTTTTGCTGCCGTAGGTCTTCCCCGCCTCGGCGCCCACTGCCACCGTCTCCGCACCGTCCTCGCGAAATCGCAGCAGCGGATACCAGACCTCCAGCTCCTGATACTGGTCCGCCACCAGAACTGCAATCTTTTTGCCCTTCAGGTCCATCGTGCCCTCCTTTCTCAGCCTAAAATTCTTTGTGGCTATGTTATCAAACGCGGTGAGGTGTTTGTAGCAAAGCGCTCATTGCGCTTGGCATGGGCGCCTCGCCCATGATCTCGCCTCGGCCATGCGTCTACCCTGATCCGTGGTTGTACCAAACAGCCGCTCGCATTGTCATAGTTGATTCCGTTGCGCCCAGTTAGACCATTCACGCTCGACCTCCCGGAATTTTGTGAGCCATGGCCTAGTTTGTTTGCCCTCTCTACTGGATCTGCCGACACCGAATTGAGTAAAGCTTATGGATTACTTGCTCCTTGAGAGATTCGAGCCTGGGTTCTCGCATTTTCGTGTGATTGAGCAACGAGATTAGCTGCTCCCGTTTAGGGCCAAACAGGCAAGGGGGATTCTTGAACCACGTAAAAACCTCAGGCAAATCCTGAAGCCACTCTTGAAATACCTTTGGATTCTTAGCCATGAACGAAAAGAATACTGGCGGATTCTGCTCCATGACGGCCGTGAAGGCGGTCGGAAGGTCCTCGGCAACTGCGCCGTCAGCAATGGGCCGCAACTTAAGAAGGCACCTCATGGCCTCCCCTGCAATGTCATATGTTCCAAGCTGCAGCGACATCGTACCAAGGACATCGACAAAAACCCCTTCGGGATCGTTCGGGTTAATGCGGCATGAAAACGGTTTTAAATTCATCTCCTGCTGCCCATAACTCACCGCTGGCGACGCCATCGAGCAAAGCAAACAAGCCAATACAACCACTTTTCTAATCATCGGGAGCCTCCAATTCAGGATACAAGTGGCCGTACACCACTACACTTTGCGGCTATGTTATCAAAGGCGCAGATCCAGTTACAGTCCACTCATCGAGTGATGACCGCCGCGAAAAAGCCGTCCATGCCGTCGAGGTCAGGCCGCGTGTGGAAGTAGCCGCGCGCATCGATCAGCGGCGCGATCTTCGGCAATTCTATCGCAAGCTCTTCGCGGCCGAGCAGCCGGAAGCCTGCGGTCGCGGCCAGCACGCTTTCCACAACCTGTTCGTTCTCTTCCGGCTCCAGCGAGCACGTTGCGTAAACCAGCCGGCCTCCCGGCGCGAGCGCCGATAGCGCGTTCGAAAGAATCTTCCGCTGAATCGCCGGCAGCCGCTCGAGATCGTCCTTCGTAAGCCGCCATTTGATTTCCGGATTGCGGGCCAAGCGTCCCCGTTCCGGAGCACGGCGCGTCCACCAGGATGCGGTCGAACTGCTGGCGAAACGGAAGCGGTTGCGTTGCGTCGAGACGCACAAGCCGAACGGCTGAAGCATTGGCCGTAAGCCGTGGCAAAAGTCTTTGTAGCGTTTCGAGGCGGCGTGCGCTTGCGTCGCAGGCTACCAGCAAACCGTCGCCAACCGCATCCGCCAGCAGGCTGGTCTTCATGCCCGGCGCCGCGCAGAGGTCGAGCACGCGCTCGCCCGGACGCACGCGCAGCAACTCCGGAACCAGTTGCGAGGCTTCATCCTGGATGGCCAGCCCCATCTCGTCGGCAAGCCGGGAAACAACTGTTTCGCCCTCCTCGGCAATCAGGGCACTTGACGCATACTTTCCCCGGCGGACATTGCTTCCCTTCTCCTCAAGCTTCCTGATGACTTCCTCCGGGCCGGGTGTCGTGGAACAGATTCGCAAGGTGGTGGGAGGAACCTGAGTGGCGGCCCAGGCCAGCCGATTGGCCGCCTCGGCCCCGAAGTTTTTCTCCCATCGCTCCAGCATCCAGGCCGGAACCGACCGCCGCACGCCGGCCAGCAAGGCCGGGGCGTCCGGCACAGCGCCTCCCAGATGTTCCAGCAACCTTTCCGGCTCGCATTTGCGAAGCACGGCATTCACCAGCCCGGCGGCCGACCTTTTACGCGAAAGCTTGGTGAGTTCCACCGATTCGTTCACCGCGGCGGATTTGGGAATTTTTTCGAGGAAGGCAATCTGGTAGACGCCCATTCGCAGCGCGGTCAGGATTTCGCGGTCGAGCGACTGCGCGCTTCTGCCGGAGAGCTCTTGCAGGCGATGGTCAATTTCGCCCCGCCAGCGGAGCACGCCCATCACGATTTCCGTGGCGAGCCCGCGGTCGCGTTCGCTGAGCGCTGAAACCTGCCGGCCCTGCAGCAGGTCGGAGGCAAAGGCCTGCCCGGCGTCAACCTGAAGGAGGATTTCAAAAGCGATTTTGCGGGCGGGCGAGACTTGCGCCAAAGCTGACCTCAGGAACCGAGAGTTTCGCCGGACTCGACGCGGGCGCCATTCACGAAGTCCCGGGCCGAAATGCGCTTGCGGCCTTCCATCTGGACTTCATGCAGAAGCAGTTGCGTTCCTTCGCCGCAGGCCACGGCAAGCCGCCTGCCCTCGGTTGAAATCGTGCCGGGAGCCGCGGCGGAACCTTCCGCCGCCGCGACGGCTTCCGCCCGCCAGACGTGCAGGCGCTTGCCGCGAAACGACGTGTAGGCGCCCGGCCATGGAGCGAGCCCGCGAACGCGCCGCTCAATTTCTTCCGCCGTCAGCGCCCAGTCGATCACGCCGTCTTCCTTTTTGAGGCGCGGGGCCAGTGTGGCCAGGTCGTGGTTCTGCGGGCGAGGCGCGATTTCACCGCGTTCAAGTTTGCGCAGGGTTTCGATCATCAGGTCCGCGCCCGTCACGCTCAAGCGTTCGCCCAGCGTTTCCGTTGTGTCATCGTCGCGGATGGGCTCACGCCGTTCGAGCAGCATGTCGCCGGTGTCCATCCCCGCGTCAATCTTCATGGTGGTGACGCCGGTTTCCTTTTCGCCGCGAATGATCGCCCAGTTGATGGGCGCCGCGCCCCGGTATTTCGGCAGGATGGAAGCGTGCAGGTTGATGCAGCCGAGCGGCAGGAAGGTCAATCATCCACTGCGGAACGATGTGGCCGTAAGCGACAATCACGATGGCGTCGGGATGGTATTGCGAGAGATATTCCCGGGTCTCGTCGGTCTTCACTTTGGCGGGCTGAAAAAGGGCAAGGCCGTGCTTCAGGGCCGCTTCCTTCACCGCAGAAGGCTGCACCTTGTGGCCGCGGCCGCGCGGCTCATCCGGATTGGTGATGACCAGTTGAATCGAGAACTTTTCTTCGACCAGCTTTTCAAGGGTGGGTACAGCGAATTGGGGAGTGCCGCAAAAAATCAGGTTCATCCGTCAGGTCCGATCGGAAGAGCCCTTCTGGGGCTTGGCAAGGTGCGCCGGAATTCATCCTACCACTCGCCCGCCTTGGCCAGTTTCCGGACCTTGCGTTTGATGGACTCGCGCTTGAGGCGCCGTGAGGTGGTGGATGAAAAGCTTTCCGTTCAGGTGGTCGGTTTCATGGCAGAAGGCGCGGGCCAGCAGGCCTTCGCCGGTCATGGTGAATTCCTCGCCCTTCACGTTCTGCGCGCGAACGGTGGCCTTCAAGGGCCGCGGGGTTTTGGCGCGGAAGTCCGGAAGGCTCAGGCAGCCTTCATCTTCCGTCTGCTTTCCTTCAACCGATATGATTTCGGGATTCGCCAGCACCAGCTTGGCTTCGGGGTCCTCGCCGCAGGTGATGTCAATCACGCAGAGGCGATGCGTCAGGCCGATCTGCGGCGCCGCCAGGCCCACGCCGTTGGCGGCGTACATGGTTTCAAACATGTCGGCCACCAGCTTCTCGAGCTCGGCGTCGAATTCGGTCACCGGCTTGGTGCCGTCTTCCAGAACTTTCTGTCCGTACTTCACAATGGGATAGATCATTTTCTAATCTAATATCGATGGATTTTCAAATCTCTACACAGTCAGGCTGTTCGTATTAGAATTCTTCAAACCCTGCTGTGCAGGAACACATGCATCTGTTTCATCAAAGTTCGCACAATTACGGCGCCAGCACAAGCAGCGTAAAGCTGTCGGGCACCATGGGCGGCCGGCGAAATCGGCGCTGCCCGCCGGCGGGTTCAGCCGGCATGGGTCCGAACTTTGCCGACACCGTAAACACCCTGTGAGTCTTCGGATCGAACTCCATGGTGCGCGCGCCACGTTCGGTGGACACGTTCTGGACCACCTTAAAGTCCGTGGGTGATTCTTCCTTCACTACCGTCAGCGTGCCCTCTCCGTTGGAGCTGAAGGCAAGACCCGTTGCAGGGTCAAACCGGTTGGCGTCCACGCCGCCGCCGATGGGGACCGTGGTGACCACTTTGCCGTTGGCGGCATCGATCACGGCCATCATTTTGTTGTGGCAACCGGCAAACAGAAGGTTGTGCTTCACATCCATCGCCAGCCCGGAAGGAGACTCGCAGGGCGCCATCGGCCAGCGCGACTTGATTTCGAGGGTGTGCGAATCAATCGCCAGCTCCTCGCTCTTGTCTTCCAGATTGTTGTAAATCATCCCGCGGCCGTTGGAAACGGCGAACTCCGGCTTTCCGCCCAGCGCGATGGTGCCCACCACTTTCAGCGTTTTCGCGTCGATGGCCGTGGCGTCGTCGCTGCGGCCGTTGAAGGTGAAAACCCGCTGCGAAGAAGGATCGTACATGATGCCGTCGGGATTGTGGCCGGTCACTTTGACCGTGCCGATCGTCTTGAGCGTTTTCAGGTTGAAGACCGTCACCTGATCGGCTCTGCCATCGCTGGTGAATCCGCGATTGAGTTCCGGCGCGACGGCAATGCCATGCACGCCCGGCGTGTCGGGAATATTCCCGATCACCTGATCAGTGTCAGGATTAATCACCAGCACCTGCGAACTGTGCGAGACGAAGAGGTGGCGATTCTGCGCATCAAAGCCCAGGTAATCCCAGCCTCCTTCGCCGCCCAGAAGAACCTTCTTGACGATGTGATAGTTGACCGGCGCAGCGCCTTGCGGGGGCTGGGCCGCGTTGACGGCAGTTGGAGCAGCAAGCGCAATCATCACAAAAAACCAAAGAGCGGAGCAACTTCGAATAACAGATTTCATAAGTCCTCCTGATGATGACGGTTCAATTGAAAACCTGGTCTCGAAAACTCGTTAACAGGCTGCCGAAGAACCCCCTGCACCTCGTCATCCTGAGCAAAACGAAGGATCTGCTTTGTTCATTCTCCGTAAGATACAGCAGATCCCTCTCCCGCTCCACGGGATCGGGATGACCGGCCCGCAGTACCTTTCGGAATCCCGCCTAGTAGCGGCGCACCTGCTCCTGGTAGGCGTCAAAGTTCCGCCGCGTTTCCCGCAGCGAGTCGCCTCCGAATTTCTCGAGGAACGCCCGCGCCAGCACCAGCGCCACCATCGCCTCACCCACCACGCCCGCGGCCGGAACCACGCAAACGTCCGAGCGCTCATAAGCCGCCTTCACCGGCTCGCGTGTTGCAAAGTCAACCGACTCGAGCGGCCTGCGCAGGGTGGAGATCGGCTTCAGGTATCCGCGGACGACCACCGGCTCGCCGTTGGTCATCCCGCCTTCGAGGCCGCCGGCGCGGTTGGTTTTCCGCACAAAGTGTTTTTCTTTGCGGTCATAGCCAATTTCGTCGTGGACCCCGGAACCGGGCGTGGCGGCGTTCCCGATGCCCGTCCCGATCTCGACCGCCTTCACGGCCTGAATGGACATCACCGCATGCGCCAGTTGCCCGTCCAGCTTTTCGTCCCACTGCACGGAGGAGCCCAGCCCCACCGGAACGCCCATGGCCACCACTTCAAACGTGCCGCCCACCGTGTCGCGTTCCTCGGTGGCCTTGTCCACCTCGGCCTTCATGCGCGCTTCAACTTCCGCATCCACGCAGCTCAGCAGGATGTCCTGGATATCGCGCAGGGCAAGGATCTTCTCAAACGGAACATCGTCATCCGGCAATGCCACGCTGCCCAGCGCCACGGTGTGGCTGGCGATCCGGATGCCGAACTGCAGCAGAAACAGCTTGGCCAGCGCCCCCACGGCAACGCGGGCGGCCGTTTCGCGGGCGCTGGCGCGTTCCAGCACATAGCGCGCGTCGGGGAAATCCCACTTCAGGCTTCCCGCCAGGTCGGCGTGGCCCGGACGCGGCGACTTCACCGCCTTATACTTTTCGCGGGTCTCCGGCAGGTCTTCCACCGCCATCGATTCCTGCCAGTTCTTCCAGTCGCGATTTTCAATCAGGATGGCAATGGGCGAACCGATCGTTTCGCCGTGGCGGACGCCGGAAAGGAACTGCGCCGTGTCCGACTCAATCTTCATCCGCCCGCCGCGCCCGTAGCCGCCCATGCGCCGCTTCAGCTCGCGGTTGACGTAGGCAAAGTCCACCGGCACGTGCGCCGGCAATCCCATCAGGGTCGCCACCAGCGCCTGTCCATGCGATTCACCCGCCGTGTAGAATCGAAGCATAATAAATGTTAAGGAACTTTCCCTGGGCAAAATCAGAAACAAGCAATTTTACCTGAAGCGCGCAAGGTGGTCAAAGATAAGGTCATTCAACGCCGCCCGCTTACGACCCGGTGCTGCTGTAATTCTCCACGCCGCGTTTCCATACAAAAAGCGCCAGGACAAAGAATGACGCCGCCACCACCGGGACCAGGTAGAAGTAGGTATTGAAACTGGTGCGTCCCAGGAAGTGCGTGGTGGGGTAAAAAGAGGCAAAGCCAAAAGGAATGATCCAGCTGAGCATGAACTGGATGAAAACGTTGTAGATGGTGAGCGGGTAGCGGCCAAAGGTCAGCATGTTGAAAACCGGAGGCACAATGCCCACGCGGTCCTCAAACCAGAACGACACCGCGGTGAGAATCAGGAACACCGCCAGATAGATGAACGCGCCCGAGGCCACCATCAGGATGAACCAGAGGTAGTTGCTGGCCGGCCAGGGAAGGTTGAGGTGCTGCACGGAAATCGACACGACAAAAATGCCCGTGATAACTTCCTGCAGCGACTCGAGCCGGAACTTTTCAAACAGCACCTGGAAAAGGGTGTCGACCGGCCGCAGCATGATGCGGTCAAACTTTCCCTGGATGATGTAAATGTCGCCGAACTGGTAGAGGTTCCAGCTCACCACGTTGAACAGGCCCAGCGGGATCAGCGAAAAACCGTAGAGGAAAAGGATTTCGTAGAACGACCAGTCCTGCAGCTTGGGAATCTTGGTGAACAGCACCAGCACGAATCCGAAACCCAGCACCGTCGCCGCCATCGACGAGAAGAAGGCGATGAAAAAGTCGGCCTTATACTCCAGCCGCACTTTGGCGTACTGGGCGAAATAAAGCGCGAATAGTCGCAAATGTCGTTTCATACCAGTTCTTCAGAGGAGACAAGGAAATTATGAATTATGAAGGATGAAGCACGAAAGAAACCCTTTCCGTAGCGCCCCTCAGAGAATGGGGAAGTGCTCATTTCAACGTCCCGACTTCCAAAATCACAGTCCCGTTTCATCCTTCATCCTTCACACTTCATACTTGGTCTTATCCTCCCTGAATCGTGATCTGCCTGCTCGACAAACTCCACAGCGCGTGCCCGATGGCCACCAGGGCCGCGACCCAGAAGATCTGGATGCCCAGCGCCTTCAGAATTCCGAACCCGCTGATCTTGCCCAGGTAGAGCAGCACCGGAATGTAGCTGATGTACTGAAAAGGCATGAAGGCAAAAATCTGCTGGAAAATATGCGGGAAGAATGAAATGGGAATCAGCAGCCCGGAGAAAAGTTCCAGCAGAAAGTACTTGGCCCGCAGCAATCCCAGGATGGATTTCAAGCGTACGGCAAACGTTCCCACAGCAAAGTTGATGCCCGCCACCAGGAAGAAACTCAAAAAGACGCTGAACAGGAAGGCGACGAAGTTCGCAATGCCCGCCGGTTTTCGCACCGGGAAAACCAGCAGCAGGACAACGGCCGTGGGTACGGTCAGCATGGTCAGGCGGAAGGCCGACTCGCCCAGCGCCTGGGCGATATACATCCACTGGATGTTGACCGGCTTGATCAGGTCCATGGCCAGCTTGCCTTCCAGCACCTGCGTGGCCATCTCCTGGTCGATGTTGTTGTAATAGAAGGAGCGGATGATCCAGCCGATGGCCACGTAGGTCAGCAGATGGCTGAAGTCAAATCCCTCAATGCTGGCGCTGTGGGAATAAATGGCTTTCCAGATAAAGTAATAAACCGTGACGTAAATAAAGTAGGTGACGATGCCGGTGTAGTAGCGCAGGCGGTAGGCCATCGTATTCACAAAGCCCACGCGGAGAAACCCTCCGTAGATGCGGGCCAGGGCTGCCAACGAGAATTCGCTTTGCGGCCGCGCCGGAAGAGCAACGCTGGTTGCCATCATCCCACCTCGCCCCGCAGGTAGATCCGCTTCACAATGTCCTCGATGGGTTCTTCTTGCACCAGAATGTCGCTCACTTCCAGCGTGTTCACAATGTTGCGAATGATCTCCGCGTTCGAATAGCGCTCGCGGTCAAAGCGCATCAGGTAAGTGAGCTCGTCGATGCGTTCGCAGAGGATTCCGTCGGTCACAATCTGGTCCACGGCCGCCGACTGAGCGCGATCCTTCAGCAGGAATTTCACCTGGTTGTATTTTGCCAGGCGCCCTTTCATCGCACGCAGCGCGCCGTCGAAAAGAATCTTACCCTTGTCAATCACGATGATGCGGCTGCAAAGCTCCTCGATGTCTGAAAGGTCATGAGTGGTCAGCAGCACCGTGGTGCGCTCCATGCGGTTCACTTCCTTCAGGAATTCGCGGATGCGGTCCTTGGCCACCACGTCCAGCCCGATGGTGGGCTCATCCAGAAAAAGCACGGGAGGATTGTGCAGCAGCGAAGCGGCGATGTCGCATCGCATGCGCTGCCCCAGGCTCAGCTTGCGGACGGGCGTATTGAGATAGTCCTTGAGGTTGAGAATTTCAGAAAAGACGCCCAGCCGCCGCTGGTAGTCGGCGTCAGCGACTTCGTAGATTTCCTTCAGCAGCTTGAACGATTCCACCACCGCGATGTCCCACCAGAGTTGCGTCCGCTGACCGAACACCACGCCAATGTGCTTGGTGTAATGGCGGCGGTCGCGCCAGGGCACAAAGCCGTTGGCGACAATGCTGCCGCCGGTGGGAACCAGGATGCCCGTCAGCATTTTCACCGTGGTCGACTTCCCCGCCCCGTTGGCGCCAATGTAGCCCACCACCTCGCCCGGTTCGATGGTGAAACTGACGTGGTCAACGGCAGAGACAGTGATCTTGTCACGCACAAACAGGTTCTGAATGGCTCCCCACACGCCTTCACGCCGGCGAAAGGAACGGAACTCCTTGGTCAGGTCCTGCACTTCGATGATGGGTTTCATAGGGAGACAAACGTCGCGGGGGCGCAACTCCTCTGCCAAACAAAGATATAATTCTAGCAACCGCTGCTGTTCTGAACAAGCAGCCGGAGACGAACGTGGCCCCGGCCAAGCGGTGGCCAGAGCCGTGAACCCGAGGGCTCTTATGGGCCTTGTAGTTTAGACGTCCGGGCGTCATAACGATTCATAAGGAGATCGGCCTGATGCCAAAGAACGCGCTGGTGGGTATCGATATTGGCGGGACAAAGACCGCCGTTCTCGTCTCGTTAGAGGCGCCTTCCGTTCTGGATCGAATCGAATTCTCCACAAAGCCCGCAAAAGGTCCCGAGCCGGCACTGGGCCTGATCAAGGCAGGAATCCGCGACCTGATTTCGAAGCACCGGCTGAAACCCACGGCCATCGGCGTGAGCTGTGGCGGGCCGCTCGACCACCTTGAAGGCATTATCCAGGCCCCGCCCAATCTTTCCACCTGGGTGGATGTACCCATCAAGGCCATTCTTGAAGAAGAATTCGGCGTCCCCTGCCGCGTGGAAAATGATGCCAACGCGGGCGCCGTGGCGGAGCACCGTTTTGGGGCCGGGCAAGGCTGCCGGAACATGGTTTTTCTGACCATGGGAACGGGGCTGGGCGCGGGTATCATCACCGACGGCAGGCTCTATCACGGCGCCAACGACTTCGCGGGCGAGATCGGGCACGTCCGGCTCACGCGTTCGGGGCCTGTCGGGTATCATAAGGCGGGTTCTGTGGAGGGATGGGCCAGCGGCGGCGGAATGGTCCAGGTGGCAGCGAAAGCGGTCAAAGCCGCCATCAAGAGGAATGAGCCGACCCTGCTCACTGAACAACTGGAGCAAGGCAAACCCATCACCGCCCGCGATGTTGCGGCGGCCGCTCGAAAAGGCGATGCCGTAGCCGCCCGCGTCCTTCTATCGACCGCCCGGCGGCTGGGGGAAACGATGGCGATCCTTGTCGACATCCTGAATCCCGAAAGAATCGTGATCGGCGGGCTGGCCATGCGCCTGGGCGAGACGCTGCTGGGCCCGGCGCGCGAGGTCCTGCAGCGCGAGGCGCTTCCCTACTCGACCGCCGTTTGCCAGGTGGTGCCGGCACAACTCGATGAGCGGATTGGCGACGTCGCGGCGCTTTGCGTGGCCATGGGATTTTGAAGCCCCGGCCTTGCTTTCCGGAAAGCAGTTTCACTTCGAGGTGGCACGTTTAAGGGCAGCTTGCCAGGCATAACTTCGCGCAGGACGAGAATAGCGCCACTGACATTTTTAATCCTCGGTGGATTCTGGAAGAGACTCGGCAGATGAAGCTGCGGTATAATTCTGGCATTTGGACTCATAGATAAAGCTGATGTCAAAATTTCCATTCAAGCAGAGCGATGGCAAGCAGGAAGCTTATACACCGAATCCGAGTCTGAGGATTGCGGCCTCCTAACCAACTAACAACTTACGATTTGAGGCTCCAGGGAGCATGCACATGAAAAGATACCAAGCAGGTACTTTGTTGCTGGCGTCCGTATTGCTGTTGGCGCAGGCGCTGGCTGCCGCGGAACTCCGCGTCCCGCACCTGAATTTTACCGACCAGCGCCTCGAGAACGGCCTGAGAGTCATTATTGCTCCGGACCACACGGCGCCGGTCTTTGCCATCTCCGTCACCTACAACGTGGGGTCGCACAGCGAACGGCCCGGCAGGACGGGATTCGCGCACCTCTTCGAGCACATGATGTTCCAGGGCTCGAAAAACGTGGGCAAGGGCGAGCACATGATCCTGATTGAAAACAACGGTGGCGACATGAACGGCACCACCAGCGAGGACCGCACCAACTATTTCGAAATGCTGCCCAGGAACCAGCTGGACCTCGCGCTCTTCCTGGAAAGCGATCGCATGCGTTCGCTGGCCGTCAACCAGGCCAATCTGAACAACCAGCGCAACGCCGTCCAGGAAGAGCGGCGCCTGGGCATCGACAACCAGCCCTACGGCAAGGCGTATCTCGAAATCGACAACCTTGCCTACGATAACTTTGCCTACAAGCACTCGATCATCGGTTCCATGGCGGACCTGAACGCGGCCACCGTATCGGACGTGCAGAATTTCTTCCGCATTTACTATGCGCCGAACAACGCCGTGCTCACCCTGGTGGGCGACCTGGACCCCACCGAGGCGCTGGAAAAAGTGAAGAAATATTTTGGCGACATTTCCTCGCAGCCGGCGCCGCCCAAGCCGGACCTCACCGAGCCCGAACATTACGGCGAGCGGCGGGAAACCATGATGGACCCGCTGGCGCGCCTGCCCATGATCCTGATGGCCTTCCACATCCCCCCGCGGGCAACACGGCGGACAATTACGCGCTCCAGGTGCTGGCCAACATTCTGAGCACGGGCGAAAGTTCGCGGCTCTATCAGCATCTGGTGAAGGACAAACAACTGGCGACCTCGGTGGAGGTGCAGGCGGACGCGCGTACCGGTGACAGCCTTTTCTACGTGGTGGCGGTGCCGCGACCCGGCGTCAAGGTTGAAGACCTGGAGAACGCCACCGAAGAGGAAATTGCGGCGGTCAAGAAAGACGGCGTTACAGCCGCCGAAATGGACAAGGCCCGCGCGCAGTTTCGCCGGCAGCAGATCCAGGCCCGGCAGTCGGATCTTTATACGGCCATGCGCATCGGCGAATACACTGTGAAGTTCAATGACCCCAGCCTGATCAACACCATCTTTGACAAATTCAATGCCGTGACCGCGGCGCAGGTGAAAGACGTTGCGGACAAGTATCTGATTCCCCGGGAGCAGGCCGTGGTGATTGACCTGCCGGCCAAAAAGGAAACCACGGCGGCAAGCCGCTAGAGGAGGATGAACGTGAAACGGACATTTCTTGTTCTGGTCATTACGGTGCTCACATTCGCAGCCGGGAGCGTCACACTCTTCGGGCAAGGCATGGAGGGCAGCAAGTCGGTTCCGCTCAGCAAGGTGGTGCGGCTGAATCGGGCGCCCGTCAACAAGGAAATTCTGCGCGTCAAGCTGCCGCGTCCCCGGGAAGTCAAACTGGACAACGGGCTTGACGTTCTGGTGCTGGAGCAACACAAGCTGCCGACGGTCGCCTTCATGCTCTGGATCAAAACCGGAGCGCTCGAAGACCCTCGCGGCCTTCCCGGCCTGGCCAAGTTCACCGCCGACATGCTGCGTGAAGGCACAACCCAACGCAGCAGCGCCCAGCTTGCCGGGGACGTTGATGACATCGGAGCCAGCCTGGGCGCTTCCGCCAGTTTCGGCAGCAACGTTTCAAGCGTCACGGCAACAGGTCTGGTGGAAAACACCGATCGCATTCTGGAACTGATGAGCGACGTGGTTCTCAATCCAACGTTCCCGCAAGATGAGCTGGCCAAATACAAGAAGCGGCAGCTGGCCGGCTTGCAGCAGATGCGGTCGGAGCCCAGCTTCCTGGCGCGCGAACGGTTCTACAGCGTGCTCTATGGAGATTTTCCGGCTTCCGAAGTTGCCGCCACGCCGGCATCGGTCAACAAAGTGACGCGCGAGGAACTGCAGAAGTTCCACAGCGATTACTACGCGCCCAATAACGCGATCCTCGGGGTGGCGGGCGACGTTGACTACGACACCATCGTGCCGCTCATCAAGAAATATTTCGGCGGCTGGAAGAGCCATCCGGTCAACGCTCCCAAACTTCCGCCGGTGCCCCAGCCCGCGGCGGCCAAGGTGGTCCTGGTGGACCGGCCGGATTCCGTCCAGACCAACATCATGGCTGGCGATCAGGCTTTGCGCCGCAACGACCCCGACTACATCCCGCTGGTGGTGACCAACCACATTCTGGGCGGCGGCCCGGCAGCCCGGCTGTTCCTGGACCTGCGCGAGGAGAAAGGTTATACCTACGGCGCCTACAGTTACTTCCGGTCAGACATCTACCCCGGCCCCTGGATTGCCTCGACAGAGGTCCGCACAGCTGTGACGGACGGCTCGATGAAGGCCTTGATGGATGAGTTCAAGAAAATTCGGGATGCGGACGTCCCGGAAAAGGAACTGGACGAGACCCGTCGCGCCATCGTGGCCAGCTTTGCCCTTTCCCTGGAACAGCCCTCCACGCTGCTGCACGCCTGGCTCACCGTGGACTACTACAAGCTTCCTCAGGATTACTGGGACCAGTATCCCGAACAAGTGGCCAAGGTGACCCCGCAGGTGGTGCAGGAAACGGCCAGGAAATATATCGATCTCGACCATCTCCAGGTGGTCTGCGTCGGCAACGGCAAGCAGATCAAAGACGTTCTGAAGAAATACGGACCGCTCGAGGTCTACGACACCAACGGCAAAAAGGTCGAGTGAACGGGGCTGAATAAAGGCCCCGTCCGCTGTGGCTATTCTCCCAGCACCTTGATCAGGACGCGCTTGCGCCGCTGGCCGTCAAACTCGGCGTAATAGATCTGCTGCCAGGGGCCGAGATCAAGCTGGCCCTCGGTGACCGGCACCAGCACCTGGTGGCCCACCAGGAGGTTTTTCAGGTGGGCGTCGCCATTGGTTTCGCCCGTCTGGTGGTGGCGGTAATCGGAGCGGAAGGGGGCGAGTTTTTCCAGCCACTCGTCGATGTCGGCGATCAGGCCGTTCTCGGCGTCGTTAATGTAGACTCCCGCGGTGATGTGCATGGCGGAAGCCAGCACCAGGCCCTCCTGGATATTTGCGGCGGCGAGAGCCTTTTCGAGCTCTGAAGTTATGTTGATGAATTCGCGCTTTTTCTTCGTGTTAAACCAGAGATATTGCGTGTAAGCTTTCATCGTCCGTCTGCCTCCTATAAGTTTCTTCTATAGCTTCAATAAAGGAGTCGCATGGATCAACCCCTGCCCAAAACCGTAGGCTTATTGTAGAATATTGGGTTATCCTTATACCCGTTTGCCTAACGGGCAGCGAGAAATTACACTAGCAAAACTCGCGCATTTTGGGGAGAACAGGAAAATAGCAGGAGGCTTAATATGAAATCCGGCAATTCCAGCCGAGGCGCTGTGCATGTATCGGAAGGCGGTGGGGCCGATGCCCAACTGGCCGAACAACAGGAACGTGCACGCCATCGAGACCCGCAATTTCTGAAAGACCTGCTGGAGAAGATGCTTTTGATCCGGCGCTTTGAAGAGAAGGCAGCCGAGATGTACACGCTGGGGAAGATCGGCGGGTTTTGCCATCTTTACATCGGGCAGGAAGCTACTTCGGTGGGCTCCATCACGCCGCTTGAACCGCAGGATGCCATTCTCTGCTCCTATCGCGATCACGGCCATGCGCTGGCGCGAGGGATGGAGCCGGGCCCCATCATGGCGGAACTTTTCGGCAAGAGGACCGGCTACTCGAAGGGCAAAGGCGGATCGATGCACCTGTTCGATAAGAGCCTGGGATTCCTGGGCGGCCATGCCATCGTGGGCGGACACATCCCACTGGCTGCGGGCGTGGCCTTTTCCGCCAAGTATCTGAACCAGCAGCGGGTCACGCTCTGTTTCTTTGGCGAGGCGGCGGTCAACATCGGGGCGTTCCATGAGTCCCTGAATCTTGCCCAGTTGTGGAAGCTGCCCGTCGTCTATATTATCGAAAACAACGAGTTTGGCATGGGAACGCCCATTCTGAAGACTTCCGCCATCCGGGACCTTTCAGAAAAAGCCGGGTCGTATGACATGGCTCGTGCCGTAGTGGACGGAATGGATGTGCTGTCGGTCTACGATGGGCTTTCCGAAGCCATCGAGCGGGCGCGCAAAGAAGATCTTCCCACGCTGATTGAGGCCAGGACCTATCGCTTTGTGGGCCACTCGATGTCGGACCCCGCCCACGGCGCCTACCGCACGCGCGAAGAACTGGCCGAGCACCGGCAGCGAGACCCCATCAAGCGCTTCTCTTCCACCCTGGAATCTCTTGGCATTATCAATCAGGAATATATCGACGACCTCGACAGCAGGATCCACGAGGTGGTCGACCAGTCCGTGACTTTTGCGGATGAAAGCCCGGATCCGGCGCCTGAAGATATGTACACGGATGTTTATCTTCCGTAAATCGGGCTGAGCTAAGATTTCAAAGTTTTGTCAATCTGCGGCGGCCCTGGCCGTGTGAACCTTGAGAGACGCCCGGGCCACTCAAGCACCGCATTAGAGAAAAAGTGAGGAACACCCATGGCAGTAATAGCTTTTCGCGAGGCGCTGAATCAGGCAATGCGCGAAGAAATGCAGCGTGACGAGACAATCTTCCTGATGGGCGAGGAAGTCGGCGCCTATAACGGCGCCTATAAAGTCACCAAAGGATTGCTGGACGAATTTGGCCCCAAGCGCGTCCTTGACACTCCCATCACCGAGCTGGGCTTTACGGGTCTCGGCGTGGGCGCGGCCATGACGGGTTTGCGGCCGATCGTCGAGATGATGACCTTCAACTTTTCCCTGCTGGCTCTCGATGAAATTGTGAATTGCGCAGCCAAGATGCTCTACATGTCCGGAGGGCAGCTCGGCGTGCCCATGGTGGTCCGGGGGCCGGGCGGCGCGGGCCATCAGCTTGCAGCCACACACTCCCAGGCGCTGGAATCGTGGTTCTGCCACATTCCGGGCCTCAAGGTGGTGACGCCTTCCACCCCCGCGGATGCCAAGGGCCTGCTGAAATCATCGATCCGCGACAACAACACGGTCATTTTTATCGAATCGGAAGTTCTCTACGGGCTGAAGGGAGAAGTTCCGGAAGGCGAGTACACCATTCCGCTGGGCGTTGCGGATATCAAGCGCCCCGGCAACGACGTCACCCTGATTGCGCACGCCAAGATGGTCCACGTGGCGCTCGAGGCCGCCGAGGAGCTTGAAAAGGAAGGCATCGATGCCGAGGTGATCGACCCGCGAACGCTTCGGCCGCTCGACACCGAAACCATCCTCCAGTCCATCAGGAAAACCAACCGTGCCGTCGTTGTGGAAGAAGGCTGGCCTTTCTGCGGCATTGGGGCCCAGGTTGTGGATACCATTCAGCATCAGGCTTTCGATTATCTCGATGCTCCCATCCTGCGTGTAACGGGCGTTGATGTTCCCATGCCCTACGCCAAGCCGCTGGAACACCTTCACGCACCGGATAAGGCCCGCGTGATGGACGCCGTTCACCGGGTAACGTATAAGAATTAGCCCGGCCAATTTTCTCCGCGAGGTTACGCATGGCATCTCGAGTTCTCATGCCCAAGGGCAGCGACACCATGACCGAGGGCAAGGTCCTGAAATGGCTTAAGAACGAAGGCGAGCAGGTCGCCAACGGCGACCCTCTGGTTGAAATCGAAACCGACAAAGTGGATATGGAAGTCGAATCGATGGCTTCCGGCGTCCTTCGCAAGGTGCTCGTGTCCGCCGGAGAAACCGTGCCGGTCGGGCAGATGCTGGCCGTCATCGGGAAAGCCGAAGAGGATATTTCATCTTTCATCTCCTCCAACGGTGGAGCCGCCGCCAAACCGGCTGCCGCGCCTGAAAAGAAAGAAGACGAACCGAAGGAAGCAGCGTCGTCTCAGTCCACGACACGAGCCGAGACCCCGGCTCCGGGTGCAGCGCCCACTTCCCAGGCGGCGGGAGGACGCATCCTGGCTTCACCTCTGGCTCGCCGCATTGCGCGCGAGGCCGGGCTGGATCTGGCCGCCATTCAAGGCTCCGGCCCCGGCGGCCGCATCATCCGCCGCGATGTGGAATCGGCGACGGCCGCAGGCGCTCCGAGCGCTCCGGCGCCGCAGTTTGCTCCGCAAGGCCCCGAATTTCGCGATGAGCCCCTCAGCCAGATGCGCAAGACCATTGCGCAACGGCTCGCTCAAAGCCTGGGTCCGATTCCCCACTTCTACCTGACCATTGATGTGGACATGAAGAAGGCCAAGGAACTGCGCGAATCGGCCAACAACTTGAAGACCGATCTGAAGCTGACTTACAACGACATCATCGTCAAAGCCTGCGCGGTTGCGCTGACCCAGCACCCCGACGTCAACGCCAGCTTCACCGGCAACGCCATCCGCTACCACAATCGCATCCACCTCGGCATCGCCGTCGCCATTGAAGGCGGCGGGCTCATCACCCCGGTGGTGCGCGATTGCAACTTCAAAACCCTTCAGCAGATCTCGTCCGAATCCAAGGACCTGATCGCCCGGGCCCGCACCCGCAAGCTGAAGCCGGAGGAATACACGGGTGGGACCTTCAGCGTCTCAAACCTGGGCATGTTGGGGATCGTGGAATTCTCAGCGGTGATCAATCCGCCTGAGGGCGCCATCCTGGCCATCGGCTCGGTGGAGGAAAAACCTGTGGTGGAAAACGGACAGATCACCATCGGGTACCGCTGCCGGATGACCCTTTCCTGCGACCATCGCGTGGTCGATGGCGCGATAGGCGCAAAGTTCCTGCAGACTCTCCAGCAGATTCTGGAGAATCCCCTCCTGCTGGCGTTGTAGTTCGGCCGTTGCAAATTGAAAGGGTCGCCGGGACTATACCGTCTCGGTGCTCTGTTCCATGGTGGGTTGTTTTGGAATGACCTGCCGGCTCTCCAGCGGGAATCCCTTCTCCTTCCACCCGGCCAGGCCGCCTGCCAGCGGCCGCACGCGCGTGATGCCACGGCGTTTCAGCATCAGCGCCACACGGGCGCTGGTGGCTTCGTTCGGTCAAGTGCAGTAAAGGATCAGTTCCCGGTCAGCCGGGATTTCCTGGTACCGCTGGTCAAATTCTTCTGAGGGCAGGAAGTACGCTCCGGGAACGGTGTTCGGATCCGCCTCAAAATCCATCGAGTGCCTCAGGTCCACGATCGTGACCTTTTCCCCGGCGTCGATTCTCTCTTTTAATTCTTCCGGGGTAATCCGGTTCACCCGCAGAGAGCGCAGGAACCGCTGCCGCTGGACGTACTTCCAGGCGATATAAAGAAACAGTCCGCCCGCCACCAGCAGCAGAAGCCCCACGCCAAGGCTCAGCGCAATCTGCGCCACATTTTCCAGTTGTTGGCTGAAAACATACCCAAGGCCTACAAACAGGCCGTTGTAAAGCAATGCCCCGGCGCCGTCAAAAATCAGGAAGCGAGTGAGGCGCATCCCAAACATACCCGCCAGGGGAGGAGCCGCCGTACTAAGCCCGGGAACAAATTTCGCCACCACCAGGGCGTTGGGGCCGCTTCGCGCAAAACGGTTCTCAGTGTTTCTGATGCAGGAATCCGGCTCCAGCGAAATCCGGCAAAGGACGTTCAGGACCTTTGCGCCCCGGTATTTGCCGAGCTCGTACCAGATCACATCCGCCAGCAGTGCTCCTGTAGCGGGAAATAGGATAACCCACGCCAGGTTCAAACGACCGGTTCCAGCCAGAGCTCCGGCGGCAAGCAGTCCTGGAAGGGAAGGAACCGGCAGTCCGATCTGCTCAAGGAAAACCCACACGACAAGCACCAGGTAACCATGGTGCAGAATAAAGTGGAGCGTCTCATCCATCCGGGAAAATCCCTCTGCCCCTGGCGATTGGGAACAGCACTATTCTCTCCCAGTCTCAGAGCAAAAGAAACACCTCCTGGCTCAATCAGGCCAGTTCCATTGTGCCTGCCTCTTCGATGAGCCGGACGCTCCCGGGGGTTCATTTTTGTTCGGAATCACGAGAATCTTGGAGGAAAGTCAAGACTCATGTATTCTGTTGTAGAATGCCAAAAGGAACGAAAAACAGATTCAAAATTGGGCTGGTCCAGATGGCCTGCGGGACGGACCCGCGCCAGAACCTGCGCCGGGCGATCAAGGGCGTGAACGAGGCGGCCCGGAAAGGCGCCTCAATCGTCTGCCTTCCGGAACTGTTTGCCTCCACCTATTTTTGCCAGCGCGAGGACGCCAGCATCTTTGATCTGGCCGAACCCATTCCCGGCCCCATCACCCGGGCCCTCAGTCCTGTGGCCAGGAAAGCCCGCGTATCCGTGATCGCGCCCGTCTTCGAGCGCCGGGCTGCGGGCGTTTACCACAACAGCGCAGCCGTTATCGGCAGCGACGGAAAGATCGCGGGCCTCTATCGCAAGATGCACATTCCCGACGATCCCGGTTATTACGAGAAGTACTACTTCACCCCGGGCGACCTGGGCTTCCAGGCCATCCGGACAAATGTGGGTCCGGTGGCGCCGCTGATCTGCTGGGACCAGTGGTACCCGGAAGCCGCCCGCCTGGTGGCGCTCCAGGGGGCCAACGTCATCTTCTACCCCACCGCCATTGGCTGGCATCCGCATGAGAAAGAGCGATACGGCGCGGCCCAGCGTGACGCCTGGAGAACCATCCAGCGCGGCCACGCCATCGCCAACGGAGTGTATGTGGCGGCGGTCAATCGAGTGGGGCATGAAAAGGAAGGCAAAGGCGCCGGAATCGAGTTCTGGGGCTCGTCCTTTGTCGCTGACCCGCAAGGGGTGGTGATTGCCGAAGCTTCAGCCGACCGTGAAGAAGTCCTGATCGCCGAGGTCGACCTGAAGCATCTTGAGGACATCCGCCGCAACTGGCCCTTCCTTCGCGACCGCCGCATCGACGCCTACCAGGGAATCGACCGCAGGTTCCTCGGAACGCCGGAAGGGAGCAAAACAAACTAGTGGCCGCCACACCGCAGTCGCTCGGATATCATCTGCCCGCCGAATGGGAGCCCCATGAAGCCACCTGGATCGGCTGGCCGCACAACGTGACGGACTGGCCGGGCCGCTTTACCCCCATTCCCTGGGTTTACAGTGAAATCGTCCGCAAACTCGCGCCCGCGGAAACCGTCCACATCCTGGTTCAATCCAAGGCCCATGAAGCGCGCGCCCGAAAAATTCTGGTGCGCGCAGGAATCAGTCCGGACGGCGTCCAGTTCTTTCGATTCCCCACCGACCGCGGGTGGACGCGCGATTTCGGGCCCATCTTCTTGAAAAGGTCTGAGTCTCCCGAACAGATCGCCATCATTCGTTTCCGCTTCAACGCCTGGGCCAAGTATCCCGAATGGCACAAGGATGACGCCATACCCGGCCGCGCGGCTCGCGCACTGAAGCTGCCGCTGCTCTCTGCCAGCGTGGCAGGCCGGGACATTGTGCTGGAAGGCGGCAGCATTGAAGTGAACGGCCGGGGAACCCTTCTGAGCACGGAAGAGTGCCTGCTGGATAGTGCAGTCCAGGTGCGGAACCCGGGCTTCAGCAAGGAAGGCATTGAAGCCGCCCTGCGCCAGAATCTTGGCGTCGAGAACATTCTGTGGCTGGGGCGCGGAATCGCGGGCGACGACACGCACGGCCATGTGGACGATCTCTGCCGCTTTGTCAGCCCAAAGACCGTGGTTCTCTGCAGCGAGAATAATCCCGCCGATCCCAATTACCCCGTGCTCCAGGAAAACCGCGAGCGGCTTGAAGGCATGCGCCTGGAGGACGGCTCGCGAATCGAGGTGGTTCCGCTTCCCATGCCTTCGCCGATTTACTTTGAGGGCCAGCGTCTGCCGGCAAGCTACGCCAATTTTTATATTGCCAATGCGGCGGTGCTGGTGCCCACTTTTAACGACCCCAAGGACCGCATCGCGCTCGGCACGCTGGCGGAATTGTTCACGGACCGGCCCGTGGTCGGCATCCACGCTGTCGATCTGGTCTGGGGCCTCGGAACCCTCCATTGCCTTACCCAGCAGCAACCTGCAGTCGATTGAGGGCTGACAGCCAGACCCTGCATTTTTACACAGTGCCTTCTGTTCTCATTGCGCCGTTCCCGGTCTTCGAAGGGCGTCCGCTTGCCCTTCACTCAAACAACCCATCTTTGATCTCCTGCACCAACCTTCCAACGTCCAGAGGGCGAAACAGAACTCTTTCAAAGCCCTGGCCCTCCAGCAACGCGGTTTCACTGCTGCCCTGCCCCGCCAGAATCCAGATCGGCACGAGTTTCGCCCAACTGGAGAGCAAGGCGGCATCTGCAGATGGGGTCGCGCTTTCAAACAGGTCCACAATCAGCAGCGACGGCATTTCACTGCTGCCCCACAGGCGGTCAACCACCTCCCACACGTCCTCACAGGTTTCCACATCAAAGCCTTCTTCAATCAATTGGGCGCGAAGCAGCGCCCGCAAGGACCAGTCTTTACCGCTGATCAGAATCTGCGCCATAAGATTAGTTCCATGAGCATAGCGCCGGACTCACCGATCTATCACATCCCTACGCCGAGGTGACTGGCGCACGGCTGGGGAGCTGGCTGTAGGGGGGGGTGGCGGCCAGCCTCTGCCACGTTTGTGGGGGGGTGTGTGTGGGATGGGGGGGGGGGGGGGTGTGGGTGCAGCTGTAGCGGGGGCGCGTTGCCTTTCGGCTGGTGTGGGCTGAATTGCTCTGGTTTGCAGGTTAGAGAAAAAAAAAAAAAAAAAAAAAAAAAAAATCAATCGTGAGTATAGCCCGGACTTGCAGCAAGGGTCCGACCTTCGTGGGGTCTGCACGTCCGGGCCTGCTTGCACAAAAATCTTTTTTTTTTTTTTTTTTTTTTGTTTGTTTAGGGTTTTACTTTTTTTCGTGGGTTTGTCTGCACTTTTTTTTTTTTTTTTTTTTTTTTTTTTTTTTTTTTTTTTTTTTTTTTTTTTTTTTTTTTTTTTTTTTTTTTTTTTTTTTTTTTTTTTGAGTGGATCGTCGAGCTGTTTGGTGAAAGGTATTGGACAGAGAGTGAGAAGTAGGTTAGTGAGTGCGTGTATGTGGCTAAGGACAGCAGAATGAAGGTTTGGGTGTGAATTGTGATGGGGGTCTGGGGGTGTTGGGAGATTGGGGCCCGTATTGTGCTAACCTGACCTCAGATGCCGGCGGCCGGTCCGCTTGCAATCCCAGCCGCCGCAGGCTTCCCCAAAACTGCACTTCTTAAGGATGGATGACGATGAAAATCCTCATCACCGGTTCAAGCGGGCTGATTGGCTCGGCGCTGATTCCACTCCTGACAGGACAGGGACACCAGGTTGTGCGGCTGGTTCGCCGCGCCGTGGCTCCGGGCAAAGACGTCGCCGTGTGGGACCCGGCCGCAGGAAAACTGGAAACGAGCGCCCTGGAGCAAGCGGATGCCGTGGTGCATCTCGCCGGAGAAAGCATCAATGCGCTTCGCTGGACCAACGAGCGGAAGGAACGCATGCGCAGCAGCCGTGTTCGCGGCACGCGGCTGATTTCAGAATCCCTGGCGCAGCTTGCCGTTCCCCCGCGCGTGCTGGTTTCGGCCTCCGCGGTAGGCTTCTATGGCTCGCGCGGCGACGAGGTCCTGACGGAAGAAAGCCCTGCGGGTTCGGGCTTTTTGTCCGAGATCTGCCAGGAATGGGAGGCGGCGGCAGAGCCCGCCCGGCAAAAGGGCGTCCGCGTGGTCAACTTGCGCATCGGCATGGTGCTCAGCGCCAAAGGCGGGGCCTTACCGGCCATGCTTCCGGCGTTCAAGGCAGGAGTGGCCGGAAAGCTCGGTGACGGCCGGCAGTTTATCAGCTGGATCGCCATTGACGACCTCACGCGGGCCATTTCACACGCCATCGCCACCGAATCTCTTTCCGGGCCGGTCAACGCCGTATCGCCCAACCCGGTGCGAAACGTGGAGATGACCAAAGCTTTGGGGAAGGTTCTGCGACGACCCACATTTCTTTCCGTGCCCGCCTTCGCCGTGCGTCTGATCTTCGGAGAAATGGGTGAGGCCTTGCTGCTCTCCAGCCAGCGCGTGGAACCCCGGCGGCTGCAGGACTCAGGATTCACTTTCCAGTTTCCCGATTTTGAAACATCGCTTCGCCGTTTGCTCGGCCGGACATAGCGTAGCCAACCGGCATTCAACCGCTCTCCCCGCCTGCTTTCATGAACCCCCACTGCCCCGGGGGTTCACCCAGGGTGTATACTAAAGGGAAGCGCTGAGACTCCGATGAGAATCAAAGTCTTATTTTTTGGATTCACGCACGACGTTACGGGGCTGCGGGAAGAGCAGATCGAACTTGGAGAGGGCGAAAACCTCCAGGGGCTGCGGCGCTTTTACGAAAGCCGCTTCCCGCGCCTGGGTGAACTGGCGGGGTCGCTGCTCATTGCGGTTAACCAGCAGATAGCAGGCCCCTTGGACGATTTGCACGAAGGCGATGAAGTGGCCTTTATGCCTCCAGTCAGCGGCGGGACGGACGACAGCCGCTACCGCATCACTGGCGAGAAAATCTCGACTTCAGACCTGGCAAAATCGCTCCAGGCCCCTGCAGACGGGGCAGTGGTCACCTTCGAAGGGGTGGTCCGCAACCATTCAAGCGGGCGAAAGACCCTTTATCTGGAGTACGAAGCCTACACCCCGATGGCCATCCACAAAATGGAAGAAATTGGCACGGAAGCCAAAGAGAAATTTGACATCAACTCCGTCGGCATCATTCATCGCACGGGAAGACTGGAAATCGGGGAAACCAGTGTCGCCATCGTGGTGACGGCGGCGCACCGCCGACCGGCGTTTGAAGCCTGCCACTATCTCATTGACCGCCTCAAGCAGGTGGTGCCGGTGTGGAAAAAGGAGTATTTTGAAGACGGCGCCGTCTGGGTGGAAGGCGAGGGCCGGAAACAAGTCCTGGCAGGGACCCGGGGTTAATTGCCGGCAGAGCATCCCACTGAGGGGAGCACGAAAGGAAGAGATTTCATCAAAGGGTCTTAAATCATATGGATAAATATCTGGATATCGCAGTCGAAATCGCCAGTGAGGCGGGGGAGTTACTGGCCGAGCTCTCAAAGCAGCCGCGGGAAATTTCTTATAAGCGCAAATCAGACATTGTCACGGACGCCGACCGGCGTTCCGAAGCCATGATCATCGAGCGCCTTCGTGGACACTTTCCCGATCACGCCATCGTGGCCGAGGAAGGCGGTGGCGAGGAAACCGGCTCCGACTACTGCTGGTACGTTGATCCGCTGGACGGCACCACCAACTTCGCCCACGGGTTCCCCGTATATTGCGTCACCCTGGCCCTGGCCTGCCGTGACGAGGTGATCGCCGGGGTGGTTTACGACCCCACCCGCGAAGAGATGTTCGCAGCCGAGCGGGGCGCCGGGGCCACGCTGAATGGAGAGCGCATCAAGGTGTCACAAACCGCCGACCTTGCTGAAAGCCTGCTGGGCACCGGCTTTCCACCCTTTGCTTCCAATCACGACCTGAACCTGCAATTCTTTTTCAAGCTCACGCACCTTTCACACGGAATTCGCCGGGCGGGCGCCGCGGCGCTGGACCTCTGTTCGGTGGCCGTGGGACGCTTTGAAGGCTTCTGGGAACTGAAACTGAACCCCTGGGACAAGGCGGCCGGTTCCCTGCTGGTAACGGAAGCGGGAGGCCGGGTTACGGACCTGAATGGCGGACCTTTTTCGCTCCATCGTGATGAGATTTTTGCCTCAAACGGGCTGATTCATGAACCCATGCTCGAGATTTTTTCATCTATTCTGGAAGAACACAGTAAAGTGAAGTGCAGCTAAGGCTGCTATTGAATTTGATGGGGGCCCTCGGGGTCCTTGCTGATTAGCGTCGGGAAACAATATGAGGACACCTTTGGTATCGAGGCGTCGCGCGAGACGCCGGGGGCTGATTACGCTTTCGCTCTCCGCCACCCCACCGCTTTCTCCGCCGCCTGTCTCTCCCGACCCCGAAATTACCGAGATGGACATCCACATCCGCCGCCTCAGCCAGGCGCACGATGGTTTGAAGATTGTCCACCTGACCGACATTCACCACAGCCTCTACACGCCTCTTGGAGAAGTCGAACGGGCTGTGAAAATGACCAACCACCTTCACCCCGACCTGATTGCCCTGACCGGAGACTATGTGACTTTTTCTCCCACCTACATCTGGCCTGTAGCCCAGGTGCTGGGCCGGCTGCGGGCAAGGCTGGGAGTTTTCGCCGTTCTCGGCAATCACGACTTCAATGTGGATGCCGATGAGATGACTCGGGCCCTTGAAGCGCATCACATCCACGTTTTGCGCAATTCGCACTCCGCGATCGGTTCGGGGGACGACCGCCTCTGGCTGATTGGCGTGGACGACCTGTGGTGGAGCGCCGACGACCTTGAAGCCGGCATTCGGCACGTACCGGCGCGTGATCCCAAAACCTCCTTGCCACAACCGGAGGGAGTGCACATGGCCGCCGCGCACCACATTGACCTTGTGCTCTCCGGACATACCCATGGCGGCCAGGTCCGCCTGCCCGTGGTGGGAGGGCTTTACGCAAAATCCAAACTGGGCAAGCGGTTCATCGCCGGATGGAACCGGCTGGACGGCACCCAAATCTACGTCAGCCGCGGCATCGGCAAGGTACTGGTTCCCCTGCGGGTGGGCTGCCCGCCGGAGATCGCTTGTCTGAACCTGCGCTCCGGAACCCCGGCAAGGCCGGACGAGCCGTCCTGATTCTGAAATTTGCAGTTTGGCGTAGCGGCGCATTGACGCCGCCATAGGTCGGGATGAACTCGTCGCCAGGCAGTTCAAATGAAAGCGCCAGCGTCCCGTTGCTTGACACGGAACCCTGCCGCTTTCTATAATTTTTTGGTAGGTTGAGTTTTCAGGTTTCAAGCGGGAATAACTCAGTGGTAGAGTGCGACCTTGCCAAGGTCGAAGTCGCGGGTTCGAATCCCGTTTCCCGCTCCAATTCTTCGGCGCGGTACCCAAGTGGTAAGGGAGAGGTCTGCAAAACCTTTATGCGGGAGTTCGATTCTCCCCCGCGCCTCCAATCATCGTCCATTTCTCCAGCCGGTCAGAATCAGTTCATAGGGTTGTGGTGTTCGTCGGAAGATTTCAACTCCATTTCCGGCCTGTGACCATCATCACGGGGCGGTGTGACGAAGTATACTGCGGGCCCTCGCTTAGCCCCTAGATTGTTAGCAAGAGGCAGGTCGGCAGGAGTTGCGGCTGACACCTGAAAGGACCGGCGCAACTATGCCGATCACAAAAAAGAGGCGGTAAGAGTACTCCGCCGACTTGTGATGCCTTTCAAGACGCAGTAGTTTCAGGGGCGCCTGCAGAAAATGATGGGAGCTTCGATGGACCGTAGGTTGACTACATTCTTCGGATTCTTCTTGCTGGTTGCGGCGGGCGTTGTGGTGGTTCTGCTCATGGCCTCCGGCTCGGCTATGGCCGCCGAAGATCTGTCCAACGACGTTTGCCTCGCCTGCCACGGCGATGCCTCTGTCTCCACCCCGCTGGGGAACGGCAAGAGCTTATCACTTTACGTCGACCATAAAGCGCTCGCCGGGTCCGTCCACTCCGGGCTCGCCTGCACCGACTGCCACAGTGACATCACCACGGTGCCGCACGCCACCAAAACATTCGCCAACAAGCGTGCCGTGTCTCTGGCCTACTACCAGGTCTGCAAGCAGTGCCATTTTGCCCAATACAGCCGGTTGCTTGATGGGATGCATTTGGGGCTCTCGCCAAGGGCAACTCAAGTGCGCCAACCTGTGTGGATTGCCATGGGGCGCACTCCACCACGCCGCCGGCCCACCCCCGCTCGCAAATTTCCCGTACTTGCTCTCACTGCCACGGCGCTATCGCCGCCGAGTACGTCAAGAGCGTGCACGGAAAGGCGCTGGTCGAGCAAGGCAACAATGACGTTCCGGTCTGCACCGACTGTCATCATGCCCACAACAATTCCAACCCCCTTTCGGCGTCGTGGCACCTGCAAATCCCACAGTTGTGTGCACGCTGCCACGCCAACAAGCAATTGATGGCGAAGTATGGAATTTCCACTGCGGTCCTCACCACCTACGTGAGCGATTTCCACGGGATGACAGCTTCGCTTGAGCGCGGCGAGAATTCGCACCCGCGCCAGTTCACCGCCACTTGTACCGACTGCCACGGCGTGCATGACATCCGGCAGGTGGATACGGTGGGAAGGCAGCAGATTAAGGCACATCTGGCCACAGTGTGCCGGCAATGTCATCCGGGCGCCAGCGCCAGTTTCCCCTCGGCGTGGGTAGGACATTATGAGCCCAGCCTGCGTCACGCCCCTCTCGTCTACGCCGTGAAAATCTTTTACGTGATCTTCATTCCATTTGTCGTAATTGGCCTGGCGCTCCAGATTTTGTTGCATCTCTGGCGAGCGGTGGTGAATCGATGAACAGGTACGTCATCCGATTTTCGGTGTGGCAACGGATCGAACACGCCCTGGTGATATTGGTCTTCACCATATTGGCTGTGACCGGCTTGTCGCAGGAATTCTTCCAGATGCACTGGGCCGCATGGCTGATTGCGGCGATGGGAGGCATCGAGCGCGTCCGCTGGGTTCACCGAAGCATGGGAATCGCATTCACCCTCATCGTGGGCCTCCACATGATCATCGTCCTCGTTCAGGTGAGCTCCGGCCGGATCAGACCCTCGATGGTTCCGACGCGCAAGGACTTCCGCGACGCCATCATCATGATGCGTTACTACCTGCGGCTTTCGGACCAGAAGGCCCGTTTCGATCGGTTCGACTATCGGCAGAAATTCGAGTACTGGGGAATGGTCATCGGCTCGCTGGTACTGATTGTCACCGGATTGATGCTCTATTTCCCCGTCCTGACGACACGATTTCTGCCCGGCGAGGTGATCCCGGCGGCCCTGATGGCACACGGGAAGGAAGGATTGCTGGCCTTCCTGATCATCATCACCTGGCATCTGTATAATGCTCATTTGTCCCCCGAAGCCTTTCCGTTTGACCCCAGCATCTTTACAGGAAAGGTGAGTCGCGAGCGGATGGAAAAGGAACACCCGATCGAGTACTCGCGGATGTCCCGAGGACAGGAAGAGATGGGACGAGTCTGTCTCCGATGGGAAGGCGGCGCGGCCCGATTAGCCCGGGGTCAGGATGATGGCAGCCATCAATTTCACCCGCGGAGTGCGGCGTGGGCTTCGCGCCCGAATCGTCCTTCTCACCATGGCGGGGACGCTGGGCCCCATGGTCATTCTCGGCTGGCTGGGCTGGTCAACCGTCCAGTCGCTGGGAAAACAGGTACTTCAGGAGCGGCAACAACTGGCCATCAGCGTCGCCGTTCACGTCGATTCAGCGATCAATTCCGATCTGGCACTGCTGGAGGGCGCCTCGTCCGCACTGGGACGAGGCGGCGCTCAGGCCGAGCGGGCGGCGCTCCGCGAGGCCTATGTCCGGTCCCGCTTTCTCACAAGAGATTTTCTTCTGGACCGCGCCGGAAAGGTGGTCCAGACTGAACCGGAAGGCAACGGCCACGCCGGTGTGCCGCCAGGGCTTCCAGCATTTCAGGCGGTGATCAAAAAGGGAGTACCGGAAATTTCGGCCGCTGTCGGGCTCACCTGGAGGCGTCCGCCGCCTCTTCCTCCTCGTGCCTTTGCGGAATTCGCAAAGCCAGGTGGTCGGCGTCATTGGCGGAGAGATTGACCCCAAGGGTACGGCCTTTCGCGAGCTGCTGAATTTTGTGCCGGTCGCGGACCGGGAAACCATGGATCTGGTGGACCAGCATGGGACCGTCATCGCCAGCACCGACAAAGCGCGGCTTTACGCGGAGAGCGACCACCGTGAGTTCATCGCAAAGCTGATCGAGCGGCGAACGCCGGCGGTGGGCACCTGCCACGGATGTCATCAGGACGGCGCGGCGAAACGCCGGGTGGATGAGGTGATGGCTTTTGCTCCTCTGCCTTCGCGGGCCTCGTGGGGCATCAGCATCCGGCAGCCCAGGACTCAGGCTTTTCCACGGTGGCGAACCTGCGCCGGAAGGTTCTCATCTGGGGCCCTCTCCTCGTCCTTCTGTCGCTGGGATTCGCTCTGGGTGCCGCATCGAGCATCACCGCGCCGCTCTCGACGCTGGCCGGAACTGCGGAGCAAATCGCTGCCGGTGAATTGGAAACTCCGATTCCCGATCTGGGCAGTGACGAGGTGGGACACCTGGGCAGGGCCCTTGAGCGGATGCGGGTGGCCCTGCAGCAGTCGCTCAACGACGTGGCACGGGCGCGCGACCAGCTTGAGGCGCGCATCCAGGAACGCACGGCGGAAATCGGGAAACTGTATGAAGAACTCAAACAGCGTGACGAACTCCGGGCCCGGCTGCTGCAGAAGCTGATCCGGGCGCAGGAGGAGGAGCGCCGCCGGATCGCGCGCGAACTTCACGATGAGACCAGCCAGGTGATCAGCACCTTGGCCCTCAGCCTCGATACGGCGATTTCCACGCTGCCCGAAGATGCCTCTCGCGACCGGCTGCTGGAAGCGCGGGCCCTGGCCCTGCGAACGCTCGACGGCATCCACCGGCTCAGCTTCGACCTGCGGCCTTCTGTGCTGGATGACCTCGGCCTGTTTCACGCCATCGAATGGTACGCGGAGCGCGACCTGAAGCGGCGTGGGATCGCCGTGCGCTGCGAAGGCGACGAGGAAGACGTGCGGATGGCGCCGGAAATTGAAACCGCGCTCTTTCGCGCCGTCCAGGAAGCCATCACCAACATCGTCAAGCACTCGCGCGCGGAAACAGTATTGATCCAGTGCGCCACGACGCCCCAGGCTGTTACCATTGAGATCGAAGACGACGGCCGGGGCTTCGATCCGGCGGGCATTTCCGAGACGGCCGCCACCGGCCGCGGGCTCGGCCTGGCCGGCATCCGGGAGAGAATGGAAATTCTTGGGGGGACAGCGATCATCGACTCGGCGCCGGGTCAGGGCACTCGGCTTGTTTTAAACGTTCCACGCGGGGAGAATCATGCCTAAGATTCGTGTCCTCATCGCTGACGATCATGCGCTGGTGCGCGACGGAATCAAGGCATTGCTCAGCCTCACGTCGGACATCGAGGTCATCGGCGAAGCCACCGACGGCCGCCAGGCCATCGATCGGTGCCGTGAACTCAAGCCCGATGTCGTCCTGATGGATATCGCCATGCCCGGACTCGGCGGGCTTGAGGCCACCATGGAGCTCAAACACACCGCGCCGGACACGCGCGTGCTGGTCCTCACCCAGTACGACGACCCGGAATATGTCCGGCGGTTTCTTAAGATCGGCATTGCGGGCTATGTTTTGAAGCGGATGCTCGGTTCGGATCTCGCCTCCGCCATACGCTCCGCAGCACAGGGTGGCCTGGTGCTGGACCCAAAGGTGGCCATGGTGGCCATGCAAACCGCGCCCAGACAAGCTGGGGCCGAAGCGGAAGATCTCTATGAGACCTTGACCGACCGCGAAAAACAGGTTTTAAGGCTGGTTGCGCTCGGGCAGAGCAATAAGGAAGTCGCCGATTCCCTCAGGATCAGCGTCAAGACCGCCATGACCCATCGGGAGCACCTGATGGAAAAACTCAGCCTGCGAAACCGGACTGAACTCATCAAATTCGCCATCAGGAAAGGCGTCATCCGCGTGGAAGGTTAAGCCGCGCGCCCGCGCGGCGCCAGCCGGAAACGCCCTTCAGACACACCCTGGCGGTCCGGCCCCTTTCGGTCCTCACCGCGTGTGCTTATCTCCCGAGGTCTGAGCGGCCATGTTTTTCTCTGCCGTCTGGTGAAAGCGCCGCCATTCCTGGCGGGTTTTCGTTGTCACCGCCTTCCCGAGCATCGCGAAGCCGACAAACGGGAGAAAGACCACGTAGACGACGCTGATGGTCAACGCAACCGGGATAAACAGAATCGTGGGGATCCGAAGATATTCAGCCTCTGCCGTATCCCGGCAGCACGCCCTTCTTCCCTTCCACCGTCACGATCTCCCAATCGCCTTTCTTCCAATAAAAACCGCCTTTTGTCTCATTCCCACCTTTGCGTGTCATGGCTCTGTACCTCCTCTATTTCCTCATCATCAAGTCCAGTATACGGGGAAAAGCTTGCGGTGAAAATCGGGAGACCGTCGGAGGGCCGGGGAAAGATTGTCGGAGGGTCGAGGGAAAAATTCCGGAGGGCGGCAGGTACTTTTTCCGTAGAGCTGCCCCAAAAGCGCCCGATCCCGTTTGATCTTGCATGGCCAGGCCATTCCATCGGCATCGTAGCAGGCTTAACGGCATTTCACATCAGTCTCTTGGGAAACTCGTCCACAGGGATATTCCCGCCGGCCGGCTTCAAGCCGTTCCCCCGGGATTCCAAGCCGGGCGGCTCTCACGCGGCCCACGAATTGTTATAAATATCACAGCGAAATGTGACGAAGGTCACGGAATCTCGGTAAGCGAAGCGATACTTTGTGCTCTTCGTGGAAGTAAAGATGGGAATGGCGCGGGGCTGGGCGTGAGGCTAAGCGCGAACCCTCAAATACTCTCCCCTTCGCCCGGCCTGTCAGCTTGCAGGGAAGGACCTCTTCCAATGGCTAATCTGCAGACAAATTCAGACGTTTACGACGCCATCATCGTGGGCTCGGGTGCCGGAGGCGGCATGGCGGCCTACCGCCTGACGGCGGCGGGGGCCAAATGCCTGATGCTGGAAGCCGGCGACTGGTTCGACGCCGGCACGCAGTCGAGATGGGGCCATTGGGATTACGACGCCCCGCACCGCGGAGCCGTGCCGCCCGACACGCTCTTCAACAGCTACATGGCCGCGGTGGGTGGATGGAACGTTTCCGGCGAGCCTTACACCAACGCTCCCGGCACCGATTTCAAATGGTTCCGCTCGCGAATGCTGGGCGGGCGCACCAATAGCTGGGGAAGGATCGCGCTGCGCTTCGGGCCCTACGACTTCAAACCCTACTCGCGCGACGGCAAAGGCTTCGACTGGCCCATCACCTACGACGATCTGGCGCCTTATTACGACAAAACGGAAGAATTCATCGGCGTCTTTGGCTCGGACGAACAGACGGAAAACGCCCCCGTGGGCAAATTCCTGCCGCCGCCCAGGCCCCGCTGCTACGAGCTGGTGGTTCAGCAGGCCTGCAAAAAACTGGACATCCCCTGCATCGCCGCCCGCAAAGCCATCCTCACCCGCTCGCACAACGGCCGTGTCCATTGCCACTACGTGTCGCAGTGCGGACGCAGTTGCCCGCTGGGTTCCAACTTCACCACACCCACGGTCCTGATTCCGCCCGCCATGGCCACCCAACGGCTGAAGATCGTCACCGGCGCCATGGTGCGGGAAGTGACGGTGGGACCCGGACGGCCTGGCCACCGGCGTTTCCTACATCGACAAGAAGACCCGCAAGGAAGTCCAGGTGCGCGGAAAGATTGTGGTGGTGGCCGCCAGCGCCTGTGAAACGGCGCGCCTGCTGCTGAATTCCAGAAGCTCACGCCATCCCGACGGCCTGGCGAACTCCAGCGGCATTGTGGGCCGCTACCTGACCGACACCGTGGGCACCGACGTCAGTGGATTCCTGCCCGCCATGCAGGACCTGCCGCCGCACAATTGCGACGGCGTAGGCGGCATGCAGCTTTACATGCCGTGGTGGAACTACCAGAAGCAGTCGCGCCACGAGCTGCCCTTCTCGCGCGGCTATCACATCGAGTTCGGCGGCGGCCGCCGCATGCCCGGCGCCGGGACCCTGCGAGGCACGGAGCGCTTTCTCGGGGGCGGCTATGGCGCCGGGTTCAAGAGTTCGGCGCGCAAACTTTACGGCGCTTCCGTCGGCTTTGCCTGCCGCGGTGAGATGATTCCCAATGAAAACTCCTACTGCGAAATCGACAGGAACGTGGTGGATGAATGGGGCATCCCGGTGCTCAAATTCCACTGGAAGTGGAGCGACGATGAGATCCTGATGGCCAAACACGCCCAGGAAACTTTTCGCGAAATCATTGAGACCGCCGGCGGCAAGGTCACGCGGTCGGCCGGGCCGAAAGAAAACTGGGGCATTTCGCGCGGCGGCGAGATTATCCATGAAGTGGGCGCGGCCCGCATGGGCAGCGACCCCAAAACTTCCGCCCTGAATTCTTACTGCCAGGCCTGGGACTGCAAAAATCTTTTTGTCACCGACGGAGCGCCGCTGGTGAGCAATCCCGACAAGAATGTGACCCTCACCATCCTGGCGCTGGCCTGGCGCACCTGCGATCACATCGCAGACGAAGTGAAGAAACGGAATATTTAATGCGGATTTCCGTAGCGCCGGCATCTTGCCGGCCCTGAAGAATGCCGCCGGGACGGCGGCGCTACAAAGGAGCTTTGTCACCATATTCTGTAATCCTCAGTAGCTGCGGATTTTTGAAGGGGGCTGTGATGTCTGAAAAAAACAACGGCAAACGCCCGGGCGGCATCAATAGGCGCGATCTACTGAAGGCATTTTCGGTTGTCCCGGCGGTATTCATTCCCGTGGGCACTGCCGTGGCCGCGGGCGAGAAAGCCGCTGTCGCCGGCGCCGCGCAGGCTGCGGCCGCCTATCAGCGGAAGGTCTTTGATGACCACCAGTGGGAAACCATCAAGGTCTTGAGCGACATCATCATCCCCGCCGACGGCCGCAGCGGCAGCGCCACCCAGGCCGGCGTTCCGGCGTTTATCGACGACTGGCTCGACTTCAGGGGCGGAAAGCTCAAGGCGGAAATTCTGGGCGGCCTCACCTGGCTCGACCTGGAATGCGAACCGCGCTTTCGGCCACGACTTCATCGGCTGCAACGCCGGCCAGCAGAAAAAGATTCTCGACCGCATCGCCTGGCCGGAAAAGGCCGCGCCCGAAGACCGCAACTACGCCGCTTTCTTCACCGACCTGCGCGATCTGGTGGCCAGCGGATTCTTCTCCAGCGAAATGGGCGTGAAAGACCTGCCCTATCTGGGCAACGCCCCTGCAAATGATTTCCCCGGCTGCCCTCCCAACGTTCTAACCACCATCAACACGAACCTCAAAAAACAGGGAGTGGACCTGACCGTCCCGCCTCCGCAGGAACCCGCAAAAGGCTGACACCCAGCTGGCGCATCGCTCTCGGGCGGCGGCATAGATCACGCTTTTCACCGTCTGTGCGAAGCAGCCGGCGCACAGATTTTCCTTGACTTTTGTCGGCTAGCATGGTAGTCTTTTTCAAGCTGCTTTTGGGGGTGGCATTGGGACAAATGGGACAAAAAAAGATGTTATTTTAAAAAACAAAGCCGGGAAGTTATTGATAATAAATGACAACACTAAAAAACAAACCCAAACAAACCCAAAAACGAAGCCGGGAAGTTGTTGGAAATACGTACTCATTGAAAAAACAAACCCAAAACAAACCCGGCCATGTTGTTGAAAATAAAAGATGGCCAAAAAAACGAACCGGAGACGAACCGGAGAATTCGTTGGTTTTATCTAGCCTTTTCATCGCAATCCTGACGCCGGTTGCGCGAGTTTCTTAGCTCCTGCCCTTACCCCAAGTCCCTCGTGGCAAAGCAGCAAGACTGCCCCCACTCGCGATGAGTAGCGGCGAGTTTATCTCGCCATTTAGCGGCGTAAAGCCGCCGCTACGGATCTAAAGGCCGGAACATGACGGGAGTGATTGCCAAGCCAGCGCGCCTCCGATAAAATGTTGTTTCAATAGGCTGCTGAAAGAGGCCGTCCGTCATGCCGGGCCCGGCGAGGCATCTGCTGTTTGTCAGGGCAAAGGACCAAAGCAGATCCTTCGTTTCACTCAGGATGACGTCGCGGATGAATCTGAAGGAAGCCCTGCAAACCACATCTTAAAAGGCTGGAGAAAAGACCATGACCCAGATTTCCCGCACCCGTCCCCTCAGCGAAGTTGACCCCGAAGTGGCCCAGGCCATTGACCGCGAGGTGGGCCGCCAGGCCGGAACGCTTGAGCTGATCGCCTCGGAGAATTTTGTGAGCGAGGCGGTGCTCGAGGCGCTCGGTTCCGTGCTGACCAACAAGTACGCCGAGGGACTGCCGGGCAAACGCTATTACGGCGGCTGTGAGTTTGTGGACGTGGCCGAGACGCTGGCCATCGAGCGCGCCAAGAAACTTTTTAACGCCGACCACGTGAACGTCCAGCCGCACTCCGGCGCGCAGGCCAACCAGGCCGTTTACATGACGGTGCTGAAGCCGGGCGACACTCTGCTGGGCATGAACCTCGCGCACGGCGGACACCTGACGCACGGACACCCGCTGAATTTCTCCGGCAAGATGTACAACATTGTCCCCTACGGCGTGAAGCAGGACGGGGAAACCATCGACTACGACGAGCTTGAAAAGCTGGCCATGGAGCACAAACCGAAACTCATTGTCGCCGGCGCCAGCGCCTATCCGCGGATCATCGATTTTGCCCGCTTTGGCGAAATCGCCAAAAAGTCCGGCGCGCTGCTGATGGTGGATATGGCCCACATCGCCGGACTCATCGCGGCGGGGCTGCATCCCAGCCCCTTCCCGCACGCCGACTTTGTCACCACCACCACGCATAAGACGCTGCGCGGGCCGCGCGGCGGAGCCACCTTCTGCAAAGCCGAGCACGCCAAGGCGCTCGACAAGACGGTCTTCCCCGGCATCCAGGGAGGCCCGCTGATGCACGTGATTGCCGCCAAGGCGGTCTGCTTCCTGGAAGCGCTGCAGCCGGCGTTTAGCGAATACCAGAAACAGATTGTCGATAACGCCCGGGTGCTGTGCGAGACCATCGCCTCAAAGGGTTTCCGCATCGTCTCCGGCGGCACGGACAATCACCTGATGCTGGTGGACGTTTTCTCCAAGGGCGTCACCGGCAAGCTGGCGGAAAAGGCGCTCGAGCAGGCCGGCATCACCGTCAACAAGAACGCCATCCCCTTCGACCCCAACCCGCCCATGGTGGCCAGCGGCATCCGCGTGGGAACCCCCGCCGTCACCACCCGCGGCATGAAGGAAGCCGAGATGCAGAAGATCGGCGGCTGGATTGCCGAGGTGCTGGGCGACCTCGAAAACGAAAGTCTGCTGGCGCGCATCCGCAAGGAAGTGACCGCGCTGACGGATCAGTTTCCGCTCTATGAGAGCCGCCGGGCCGCGGTTGCCGGCCAGGTGTAATCCTCAGTTGGAATGCAGGATAGCTTCCGCGGCAGTGTAGCCGCTTTGGACGGCCCCTTCGATGGTTGCAGGCAGGCTGGTGTCCGTCCAATCCCCCGCAAGATAAAGACCCCGAACCGGCGTCACGGCCGGAGGCCGGAAAGCGTCAACCCCGACGCAGGGCGAGAAGGTGGCAAATCGCTCCTTGATCACCAGCGAGTGGACAAGCTTTGCATCCTGCATGCCCGGAAGCAGAGTTCGGAGTTCGTGCAGCGCCGTCTCCCGCAGGTCTTCTTTCGACCGCGCGACATGATCGTGAGCGCCGCTCAAAACCAGCGACACGAAGTTCTCGCCGTTGCCCAGGATCTTGCCCTTGTTAAAGAGCCACTGAATGGTGGTGCCGCGCAAACCCACAAATTCGAGGTCGGTAACAGGACGGTCAAACCAGAAATAGAGAGAAATGATGGGCGCCGGAGGCAAATTGAGGATGCGCGAAAAGAAGGGCTCGGAAGCAACCGTGTCCTCCGGCAGCAGCCCGGGCAGAACGTTCCACGGCACGGCGCTCAGTACGGATTGCGCCTCAATCGTTGTGCCGTCGGCCAGCGTGACACCACGGCACTCGCCATTCGAAATCAGCAGGGCCCGCACGTCGCGCCGCAGTTCAACGCTGCCACCGCGGTCGGTAATGGCGCGCGCGGCAGCATCGGTATAACAGTCGCTCAGCCCCGTGCGCGGAATGCCGAGGCGCGAATCGAGCGGCGAACTGAACAGCGCCAGGCGCAGAACGCGATGGAACAGCAGAGCGGAGGCGATTTGCGGATCTTCATTCATGGCGGCAATGCACAGCAGGTCCCAGAAGTTGCGGCGCAGGCTTTCCCTCTGGCCCAGGCTGGAGAGCCATTGCTCCACCGTCAGGTGGTCCAGAGCGCCAGGTCTGCCCGCCGCTCCCTTCGCAGCACGCAATGCCCTGCCCATCCGCAAAACGTCCATCTTTTCGCCGAAGGTGAAACTGTTGGACAAGCACACGCCAGAGAGCAGATGCCAGGGGGCAGGAAACGCAGGACAGCGGAGTTCAGTGAGCTTCCTTTCCGCATCCAGAAAGCGGACGTGGAGTTGCGGATCAAAGGTGACCGTGTGGGACGTTCCGATGGCGTCAAGAAACTTGAGCGTGGAATGGTAGCAGCCCATGAAGAGGTGCTGGCCGTTGTCGACAACCGAACCCGTAGCCGCATCTCGAAAGGAGCGCGCCCGCCCGCCAAGATACGGCTTCTGCTCGAGCAATCGGACGCGGCAGCCGGCCTCGGCCAGCGCCACACCCGCCGCGAGCCCTGCCAGTCCTCCGCCAATGATCAGAACGTCTTCAGGCATAGGAGATCAGGAGGTTCATGGGAATGTTTTGCAGCGGCGCCATTCAATGCCACAACAGATACATCATCACGGGCGCCCCGAATGGGCTGTAACTCCCTCGCCACCTTCCGCGACATCCGAAGTGATGGGGCGCCGGGCTTTAAAGTAGAGCCGCACAAAATCGAAAGGCTTCAGCTTGGGGCGCCGTTCGAAGACATCGTAGTCGACAGCCTCAATTCTCGACAGGATCGACGTCCCCGTCAGCCAGGTCAGGCGAAGCTGGCGGCGAAGCTGCGGAACCACGCGCTCCGGCAACGGCTTGCCGTTCCTGAACAGCTCCCAGGTCCGCTCGCGCTTCAAGCGCCATCAGGCCGCGCCAGCGTTCTTCCATTCCGGAACCCGTCGGCGCGCTGCTTTCGAGCTTCCAGCGTTTCAGGATGTCCACCGAAAGATCGAAGCTCGCCAGATCGTCCAGCGGCAGGTAAACGCGGTCACGTTCGAGATCGATGCGCACATCCTGCCAGAAATTCGTCAGTTGCAGCGCTGTGCAGATGTTGTCAGAAAGCGCCAAAAGTTCCGGGTCACGATGATCGAACAACTCCAGCATCAGCCGCCCCACCGGGTTTGCGGAACAGGTGCTGTATTGAAGAAGCGACTCGAAATTCTGATGGCGGTTGACGGTGACGTCCATTTCGAAGGCGCGGAGCAGGTTATCCAGGTTGGTCAAGCTCAGGCGATGTTTCTGGATGGTGTCGCCCAGCGCCAGAAAGGTCGGATGGTCAACTTCGCCCTCAACGCACGCGTACAGCCTGCGTCGCCAGTCTGCCAGCGCCTCCAGCCGCCCCTCCACGCCAGGCTCGTCGGCAAAATCGTCGGCCGAGCGCGCAAAGGCATAAATGGCAGCCAGCGCGTCTCTCTTGTCCCGGGGTACCAGCAGCGAAGCAACCGGGAAGTTCTCATAGTGGCGGCGCACCAGCCGCCGGCATGCTGCGTAGGCCGCCTCAAGATCAGAAGTGGAAGGTTTCATGCAAATTCAGAGCGTCCCTGCCGGATTGATGAAAGGAGCAGAATCACGGCCAGGCAATTGATCGAGGCAAACCACTGTTTGCTCATTGCCGGGTCCTTTTTTCCGGATCACGCGCCGTCGAAAGTCGTGCGCTCGGCGCACGGGCCGGGCGCAATCTATTTTCTTTCGGGCCTCAACGGGCGGCGCATGAAGGCCGGAACATCCAGGTCGTCTTCCGAAATCTCCGGACGAGCCTTATCCTCTGCCTCTGGCGCCTCTGCAGAGCCGGCCGCAGCCTTCTCCCGCCGCAGCTTCACGCTCTCCTGTGCGGTTCGCAGCCCAGGCGAAATACCGGAAATCGGCTTGAGGCCCATCTGCTCTGACTTGATTCCGGTGGCGATGACGGTGACTTTGACGGCGTCCTCCATGGTTTCATCAAGGACCGCCCCGAAGATGATGTTCGCATTTTCTGCTGCGGACTGCTGGACGATGCTGGAAGCCTCATGGACCTCATGCAGAGTCAGCATACTGGAACCCGTGATGTTCAGCAGAATGCCCTGCGCTCCGTTGATGGAAGCATCCTCCAGCAGGGGGCTCGCAATCGCCTGGTTTGTGGCATCGACGGCGCGATTTTCCCCGCGCCCGATGGCCGTGCCCATCACCGCATACCCCATGCCTTCCATGATGGTCTTGATGTCGGCAAAGTCGCGGTTGATGATGCCGGTGATGGTGATGATATCGGAGATGCCCTGGACCCCCTGTCGAAGAATATCATCGGCAATGCGGAACGCCTCAAAGAAGCTCGTGCCCTTGTCCACAAATTCCATCAGGCGTTCATTGGGAATGCAGATGACGGTATCGACCGCCTGGCCCAGTTCAGACAGACCGTACTCAGCCTGGGTCATTCTGCGGCGACCCTCAAACGCGAAGGGTTTTGTCACCACCCCGACTGTCAGCGCCCCCAGCTCCCGCGCCAGGCTGGCCACGATGGGAGCGCCACCGGTTCCTGTGCCGCCTCCCAGTCCGGCGGTCACAAAAACCATATCCGCTCCCTCAAGGGCTTCGACGATCTTGTCGGTGTCTTCGAGAGCGGCCGCGCGGCCGATGTCAGGATTCGCCCCCGCTCCAAGCCCTTTCGTCAGCTTTGCGCCCAGCTGGATCTTGAGGGGCGCTTTCGACATTTCAAGGGCCTGGAGATCGGTGTTCGCCACCATGAACTCGACACCTTCCACGTTGGCGGCAATCATGCGGTTGACGGCATTCCCGCCGCCGCCACCCACACCCAGCACCTTGATCTTGGCGCCGCGCCGCATGTTGTCAGAGAAATCCACCCGCAATTCTTCGGCATGTCCATTGTCTGCCATAATCACTCCCAACCATAAAGTTTCAGAATTCAGGAGAAGACATCAATTTCCCGGGCCCCGCAAAACTCCCCAGAGTTTGCCCATCAAGCCTTTGTTCTGGCGATCCTGCAACAACCGCATCCGCTTGCCGTACGCAACCAGCCCCACCACCGTTGCATACGACGGGTCAGGCAAAACCTCCTCCGAGCTCTCCATATTCATGGGATGGCCCACGCGAACCGGCATCTCCAGCACCTGTTCAGCCAGGGTGACAAAGCCGCCCAATTTTGCCCCGCCACCGGTCAGGATTACTCCGGCGCCCAGCTGATTCTCATGGTCCACCTGATCAATCTCGGCCTTGATCAACTCCAACAACTCGACTGCACGCGGCTCGATAATTTCCCGCAGGCGGGCATAATTCACAATGCGGGCCGGCCGCTCACCCACTCCCGGAACTTCCAGCGCTGATGATTCTCCCATTCCCGAATCCTGCCTGCCCCAGAGGCGCTTGATCTTTTCGGCTTCCGGGATGGGCGTACGCAGCCCCACGGCAATATCATTCGTAAAGTGCTCCCCCCCAACCGGGATCGATGCGGTCAGGCGAACACTGCCGTGCTGGTAGATGATCAGGTCGGAAGATCCTGCCCCCAGGTCAACCAGCACAACTCCCAGTTCCCGGTCGTCCGCGGTCAGGCAAGTCTCGGCACAGGCCAGCGGCTCAAAGACCGTTCCGCTGTCTGGAACCTCAATCCCTGCCCGGTTAACAGCAGTTACCACGTTTTGCCAGGCCAGGGTCGAAGCCGTCACCAGATGGACGTTGGCTTCCAGATGCGTTCCCACCATCCCAACCGGGTCGCGAATACCGTCCTGAGAATCCAGCAGGAACTCCTGGGGCAACACGTGCAGCAGCTCGCGGTCCGCAGGAATGGCGATGCCCTGCGCTGCACGGATGACCTGGCGAATATCCTCCCGTCCCACGCCATGCCCGCGGTTGGCAATGGTGACGCCTCCGCGCGCATTCACGCCCCGGATATGCGATCCGCCGACCCCCACATATGCGACGTCGACAGGAATGCCCGCAGCCGATTCCGCAGCCTCTACGGCCTTCTTGATTGAAAGGACCGCAGCGTCCAGATTAACGATCAAGCCCTTGCGCCATCCTTTGGATTCAGCTATCCCCAGACCGGTGACTTCAAGTTTTCCGGTTTCGGTGGGATAGCACACCATCACACAAGTCTTGCTGCTCCCCAGATCAAGGCCGATTAATGCCTGTTCTTTATGCGCCAATGATTTCCTAGGTCCCCTTTGCCTTACCGGTGATCTTGAGCCCAGTGGACTAGCCGCTCGTGGAATCCTGCCCCGCCGGGTTCACAACCACCTGGTTTCTAAAGCGTAAATCAACAGAATCAATTCTTGCATTCGTCTTGCGAAGCTGCGGGAGCACCGTCATCAAATTCTCAAAGCGGGCCAGAAAACCGGCATTCCCAAAATACACAAGCAGGGTCTGGCCACCCTGAACCAGGAGAGCCTTGAGATTGCTCTCGTCGCTCAAACCCACCTCTGAAACGACCCAGCCGGAGTTCGCCATCTTTTGAGACGTTTCCTGCATAAATTCCTGGTAGAGATTCAAGCGCACCGCTCGGTCCGCGGGGTTTCCCTGAAAGTCCAGGCCTTTGACGATTGGAAAGTCAAAATGGCCTTTCTCTGGAGAATCCAGCAGAACGCCCTGCCGATCCACCATCTTGACCCGGCTTCCGACATCAACAAAAGCGACAGGGACGCGCTCGGCAACATAGACCACCAGCCCGTGAGGATAAGAGCGAACAACCGTTGCCGACCGCACCCACGGAATCGCTTCGACTTGCTTCTCTCTCTGGTCCAAGGAGCTGCTGAAAATGTTGCTCCCTTTCCCTGAGGCGCCGGCCTGAACGCCTAATGCTGCAAGGACTTCGTCCCGTGAAACGTAATGATTGTCTACAATCGTCACATCGGCCGGCGAAGTCACCTGAAAGCGGGGCGCGTTCAGAAGATACTCACCCAGGAAGTACCCGCCTGCTCCCAACGGAACCAGGATAAAAATGATAAGTCCCGCCCACCATACAAACCGCCGGATGCCCTGTGGGATCCGGCTTTGGCGCACCGCCACAGCGCGGGAACGTCGCATGTAAGGTGTTTCTGAAGAATCCATCTCGCCGGATACCCTGTCCTTATTCATCCCAAACATGCTTGCCGTCCTTCTCCGACAACGATTTTCTTTAGCGCCGGATCTGCCAGCAATTCAAGGGATAAGAAACAAAATCATTGGAGGGGCCATCTCCAGGAAAACAGGTCCCAGGGAAACTCAGGCACAGGCTTTGCTCCCGCATCGGGTGCTGATTGGGCCTGCGTCATTCGATTCCATGCCCCCACCTTCATCAAGGTTACTTCTTCACCGTGCCCGGACTCTCAATCCGGGTGTTGACGGCACCCGCCAGAGTTTTCGCAATCTTCCACACGGGCCCGGCCCCGATCGTCAGCACCAGGTCGCCCGGGTGGAGGTCCGCGAGGATCTCACTGGCTACAGCATCTCCCGATGCAGCATAGCGGGCGCGCGTTTGGCCGAGTTCACCCATTCTTTCCACCAGACGTTGCGAGGTGATGCCGGGAATCGGCGCCTCGCTTGCAGGATAAATGTCGAGAACGTAAACCCGGTCACAACCATCAAAGCTTCGGGCAAATTCGTCCATCAGGAATTTTGTCCTCGAATAGCGATGAGGCTGGAAGACGACCCGAATTCGGCGCGCTCCGCGCAGCCTTGCCGCCTCAAGCGTGGCGATGATCTCCGTCGGATGATGGGCATAGTCGTCAACAATGGTGATCCCATTGGCTTCCGCCTTGACCTGAAAGCGGCGGTCGGCCCCGTGAAAGGATTCCAGCCCTCTCCGAATCTGTTCCGGCGCAAGATCGAGCTCACGTCCTACCGCAACAGCGGCAAGCGCGTTCTGGACGTTGTGCCGGCCGGGAACGTTCACATTGATGGACTCCAGCCGCTTCCCATCCAACGCCACCTCAAAACTCGATCCGCCCGATCTTAATTCCAGATCGCGCGCCGTAACGTCAGCACCTGCCTGGATCCCATAAGTTATAACCCGCCTCCGTAAGCGCGGCAATACTGCCTGCATCGCTGTTCGCCAGGGAGGGTCCATACAGGTAATAACGGCACCGTAGAATGGAACCTTATTCATGAAAGAAACAAACGACTCCTGGATCTCTGCCATATCGCCATAATGATCCAGATGCTCGCGATCGATATTGGTGACGACGGCCAGGGTCGGAAGCAGATAGAGAAACGAACGGTCGCTCTCGTCCGCCTCCACCACCATCAGTTCACTTTTCCCCAGCCGTGCACTGGAGCCAAAAGCGTCCAGACGGCCGCCGACCACAGCTGTAGGATCCAGGCCGCTTTCTGACAGCATCACGGCCACCATCGACGTTACGGTTGTCTTTCCGTGTGATCCGGCAACAGCCACGCAAAATTTCAGCCGCATCAGTTCTGCCAGCAATTCGGCGCGGGGAATCACCGGAATTTTACGGTGCGCCGCCTCGATGATTTCAGGATTCATCACCGACACGGCCGATGAAACGACAACCACCTCAGCCTCACCGACATTTTCAGCCGCGTGCCCGTCTGCAATTCGCGCACCCAGTTGGCTGAGGCGCTCCGTCACAGGAGTCTGTTTAAGATCCGAGCCGGAAACACTGAACCCCAGATTGAGCAGAACTTCGGCAAGCCCGCTCATGCCGATGCCGCCGATGCCGACAAAATGAATTTTTCGAACCTTTCCAAGCATAACGAATTCTTTCAACCTGTCTCTGCAGACTTAAGCGGCAATCGGCCGCCTTTACGTTTGCTGCTGAGGTCTTCCATCAAATCTGCGATGCGGGCCGCAGCCTGGGGATTTGCCAGGCTCTTAGCCCGCTGCTCCATCCCGGTCAGCTTGCCGCTATCGCCCAGCAAACTCATCACACAGTCCACCAGTCGGGCCGGCTTCAAGTCATTCTGCTCGATCACGCAGGCGGCTCCGGCACGTTCAAGGGCTCTCGCATTGTGCAACTGGTGCTGGTCCGTGGCGGAGGGGTAAGGAATCAGGATGGAAGCCTTACCAGCAGCCGCCAATTCAGCCACCGTGGTGGCGCCCGCGCGGCAAACCACCAGGTCCGCCCGCGAAAAGGCTCCTACGATATTATCGATAAATGAGCAGACCTCAGACCCCGCCCATTGGTTCCCGTAAACAGCCTTCACAGCATTATAATCTGCCTCACCCGTCTGATGGATAAAACTAAGGGTTCCAGCCCCCTGCGACCTGAAAAGGGGCAGGCTCTCCACCAGGCACTGGTTCAACGCTCTCGCTCCCTGGCTTCCGCCTACCACCAGAACTGTGTAGGGAGGTTTGTGGGTTTTGGGTTCCACTCCATAGAACTCCTGGCGAACGGGGTGTCCGGTCAGCCGGCCTTTAGACCCATAGGCCGCAAGTGAAGATTCAAACCCCACGGCAGCCAACCGAACCACCGGCGCCAGAATCCGATTCGTAAAACCGGGGACGGCGTTCGCTTCGTACAGCAAAGTTGGAATCCCCGCAAGGGCTGCTTCCAGCATCACCGGGCCGGAAATATACCCGCCAATTCCCAGAACCACACCGGGCCGCAGCCTGTAGAGAAGTCTTGCAGCCTCGAAGGCGCTCCGCGGCAGCCTGGCCGCATTCAGCACCCGCTTCCATCCGGAAATGCCCTTAAGACCGGCGCCATGGATCGTCTCCAACCGATAGCCGGCCGGAGGAATCACACGCGATTCAAGTCCCCTGCCCGTTCCCAGGAACACCGTCTCATACTGCACCCCGACTGGACCCGAAACTTCAGAACGCCGGCGCATCTCATCCGCGACGGCAAGTGCGGGAAAGATGTGGCCGCCGGTACCGCCCGCTGCCATCAGGATGCGGACCTGACGACGCGCTGTTGACCTGGCTACGGGTTCCAGAGGCCGCTCCTTTTCAAGAATGGATTCACTTTGACGGTACATTCCAGAGACCTTTGCCGAAATCACCCCGCGCCGCTAGCTGGTGTTCTGGGATATGTTCAAAAGGATCCCTATGGCCAGCAGCGTCATCACCAGCGACGATCCTCCATAACTGATGAGTGGAAGGGGAATGCCCTTGGTTGGAAGCAGCCCGATCACCACGCTGATGTTGACCAGCGCCTGCCCGACAACCATCACGGTGATTCCCACGGCCAGCAGGCGGCCAAAATCGTTTGAACAGCGCGCGGCTGCCCGGAGCCCCCGCCACAGGATCACGCAGAACAACGCAATCACCAGGACCGCTCCGATAAAACCAAGCTCCTCGCTGATCACGGCAAAAATAAAATCGTTCTGTGGCTCCGGCAGAAAAAAGAGCTTTTCCTTGCCTTCCATGAGCCCCAGTCCTGCGATCCCACCCGTACCCACCGCGATGTACGACTGGATGATCTGAAAACCAGCGCCCAGGGGGTCGGAGTAGGGATGCAGAAACGCGGTGATGCGCTTTGCCCGGTAACTGGTATCAAAGATCAGCAAAATCAGCATCGGAAACGCCGCCAGCATTGCGTAACCGAAGTAGACCAGCCGGAGGCCGGCAACAAAAAGCATGGCGGCGACGATCATGCAGAGGGCCAGCGTGGTTCCAAAATCGGGCTCCTTCAGGATCAGCAGCCCGTCAACGCCAACCACCAGCATGATCGGCAACAAGGTTCGTTTCCAGTCTTCGATTTCACCCTTGCGCATTTCCAGAAATGAGGCGAGGAAAATAACGATGATGACTTTTGCCAGTTCTGAAGGCTGAATCATCACCTTGCCCATATGTAACCACCGGTGCGTGTTATGGACCGGCGACTGGAAAAGTGCCACCAATAACAGCAAAAGCTGGATGGCAAGCGCCGGGAAAATGACGGAGGGCCTGGCGAGAAGGCGGTAATCAAAATTCATCATGATTGCCATTAACACAAGGCCTATGATCGCCCAGAATCCCTGCCGGAAGAGGAAATGGTAACTTGAGCCAAACCCGTCCTGGGCAATCACCGCGGAAGCGCTGAACACCATGATCAGCCCGAACAGGAGCAGGATCACTACCGTCCCGAACAGCACTCTGTCAGTCTGGAGTTGTCGCGCCATCAGCCGCTATTTCTCCTTATTGGTCCGCGAACGTCTTCTAGCATTGGTTTTCGGGGATGCCTTCTTCCCGCTATCCGCGCTTTGTACGCCTGTTTGTGTCGCGGCGCGAACTTCATAGGCAAACGCCTCATCCTCAATCGTCTCGGCCGGAGCCAGATCATTCTCATCCAGCAGAAACTCGTCTGCCGATTCTTCTGAATCCGGGAAGCCCTGCGCGGATGATTCCTCGGCGCCGACTTCAAAAACGTATTCCAGTTCCCGCGGCGCGGTCAGCACCAGAGGCTCGGCTCCCGTGGAAATACGGACCGGTTGCTCCCTGCCTCCGTCCCGCTGGTCCAACGGTTCTTCCAAAGTTCCGGATGCTGTTGTGATGGCCTGCCGCGCGGCCGGCTCCCCGGCAGTTTGAACCACAGGGGCGGAAACCTGCTCTGTCCGGATGGACCGTTCTGCCGCTGGCCTTCCTGGAGCTTTCTTCCGCCAGCCGTTCAACCAGTGCCTTGAAGACACACCCACGGTGTTCGAAATTATCAAACTGATCGAAGCTGGAGCAGGCCGGCGCCAGCAACACGACGTCGCCGGGCCTTGCACGCCCAGCCGCCGTCCTCACGGCCGTTTCCAGATCACCAGCTTCAACAATCTCCACAGCGCCGGCCAGATCGCTGATGATTCGCTCCCGGGCCGCTCCGATCACGAGGACTTCTCGCACACGGTCCTTCATCAAGCTTCGCAGGGGCTTGTAAGGCGCCCCCTTGTCCTTGCCTCCGAGAATGAGGTGCACGCCCCTCTCAAATGTTGAAAGTGCTTTGGAGGCCGCGTCAACACTCGTCGCCTTGGAATCATTGTAGAAATCCACTCCCCGAATTTCGCGCACGAACTCCAGCCGGTGTTCCACACCGCTGAACTCCCGGACGGCCCTCCGGATGGAACCAAAATCCGCTCCCAGAACGCAAGCGGCGGCGGTGGCGGCGAGCACGTTTTCCAGATTGAAATCGCCCAGCAGCCGGACGTCGCTGGTCCGCATCAACGCGGCTTCCAGGTTTTGAACCCGGTACAGGACGGTCCCGCCTGAAACCAGAACACCGTTTGCGATCTCTCTTCGCCGGCTGAAAAAAACCTTCCGGCTGCGGATTGACGGTGCAAGTTTCATCACGTTTTCATCGTCTGCATTGAGGATGGCGTAATCGTTCTGCGTCTGGTTGCTGAAGATCCTGGCCTTCGCAGCGACGTAAGCCTCAAAGTTCGGATGGCGATCCAGATGGTTCGGACTCAGGTTCAGCAGCGTCGCCACATGCGGACGGAACGACCGAATGGTTTCAAGTTGAAAACTGCTCAATTCTGCCACGATAACGGACGGGGAAGGATCGAGATCGACAGCGGAAAGCAGCGGCACTCCAATGTTGCCGCCCACAAACGTGGAAAAACCAGACGCTTCCATCATCCTTCCCAGCAGTGTCGTGGTGGTGGTCTTGCCATTGGTTCCCGTAATGCCGGCCAGTTGCCCGTCAAGGAACCAGCTGGCAACCTCAATTTCCGGAACCACGGGAATCCCCTTCTGCCTGGCCAGGTTCAACACGGGCAAGTCCGCAGGCACTCCGGGACTGATGACAATACAGTCCTGCCGGAGGAACGTCGATTCCCTGTGAAAGCCGAGTTCGAGTCCCACCTTCCGATTGAGCAGTTCCGGAATCTCCTTTGGAAACGCCTCGGGCCCCCGCATGTCTGTTCCGGTAACCACCGCCCCATGGTCGCTCAGCCAGTGGGCGGCTGCCACACCGCTCCGCGCCAATCCCACCACCAGCATATTCTTTCCACGAATATCCATCAGGATTGCCTCTCTGGCCGCCCATGGCCGTTACGTCGGAAATGAGCCTCCAGGATTTCCGAAACCACCACCGAAAGGGACCTTCGCGTTTGCCGCGCCAGACGCCGCGCCGTCTGCAATGTCTTGCGGTCGAGCGTCAGGCTTACTCGTGTCGGGTTGCGAAAGGATTTCGGTCTTCCCATCAGTTATTTACGCGTATTTTATGCGCATAAACTCCTCTCGTCAAATCTTTATCCCCCACCTAACGGAGCTTCAGGGTCGTCAGCGCAAACAAGGCGCAAATCAGCGCAGCAATCCAGAAGCGCGCAATAATTTTCGACTCCTTCCAGCCCTGCAACTCAAAATGATGGTGAAGGGGCGCCATCCTGAAGACACGCTTCCCGCGGAGTTTGAACGAACCCACCTGGAGGATGACCGAAAGCGCCTCAATCACAAAAATGCCGCCGATAAACGGCAGCAGGAGTTCCTGCTTGATAATCACGGCCACGGCGGCCACCGCTCCTCCCAGAGAAAGGGATCCCACGTCGCCCATAAAAATCTCCGCCGGGTATGCGTTGTACCAGAGGAACCCGAGGCTGGAACCGACCATCGCTCCGCAGAAGATGGTCAACTCTGCGGCCTGCGGCAGGTGTTCGATGTCCAGGTAGGCCGACCACACAGCGTGGCCGGAGACATAGGTCAGCACTGTCAGCGCCGACGCTGCCACCACAACGCAGCCGATGGCCAGTCCATCCAGTCCGTCCGTCAGGTTGACGGCATTGGACGATCCCACCAGGATGAGCACCGCAAAAGCGACAAACGGCAGGAACGCGAGCGGATAACTCCACGGATTGTGAAGCAGCGCCTGAATCGTAAAACTGGGATGAATGCGCTTGAAAAATGGAAACACGATGGCTGTGGAGTAGAAACCCCAGGCGGTCATCGCCACCAGGATCATGGCAAAAACGAAGCTGATCAGAATCTGCAGCATGAATTTTGTTCGTGCTGTCAGCCCGAGATTGTTCCGTTTTCGCAGCTTCTGATAGTCATCCCAAAAGCCAATGCCGGCAAAAGCTACGGTCACCCCGAGGGCCAGCCAGATAAACGGATTGCTGAGGTCAGCCCAAAGCAGGGTGGGAATCACAATGCAAAGGTTAATCAGAACACCGCCCATCGTAGGCGTCCCGGCCTTGGCATGGTGCGCCTTCGGCCCGTCCTCTCGAATGAACTGCCCGATCTGAAATTGTTTGAGTTTCCGGATGACGAAAGGTCCCAGGAACATGGAAAGGAACAGTGCGGTCAGACTCGCATAAGCGGTCCGGAAAGTGACGTACCGAAAAAGATTGAAGAGGTGGAACTGGACATGAAATTGCTGGTAAAGGTAGTAAAACATGAATCTTTGTTAAACCATCCTCTCCGGAAACTCGTGGCATGCACCGGAAGGATGCGCCATTGACGTTGCCAGCAATTCCGTAACCCTTTCCAGATTGACTCCCCGCGAACCCTTCACCAGCACCACATCGCCCGGCTTCAGCAGGCTGCCACAGTACCGGCCAGCCTCCGGCGCACTCGGAAAGAACACCGCTCTGGCAGGGTCCATCCCTGCCTCCAGCGCCCCTTCGCGGATAAAGCGGGCGTCTCCCTGGACGGCGACAAGACCGTCAATGCCGCATGCCACGACCTTCCGGCCAATCTGGCGGTGCCATTCCGGCGAGGTTGGACCCAGCTCCAGCATTTCGCCTGCCACCACAATCCGCCGTTTTGCTCCTGCCCACGCGGCGAGCGTTTCGATCATGCGTTCCATGGCGCGGGGGTTCGAGTTGTAGCAGTCGTTCAGGATCGTAATCTTCCCGGGCAGTGTCAATATTTCGGTGCGCTGCGCCAAATTTTTAAAGGCCGCAAGCGCCGGTCCGAGGTGTCCCATGTCCAGTCCACAAGCGATGGCTGTAGCCAAGGCAGCAAGGGCGTTCTCAACATTGTGCGCGCCCGGCAATGGAACGGTAAATTCGCCTTCACTTTGCGGTCCTGAAAGCACAAAACGGCTCCCGCCTTCGCTCGGCCGCACGTTCGTTCCTCTGAACAGAGATCCTTCGCTCAAACCAAAGGTCACCAGGTTGCCGTCAAACCCTTCGGCAAATTTCCGTACGCGCGCATCATCAAAGTTCAGGACGGCCGTTGGCTTCCCGTTACCATGGCCGAGGTTTTCGATCAGTTCCCTTTTGGCACTGGCAATCGAATCCACTGAATCGAAAAACTCCAGATGGACAGGTGCGACGTTTGTCACCACGCCCACATCCGGCTCGGCAATCCCGGCGAGGTGGGCAATCTCACCGGAGTCCGACATCGCAAGTTCCACCACAGCCACTTCATGCGAGGGCTGCAACCCCAGTAAAGTCAGGGGAAGTCCATAATGGTTGTTGAGGTTCCCGTGCGACTTATGGACCCGGAGGCGGGTGGCCAGAAGCGCGGCAATCATTTCTTTAGTGGTTGTCTTGCCCATGCTTCCGGTAACTGCAATCACGCGGCCGACCCATTGCCGCCGAACGTAGCGGGCCAGGTCCTGTAAAGCCTTCGTTGTGTCCGCAACCGGAACAAGTTGCGGGTGAAGTGACGCCGGAAGGCTCTCACGGAAACTGTGTTCCACAACCGCGCCGGCAGCGCCGCGTTCGAGTGCCGAAGTGACAAATTCGTGACCGTCATGTCTCTGGCCACGAATGGCAAAAAAGAGCTGACCGGGTTCAAGGCGGCGCGAATCAATCGCGCCGCCTTTGACGACACGATCAGAGACGGGTTCCCCGAAACCCAGAACTTCAGCCACTTTTGCCAGTGGCAAAATCATAGCTCCCAATCCTTATGCCCCACGGAAATGCAACTCCAGCCCGGGGCATTCATCAGCCGGCCGATGTTGCCGCGAAAGACGAATTCTGTGAAAGGGCACGACTTTAGTCGTGCCGTCAATGCGTCCCAGTTGACGCGGCTTTAGCCGCTGAAAATTCCGGCGCCATGAGCGTCGGTCCAGGGGCTGAAGCCCCTCAACCCATCTCTTGCCGATCCTAACGGCACGACTAAAGTCGTGCCCTTTCACGATCCACTCCTTCATGAATCATCCGACGTGGCGGGTTGGGGTTCACCTGACGTGCAATCCCCACCGTTGCCCTCATTCACCGCTGCTGAAGCCCATCTCGCGCAGTACCCGCCGCGCCACGTCGCGGTCGTCGAACGGAACTGTCTGGTCCTTCAACACCTGGTAGGTTTCATGCCCTTTCCCGGCCAGAACCACGACATCGCCCTCGCGGGCTTCGGACAGCGCCTTCCGGATGGCTTTTTCGCGGTCAACCTCTGCAATGTAGGGCATGCCGGTCCTTTGCAGTCCCACCAAAACATCGTTCATGATCAGAATAGGGTCTTCGCTACGCGGATTGTCAGAGGTCAAAATCGCCAGGCTACACAAGCGACCGGCGATTTCTCCCATCAGGGGCCGCTTCGTGCGATCACGTTCACCGCCACATCCAAAGACCACTATCAGGCGGCCTTTGGCAAGTTCACTCGCGGCCTCAAGCACATTCCGCAGCGCATCATCCGTGTGCGCGTAGTCGACCACCACCAGAAACGGCTGCCCCTCGTCAACCTTCTCAAAGCGGCCCGGCACGACCCTCAAGCTGCGTATTCCGGCTTGGATTTTCTCTGCCGGGATTCCCATACCCACTGCCGTGGCGGTCGCCGCCAGCACGTTCATCAGATTCGCCCGCCCCAGCAACCCCGATTCAATCTCAAGCTCTCCCAGCGGGGTCGCCAGGGTTGCCGATAACCCTGAAAGGTCCTGCGAGTGACGTTTCACACCCACGTCAGCTTTGGATTCCATCCCGTAAGTCACCCGGCGGGGGTTCGGTGTGGCAAGCAGGCGGCGGGCCCACTCGTCGTCAACATTGATGACTGCCAGTTCCGGCGGCGGAATTCCCAGGCCTTCAAAAAGTTTCTGTTTTGCCGCGAAGTACTGCTCAAAGTCATGGTGATAATCGAGATGATCGCGCGTGAGATTGGTGAACACCGCAACCGAAAAATGCATTCCCCAAACCCGCTCCTGTGCCAGAGCGTGCGAGGATACTTCCAGGATCGCAGCCCCCGCTCCGCTGGCGGCCAGCTCGTGAAAATAGGCCACAAGGTCCAGAGATTCGGGCGTCGTATTGGTGGCAGAAACGACGTGTGTGCCCAGCCGGTATTCGACCGTGCCGAATAGCCCCGTCCGGGTTCCTGCAGCTTCAACTATGCTGTTGAGAAGGTACGCGGTGGTGGTCTTTCCGTTCGTTCCTGTGATGCCAATCAACTGCAGCTTGAGGTCGGGATCATCGTAAAATCTTCTGGCAGCTTCCGACAGGGCCCGCCGAATCTTCCTGACTCGCACCCACTGCGCGGCAAGCCCCCCTGGAGCCTCACGCTCACTGACAATCGCCAGGGCCCCCCGCCGGATGGCGTCTTCGACAAACAGATGCCCGTCAGTCTTTTCACCTTCGATGGCAAAGAAAACGCATCCCTTGTCCACCCGGCGAGAATCGTAAGCAAGAGAGGTGACTTCAGTATTCTGATCCACCCCCGTTTCGACAGGCTGGACTCTTTCGAGGAGCTCGCCCAATTTCATGCTTCACTCGCATTATAGCACCGGCACATTCTCGAGCCGGCCCTCGGCAGTATGTTTTTGCCGCTCGTGCAATACCGAAACCTTTTCCGTAAGACCTGGCCGCCATTTCCAGTTTGGTCGTCACGTTTGTAGCGCCGCCGTCCCGGCGGCATTTTCAATGCCGGCAAGATGCCGGCGGTACAAAATTAAAGCTTTTCAGGCGAACTCCTGTGAAGGTCGCGCACGGCACTCAGGTGAACAAACACCCAAAGTACCGCCAAAATAACGGCAAACCCGCCGAGCAACGTATTCCCTACTGCGTGGATATCAAGCGTCGGCATCGTTCTGACCTCCTCGCTACTGCGGCCTTCCTGAAACGCTACAGCAAACCTGCTGAGCAAATCGGATCAATACTCTGCTTCCAGCATGGACACTCGTGCCCGCCGGAGGTTCCTGCTGGACGGCGAGCCCTGAACCGGACATCTGCATCTCAAGGCCCAGCGCCTGGCATTCCTGCGTCACACGGCGCGCAGAAAGGCCGGTGAAATTGGGAAGCGTCAGCAAGGGCTTTTCATCCAGAAGCATGGTCCCTTTTGAAGGCAAACTCGTCGACGGGGAAAAGGAAACAGGTTCCACAGGGCGTGTGGCAGCTCCGACGGATTCAGAGATGATTGGAGGGTGGTCCGCATTTCCTCTCCGTTTCTGGTCCGGAAATTCAGCGGAGCGGCGAGAAGCTATCTGAATAGAGTTGGAAGGTTTGTCTTGCGGAATATTCAGGTAACGCAGTGTCTGTTCTGCGATTGACTTCCACGCCGGAGCTGCCACTTGTGCCCCATAGATTGCTCCAACCGGTGTATCGATAACCACCAGAATGGCTACGGCCGGTTTTTCAACAGGAGCGAACCCCATAAAAGAAGCTATATAATCCTTGTGGGAATAATGGCCGGATGCATCCACTTTCTGCGCCGTGCCTGTTTTCCCGGCCGAAGTGTAACCGGGCAACTGCGCCGCCACTCCGGACCCGTGTTCTACAACACCTGCGAGCATCCGTTTCATCGTCTCGGCCGTTCGCTCGCTCACCACGCGTCGGCCCAGACTTGGAGATGACTCACCCTCATCGAGATCATTTCCGATGCCCCGCACAATTCTGGGCCGGAGCATCACGCCCCCGTTGGCGATGGCTGAATAAACGCGAATCATCTGCAGGGGGGTCACACCCACTCCCTGGCCGATGGCAAGCTGTCCAATGGAAACGCCCGACCAGCGCCGTGGCTGCTCCAGCAGGCCGTTTTCCTCTCCTGGCAACCCAATACCGGTGTCCTCATGAAATCCAAAATTCAATATGTGCCGGTAAAACCGCTGCTCACCCAGGCGTAGCGCAATTTTCACGGCGCCGACATCGCTCGAGTGCATTAACACCTGAGCTAAGGTCAGCGGTCCTTTGCGCTCGTATGGAAGTATGTCTCGAACGTCGTGGATGATTCGCCCGCCCAACTCGATCTGGCCCATCTGGCAGTCGATCAGGTCCGTTGGCTTGGCCAGATGATCGTCGATCGCGGACGCGATAGTCACAGTCTTGAAAGTCGAACCGGGTTCATAGATCCATCCAACCGCCCTGTTGATGCGATCCTTCGGTGGATATTTCTGGTAATCGTTGGGATTGTAAGTGGGCTGGTTAGCCATCGCCAGAATTTCGCCGGTGTACGGGTTCTGGACGATCACGGTTCCCCCGGCGGCATGGTGCTTTTTGACGGTCAGAGCCAGCGCTCTTTCAGCAATGTACTGGATATCATCGTCGATCGTCAGAACAAGGTTCTTGCCCGGCTCTCCACGCCACTCAGTTGAGCGGAACGAGCGGTGCTTGGCGTCTGTGCTCAGCAGGATTTTCCCCGGAAGTCCTCGAATCTGCCGGTTGTATTGGTATTCCACCCCACCGAGCCCATTGTCATCCATCCCCACATAACCCAGAACGGTGGCGGCCAGATCACCATCCGGATAGAAACGTTTCCTTTCCTTCTGGAAATAAATCCCCTGCAAATTCAGGTCGCGGATGCGGGCGGATTGCTGCAGCGTAACCTTCCGCTTGACCCAGCAAAAAGAACTATGAGCCCTGAAGCGCGCCTCCAAGTCTTTCGCGTTGAGATTTAGAATTGGAGCGAGCAGTTTAGCCTCCATGGAGGAATCAGGGATATTCGAGGGAACGGCATACACCGAATCCACGGCCAGACTCACCGCCAGCGGGTGCATCTTCCGGTCGTAGATGATCCCCCGTTTCGGAGCGATTTCCACGGTTCGCTGCTGCTGACGGTCGGCACGTGCCAGCAGCTCCACGTACTGAATAATTTGAAGGTCGTATAAGCGCAGAACGATGGCCAGCACCCAGAGCATGAACATTCCAGCCAGGAGCAGGCCCCTCTTCGCTCCAACCGGTTTCACCCCTGATAGGGATGACTTCCTCCTCTTGTGCCGTACCATCTACCTCCCATTGGGAATTTCAATCTGGGTTTCTACGTTTCGCGCAAACTCCCTGGCCGCGGCCTGGGAATGGATCCCCGCGGGGTCCCCAACCTGGATGATCTGGTTCGGCTTCGGAGGTGCAAGGCCCAACTCAGATCGGGCGAGCGTATCAATCCGCTGGGGATCGCTCAACGAGGCAAACTGAACTTTCAAGGTATGGTTCCGTTCCACCATTTCCGCCTGGTCGTGCTTCAGTTGCTGGATCATATAGCCGTAACGCACGCACTCAAAGTGCTGCCAGGCAAAAAGCATGATGAAAAGAAAAGCCAGAGTGCCCAGGGTCAGCAGGCTGAAACACTCCCGGCGCTTCTCGTGATCAACTTCACGCTGCAGGCGGGAATTATCGATATGCTTAACAAAATAGATCTCCGGATACGGAGCGCGGCCAGCGACAGGCTGGTTCCGAGGACGGCGTTTCGAACCGGGAAGACTCACTGCAACTGTAGCCATGATCCTCTTCTCTCAAGCAGCACGGTGCCCTCTGGCCCCCTCTTGCGATGCGCGCAGGGTTCGGGAACCGCGGGCGTTTCGCGTTACGTGCTTTGCAGCTTCTCCGCCGCGCGCAGCTTGGCGCTGCGTGATCGCGGATTTTCTCGAATTTCTTCAGGAGTTGGCCGCACCACGCGCTTGGTCAGAACCCGCACCCGTTCCTCGCGTTGAAGATCCAGGAACGCGTGTTTGACCAGCCGGTCCTCCAGCGAATGGAAGCTGATCACAACCGATCGGCCTCCTGTCGCGAGAACACCCGGAAATCCGGCAAGAAACTCCTGCAGATTTTCCAGCTCGCTGTTGACAGCCAGACGCAACGCCATAAAGGTGCGCGTCGCGGGATGAAGGTGGTGGAGGCCCGTCCGGGAGGGGATAGCTCGCATTACCACCTGCGCCAGTTCGGTGGTTGATCGAATCGGACGGGCCTTCACAATCGCTCGCGCTATACGGCGCGAGTGGCGCTCTTCCCCAAACTTGAAAATCAAATCTGCCAGTTCACGTTCGGACGTGCGATGGACAATTTCGGCAGCGGTCAATTCCCCGCCACCCATTCTCATGTCCAGTGGTCCCGGCAGGCTGAAGCTGAAACCCCGGCCGGCATCCTCAAGCTGCATCGAACTCAGCCCAAGGTCGGCCAGAATACCGTCAACCGGCGGCAAACCGCTGGCAGCGTGCAGGGCGCGAATATCAGCGAAATTTCCTTCCATCAGTATCAGCTTTCCGCCGTGGCCGCCCAGGCGCTCTCGAACAATGTTGAGCGCCTGGGGGTCACGGTCGATCGCCAGCAGTCTTCCCTGTCCCCCTTCAAGCACACCTAAGATCTTCTCTGAGTGCCCGCCCGCCCCCACGGTTGCGTCAATGTAATTGCCATCAGTTCGAACATTCAAAAACTCCGTTGCTTCCCGCAGCATGACGGGATAGTGGAGCTCGAATTCATCCATCTAAATGCCAAGGTCGCTCAAAGCCTGCATGTCATCGTCCGTGAGCGGATGGTCATCAAGGTGCCCGCGGAACCGGTCCATATTCCAGACATCCAGATAATTGAGATAACCAATCACCGCCACCTCGCCTTGCATGCCGGCGGATTCTCGCAACAGTGACGGAATCAGGATTCTTCCCTGTGCATCCATCTGCACCGCCTGGCCCCAGTAGTTGACCCGGTCCAGCAGTTTTCTTTTCGACTTGTTCATCGAGGGAAGCGTCGCAAGCTTTTCCTCGATGCCTCTCCACACGGAAAAGGGGTAAACTCGAACAGACTGGCCGTCGAGACTGGTCACATAAAAATCATGGCCAAAAGTAACTTCCAGATGAGACTTGAAGGCGGTGGGAACTTTAACCCTTCCCTTGCCGTCCACCGTTGCTGGGTAATTACCTCGCAGCATCGAAGTTTCAATAGCCCTTCAGGAAATCAGCCAACTCGACCACTTAAAAACAATTTCGACCACTCTTGACCACTCTCGCCCACCCAATATAATTTGGGCCTGCCCACATGTCAAGCGATATTTCAATTGATTAGAAGGATTTAGAATTTGGTTGTGGGCTGCCCCATGGGTTGGGGCGAAAATATTGTTCGCTCACAACCCGTACGACAGGTCAGATTGCGGGAACTTCTGTTGATCGCGGGGCCAACGCCGAAGCGGTGTATAGCCTCGGCAAATTGTGTTCAGTTTTGAGACACTTTCCCTTCCCTGGAGCGGATCAGGAGCGTCAGGAAACAGTGTTCCTCCCGTCACCGCGCACGGGCAAGAAAGCGCAGGCGCACGTAATCCACCGTCCAGCGGCCTTCGGCATCACAGAGCGCCGGACGAAGCAAACCCACAACCTCATCGAGGGCGCCTCCGCGCTCCTGTTGAGGAAGAGCCTGGAAAAATGGCCCCGCAAACGTCTCGAGCCAACCGCGCATGTCTGTTGGAAGGATGACGGGACGAGGAAATAGCTCGATCGAATCCACCTGGAAACCCGCGGTCTCCAGCCTGGTCTGATATTCGTCTGCTGTGGGAAAGTACCAGGGAGCAAAGGAAGCCGCATCGGGAATACCATGCCGGTGGAGCACCGCGACGAGGGCCACCGTGATGGCCGCAACATTCCCGTGGCCGCCGAATTCCCCGGCAAACCGGCCGCCGGGCTTGAGAGACCGCCTGACGCCTTGCAGGACAGCGTCCGGGTCGCGCTTCATCCAATGGAGCGCGGCGTTTGAAAAGGCGGCGTCGAATTCAGCCTCGAAGGAAAGATGAAAAGCATTGGCGAGCCGGGCCTCAATGCCGCGCTGCTTTGCGGCCGCCACCATATCCGGCGAATCATCCACCCCAATCACCGCAGCCCCCGCTTCGATGATTCTGGCAGAAAGCGCGCCGTCGCCGCAGCCCACGTCCAGAATACGTTCGCCGGGCTGCGGATTCAGCAGGCCAAGAACAGACTGGCCGAGCAAGGGGACGAAAGGAGCGTGCTCAGCATAACGGTCGGCTTTCCACTCCTGCGCCACTTCGTCGCCCGTGCTCTTTTCCGCTCGCGATGGTGAGGGCTCAGCCTTCCTGCTCATACTGGCGCTTCAGTCGCGCGGTCACCGCAGGATCGGCAAGGGTTGTGGTGTCGCCCAGAACTCTTCCCTCGGCGATATCACGCAGCAGGCGCCGCATGATTTTTGCGCTTCGCGTCTTGGGCAATTCCGCCGTAAAGAAAATATCATCCGGACGGGCAATAGGGCCGATCTTTTTGGCAACGTGCTGTTTGAGTTCGTTCTTCAGCTCGTCACTGGCCTCGATCCCTTCCTTCAGCGTCACGAAGCCGGCGATGCCCTGGCCCTTCAACTCGTGGGTCTTTCCGATCACGGCAGCTTCAGCCACCGAAGGATGGTCCACCAGGGCGCTTTCGACCTCGTAGGTTGATATGCGATGCCCGGCCACATTCATCACGTCATCCACGCGGCCCAGCAGCCAGAAATAACCGTCTTCGTCGACCTTGGCGCCGTCGCCCGTAAAATACTTGCCCTCGTAGCGGGACCAGTACGTCCGGACATAACGATCGGGATCACCGTAAATCGTCCGGAACATAGCGGGCCACGGCCGGGTCAATGCCAGGTATCCGCCCCCCCCGGGGCCGACCGGCTGGCCTCGATCATCCAGCACTTCGGCCTCGATACCCGGGAACGTCTGGGTTGCAGAGCCGGGTTTGGTGGCGGTAATTCCAGGCAACGGCGAGATCAGAATCATGCCGGTTTCAGTTTGCCACCAGGTATCAACAATCGGGCAATGCTCTCGACCGATATTCTGGTGATACCAGATCCAAGCTTCAGGATTGATCGGCTCACCGACCGTGCCGATGACGCGCAGGGAGGAAAGATCGTACTTGGCGGGCCATTCCGCACCCCAGCGCATAAAGGCACGAATGGCGGTGGGCGCCGTATAAAAAATGTTGACCTTATACTTCTGGACAATGTCCCAGAAACGGCCGCGGTCAGGGTGGTCGGGACTTCCTTCATACATCACGGTGGTGCAGCCGTTGGCCAGAGGACCGTAAATGATGTAGGAATGTCCGGTCACCCAGCCGATGTCCGCGGTGCACCAGTAAACGTCGTCTTCCTTGATGTCAAAGATCATGCGGTGGGTCGCCGAGGTCCCCACCAGATAGCCGCCGGTGGTGTGCACCACGCCTTTTGGCTTTCCGGTGGTTCCGCTGGTGTAAAGGATGTAGAGGATATCCTCGGCATCCATGGGCTCAGCCTCGCACTGGTCCGAGGCGTTCGCAACCAGGTCATGCCACCATAAATCCCGCCCGGGCTGCATGGTGATCTCGGTGGCTTTGCCCACGCGCTCAACCACCACCACTTTTTCGATGGTGGGCGTCCCGGCCAAAGCTTCATCAACGCTCGCCTTCAAAGGAACGACCTTGCCTCGTCGCCACGCTCCGTCGCCGGTGATGATGACTTTTGCCTCGGCGTCATTGATCCGCTCGCGGAGCGAATCGGCGGAAAACCCTCCAAACACGATGCTGTGCGGGGCGCCGATTTTCGCGCAGGCGAGCATGGCAATGGCCAGCTCCGGAATCATGCCAAGATAGATGGCAACGCGGTCGCCCTTTTTCACGCCCAGCGACTTGAGCGCGTTGGCAAAACGGTTGACTTCCCTCTCGAGATCTTCAAACGTCAGCACCCGCGTATCGCCCGGCTCGCCCTCCCACACAATCGCCCGCTTGGTGCGGCGCGAAGACTTCACATGGCGGTCAACACAGTTGTAAGTTGCGTTCAGCTTGCCTCCGACAAACCACTTCACCCACGGCGCCTTCCATTCCAGCACCGTGTTCCATTTCTCGAACCAGTCCAACCGCTCGGCTTCATTCGCCCAGAAGCCCTCCGGGTCCTGGCGCGCCTCTTCGTAGATCTTGGGATCAGACACGTTGGCCTGCCGGCGAAATTCCTCAGACGGAGGAAAACTCCGCCCCTCTTTCAGTAAGGCTTCAAGCTTCTCCTCTACACCATCCGTCTTATCGGTCATCGTCAACACTCCCAGCCAGAAAATTTGAGTTCAATCATAAGCCAACAAAATGCCAGAGGGCAGGAAAAATCCATCGACCTGCCATTCTAACGAACGAATCTGAAAACAGGAAACGGTTCCGCCCCAAAGGGTATCGTTCGGTGGCGCCATCCGGCGCCAGCAAGCCACATTCACAGCTTCCTATCCGGTCCGGCCGTAGTCTGCGTAAGCTTCGTCAAGAAGCTCAATCACGTGCAGGACGCGGCGCTTACGCCTGGACCGGGCAACGCCGGCCCGCAACTGCAAAAGGCATCCCGGATTGGCTGTCAGAATCAGCTCAGCCTCGGTCTCGTCCACTCTCTGCATCTTGGCCTTCAGGAGCCGCTCGGCCATTTCGTTCTGGACCACATTATAAATGCCGGCGCTGCCACAGCAAACCTCGGATTCCTTTAGTTCGACGAATTCGAGTCCGGGAATGGCCGCCAGCAACTGTCGGGGAGCGCTGCGGATTTGCTGGGCGTGGCCCAGGTGGCAGGGGTCCTGATAGGTGGCGCGCGCCCGAACAGATCCCAAATCCCGGTTGAACTCGATGCCAGCCAGGAACTCCGTCACGTCCCGAACCTTGGAGCTGAACTCACAGGCCCGGTCATAAAATTCGCGCTCCTCGTGCTCAAAGAGCAAAGGATACTCCTTCAGCACAGAACCGCAACCAGCCGCATTGGTAATGAAATAATCGAAGCCGCCATCCAGGAACGTCCGGATATTCTGCTTGGCAAGTTCCCGCGCGCGGTCGCGAATGCCCGCGTGGACGTGCAACGCGCCGCAGCATCCCTGCGCCTCGGGAATCACAACCTCGCATCCGTTGCGGGCCAGGACCCGGACGGTTGCGTCATTCAACCGGGCAAATGCCAGGTTGGCGATACAACCTGCAAAAAAGGCCACGCGATAGCGGACCTCGCCCTGGGGTTTCACCACCTGGCCCAGCCGCTCGGTGAAAAAGGGCTTCTCCATGCGCGGAGCCAAAGCAGCCACACGTCCCAGCCGTTTTGAAAAAAGCCTCAGGATTCCTGACTTCACCACCATGGCTTCAAGGCCGGATTTCTGCAAAAGCCAAAGCAGAGTTCCCAGCTGGTTGAGCTTCCGGCGATCGGGAAGCAATTTCTGAAAGAAGGCGTCGCGTACCCGCGGGCCGATGCCCGGCCGCTGGTAATACCGGCTGATCTGCGCGCGGGCAGACTCCACCAGCCGGCCGTACTCCACCCCGGAGGGGCATGCGGTTTCGCAGGCGCGACAGTCCAGGCACAAATCAATATGCCGGACGAAGCTTTCACCCAGCGGCAGACGTCCGCGCTCCACCTGGATGATCTGGTAGATGCGCCCGCGCGGCGAATCCATCTCAAGCCCAAGCTCGCGGTAGGTCGGGCAGGCGTTCAGGCAAAGGCCACAGTGGATGCACTTGGAATAATACTCCCACTCCGGCGCCTCGCCCGGCCCGTAGCCACTGGCCGCGGGGGCTGCAACCGCTTTGTCCTGGATCTCGATCATTACGGGTAATCGGGAATATACACCCTTCCGGAATATTTCCCCATCATTTCAGATTGAACCCACAAACCGGCCCGGCGCAAGCGTCCCTTTCGGGTCCCACGTCGCTTTCAACTTTCGCATCAGTTCAGCGCCGGTCCCCGGGGTTCCCCACACATCCACTTGCGTTTTCACGTCAGCCGCAGCGGAGATCACAATCAGCGCCCCTCCTGATTTTTCAGCGGCCTTGCGGATGCGGCTGATCAGTCCCGCAGACTGGGTGGCATTTTGCAGGCCCAGCAGGCCCATCTGAAGGATGCCGACGCCGGGCTGCGCGACGCTTGCCAGCCTGACTTTCTCATTTTGCGCTTCCTGCTGCGCGAGGCTCAAAAACTCTTCGCTATGGGCAATAGGCATGGTGCCCTTCAGCACAACGGCCCCGGGATGTCTTTTGCCGATCCAGTTGCTGAAATCTGAAATGGCCTGCCAGGCTTTCTCTGCGCCTTCCCTTTCATAGGCGTGAACCCTGGCGCCCACGGCCCGGCCCAAGGCATCAAGTTCTTTCAGGGTACGGTCAATCACAGACTGGGATCCGCCGGCTTCCACCCAGATTTGTGGCTCTGTTTTTTTCAAACCGTCCGGTTGTACGCCGGAATGGACAAGCCCGGCAGTCTCCGCATCCAGCAGAACCATCCGCAGCGGCTCAACGGGTGAGGTGAGGAGGCTCCGGCGCACATCTCGGGCAATCCCCAGCGTGCCGGTGGAGAGGACAAAAGTCTGGCGTTCCGCGGGCAGAGGAAAAAGTTTGAGATTTACTTCCGTAATGACACCCAGCGTGCCGTACGACCCAATCAGGAGCTTCCCGAGATCATAACCCGCCACATTCTTCACCACTCGTCCGCCCGTTCTGATCAGCTTGCCTTCGGTGGTCGCAACCTGCATGCCCACCACCATGTCTCGTGGCGCTCCATAGAAATGCCGCAGCGGTCCCGATGCGTTAGTCGCAACAACGCCCCCCAGAGTGGCCTTCCCGCTTCCAGAACGGTCCAGCGGCAGCCACAGTCCGTCTGCCTTCAGAAGGTTCTGCAGTTCATCCAGGGACATCCCGGCCCCAACCCCGGCGGTCAAATCCGAGGGCTCATAATAACGGACCTTATTGATATTCCGCGTGCAAAGTGCAACATCGTACCTGCTGGGCAGGTTTCCAACTTCAAGTTTTGTAGCGCCGCCACAGGCGATAACCGCCAGGCCGTTCCCGGTCGCGCATTTCAGCGCCTGTGCCACCTGCTCTGCCGAGCTCGGATAAATCACGACGTCCGGAACCTGACCATCAACGGCAAAGTTCGCAAGCGTGGCCGCTTCGGAGGTCAACTGCGTTTCACCGAAGAGTTCGGCAAGTTCAGCGCGGACTTTTTCAGTCACTCCTGCCACATCAGCCTCCGGCACTGACCTGAACGCGAATTTCGCCGCACATTTTGCTGGTGGGCAGAACCTTGCCGGGATTAAAAGAGCCGGTTGGATTCATCAGTGCCTTGATCTGCCGTTGAAGTTCCAGATCGTCTTCTGAAAAAATCAGCGGCATCAATTCATTCTTTTCCATGCCCACTCCGTGCTCGCCGGTAATGGAACCGCCCAGCTCGGCGCAACGCTTCATGATTTCCTGCGCGGCCTTGACCACTCTTTGGGACTGGTCGCGGTCACGGGCGTCGAACATCAGAAGGGGGTGCAGGTTTCCGTCTCCGGCATGAAAGATATTTCCAATCTGCAGGTCGTATTTCTTCCCAACCTGTTCGATGAATTCGAGCATCTCCGGAAGTTTGGTGCGAGGGATCACGCCGTCCTGGACGTAGTAGTTGGGGCTGATCCGCCCCAGGGCCCCAAATGCATTCTTGCGCCCTTTCCATAGAAGGGCGCGTTCCTCGGCGGTCTTTGCGCGGCGGACGCTCCGAACCCGATTGCCGGCGCAGAGCGCCTCAATCTGCTCCGCCTGTTCCTTCACCGCCTCACGCAGCCCCTCCACCTCAATCAGCAGAACAGCTGCCGAATCCATCGGGTAGCCGGCGTGCGTCGCCTGCTCCACGGCGCGCAGCGTAAAGCCGTCCATCATTTCGAGTGCGGCGGGCGTAATGCCTTGCGCCGTAATGGCAGCCACCGTCCGCGTGGCATCCATCACCCGGTCGTAGACGGCCAGCATGGTTTCCACCGCTTCCGGAGTGCGCAGCAGCCTGACCGTAATCTCGGTGACAATCCCCAGCGTCCCCTCAGAGCCCACCATCAGGCCGGTCAGGTCATAACCCGGAAGGTCCCAGCATTTTCCGCCGGTTCGGATCACTTCGCCATCGGGCAGCACGACCTCAAGGCCCAGCACGTGGTTGGTGGTCACTCCATAGGCCAGTGTGTGCGGCCCGCCGGAATTTTCCGCCACGTTGCCCCCAATCGTGCAGGCCTTCTGGCTGGAAGGATCGGGAGCGTAATAATATCCGTCATCGGCCACGGCCAGGGTGAGATCCGTGTTCACCACTCCGGGTTGCACCCGAGCGCGCTGGTTCTCAAGATCGATTTCGAGGATCTTTTTCATGCGGGCGAAACTGATGACAATTCCTCCCTGGGTCACAACCGACCCACCGCTCAGTCCCGTCCCTGCCCCCCGCGGGGTGATCGGCATCTTGCTTGCAGCGGCCAGCCGGGCCATTCGAACGACTTGTTCTGTGCTGGTGGGGAAAACGACGGCTTCGGGCATCTCCAGGGCGGAAAGGCCATCGTATTCGTAGAGCATCAGGTCCTCGGGCCGGGAGAGAACGCCTTCCGGCCCCATAATGGCTGCTAACTCGTTTATGAATGTTTTAGACTTCATGAACACCTGCGCGGGCCACGGGGAACAGGCTGGATGAATAGCTTACAGGCAGGGCGACGGCCACGGCCAGCAATTTTCTTCAAAACCCGCTGACTGGAGTATATCGAACCGCCGGAACCCAGGTCAACGTCACGAGGAAACCATCGGAATCACAGAGGGCGGTTTGCAGGCGAGGGCCTATAAGATTCCCATTCCAATTCCGCTTGGGCCAAAATGGGAGTCGGGTTAGAATGCATCGCTCATGATTCCATTGAACGACAACGTCCGGCGCCAGACCTTCTGGTTTTCAACCTTCGCTCTCATCGCGATCAACGCCGCGGTCTTTGCTTATGAGCTCTCGCTGGGCCCCGAGATCAACCGGTTTATCGTTACTTTCGGCCTGATACCAGCTCGTTATACCACCCCACACGGGGCCATCGTCATCACCGGCCTGGCCGAATTCCTGGTTCCGGTGTTCACGTCCATGTTCATCCACGGGGGCTGGCTGCACTTAATTGGCAATATGCTTTTCCTCTTCGTCTTCGGACGCAGCATTGAAGACCGTTTTGGTCACAGCCAGTTTCTGCTGCTGTACTTCGTCAGCGGTTTTGGAGCGGCCATCATCCACATCCTGTTTAACATGGGCTCGCGTGTACCCACCATTGGGGCGAGCGGAGCCATCGCCGGCATCCTCGGCGCCTACCTGCTCAGCTTCCCCACGGCCCGCATTACCACCCTGATCCCGTTGCTGATTTTCTTCTGGATCATCCGAATACCGGCTTTTCTGATACTCGTGTATTGGTTCGTGATTCAATTCCTTGCGGGGCATCAGATGCTGGCTATCGAGTCCGCCACGAGAGGCGGAGTCGCCTGGTGGGCCCATGTGGGAGGATTTGTTGTGGGAATGATTCTTGCCCTGGCGATGCCGAAGCGGCAGCGCAAGGTCGTCCAGATCTGGCCTTAGTTAATGCGGGGATACTCCGGCCGGCGATCACGCGGCGGCCGGCCGAAGACAGGTCCTAATTGTAATATCATCCACGAGCTTCAGTGGGGTCTTTAGATCGTTTTCTCTTCTCCGCGCTCCTTTTCCGTGAAGTAAACGCCCAGAAGAATCATTCCTCCTCCGAGGAATCCCCAAACGCTCACATGGTCATGCAGGAGCCAGATTCCCAGGCCGGTTGCCAGAATCGGTTCAAAATAGTTAAATGCCGCCACGCGTGCCGCTGTCAAGCCCTTCAAAGCATAGACAAAAAGCAGGTAACCAAGAACGGCGGAGAAAAAAGTCATGAATGCCAACCCGAGGAAGGAGCGCAGTGGAATCTGAGACCACTGCTGGTGCAGCAATGCTCTGGCGCCGAACGGAATCATCAGCAACGCACCAAGTCCGAAAATGATTGTGTTCAAGGTGATCACGTCGTATTGGTCGACCACTTCTTTCAGCAGAATGGTGTAATAGGCAAAGACCACAACCTCTGCCAGCAGGATCGCGTCGCCCAGCCAATAGTCCGGGCCGCCATGGATTGCTTTGCCATAGGTCAGCAACACCACGCCCAAAAATGAAATCGCCATTCCCGCAAACTTGAGGGTGGTCAGCACCTCAAGCCGCATCATGACCGAAAGAACAAGAACCATGACCGGCTCAACGGCAATAATCAGCGCCGCATGAGGGACATTCGTGTGCGCCACTCCCTCGATAATCAGGACCTGATTCAATGTGATTCCAAGGAAAGCGATCACAGAAAAATGCAGCCACTGTCCGCGGGTAAACCGCAGCAGGGATCGGTCCCGCAGAAACAGGAAAATGGTCCCAAAGGTGAGAGCAACTGCAATGGCGCGCACCAGGGCCAGCGCCAGCGGATGAAAACCAAACAATGCCACTTTGATCGCCACCATATTCACCGCCCAGAAGGAAACGGCGATCAGCATGGCAAGATGCATCAAGTGGTGAGTGCTGATGGTACGGGAAGGTTTTTGTGTTCCGACAAGCGGGTCAACTGCGCTTTTCAAATGTCTCCTTCCGCGCGGTCAACTTCTCAATGCGCGCGAGGTTCGGCACGTAACCAAGGCCCGGTTTTCGCGGCGGAACAATCGTTCCTTGCTCCGAAACCGTTACTTCAGGATCGATAATGTCCTGGCTCCAGTAACGGCGGCTGGCAGAGACATCGCCGGGCAGAACAAAGCCCGGCAGGGTCGACATGGCAATGTTGTGGGCGCGTCCGATGCCGGACTCGAGCATCCCGCCGCACCACACCGGAACCTGCCGGGCCAGGCAAAGGTCGTGCAGCTTGCAAGCGGCGGAATGGCCGCCCACCCGGCCCAGTTTGATGTTGATGATTTTGCATGCTCCCAGGTCGATAGCCTTCCGGGCGTCCTCGGCGCTATGGATGGACTCATCCAGGCAGATCGGCGTCTTCAACTCACGCTGAAGCCGCGCATGGTCCACCATGTCGTCCCATCCCAGCGGCTGTTCCACCATCATCAGGTCAAACCGGTCCAGCAATTTCAGATGCTCGACGTCCGCCAAAGTATACGCAGAGTTGGCGTCCGCCATCAGCTTGATGCCGGGAAACTCCTTGCGAATAGCTTCCAGAATCTCCACGTCCCAGCCTGGCCTGATTTTCACCTTGATGCGCTGGTATCCCGCCGCAACCTCGGTGCGGATTTTTTCCAGCAATTCTTCCGGCGAATTCTGGATCCCGATGGAAACTCCACAGGGAATCTCCTCCCGCGTTCCGCCCAGCAGTTCCGCGAGGGGCACACCCTTGCTCTGGGCCTCAATGTCCCACAGCGCGTTTTCCAGCGCCGCCTTGGCCATGTTGTGCCCGCGGACGGGACGAAAGCGCTCGGCAAGGTGGGCCGGTGAATCCCAGGATTTCTCGAGCGCCCAGGGAATCAGGATATCGCGCAGGATGTGCCAGGCCGTGCCCGGCGTTTCATAGCTGTAGAAAGGCATCTCGCCGCAGGTGACTTCACCCCACCCTTCCAGGCCGTCAGCGCGCGCGCGGAGCAACACAATTCTGCGATCGGTCGTTCTCCCGAAGCTGGTCTCAAAAAAATGGACCAGGGGCATCCGAATTTCCAGCAGTTCAATCTGTTCAATTTTCATATGCGATCCAGTAGGTACCGGGCTTCAGCTTCCGTTCTCTCAAACCCCGTAATGGCAAGTTTTCGCGCAAAGCAGTCCTGCAGGCTTGCCCGGACGGAGGCTTGCCACTCGCGGGCCCGCGCGGCCTTCCGCGAGACAAGGGAGTCAAGATCAAGCGGAATCGCAACTTCTGCCGATGCAGCTTTCCCGGCGGGGCGCGCCTTCTTTCCTGCCAGCGCTTTTTTTACTCTAGCAGATTTTAAAGGCCACTCGGCGACCAGCCGGTCTGAGGGCAGCTTCCGCTGCAGTTTGCCCAGGATGGGCCCATAGTAGTCGGGGCAGTAACGCCGGACGACTGCGCCCAGGCGGACGATATTGAAATAGGCGTTTTTTGCCCGCATGGGATCAAACGTCCACTCAATGTATTCAATCCCTCGACGGAGCGCAGCCTTCCGTTGTGCGATCTTGAGCATTCTGCCGAGCCCCTGGTTTTCATGACCCGGCAGGACACCCAGCAGAAGAGAATAAAAATACCGGTGCTCCTTGCGCCAGGCCGGAACTGAAACCACGAAGGCGGCCATTGATCCTCTGTCCGTGAAGGCACCCAGCACATGCCCACCCGTCCGGGAGATATTCAGGAACATTCGCGCCGGATAAATCTCATGGTTCGGATAGCCCCAGATCTCCTTTTGCAGCGCAACGCAACTGGCAAGTTCCTCAACCGTTTCGCAGGGGCGGATCGTGTAGCTCATTCCTTCTCCTGTGCCTTCACCCATTCCCAGAGGTCGTCCAGTTCCCGTGGCGTGCAGGTTCGCACCGATTTCCCGCGCCGTTTGACTTCAGCTTCAAGCGCCTGAAACCGCCGCCTGAACTTCTGATTCGCCCCGCGCAAACAGCTTTCCGGATCAGAGCGGACCAGGCGGGTCAGATTAGCCACAGCAAACATCAAGTCCCCAACTTCCTCTTCGAGCCGCTGTTGGACAGGCTCCCCGCCGGCTGAAAGTTCTTTCCGTATTTCGTGCAGTTCCTCTTCAACCTTGTCGAGAAGGTCTTCCACTTTCACCCAGTCGAACCCCGCCTCCGCGGCCCGCAGTCCCAGCTCGTAGGACTCCAGGGTGGAAGGCAGCGCGGAGGCAATACCGTCAAGAAGGGAAGCGTTGTGTGAACCTGATTGGTTGTTCTTCTCCTTCTCCTTCGCTTTTGCTGCCGTCCAGCTTTTCAGAGCTTCCTCGGCATTGGCGGCGCGCGTCTCGCCGAAAACGTGCGGATGGCGCCGAACCAGCTTGTCATGCACGTTCTGGATGACGGCGTCGATGTCAAACTTCCCATCCTCTTCCGCCAGTCGCGAATAAAAAACCACCTGGAAGAGCAAATCGCCAAGCTCTTCTTCAAGCCCCTCAAAATCCTTCAGGTTGACGGCGTCCACAACCTCGTAAGCTTCTTCCAGCAGCATGCCTTTAACACTGTCGTAGTCCTGGTCGCGGTCCCACGGACACCCGTCCGGCCCGCGCAGGTGCGCCATCAAGTCCACCAGCCTGGCAAGTTTTTCCCCAGACAACCTGCTCATTCCCATCACCGAGTCCTTCCTGAGATGCTGAACCACCTAATGTACCAAGTCAGTGAATTTGCTGGCAATAGCGCTGAGGTTTACTGAATCGCTTTTTCTCACGCCTGACATCCGGAACTCTGTTGTGCACACGGTTGCACAGAACTCAACCCTGAGCCATCCGGGATGGTTAGCTGCTCTTGTTCAGACAGAGGGCTTATTGCTAAACTACCTATTCAGCATAACCGCAGAGCTAACTTTGCTGTGTGGAAATATTCGTTTATAGAGAGGCCCTTCATGACAGAGGAAAAGGTTGAATCTTCGGGGTTTAAAGTTGTTGATCGTCGGGCTTTCACAAGTGAAGGCGCTCGTGTTCCCGGCCAGCCTGAAAATGAGATAGAAGCACGGGAACCGGAATCACATCTCCCTCCTGCCCCCCAGGCGGCTCCTCCGGTCGAGCCCGAACCCCAAGCCGGGGAGGAGGAACCTTCGGAACGATTTGCCATGCTGGTCTCTTATCTCAGCACGACAGCCATGTTTCAGCTCGGATTGCTGCCCGGCCCTGGCGGAGAATACAATCCGCCCGATCTCGCCAATGGCAGCCGGACAATCGATCTGCTGGAAGTGTTGCAGGAAAAGACACGCGGAAATCTGACCAGCCAGGAGTCCAAGCTCCTTGAAGATGTTCTTTACGAACTGCGAATGACCTATCTTGAAGTTCAAAAGCGGGCAAGCAACCAGAAATGAAACTGACTTTCCTGGGCACGGGCACTTCCACGGGAGTTCCGACGGTTGGCTGCGGCTGCGCAGTCTGCACCTCTGCCTCGGAGCGCGACAAACGAACCCGCCCCTCCCTGATGCTTGAATATGCCGGGCGTACGGTGGTGATTGACACCACCCCGGACTTCCGCTGGCAGGCCCTCCGCCAGAAAATCCAGCGGGTGGACGCGATCGTTTTCACTCACGCCCACGCCGACCACGTCCTGGGTCTGGATGACGTTCGCCCGTTTTACTTCCGGCAGAAAGATCCCATCCCTGTATACGCAGACCATCGTTGCATGGAAAGTCTGCGCCGGATCTTTACCTATATCTTTGACCAGACTTATCCCTACGGGGGGATTCTGAATGTTGATCCTCATCTGATCGACGGCCCTTTCAGCCTGTGGAACACGCAACTGGTTCCCCTGCCGGTGTTGCACGGGACGCTGCCCGTGCTCGGGTTCCGGTTTGGGAAGGGGGCCTATGTCACGGACTTCAGCACCATTCCGGAAACAACTTTGGAGATGCTTGAAGGCCTGGATGTGTTGATTCTTGATGCTTTGCGCCACAAGCCCCATCCGACGCATTCCACTATTGAAAATTCTCTGGCGCTGGTCGAGCGCCTTAAGCCGGCGCGGGCCTACTTTACCCATATCGCTCATGAGTTGAGCCACGAAGAAACAAACGCCAGCCTGCCTCCCAACGTGAGGCTGGCCTATGACGGGCTGGAAGTTAACCTGGACTGATCCATGCGAGTTGTTCGCGACCTTTCGGAATTGCGTGAGCCTCTTCACAAAAGCGCCGTGACCATCGGCAACTTCGATGGAATTCATCTGGGCCACCGCGAGTTGCTCGGCCGCGTAGTGCGCTCAGCCGGCGAACTGGGAGGGACTTCCGTCGTCGTCACCTTTGACCCGCACCCGGCGCAGGTGCTCGCTCCCGAACGCGCTCCGAAGACCCTCACCCCTCTCACATTGAAAGCCAGGCTGATCGAACGGGAAGGGATCGAACTCCTTGTGGTTCTCCGCTTTAACCGGGAGCTCTCACTGCTCACTCCTGAAGAATTTGCCCGCGGCATTCTGGAGGAAAAACTGCGGGCTGCCGTGGTCCACGTGGGGTCAAACTTTCGGTTTGGCCATCAGCGCGCAGGGGACACCGCCTTGCTGGCCGAACTCGGCAGGAAGAGCTGCTTCCGGGTGGAAACCCTGCCCATGATCAAGGTCCGCGGCCACCGAGTCTCAAGCAGCCAGGTCCGCCACTTCCTTTCCGAGGGCCGCGTGGAAATGGCAGGCCGGATGCTGGAGAGGCCTTACACCGTGACCGGCCCCATCGTGACCGGCGAAGGCGTGGGGCACAAAAAGACCGTGCCCACATTGAATCTTGGCCCTGTCGAACAGCAGCTTCCGAAAAACGGAGTTTACATCACCCGGACCCGCGTGGCAGGAGTGCTGCATGATTCGGTCACGAACGTCGGCCACAAACCCACCTTCGGCCATCACCGCCTGACGGTGGAGACCTTCCTGCTGAATTTTCGTGGAGAGGTTCAAGCCGAAGAGATGGAAATAGAGTTTCTCCATCGCTTGCGGGACGAAATCCAGTTCCCGGATGCCGAGGCGCTGAAACAACAAATTCAGCGGGACGTTCAGAAGTCACTGAAGTTTTTCCGCCTCACGAAAAAGCTGAGCGCAAAACCATCCGGGACCAGCCGTTCAACGCCCGCCCGCACCTGATCGATCCACGAACGCCGGCAATCGCGGAACAACCCGCTCAACCCTGAACAGGCGGCCGACGATCGGCCCACGGGCGTGCGGCTTCAAGTTGCGCCGCCAGCCGGAACAGCGTCCCCTCGTCACCAAAGCGGCCGAAGAAGTGCGTCCCCACCGGCAATCCTTCCTTATTCCAATAGAGCGGGATCGACATGGCGGGCTGCCCCGTGGCGTTGGCGATGGGAGTGAAGGGTACGTAATCGACCGCTCGGTGAAACCCTTTCATGGGATTGTCCGGAGCTGCGTCGAACGATCCCAGCGGAAGAGGAGGCTCGGCAAGCGTGGGGGTCAACCAGATGTCGCACTTCTCAAAGAACCGCGCAACCTGGCGGGAGATCTGCTGCAAAATCGCCTGTGACATCAAACACTCCGATCCTGTCGTGCGATGGCCCATTTCATAAAGCGCCCACGTGAGAGGCTCGAACAAGTCTTGCGTTGGGGTCCGGCCCGTTAGATAGGCAACCCCGTCTATGGCTGAGGCGCACCCCGCCGCCCAAACAGATGTAAAGGCATGGATCAGCAGCGGCCCGTTAATTTCCGGCGCGCCTTCGCTGACTTCATGACCAAGATCTGCACAGAGCCTGGCGACATCGTGAACCGCCTCCACGCAATCAGGATGAATCTTTGCCCCGGAGGGAGCTTTCGTCGAAAAGGCAATCCTCAACCGGCCGGGGTCAATCCCAACTTCCTGAGCGTACGGCCGCACGGGGGGCGGAGCCCAGTAAGGGTCTCCAACGTCAGGCCCTGCGGTCGCGTCCAGCAGAGCGGCGCTGTCTCTCACCGAGCGCGAGACCGCATGTTCAGCAACCAGGCCACCCATCACGTCTCCAACGTCGGGCCCCAGCGGATTGCGCGCCCGGGTGGGCTTGAGGCCAAAAAGGCCGCAGCAGGAGGCCGGGATGCGAATGGAACCACCGCCATCATTTGCATGCGCCATGGGAACCATGCCTGCGGCTACAGCGGCAGCTGATCCCCCACTCGACCCGCCCGTTGTGCGCCCGAGATCCCAGGGATTCCGCGTGGCTCCGAACAACACCGGCTCCGTGGTCGGAACGATTCCGAGTTCCGGCGTGTTCGTTTTGCCCACAATCACCAGTCCCGCCCGCTTCAGCCTCGCCACAAGTTCGCTGTCGTGGTCCGGGACAAAGTCGCGCAAGAATGCGCTGCCCCAGGTCATACGGACACCGGCGTAGGAAGCCATAAGGTCTTTCAGCAAAAAGGGGACTCCGCGAAACGGTCCCTCAGGCAGCGCGCCCTGCGCGGCTTCCCTCGCCTGTTCGTACATGGGAGTAATCACCGCATTCAGCGCGGGATTCAAGCGTTCGATCCGCTCGATCGCGGCGTCAACCAGTTCGGCGGGCTTGACTTCCTTCCGGCGCACCAGCTCAGCCTGCGCCGTTGCATCCATGAAGGCGAATTCTTTCGATGATGGCATCTAATCTTGACCTCCGTTACAGGCAAGGCGGGCAGAAAGCGTAGTCTGGAGTTTCGGGAAGAGGAAAGCCCTCCTCCCGGGCCCCTCCTGCCGGCAATGTGCCCTTAGGCAAAGCGAACAGATCAGTATTGCAGGCAGTCGGTGGTTTTACCAGGCAAAAGCCAATTGGAAACTGGCTCCGCGTCAGGCGGGAACAAAATTTCGCAGAATCGGCAGTTCGTCCGGGCTTTCCAGCAGGTCCAGGGCTCCACGGACAATCTGGTGCTGAAGCTTTGTATCATTCGGCTTGCCCAAGGGATAGCCAAATGGGAAAGGCACGTACAAGGCTCGAGGCGGCCGCACTTTCTTCGTGACCATCTGCAGCAGAGAGAGCCCGACAGTAGGGATTCCCGCCTTCTCAATGACGCTGGCAACCAGTCCCACGGACTGATGACACATCGGTCAGGCCGGCACCAGAAAGGCCGCGTCCACTCCGTCTTCCCGCAGCATCTCCGCAACACTGTGGCGCGGAATCTGAAATCAGCCTTCCAGGCGCGGAAATCGAGCCCATAAAGCTGAAGTGCCTATGGTTCAGACCTCCGATTTCTCCCCGCTCCACAAGCTCTCTGAAGCGGTCAAGGGGAAACACAAGGTTTGCGTCTTCCCTCGCGCCCGTCTGGTCAAAATCGGAACTCCGCTGGGCGATCTTCAAATGGCGAACATCAAGTGTGTCAGGCAATTCGCGGAAGGAAACATCTCCCCCGCGAAATGCGAGATCGAACGGAGGCTGGCCGGGAAGATGAACGCCGGCGGAAGAAATAAGGGCGAGTTTTGACTGGGCTAACGGCTTTGACAGGCGCGCCCCCGGCGACCAATCCACCTTCCGGAACGGATAAGCCTCAACGAACAGGCGGTGAGTCAGTTTGAGATCTTCAAGACGAGCCATGTTGGGAGAAAACCGGTCAAACGGAATAGACCCGGAACGAGGCATGAACCGGGAGGACAGGTGGAAAGCCCAGGTAGCACGTTCCAGTATAGGCAGGATTCATGCGCCGTACCTATTGAAGGCTGACCAGCGGACTTGAGGGAGCAGGAGTTTCCTCAGCAGGCTCGTGGGAATCCGTCACGCGGCCGGCAGCCTTGTCCGCCACAAACCGGTCAATTTCCTCAAGCAACGCCGGGACAATCTCTTCTTCTTTCACCCGGCGGATGGCCTTACCCTGGCGATAGATCATGCCGTTGCCGCGCCCGGCGGCAACGCCCAGGTCGGCCTCGCGGGCTTCGCCCGGGCCGTTCACGGCGCATCCCATCACGGCCAGCGAGAGCGGCATCTTGATGTGAGAAGTGGCCTGCTCGATTTCACCCGCAATCTTGAACAGGTCGACTTCCAGCCTGCCGCAGGTGGGGCAGGCAATCACCACCGGGCCGCGGCTGCGAAGCTCCAGAGACTTCAGCAGTTCGTAGGCCACGCGAACTTCTTCCGTGGGATCGGTGGCGAGTGAAACGCGAATGGTGTCGCCGATGCCTTCCGCCAGCAGCATTCCCATGCCCACGCAGGATTTGATGGTGCCGGAAAACTGTGTTCCAGCCTCGGTAATCCCGAGATGAAACGGGTAATCGCAGCGTTCCGCCAGCAGCCGGTAAGCAGCCACAGTCAGCTTGACGTTCGAAGATTTCAGAGAAATGATGGTGTCGCCAAAACCCAGGTCTTCCAGAATTCGGATGTGATACTCGGCGCTTTCCGCCATCGCTTCCGGAGTCGGAAATCCGTATTTCTCCAGCAGTCGCCGTTCGAGCGAGCCGGCATTCACGCCAATCCGGATGGGAACTTTCTGCTCCTGAGCGCGCCGCACCACCGTGCGGACCTTCTCCGCGTCGCCGATGTTGCCGGGATTGATCCGCAGCTTGTCGATTCCCGCGTCCAGCGCGATCAAGGCAAACTTATACTGGAAGTGAATATCTGAGACCAGCACGGAGTCAGGACACTTCTTTCGGATGTCCTTCAGCGCCTCTGCCGCTTCAATATCGGGCACGGCCAGGCGGACAATTTCACATCCCGCCTGCTCCAACTGCTGAATCTGCTCGACGGTTTTGTCGACATTCCGCGTGTCCGTCTTGGTCATGGACTGGACGACGATCGGCGAGTCACCACCAACCGTGTATCGCCCCACTTTGACCGGCCGGGTCTTTCGCCTTTCCGGGAAAAATTCTTTATCGCTGAAATTCACGGTTATCTGCCCCTGCTTAGAATTAGCATCGCGTCGCCTGCCTGCGGTCAGGAGGGACGAATAGTCTTCATAATATCGTTATACATCACAAAAACAAAGAGGAGGACAATCAGCACCACGCCCACCTGGATCACCCGTTCCTTGACCGCCAGACTGAGGTCGCGCCGCATCAGGCCTTCAATCGCCAACATGAAAATGTGCCCACCGTCCATCACCGGGATGGGCAGGAGGTTGACAATACCCAGTTGCAGGCTGATGAACGAAACAAAAAGCAAGAGGTCTGGAATGCCCCGGCGGTAGGCCTCGCCGGAAATCTGGGCGATCCCGATGGGTCCGGCAAGGGACTTGGTGGACATCCGGCGAGTCACAATTTTTCCCAGAACGTCAAAGGTTTGCAGAACACTCCGATAATTCGCCATGACGGCATATTCCAATGCCGTTCCGGGCGGCAGCTTGCGGATGACATACTCCGTCTGCCGGATCGTCACGCCAATCCGCCAGGTTTTCAGCCCCATCACATCGGTATAGGCCGGTGTCATATGCGCCTGAAATTCCTTCCCGTCGCGCTCGACGGTGAGATCAACGGGCTTGCCTTTGCCGTCCCTCAGATCCTGAACAATCAGCGCCCAATAATAAATGGGCTTGCCATCCAGGCCCAAAATCTTGTCCCCTGGCTTCAGTCCCGCCTCACTGGCAGGCTGGCCGGATTCCACTTTATCAACCACCAGGGGAACATCGGGGTACCAGCCGGCCACACCGGCGCCATCCTTGCCTTCGGTATGCGGTGTCAGGCTGATGTGCAAGGTCTCGTCGCCCCGATCGACGGTCAGAGGAATGGGATGCTCTGCGCCGGTAAGGACTTTGAATTTAATGTCGTTCCATTTGGGATTTCTGATGCTGTCAAACTGAACCACCCGGTCTCCAGCCTGGAGCCCGGCTTCCGCCGCCGCCGAACCCGGGTCGACAGCGCCAATTACAACAGGCTGGTCTTCATAGGCGGGCTTCTGGAAGTGAAACATGTAAAGCCCGGCAAGGACCAACACGGCCAGAACAAAGTTCATCATCGGGCCCATCAGGATGATCACAAACCGCTGCCATCGCGGGCAGCCCAGAAATTCGCCCGGCTCACCCGTCAGGACCGCCGTGGGATCGTCTCCCGCCATTTTGACGTACCCGCCGAGCGGCAGAATGCTCACCCGGTAATCGGTCCCACCTCGCTCAAATCCAAACAAACGCTTGCCGAAACCCAGCGAAAAGGTCAGGACGCGCACGCCGAATCCCTTCGCCGCCAGAAAGTGGCCCGCTTCATGGACGAAAACCATCACGCCCAGGACGATGATGACGACAACCGTGTCCGTGAGGAAACTCGAAACCATAGATCAAACCTTTCTTCAGCTCACACAACCGTGTACGGATGCGTCATCGAAGCTACCGATTCTCTCGCGCGCAGTCGGGCCTGCCTGTCGCTTGCCAGAACCTCTTCCATAGTATTTGGATGACTCACGGGGGTCTCGCGCATCACTTTTTCAATCACACGTGGAATATCGGGGAAACGGAGCTCACCCCTGAGAAACGCTTCCACCGCTACTTCATCGGCGGCGTTCAGCGCGCAGGGCATTACCCCGCCCTGTTCCAGGGCAGACCGGCCCAGTTCCAGGCAGGGAAACCAGCGCACATCCGGCGCTTGAAAATGCAGGCTCCCGGCCGCAATCAGGTCCAGGAGCGGCAGATGTCCATCGGCATCCATTCTCTCCGGGTAGGTCAGGGCGTACTGGATGGGAAGCCGCATGTCGGCAACACCAAGCTGGGCCATCACCGACCCGTCGCAGAACTCAATCATGGAATGGATAATCGATTCCGGATGGATCATCACGTCAATCTGCTGTGAAGGAAAGCCAAAAAGCCAATGGGCCTCAATAATTTCAAGGCCCTTGTTCATGAGGGTGGCGGAGTCAATGGTGATCCGGCCCCCCATTTTCCACACCGGATGTTTCAGCGCCAGCTCGGGCGTAACCGTTTCCAGGCGCTTGCGGGGGGTCTTGAGGAACGGTCCCCCGGAACCCGTCAGAATCAGCCGTTTGACCTCCTGGTGGGCGCCTGACCTCAGGCATTGGTGGATGGCGCAATGTTCGCTGTCAATAGGAAGGACGTCCACACCATGTTCGCGCGCGGTGCGGGTGACCAGTTCACCGGCAACGACCATGACTTCCTTGTTAGCCAGTCCCACCGTCTTGCCCGCGCAGATGGCCTCATAGACAGCCACCAGCCCGGTGGTGCCATGAGAAGCCGCCACGACGAAATTGACATCAGGATGGCTGACGGCCTCCACCTGGCCCTCGGTTCCGGCCAGAATTTTCAGGTTTTCACGGAAGCCCAGTGCCTGGAGCCGCTCCCGCAGGGGAGAGATTGAGTCCGCATCGGCCACGACGGCCACACAGGGCCGGAATTCTACAATCTGGCTGGCGAGCACATCCAGGTTCCTGCCCGCCGAGAGCGCGACCACCCGAAACAGATCCTCACGCCCGCGAACCACGTTGAGGCAGTTCTGCCCGATAGAACCGGTCGAGCCCAGAATGCATAATCCCTTTATCAATGCCAGAAGTCCTTTAGACGCCACGCCAACCACAGAGTCGGGGCGGCAAACAAGAGGCTGTCGATCCGGTCGAGCAATCCTCCGTGCCCGGGAAGGATCGTTCCCGAATCCTTCAGGTTGGCAGCCCGCTTGAGGGCAGATTCCACAAGGTCGCCGGCCTGTCCGGCCAGGGCAACCAAGCCTCCTATCAGGATAACCGTTTTTTGATCACCTGTCTGCCAAAACCAGTGTGAAAAGCCCCAGGCAACCAGGACCCCACCGGCCAGCCCCGCAATCGCCCCCTCGACGGTCTTTTTCGGGGAAATCTTCCTCGCCAGCGGAATTCGCCCCACCATGCGCCCCACGGCATAGGCAAATATGTCCCCCGCCCAGACTACCAGGAACAGCAGGACAATCAGACGCCAGCCCGCGGCCGGATCGCCAAATCTCAGAGGAATCATCCACGAAAAGGCAAATCCAACGTAAAAAACGCCCAGCACGGTGGATGCCAGCGCGCCTGAGTAATTCTTCAGATCAGAGACAATCACAAGGCCGGCTACCGGAATGGCCAGCACCATCAGCAGAAGCAGTGCCGATTCGCCGAAAGCCATTCCATGCAGGTCTGCAAGCTGGCCCAGGCAAAGCAGCACTGCAGCCACATAGCCCATCCGGGGCCATCCACCCAGGCCTGCCTCCCGGCTGATGTGGAAATACTCCTGGAGGCTGATCACCACGGTGGCCAGCACCGCCAGAGTAAACAGCCATTCACGGCCCTGGACAAGCAGGTACACAACCACAAGGGCCAGGGGCAAACCGGTAAGAATCCGTCGTTTCATGGAATCGAGTGAGGGGGGCCAGGCCTACCTTCTGCAGCCGGCACGGTATGAGCCGGGTGGCGCCGCATCAGCCCAGCCCGCCGTAGCGGCGCTCCCGCCGCTGGAAATCGATAACAGCCTGGAACAGTTCCAGTTCTGTGAAGTCCGGCCACAGGACGTCGGTTACCCAGATTTCACTATAGGCAACCTGCCACAGGAGAAAATTGCTCAGTCGCATCTCGCCGCTGGTCCGAATCAGCAGGTCCGGATCGGGCAGATCGTGGGTGTAGAGATGCCGGCCGAAACTCTGCTCGGTGATGGCCTCGGGATCAAGCGCCTCTTTTCCCCTCAACTGCGAAACCAGGCTCCTCACAGCGTCAATCAGTTCGGCCCGTCCGCCATAGTTCAGAGCCAGCGTCAGCCTCAGCCCGGTATTCGCCCGCGTCTTTTCAACCGTCTCGTGCAGATCGCGCTGCACGGTTTTCGGCAGGCTTTCAATTCTCCCAATGGCTCCGAACCGGATGTTATTCCGGTTGAGCTCCGCAAGCTCTCTCTTCAGATATTCGCGCAGCAAGCCCATCAGAAGTTTCACTTCCGTTCTGGGCCGCTTCCAGTTTTCCACCGAAAAGGCATAGAGAGTGAGGCAGGGCACGCCCAGTCGCGCGCAGGCTTCCACCACCTTCCGAACCGCTCCGATGCCTGCGCGGTGGCCCGCAATCCGCGGCAAATGCCGTTTCCGGGCCCATCGCCCGTTGCCGTCCATGATGACGGCAATGTGCCGGGGCAGCCGTTCAAGGTCGATTTGTGAATGCAATTCAGCGTTGGAATTTCTGGTTTTCACGGCGGGCCCACAACCCAGCAAGCTGTTCACTCAAGAGTTAACAAACTACCACACGCACACCGTTACTTCAACCTGAGCCCTGCACGGCCGGCTTCTCCGGGTTAATTCCGGTCAATTCTCCGGATGGAAACTGCACGCCCCGTCAGGGCGTCGGCCTCCACCAGGACCCCGCAGAGCCGGACGTCGCCCTTCGCAACCTCAAACCTTTCAGGAAGCTGGCTGAGGAATTTCCGGATAACCGTATCCTTCTCCACCCCGATGACTGATTCATAAGGGCCGGTCATTCCAAGGTCGGTGACATACGCCGTCCCTCCGGGCAGCACCTTTTCGTCCGCCGTCGGGATATGAGTGTGGGTTCCCACCATGGCTGTCACGCGGCCATTCAGGTACCATCCCATGGCCTGCTTCTCTGAGGTGGCCTCAGCGTGCATATCCACAAAGCAGATTTTCACCGTTTCCGGAACCATCTCCAGCAGGCTGTCGACAGTCCGGAAGGGGCAGTCGATCGGCGCCATAAAGACGCGCCCCTGGAGGTTGATTACCGCAAATTCCAGGCCCGCCCGCGTCTTGCCCACATAGAGCCCGCGGCCGGGGACCTGCGGCGGGTAGTTGGCCGGCCGCAGCAGCGGGCCATCAGCGTGCTCAGCCAGATAAGGGTAGATTTCCTTCTTGTCCCAGATGTGGTTTCCGGTGGTGAGGACGGCAATCCCAAGACCCAGCAGTTCCTCCACCAGGCGGGGAGTAATGCCAAAACCCGCGGCCGCGTTTTCGCCGTTGGCGAGAATCAGGTCCGGCGCATATTCCGACACCAGTTCCGGCAGGCGTTCTTTCACAATGCTCCGCCCGGGGCGTCCAAAAATGTCGCCGATGTACAGTGTTCTAACGGTTTCCTGCAAGAGTCTCCTGTAAGGGCCGACAGGGGGTAACAGATATGACCGGCCACGAAAATCAATTGTCTTCCCGGAATTCAGGAACGCGCGCGGATGGTCAAACGGCAGGCTTCAGCAACCGGTCCAGCGCCTCATTACACTCACCGACCTTCTGTTCAACCTGCTCTGTGGTCGTTTCGTATTTGGACTTCATCTGATGATATTCGTCCGCAATGTTCAGCGCCGCGAGCACCGCCACGCGCAGTGAATCCACGGTGTGGCTCCGCGTCGCGATGGACCTCATTTTGCCGTCCACATACCGGGCGAGCTCTTCGAGATACACTGCATTCAGGCTGCCCTTGACGTGGTATTCCTGGTCGTAGATTTCGATTCGGACGGAATCCGTTGGATTGTTCAAGCGCCTCCTTCCCGCCCCTTGCGGCTTGCGCGCGCAACAAGGCACTCAGCAAACTGCCCCTGCTATGATCCCGTATTGTCCTGGCCAGTCAACTGCTCAATCTGGCTCAGCAGCTTCTCGATTCGGACCCGAACTTCTTCCCGCTCGCGCCTCAAAACCTTGACTTCGTCCTGCAAGGCCTCCAGGCGCTTCCGGCTGCCGCCCGTGTCCTCTTTCAGCATTTCAAGCGCCTTCTCAAGGTCCTGCTTTTCGGCAATAGTGCGCCTGAAAACTTCGCTTGCCTTTGACAGCTTTTCTTCCAACTGCTGGAAACTCTCGTTCAGATCCATTGTTCCTGGCCCCATGGCCGACCCTTCACGCCTGTGCCCGAATTTGAACCCCCAACGGTTCAAGGGCTTCGACGATGCGCCGGCTTTGAGATTCGACTTCGTCGCTCGCCAGCGTGTGTGTCGGACTTTGAAATGTGATGCGCAAAAGAAGACTTGCGTGACCCGCCGGTATCGTGCCCGGCGGGAGTTCCCCGCTGGGGCGACGTTCCACCGGCGTCATGGACTGGATTTCTTCAATCGCCAGCCCGCGAATCGTTTCTTCCAAACGCCCGTAAGCAGTGCTTCCCGGTACAACCAGAGAGAAGTCACGCTCCACAGGCGGAAACTTTGAAATCGGTTTAAAGCTCTTCTGTCTTAAAGCGGCGCTGAGAAGAACATCCAGTTCAACTTCCGCCAGCCACACGGCCTGCCGCAATTTATAGGCACGGGCCAGGCCTTCCTGCAGGCGGCCCAAAGTGGCAACGGTTGCATCCTCCAAAACAAACCGGCCCGCCACGCCTTCTTCAAGATAGCCGGCATCTGAAGCCTCAAACCTCAGCCCGGACAGGTCAAAGCAGCCCAGGAGCTCTTCGACGTCGCCCTTTAAGTCAAAAAAGTTGAGTTCCGTTTCCTTGCTGTGCAGGGTCGCGGGCTCGCGGTTTCCACTTGCACCCAGCACCAGAACGCGGCGCTCATCGGGCAGGCTCGCATCCCGTGCGCTGTAAACCCTTCCCATTTCATAAAGCCGCAGGTCGGTGCGATAACGGTCAAGGTTCCACTTCAGAGTGTGGACCATGCTGGGCACCGCCGAAGACCGCATAGCGGCGGCATCCTGGCTGAGTGGATTTTCCAGCACCACCGGCGGACGGTCCGTGAACCTGGCGTTCTCCGCCGGGTCGACCATTGCAGAAGGAATGATTTCCCGGTAGCCCAGCGCCACAAGAGTGTTGCTGATCCTGAGCTCTTTGCTTCGAGTCTCTCCTGCGGCAAGCCGGGCCGGAGCCGGCCGTACCCGCGAAGGCAATCGGTTATAGCCATAGTGCCGGGCCACTTCTTCAATCAGATCAACTTCCCGGTCCACATCCAGACGGGACAAGGGCGGAGTGACACGCCAGCCCTCCGTCCCCCGCCGCTCAACCTTAAAACCGAGCGTGCGCAGGGCCCTTTCGATCTCTTCCCACGGAACTTCCGCGCCCAGGATGCGCTGAATTTCGCTCCGCCGCAGCTCAATGTAGGTGCGGTGTTTCGGGGAGGGGTAGACATCGATCACCCCGCGCAGGACCGCACCTCCCGCCAACCGGGCAATCAAAATCGCTGCACGGTCCAGCGCCACCGGAGCCATTTCAATATCGGCGCCGCGCTCAAAGCGGTGTGAAGCTTCCGTATGCAGACCCTGAGTCTTTGAGGTCCGCCGGATGGAAGCCGGATCGAACCAGGCGCTTTCCAGCAGGACGGAGCGGGTGTCGTCAGAAATCTCGGACTCTTCACCGCCCATCACGCCTGCCAGCGCCACCGGTCGAGTGGAATCCGCAATCACCAGGTCGCTTGCGGCGAGAGTCCGGTTGACACCGTCCAGGGTCCGCATCTGTTCCCCGGGCCGGGAGGACCGCACAATAATCCTGCGCCCCTTCAGGCGCGTCAGGTCAAAAGCATGGAGTGGATGGCCCAGTTCCATCAGCACGTAGTTGGTAATGTCGGCTACATTATTGATGGAGCGCTGGCCGACAGCCTCCAGGCGCCGTACCAGCCAATCCGGCGACGGCTTCACTTCCACGCCGTGGATCACCCGGCCGCAATAGCGCGCACAGAGTTCCGGATTGAGAATCTCAATAGAAGCCTCGGCAGAGGCCGCGGCACTGCTTTCCTTGCAGACAAATTCCAGGGGGGCAAGATGCTTCCGGTAGAGCGCAGCCACTTCCCGCGCCACGCCGTAATGGCTTAAACAATCGGGCCGGTTGGTGGTGACTTCCACTTCGAAAACCACGTCATCCCCCACCTCCTGAAACGATTCCGCGTTCAGCCCGATGGCGGTGAGGTCCGCCTTCAGACGGCGGGCGTCTGCCGGAACTTCCACAAATTCTTTCAGCCAGTTCAGGGAAACTTTCATGATCTCAGTCTTCAGATAAAGAGAAGCCGGCGCGCAGACAGCGCAGCCCGGATGTTGTCACCCTCAGAATTGTTCCAGAAACCTGACATCGCCCTGGTGGAAAAGCTGGATATCGTTGATGTCATACTTCATCATCGCGAAACGTTCAACGCCCAGCCCAAACGCCCAGCCGGAGTAGCGTTCCGGATCGATACCACCGTGGCGCAGGACTTCCGGATGCACCATGCCGCAGCCCATCACCTCAATCCAGCCGCTCTCCTTGCAGACCCGGCAGCCTTCGCCGCCGCAGAACACACAACTGATCGACAACTCCCCGCTCGGCTCCGTGAAGGGAAAGAAGCTGGGCACAAAATTGGTTTTGATCTTATCGCCGAAAAACTTCTTGGCGAAAGTAATCGAGCGTTCCCTTCAGGTCGGCAAAAGCTGATGTCCGTGTCAACGGCCAGGCCCTCCACCTGGTGGAACATGGTGGCGTGGGTGGAGTCCGGATTATCGTGACGGTAGGCCTTGCCGGGACAAAGGATGTAAAGGGGCGCGCCATGCTTTTCCATGGCCCGAATCTGCACCGGAGAAGTGTGGGTGCGCAGCACCGTTTCAGAATTGACGTAAAGGGTGTCCCAGTCGTCGCGCGCCGGATGGCTTTCCGGGATGTTGAGGGCGTCAAAGTTGTAATAGACCGACTCAATTTCCGGCCCCGACTCGATGGAAAAACCAAGCCCCAGGAAGATGTCCTCGATTTCCCGCATCACCTGCGTGACCGGGTGAATGGAACCCATCGGCCGGCGATAACCGGGCAGCGTCAGGTCGGGACGGCCCTGCTTCTGCGGAAGGGCGTCCACCCGTCTTCGCTTCAACGGCGGCCGGTTGGGCCGCAACATCCCCGCCGGAGAACTCCTGCAGAAGGCTTTCCGTATCGACGCACGTCGCGAACTGGCGCAACTGATTGAAGGCGCGGCCCACAGCAGGCTTCAATTCCTTCGGCGCTTTCTTCAGCCAGTTCTCGTCGATCAGTGAAACAAGCCCGCCCTTGCGCGCCAGCCAGCGATCGCGCAAATCTTTAACTTTCTGGCTGCGCTCGCCCCCGTCTCCGGCAACGGCAGCAATCAGGGCTTTCCGTTCACTTTCCAGGGCAGCGGTGACCTCGCCAAACAACTCGCCGATGGCCTCCGGAGACATTGCGCCGAGATCATTCAGGGTTTGACTGGTTTTTTCGTCAATCGACATCCGGGACCGCATATGAGCACGTTGGTTGGGAATCCGGCGATCAGCTTCGGATCCGGACATGAATCAGCCTGCCTTCAGGGCCGTTTTCACCCGGGCTGCAAGCTCGGCAAATGCCGACTGGTCAAGGGCCGCCATTTCAGCGAGAGCTTTTCGGTCCAGCTCCACGTCCAGTTTCTTTACGCCGTGAATAAACTGGCTATAGGTCAGATCATTCAGGCGCGCAGCCGCACCAATCCGCACAATCCAGAGACGGCGAAAGTCCCGTTTCTTCTGCCGCCGGTCGCGATAGGCAAAGCGCCCCGCGCGGTCCGCGGCCTCTTTCATGAATTTGTAGAGCTTGCTCTTCTTGAGGAAGTAACCTTTGGTCAGCTTGGCGAGTTTCTTCCGCTGGGCGCGGCGCACAGTTCCGCGCTTAACTCTTGGCATGGGTTTGCTCCTTTCAGAGAATTTCGGGGCAGCAAAGGCACCCTGCCGTTAGCCTTTCCGCACCCACAAAAAACCGCTTACATCCAATAAGCCATTATAAATCAGAATTGCAGTTCCGCGCATCAGCGGCACGGGCCGCCTCGTGGCAGGAAGCTGCAGCTACACACCTCACCCTGCAACAACTGCCAACGTTTCCCTCTTTTCGTCGTGTCCCGGGAACTTCGCCTAGCGGCCGTAAGGCAGCATAGCCTTCACGTGACGGACATCGGAATCGGCAACGACGGAGGACGATCCCAGCTTGCGTTTTCGCTTCCGCGTCTTTGAGGTCAGAATGTGGCGCGCGCCGGCGTGGCCGCTCATCACTTTGCCGCTGGCGGTCAGCTTGAACCGCTTGGCGGCGCCCTTATGCGTCTTCAATTTCATCTTTGGCAAAACTATCCTCCAGAGGTTTCCTGCACCGGCGCGGGTTTGGCCTGCTCCTTCTTCTGCGCTCCGCTGGAATCAGCGGACCGCGCAGCTGACTTCGCAGGTTTCGCTGCCGGCTTTTTAGGAGAAAAGATGGCCGACAGGTTGGGACCTTCCTGCCTCGGCCCGATCTCCAGTTGTCCAATCTCGCTCAAATCTTCGGCCAGCCGTTTCATCATAGCCCAGCCCAGGTCGCGGTGCGCGTTCTCGCGCCCGCGAAACGTGACCGCGGCCTTCACCTTCGAGCCTTCCTTCAAAAACTCGATGATGCGGTTTCGCTTGGTCTCAAAATCGTGCACCGAGATGCGCGGACGCATCTTCACTTCCTTCAGTCCGGCTGCCTTCTGGTGCTTCCGGGCTTCGTGCTGCCGCTTGCTCAGTTGATACAGGTATTTCCCGTAATTGATCGTGCGGCAGACGGGCGGGTTTGCCTGAGGCGCCACCTCTACCAAGTCAAGACCTTGCTCCCGGGCAATCTTCATGGCTTCAAACGGAGGCATCACCCCAACCTGGTTGCCTTCCTCGTCGATCAGACGAATTTCCCGGGCGCGAATTTTTTCATTGACTCGTACGTAATTCCGACTGATAGATAGCCCTCCTGGTCTATTCGACCGCTCTAACCTAAATTATTTCAGATACTTCTTGCATTCAGGTAAGCGTTGCTTTCCTTATCCACTTTCAAGAGCTTACCACTTATTGGCACGCGTGTCGATAAGTTCACGAAGGTAAGACTTAAACTCCGCCAGCGGGCGAAAACCGGCGTCGCCGGTGTCGCGCCTTCGAACCGCCACTCCCCCGCCCTGCGCCTCGCGGTCTCCCACCACCAGCATAAAAGGAATCCGCTGGAGTTGGGCATCGCGGATGCGGGCGTTCAGCTTTTCATTCCGGTCGTCCAATTCCACGCGGATGCCGGCCGCCCTCAACTCCCCGGCCACCTTCCCCGCATAGTCCATATGCTTCTCGCTGATCGGCAGCACCACCGCCTGCACGGGCGAGAGCCACACCGGAAAGGCTCCGGCGTAATGTTCAATCAGAACGCCGAAAAATCTCTCCACCGAGCCCAGCAGCGCCCGGTGCACCATCACGGGGGTGTGCGCCTTGCCGTCCGCAGCCGTATATTCCAGTCCGAAGCGGCGCGGCAGGTTAAAGTCAAACTGGACGGTGGTCAACTGCCAGGGCCGGCCGATGGCGTCCACCAGCTTAACATCAATTTTCGGTCCGTAAAACACCGCTTCGCCCGGCATGTACTTGTAGGGAATGTCCATCCGCTTCAGCGTATTCATCAAAGCGCCTTCGGCACGATCCCACTCCTCATCCGTCCCGGCATAATGCTCGGCGTGCTCCGGGTCGCGCGCGGAGAGTTCCACTTCGAACCGGTCGAAGCCAAATGTCTTGAGAACCAGCTGGGCGAACTCCACGCAATCCTGGACTTCACTTTCAAGCTGATCCATCAGGCAGAAAATGTGGGCGTCGTCCTGCGTAAAGCCGCGCACGCGCAACAGGCCGTGCATCACGCCCGAGCGCTCATAGCGATAAACCGTTCCAAGCTCGGCCAGGCGCATGGGCAGTTCCCGGTAACTGCGGCGCCGGTCCTTATAAATCAGAATGTGGCCCGGGCAATTCATCGGTTTCAGCTGGTAGCGTTCGTTTTCCACTTCCATCGGCCCAAACATGTTTTCGCGGTAGAAATTGGCGTGGCCGCTGGTCTCCCACAAATGGAGCCTCATGGCGTGCGGCGTGTAAACCAGGTTGTAGCCGTGCGCGACCAGCTCGGCGCATAGCCAGTCCTCAATTTCCTTGCGGATGATGCCACCCTTGGGATGCCAGAAGATCAGGCCCGGGCCGGCTTCCTCCTGGATGCTGAACAGATCCATATCCTTGCCCAGCCGCCGGTGGTCACGCTTCTTGGCTTCTTCCAGATGGTGAAGGTATTCGTCCAGATCTTTCCTGCTGAAGAACGACGTGCCGTAAATCCGCTGCATCGGATGCGACTTTTCATCGCCCTTCCAGTGCGCGCCCGCAACGCTCAGCAGCTTGAACGCCTTGATCCGTCCCGTCGAGGGAATGTGCGGACCGCGGCAGAAATCGAGAAACTTCCCCGTCCGGTACGCTGAAAAAACCGGCTCCGCCTTTTCTTCGATCAGCTGGCACTTCAAAAACTCGCCCATCTGGTCAAAGATCTTCAGGCCTTCCGCCTTGGGAAAATAGACCCGTTCGTAGGGGATGTCGGCTTCGGCAAGTTCCTTCATCTTGGCTTCAATCCGGGCAAGGTCCGCCTCGGTAAAAGCCTTCTCGCGGTAAAAGTCATAAAAAAATCCGGTGTCGGTGGGCGGCCCGATGCCGGGATGCGCGTCAGGGAAAAGCTCCAGCACCGCAGCCGCCAGCAGGTGCGCTGAGGAATGCCGGTAGATCATCAGGCCCTCCGGCGAATTGGGCGTGATCACCTGAAATGCGCCATCGGCTTCGAGCGGCGCGCTCAAGTCCACCAGAGTTCCGTCCACCTTGGCGGCAAGCGCCACCTTGGCAAGCCCCGCCCCGATCGACTGCGCCACCTCGCGGGCAGTCGTTCCTTGCGGAATTTCCTTTTCGGTGCCGTCAGGCAGGGTAACTTTAACGTTCCCCATAACTTAGAAGTCTTCTCCCATAAAAGGTTAAACCGTTACGATAGCAGAGAGATTTCCGGCCGGTCAAACCTATTCGCGCCATCGGCTTCACTGTGGGCCGTTTCCGCTTTTGAATGTACAAGAAAAGCGATCGAGCAGGAATTACGATACCGATCCACCTAGGGGAGTTTCCGCCAATCGTGAGGGAGGAAAGGCGATATGGGGCCTTACGGCATTCAGATCCTTTGCTCCCACATTGGTGGGTCTGAACATCCCGTACGTCGAGGGGAGCTCATTCTCAAAAAAGCATTGCCGCACGGCCCGGATGGCCTGGTCGGAATTCTGCCGGCTCAAAATACCTACGCCCGGGCCGGACCCACAGACGAAAATGCCCATCACGCCCTCCGCGCTGACCTTGAGCGCCTCTTCCAGCCCCGGCACGACTTTCCGCGGACGGTGAGGGCAGACGGGTTCCAGCCCGGCAACCTGACGCCTGGCGGGCCGCGCAAACAGTTCGGCGAGCGTCCGGGCGCGGTCAAAGTGCAATGATGCGTCCTGCCCGGCGAGTTCGGCCTCATCCTCGCCTTCGGCAGTTGCCGCGCATGCCTCGCACTCAGGAGTCACCACGCTCAGCACAAAATCTCCGGGCACAAAAGTCCGCCGCAGGATCTGCGCGGAGGCTTCGCCCGGGCAAGCCACGAAGCCGCCGTACCAGGCGGCGCGCAGGTTGTCCACGCGCGTTTCATAGATCTGTGCCAGCTCAAACAGGGTCTTCTCCTTCAACTGCAGTGAGTACAGCCGGTCTGCCGCAATCAATCCCGCCAGCACCGCGGCTGTGCTCGATCCCATGCCCACGCCCACCGGGACGGAACTGTAAACCTCAAAATCGGCGCCGCTGAATTCCAGGCCTCTCAAATGGAGCGCCGCTTCCATCGCCCGGACGACCAGGTTCCGGCGGTCTCGCGGAATGCGTTCGCCATTTTCCCCGAAGTATCGGATGCCTGTGCAGCCATCCAGCCGGGGAGTGACTTTCACGTTGAGCATGGCGTCAAGCGTCACCGCCGCGCAATTCATGGCGCCGGCAAAGTTCCCGACGGTAGCGGGCACCTTGACGAGGATAGACCTCGGTCTCATTAGATTTCTCCTTATGCGCCAAGCATAGCTCCCATGTCACTCAAAAGTGAAATCTTTATTTTTTATGCAACTGATAGATTTTAGTTATCCAGAAGGAGGGAGAGCCGAACATCACTCAGAAATTATCCAACCGCAAGTCCGCCGCCCCGTTCCACCGTTCCCCGAAACCGCACCAGAACTAGGAAACCAGTTCTAACGATGTGGTAACAACAATCGAGCCCTTCAATGATCGGGCGACCGGGCAGCGGTCCGCGTGCATTTTGTAGACGCGTTTAATGGTTTCGAGCTGGGATCGCGAAGCCTGTAGCTTGTAATGCGCGTGGATGTGCCGTATGACCAGAACCCCGCAGTCCACTTCAATTTCACCGGTGATTTCAGAAATCAGTTTGCCGTTGCTGGCATCAATCTGGCGCGCTTCCAGCGCACCTCCAAAAGTGCCGGTCAGTCAGCCGCCTGTCGCGGCCACCACATAATCCAGCGTGGTTGCGCAGGGCGGAAATTTTCCATCCGGGACCTTGTAATGCTCGGCGACTTCCGAGTGCACGCCAAATTGGACGGGTTCTTTGCTGGCGGGCAGATACGCCAGTCTCATGGGGCCGACCTGGCGCTCAATCCGAACCCGGGAGGTGTAGGCGACCTGGTCATTTTCCGGCATGGCAGCTCCTCATCGAAGCAGGTCTTCGAGTCGCACGGCCTGGTCCGTTTTTTCATCCCGGTACTTGATGATGACCGGCGTGTAAAGCGAGAGATTCCATTCCTTGCCGCGTCCTCGCGTCACCGCGCGCGCTCCGGGAACCACCACCGCGCCCGGAGGAATCATCAGCGGGCGCTCGGCATCGCGGCGATAAACCGTCTCACGGACCAGGTCATAAACCGGCGTTGAGCCCGTCAGGACGGTCCCGGCGGCCAGCACCGCTTCCCGGCCCACCACCGTGCCCTCGTAAACGCCGCAATTGCCACCCACCAGGACGTCATCCTCGATGATCACCGGCAGCGCGCCCACCGGCTCCAGCACTCCGCCGATCTGCGCCGCCGCCGACAGGTGGCACCGCTTGCCCACCTGCGCGCAGGAACCCACCAGCGCGTGGGAATCAATCATCGTCCCGTCGTCCACGTAGGCGCCCGCATTCACGTACATCGGCGGCATGCAGGTCACGTTTTTGCCGATGTAGCAGCCGTCGCGGATCGATGAGCCGCCCGGAACCACGCGCACGTTCTGCCCGCTGGGAATCTGCTTCAGCGGATACGTCCGCTTGTCGCGAAACTGGAATCCGGCCGGCGGCATCTCCTCGGCACGCCCGATCCTGAACCCCAGCAGGATGCCCTTCTTCACCCAGGCGTTCACCTTCCAGCCCGTGGCCGATTGCGCGTCGGGTTCTGCGGCGCGCACCTGACCTTCGTTCAAAGCCTTCTTGAACTCCTCAAAGGCCGTGAAATATTCCTCGCCGTAATGGTCCGATTTCCGCTCGAAAAGTTCTTCGATCTTTGTCTTGTAGAGTCATAGGTCACTAAAAATAGTCTATAAACCAAACACCAATTTGAGCCCGGCTTCCACCGCTTGCATCTGCCCGGCAGACAACCTGCCCAGCCGATGGGTCAAACAGGTCTTGTTTAACGTTAGAATCTGAGAAACGTTGATCACGGACTCCCTGGACAACCCGGAGTCTCCCTTACGGCACAACACATTGCCGGGCGCAGCAGCCAGACGCAGGTTGGTGGTTAGCGCAACGACGACAACCGTCCGAATACGACTTTCATTGAACTCATTGCACTGTACAACGACCACGGGACGTCGGTAACCAGGCTCTGAGCCCTCAGGCTCGGCGAGCGCCGCCCACCAGACCTCGCCCCGGCGGGTCACCACTCCTCCTTGCCGATCGCCTCACGTTGCAAGCGGTCCAGCGAAGGGTCGAGCTCCGAATGCTCGGTGGCATAAACGGCGTCAAGCGCCTTCTTGACATTCCTGGCACGCAGCGATTTCAGATAGGCAGCCACAGCCATGGAATAAAAGTGGCTGCGTGACACCTTGCGTCGAGCCGCCTCACGTTCAGCAGCCTGGAAGAGGGGATCAGGGATAGAAATTGCCGTTTTCATACCTATAGTATGACTCGGGTTATACCCAAGGTCAACGCCCCAGGAGTTTTCTCAGTGCACTCGGCGGACCGAAAAGATCCGCCACAGGAAAACATCGGGATTCTCGGCGCCCTCTGCGTGGGAACCCGCCCCTCAAACGTTTTGTGTCTGGAGCAGCCCCTGTTCGGCCAGAACTTTTTCCAGCCTGGCGCGGTTTTCCGGATTCATCGGGCACATGGGCAGCCGGTAAATCTCTTTGATCTTTCCCATCATGGCCAGCGCCGCCTTCACCGGAATGGGATTCGTCTCGATAAAGTTGGCCTGCATCAGCGGCAGAAGTTTCGCGTTCAGTTTCCGCGCCTCATCGTATTTCCCTTCCAGCAGCAGATGAGCCAGGTTGGTCACCTGCCGCGGAACTTCATTCGAGATCACGGAGATCACGCCCGCCCCACCCAGCGCCATCAGGGGAAATGTAAACGCATCGTCCCCGGAGAGGACCCTGAAATTCGGGGGGACAAGGCGCAGCACTTCCATCTGTTGGGTGATGCTGCCGGAAGCTTCCTTGATGCCGATGATGTTTGAGATCCCGGCCAGCCGCGCCACCGTCTCCGGCAGGATGTTGGAGGAGGTGCGCGACGGCACGTTGTAAAGAATCACCGGCAGGTCGGTGGAGTCGGCAATCGTCTTGAAATGCTGATAAAGGCCCTCCTGCGTCGGCTTGTTGTAATAAGGCGCGACGGAAAGGATGCCCTGCACGCCCAGCGCCTGAAGGTCCTGCACCAGGCTGCAGACCTTTTTCGTGTTGTTGCCGCCCGCGCCCGCAATCACGGGAACTTTGCCCTTCGCTTCCTGAGTGACGACGCGGACCACACCCACGTATTCCTCATGCTCAAGCGTCGGCGCTTCACCCGTGGTCCCGCACGGGACCAGAAAGTCGATACCCTCGCTGAGTTGAAATGCCACCAGGCTCCGGAGCGCGTCGACGTCCAGAGTGCCATCCTCTGAAAAGGGGGTCACCAAGGCGGTGCCGCAGCCTCGAATATCCAAGCTCATAAAGCCTCCTCCGGCCACAAAGGGTTTCCATGGAAAGTTCGATTATAAAAGACTACCGTCGCTGAGGCTACTGCTGTTCTTCGAGAATTTTGTCGAAGGCGAACATTCCCTTTTTGCCGGCCACCCAGCGCGCGGCGTAGAGCGCGCCCTCGGCAAATCCCTGGCGGCTGCGGGCGCTGTGCCGCACCATCACCGTGTCGGCTTCGGAATCAAATCCCAGTTCGTGCGTGCCGGGGATGTAACCGCCCCGTACGCTGGAAGTGGGAATCTCGCGCCCCGGCAGACCGGGCTCGACGCGCCGCTTCAGTTCCAGAGCGGTGCCCGAGGGGGCGTCCTTCTTGAATTTGTGGTGGGCCTCAACAATGTAGGGCTCGTACATGGCATAGGGCGCAAAGATTTTTGCGGCCTCGCGCGCCAGCCGGTAGAAGAGCTGCACACCGATGGAAAAGTTGGCCGCATGCACCAGCCCGATGCCGCTTTCGGTTGACCATCTTCTCCACTTCCGCAAAGCGGTCGTTCCAGCCCGTGGTTCCCACCACCAGGCTGACGCCCAGCGCGGCCACGCGGCGGATGTTGTCCACCACCACGTCGGGCTGGGTGAAGTCGATGGCCACGTCGATGCCGCGGAAGTTTTCTTCGGTGATGCCCGCGCCGTCAGGATTTGAATCAATATCCAGAATCAGCCGCACGTCAAAGGCACGATCAGGAGCGATACCCGAAATAGCTTTCCCCATTTTGCCATAGCCCAGTAAGGCCAGGTTCAGGTTGCGGGGCGGTTCATTTTGGCTGGAGCCTGATGGTGACATAGCGGATGAATTCCTGACTGGAAAGATTTAAGTTATGAATTCTGAAGGATGAAGGATGAAAAAGCAACCGGGTCCAAACGCGGAGCGCCCGGTCTCGTTTGCCGAGACCCTGCGCTGCTCCCCGCGCTTTAATCCAGATACCCTTCGGACTTCATCAGCTCCGCGTTCAGCAGGGCTGCGCCGGCCGCGCCCCGGATGGTGTTATGGCTCACCGTCGTGTACTTGAATTGCAGCACCGGGCACAGGCGCGCCCGCCCGATCACAGCCGACATGCCGCCGCCGGAGTTCACGTCGAGCCTGGGCTGGGGACGGTCGTGTTCATCGCGCACAATAATGGGATGCGCGGGCGCCGAGGGCAACTTGCGCTCCTGCGGAACGGAGCGGAACTTCTTCCACGCCTCAATCAGGTCTTCCAGTTTCGCCTTCTGCCGCAATGAGAGTGAGACGGCTTCCGTGTGCCCGTCTTCCACCATCACGCGATTGCAGTGCGCGCTCACAATGAAGTCGGCCTTCGAAACCCCGCCGTCCTGCAGCTTGCCCAGCAGCTTGTGGGCCTCGCGTTCCACCTTTTCTTCTTCGCCGCCGATGTAAGGGATCACGTTGCCCAGGATGTCGAGCGAGGGCACGCCCGGATACCCGGCGCCTGAAATCGCCTGCATGCTGGTCACCAGAACTTTTTCCAGGCCGAAGGCGCGCTCCAGCGGCGCCAGCGACATCACCAGGCCCACCGTGGTGCAGTTGGGATTGGTGACGATCATGCCCTTCCAGCCGCGCTGCTTTTGCTGCGCGCGCACCATCGCCAGGTGGTCCGGATTCACTTCCGGAATCAGCAGCGGCACGTCGGCGTCCATGCGGTGATTGGAGGAGTTGGAGACCACCACGTGGCCCGCCCGTGCGAACTCCTTCTCCAATTCGCCGGCCACCTTCGAGTCCAGCGAGGAAAAGATCAGTTGCGGGGCCTTGCCCGGCTTGCACTCTTCCACCACCATGTCGCGCACGCCGGCAGGCATGGGCTCGCGCAGGCGCCAGTTGCAGGCTTCCGCATATTTCTTGCCCGCCGACCGGTCTGACGCCGCAAACCACGCGGCTTGAAACCACGGATGATGTTCCAGCAGGCTGGCAAAGCGCTGGCCCACCATTCCCGTAGCGCCCAGGATTCCGACTTCAATCTTCTTCATAACGTTTCTTCCTTCTCTTCCTTACGTTGTCATCCTGAGCAGCGCGAAGGATCTGCTTCATTCGTTGCAAAGGCGGCGAAGCAGATGCTTCGTTGCACTCAGCATGACGTCAGCCTCTTGCGGCCGGCGCGTTAAAGGCGCTTTTTCAATTCTTTCACCAGGCGCGTATAAAGTTCAACGGCCTTTGTCAGGTCCGCTTTGCTGACGCGTTCGTGGTCGGTGTGGGCGACGCGAATCGAGCCCGGCCCCAGCAGCAGCGGCCGGCCCCATCGCGTCAGGCTTGGCAGGTCAGTGGAATAGGAAACAACTTCGGTTTCAAACCCCTCGAAATGTTCGGTGTGGATGGGTTTGGTGTCGCGCACGAACTCGTACTCGCATCGGCCCTTCACCACCGCTTCCACCCGCTCGCGCAGTTCAGCTGGTGGCGCTGACCGTGCGGAACAGGATCTTTGCAGAGGCGCTCGCCGGAATCACGTTGATGGCTGCGCCGCCGTTGATGACGCCGATGTTCACCGTGGCCGATCCCATCACGGGGTCTTCAGGCAGCGGAATCCGCCGGATTTCCTCCAGAATGTCCAGCAGCTTCAAAATGGCCGATTCCCCCATCTCGGGATAAGCGGAGTGGGCGGCCTTGCCGCTGGTTTTGAGGTCGATGCGCAGAATGCCCTTGGTGCCCACCGCCAGCTTGTTTTCCGTGGGCTCGCCGTTGATGATGTACTTCACATCCGGGGGCTGTTCGTTCGCTTTGCGCGCGCCGTCGCTCAGGATCTCCTCGCCCACCATGAAAAGCATCGCGAAGTCTCGAACGCCCTCGGCCTTCAATCCCTGCGCGGCGATCACCTGCGCGGCCAGGATGCCCTTGGCGTCGCACGAACCCCGGCCGTAAAGCCATTCCTCGTCTTCGCCGGCCGGAATAAACGGCGGCACGGTATCCATGTGGGTGCTCAGCACCACGTCCGGCCGTCCGAGCGTGGCAAACACGTTTTGGCGGCCCGGCTCAACCTGCTGCAGAGAGACCTTGAAACCCTGCTTCTCCAGGTAGTCCGCAAGAAATTCGCCGCAGGCCTTTTCATTGCCCGTGATCGATTCAATGTTCACCAACGCCTTGGTAAGCTCAAATAGCTCCATGACCTTCTCGCTGATTAGGATGTGGTCCATTTAGACCGGGGCGATGGCTTCCGGCTGCGGGACGTGAACCTTGCCGCAGGCCTTAAGAGAGGATTGCGATTCGCGTCTTCGGCGGTTTGCCAGGAGTCCGGCCACAGGGCCGGAACAGCGCATCAACACCGGGGTTAACCCTATGACGGTAGCCCACAAGCGAAACAAGCGTCAAGTGGTTTGATGGATGGTGGAGACTCTGTCTGGTTCCTAATTTGTGGCACGGCCATCCTGGCCGTGTCTTTTGACCGCAGCACGGGCGAGGACGCCCGTGCCACATTGGGTTGCGGCGCCGCCGCCTATCTTTGCGCCTTGGCGTCTTTGCGCGAGCTGCTTTCGACGTTTTGCCGGGTGGCGCATCTATCATAAGTTTGGAATGTATGCGGCGCTTCCAAACTGTGGCGGCCGGCAGTCTGTTATCGATTCCGCCTTTGCCCAGCCCTTCGCCCGCTCCACGGCGCGCAGCCATCCTTCATAAAGCTCGTTGCGGCGGGATTCCGCCATGGCCGGTTCAAACCTCTTTGCGATTTTGCGCTGCGCCGCCAGTTCCTTCTCATCTTTCCAGAAGCCGGTGGCCAGTCCCGCCAGGTAGGCCGCGCCCAGCGCGGTCGCTTCCGTCGTCACCGGCCGCTCCACCGGAACCCCCAGAATGTCGGCCTGGAACTGGCACATAAAGTCATTCCGCGCCACGCCGCCATCGACGCGCAGAGCCTCCGGCCGCACGCCCGTATCTTTCGCCATGGCCTCCACCACTTCGCGCGTCTGGTAGGCAATGGATTCGAGCGCCGCGCGAACAATGTGGTTCCTGTTGCTGCCTCGCGTCAGCCCCACAATCGTGCCGCGCGCGTAAGCGTCCCAGTGCGGCGCCCCCAGCCCCACAAACGCCGGAACAAAGTAAACGCCGCCCGCGTCCTCTACCGCCTGCGCCATCGCTTCGCTTTCTGCTGCGTCTTTGATCAGTCCCATTTCGTCCCTCAACCATTGCAACGCCGCCCCGGCAATAAAGACGCTGCCTTCGAGCGCATAGGTCGTCCGTCCGTTGCGCCCCCAGGCCACCGTGGCCACCAGTCCGGAATCGGATTTCGGAATCTCCTCGCCCGCGTTCATCAGCAGAAACAGCCCCGTGCCGTAAGTATTTTTTGCGCTGCCCTTCGTAAAGCACTGGTGCCCGAAAAGCGACGCCTGCTGGTCGCCGGCCACGCCGGCAATGGGAATCTGTCCGCCAAAAAGCTCCGTCTGCGCAATCACGCCGCTCGATTCTTTCACCTGCGGCAGCAGCACGCCTGGAATCTTGAAATGCTTCAGGATCTCTTCGTCCCATTGGAGCGAGCCGATGTTGAACACCAGGGTGCGCGAGGCGTTGGAGACGTCCGTGGCATGGACCTTCCCGCCTGAAAGTTTCCAGATGAGCCAGGCGTCGATGGTTCCGGCCGCCAGCTCGGCGCGTTCGGCGCGGATGCGCAGGCCCGGAACGTTTTCCAGCAGCCAGGCGATCTTGGTGCCGGAAAAATAGGCGTCGGTCGCGAGGCCGGTCTTCGCGCGAAGAACTTTGTCGTAACCCTCAGCCCGCAGCCGGTCGCACATGGACGCGGTGCGCCGGCATTGCCACACGATGGCAGGGTGGACGGGCTTGCCGGTCGTGCGGTCCCACAGCACCACCGTTTCGCGCTGGTTGGTGATGCCGATGGCCGCCACGTCTTCCGGCCCGGCCTTCGCTTCGGCCATCACCTTTTCCGCAACGGAGCGCTGCGACTGCCAGATTTCTTCCGCGTCGTGCTCCACCCAGCCGGGCTGCGGGTAATACTGCTTGAATTCCTGGCTGGCCGAGGCGCGCGTCTGGCCGTCACGGTCAAAAAGAATGGCGCGGGAACTCGTGGTTCCCTGGTCAAGTGCAAGAACGTATTTGGGCATCAGGTTTCCTCCGGGGCACCTAGACTAAATGAGTTTGCGATGGGAAGCAAATGAAGAATGGAGTTCTGTAGCGCCGGCGGGTGGCGCAGACGTCGCGTCTTTGCGATGTCTGCGAATTGCTCCTTCACGGCTGGCAGCCACGGCACCAGGATCGTGCCTTGGGCGTTTTCAGCCGCCATACGGCCTGGGACATCGAACAGCGGGCGGCGCAGACATCCCGCTGTTTGCAAAGTCTGCGGGAGCGTTCACTGCTCCTTCCACGTCATGTCGACGTCCACCGGGATGTCATTGCTGATGGGCATGGCCAGAAGTTCCGGCGGCTTGATCTTGAAGTCCGAAACGGTGGTGGGAACGGTTCCCACCACGCGAATCTCGTTTCCTTCCGGCACCAGCTTGAAAGGCACGTTGTTGTAATGGGCGGTCTGGCCGGCAAACTGCACGGTGAGGTTGGCCTGGACCGATCCGCCCTTCAGATCGGATTCCGGCAACTGGGTACGCACCATCACCATGGGAAACTGCGCCCCGCGCACCACCTCAATCATGTGCAGATCGCGATTCGTATCTCCCGAGACAAAAGTCTTGACGGGCACCGCGGCCAGGAAGTTGCACACTCCCGCTTTGCAGATGCCCTTGCCGCGCGCCGCATGGCTGGTTGCTTCCACGTGGTGCAGCGGATGGGAGACGTGATAGGCCAGGGTAGATTGCTCCAGCACCCAGTTGCTGCCTGCCGCAAGCAAAAGGGTGGGGAGCATGAGAACCAACGAACACAAGAAGAATATTCCGGATGATTTTCATCGATTCGACCTCAGAACTTGAAAGTAACGGCCAGGACCGCCGTGCCCAGCGCCGCCGCCGTCACCAGCGCCGCCGTCTGATGGTATTTGGCGATTCCGTGCACGCGTTCACCCTTGTTCAACTGCGAGTAAGCCATCGCTCCCAGGACCGCGGTCATCACCATGCCCGGCCCGTGAATCCAGGCCATCGCCTTGTGCAGACGGATGGGCCCGCGCACCTGCACCCCCGGCATTCGTGGCGCCGCCAGGGCAAAGTAGGCCGTCGCGGCATAGAGACCGGCAGTGGTTGCTCCCAGCGCCATGTGGACGTTGCGCCCGGTTGAGCTGCCCGGCGTTCCGTGCTCGCCCTTGGCGCCGCCGGATGCGATGAGCGCAGCCACCATCACCGCAACTGTGGCCATGCCCAGCTTCTGATGGATTTGCAGCATGCGGGTGCGCCTGTTCAGCCGCGCCTGCTCCTTTGCGCTGCCCTGCACCTCGCTCGAGGGGAAACCCAGGCTTGAAAGCGAGGGCTCCGTTCCGCCGCTCTGGGCCGTGCTGTTGCTGGATGAGCCTTCCAGTTGCAGGTTGAGGGTCTTCGTTGCACCGGCAGCAAGCGTCAGGCGCGACTTGCTGGAGGGAATTCCTTCCGCCAGAGCGGTAACCTCATAACTGCCAGGGCCAAGTTTGGATACGCTGTAGCGCCCGGAGGCATCGGTCTGCGTCTCCGCCGTCTGGCCGGTGAAAACGTTGCTGACGGTAATCCTGGTGTTGGCCACGGGCGATCCTGATGAATCAGTGACCACGCCGGAAAGCGTGGCGCCGGAACTCTGAGCGCATATCGGGACCGAAAATAGAAGGGAAAGAATCAGGACTCCCGGAATAAACTTCAACCACTTTCGATTCATTGGAACTCCACTTGTTGATGTAACAGGCTTGTTGAATCTGCCGGTCAGGAAAAGCAACGAAACTGCCGCGTGCCAACATCCACCGCCGGCCGGCAATCGCATCACCCGGAACGCCGGCTGTCCAATGGGTGCCATCCTATGATGCAACGCGCGCAGCATGGGTTGGCAGCAGAGCGGCCTTTCAGGGTGTCACCGTAGCGGCGGCGTCCTTACCGCCGGAATTTGCCTTCCACCTTCCCCCGGCCCGGCGGGCCGTTTGACGCGTATCTCCTCCTGCCTTTTCCTGTTACCCTGTAGAACTGGCGCGCCATGCCTGAGCTGTCAAAATCCGAACTCATCCAACTTCACGAGGCGTACAAACGCGGCGACCTCGATACGGTTCGCACAGCGCTCGGAAACGCGGAAGATTTCCCCAACTGCCCGGGCCCGATGGGTATGGGGCCCATTATCCTGGAATACGCCATCTACTGGAGCCCGCTCGTTTTCATCCGCACGCTTCTCGAACTCGGCGCCGATCCCAATTACGCCTCTCCCGGCGGGTTTCCCTCCCTCATCGCCACGCTCTCCACCGATCGCCCGGACCGGATTGAAATTCTTGATTTGCTGCTCTCCCACGGCGCGGACGTCGGGCAGCGCGGCGTGAACGATTACACGCCGCTTCACTACGCGGCCTCGCTCAACGACTGCCGGGCGATAGAACTGCTGGTCTCACGCGGCGCCGACCTTGAGGCAAGAACCAACGTCGATGACTTCGCAACGCCTTTGGAAGAATCGGAAATATTGGGTCGGGCCGAGGCTGCCCGGCTCCTGCGGAAGTTCTCCGAATCCGCTCCCAAAGAGTAACGGACGTGGAGTTCGAGACCCAGGATTGCCGGCCCCCTACATCGCAGGAGTCGCAATCGATGCACCGTGTCGCAACGATTTTCGGAACTTCCGCGCCTCGGCCGGTGTCAATAACAGGTGTAGGGGTTCGAACGTTCGGATTTGCAGTTTTCACCGCGGCGTGGGGAAATAGCATCTCAGCTGTAGCAAGGCATCTCAGTCTGCCAGGAGGGGACATGCGCAAGCTGATCGCTGCAAGCCTGTTTGCAACTCTTTGTCTCGTCGTTTCAACACCCGCCCAGACCCGCAAGCCGGGCCCGGCCGAGCCGGCGGCCAACACATCCGCAGCCGATTTACCGCTGCGCCGGGTCATCCTTTACAAAAACGGTATTGGCTATTTTGAACATTCCACAAAGGTGAAGGGTTCCCAGGAACTTCACATTGATTTCACCACCGGCCAGTTGAATGACGCCCTGGCCTCGCTGACAGCCTACGACCTGGGCGGCGGGCAAATCACCAGCATCCGGTTCAACTCCATTGCGCCGCTCAGCGAGCGGCTGCGGGCGCTGCACCTCCCGATCAACCAGCAGACCACTCGCCAGCAGTTTCTGAATGCGCTGCGCGGCACGCCAGTCGAAATCCAGAGCGGCACAACGCGGGTCACGGGCAAGCTGCTGAGCGTGGAAACCTACCGAAAACCCGTCAGCGCTCTCGGCGACACAGACAGGCTGCTGCTGGTTTCCGTCATCACTGACGCCGGCGACCTGCGCAGCTTTGAACTGGGGCCGGGCGTTTCCGTGCGCATGGCCGATGGCGAGCTGCGCGGAGACGTGGCGCAGTATCTCAAGCTCATCGGCTCCGAGCGCGCCGAAGACGTGCGCCGCATGACCATCACCGACAACGGCACCGGCGACCGCACGGTCCGCGTCAGCTACATCAGCGAAGTGCCTGTGTGGAAAAGCACCTACCGCATTCTGCTGTCGTCCGGTGCAAACGAGAAACCGCTCATCCAGGGCTGGGCCGTGGTGGACAACACGCTGGGCGAGGACTGGAAGAACGTGCAGCTTGCGCTCGTCTCCGGAGCGCCGCAATCGTTTGTGCAGAACCTCTCCACTCCTTATTACGTTCGCCGGCCCGTGGTGCCGCTGCCGCATTCCGCCCTGCTCACTCCTCAAACTCACGAAGGCGCGCTGATGCCCATGGCGAAAAATGCTCCGGGGTACGGCGGCGGCGGTGCTGGAGTCGGCGCCGGAATACGCACTCGAGTGCCTGAAGGTGTGGTCGGTGGTGTTCCCGGCGGACAGATGCGAGGAACTCTCGGGGGCATCATCGGCGGAGTCACAGCCGGGTCGCCTCCCGCTGCCCAGAAGGCGGCGAACATGGCGGACGTCATGGGGCGCATTGAGCCGCAGGCCACGGGCCGCCAACTGAGCGAACTTTTTGAATACGACATCAAGAACAAGGTAACCATTGGCAGAAACCAGTCGGCGCTGGTTCCCATTCTGCAGGCAAAGCTGGACGCCGAAAAGGTGACGCTGTGGAACGCCGGCGAGTCCGTGCCGTTGCGCGCGCTTTGGCTGACCAATTCGAGCGGGCTCGCGCTCGATGCCGGCACGTTCAACGTGGTGGACGATGGAACGTTTGCGGGTGAGGGATTATTTGACACCATCAGCGCCGGCCAGAAGCGGCTGGTTTCCTACGCCGCCGATCCCGCCATCCAGGTTTCGACCAAAGAAAGCTCGCCGCCCCAACAGGTGACGCGCATCCGCATCGCCAAAGGACTGATGATCACCACGCGCGAGCTGCGCCGGACGGAAACCTACCGCGTCAGCGATAGCGACACCCAACCGCGCACAGTCATCATCGAACACCCGGTGCGCCAGGGATGGGAACTTTCAAAAGACCTAAAGCCTGACGAGACCACGGAATCCTACTACCGATTCAAGGTCAGCGTGGAGCCGAAGGAGAGCAGCAAACTCGAAGTGGAAGAAACGCGCCCCCAGGTCAGCCAGATCGTTCTCTCCAACCTCACGGAGAATCAGGTTGAACTGCTGGCACGGCAGCAGCGCCTGACGCCTGAAATGGAAGCGGCGTTCCGCAAAATCCTGGATCAGAAGAATGCCGTGGCGGCGCTCGACAGCACGATTCAGTCGCGCCAGCAGGACGTTGCAAATATCTCCAAAGACCAGGACCGCATCCGCGAAAACATGAAGGCGCTGAAGGGCGGCGCGGAAGAGAAGCAGCTTCTCGGCCGCTACGTGCGCGAACTGAATACGCAGGAAGACCGCCTGTCGAGTCTGCGCAGCCAGCTTGCCGCGCTCAGAACGCAGCGCCAGCAGGCCGCAGCCGAACTTGACCAGACCATCCAAGGTATCGTGCTGGAGGTGACGTTTTAACGGGTTGGTGATAAGAGGCTTTTGTTCGTGTCATCCTGATCGCAGCGAAGGATCTCTGCATTTATTTTCGGCGGCTGGCGTACACATCGCCGTACTGCCGGTGTGTGCGCGACGGGCCGGCGACTTTCGCATCGCGCTGTTTTCGTCTAAAAATAGAGGGCTATGACTCGAACCCTAAAACGCTGTCCCTGGCCCGGCGACGACCCGCTTTACATCGCCTATCACGACAAGGAATGGGGCGTGCCCTCGCACGACGACCGGCACCTTTTTGAAATGCTCATTCTCGAAGGCGCGCAGGCAGGATTGAGCTGGATCACCATTCTTCGCAAGCGCGAAAATTACCGGCGCGCATTTGCCGACTGGAACGTGGAGAAAATCGCGCGCTTCGGCGAAAAGGATTTTGCCCGGCTCATGGCTGACGCGGGCATCGTGCGCAACCGTCTGAAAATCCGCGCCGCCATCGGGAACGCAAAAGCCTTTCTCAAGGTGCGCGACGAGTTTGGAAGCTTTGACCGTTACATCTGGCAGTTTGTGGGCGGCTCGCCCATTCGCAAGCGCCGCCGCTCAATGCGCGACGTTCCCACCCACACCGCCGAATCCGACGCCATGAGCCGCGACCTCAAGAAGCGCGGATTCAACTTTGTCGGCACAACCATCTGTTATTCATTCATGCAGGCCGTGGGGATGGTGAATGATCACCTGGCGTCCTGCTTCCGCGCATGAGGGCGTGACCTGCCAAAGGCAGGGTGGATGGCGCATCCATCGCGGTGTTTGCGATGTGTGCGAAGAATCGCGCGCCGCCGTCATTTGCCGAAGGCCAGGCCCAGGTAGTAGGGCCACAGCACCACAGCAAACACGCCGCGCCAGAACGGCAGGTGCAGAAAGCCGATGGTAAACAGCCAGGCGGCGATCCAGACCATTCCCGCAAAGCCCTGCTGGTGAATTTGGATTTTTTCCATGGCCACAAGTTTACACCCGCCGCCGGCCGGGGCAAGCGTCTGACGGCGCAGTGCAGAAATCAAGCGGACCTGTAGCGCCGGGTCTTTTCATCCTTCATCCTTCATCCTTCTCCCTTACGTTCCCGCCACAATTCCCGGAAACCAATCGACGGCGTTGTCGTGGAAGATCTTGTGCAGCACGGGTTCGGGCAGCTTCAGTCCCTGGTACTTCTTTCCGCGATAGTCCACCCATTCGTCGGTGGCAAAGTATTTCCAGTCGCGCAGGTACCGTTCCTGCCACTCCTTGAGGGTTGGCGTTACGCTGGCATCCGGCATCAGTTCATTGTCGGTGCCATAAACCACCCGGTCCTGGTATTTGATGAGGAAGGCCCTCACCTTCTCGCGCGGCTGCATCATCAGGTATTGCACGCGCGCGGCGGTGTCGACGGCAAAGTTCGGATAGCGGTCAAATCGCCGGGCGATCTGGTCCACGTCGGTTTCCATGCTGCCCAGGTGAGCGCCCACCACGCGCAGCTTGGGATTCTCCGCCAGCAGGTGGTCGCGCGCCGCCAGGATGGCGTCCTTGGAGGGCCACTCCGGATGCCGGTAGGCGTATTCCTCCGGGTGCTGCTTGTAGTAGTTGTAGTCCGGGCTGTCGGGATCGGGCGCCTTCCAGCAGGAATCGGGCTCGGCAATGTGGGCCACCACGGTGATGTGGTGCGCGGCGATGTCCTGATAGACGGGCTCAAACGCCGGATCGTCGGGCATCACGTACTTCCCCGCCCTGTTTTTCATCTCCATGCCCATCACTTTATAAATCTTCACGGCCACGGCGCCGTTGGCAAAGTCGTGGTTCAACTGGCTGATGGCTTCCTTCTTGAAGCCCGGCTTCTCAAATCCGTAGGGATTGAAGGTGGTGCAGAAGGCGGCGCGCCCATCCGTCAACTTCCGAACTTTCAGCACGTCGCTGCGCTGCGGCTCCAGGGCTTTGAAGTAAGGATCGCGGTCGTCAATCAGCGTGATATTCAGCAGGCGCAAATCCAGGCGCTTCACCATGGCGGCAAATTGCGGATCGTCTTTGTAAACGTGCACGTGCGTATCGATGGGCTCGACGGCGGCAAAACCCGCCAGATCGCCGGCCGGCGCCTCCGCGGTTTTCGTTTCCTGCTGCGGACCCCTGCTCTGGCAGGCGGCATTCAGCAGCACCACGGCCAGCGCCGCCGCCAGCAGCGCAGGCAACATCAACTTCAGTTTCCTGGATTTCATCCCGTCCCTCCTCATCGCCATCAGCCGCAAGCCACAGCGCCGTCATCATGCGGCGGCATTTTTCTCGCAGCCGGCATTCTCCAGCATCGAAATGCCACCCAGCATACCCTTCCGCCCCCGGAAAAACAAATGGGGGCGGCGCCTCACAATCGGCCCATCACTCACTATTTCGAGCGCGGCTGGTTCCAAATCAGCTCGACCGTAACCCCGCCGTGCGGGTCCGTGTTGAGATAAGCAAATCGGCCCTTGCTGCCATGGACATCCCATCCGCCGCTCATGGTGACGGTTACGCCCCGGGCCTTGAAGTGCGCGATGGCTCGGTCCATATCCTTGACAGTAAATCCCAGGTGATGGAGGCCGTCGCCGTGCTTTTTCCGATAGTCGACGTAATCGTTCGGACCCACCGTGGACTGGATCCATTCGAACGGAAGATCTCCTGCCCGGTTCCATCCGAGGTCCATTTCGAACTTCCCCGGCTTGCCGCGGTACATCCGGTCGAGGCTGACGTTGTGCACGATCTGAAGGGGGGCGAACCCGACGTGCTGCCAGAACGCGCTGACCTTGCGCACGTCAGGAACGACGAAACCAAAATGATTGATCTGGTTGAAAGGGTATTCGTTGGCGCGGGCAGTTTCGCCGCCGCGCGGCCAGTCGGGGTTGTAGGCCAACTCCAGAGTGAGGCCTCCGCCCTCGGGCGCCGTATTCAGGTAGGCGAATCTTCCTTCTTCCTTCTGCCCTTTCCAGGTTCCAGACTGCACCACGCCCACGCCCCGGCCCTTGAAATATTGAATCTGCTGGTCCATAACGGCAGGGCTGGGCATCTGGTAAGCGAGGTGGTGCACGCCATCGCCGTGCGCGGAAAGAAACTCGTTATAAACGCTATGCCCCTCGACCGGTTGGATCCACTCGATCTGGACGCCGCCCATGTCGCCAAAGGCCATTTTCATTTTCAGCGGCGTCTTTTTGCCGCGATAGGTAACGTCAGGGAAGTCCATGACGCCGGCACGACGAATGTTCCTGAGGCCCAGCATTTGCCAGTAATTCACCACCGAATCCAGGTCCTTCACCACCCAGCCCACCTGCACGACGTGGCGGTAAAGGGAATGATCCATGGTGGGCCTGGCCGTTTGGCCGGAGGTGGTTGAACCCAACATAACGAAACCAGTCACGACGCAAAAGACCGCGACCATAAGAATTCTAATGACGCTCTTGCTGGCCATTTGATCCCCCTTGGGAGCTGACTGCCCATTCTCCCCCATGTGCATATCGCGGGTGCCGCAGAAACGCGCTTTGTCGCGTCTGCATTCTCGCGCAGCGAGAGGCATTCGCTTTTTTCGTTCCACCCGGCCCACTGTGATCAGAGAGGTGGCAGCGAGGACCTCCGGTGTTGCGGTCCGCGGCTCTTCTTGAAGTGATGAATTTCAACTCGCCCGGAATGTAGGGGAGCCTGCGGCTTGCCATGGCTCCGCAGTATACGCCTTGCGCCCCGTCCAGACCAGTCCCTTCGGGACTACTCAGACACTCTGCGGCCGGCGTCTGCGCCAACCACGTTGATAGTGACCCGGCAATAAGCTGAGAGCGGAGGCTTGCCGCCGTCTTTGACCGTCAGCAGGACATGCGTTGTGCCGGGTTCCGATGCTTTAAAGATCGCCCGCTTCGCATCTGCTTGCGGCTCCAGCCTGCCTCCTGCCGCCGCCGGGTAGACCTGCCACTGGTATGAGAGCTTGTCGCCGTCCGGATCGTGCGACAATGAGCCGTCGAGTTCCACTTGCTCGCCCAGGCGCAACGGAGCGCTCGGCTTCACCCGCAATCACCGCTACCGGTTCGTGATTGGCTTCCTGCGGCTTTCGCACGCACCAATCCAGCCTTGCGGCAAACGAATTCTGATACGCCGCGCGCCAGCGGAACACCGTCGCCCGCTCGCTCGTCTCCCCATCCCAGGTGTCCTGGGCGTCGTGGTAGCGCGGCCCCCCTTCAAACCGGCCGCCCCAGCTTCCCAATTCCGGATGTTCCGGGACGCCAAGGCCATTGGGGATCAGATACAGGAACGAGGGCGTGTCCCCCTCCTTCACTCCGTAGACATGGCCCCACGGGTCTCCACCCTGATAGTTGGGATATGCCGCGCCCAGTGCGCCGTGGTCTTTACGGACGTGCTGCTCCACCCAGTCCGGTTCCGTCAGCCTCGTGTCACCGCCGCGGTACATGCCCCGATACGCACAAAAGCGCCCAAGCCCTGCCGGGGCGCCCGCGTCAATATAGAACATCCCGGGATGGTGCGCGGCGATCCATTTGCCGGTACCGTCCTGGTCGCCTATGGCGTAGACACGGATTCGCGATTCGAACTCCTTGACCTTTGCCCGTGAGCGGGTGTGATCCACTTTCCATAGTGCCTGGGCGAGTTCCCGTGCCCCGCCCCAAATGGTGATCCAGACCGGGCGAGGGTCCGGGCGGTCCACGAGCTTGATGATCCAGTCTGACGCTTCGGTATCGTGACCTTTACCCACCGCGCTCCTGTTGGTGCTGCCTGCCTTGACCAGCGCTTTAAGGGACTGGGCGGGCGGATAACGCGGATCGTGCAGCACAAGGTTTGGTCGCACCTTGCCATAGGCGTCGAGAATCGCCTGAATGAATTGTGGGTTCACGCTCAGGGGAAGGTGATGGTCCGTGTGGGTGGCAATGAAGCCCTGAATATCGAAATCATTACTGTAAAGCAGCAGGCGAATGAGCGACTGCGTGTCGTCAGGCTCGCCCTGGCTGGCGGTCAGGGTGCTGATGTCGGTCATCACCACGAGACGCGTCTTCGGACGGTGGGAGCCGCGTGAAAGGCTTTCGCTCGCGCCGGGAATCCAGCCGTAGGAGAGGGCCGTTGTCCCCAGGACGGTTCCGGCGGCCGCTTTCACACTTTGGCCAATAAAACGGCGTCGATCAATTTTATTTTCTAAAAATGGGTTCTCGCTCACAAATTCGCCCTCGCGGCTGGCGCAGATACGTGCTTTATCGTGTCTGCGTTCTCGCGAAGCGAGAGGCTTGAGGTGATGAATTGAAGTTCGCCCGGAATGTAGGGGAAGCCTGCGGTGCGCCATGGCCCCGCAGTATACGCCTTGCGGCCCGTCCAGACCAGTCCCTTCGGGACTACGCAGACCTACAAACCAAGCGCGTCTGCGCCAGCCGCGGTTTCATGCACCGAAGTTTCAGAGAACTTACTTTTCTTCGCGGGTGGCAGTCCAGGGCGAGGTGCTCCCGCCGGAATCGGCTGTCCCTTTGATCACATTGCCTGTCAGGCGGCCGGTGTAAACCGTACCGCCGGCAGTAAACGCAATCTGATCGCCGGTCATTTTGGCATCCGAGATCGGCGTGTTGTTGCCATTCAAGGTGAGCGTGCCGCTCAGCACCTGGAACTGCTGAGCGAGCGCCAATTCCCCTCCGCCGAGCTGCCATTTGCCTGCCACCTTCGCGGGAACAATCCAGAGAAGGGCTGTGCAATAGGTGCTGCATCCATCCTGCACTGTGGCAGTTTCGTCGGGCGTCCAGTCCTCCATGTAAAAACTGTCCGACACCACACGCGTCCCGGGCTTCATCTTCAGGATCGTCGGCCGCAGTCGTAGATTGAGGTCGGGCAGCAGGAACATCGTGATCACCGTCGCCTTGGAGAAGTCCGCCTTGAACAGATCGGCATTCATGAATGTGGCCCTGCCACTGACACCTGCTTTGGCGGCGTTTGCCTTCGACAGCTTCACCATGTCCGGGTTGAATTCTATGCCGAGGGCGCGAGCTCCGCGCCTGGCCGCGGCAATGACGATTCGGCCGTCACCCGAGCCGAGATCAATCACGTAATCCTTCGGTGTCACCTTCGCCAGGTCGAGCATCTTATTGACGACTGCTTGTGACGTCGGCACCCACACCACGTCCTTGCCGGCCTGGCCCCTTGTAGGCTGGAACGGTTTCGTCTGGCCGGCCTGCTGTCCCGGCTGCCCCTGCAGACAAGCGCTCACGGTCGACAGCATGCAGAATGCCAGGAGGAAGTGACCCAGGATACGCAGTGCCTTCATCTTTAATCTCGTCGCTGTGATGTCGGTTTGTTACAACTGATCGGATGATACTTGGAATTTTGCTGTTAAGCAACCGGTGTTTTCGGCGGGTGGCGCAGATTCGCGCTTTGTCGAGTCTGCGTTCTCGCGAAGCGAGAGGCATCTGCTTTTTTTCATTCCCCCCGGTCCATCGCCATCAGAGAGGCGGGTGGCGCAGATTCGCGCTTTGTCGAGTCTGCGATCCCGCGAAGCGGGACGTTTCTGCTTGTCATCATGGCATCCGGTCCATTGCGATGATCGATTCGTCCTGGCCTTCGTCTTTCGACCCTGCCGGGGCTGGGGAAGATTTTAACGCCAATCGAATCCCACGGCTCACGCGGTGGGCTAAAATCTTTCGGCCCTCCGGGCCTGAAGTTGTAGCGCAGGCCCTTGCGGCCTGCGGTTCTTACCGATGTTTGCAAAATATAGTAGCGGTTCGCAATGGTGGCGGGTGGCGCAGATACGCGCTTTGTCGTGTCTGCGTTCTCGCGAAGCGAGAGGCGCTTGCTTTTCTTCATTCCGCCGGGTCCATTGCGATGATCGATTCGTCCTCCAGGAAATAATACCTCCAGCTTGACCACGACCAGTCACTCGGCGAGCTGACCAGCTTTCGCTCCACGGGATTATTGTGCATATAATCCAGTTTTTCCAGTTGCTTCTTTTCACTCCAGATATTCATGTCGTAAAATCGCCGCTGCCACACACGGCAGCTTGCCTCGTCGTGGACGGTCGCGGGCAGGGAAAATCGCCTCAACATCCTGGCGCACCACGCGTGTCGCCGCTCCTGCCGCAAAGTTTTGAGAATGGAGCGCGCCGTGCGCCCCTTCAGCCTCTGCATGATTTGAGAAGGATTGGCGTCCGCCGAGGGCCACAGCAGCAGATGGAAATGTTCCGGCATCAGGACATAGCCGAGAAGCCGGAATCCCAACTCGGCGCGCAACTCTGCCAGTGTGGCTACGAATCCGCGCTTGAAGCGCTCGGAATTGAAAATCTGCGTACGGCGGTAGACGCTCGTCGTCAAAAAGTGAAGATCGTTTTCGGCGTAGTATCGGGACGGATATGACACCGCGCCATTCTTACCCTGTTCAGCTTCGCTGAAACGCAGACATCAAAATTCGATATCTGCGCCAGCCGCGGAGGCCGCCGCCTGATGCTTAAAAGAAAAATTTCTCTTTACATTCAAGAGAGAATCTACCCGCTCTCAGCTTCGCTCAAAGTGAGGACCATGCCAAACACCAAAAAGAGACCCGCTAGCCCTTCTTGAATGCCTGCTTGTAAATCGCTGCGAGGGGATACGATCGAAAAAATAGGTGCGAAGGGTGGGAGCACAGCGATCAAGAATAGAACTGCAAACGTAAGCACCTGAAAGCGCCAAGATAGCAGCCATTGTGAGACGCCTGATGGCCGAACCGGCGCTTCACCGCTGGGATGGCTTATAGTCCACCATTTGCCCGCCATCGCACCGCAGACTCCTCCGACGGCGAAACCCAGAGCCAGAGACTGCCATTTGGCCGCCCCGTTAAATTGTAAGAGGCCCTCCAGTCCCATCACACCGCCTACAAAAAGCGTAAACCCTCGGGCATATCGTCTCCCCGAAGCCCCCCCTGATCTCTGGGTAGACTTCCGCGCCCGATGAAGCCACACGATACCCACGAGCCCTAGTATGCCAAGTCCGAACATGCACCAGTCAATAGTCGCTGGAGACACCCTTCCACCCCTCTGTACCTTCCCGCCTTCTCACTACCAGTTAGGAGGCGGGATCTGGTTCACTTTCTTACAATAATTGACACAAGAAAGATACCTGGTCGCGGCTGGCGCAGATGCTTGCCTTGTAGTATCTGCGTTCTCGCGAAGCGAGACATTCTTATTGAGGTTCATATCCGCCATCCTGGTTTGTGCGCGCGCCCAGTATAACACCGGGAAAATGAATTCAACTCGCGTGCCGCATGCATTCCCAACTGCGGAACGGCTGCGCCTCACGGCGGCTGAAGCCGCCTTGTGGCAGGCGCTTGCGGCACGAGTGAACTCGTGCCCTTTCTCAACAAGCCACGCGCCACGCGTGGTGCCCGTGTCTTTCGCCCCTGCCGGGGCTGGGGAAGATTTTAACGCCAATCGAATCCCACGGCTCACGCGGTGGGCTAAAATCTTTCGGCCCTCCGGGCCTGGGGCTGTAGCGCAGGCCCTTGCGGACTGCGGTTCTTACCGATGTTTGCAAAATATAGTGACGGTTCGCAATGGTAGCGCCGCCGTCCCGGCGGCAACTTTACTCAAGGCCGGCAAGATGCCGGCGCTACCAAGACGCGTCGCTGTATGATGCAAGCCTCAGTGGATATTGTCTGAAAGAAGAACCACAGGCCGCGCGACGCGCTCATCCTGAGCCCCCTCGGCCGTCATCCTGAGCAACGCGAAGGAACCCGGTATTTGTATCAAGAACCAAAATGCGGGGATTCTTCACTGCGTTCAGAATGACGGGGCGCCAGCCGCGGCGGCTTGCCGCCACCTTCTTTAATTCCACGGCGGTAGCTGGCGCTACCGCACTCCAAGGCGAGAGCACGCTCTCGCACTCCAAGCCGCGGACCTCGAGACCGGAGGTTCGCGCTACTCGCTCTCAGCTTTTTTGCGAAAGGGCACCGACGTTAGCTTTAGGGGGGCAGGGCTTTAGTTTTTCCAGGAAACCCGCAGACCGCAAGTTCGGCGGTCTGCGCTACCAACTCATCACTCCCGAATGCATTTTTCATCCTTCATAATTCACAATTCATAATTGTCTTTTCCCCGCCGCCAGGCAGCCACACGGCGCCCTTTCCCTACTCCCTACTCCCTACTCGCGACTCGCTATTCGCTACTCGCTATTCGCTCCCTCTTCCCAATTTCCTCCTCTCTTCTGCCCGCAAACGGCGATACAATACTGCACCTGATATGAAAAACACATCGACGGAAAACAAATCCTCTTCTCTCAACCGCCGGACGTTTCTGCAATCGGCCGCGGCGGGCTCACTGGCAATGGCTGCGGCGAACGCCACACCCGGGCGCACAATCACAAAGACCAGCGTGGTGCGGGCGGGGCTGATCGGGCGCGACGGACATTCTGGCATCATGCTCAACAGCATTCCGCACCTCAAAAACGTGGAGTGGGTGGCCTACGCCAAAGGCGAGCCCGGCGAGAACGCGGCGTGGGTCGAAAAGCAGCGCGCCTGGACCAAAAAGACGCGCGTCTATGCGCGATTACCAGGAAATGCTGGAGAAAGGCAGACCTGGACGTGGTGGCGGTCTGCCTGCCGTTTTACCAGAACGCCGGGGCGGCGATGGAGGCGGCGCGGCGCGGCATCAACGTGCTTTCTGAAAAGCCCGCGGCCACCACGCTGGACGACCTCGCGCGCCTGGAACAGGCGGTGCGCGAGTCGGGAATCCATTACAGCATCATGCTCGACATGAGGGGCATGCCCATCTTCCAGGCGGCCCACAAGGCCGTGCGCGGGGGCGCCGTGGGCGAACCCATCCTGGTGACCGGGCAGAAATCGTACATCTGGGGAGAGGAGCGGCCCTGGTATTACAAACAGCGAAAAACCTATGGCGGCTCCATCGGCTGGGTGGGTATCCACGCGCTCGATTACATGCGCTGGGTGACCGGGCAGGATTACGCCCGCGTGGCCGCCTGGGAAGGCAATAAGGCCCACCCCCACTACCCCGGCTGCGAAGACCACGCCGGGCTCGTCTTTCGCCTGGCCAACGGCGGTACCGCAACCTGCCACCTGGATTTCCTGCGGCCGCCTAATGCCGCGACCCATGGCGATTCCAGGCTGCGCGTGGCCGGAAGTGAAGGCGTCCTGGAAGCGTTTGAGGTGGGCGAGAGGGTGAGTTTGATCAGTCCCAAGGGCAAGACCGGCGACATGACATTGCCGCCCGCTGTGGACCTGTTCGAAAAGTTCGTCGGGGCAATGCGCGGCCAGGGCGAACCGCTGGTTTCGGCGGAAGATTCGCTCTCCATTACCCGCGTCTGCCTGAAAGCCCGCGAAGCCGCCGATCAGGAGTCCTGGGTAAAGCTGTAAGGCAGGGGAAAGCGGAAGGCCCTGCGAGTTTAGCTAGCGTCTCAAAGTAGGCTAGATTTCGCCTTTTCATCGCCCCAAATGGGACGTTTGGGACGTTTGGGACAAAAATTCAGAAAATTGTAACTTATTGATAATAAGGTATTTATTTAATTGTAATGCGGCCTCTGCGAGCAACTTCTGGAAAAGTTGTCCAATTCTGAAACAGTGTGTAAAAATTACATTCGGCCCGTTTGCCGCGCTTGCGATCAGCGCTCGGCGGACTCCACCCCGGCCCCCGAGGGCTTCTCGGGCAGCCCGAAGGCCATCAGCCGGTCTTGCGAAGCGACCACCACGTACTGGCGGCCATCCAGCATGTAGGTCATGGGCGAACTGGCCATGTCCCCGCCGGCGCTCAGGTGCCACAAGGTCTTGCCCGTGGCCGAATCAAGCCCCAGCAGGTTGCCGGCGTTGTCGGCCGTAAACAGCAGGTGCCCGGCGGTGGAGAGGTTGCCGGCAGCGGAACCGCCGCGGCCCAGTTCGTGGGTCCAGGCAATCTTGCCCGTCTTGTAATCGATGGCCCGGGTGGCCGTATCCGCCCAGAGCCCGCGGTCGCGCCCGCCCCAGCCTTCGGCTTTGCCGCGCGCGGTCAGATAATAGATGCTGAAGGTGCGGGTGGCAGTGACGTAGAACAGACCCGTCTGGGGATCGAAGCTGGGGGCCATCCAGTTGGTGCCGCCGTTCGTTGCGGGCTCCACCAGAGCGCCGTCGGGCGAAGGCGCCATGTGCGGTTTGGGAATGGGATGGCCTTGGGCGTCGTAGGAAGAAGACCACGTCTGGTCGATGTAGGGCGCGGTCAGCAGATGCTTGCCGTTGGTGCGGTCCAGCAGAAAGAAGAAGGTGTTGCGCGCGGCCTGGGCCAGCAGGTGCATGGGCTTGCCGTTGAACTCGCCGTCGAACAGCACCGGCGTTTCCACGGAGTCCCAGTCGTGCACATCGTGCGGCGAGGTCTGGTAGTACCAAACCAGTTTGCCGGTGTCGGGATTGAGCGCCACAACCGAACAGGTATAAAGGTTCGCGCCCTCCCGAGCCGAACCCACCAGCACCGGATTGGGATTTCCCGTGCCCCAGTAAAGCAGGTTGAGCTCCGGATCGTAGGTGCCGGTCATCCAGGTCATGCCGCCGCCGTGCCGCATGGCTTCCGCGTTGGGCCAGGAATCGGCGCCGGGTTCGCCCTTGTGCGGCTCAACCCACCAGCGCCACTGCAGCTTGCCCGTCTCCGGATCAATGGAATCGAGGAACCCGGGAATGTCCGTGACGTCGCCGGAGACGCCCACAATCACGTGATTGTGAACCACCAGCGGCGCCATGGTGGCAAAGTATTTGAGGTCGGCGTCGGCGAGCTTCACAATCCAGATGGGCTTGCCGTCTTTGGCGTTGAGGCACACGAGCTGCGCATCGGGCGTGGTGAAGTAGAGGCGGTCATGCCACATGCCGACTCCGCGGTTCCCGATGTGGTCGCCCTCGGACTTGCGGTAGTAGTGCCAGATCTCGCGTCCCGTGCGGGCGTCAATGGCCCAGACGTTATCCGGCACGGTGAAATAGAGGATGCCGTTCACTTCCAGCGGAGTGGATTTGATGCTCCGCGTGCCGGTGGCAAAAAGCCACTTCAGCGCCAGCGAGTGGACGTTCGAGGAGTTGATCTGGTCGAGCGTGCTGTAGCGGCGCCCGGAATAGTCGCCGTTATAAGTGGGCCAGGTGGTGGTGGGCGGCTCCAGCAGGGCTTTGGCAGGAAGTCCCTGCGCCGGCACCGCGGCTGCCGAAAGCAGCAGGCAGCAGGCCGCCGTCAGAACATAGGCAGCGATTCGATCGAGAGATAGTCTCCTGAAAATTCCGGGGCGGGTGGTGCGACGGTGTGTCATCAACAACGTCCTCATTTCAAAGTTTCCAGATAGGCAAAGAGATTGTGAACGTCCGCCTGGGTCAGCTTGTCGAGCAGCTGGCGATGCGCCGCCAGCGGATCATGAACGCTCACCTTGACCTGATCGAGCGGGAAGGAGCGATACCATCCCGCGGAGTCGTGCAGCGACACGGTGAACTCATCCAGATGATCGAGCGGACCTTCGACGGTCTTGCCGGAAGGCAACGTCACCGTCACCGTCCTGTGGTCCTGGCCGCGTGGATAAAGCATCTTCGATTCCAGGTCCAGCGGTGCGTTCTTGGTTGCAACGTGCGCCAGGTCGCCGGTGGGCGAATGGCAGTCCTTGCACTTCCCTGCTCCGTTGAAGAATGTCTTTCCGGCGGCGGCGTTGCCGGTCAGCATCCACTTGAGAGCGTAGTTCGCGGGCAGGTGCGCGGACGCCAGACTCTGCGCCTGCCGGAAGTGAAGAAACGCGGAGATGTCGGTAATCTGCGCGCCGCTCAGGTGGAGGGGCGGCATGCCTTTGGTGGGCCGGCCGTTCAGGATGACCGGGCCGATCTGGTCTCCGGCCTTATCGTGCGCCACCAGCGCCGAGCGGACCAGGTCCGGACCGCGCCCGCCCGTGGCATCCTCGCCGTGGCAGAAGGAACAGTTCCCATCGTAGGCCTTCTTGCCGCGTTCCACCGCCGGCGAAGGCTTCATCGCAGAACTCTTCCGGCGGCGCTTTGTCGCCTGCAAATGCTTCTCCTGCGCCGACGACGGCCGCGCCATCAGGCCGATCATGACAACAGCCAGCACAAACGCCAGGGGTCCCCAAATCGCGGCGGACGCCGATATTCTCTTTATCGTTAGATTCATTCGGACCGTCTCACAGAGTGGTGTTGGCGCCGGTCAACAGCTCCGGCAGAATGCGACGGGGCGCATTTCAGGGATTGCTGTTGAACGGCATTTCTCATTTCCTGGTTGTTTTGCTTCAAAGCCCCGGAACGAACTCCTGTTGGCAATCGTGATCCGCAACCAGCCGCAAGAAAAGCGTAATGATACTGCTAAATCCGAAAGTGCGCCAGCCCCCGAGTCCAGAATTCTCCAATGGAGGATCAATATTGTCCAGTGTCCCCAAGAGTCGGCGGGAAAAGTCTGTCCTTGCAATCTCACTTGACAGGAGGGGTCTTTCTATCGTGAAGAGGAACCACTTGCTAGCCAATTTGTCCGCTGGGGAGGATGGTCACACGGCACAAAGCTGTCTACCCCGGGATACTGGTTTTAATCATTCTTGCTTTATCTTCACTTTTCCTGCTCAGCCCTCGATTGGGAACCGATGCGCGGGGAGCAGCAAGGCGCCGGGAGCCCGGCATGCGGCGCAGGGTTGGTGCGTTGTGCCTTGTGCGCCTGTGGCAAAGCCTGGCCGGGCAGCACGGGCTTCGCGTGGTGCCAAGTCCGAAGCTCGTCAATGGAGTCCGCGATAGCCCGAGGAGTTTTGGAGGAATGAAACCCCGGGCCTGCCCCAGCACTTTAGTTGGTTCTTATCAGCCGGATCGGAACCGGCGATCCTGCTGCGGCCACGATGGGACCACCACTTCCCCCGCCGCCGCCGCCCGATGCCCCCCCACAGCTGCTGATATTCAGGATGACCACGTCCAAAAAGTCATCCTGACCCTGATGATTGGCATCTTTAATAAAGACCTGCATATACCCATCAATCGTAACCGTGGTTCCACCGGGCGGCAGACTGTTTCCGCTATAGACCGGCACCGTAACGACCGAGGGACTTTGGCTGTAATCGTAGAAAACTTTTCCTCTCAGAGCGGAGTTCGGGTTGTTGGCTCCTCCTGTGATGGCAAAAGGAGGTCCGATGGACGTATCAATCGAGTCCTGCCCCTGGTTAAGGCCGTCGCCGTTGGCCTGGATCAGCACATTGGTTCCCTGGTTCACCGGTCCGACGATCTTGCCGTTGGCGGTGGTAAGCGTATCCCCGCAGGAAAGAATAGCCGCCGTGCACTCCGCAATGTGCGTACGCAATGCGGCGCCACTGCTCGGGGGGGCACCGCCAAAACCCACCAGATACCACTGGCTGGGGCCAGCGTTACTATGGAGTTGCCACGGCATGCCGATAACCCCCGCGGGATAACTACTTGGGTGTTGGATGGTGCCCGTACCGGAGTCAAAAAAATAACCCTGGCCTGAAGTTGCACAGCTACCGTTGGTCGGCGACGTATGGGTCGGGTCACAATTAGGGAGCAGAAAAGGCTTCAGGCAGGCCTGGCCAAGCGTGACACCGCCTCCGCCCGCGGGATTATAAGCTTCGGCGGTCGCCGTGGCGCCTACATTCGCGCTCAATATGCCAAAGATCTTGGCAAAGAAGGTGGCCACGGTACTTCGAGCAACAACAGTAATTTGAGGTTCCTGAGCGTTGGGATAGCTGAAAGTGACATCACTGTCCTGAATGCTTGCAAGCTGTCCGGCAATATAGTTCTGGCCACCGGCAGCCACGGCTTGTTGTCTTCCCAGAGTTTCCTGGAGGCCGCCTGAGGTGCACCCTCCCGTCGTACACCCGGTGGTGATGAAGGCCTTCGCGCCGGCCAGAGCCCCTGCATCCGCGGCCCTTTGCGCCTGCGCGCGCGCCAGATACAAATTGGCCATGTCGATGGCAATTGCTGATACACCCAGCAAAACCACCATGGCGGCGGCCACAATCAACAGAACCGAGCCCGTCTCACCTTTCCTCAAGGAGTCAATCTTTGGCCTCAGCATCGGATTCCCTCAATTCGCAATGTTCTGCATGACAGCCGTCTCAGTCAATGTGGTTGGCAGCGAGAGACTGGCGTTAGGTACGAGCAGCTTGATGATGTCGTTAAAGAACCAGGTGTAAGGATATGTGACGGTCACCCGGGTACCCGTCACCGGGGTTCCACCCGATGGCGTATAAACATACTGATGATTGATCGTCAGACGGATGCCGCTCCCACACGTAGCCGTCCACGTTTGGGCGCCCGAGGACGTCATCGAACTCGGGTCGATGCAGGAAGAGTCTACCCCTCCGTTGGTCATGTAATTCGCAATAGCCTTCACGGCGGCCTGCGCGGAGCAATTTGAACCCGCGCAACCGCTGCCGGCCAGGATATTGGAGATCATAATGCGCGCTCCCTCCCCTGCCGCATTGGCCATCTTCTGCTTCAGATTAAAAGCCCCGGCAAATTGCACGATCCCGACCAGAATGACCAGCAGGATGGGCAGTGAAAGAGCTAATTCCAGAAGTTGCGATCCCTCTGTTTCGGCAGCCGCTTGAAAAAGGAGCTTCGGCTTACGCCATTTCCGCGCCCTGCACCCCGGCGATTTCCCGCGAAAAGAATTCCGGGTCCACGCACGCAAATTCATCATGGACAGGTGACTCCTGTAGGCTGGTTCTCAAGGCGCATCTGCGCCTGAGTCGGAATATCAATGGTGGTCGCGTCAAGGCTCGTAAACGGAATTCTCAACTCAACCGGATAGCTGAAACTGACGCTCACGCCACACTGTTTCGGGAAGGTATCTTCCAGCCAGTCGGACTTTTGGCAGTATTTCAGGACTGCTTTCGGATCGAGATTGCCCGCCGTCAGCGCTGGCGCCACATAATTAATGAAAGCGTTGGTGCCCGACGAGCACGAACTGCCGGGTAGGTCTGCAAAAGTGTTCCCGGACGAAACGGAACTTGGCAACGCGGCATAGCGGGCGCCTTCTCGTGCGGCCCGGGTTATGGTCGCGTAGATGTTGTAGGCACGGCCGATCCAGACGATGCCGAGCAGCAGCATCAGGAGAATCGGAACAACCAGCGCAAATTCCAGGAGTTCGGCCCCCGAATCGCCTGTGGCGATTCTGAGTCCGCGCCCTGCCCACGCCTTGCGGCGAAATCCCGGCCGTTCCTTCAGCCCGCGGATTACGCCTTTTCCTTCGGCTCTAAGGGTGCATACCTTCAAGTGCACCTCCCCTCTACGAGTCAACCAGCCGCTGCTTGTATAATCGACTGCAAATAGCTTTCACGATAGGTGCCGCGTCAGCCCGAAATCGCCGTGGCATTCACGCCGCCAGGGACTGGCAAAGACCTAGGCTTTCAATGTCCGCGATCAGCGAGGTTGTCGGGGGTAGAACGGGATTGAGGCAGAACTGCCTTGCGGTAACGCATCAGGGTGGGCACAGCGGACTCGTTGGAGCGTCTGCCCCACCTGCCGCGATAGCCCACCACCGGCCGCATCGAGCGTGGGCTCTCAGTACATCGTGATCAAGGGAACGGCCAGACGCGCTGGACGGTTCTGGAGAGGATCCAGCTCTTGTCTCTCTGGTTGAGGAACTTCATGTCGTCCCGGACCACGGCCAAAGTCTTCTCGTAGGTGGTCCACTTTTTGCAGACGGGCCAATCCGTTCCCCACATCAGCCGCTCGGGACCGTAAGCTGCATAGAGGCGCTTCACGTATTCCTGCGCATCCAGCCAGGGATAGGGCTGCCGGGAAATCGACCAGGTGTGGGAGATTTTCACAAACACCCGCGGAAAGCGCGCCAGCGCAATCAGCTTCTCCAGTTGCTTCTGGCTGGTCAATGGGGCACTCGGCCATGTGGTCAATCACCACGTCGAGCCCGGGACATTGTTCGATCAGAGGAACCAGGTCCGGCATTCGCGTGATGGACGCGTAAATCTGCATCGGCACTTTGAGCGACTCGGCTCGCTTCCAGAGGGGCGGCATGAGAGGCCCCTTGATCCAATCGCCGCCGGCGTCGGCGGAGGGACTGAGCCGCACGCCATGGAATCCCTGTTCGGTGAGCTTTGAAAGTTGATCGGGCGCGGCGGGATCTACGGGGTTCACGCGGCAGACAGCCATAAAGTAAGGCTTGTGTTTCCTCATGGAATCGAGTGTGTAGCGATTGTCCCAGCGATAGCCGATGAACTGGACCAGCACCGTCCGCGCAACGCCGTTGGCCTTCATCAAGTCCAGAAGCATCGACGGAGTTTCATTGTCTTTGGGCGGCTCGGTTGTTTCCCTGGCCCAGGGGTAGCGCGGGCTATTCGCCCAGACGTGCACGTGAGGGTCGAGTATGCGATATTTGAGCGCGGGTTTCGGCACTGCCATCACAAGAGCTCCAGCAAGAAAATCGCGGCGCTTCATAGGTATATCGGCTCCAATTTCCTGACCACGTAGGCGCCGCACCGCTTGTAGTCAGCCAGCGGACCCTTCCGCGCGGTGTCGAGGTCAACGCAAATCCACCCACGGTAATTCACACTTTTCAAAACGCGGTGGCACGCCGGGAAATCAACTTCGCCGTCGCCGAGGTCGTAGATGCTGTCAAAAAAGCGCGCACTGGCTGAATCTTTCGGCAGCACCTTTCCGGTGGGCAGCACCCAGTCCCTGGCAGGCGTCGTCCACTTTGCATCCTTATAATCCAGGAAATGGATGCGGTGCTTGTAGCGCTTCAAAGTGCTCACGACATCACAGCCTGCAAGATACAGGTGGGCCGTATCGGGAGAGAGGCCGAAGAGCTTAGGATCGGTCATGGCCATAAACCGGTCAACTTCATCTTGATTCTGAACCATTTCGCCAAGATGATTGTGCAGCCCCGCCGTGAATCCCATCTCGCCCGCCAGCTCTCCGATCTGGTTGCACCGGGCGCACAACTCCCGAAAGGCGGCAGGGGTATCGGCTCCCGGCTGCGTGCGCCCCGGCGGGAATACCACCAGATGGTTGGCGCCAAAATCGGCCAGAAACTTCATGGCGGTCCGGGCGCTTTCCAAGACCTGCCGGCGCCGAGCCGGATCACAAAGCGGCCCGCCCCAGGAGATCGTGACCGCGTGAAGATTCCGCTTGGACATCTCGCGTTGCATTTGGGCTTCGGTCAATCCATAGCGCTGAAGCAGGTGCGGAAATCCGGTCAGCCGGACACCGACAAAGCCCGTCTCTTTCATGACATCGAGGATGTCAGTGAAGGGGCCGGGAGGATAGTGCGACCACAACCCGGCAGAGAGCGCCCACTTGACGTTCCGGTTGGCCGGCAGGGAGGTTGCGGCAGCCAGCGTGGCAGGCAGAGCCGGGAGCGCCAAAAAGGAACGCACGGCGGTTCATTTCCA
>CAVSWQ010000029.1:0-27929 GCA_963731705.1 uncultured Acidobacteriota bacterium
AGGGGCCGGCGCCTGGCAGTCCGGCCCTCGAATGCGGGACGCTTCCTGGTTACCCCTGTACTGAATCCACCGACAGCGCCTTGATTCCGTGCGAGTCGATCTCATGCGCGTGCACGGTAACGCCCGGCCTGCCCAGATCGTTCAAGACCTGCATGGGATAGTGCGCACCGTCTTTGGGCGGCAGCACCAGATAGGTGGTCCCATTGCTCCCGAGAAAAACAATAGGTCCTCCATGCGAGACACAAGCTTTCGCACATAGGGCGTGCTCATGGCCATGGTCACCAGTGGATAGATAGCAGTTCGCGCCCGTCAACTCGCCTTTCATGGTGACGGGCGTCCCGCCCATGGACATGCCTCCCATCAGCATCACGCCATTCTTCTTGGCCATCATCCCCACTTCCTTAGCCGTCTGGGGATGGGACATCATTTTTTTCACTTTGGAGTATGACCAGTCGTTCATATTCTTTTGACTCGTGGCCTGGGCTGCCAGCAATCCCAGTGAAAAAGCCGCGGCGGTTAACATTGCAAGAATAAGATTTCGCTTCATTGGCATGTGAAGGCCCCCTGTCTGGTTTGTTCCGTCTAAGGGTTTGGATGTCACATTTGTTCTATGAGTTGCGGCCCTCGCGTTTTTTCACGCGGGATGTTTTGGGTCATCCGAAAAGAATCGGTCTCTCCGGACCTGCCTGAAGGCGGAACTCTGCCGGGGCATTTCGTTGCTGACTGCCTGCGCATGCTAACATTGATTAATATGATCATGGGCATGAAACGGACACCGGGGCGTTCGTTATGGGGGCTGGTTCACGTATTGTTGTTTGCAGCGATTGGACTGCATGCGATCGGCTCGTCTGATCTTGCTGCGGCGGATTTGAGGCCGAAGACGCTGCAGGCCTTTCATCGCTACGTTGCAGCGGCTGAGGCGCGCATGAAGCGCGATGAGAGCCATCCGGACAACTTTCTCTATATCGAATCCCTGCCCAAGCCGGATTATGAAGCCGCGATGGCAGAGCTCAAGCAGGGCGGGGTACGCGTCCAGCGGGTGAGCACGCGCGACGCCAAAGGAAATCCCATTGACATCCCTGACGGCATGATCCACCACTGGGTTGGGGATGTTTTCATTCCAGGAAAGTCAGTAAACTCGGCGCTGGACGTGCTGCGGGACTACGACAATTTCACGAACATTTACAAGCCCGAGGTCATCCGTTCACGGCTGGTCAGCCGGGAAGACAAAGATGACTACAAGGTTTATCTGCGCCTCCAGAAACAGAGCATCGTGACGGTCACCCTGGATACGTGGTATCACATCCATTTCACACCGATCGGCAAAGACAGCGGATACAGCCGGAGCGTTTCAACCCGTATCCAGCAGGTGGATAACGCCGGAACGCCCAACGAGAACCTGGAACCGGTGGGGAATGACAGCGGCTACCTCTGGCGCATCAACTCCTACTGGCGTTACCAGCAGCGCGACAATGGCGTGATTGTCGAGTGGGAATCCATCGCCCTCTCCCGCGATATCCCTTTTCTGGTGGCCTGGTTTGCCAGGCCTTTGATCCACAAGATCGCCCGCGAGGCCGTGAACGACATGCTGACGGCCACGCGAAAGGCCGTGATGGCCGATGCTCATAAGAACCAGCAGGCCGCATCCTCTCCCTGATCCTTCAAGGTTTCAACTCGTTTCACGTCGATCCCGGCGAGGCCGGAACCACCCTAAGCCGCAAACCTCTTGTGGCCAAATGAACCGCACGTGTTAAGCGTCTCCAACCCTCTGCGGCCCTGATTGCATTCCGATGGCCGGCTAGGTCTTCTTGCGAATCAATCGATCGAGGCTCAACGACCCGCCCCCGGCCACAAACAGATAAAGGAAGACGAAGCAGTAAACCACCGCCAGTTCACCTCCGTTCTGGATAGGCAGGAAGCCTCTTGGGAAGTGGGACCTAAAGTAAGCCACGGCCATCTCGCCTGACAGGATGAAGGCCACGGGGACCGTGAAGAGTCCAAGAAGCAGCAGAACGCCACCGAAACATTCCAGCACCCCGGCCAGTCCGAACAGCGAGAGCAGGTCAGCTTGCCGGTGGCCGAACATGCCGAAAAGCTTTTGAAACCCGTGCATGGAAAAAGTGAAACCCACAACGATTCTCAGCACGGAACGCATCCAGGGCTCAGCCGATCGAATTGCAGCCAGACGGGCCATAAGCTTGCCTCCTCAGAGCTTGGCGGTTTCTTGCCTCACTCTCATTTAGCAGAAAGACGGCCGGTGCGCAATGCGTTGTGCACCGGCCATGCCTGCTTCATTGTTTCGGGAAGAAAGGAAACAGCCTGCGAATCTCGGCGTCGCTGGGCTGGCTGCCGTATTCTGTAATTTCGAAGGCTTCGGCGTGCTGGATGGAATCCGCTTGCGCGCCATACCACTTTTTCAGCGATGCCTTCCATGCTTCCGGGACCCGGTCGGGACGCTGGCTGCGAAGCCACTGCTTGCGTGCCGCGGGGTCTTTGGGCACCTCGCTTAGTTTCCCGGCGTGCCAGGGCAGCCACTCGTAAACCTGTGAGACCATCGCATCCAGCATGTCGATCTTCTTGTCATAGACGTCGTCAATGGAGACCACGACGTCAGGCCGGAAAGGCTGCGGCCGCTCGAAGCGGTCCGAGTAATAAAGAAAGACCGGGTTCTTGCGCAGGGCCGGGACATCGGTGACGATGTTGGGCACGGTCACCATGTAGGCGGCATCCTGCACCACGACTCCCGTGTTCCTGTGGTCGGGATGGTAATCATTGGGGCGGGGTGACAGGACAATGTCAGCGTGCCATTCGCGGATCTCCCGGATTACCTGGCGGCGTACCGCCAGCGTGGGCTCGAGTTCTCCGTCATGATTGTCGAGCACGTCGTAAACGATTCCGATGCGTCTGCCTGCCTCTTTCGCTTCCGCGCGGCGGCGCTTGGCCAGCACACCTCCGCCTTCGGAAAAATGGCCGGCATCGCCGTTGGTGAGCGACACAAACTTGACCAGGTCCCCATGTGCAGCGTACTTGGCTGCAAGCCCGCCGGCTTTGCCATCGCAGTCGTCGGGATGGGCGCCGAAAGCAATGACATGCAACTTCCCATTGGTTTGCGCGGCCAGGGGTGAAACGATCATCATGAGCAACACCAGAACCCACACCATAGTTGTCACCTCGAAGCAAAAGGATATGCAACTGATACCCTTTAAGGCGGTGAGAGTCAAGTGCGTCCGTCACATTTTGGCGTGTGCCGCTTCTGTGATCGAACGCCATTCCAGGTGTTGCCGCTTCCCCTGACGTTGCGGCTTCCTGTCCCGAACGGCCCGCAGTTCCTGTCCGGGCGAAGGTTTTGCCGGGCATGGCGGGCTCGGGAGTGCAAAAATCCCCGCAAAGGTACAGATATTCCGGTAAAATCTTGTAGCAGCGTGGGTTGCAACCATGGTGCTCAGGCTGCCGGCAGCTTTGCGGAGATTCTGCCCCGGTCCTGGGGGTTTTCGACAAACTCGAAGTCGCTTCCGGTCTTGCGGGATTTAAGGTATGGACGTCCTCATCCATGTAGAGAAAATCCTTCGCTACCCGCTTTTCAGTATGAGCGGGCAGTCCATCACTCCTTTCATCCTGATTGCTTTTGTCCTGATCCTCTTTATCACCGCTGTGGTGGCCCGCAAAGTCAGGAGCCTGCTGGAACTTTACTTCCTGCGCCGGCTGCCGGTGGAGGCGGGGGCGCAATACGCGGTTGCCTCCCTCACTCAATACGCCCTCTGGGTGATTGGCTTACTGGTTGCCCTGAAGGTTCTCAACATCAATCTGACCGCCATCGCCGTTGTGGCCGGCGCGCTTGGCCTCGGCATTGGCTTTGGCCTGCAGAACATTGTGGCCAATCTTGTCTGCGGCCTGGTGCTGCTGGTGGAGAGGCCCATCCGCGTCCACGACCGCGTCAGCCTGGAAGGCGTGGAAGGCAACGTCCGCGCGGTCAATTTCCGCTCCACCCTTATTCAAACCAACGACAACATTTCCGTGATCGTGCCCAACTCCGAGTTTATCAATAAGAAAGTTATCAACTGGTCTATTGGCGATCCCAATGTCCGGATCCACGTTCCCGTGGGCGTGGCCTACGGTTCAAACCTGGAAACCGTGAACCGGACGCTGCTCAGTGTAGCGGCTGAGACGGAAGGCATCCTGAAGCAGCCGGCCCCGGAGGTCCGGTTTATTGAATTCGGGAACTCCTCGCTGAACATGGAACTGCTGGTATGGACCAATGAACCGATCAAACATTTCCTGCTCCGGAGCCAGCTGAATTACGCCATTGACGCGGCTTTCCGGCAGGAAGGCGTGCAGATTCCATTCCCGCAGCGCGACGTTCACGTCAAGTCGGCCGACGGCCTGGAAGGGATTTTCAACGCCTCAAAGGAGTCGGAATAGGCCGGGGTGAGGAAAAGGCGCGTCCCGCCGGGTCGAATTCCGGCAAGCCGCCTCATTTTTTACTTCGCTGATCGGGCCGATTCATTATATTCTATAAAGCTTGGTTGTCACGGACAGGATCGCTGCCTTTAAGTTCTGAATTCAGGACATTACTGTAAGAATGTCGATGAAAAGGGCCCTCTCGAAGGGCGCCGATGGTGGTGAGCCTTGGAAGCGGTGGGCGGTTTTGAAGCCCCGCCCGGAGTGGCAGATTTTGAAAAGCGTTCCGTGGCGTTTTCACGTGGCGTTGTACAGGCTGGCCGGTTGGTTTCTCTGATTGAGGCGTGGGAATGGCTTTCCCACAAAAACCAAATTCCGGGAGCATCTGGGCACAGGCAGCGTTCTACTCGAGTCTGGGTTTCATCATTCCCGGCGCCGTTGTAGGAGGCGTCCTGTTAGGCTGGTTTCTCGATCAGCATCTGCACACCTATCCGATTTTGAGTATTATAGGTGGAATAGGCGGTGCAATCGGCGGAATCGTCGAGATCTACCAGATTTTGACCCGGACGGAAAAACGTGTGGATCGGGACAATTGATCAGGCCACGCTGGAAAGCGCTGAGGCGAGACTGCCGCGCTGGATGGCGGGCTTCGCGGTTGCCGGGACCCTGGTGGCGTTGTTCGCCGTGGGCGGCCGCGCGGCCGGCGGGTTTGGCCTGGGCGCCGCAATCGCCATGGTGGGATATTCCTGGCTGCACAAAGCGGTTGTCAGCCTGATGAATGCCGGCCGGGTGAGGCCGTCCAGCATGATGCTCGGCAAGTTGCTGGTCCGCTATCCGCTGGCGATTGTCGTAATTTTTGTGTTTTACCGCGAGAACTGGCTGCCGATTGAAGCCGTGGTAGCGGGCTTGTTCGTTCCCATGGCCGCGGCGCTGGCGGAGTCGGTGTTTCAGGTCGGTTCGGCGTTGCGCCATTCGAAGGCCACCTGAGAAGTTTTTTGCTGCAGCCGCCGGGTTCCGAACCCGGCGTGCAAGAATCTTTGTTCATGGAGATTTTCTGAGTGCCTGTTGAACAACATTTCTGGTTTGCAAAGCTGTTGAACAACCTGCTGGGCGGGCTGGTAACCACCCTGATGTCCATGGCCGGTTTCCCGCCTGCGAATCCGCATTATCCCATTCCGGATTACGTTGGCGGAGAAATCCTGGTGCTTCTGCTCATCGTGATAGGCGCCATCTTTTTGCGCCGGCAGTTGTCGGTGGAAAACCCGGGCAAACTCCAGCATGCCATGGAAATCTTTCTGGAATTCACCCAGAATCTGGTTGATGAAATGATCGGCCACGGCGCCCGCCGCTACGTTCCCCTCATCGGAACGCTGGGGCTCTTTATCGTCATCTGTAATATCCTGGGGCTGATCCCGACGTTTGTAACCCCCACCGCCAGCATTCAGGTGCCTCTCGGTTGCGCGGTTCTGGTCTTTATCCATTACAATTTTCAGGGACTTCGGCGGCATGGCATCCTGGGTTATCTCCGGCACCTTTGCGGACCTATGATGGGCATTGCCATCATCATGTTCCCTACGGAGATCCTCAGCAACGTTCTGCGGATGCTTTCGCTCAGCGTTCGTTTGTGGGCCAACATGCTGGTGGGCGGAATTCTGGAGGGTGTTTTTACGGGGTTGATTCCGATTGCGATCCCGGCCATTTTCATGGCCTTGCACATTTTTGAGTCGTTCCTTCAGGCCTATGTTTTCATGATTCTGCCGGCTCTTTACATCAGCCTGTCAACGGCAGAGGAACATTAGTCCGCTGATGGGGATCTGTTTTTGACGGCCATCCCGGTAGAGTGCGGAACACGCTTCTGGATGGAAGCCTGGGGCCGCGCGGGTCGTCCGGTTTGCTGCCGGGGATGGGAAGTAGGCTGTGCTCCTGACCGGGCCGGCTTGGATAAGGTTTGGCGCCATCGGAGGCAGGAAAGTACGCTTGGCCGCAGCCGAGCGCCGGAACTGCCGCCTGCGCGGTTCCCCCGCAATTTGGCAGCGGGGAAAACGGCTGGCGGAATTTTATTGTTAGAGCCTCCCTGTGTAAGGTGGGGCTAATGTTAAGGAGGAAAGATGATGCGAAAGATTGTGATCTTTTGCACCTCGATAGCGGGTTTGTTGCTGACGGCTCCGCTGTTTGGTGCTCAAGGAGCGGCGGCTGCAGGTGGAGGCGGGAGCGCCACGAACTGGGTGGCCATTACTTCAGGTTTTGCGATGGCCATCGCTTCCGGCCTCTGCGGACTGGGCCAGGGTAAGGCTGCTGCCGGAGCCTGCGAAGGTCTGGCTCGAAATCCCGGCGCCCGGCCCGGAATCCAGCTCTTCCTGATTCTGGCCCTGATCTTTATTGAATCGTTGGCTCTTTACACGCTGGCGATCATTTTCGTTAAAGTTCGGTAATCCTGCACGGTTACGCAGAAGGTGGGAGGCTTCGGCCTCCCTTCCTGCCTCTGGAAGAGCCGGAAATGGTTGTAGTGCTGGCGTTGAGCGCGGTCGCGCGCGTCCAACGCCCGGCACCCTCGGAGTTTATTCCACTTCAAGCTCCAGCAATGCTGGCCCCTTTCGGACTGCCTGCGACGCGGGGCTTTGAGTTTTCTGTTGCCTTGCAACGCTTGCGCCGTTACTATTTTTGTAAGTTTGGGCTGGCAGGAAATCGCGGGGTGCTTCGAGGGTCCGAAGCATGGTGAGTGGTTTTAACACCGAAATCGACTTTGAAGGAACGCGTTTTCACATTCAGACTGAGGTCCGGAAAGAAGCGGACATCGAAACCGCCGTGTACGTCAAAGGTGCGGTTATCCATTCGCTGAAGACGTCGCACCCCGACTTATCCATCGCAGACGAAGGCCATGAGCAGCGGTTCATGCAACTGCTGGAAGGCCAGCACCGGCAGGTGATTCAACGGATTCGCGCGGGCGAGATCAGTCCGCCGTCGGTGCCGGCTTCACTCTCGGATCCGCCCGGACATCTATGACCCTGCAATTGAACGGCGAGCAACGCGAAGTTCCTGACGGCCTCAGCCTGGCAGGCCTGGTCGAGTGGCTGGAGCTTCCTGCCGATCGTGTCGCCATCGAGCGCAATCTGGAAGTTGTGAAAAGAGCAGACTGGAACGAGGCTCAGCTGGAGAACGGCGACCGGCTTGAAATTGTCCGCATGGTGGGGGGTGGCTCGCCCGGCGCTGTCCGGATGGGTCCCGGGGATTGTCCATGCATCCCACTGTAACCAGCACCTCCGGGCTTGTTCTCGTCACGTTGCTCATCAAGCTGGGCGTCATCGCCTCATTGGCCAGCATTATTGCCCGGTTTGACAAGTTTCGCCGCCTGCTGCTGGTTGAAATCCGTACTCCCAAACAAAAGCTCCTTTTCGCGGCATTTCTTGGCGTGCCTTTCATGCTGGGCGTCCTCACGCGCCTGGTGGCCGGCTATCAGGGCGCCGACCTGAGCCTTGAGATCACGGTGATTGGGGGCCTGCTGGGCGGGACCATGGTGGGGCTCGTGGTGGGCATGATGGTCAGCCTGCCGGCGGTCCTCATCCCCCATGTCGTGTTTGCCTTCCCGGTGGGAATCCTTCCAACCCGGCATGAACTCCTGGCCGTTCCGATGGCCGTTCTCTACGCGGTGGTGGCCGGCTCGGCCCGCTGGCTCTGTCCCAACAAGGAGGAGGTCTGGAAATTCTCCCCTTTCATTGACCTCAGTCTTTATCGCTCCATCAAGCAGCGGTTCAAGCAGCCTTCCATGGACTGGCAGGTCCTGTTCTTTCTGGTTTGCGTGGCCCTGGAATTGTCGCGGATCGAGGTCGGACGGATTTCCAACGGCAACCTCTTCTTCCTGAATCCGTCGGGTTTGTGGACGGAAATCCTGATCCTTTTTGCCACGGCTATCGCCGTGGCCCTTCCCTTACGCATCTGGAACAACACCCGCATTGAGCGGAAACTGGAAGAGAAGGAGCGGAGCCTCATCCAGGCCCGCATGGACAGTCTGATCAGCCAGATCAACCCGCATTTTCTCTTCAACACGCTCAATACCGTCTCCTCGCTGATCCGGCTGGACCCAGGCACCGCACGCAAGGTGCTGGTGAAACTCTCCAACATCCTGCGGCGGAGGCTCAAGACGCAGACCCACTTTGCCCCCCTGCGGCAGGAGCTCGACTTCATCGCCGATTACCTGGACATTGAGGTCGTGCGTTTCGGGCGCGACAAGCTTCGGGTGGTCGAGGAAATCGATGCCGACGCGCTGGACGTGATGGTGCCCACCATGATCCTGCAGCCACTGGTTGAAAACGCCATTCGCCACGGGATCGGTCCGAAAATCGAAGGGGGAACCATTACCCTGCGCGCCACCCGCGCCAACGGAAGGATTGCCATCCAGGTCAGTGACGACGGCCTGGGAATTCCCAAAAACCGGCTCCCGGAAGTCTACGCTTCCGGCATTGGAATGATGAACGTCCAGGAACGCCTGAAGGTGCTTTATGGCCAGGAGTTTTCCATGAAGGTCGAAAGCGAACCCGGGAAGGGAACCACCGTCCGTTTTGAATTGCCGGAGGTGGTGGCGGCTGAAGAGGCGGTTTCAATTGCAGCGGCCCCGGTTGATCCGTAGGGCAGATCGAAGCTCAATCTATTTGATTTCTCCTTTTCTCCCGGCTTCGAACTGCCAAGTCCATCCTGAACCTGATGCCCGGTTCCGCTTTCCGAATGGTTTTCTTCCCGAGTCGTTTTTCCTGAACCCGTCACAGATTCTCCCGACTGCTTCAGCCGTCAATCTGTGTTAACATCAAGCTTTTGCACGTCGATTTCTATACCCGCTTCGGCCCATGGCGAATGCAAGCGGCTGATCGGTCAGGGCGCTGGTTTCCTTGCCCGCAAATCCAAATGTCCGAGGAAAGTTGATGGCTAAACGTGACTCCGACAAAATGAAAACGACTCCCAGCTCAATGAGCATGATTGAGCCCCGCTTTCGCAACATCTATAAGAATTTCTATAAGGAGACCTATTACACCACCACCACGCTCGACTCCAAAACCAAGGAGTTGATCGCCATTGGGTGCTCGCTGGTGGCCAAGTGTGAAGGTTGCACCAGGGGCCACATCAAGAAGGCCCTGCAACTGGGAGCCACCAAGGAAGAAATTTCGGACGCCATCGTTGTGGCCGTTGGAATCGGCGCTGCCGCTGTCGTTGACATGACCGACAAGGCTGCGACCCACCTGGATCTCCATCATTTCGAATAGAGCAGGCAGGAAGAGTCCCCCGGAGCGGGGCGGCGTGAAGGCTCCGGAAAAAAGAACACCTTGACACTCCTGAAGGCCTGAGAGCCTGTCGGTTGCCACTTTGCGAGGACGACGGGTGAACTTTCTGATCATCAGCATTCTTTTTTTTCTGCTGTTTCTGGGGCTGGCGGACAACCAGACCATTCCCGCGCTGCTTCCTCTGCTGATCGATTCTCTCCACATCACCGTTGAACAGGCAGGATTCCTGGCCGTTTTCTATTCCTCGGCGGCGGCTCTGGCTTCCCTGGTGACGGGGATTATTTCAGACCACTACGGCCGCAAGCCTTTCCTGGTTGCCGGGGCTGTCGTGTTTGGTTGCGCGTCGTGGATGTCCGCGCATGCCGGGAGCTTCCTGGACCTGACGGTGGCCCGCGGTTTCACCGGTCTCGGCGCCGGAGCCATTTCAACCTGTTCCATCGCATTTGCCGGCGACTATTTTGATTATGCCATCCGGGGCCGCGCTCTCAGCTGGATCTCGACCGCTTACTTTGCCGCACCCATTCTGGGAGTGCCCCTGGCCGCCCAGGTGGCGGACCGTCTGGGGTGGCGCAACACGTTTTATTTCTTTGCGGTTCTGGCCGTCTTCGTCGCCTTGTTTTCACTGCGGCTCCCGCGCGACCGGCGGGAAGCCACTCCCACCCTGGAAAAGTGGAGGGCCACGTCCCGGGCCTGCCGGTCGTTCTTCCGCCGCCGCGACACCAGGGCCGGCCTGGTGATTGCCTTCCTGGTCTCGGGCGGGCTTTATGGCTTTCTCTATTACATTGGCCAGTGGCTGAATTCGTCGTTCGGCGTTACCACCCGGACCATTGGCTGGGTCTTTATGCTGGGGGGACTGGTGGCGCTGATCGGCGCGCCCCTGGCCGGCATCCTCTCAGACCGCTGGGGAAAGCGGCCGGTATCGATTGCGGGCAACGTTCTACTGGCGCTTTCGATGGCGCTGGTTCCGTTTTTCCCGTGGGGCGCCGGCCTGCTGATTGTCTTTGCTCTCACCAGCCTGGGCGCCGCTTCCCGCCAGGGGCCGCTGGCCGCGCTGATGACGGGACTGGTTCCGACGGCCGAGCGTGGATCTTTCATTGCTCTCCGCAACGTCTTTTCACAGATGGGAATCGGGCTGGTGGTCCTGGCCGGCGGGGCCATTTACGAACGCCACGGCTATCTTGCTGTGACGACCCTGTGCGCGGTGATGACAGGCATCGTGGCCATACTGCTTGCCACCTACATTGTCGAACCCCGAACGGCGCCACAGGACGCGCGATCGTGATCCCATAAACGGACCGGCGGGAACGGCAGCCGGCGGAACAGAAGGTGACTGTGTCGAAGCGAAAAATCGTCCGAAACATTCTTCTGGTTCTCCTGGCGCTGGTGGCTCTCTTCTTCCTTGTCGTGGTGCCGTGGTTTATGGCGGGCATCATCACTACCAGAAGGTTCCACTTTCACGACCGGAATGACGGCAAGACGCCGCAGTCCTACGGCCTTCCATATCAGTCCATCGAATTCCATTCCTCGGACGGCATTCTGCTGAAGGGCTGGTACGTTCCGGCCGGGCCTGATGCCCGCGGCACCATCGTTTACTGCCATGGGCTCAACCGCACCCGGATTGAAATGCTTCCCATGGAGGTTTTTGGCCGCAGCCTGGGTTACAACGGCCTGCTCTTTGATTTTCGCCACTCGGGCGAGAGCGGCGGAAAGATAGGGACGCTGGGATACCAGGAGCGGCTTGACGCCATTGCGGCGGTCCATTACGCGCTGGAGCGTGAGAAGGCCGCGCGGCCCATTGTCCTGTGGGGCATTTCGATGGGCGCTTCAGCGTCACTGATGGCCGCCTCTGACTCGCCCGACGTCGCCGCGGTAATCTCTGACAGCTCTTTCCTTTCTTTCCGGCACACCATCGTGCACCATGCCCGCATGTTTTTCCATCTTCCCGCTTTCCCGATTGTGGATGAAGCCCTTTACTGGGCCGCCTGGCGCGGCGGCTTCCGGCCTTCGGATTTTGATCTGAGGAAAGCCGTTGAACGCATCAACCCCCGCCCTATCCTCTTCATCGCCGTCGAGGGCGACCGGCGCATTACGCCTGCGGTGGCGCGGGAGCTTTATTCCCATTCAACCAGCCCGCAGAAAGCCATCCTTGTGGTCCCCGGCCACCGCCACGGAGAGGCATTTACCTCCGGACACGAGCTTTACGAGCAGGCGGTGAAGAAGTTTCTCTCCGGCCTGTCCCCTTGATTTCCTGCCTCGACTTTTCGGCGTTCAGGGTTAGAATGTCCGCAACACGCTTTTTGCCTGAGGACCCATCAAATCTGTTCCGGACTTGAAGGAGGTTTCCCCATGGCCGACGTTGCCGCACAAAACCCATCCAGACTCCGTTACCGTTCCTGGCTCGCGGGCCCGTTCGCGTTCATCGCCCTGCTGATCGTTGTTCGATTCGTGTTGGAGCTCCTGGGGATGTCGCACCAGCTGACTCAGTATTTCTCCAGCACCGGGGCCGTCTACCTGGTGGCCATTTACATGGGAGCCGTGGCCCCGCTGCGCGGTGTGCGCAAATCCTGGCAGATTATTCTGCCCGGGGTTCTGCTGGCCGCCTGGACACAGGGCTGGGTGATCTTGTTCACCATCATCTCCGGCGGGCTGCATCTGGAGAGGAGCCATTTTGCCGTGCCCCAGGACTGGGGAAACTGGGGACACCTGATGCGCCACGTTCTCGAGCATATCGTAGAGATTGCTCCTATTGCCATTGTCGTGCTGGTCCTGATGGCCGCCATGCTGGTGCTCTGGCGCTGGCCGGTTACCGTGGGCCCCGGAGCCGTACTGGGGGCACTGGTGGTCATCCGCTTCTGGTCTGAGGCCATGGGCATGGCCCCGGTTGTATCTTCGGCGTGGAGCTCGACGGTCGCCTTCCTGCTCTGCGGACTGTTCCTCGGCGGCGTTGGAAACCTGGCAGGTCTTTCCTCGCCCCGCAAGCTCCTGATTCCCGCCCTGGTGCTCGGGTGGGCCTGGCGTTCCTGGATTTTTGTGGCGGTGTTGATGAGCGCGGCCTTTCCTTTCATGAAGACCCATTTTTATAGCAGTGCTCAGGGCCATCCCTTGATTTACCTTCTCAGGTTCCTGGCCGTTGAAGTCATTGTTGTCGGATTCATCGCCGGGTTGATCGAATGGGGGATTGCTTCCTGGATCGCAGGAGCTTTACGCCTCCGAAACCCGGAGTAGCCGCAGTTGAAAGGGCAGGGAATAGGCCTTCATCGCCTGCCGGCCAGGGTTTGCAAATCAGTTAATGTGAAATGTTTTGCATGCATTTGTTTTCAGTTCGGACGCAACCCGCTGCGTTAGGGCGCCCGGTTTTCCATGGCAAACCCGCGGGATTGCACTGATTATCGCCGCGATTTGACGCCATTTTTGCAGAATTTTTAATAATTAAAAAGCCTTCCAGAGGCCCATTTCCAGCCGCCGGACCCGCGCGTCTTATTCTCATCCCGGCGCTCTCCTTCGCAGCTTTCCATATGCTCCAGTTCCGGCATAGGCTGGATTGCTGTAACCTATTATAAAATAGTAAGTTATAAAGATTTTTGGCGCCTGTCTGGGGAAGCTTTGGTCAGGCAGGCCGGGGTGTGTTTCAACCTGGAAGCTTCAAGACACCAGGTCGATTTCCCAGTAGGTGAAATAAGGAGTAATGCGGACAGGCGGGTTTGTCTGAGGCTGCGCTTTGGAATCAGGGTTGCTTTGGTATTGACCTGAAGTTTACGACGCAGGACGCCCGAAGGGCCGTGGCCTTGACGATGAGGAACGCGATCCGGTGCACCGGGCGTCGATTGACAGGCTCTTATGACCAATGAGTTAATGACGCACCTTTTCTTGGCCAGTCTTGCATTAGTTAACTGTGGTCTTGTGCGATCCGGACAGTTTGATACATGATGGGTTCAACCACAGCACGCGGACGGGCAGGGGTACCGAAAGCGGGGTCCAGACTGGGGATTCAGGGCATTTAAACTTTGACGCGCTTGACCGATGGTTGCACCGACGCGTTGCGCCGCGCGACAGGGGCAACTGTTGAGGGAAATTAGCAGGGGGGGAAGCAAACCATGTCGTCGAAAAATCACGCCAGAAGTAATCGCCATGATGATCGGGGAGTCAGCATCCTGATCATTGCCGTTTCAATGGTTTTTGTTCTTGGAATGGCTGGACTCGGTATTGACCTTGCATCTCTTTACGTAGGACGAAGCCAGGCCCAACGCGCCGCTGATTCAGCGGCCCTGGCAGGGGCCCAGTATCTTGCCAACGATTATACTTGTGTCAACGGAGGCAGCGGTTCCATCAGTTCGGCCTGCCAGGCCGGTGCGAGGCAGCAGGCTGAAGCTGTCGGGAATCTGAACCTTGTGGCCGGATTATCTCCCGCCATCGGGGACGCGGACATCACCTTTCCGTCCACCAGCGTCAACGATCCGCAAGTCCAGGTCATCGCCTCGCGGGATTCGTCCCACAACAATCCCATGCCGACATTTTTCGTCAAGATCTTTGGCATCAACACTGCTAATGTTTCCGCCAAGGCCGTGGCGGAAGCCTATTCCTCGAACGGATCAGGACCGCAGGTGGGATCAAGATGCGTGAAGCCCTGGCTGGTGCCGAATTGCGATCCCGGTAATACCTCGGGCACCGCCAACCCGCTCTGTGGCAGTGGTGTTGGAAGTTTTGTCAACGTGCAAGGGGGTGGCATTTCGTCTACCTTGACTCGCGGCGCAGTCCAGGCTCCAGCTGGACCGATCGGAGAGGCTTTTACGCTGAAGCCGGGCTCGCCGGGTGGCGCGGCAGCTCCGGGCCAGTACTATGCCGCGTATATTCCCAACACCACCCAGTTTGCTACGGAATGTCCCGCATGCGCCGGGACCTCTACCGGCGGCGGAGGAGTGGGCAGCGCGGCCGTTTACCGGACCAACATCGAATGCTGCAACAACAATCCGATTGTCTGCGGCAGCAACAACATTACGCTTGCATCCACGGCCGGCAACATGGTGGGCCCAACCCGGCAGGGTGTGGACTGCCTCATCCATCAGTCGGGCAACAGCTTTTCCAGCAACTGCGGCCAGGACCGTATGGGGGGCATCAGCAACCCTTGCGCGGGCCCGCCGCCTGCCATCATGACGGACCTCAGCATCACTGCCGGTCCGAACAACCCTTACCTGAATGCGGGCGCCAACGTCCCCTCTCAAAGCTCGGACTCCGTCGTTGCCTTGCCCATCTGGGACGGCACACCCTTGCAGTCCGGCCAGAACCCCAGTGTTAATATCGTTGGGTTCCTGCAAGTGTTTATCCATTCGGAGGGGTCCCCTCAAGGGACTGTTTACGGGACGGTGATGAACGTGACCTCATGTGGCGGAGGCGGCTCCGGTTCGGGCACTTCGGGCGGAGGCGGCCCCATCGTTGTCAGTGGCGGTTCTCCGATTCCAGTGCGACTGATTCATGATTAGTCCCGCGAGTCGGAAGAGAGACCCATGACTTGCCGCAGTGATGCCCACTCCATCCCGGGCTTCCCTGCGGCAAGTTGAACAGGGTGGCCTCATTCGCACCCCCGATCGTTAATCACCCGCCTCCTCTCCACTAAAAGCGAGTCTTGAGGGTCATCCCTACCCCGTTCAGATCGCCCGGGTGGGAATATCCGTCGTTCTGGTGGACGTAGAAAAGGTCGATTGAAACTCTCTTGCTGAGTCTTCGCCCTGCACCCAGTGCTAAACGGTTTCGATACCACTTGCCCACGATCGAACTGTAATAAACTTCGTCCCATGCGAAAACGCTCAACTCCTTGCGGAACACTGAAAGCGGTCGCCGTAACTCGACGCGGTTTCGATACCGCCATTCCCGCCCGCTTACCATGAACCGTCTTTCGCCCAGGTTTCGGTCGCTGAGCCGCCAGCGCTTCCAGGGAACGCCCACGGTGGTGGCAAAGGCCAGCCGGTTTTCAGGCGTCAGGGGACCGGAAAAGGAATCGCCCACCGAATACTGGTAGTAAGGCTCCAGCGTGAGAAACCTGCGCAGGTGGAAGGCGAAGCCCGTGGTGACCCGCCGGTAGGTCAGGTGTCCCTGGTCATTGCCGTACCGGATCCCCGCGCCCAGCAGGAAGTCAGCCTTTTCACTGAGCGGATGAGTATCGTCGAGGGACATCCATGCCTGGAAATCACTTCTCGGATAGGGACTTGAGCCCTGGCCGAAAAGCGCTCCCGGAAAAAGCGCCACGGCCACAGCCAGCACAACTCCTACGGGCAGACTATGCCGCCACCTTGAGATTTGGACTTTCATCGCAGGGACTCAGCCTTTACAGTTGTCGGGTTCGCAAGTACGGAACCACAAGCAGAAGATCTCAACTCCGTGACCACGCATCTTACCACAACAGTTCCAATCAGAACCGGATTTGCCTGGCGCTGGTGGAGGTGCTGGTGATGATTCCCGTGGTCCTGCGATCCCGGTTTTGCCTCAGGTTTTCCGGGTGTTGCATCGCGGGCGAACCACCCGGTATGATAAACGCAATAGCCTTTTTAACACAAATAATTTTCCTTCAATCATACGATTCAATACGATTTAATGCGTTTACCGATGTGCGGGGGAAGGGAGCAGTCTTGTCACTTGGCGACGGTACGCTTCCGGAAGGCGCTGCGGGAAAAGGGGGATTGCGACGCGCGCCACATGACCGGACGCTCCTCTAGCTCTTTTCCAGCATCCGCTGGTAGAGGCGCTCGTATTGGGGAATGATTCTGGAGGAACAGAACTGGGTCAGCGCGCGCTTCCGTCCGGCCTCGCCCATTTTCCGGTGGCGGTCCGGGTCGGTCAGGATGTCCAGAACGCGGGCGGCCATGGTGTCCACGTCCCGGGGCGGCACGAGGAATCCTTCCACACCGTCGTGGATGACCTCGGGCAGTCCGCCGACGTCCGAGCAGACGCAGGGAACCGCGCAGGCCATGGCCTCCAGCGCCACCAGCCCGAACGACTCGAGGTCGCTGGGCAGCAGCGCGACATCGGCGCAGCACAGCAGGTCCTGCACCTGGTTCTGCTTGCCCAGAAAGAGAATGTCTTCTGTCAGGCCCTTGTCCCTTGCCAGCCATTCAGCGGCGGTGCGGTCCGGCCCGTCGCCGATCATCAGCAGCTTCGCCGGAATCTCTTTTCGCACCCGGGCAAAAATCTCCACCACGTCGGTGACGCGCTTCACGGGGCGGAAGTTGGAAAGGTGTGCCAGGACCTTTTCGCCGTGCGCGGCAAAATCCTGCCGGTGGGATTTCTTCTCCTGCGGATGAAACACGTCGCAATTGACGAAGTTGGAAATCACCTCGATGGGGCGCGATATGCCGAATTCCGTCAGGGTTTTCTGGCGAAGGTATTCCGAGATGGCGGTGACCGCGTCACTCTGTTCGATGGCGAAGCGCGTGATCGGCAGATAGGAACGGTCGGACCCCACCAGCGTGATATCCGTGCCGTGCAGTGTTGTGACCACGGGGATGCGGCGCTCGGCCATCATGGAACGGGCCAGGTAGGCGCTGACCGAATGCGGGATGGCGTAATGGACGTGGAGAATGTCCAGCGACTCATTGACGGCCACGTTGTACATCTGCGAGGCCAGTGCCAGCGTGTAAGGCGGATGGTCGAAAAGCGGATAGTTCATCACTTCCACTTCGTGGAAATGGATGTGCTCTGAGAGTTCCGTTACGCGCACCGGAAGCGCGTAGCTGATAAAGTGGATGTCGTGCCCGCGGGCCGCCAGTTCCAGGCCGAGCTCCGTGGCGACAACGCCGCTTCCGCCGTAGGTGGGGTAACAGGTAATCCCGATTTTCATGGAATGCCGCAGGAGGCCGCCCGGACCCGGCACGTCTCCTAAGAGGAGGGCGCCGGCTTGTCCGTTGCCTGTTCTTTGCCGGAACTCAGAACCACAATGTTTCTGATCGTGCGCTCGCCGGACTTCTGGTTAAAGTAAATCAGCACGGAGGTCCCGGGCTTTAGCGCCTTCAGGTTCATCCTGTTTCCGTTCAGGCTTTCAACGCGCACGTTCTTCTTGAAAGGAAAAATTTCGCTTTCCCGGCCGTGAAGAGAGTTGACGTTCAAAATTTTCTGCTTCAGGTCGAGCAACGTGATTTTCCCGCTGTAAGCCTGCCTGGTGTTGCCGGAAGTCAGCTTGCCCACAAGAGGGACCTTGCTCTTGGGGCTCTGCGCGTGAAGCAAGGGCGCCTGGCAGAGAGCGAAGACGCAGACAACCATCAGCGCTGCCGTCATTCCCGGCAGAGAGCCGCAGGCAATTGTGCTTCGACCCCCTGTGCTTTCTGAACCCACGTGCGGCAGGGTCCGGGTCAGGACCGGATTGGGGCGATCATTCACAAATATACTCAGTCGCTATCCTTCCCTTTCATGCTAGGAAGACTCGAAGTCCGGTGTCAAGCGGTTTCGTTCGGGCGCGGGAATAAAGCTTCCCTCCCCATGCGCAGTCGCGCGCTCGGGGAAAAATCCCAGGTCGTCCAATCAATGCAGGCATTCTGCGATGGCCAAACGATTTCATTGATCCCAGGAAAAAGTGCAATCCCGGAGTAGAATCCGAACCCGACGCAATTTATTGTACTTCAAGGTCGCCCGCGTAAGAACCGTTGCCGTTGTTGGCGTTGTTGGCATCTGCCTCTTTAAACATGTAACGAATGCAACTCTTCATAATCAGCAGATTCGGTTCATTAGAGCGGTGGACTTTAATGCACTGCTTGTCGTACCATTCGATCACACCATGGACAGTTTCACCCTGGTCCAGAACCACAACCATCGGCGTCCGCGACTGCATCTGCTTGAGATAATAGAAGTTTTCAGCGTTGGTTTGGTCCGGTGGGGCTGGTTTCTTTCGCTGTACACGCCCTGACATCTGATCTTGAACTTCCGAAAGTGAGGGGCGAATTAGTTTTCGATTCACTGTTTGATACTCCTTGTACTGGTCCTTAATTAGCGCAAGGCCAACAGCGTCTTGCCAATGAAGGTATTGCGTAAAGTCCTCTACTAGTAGATGAGAATTTTCGCGTTCCGGTTTCTTCGCAATTGAAAAATAGACCAGAAGAAATAGGACTTACGTCTGCTACATTTATAACATAACCGGGGGCGACAGGACAACTTTGCCTGCCACCGCCGCTGTTTCCGGTGGGGAATGGGTCTTCTGGTGCCCCTGCGTCCCCTTCCTGCGCAGGGATGCGGGCCAGTCCAACACCATGGAGCCTGAAGAGTTTCTTATGGCCGGGGCCGGGAACTGAGCAATTCCGCGGCCAGGGAATCGAAGGTAAGCTGCTGATTTACATTGCGATTTTGCAGGCTGTAGGACCGTTCAAGGCCTTCTTCGAGCTTCTGAATGCCCTTCAGGCCCAGGGCCTGCGCCCACGTTTTCAGGCGCGGCAGCAGGTCGACGTTGGTCACCGCCTTGCTTTCCGCGTCCACCAGCACGTGCATCACGTCTCGCAGAAGAATGGACCCTGTTCTGAGCGATTCCTCAAGGCTGCCCCGGTCCGCGGCCAGCAACTTGGTGGCGTCAAACAATGTCTTCCACTGTTGCGGCGCCAGCGGACGCCCACCCGGCCGGGCCACCGTGTCCAGCAGCGTCAGCCACGGTCCCCGCTGCTCCACATACTGCTTGAGGTCCAGGCTCCGGGCCAGCGCGATGCTTCCACTGGCCACTCGCAGCGCCAGGGCAAGATGGCCTTTGGTGAAGCCGCGTTCCTCCGCCAGCACCCGCTCGATCACAGCCTCCTCCACCGGAGCGAATTGCAGCGTCAGGCAGCGCGACCGGATGGTCGGGCGCAGTTCGTAGGCGTTGGGACAGATCAGGATGATGGTGGTGGTTTCCGGCGGCTCTTCCAGCACCTTCAGCAGCAGGTCCGCGGCCTGCCAGTGAATGGCCTGGGCCTGGTCGACAATCAACACCCGCTGCGGCAGGGTGAAGGGGCGACTGTAGGCCGTGGCCCGGAGCTGGCGGATCTGTTCAATGAGGATGTAGCGGGTAATGGGTTCAATCAGCTGCAGGTCAAGATAGATCAGGCCTTCCACGCGCTTCTGCGCGTCCTTGATCTCTCTCCGCCGCGCCAGGTCTTCGGCGCTGGCGGCCACAAACTCGTCGGATTTGCGGCAGTGGCTGCATTCGCCGCAGAAGTCATCGCCCTGGGGGCCTCGCCGCTGGCAGTTCAATGCCTTGGCCAGCATCAGGGCAAGCGTCTTTTTCCCGGTTCCCTCCGGCCCTGTGAACAGCATGGAGCCGGGTACGCGGCCCCGGCCCAGCATGTCGCGGACCGCCTGCACGGCCGCCGTGTTGCCCAAGAAAGAATCAAATCCCATGGTTTCATTCCCGCGGCGAAGGTCGATTCTTCAAGGCGCCGCTCTGCCGATCTGCGGGAGCGTGATCGCGCCTGCCAAGCCTCTATCTCCTGCGCGTCCCGCCATTTGACTTCACCCGCACGTGGCGCCGGGCCAGCAGGGCGTCGACAATCTTGCGGATTTCGGCTTCGATTTCGGCCACGGACCGGTCCGCCTGGATCACCTTGATTCTTCGCCGCTGCTTTTGAGCCAAGGCCATGTACCCCGCGCGGACCCGCTTCTGGAATTTTAGCCCATGATTCTCAAACCGGGTATTCTTCACCCTTTGCCGCGTGTTTCGGGTCCGGGCGCGGGCCAGCGCCACCTGCGGATCGAGGTCCAGCAGCAGAGTCAGTTCCGGCTGGGTCCTTCCGCAGATAATGCGGTCAAAAGCGCGGACCGTCTGCGCGCCGAGCATCCGCCCGTAGCCCTGGTAGGCAAACGAAGCGTCATTATAGCGGTCGCTGATCACCACCTGGCCGCGAGCCAGCGCCGGGCGCACCACTTCTTCCAGGTGCTGCTCCCGGGCGGCGTACATCAGGGTGAGTTCGGCGAGGGAAGACAGCCGGGTGATTTTGGGGTTCAGCAGCAGGCGCCTGATCTGCTCGCCCACTTTCGTTCCACCGGGTTCGCGCGTCAACACCGTGGCGATTCCGCGTTTGTGAAGGTAGTTCCTCAGGCGGCGCGCGTGCGTGCTTTTTCCTGTCCCGTCAATTCCTTCAAGAGTGATAAAAATCCCATGGGACATCTTTACCCCTTCCCCCCTGCAGTTCAAATCACCTGACCTTGAGTTATGTCCCCGGATACTCGGATGACCGTGGAAGCCGGAATGCGATTCCGTTTTGCCAGGATGCGGATTGCAATACTAACATCGGACGTTCCCCCGCCACAAGGCGAAAACTTGGCCTAGGCCGATGGTACAATAACGGCCTTGTGTAACACCTTGCGGGCCAGCCGGTTGTGCGCCGCCGGCGCTTGAAATCTTTTTTTTGAGGTCTTCCATTTTGAGTGTTGCGGAAAATGTCGAGCGCGTTCAGCAGCGGATCCACGACGCCTGCCGCCGGGCAGGGCGCCCGGCTGAGGACGTCCGTCTCATAGCCGTCTCGAAGACCCAGCCGGCGGAAGCCATCCGTCAGGCTTATGCGGCGGGCCTGCGCGAGTTCGGCGAGAATCGCGTGCAGGAGGCGGCGGCCAAACGGAAGGAGCTCGGAGGCATGGACGCCGTGTGGCATCTCATCGGCCACCTGCAATCCAACAAGGCAAAGCAGGCCGTGGGGCTGTTTCACTCGATCCACTCCGTAGATTCGCTGCACCTGGCGGAAAGAATCGACCGCGCAGCCGCGGCGCTCGGCCGCAGGCTTCCCATCCTGATAGAAGTCCATCTGGGAGAGGAAGCCAGCAAGTTCGGAGTGGAAGAGGATGATCTGGCGCAGCTTGCGGAAAAGATCGGCGCGCTGCCGTCCGTTGAACTGCGGGGCCTCATGACCCTGCCGCCGTTTTTTGACGATCCGCAGCAGGTGCGGCCCTTTTTCCGTCGTCTGCGCGAACTGGCCGGGCGCATCGAGGCCCGGAACCTGCCCGGCGTCTCCATGCGCGAGCTTTCCATGGGCATGAGCCACGACTTTGAAATTGCCATCGAAGAAGGCGCTACCATCGTCCGGGTGGGCACGGCCATCTTCGGCGAGCGTGAGCGCAACCCGTAGGTGTATGTTCTTTGCGCCTTCGCGCCTTTGCGTGAGACGCTCTTGAAGTTTCGCCCAACGCTCTGAAGGCAATCCTTTTCTGTGCTTTCTGAGTGAAGAAAAGATTGAACACAGAGGACACGGAGTAGGAAAAGATTGGACACGGAGATCACAGAGTCACTCTGAGTCCCCTGTGTGAAAGTTTCCAGCTCCGCGAGCACACAGAGGCTTTGAACTGGCCGTTGCTCGTCAGGAGGGCGGGGCTTCAGCCCCGCCGTAAACGGTGGCCTCCCGAATGGCTGCCCCTCTCCCGCCGGGAGAGGGGTAGGGGTGAGGGGACTCGGCTTCATTTTCGCCGTGCTCCTTTGCGTTCCCGTGCCTTTGTGTGAGGAATGTTTTCCCGCGGGGCGCTTCACGCACGGTTTTGCAGGGAAGGCTCATGACCGACTTCACCGCCGAAGGCAACACGGTCACGTTCTGGCTTAAAATCAAGCCACGTTCGCAGCCGCCGTCGCCTGGTGCGCAATTCTTCCGGCGAGTTGTGCCTGGAACTCACCGCGCCGCCGGTGGAAGGGAAGGCCAACGAAGCCGCCGTCGATTTCCTGGCGGAATCGCTCCACCTTCCGCGCCGGTCGGTTGAAATCGTGACGGGAGCGAAATCGCGGCGCAAACTCTTCCGTATCACCGCGGGTTCCGCGCAGCAAACCATCGCGCGCCTGGAAGCGCTGGCGCAGCAGAAAGGCCGTTAGCCGATGATTTACGCCGTCAGCGTGGTCCTGATTGTGCTGGCACTGCTCACCGTCAGCCTGGTGCGGTCGTTCAAGCTGAAGACCCACAGCGACTTCATGGTGGCCGACCGCCAGCTATCCGTCTGGGTGCTCATCTTCACCCTGCTCTGTTCCTGGATCGGCGCGGGAAGCCTTTTTGCCGGGGCTGAATTCGCCTACAAGCAGGGTCTGGCGTCGTTGTGGCTGCCGGCGGGAGGCTGGGCCGGGTTGCTGGTGATTTACTTCATCGCCGGCCGCGCGCGCTCCTTCGCGCAGTACACCATTCCCGATCTTCTGGAAGTTCGTTACAGCCCCATGGCGCGGGTGCTGGGGACCATCTGCATCATCGTTTCCTACACGGCCATCGTCAGCTACCAGTTTCGCGGCGGCGGGCGCATTCTGCAGCTTGCTTTTGGCATGAGCGAAACGGCCGGCACCATTATCCTGGCGGCGTTTGTGATTCTGTTCACGGCGCTGGCGGGAATGTCGTCGGTGGCTTACACCGATCTGGTGATCGGCCTGGTGGTCACGGTGGGTTGCGTATTTGCGCTGCCTGCCATGATCATCCACGCGGGCGGCTGGCACACTGTTACCGCGGCGCTGCCCCCGAGCCATCTGACCGCCCTCGGCACCATGACCTGGGACCAGGCGCTGGGATATTTCCTGCCCACCTTCACCCTGATGCTGGGCAACCAGGCGATGTACCAGAAATTCTTTTCCGCCCGCAGCGAGCGCGACGCGCGCCTTTCCGTGGTGGGATGGGTCTGCGGCACCGTGGTGCTTGAGACGGTGATCGTCGTGCTGGCCATCGTGGGCGGCGTCATGTTCCACTCGCGCGTCGAGTCCGGCCAGTTGCCCGCCTGGGGCCTGATTCCTTACACGGCGCGCTACGGCGTGCTGCCGCTGATAGGAGCCGTCTTTCTGGCGGCCATCTTTGCCAAGGTCATCTCCACCGGCAACAACTATCTTTTTTCGCCGGCCACCAGCGTGGTGCACGACGTTCTCCAACGCTTCATCACCAAAAAAGCCAGCGACCGCAGCCTGGTGCTGATGTCGCGCATCGTGGTGGTGGTGCTGGGACTGCTGGCGCTGGCCCAGAGCTTTCAGCCGTCCATCCTGCACACGGCCGTTTATGCCTACGACGTTTACGGTGCCGGCATCACGCCGGCGGTGGTGGCGGCGTTCTTCTGGAAGCGCACCACCACGGCCGGCGGCCTCAGTTCCATCGCGGCGGGAACGGCGGTGGCGGTGCTCTGGAAAGTCTTTAATCTTGATCCCATCGCGCCCATGATTTTTCCGGCGCTCGCCGCCTCGCTGATCAGTCTGATCGGCGTCAGCCTGCTCACCGCTCCGCCGCGCCCCGAGCAGTGGCAGCCGTTCTTCCGCAAAGCCGCCGAAGGCCAGTGAAGCGCCGCGGTGTCCCTTTGCGCCTTAGCGCCTTTGCGCGAGATGCTCTTGATGTGTTGTTCAGATTTTTCTCTGTGTTCTCTGTGCCAGGAAAAGATTGAACACAGAGGCCACGGAGTAGGAAAAGACGAAACACAGAGTTCACGGAGATGCTCTGTGTCCTCTGTGTGAAAGCTTTTGAATGACGGAGTCCACAGAGTCCAAGGAATGCTCGCGGGCCTGCCATGTCCCTTTGCGCCTTAGCGCCTTTGCGCGAGATGCTCTTGATGTGTTGTTCAGATTTTTCTCTGTGTTCTCTGTGCCAGGAAAAGATTGAACACAGAGGCCACGGAGTGGGAAAAGACGAAACACAGAGGTCACGGAGAAGCTCTGTGCGCTCTGTGAGAAATTTTCCCCAAACACAGGATGCCGGCCTTTTCATTCAAAGGAGATCCACCATGGACCTTGATGCCATTCAATCCGAACTTCGCAACGGCGGCCTCGACGGCTGGCTTTTTTACGACCACCACCATCGCGATCCCATTGCCTACCGGGTGCTGAAGATTTCGCCTGCGATGTGCACGCGCCGCTGGTATTACCTGATTCCGGCCTCGGGCGAACCTTCGCGGCTGGTGCATCGCATCGAGCGCGGCAACCTCGACGGCGTTCCCGGCGCCCTGCGTCTCTACTCTTCCTGGAGCGAGCAGCGCGAGCATCTCCGGCAAATGCTCGAAGGCAGGCGCCGCATCGCCATGCAGTATTCGCCGCTGAATGACATTCCTTACGTCGGCCTGGTAGACGCCGGGACGATTGAGCTGGTGCGCAGTTTCGGAGTTGAGGTCGTCACGTCCGCCGACCTCGTGCAATTGTTTGAAGCTCGCTGGTCTGATGCCGCGCTTGCTTCGCACCTCGAGGCAGGGAAGGCCGTCCATGCCGCCATCAACGGAGCCTTTGCGGCCATCCGCACGGCCGTCCGCGCCGGAAAAGTTCTGAGCGAGTACGACGTGCAGCAGGAGATGTTAGGTATCTTCGCCGCCAACGGCGTCGAGACCGACGAGCCTCCCATCGTGGCCGTGAACGCCAACGCCGCCAATCCGCACTACGATCCCGGCGAAGGAATCGGCGCTGCCCATCCGCGAAGGCGATTTCGTTCTGCTCGACGTCTGGGCCAAACAGTCGAAACCCGGCGCCGTTTATTTTGACGTCACCTGGACGGGCTTTGTGGGCGAAACGGTCCCCGAGCGCTACACCGAAGTTTTCAACATTGTCCGCGAAGCGCGCGATGCCGCCGTCAGCCGGGTGAAGGAAGCCATGCAGCAGGGAAGTCCGCTCTACGGCTACCAGGTGGACGATGCCGCGCGCGGGGTGATTGAGCGGGCCGGCTACGGCGACAAGTTTGTCCACCGCACCGGCCACTCCATCGGCGAAGACGTTCACGGCAACGGCGCCAACATGGACAACCTGGAAACCCACGACTCGCGCCAGGTGTTGCCGCGCACCTGCTTCTCCGTCGAGCCCGGAATCTATCTCGACGATTTCGGCGTCCGCAGCGAAGTGAACGTCTACGTGGAAGAACACGACGCCCGCGTCACCGGCGAAATCCAGCAGGCCGTCGTGCCCATCCTGGCCTCCGGCTCGTAGCTCATGGCCTGGGTCCCTGCAGAGCACAGACAGCCAGCGGCCGGCGCAGGCGCTTGCCTTGTAGTGTCTGCGGTCGCGCGAATGGTTATTAAATTCTGGAATTTTGAATCTGGAATTGCTCCCGCGAGTGGCGCATCCATCGCGGTGTTTGAGATGTGTGCAAATCGCATCGGGAAGTCAACTGCTGGAGCCTGCCCATGACAGGGAAATCCTCTTTGTGGCGCGCAGAGGATTACATCCCTGTCACCGGCACTTTCGGTTCATCCAACCAGGCCTTTTCAGGACGCGGGCTTGATTTTGACCACGTGGAGCAGCTTGGTTTCGGGATCCACGGATCCGGTCACCAGCACCTTCTTTTCCGCAAACTTCGCTGCGGCTTTCTGGTCATCCAGAAAATATCCCCGGCTGGCTTTGGCGTCGACCACCAGAGCGTACTTCCCGTCCTGCAGCTTGGTAATCGTGCCGTAGTAGGTTTTTTGCGCATTCTCCTTCTGCGGGGCGGCAGGCTGCTGGGCGCTGGAGTCCTGGGTTTGGGCGGCCACGGCCGGCGCAAACGGCGCGAGGCACAGTCCCATGACCAGTGCTATCGCCCACGTCCGAATCTTACTCTGCTTCATTCATACCCCCTTTTGTGTGGTTGTGGTCACCCGCCTTCCTTGAACGGCAATCATCGTGCCAAACGTTTGGCACGGCCGCGTTGCCAGGATAAGGAATGCGTGACAGGTTCAGCGTGGGAAAGCTGCTGAAAGACTTTCCAAACCCTTGCTGATCAGTTTGCGGGAAAAATCCAACTCGTGACGATGCGATACTACCACAGTTTTTGCCGAACGTTCCAGCGGCGCAGGCCATTCGCTGGCGGCAGAGCGGGTAGCGCAGAGTTGTTCTGTAACTCTGCGGCTTTTCGTATCAGATTCGCGTTCGTTCATCCGATGGCAGCAGAACGCGGCTGGCGCAGATGCTTGCATTTGTAGTATCTGCGTTCTCGCGAAGCGAGAGGCTCTTGCTTGTGTTCATTCCACCCGATCCATCGTGGTCCCTTAGCTGCAGCGCCACTCATCACTCCCCAATGCCTTTTTCATCCTTCAGCATTCACAATTCATCATTCTTTCCCGCGCCATTCTTACCCCACTCAGCTTCGCTGATCGCAGAGACAGAAACCGACTCTGCGCCAGCCGCGAAGCGCATTCCCGCTGCCTGCTCAGAATCAGAGCCGCAGAGTTAAAGAGCAACTCGCACTAGAGCGATAACCGAGAGCGGGGATCATCGCAAGGCGAAGAGAAGCAAGAGTCATAACAACCTTCGCCCACAAAGACTAGCGAGATAACGGCGAGACTGCTCTTCCATCTTTGAAGGTGTCAGGATGCGAACGCACTACGCGAGCCCCGTACCACCACATGAGCGATAGATGACTCCCAACCCTCCCAATACGCGAGCAGACTTTGAAAGTGGGATTCTAAGGACGCCGCAACAGTACAGGTAACGCCTCTCGACACGCTCTGGAACCTCCGGTGACACAGGGCACTTGGGTTTCGCAATTCCAATTCTCCGAAACGATGCGCGACAGGTTAAACTGAATCTCATTTCAATGCTACCGTGGCCGGTGCTAGCGGGTAGCGGGTAGCGCAGAGTTGTTCTGTAACTCTGCGGCTTTTCGTCAGATTCGCGTTCGTTCATCCGAGGGCAGCAGGACGCGATCAATGGGCAGAAAGGGATGCCGCTTGGCCTCATCCTGCAGAGACCCGGAATATTCCCTCACACTGGACCAGAACCAATCTTCTGGTTTCGCGACCAAACCCCGCCGCACCGGATTCAGGTGGATGTATTCCACCGCTCTGTTGTATTCCCTCACCGTCCTCAGTGCGCGATCAAAAAAACGGCCCTGCCAGAGACGCCCGGCTTCCTTGCGACTGCTGTTGATCTGGCGCGTAGAACTCACTTTGATGGCCGTCATCACCACTGAAATTGTTTTTGGATAGCGCACGCCGATGACGGCATGCCAGTGGTCCGGCAGAAAAACCCACGCCGTCAGCAGAAATTCGTGCTCAATCCGCCGCGCCGATATCACCCGCGCCAGAATCCTGAAGTCGGCGCCCTGAAACTTGTCGCGAGCTCTCTGCACATTACAGGTCACAAAGAAATACCGATCGCTCAGTACCAGCCGCCGCAGTCGTGACATCGGGCAAGATTAATCTCTCGCTCCCAAAATCGCAACACGCAAATGGCAGGATGTTTCATTAGCATCGATCCGGCAGCGCAAAGTTGTGCGCGAAGCGTATTCCACTGCGGTTCGATATTTGAAATTAAAAGCCGCAGAGTTAAAGAACAACTCTGCGCTACCCGCTGCTTTCTCCCTTCCCAATCGGAGTCCCAAAATGGGCTCTGCATGGCCCGCTGTTGGCGCTGACACGCGGGTCAGTAAAGTGCCC
>CAVSWQ010000030.1:0-39735 GCA_963731705.1 uncultured Acidobacteriota bacterium
GACAGGCCGGGCGGGGGAGGGACGGGCCGCTCGTCCCGCTCGAGAACGTTCCGGCAAGGGTTGTAACGGGAAGGCGGCCCGGTACACATCCGGATATCCAACACGGGCGGTTGCCATTTGCGCGATCCGTTCCAGATACAGGAGGAATGTCAGGTGATCGAAGCTGCTGATGCACGGACGAGAAACGTATCGAATGTGATTGCGGGGATTGGCCTGGCGCTGGGCGGGCTGCTGGGTATGGTGGGAACCTTTGTCGCGGCACGAAATCTTCAGGCGGCGTGCTGGGCGGTGGACGGTGTGGGCCTCATTGTCGCCGGCGTCATCCTGGCTTTGAAATATTTTCGGGCAGGGAATGATATCATCGGCGCCGGCTTTCTGGTTTTTTCAATGGGATCCGCCGTCATGCTTGCCGGTACGGCAACAACTCTGCAGGCGAGCGTCCCCTCGTTTGGCGCGGGCGCCGCTTTATGGGTTGCAGGACTTTTGATGATCAATCTTCCCCGGGAATTCGCGGTCTGGGCGCGCCTGGCGGGGCTGATTGCCTCCGTCCTTTTTGCCACCGTTGTGGCAGGAATTTTCTGGGGAGAGCAGCTCCTGCCGACCGCCCGGCCTTTGCCCTATTTCGCCTATCCTTTTCTGGTCCTCTCCCTGGTGGGCTGGATCTGGAAGTTGCGCCGCGCCTCGTGATGGCGGCGGCCCTGCAATCAGTTCACTGCCTGCTACTGGAAATTCGTCAGGCCCTTCACGGTTGCCGCATCCAGCTTCATGAGCACGGCGGCCAGCAGCCGGACGGCCTGATCGAAATCAGACCGGTCGATGATGCCGGTGTTGGCATGCGTGTACCGGGCGGGGACCACGAAGTTGATGACGGGAACGCCCCGGCCGGTCTTCTGCATGCTCGATGCATCTTCGCCGTAGCGCACCACGAGGTCGGTCTGCAAGGGGATCTGGTTGGCCTCTGCCACGCTGCGAAACAGGCGGAACAGTTTGCGGTTGGGCAGCGTTGAATTGTCGTAGGCGAAGATGCCGGGACCTGCGCCCAACGCTTCCTCCGCCTGGTTCGGGTTGGTGCCGGGCGAGTCGGCGGCAATGCCCACCTCGATGGCGATTCCCACGTCGGGCCTCACCACCTGGGCGGCGGTCAGCGCGCCGCGCATGCCCACTTCTTCCTGCACGGTGCCGGTGAAGAAAACGGTGTTGGGTGTTTTCACGCCTTCGCGTTGCAGCAGCTTCAGCGCTTCAAGCTGCACCAGCAGCCCGATGCGGTCGTCCCAGGCCTTGGCCGCGTACCGATGGTGGGCCAGTTCGAGAAAAGTGCTGGCCGGCGCAATGGGATCACCGATGCGGATGCCCAGCCGTTCGGCGTCTGCCCGGCTGGTCGCGCCCACGTCGAGATAAACGTTCAGCGGATCGACGGACCAATTCACGAGTTCCGGCGTGGCGATGTGGGCGTCCTGCGTTCCGCTCACCGCCGGTATGGGGCCTTTCCCGGTCATGATCGTCCACCGCTGGTCCACCATGTTCGGGCCCAGCCATCCGCCCAGCCGCTGCACCTTGATAAAACCGCGCGACGTGATGGCGCGCACCATCAGTCCTACCTCGTCCAGGTGGGCGTCCACCATGATGCGCGGCCCGGCCGAACCGCCCGGCGCTTTGGCGATCACCGATCCCAGGCCGTCCGTCGAAATTTCCGCTCCTGCTTTGCGCATCTCGCGTTCATAAAGTTTGCGCACCGCTCCCTCGGCGCCGGAGGGCCCGTCGGCTTCGGTGAATTCCTTCATCAGCGCGATGACCGGATCGCTCTGCTGCGCGGCCAGCGCCAGGCTGGTGCCGATGAGCAACACGGCCAGCCATGTCATCTTCGGTTTCATGGGCAAATCTCCCTGAATAGTTGTAAACCCCGATTGGCCGGCGTGTGGATTCGCGAACAAGCGCGAAATCAGGCCATCAGTATATACCTCAAAAAACCTTCAGAAAAAAGTGACGGATAATCGCGGACGAAGGAAAGGAGTGAGACAGACAAGCCCGTGAGCCTGCGGGGAATTCCGGCCGCGGCGCGAAGTCTCCGGGTGGCGCGCCGGGCGCTTGACGGCGCCGGCCTGTTTGTCGCCGACGTGATGTTTGAGGGAACGGCGGCACAGGGTCGGTACCGCCGTTCCCATTATGTCAGACAGCTATCCGACACTGAAATCGTGGGGTTGATGCAGGCTGCTCATATTGTGGGGCAGTTCTGCCATCGGTCCCATCCACTGCAACTCGCGTTGAATGCGATCGCTGAGCCGATACTTCTTTTGTACGGAGGCCAGGGTGGTTCCCCCCACCAGGTCGATCTTTGACAAATCGTACTGGCCCAGTCCGAGCCGCCCGGCAAAGGTGAGGTAGCCAACCCAATCGGGGTTGATGCCCATCGTCTCAAGCGCCACCCGGTCCGCCGCCACAAAGTCGGTGGAGGCGATGGCGAGGTGCGAAGCCACAGGCGTGCCGTGAGAGGGCCCATTTCCCTCCATCCCCTCAAATCCGTCGATCAGGGCCACGCCCCAGTTGGGTTGCAGCTTCTGCGCGTTCAGCAGCATGTTGGCGTTACCCTGGCGGACGTCCGGGTGCACCTTGGGTTTGTCGCTCCAGCGGGTCTCTCCGGGCACGCTATGCAGTGGCGCACCCATCGCCATGTTTTTCACCGACAGGGTTGCCACCACCAGGTTGTGGGTTTTCAGCATGGCGCTGCTGATCACGTAAGCGTCGGGATCGAAGAGCCGCGCCGCAAGCCGCACGGGAGTGACGTGCAGGTTGCGATCGATGACGGGGCTCAGCTCATATTTCCCCTCGCGATTCAGGTCCACCAGGCTCACCTTCCGGGCGCGGTGTTCCGCAGCCGCCTGGCGGTACTTGAAATTGTCAAAGCCTTCCAGCGTATCTCCCGCCGAAGACTCGGCGATGATCACCGGACCGCGGAAACGCGGCTCCAGATAGTCCAGAATGCCGTTCAGGGCATCCACGTGCGTTGCCGCCAGCTGATTGGTCACCGAGACGTTGTTGGGCTTGATCACCACGTACTTCTTTTGCCGCAGGCCTGCCTTGATCTGCTCGTCGATGGCTTCGAGGGCCCGGCGAACATTCCTGCGCCGGTCGTCGCCGTGAACCAGAGCCACTTTTGAAGCTCCAGTGGCGGCGCGACCCTCAGGCGCACTTGCTCCGGGTGCTGCATGCGCTTTCAAAGACTTTGGCAATTGTGATTGAAGCAGAAAGCCGGTTCCGGCCAGTTGGAAAAAACGTCTGCGCGATAGAGCCATTGGACACCTCCGTCCGTGCCCCACTCGCCCCAATGCACACATTATAAGGCCAAACGCTCCGAGGGGAATCGACAATTTGTGCACCGGAGGTGAGAGAGCGGCGAACTACTGAGCGGCGGTGTTCTCAACTGTCGCCCGGCATGATGTCATAGCCCCTTGGCCCCGGGGAGAGAGTGTCCCACCTTGCAGGATACGCCGGCGGGTGAAGGGTCCTTCTGTAGCGGCGGCTTTCTGCCGCCATTCACTGGCGGATGCGGAGAGCCAAATCCGCCGCCACGGCTTGCCTTCTCTGCCTTGGGTTCGCCGGTTGTGGTTTGCAGGAGCCCACGGCGCCGCGGCCGGCGGCTGTCAGGGGGCAGGAGCCGTGCGCCGTTTGACGGTCAATTGAACAATGCGGAAGTCGGTGTCCCGGTCTCGCAAAACCTCGATCACTTTTCCGGACGCATCCGACACAACACTGGCGCCGCCGTAGGTGTATCCCTTCCAGGGACCGTGTGTCATCTCTCCCACCAGGTCCGTCCCCACCGTGGGACACTTCCACAACCTGGCGCGGCTGGCCACCAGGCGCTCAAGATTCTTCTCGTGCGCCGGCCACTGATCGGCCGGGGCGGCCCACCCATACGGAACAAGCATCAGGTCGGGTTTGAGGCTTGCCACCCGCCGGGCGTACGCATCGGTGAACGTGTCCGCACAAATGACGACGCCAATGCGGCCAAACTCCGTATCGACGACGCCGATGCCACTGGGTTTGCCTGTGGAGTAAGGTGGCTCCATCAACTTCGGCAGCACATTCAACTTGCGATATTTCCACAAGAGCTTGCCGGTCTTGTCCATCAGGATGGCCGAGTCATAGAGTTTGCTGCTGTCTTTCTCATTGAGTCCAATCGAAATCATCAACCCATACTTGCGCGCCAGCGCCGCAATGCGGTCACTATCCGCGCCCGGTATGGGAGTCGCCAGGGTGTGTGCGTCAGGATTTTCCCAGCCCAGGATCGAGCATTCTGGAAATGTCGCGATGTCAGCGTGGTTGGCGCGCGCGGCCTCGAGCGCGTACTCGATGCGGCGGAAGTTCCCCTGCCGGTCGCCATCAATCACCAGGATCTGGCAAACTGCAACGCGAACTTGGGCGTGGGAGACAGACACAATGGGCAGGGTAGCACATAAGCCAAGAATGACCTTGGAAATCACAGGCCAGCCTGGGATCTTGTACATTTCTTCCCTCCTTGCCCACGGAAACGGCGGCCAACCAGGGCATCGTTTTCCATGCCGTGGGGTCGTCGGCTGTGGCCTGCAAAAAGCCCACGGCACAAACCCGCTGTCGCGGCTACCGGCTGCCGCGTTCGCACGCATCACAAATAATGCAATGTATGCCCCACCCGTGTATCTGTTGCCCGCCTCAGAGCGGCTGTTTGAAAGAGGTCCAATAGGCTTCGATTTCCTCCAGCCGCTTATTCTTTGTTTCCGGCACGAAGCGCCAGGTGAAGGCCGCTTGCGCCAGCGACATGAGCATCAGAAACGTGAAGGTCCACCCCTTGCCCAGCACGTGAAAGGCATAAGGGAAAAGCAGCACCACGATGGCGTTGGCCACCCATTGAATCAGCACCGGGACGGTCATGGCGATTCCGCGGACATCATTGGGAAAAATCTCCGGCACCAGCGTCCAGAACACGGGCCCGATGCAGGCGGAAAAGAAAGCCAGGTACGCCAGGATGAGTGCGAGAACAATGCGGCCCCTGGAAGCGGCCCTCGATCACGGTCACGAACAAACCCAGGAGAGCGAGCGCCATGCCGATCGACCCGGTGATGTAGAGCGGCTTACGGCCGTAGCGGTCAATGGCCCAGAGCGAGACCAGGGTGAACAGAAACTCCGTTACGCCCACCACAAACGTTGAGGCCAATGCCGCATTGATTTTCCAGCCGGCCGACTGAAAGATGGCGGGCGCGTAGTCGATGATGGTATTGATGCCCGAGACCTGGACCAGAATCGCCAGGCCGGCGCTGGCCACCAGGGCGCGGCGGACCCCGGGCCTGGAGAGTCCCCGCCAGGCTTGCGCTCTGTTGTGCAGGCTGGCTGTTATCTCGCTGAACTCGGAGCCGGGCGGTTTGGCGGTCGGTAATGCGCTCGAGCACCTTCAGTGCCTCCTGCGGTTTGCCGGCCATGGCCAGGAAGCGGGGAGTTTCCGGGGCCAGGGCGACGAACAGCAGAAACACCGCGGAGGGCACGACTCCGGTGAGGAACATCCACCGCCAGTTGTTGGCGCCGGCGTCGCGCAATAGATAATTGATGCCGTAGGAGACGATGATGCCCGTGACGATGGACATCTGGTACAGGGTTCCCAGCCGCCCGCGGATGGAAGGCGGAGCGATTTCCGCTACGTACATGGGGGAGATAAGGGAAACCCCGCCCACCGCCAGGCCGCCAATAAATCGGGCTGCGACAAAACCGTTAAAGCTGCCCGCCAGCCCCGCCGCCACCGATGTGGAAGCAAACAGCAGGGCGACGAAAATCAGCAGCCGCCTGCGCCCGTAGCGGTCCGCGAGTTTGCCGGCGAATGCGGACCCGAGGACACACCCGAACAACAACGAACTGAACGCCCAGCCGAGGCCGAGGTCGCTTAAGTGAAATGCCTGGGTAATGAAGGGGCCGGCGCCCGTGATGATGGCGATGTCGAACCCAAAAAGCAGGCCTCCCATCGCCGCCGTTGCGGCCAGGAAAACCACATAGCGGAGGTTGATGGATTCATCCACAACGCTACTGCCAATGGGAGGCTTATTCAACTGGACTTCCTTTGGGCCGGGTGGCGCTTGCCGGGCTGCTCTTGCCATGCGTGCGGACGCCAATGATTGCGAAACCAGGCTGACCGCTGCGGCGCCAACGCTGCCGGTTCAATTACCGATGGCACAAGCCCGCCGTCGTTACCCGGCACAATCGCACACGTCGCAAACGATGCGACCGATGGATACCGGCGGTAGTTGTCTATTTCTTTGTCCCAGAATGCCGGGAAACCAGTGCACGGCATTGGCGTGGTACAACTTTTCGAGGACCGGCTGCGGCAGGTCAAGTCCCTGGTACTTTTTGCCCATGTATTCCACCCAGTCGTCCGTTGCCAGGAAGCGCCAGTCGCGCGCGTAATAGTCTTCCCACTGCTTGACCTTTTCCTGCGGATTGGTGCCGGGCATGAAGTTGAGGTCCGTGGCGTAGATCAAGCGGTCCTGATGCTTCTGGATGAAGGCGATGGCCTGCGCGCGCGGCAGCATCATGACGTAGGGCATGCGCGCCGCCATATCCACGGCGAAGTTGGGATGGCGGTCCAGGTCTTCGCCCAGTTCCGGAAAATTGGATTCCATACTGCCCAGGTGAGCGCCCACCACGCGCAGATCCGGATTTTCCTCCACCACGTGGTCGCGGGCCTTGAGAATCGTTTCCTTGGAAGGAGCGTGAGGATTGCCGTACATGTACCATTGTGGGTTGTTCTTGAAGTACCCATAGTCGGGCGAAGCGGGATCCAGCGGCTTCCAGCACGAGTCGGGATCGGCAACGTGCGCGACCAGTGTTTTGTGGTGGGCGGCGATGTCCTTGTAGATGGGCTCGAACATGGGATTGTCCGGCATGATGTAATTTCCGTGGGCGTCTTTCAGCTGCATGCCGATGTTTTTCCAGATCTTCACGGCAATGGTGCCCTGGGCAAAGTCCCGGTTGATCTGCCGGATGGCCGCCTTCGCGAATCCGGGCTTGCGGAAAAGATACGGATTGAAGGTTGTGCAGAACACCGAGCGCCCATGGCTGGCCGCAACGTAGTGGAGGCCGTCGCTGATCTGGCGCGGCAGGTCCTTCAGGTAGGGGTCCGTATCGTCGTCGACCGCGATGTTGAGCGTGTGGAGGTTGAGCTTTTCAATCATGGCGATGAAGCCGGGATTCGTCACAAAAATATGCGAGTGCGTATCAATCGGATCGAGCGCAGTGAAAGCCTTGAGTTCCACCGGCGTAAACGGGCCCGCCACCGCGACGGCAGCGGCCGAAGGCGAAGGGGCGGCTTTCTTCGCCTCCTGCCGGCTGCAGGCTCCCGCCAAAAGCGCTGCGAATGCTAATACTAAAAATTTCTTCATGGCTGCTTCTCTCCCGGAAAGTGGCATCCGCCGCCAACGTCCTTCTGGCTGCGGGACTCATGATGATCCCAAGAATGTTACCGCATCTTGGGCAGGGTTGGACGGTCTCTTTTTCCGGACCGCCCGCCGGCGAAATGCCGCCGCATCGCACAGGTACTTGTGGTCTGTGGTTTTTTATTTGTGGGAAAAACCGCGGGCCGGAGAGACCCGCCCTACGCCTCAGCGGCTAAAGCCGGGTTGATATCCAGCGGCGGTGATGGCGCAACTGAAGCTCGGTCCCCCCTGAAGAGCGGCGCCGCAGACCGCAACATCGGCAGATTGCGGGACGCCGGCCCGCCGGCTTTAAGGCCGCAAGAGCGCTGCCATTCAATAAGGCGCCTGGCGAGCCTCAAAACTCATCGGAGTTGAAGTCGTAGAGAGCTTTTGCGGAAGCCGGGCCGGAAGGATTGATGGCGGCGCGAGACAAAATGCCCTTTTCCGCCCAAACCAGCGCACGGCCGTCGCGCTCCGCCCACTCCCACTTGGGAACTGCAAGCAGCGCTTTGCGTTTGGGGTGCTCCAGTTCGTGTTCATCCCAGTACACGGCGGTGCCTTCGGGGTGATTGACGTCAGCGTAGGCATATTTGCGCAGAATCCAACCATGGGGCAACGGCTTCGTAAAGACGGTACAGGGCGCCACGCGGCCGGGTCCCGCCTTCATCTCGAGTGTCCAGCCGTCGCGCAGCAGGCGGCGGTAATAGACGCTGGGGCATTCGGCGCCGAAAGACCCCTCGGGCTGGTATTGATCATCTTCAGCGACTTCAGGGCTTTCTCTCACCACAAAATGGCATCCATTCAACCAGAACGTGCGGTTGGAGGTAAACAATCCTCCGCCCTGCCAGCAGTCGCCCTTGCCATAAAGGGTGATGGCGTGAAGCCACGGGGCGCGCGAAACCGCCGTCCAGGTGCCTTTGGTCTCCTGGTGGCGACGTCCGCCCCGGGCGAAATAAATCAGGTGGCGGCCGTCCGGTGAGAGGTCTGCGCGACGCTCATAGATGCGCCCCCGAAACCACTGGCCGAGCTCGAATCGGTCGGTGTCGCGATTCCATCCCAGGGTGCAGACAGCGTTCGCCGGGCCGCGCCGGAACACCACGCCCAGCGGCGCCTGGGAGGCAAGAAGCACGTGTAGCCGGGCTGGAAATTTATGATCCGCCATCGCCGACAAGCTCGAAATCAAGACGACAACATACAACACAAATTACGAATGAATTATGAAGTATGAAAACAGCCCTGGTGACGAGTGATGAGTGACGGGGGACGAGAAAAGGCGACTGCAAATTACAGGTTACGAAAACACTCAGGAGTTGCATGATTCGGGGCCGGGAAGCGGAGTGAGGTCGGGAGGAACGAACCGTGTGCGGGCGGCGGCGGAGGCGAGGAGTTGGGAAGAATAGAACCGCTCGAGCGCGTGCGCGTCCAGAAGCTCAGGGTGGGCGGCGGCAAAGGCGTCGAAGGCGTCCGCCGTGGATAGCGCTGGGGGCGCCCTGCGAGCATCGGGGCGAGGGAAGGAAGTGCGCTGCCGGCGGCTGGCGGTCCTGGTCAAGCGCTGCGAGACCAGCAGCATCCATGCCTGGGTGATGGTTTCGTGATACTTCTGGTGTGCACCCTTGCTGGCGGCAAAGCGCCGGAGCGACTCCGCCATGCGTTCGGCAGCCTGGGGGAAGGGAAGCCTCCGCAGATAGATCCACGCCGCGCGAATGTGGTCGGAGTGGTGGAAATCCGCGAGCGTCGCGGATTCAAACGCAGCCAGGAATTCGTCGTCAGATAGCAGTGAGTTTTTCATGGTGTCCTCGGAAATTGCGTTAGCAGGTGCGGCAGCCACGGACAGAGGTTCGCTGCCCGTGGGGGCGCCTGGGGGATGGACCCGCGGTGAGAAAATCATTGACTTCGGCTGCCGGCTCAAAGGTCCGCTTCTGCAAGTCCAGACATTTTGAGCAGATGCCGCAATAGGCCTGCCTTTAATGGCTTGTTTCGGTGAATTGGGATGGAGAGCCTGACGATACTTCCGGGTTTTCCATAGATGTGGTGGCTCCCGTGGATTCGCAGGAGATTCCAGCCGTTTTGCTCCAAGCGCCGGGCCAGTTCCTTGCCGGAAACCGATTTCATACGACGATTTCCAGCACCCTGTCCTTCCTGGTATGCTGAGGCTCTTCGATTTCGACCGAAAGGCAGCCCTCGATGGCCTCCTGGACGTTTTTCATCAGTTCATCGAGGGTCTCGCCCTGGCTAGCGCAGCCCGGGATGGCCGGAACCTCGCCCCAGTAGCCACCCTCATCCGCTTCGTGGACCACAACTTTGATTTTCATGGCCGGCTCCTGAAGCCATCTTACACAGCTTTCAAATCAAAATGCAAAGAGGATACATAGCCAGCTTGAAAACTCTTGTCGGCAATGCGTTTCGCCCGGTTACAGCCCGCCGCTGCAACGCCCCCAAAACAAAAACGCCCCAGCACAAAGCTGAGGCGTTTTGTCAATTTAATCCCGGCGACGACCTACTCTCCCACGCAGTCACCCGCGCAGTACCATGGGCCCTGGAGGGCTTAACTACCGTGTTCGGGATGGGAACGGGTGTGACCCCTCCGGTAAAATCGCCGGAAAAGCGTTAAAAGGCAGGTGGCATGTGGCAGATCGCATATGGGAAACCCCCACATCCTCTATGCCATCTGCTACCTTCTGCCTTTCTGAATAGTGCGACGTCAAAGGCTCGATCTGAAATTCAGAAATTTGAGATTCTCAGACAGCAAAGGCTGTATGCTGAGCAGAATTTATGGTCAAGCCGAACGGGCGATTAGTATCGGTAAGCTCAACACATTGCTGTGCTTACACCTCCGACCTATCAACGCGGTAGTCTTCCGCGGCCCTTCATAGGATTCACTGTGAGTAGCTGGCTCACCTTTCATCCTTGGGAAATATTATCTTGGGGCGCGCTTCCCGCTTAGATGCTTTCAGCGGTTATCGCTTCCAAACTTCGCTACCCAGCCATGCCGCTGGCGCGACAACTGGGACACAAGAGGTTTGTCCATCCCGGTCCTCTCGTACTAGGGACAGCCCCCCTCAAATTTCCTACGCCCACACCAGATAGGGACCGAACTGTCTCGCGACGTTCTGAACCCAGCTCACGTACCGCTTTAATGGGCGAACAGCCCAACCCTTGGAACCTTCTACAGCTCCAGGATGCGATGAGCCGACATCGAGGTGCCAAACCGCTGCGTCGATGTGAACTCTTGGCAGCGATCAGCCTGTTATCCCCGGCGTACCTTTTATCCGTTGAGCGATGGCCCTTCCATACAGAACCACCGGATCACTAGGCCCGACTTTCGTCTCTGCTCGACTTGTTGGTCTCGCAGTCAGGCTGGCTTATGCCCTTACACTCGAAGGCTGATTTCCAAACAGCCTGAGCCAACCATTGGGCGCCTCCGTTACATTTTAGGAGGCGACCGCCCCAGTCAAACTACCCACCTAGCCATGTCCTTGACCCGGATAACGGGCCTAAGTTAGAACCGCAGAACAATAAGGGTGGTATCTCACCGTTGGCTCCCCAGAACCCAAAAGCCCTGGTTCAAAGCCTCCCACCTATGCTGCGCATACAATCCCGCAATTCATGGCTAAGTTGTAGTAAAGGTGCACGGGGTCTTTCCGTCTAGGTGCGGGTAACCGGCATCTTCACCGGTACTACAAGTTCGCTGAGTCACTCGCTACGACAGTCGGTCTGTCGTTGCGCCATTCGTGCAGGTCGGAACTTGCCCGACAAGGAATTTCGCTACCTTAGGACCGTTATAGTTACGGCCGCCGTTCACCGGGGCTTCAGTTCAAAGCTGCCGGGGATTGCTCCCCATGACCTCTCCCTTTAACCTTCCGGCACCGGGCAGGCGTCAGCCCCTATACGTCGTTTTCGACTTTGCAGAGACCTGTGTTTTTGTTAAACAGTCGCAGACCGCTTTTCACTGCGGCCCCCTCGGGCTATTAACCCTAGCGGGGCGCACCTTCTCCCGAAGTTACGGTGCTAATTTGCCTAGTTCCTGAGCGAGTGTTCTCTCAAGCGCCTTTGGATATTCACCTCGTCTACCTGTGTTGGTTTGGGGTACGGCTGCGCCGGAGACTCCTTAGCGGATTTTCTTGGCAGCGTGAAATCATGGACTTATCCCCCCCGAAGGGAAGTTTCGGCACACACCTCAGAGTTGGCTTTGAACCGACCCGGTGGATTTTCCTGCCAGGTCCTCCTCGATGCGCACGTTGCCTGAGCCATCAGGCCGACTCCACTATCCTCCTGCGTCCCCGCATCGTAATAACGTCTCCGTCGTAGTGCTGGAATATTAACCAGCCGTCCATCAGCTACGCCTTTCGGCCTCGCCTTAGGTACCGACTAACCCTGAGCGGATTAACCTTTCTCAGGAAACCTTAGACTTTCGGCGCGGAGGGTTCTCACCTCCGTTATCGCTACTTATGCCGGCAGGGTCACTTGAGTACCGTCAACGGGCCCTTACGATCCCGCTTCAAACTATACTCAACGCTCCTCTACCACTTACGATCGGCCGGAGCCGATCGTAAATCCGCAGCTTCGGTAAATGACTTGAGCCCCGTTGTATTATCGGCGCAAGATCGCTCGACCAGTGAGCTATTACGCTTTCTTTAAAGGATGGCTGCTTCTAAGCCAACCTCCTGGCTGTTTAAGCAATCTCACTTCCTTTCCCACTTAGCCACTATTTAGGGACCTTAGCTGGCGGTCTGGGCTGTTTCCCTCTCGACGACGAGGCTTAGCCCCCGCCGTCTGACTCCCGGATTAGACTTCGCGGCATTCAGAGTTTCGTTGGATTCGGTATCTGTTAACAGACCCTAGTCCATCGAGTACTTTACCACCGCGAGCAATCGTCCGAGGCTAGCCCTAAAGCTATTTCGAGGAGAACGAGCTATCACGGAATTTGATTGGCCTTTCACCCCTATCCTCAGTTCATCCGAGCTGTTTTCAACCAACACCGGTTCGGGCCTCCCGTCGCTGTTACACGACTTTCACCCTGACCAAGGATAGATCATCCCGCTTCGCGTCTATTGCCCGCCACTGGTCGCCCTATTCAGACTCGCTTTCGCTACGGCTCGCTCCCCGGCTTGCGCCGGATCATTGCTTAACCTTGCGACGGACAATAACTAGCCGGCTCATTATGCAATAGGCACGCCGTCAGGCCTGTTCCTGGATTGCTCCGGGAACGTTGCCCTTCGACTGCTTGTAGGCATACGGTTTCAGGTACTATTTCACTCCCCTCGCAGGGGTTCTTTTCACCTTTCCCTCACGGTACTTGTTCACTATCGGTCGCCAGCACGTATTTAGCCTTACGGGATGGTCCCCGTAGATTCCCGCGGGATTTCTCGTGTCCCGCGGTACTCAGGTACGCGCGTTAGAGTCCAGTCAACTTTCGCTTACGTGGTTATCACACTCTAGGACCGGCTTTTCCAAGCCGTTCAGCTAGCCGCTGGATTGGTAACTCTATGGTTCTACACCGACGCGCGCCCTACAACCCCCAACCCTCCTTTGAAATCTCAAATTTCAAATTTGAAATCTCAAAGGAAGGCTGGGTTTGGGCTATTCCGCTTTCGCTCGCCGCTACTGACGGAATCACTGTTGTTTTCTCTTCCTCCAGGTACTGAGATGGTTCACTTCCCTGGGTTAGCTCGTACCCGCCTATGTATTCAGCGGGCCGTGACTGGGTTTTGCCCAGTCGGGTTTCCCCATTCGGAAATCCCCGGGTCAATGGGTGCTTCCCCCTCACCGAGGCTTATCGCAGGTAGCCACGTCCTTCTTCGCCGTCTGGCGCCAAGGCATCCACCGTACGCCCTTAGTAGCTTGACCATAAAATCTGCTCAACACACATAACCAGTGACCAGTAATAAGTGACAAGTGAAAAGTTCCTCGCTCGCCACTATTAGCTCGTCACTGCTCTTGTGAGCAGACTCGCCTTCGCTATGTTTAATTCTGTCCGGATATCCGCCGGACAGATGAGCACATGTAGACGTCGCACTATTCAGTTTTCAAAGATCGCTGAGTATCAGGCAATGGCATGAACGCCTTGACTGACCTCCTGTTCCAGACTGAGCGCCGGACTTTCATCCGGCTATGTCAGATGCTGGGTTTCGCTCTTCACTCGGAAAAGCCGAACTCAACACCCTTCCATTCGAGACATAAAGGCCCTGCCGTCCATTTTAGAAGAGACGACTTTGCTTGCTGACGCTAAAACCGGCTTTTATTGTTGGGGAATTTGAAACAGGCGGGGAGTTTGTTGCGTGGGCCCGACGTGCCTCAAATTCCTACCCGAAAGCCTTCTTCGTATCGACCTCCGTTTGTGTAACCCGCAATGATGAGGAAGCTTCTTGTTGCCCCCACCTTCATTCTGGCAATTAGTAATCCTACCGAAGTTCACCCGGGAAGGCAAGCGGTATTTTTTCGCCGCTATAACTTTTTCTTCTGGTGCTGCCCTGCCTTCCCATTTCCTCTTTCTCTAGATCAATTTTCTCTAGATCAATTATACCACCGCTTCGGCGTTGCAACACTTTTCTCGACGGCAATCCGCCTCCTGATGCACCGTCCTTCCTGGGACCTTGAATTTAGAGGTTGCCATAGGGGAGAATGTGCCAGGCAACCGCGTAACGCGACGAAGATCGCCCCACACAAAAATCATCGTCGCGGCCAGCGCAATCCAACCGTACCAGGGGGTTAGACTCATGCCGCAGGAAATCGAGCACGTCATCGTTCTGATGATGGAAAACCGGTCCTTTGACCACATGCTGGGCTGGATGCAGGAGCCGGCCTACGACATTGACGGCCTGACGGGCGACGAGTGGAATCCCGTGGATCCCAGCGAGCCTCCCGGGCCCAATAACAAAGTTGTTGTCACCCCTGACGCAAAGGACGTCACGCCGCACGATCCCGGCCACGAGTTCCATGACGTCAACATCCAGCTTTTCAGCTACCCCGGCGGGCCTCCGCCGGCCAATGGCGTTGAAGAGAACAAGGGGTTCGTCTTCAGCTACGCGCAGCAGGACGATGTCACCCGCACCACGGCGCCCACCATCATGGACTGCTTTGATCCCGGTAATCTGCCGGCGCTCACCACGCTGGCCAAAGAATTTGCCGTCTGCAAGCGCTGGTTTTCCTCGGTGCCCGGCCCCACCTGGCCCAATCGCTTTTTTGCCCATGCCGCAACTTCCAAGGGCTATCTGGACAACAGCCAGTTTCACAATTACGACATGCTCACGGTTTTTGAAAACCTGTCGGCGCAGGGCAGGAGTTGGGCGAATTACTATCACGACATCTCGCAGACCTGGGAACTCCAGCGACTGGATACCGACTCTCTGCGAAACCATTTCAAAGGCTATGGCGAGTTCCGGAAAGATGCTAAGAAAGGAAAGCTGCCGAACTATTCCTTCATTGAGCCGAAATATTTCTGGTGGTTTGGCAGCGCGAATGATCAGCATCCGCCGCACAGCGTCAAGGCCGGCGAGGCGCTGATTGCGGATGTTTACCACTGCGTGCGGACTTCACCGCTGTGGGAGAAGTGTCTGCTGCTGATTGTTTACGACGAGCACGGCGGCTTCTTTGACCACGCGATCACGCCCAAGGATGCTGTGCCGCCTGACGGGCATCAATCTCAATTCAAGTTCAACCGGTACGGCGTGCGGGTTCCGGCCATCCTCATTTCTCCGTACATCCGGAAAGGAACGATTGTCGGCGACACCTTCGATCACACGTCCATTCCCGCCACGCTGAAGGAACTGTTCAATCTCGATTCATTCCTGACCAGCAGGGACGCGAAGGCGCAGGCGTTTTCCGGCGTCGCCGATCTCGCGAGTCCGAGAACGGATACGCCTGAGGATGTTTCAACCGCTGTGCACAGCAGAATTATCGAAGAGAGTCACCATGAGCCCAGTGTCGAGGAGATTTCCCCGGCGGCAAAGACAGGCGGTGCCTCCTCCGCGCCGCTCAACGGACTGCAGCGGCACTTGATTGGTCTGGCCAATCAGCTTCCGACAGGCGAGGATCCCGAACTCCGTGCGGACCGGAACGGCCGTCCGCTGCGAACCGAGCACGAGGGCGCACGGCACGTGCGGGAGACCGTGGCAAGATTTCTCCACCACCTGAGCCGCCTGTAATCTTCCTTCTGTCAGGCATAGCTGCTGCCTTCTACTTGCGGCGAAAGATGGCGGCGTAGATCGCGCCGGAGAGCACGCCAACGGTCATCGTATAGACAATCCACATGACCAGTTGCGGAGCCACCGCGAGGTACAGATATTTTGTCCAGAATGGAAGCTGGTCGTACGGGGGCAGCACGGCGTCATAGTGTGTGCCCCAATGGCCCAGCATGGCAAAAAACATCACGATGGCTACGGGGATGCGCGCAAGGTAAGCGTAAGCGATCAGGGTTTGGGCCAGTTCCCGCCAGGGAAAATACTGCAGCCCAGCGGCGCCCACGATCAGCGCCAGCCCCACTGCCACGTGTCCGGTGAAGTGGACGGTGGGAGCGAAGGCCACCATGGCGCCGCAGGCAAGGACCACGAAGCCGACAATCGCGAAGATGATCGTCTTGCGGAAGCTCGATGGCTTCATGTTCCGGTCAAACAGTTTGACGGCGAAATACGGGCCAAAAATGAAGGGCAGCCAGGTGATGCCGATGATCGCGGCACCGCCGCCGTCGGCCTGGCTGAACAGGATGCCCGGCCCGTGCAGCAGCTCGCCGAAGAGTCTCAGCAGGGTGACTAAAAGCGTGATAATCGCCGGATACATGATGAGCCGGTTGACGGTTGCTTTGGTTGGAGAAGTCGTGTTGGCCACGGGGAGCCTCCTTTTGAATTTACTCAAGACCTGAGACGTGCGGGGCCCATTTGGGGAAAAGACCACCCATAATCCGATAGCGGGATTCTACTCGTCTTCCCGGCTGGCTGCCAGTGGAATCTGATATGTAAACAGAATGTAATCTGTCGAGCCGGGCCACCCAAAATGAGTTATTGTTGTGCCACTGGAGGAGACACGGATGCGTAAAATGCTGCTTTCCACGTTTGCATTGATCCTGCTGCTGGCGCCCGCGGGCGCCATGGCCCAGGCCCGGGCGGGCAGCGTTCGGTTTGCGATTGTGGGCCTTGACCACGACCACGTGTGGGGAATCCTGAGGGACATCGCCGAGGTCCCGCAGGCCAGGCTGGTGGCCATTGCGGAGCCGCAGCCGGCGCTGGTGGCAAAGGCAAAATCGCGCGTGCCGGCGGGCGTGAAGTTTTACTCCGACTACCTCACCATGCTTGATAAGGTGAAGCCGCAGGCCGTCATCATCACCACGGAAACGGACCATCATCTCGCCATTGTGCGCGCCTGCGCCAGACGCCACATCGACGTGGAGATGGAAAAGCCCATGGCCACCACCGCGGCCGAAGCGCGCGAAATTGAGAAACTGGCCACGGCCGCGCACATCAAGCTGATGGTGAACTATTTCAACTACTGGCTGCCCTCCTACCAGCAGCTCTACCGGCAGGTGAAGGACGGAAAGGTTGGACCCCTTCACCAGATAGTTTCGCAGTACGGGCACCAGGGTCCGCGCGAAATCGGAACCTCAAAAGAGTTTGCGGCCTGGCTTTACGATCCGGTGAAGAACGGTGGCGGCGCCCTGATGGATTTCGGCTGCTACGGCGCGGCGCTGGCGCTGTGGCTCAAAGGGAGGCCGGACAGGGTGTTCGCCCGCTCGCTGAAGCTCAAGGTCCAACAGCATAACGCCGTGGAAGATGATGCCGTGATCGTGCTGGAGTATGCCGATGGCACGGCCGTGCTCCAGCCATCCTGGGACTGGCCATTTACGATGGAGCGCATCCAGGTGTTCGGCCCGCATGGCAGCCTGCTGGCCCTTCCGGACGCTCTGCTGTTTCGCGGGACTGACATGAGGGCTTCCGCCCAGTCTCCTGACGGCCGGCCGGAAGCGCTTTCGCCGTTGCCTCAGGACAAGGCCAATCCGATTGCTTTCCTGGTGGAATCGATCCAGCAGGAGCGCCCCATCACGGGGTTGCTCTCCGGACGCCTGAACGTGGAGGTGAACGAGATTCTCGATGCGGTGCGGGAATCGATTCGCACGGGCAAACCCGTGGCCATGCCGAAGAAATAGCTGAGCGGCCGGCCGTGCTCAGCGATAGCGGTAGAGGAAGTAAAACGACAGGGCAAAGCCCACGCAGACCACAAAGGTCCGCACCCGCGCCGGGTTGACCTTCTGCGCGAAATGCGCGCCCGCGTAGCCGCCGAGCGCCGCTCCAAACAGCATCAGAGCGGCCTGCGGCCAATAGACGATTCGAGCCACCACGAAGGTGATGATGGCGATGACGTTGATGGTGGAGGCCATCAGGGTTTTCAGGCCGTTCATGGCGTGAATGTCACCGAGCGGCAGAAAGGTGAATGAGGCCAGCATCAGGATGCCGATCCCGCCGCCGAAAAAACCCCCGTAAACCGCGATAAAAAACTGGGCCAGGGTGACTCCCGCCAGGGCAGGCCACGTGGCGTTGCCATGATGATCGGTTCGCGCGGCGCGGCGCACCAGCTTTTTCCCAAAGGCAAACAGCAGGGTCCCGCCGAGAAACAAAAAAGGAATCAGCCGCATGAAGATTTGAGGCGGAGTGCGCAACAGCAGGTGCGCGCCGAAGAACGCGCCCAGCATGCTGGAAAGAATCAGGGGGATGAAAATCATGGCGCTGCGCGGCAGCCGCCGCCGGTACGCCCAGGAACTGGCCAGGGTTCCCGGCCACAGCGCCACGGTGGATGTGGCATTGGCCGGAATGGGAGGCACGCCGGAAAAGATCAAGGCGGGAAACGAAAAGAACGTTCCGCCTCCCGCAACCGAGTTCAGTCCGCCTGCGGCAAGCGCCGCGAAAAACAGCAGGATGGAATCGAGCAGGGTCATAAGGCATTCAGCGGTCACGAGGTTTTCGGCCACGGTGACAAAGCGATCATCATCGCACAGATTGCCCCCAGCGCGCTCGAATTGCCGGAGTCAAGCATCGCGCCGGCGCCGGCGAATGGCCATGCGCTGGAGTTGATCTGCGGGTGCCCCCTACTTCGGAGGCGTTGTCGTCGACTTCTTCTTCTGGAACATGTTGAAGAGATTCTGGATGGTATTGGCGGGCGGAGCGCCCTGCTTGCCACCCGACGGCGACGTTGTGGAAAGTCCGCCCAGGATGCCCTTGCCCGTCTTGAGAGAAAATCTCGGATTGTCGAGCGTGCCGTGCAGCTCAAAGGGGAATGAGAGGTTGCCGTTCGAAAACGTGGCTCCCGAAATTTGGCTGACCAGATTGGTGAGGCCGCCCTGCCTGGCCGGCATCAGAGCGGTGCCGGTATAGTTCATCTGGTTGGATTTGGCCAGGTCCAGCACCCCGGAAGCATCCACGTTCAGGTCGTTGCTCGCAATCGTGATGTGGCGGCTTGCGAGCTGCTGGTTGGCAAGGTTCAGGTCCGTCGAGATGGAGGAGAATGCTGCCGGGTCGCCGGAAGTTGCTCCCACACCCGCGATCCGAACCAGGAACAACAGGTTCTTCTTCAGTTGCAGCGTGGGCAGCTTTCCGTTCCGGATGCTCACCTTGCCCGTGCCCTGCATGCCGCTCAGCGGATCACTTGAATGGGCCGCTTCCCCTTTGAGATCGAGATTTCCTTCCATGGTTCCCGTCATTTTGCCGCGCGCCTCTGGAATGGCATTCAGCAGTTCGGCCACATCGATTTTCTGGAAGGACGTCTGGGCGCTGTAGAGCAGGTTTTGCCGGGAGAAGTCCGACGCCGCTTTGCCCCTCACCGTCCCGCTCGCCAGCTTCAGTGTGAGATTGTCCAGATAGGCCTGCTTGGGAAAAACCTGGATCCGGGAATCGAGCCCTGTTGTCTGGATGTTGCCAAAGCGCAGCGAGTCGGCGTGGAAAGAACCGTGAGCCACCGGAGGTGAAGGATTTTTCCCGGCGGGAATGATGCTCGCGGAGCCGGGACGCGAAGAATGCGAATCCGGCGCAGCCAGGGCATTGAGGTCGACGTCCTGAAAGCGGCATGAAAGTCCCTTGCCGGCAAAATAGGTTGGCCCCATGGCGCCTGAAGGCAGCAGATTGGCGATGGCCACCTGGCCGCCGTCAATGCTCACCTGGGAGATGGTTCCCAGGGAGAAGCCGGGTCCTCCGCCTGCTGGCGCGGTCGTTTTGCCGCCGGCCGGTGCCGGGGGGTTCTCAAAGTTCCAGCGGCCCGCGGCATTGCTCAGCAGGTGAATCACCGGCCCTTCCACAATCAGGGATTGGATGACGATTTTCCTGTGCCACAGCGGACGTGCCTGGAGCAGGGCGTAAATCCGCTGCGCCTTGAAGAAATCTCCGCCCGGAAAGCCTTTGGGATTTCCCATCGCAAAGTTGTCAACCTGGATGGCGAGATGGGGAAACAGGGTGAGCCCAAGGTGGCCGATGCGAACCGGCTTTCCCGTTTGGCTTTCAAGGAGCGCCGCCACCTGTGGACGATAGCGGTTGACGTCGACAAGCCTGGGAACCACAATCACGCCAAGCAGGACCAGAAAAAGCAGAACTCCCCCGGCAATGATCAGAAATTTTCTGGTGCGCGCCGTCATTCCAACCTCCTGTTGCGGTCCTCAAAAGAACCAGACTCCATCACCGCTTCGTTTGCCGCACAGCCGCGGGTTGGCGGCAATCAACCCCGGCAGCCTAAGGCATTTTCTTTTGATCGGAGTGGCCGGCCTTCGAATTTTCCGGCGCAGTATCGCGCGTGAACGCGGCCGTGTAGTAGTCAAAAAACGGTTTCAGGGGCGGCGCCAGCTGAACGGTCTCCGTGAATCCATCGATATCCCCGCGCTGGATGATGCGGCGCGAAAGCCAGCCGGGAAGGGGCTGCGGCCCGCCATCGGGTGTGAAGTCGATCTCCGACCCTGCAACCGCAACCCGATACTGGGTGTTAAAACCGGTACTGGCAAAAACCTGCAGCAGGAAAGAGTCCCCCGATGGAGCGCGCGACAGGATTCCAATGGAGGATTCGTGGTTGGCTGGAAGTTCTCCGGTCGAGGCCAGGGATATCTTCTCTCTGAAAATCATCACGCGCCTGTCAAGGTCGTAGGAGACAGAAAGATGAACCTGGCCCTGGGGACTATGCCTGTCCATCTGTCCCGTCCAGTTGCCAATCATCCACTCGACGGATGAAAAGTCCGCTTTGGGGGGCAGGGGAATGCGATAGGTGGAGGGTTTCTTTTCCCCTGCGGCCAGCAGGGCGGGCGCCAGGAAAACAAGGGTTGCTAGAATTGCCGACCTCATCTGATGTCTGCCTGTTCGGCCTCTCATGAATCGCGCCCCCTGTAGACGAAGCCCATGTGGCTTCGTTCATGGATAAATATGGATGCTTTTGATATTCCGGAGCGCCCCAGCAGACCGGCAAGTTCCTCCGGAGTGTAGGCGGCGCGGACCGAATCCTCAAAGAGCCTTTTCATGATGCCAGAATAATGTCGTCCGTACCAGCGGACATGCCATGGGTATGCCCAACCTGAAGGACGCCTCAGATCGCGAACCACAATGGCGCCGGCCGGCCTCGCAACCCGCAGCATTTCTTCCAGCACTTTGGAAGGGTCCGCCAGATGGTGCAACACGGAATTGGAGAAGACCACGTCGAATGTGCCGCCGGGGCAGGGAATCTGTCCCGCGTGGGCCTGCTGGAAAAAGACACGCCCTTCCACCCCCGCCTGGGCGGCTGCCTGGCAAGCGGCCCGCACCATGTTTCGTGAGCGGTCGAGACCCACTATCGTGAGACCGGGGGAGCGCCGGGCGAGCTTCAGAGCAATATTGCCCGGCCCGCAGCCGACATCCAGCAAAAACCCGTTGAGCGTGTGGCCGTGCGGCGCGAGTGAAAGTACCTGGTCCACAAACGTATTGTCCAGCGCCTCCAGATGCTTCTGGGCGGCAGCGGAAGCGTAGGCCGAAACCTCATCTTCGCTGCTCATCACTTCTGGTTCCGGTTTGCGTTGCATTTCAGGCCAGCGCATCGTGAAGTGTCATTCTAACGCAAAGCGCAGCCATGCGAACCACGTTCGAGCTTTTCATTTTCCCAGGGTCTCCACGGCCGGTTGGTTCTTTCGCTGGTGGCCGGCAGGCGTTCCTGGAAAGAGTCGTGCGATGCCGCGCAGCTCCGGTGATTCGCCATCCGTCAAAGAAATAAGAATTTCTCCTTGCATCCGGCATTTGCAATCTGGCATCATGTGCGCAGAACAGGACCACATATCAGTTACTAGCCACCCCCGCGAGGGGGCGTTTACACGCATTTGAGGGAGAGCCGGGATCATCAGTCCTGCCTTTGAAACGTCCCGGTTCCTTCCGCTTCAATTCTGCAAACCAACAGATCCGAACCGCAGCATCGCAGCCGGCAGCATTTTCGTGTGCCGTCGCCGGTCCCTCCGAACTCCGATGCGGAAAATTCCACAAGTCCCGCTCATTTTTGGCCGATAGGTAAGCAGTAAAGAGTTTATGCGTGCTTCCGGGTGACGCTCCGGATGCATGGCGAGCGGTGGAGTGCGGTACGCCCCATTCCCTCCGCTGCGCGCAAGTGCCCAAATTCAGCACACAAGGATCGCCCAAAGTGAGCTTTATTAATTTCGCTTCCCGTGAGATCAACTGCAAAATTGTCTATTACGGCGCCGGACTCGGCGGAAAAACAACCAACTTGCAGTGGATCTTCGAGCGAACTTCGGCCAAGTCCGGAGGCAAAATGCTCTCGCTCGCCACTGAAACCGATCGGACCCTCTTTTTTGACTTTTTGCCGCTGGAGCTGGGGACCGTGCGCGGATTCAAAACCAGATTTCACCTTTATACGGTCCCCGGCCAGGTTTTTTACGATGCCAGCCGAAGGCTGATCCTGCGCGGGGTGGATGGGGTGGTCTTCGTAGCTGACTCGCAGGAAGAGCGCATGGACGCAAACGAGGAATCGCTGGATAACCTGCAGACCAACCTGAAAGACCATGGCTACGACTTCGCCACCATTCCCTACGTCCTTCAATTCAACAAGCGCGACCTTCCCAATGCACTCCCGGTTGATAAACTTTCAGAGGCCCTTCTCCGCAAGGGTGAGCCGGTGTTTGAGGCCGTGGCTATTCAGGGAGTGGGCGTATTTGAAACGCTGAAGGAAGTCGGCCGGCAGGTTCTTGCAGTGCTCAAAAACGGTTAGGGCGGGGCGTCCATGCCGGGTGGCGCCGCAAACTCTCAATTCGGGCAGCGTTGAAATACCTTGCCTGCCGGGTTGCAACTCTGCAGGCCCCCGGCCTGCCTTTGGATTGCCGCTGCCGCCGGCCGGAGGGCGGTAAAGTTTGATTCGCCCTCCTCTCCAAGCCCATGCGGGCGATGCTTCTAGACCTGGTTTTCCGACTGCACCGTTCCTGTCAATTCAAAGAAGTGGTGCCCCATGATGGCCAGTGTCAGCGCTTTGTCCAGGTGCTGGCGGTGGCGGCGCACTGTCTGGGCCAGAAACTTCCAGTATTCTTTGCGGTAGTCGCTCCGCAGCCCCTGCTTCCACAGAGACCGGGCAACGGCGAGAAGGTCCGAGAAAACGATCGGGGTGCGAGTCGGCGGTCCCAGTTGCGAAAGAAAGGCCTGGACGCGGTTGAAGTACTCGCGGGGATAGTAGATGGTTTCCAGGATTTTGCGATAGCCGTCGAGCAGTTCCTGGGTCTCCATCCGGGGGATGAAATTCATGTCGACCAGCGTGTTGCTTCCCAGACTTTCTTTGAGAAGCCGCCCTTCAGCTTTCAACCGGCGCCACAGCTGGGTGTTCGGCAAGGCGCTCAGCAGTCCCACCATGGAGATGGGAATGGCGGCATCGCGAATAAACTGGATCTGCCGTTCGAACACATCCGGAGGATCGTTGTCAAAGCCCACGATGAACCCTGCCATGACCTCCATGCCGTAAGACTGCACCAGCTTGACGCTTTCCAGCAGGTCCTTGCGCAGGTTCTGGAACTTGGTGGTCTCCTTCAGGCTCTCGGCTACCGGGGTTTCGATCCCCATAAAGACACCGTTGAAGTGAGCGTCGCGCATATACTCCAGCAGTTCCTTGTCTTCGGCCAGGTTCAGCGAGGCTTCCGTCAGGAAGGAAAAAGGATAACTGTGGTCGCGGTTCCAGCGGACCAGTTCCGGCAGCAGCTTTTTCACATTCTTCTTGTTGCCGATGAAGTTGTCATCCACCAGGAACAGCCTGCCACGCCATCCCATATCGTAAATCTGGTCCAACTCGGCCAGGACCTGTTCAGGGGTCTTGGTGCGAGGCTTGCGCCCGTAAATCTCGATGATGTCACAGAACTCGCAGGTGAAGGGGCATCCGCGCGAATACTGCACTGCCATGGCGCTATACTTCCAGAGGTCCACCAGGCTGAGGTCCGGCAGGGGCACCTGCGTCAGGTCGGGCAGTACGGGTGCTTTGTAGTGCGCCCGGGCGCCTCCGGACTCAAGGTCCTTGGCCAGGATGGAAATCAGTTCTTCGGCCTCGCCTTCCACAATGTGATCGGCGTCGGCGATGCTGGGATCCTTGGTGCTGGCGATGGGGCCGCCCACCACCGTGCGCAGGCCGCGTTCTCTGGCCCGGTCGATCACTTTTTTCATCGACGGGCCCTGCACCATCATGCCGCTCAGGAAAACCACGTCCGCCCACGCAAGTTCAGAGTCTTTCACGGGCCGCACGTTCAAATCCACAGCACGCTTCTGCCAGGAAGCGGGCAGCATGGCGGCTACGGTCAACATTCCCAGCGGCGGATAGGCTGAGCGCTTGCCCGGGAAAGGGAGCGCATGCTTGAAGCTCCAAAACGTATCGGGAAATTCAGGGTATATCAGCAAAACTTTCATGCACTAATCCAATTCTCTGTGAGGAAGGATATTTGAAGCCCGACTAATAAAGTTCAGTCTACCACAGCATGTTCCGCCCCCAAACCACCAAATTTTGGCTGGAAATCTCTTCCGGCGGATCTTACTGACATCCTCCGCACAGGGGCTTTGCCCGGCTCCTGACGGCCGGAGCAGCCGCAGCTCTCCCGGGGCACCGGAATCCGACGCCAATTCAAGGCCTGCCGCATGCCCTGGGGGCCGCTATCCATCGCCCTGTTCCGGGTCCCGTTCGAACCCCGAACACCGGATCACCGGCAGGCGCGGATACTTGGCAAATCGAGGGTCTTCCTCAGACCGGCGGCAGAGGTAAAACGTTGATCCGCGGCTGGTTAGGACCCGCCGCACGAAGAGGCAGGAGCGGCACAACCCCGCCTTCTCGTCGCCCGGTTTGGGTGCCATATCTGGAGAATCCATTAGGGGATTGAGCAGTGGGAGAGCCCACGCTTTTCGAGGTACTGCTGGTGATATTCTTCCGCCCGCCAGAAATCCTGAGCGGGAACAATCTGGGTCACGATCGGGCGGCTGAAAGCTCCGGACTTTTCAAGCTCTGCCTTGGAAGCGTGCGCAGCGGCTTCCTGCTCCGGGCTGTGGAAAAAGATCGCCGAGCGGTACTGCGTGCCGACATCCGGCCCCTGCCGGTTCAGCGTGGTGGGATTATGGTTCTGCCAGAAGACCCGCAGGAGGTCGTGGTAGGAAACCGCTGCGGGGTCGTAATCCACCTGCACCACCTCCGCATGGCCGGTCTTGTCCGTGCAGACGTCCTCATAAGTCGGGTTCTTCAGCGTTCCGCCCATGTATCCAACCGCCGTCGCGGTCACGCCCTTGACCTGACGGAACGCTGCTTCCACGCCCCAGAAGCAGCCCGCGCCAAACGTCGCTTTTTCCATAAATCTCCCTTCAGTGGAGGACCTTTTGCCCCCGATAATTATTCGCGGTCCTTGCTTTTTAGTATTTATTCTTTGCCCCGGAAAAGCAAGAATGGGTCCTGCGTTCTCGACGGGTCCCGTCCTCCCGGAGATTGGCAATTGAAAGTTTTGGCCCCCGAGGCTATAATCAAGGTTTTTGAAGCAGACTTCGAGGAGTTCCATGAAAACCGAAACACATCCGGATTATCACGAGGTGCAGGTTGTCTGCGCCTGCGGGAGTTCGTTCCAGACGCGCTCGACCTACAAGGACAGAGTGCTGCACGTGGAAATCTGTTCGAGTTGCCATCCCTTCTTCACCGGCAAGCAGAAGCTGATTGACAGCGCCGGAAGGGTGGAGCGGTTTAACAGAAAGTACGCGAAGTTTCGCAAGAGTGAGCCAGAGGCCGCTCCGGCCAAGAGTGGGAAATAGCACCCGGGCCGTTCACGGCCTTTTTCCTCCTGGGTCATCCAGCAGATCCCAAAATTGAGAATCGGCAGGGCAGAGAACGCTGTTGGCCACCAACCCATCGCTCGACCCGTACATCACGCGACCCAAGGTCTACGTCCTGGGGCGGCAGGCCATTGTGTCGGAGGAACTGGACCGCTTTCTTGCTGACGAGGGCGTCCAATTCACAACGGACGCCGAAGCCGCGGCGGAAGTCCTGGCGGAAATTGCCGGCCGCACCTGCTACATGTCGTTCGGAAAAGGGCGCAAGACCAACGAGGAATACCTGGACAACATCCTCACCTCCAAGCATGGCAGCGTCCTGGAGCACGCCGTCTGGAACCTGCTGATCACCGGAGTCAGCCGCTCGCTCACGCACGAACTGGTGCGCCACCGCGCGGGCTTTGGCTATTCGCAGCTCTCTCAGCGTTATGTGGATGAAGGCGACGCGCGCTACGTGGTGCCGCCGCTCTACCAGGAAAACGAAGAGTTGCGGAAGAAGTGGCAGGAGACCATTGACCTGGTCCGCAAGGCCTACGTTGAGCTGGCGGAGGCTACCAGCCTCTACGTGCAGGAAAAGCAGCCGGAGATGACCCCGCGCGACCGCCGCAAGTGGGCCCGGCAGGCCGCCCGCTCCGTTCTACCCAATGCCACCGAAACCAAAATCTTTGTCACCGGCAACGGGCGCGCCTGGCGCCACTTCCTCGAACTGCGCGGCAGCATACACGCCGATACTGAAATCCGATTGCTGGCCGTGGAAGTCTGCCGCGTCCTCAAGAAAGAAAGCCCCAACATCTTCCACGACATCGAAATCTACCAAGAAGAGGACGGCATGCCCGCCGTCCGCGTCACCCACTCCAAAGTTTAACCGACCGCCGCTACTTGATTCCCACCACCATGGAATCCGGCCCCACCAGGTGTTCCACGTAGGTTTCGCTGAAGCCGACCTTTTTCATCCAGCCGCAGCAGTCGGCGCCGGTGTAATCAAATCCTCCGGGAGTTTCGATCAGCATGTTCAGGCTCATCAGCAGCCCGAAGGCGTTCTGGCGCCGGTCGTCGTCAATCAGCGCCTCATACACAATCAGCGAGCCGCCTTTGGGCAGGGCCTTTACAGCCTTCGAGAGCAGCATCATCTTTTCTTCCAGGTTCCAGTCGTGCAGGATGTGTCCCATCACGATCACGTCGGCTTCCGGCAGCGGGTCTTCAAAGAAGTTGCCGGCCTGGAAGCTCAGGCGTGAGTGCAGGCCGAAGGAATGCACATACTCCTCGAAAATCGGCTGCACGATGGGCAGGTCAAAGCCTTTGCCGGTGACGTGATCATGAGCCAGCACCACCTGTGTGGGCAGCCCGCCCTGCGCCGTGCCGACGTCAACAAAGGTCTGGTACTTGTTCCATGGAAACTTGCGGGCGATAGCAATGGCCGGTGGCAGGCTGATTCCGGTCATGGCGCTGAGAAACGTCCGCAGGCGCTGAGGGTCGGAATAGAGCGTATTGAAACCGTCGTCGGTGCCCTTTGCCTCGTTCTGATGTTCGCCGGTCCGCAATCCTTCCGTCAGCGATCCCCATTGCGGGTAGAGGCGGGAATTGGCCATTTCCAGCACTCCACCGATATAGCTGGGCTTGTTCTTGTCGAGAAAGATGTTGGAGTCGTGCGTGTTGGAATACCGCCCGTCGTGCCGGTCCAGCATGCCCATGGCCACCAGCACATCGAAAAAGTCCCGCGAACCGCGGGGATGGACACCCGCCGCCTGGGCCAGTTCCTCGCAGGTCAGCGGCCCATTGGCAAGATATGTAAACACTCCCAGTTCAACCGCGCTCAAAAGCGTTTTCGAGCCCCAGAACCCCAGGCCGATCTGCATGATTTTATCCGGCGTCACATGCGCATGTGTCTCCCCAACGGGAGTGTTTTGCCCTAACGTGGTACTCATGATTTGCCCCCAACAGATTGATTTCCTGCCCCAGACAGGAATGATGAAAAAATCATACCTGAGGCAAAGTTTTTCGTCCACAGGCATTGCTACCCGGTTGTAAATGATGTGTTGTAGGTGGGCTTGTTGTTAGCGCGCAGCGGTAAAAAGGCGAGGATCGTGTCCCTTTTTGCTTCCCAAAGGCCCTTTTCATTGCGCTTGATGAGGTTCATTTTCTGCAACTCTTTAACGTCCCGCAGAAGCGTTCGATACGTCCTGTCTTTATAATCAACCGCCACCTGGCTGAAACTGTCGTCAGCTTGTTAAATGGAACAGGGCCTTCAGAATTGGACAAGTCCAAGGCCAGCCTCTTGCGCCGATCATGCGGAAAACCTTTAAGCCCGTGGAACATCTTATGAACGTGGTTAATCCACGCAATCTCCAATTGCTGGTCTCTCACCATGGCAATTTGGTCTCGCAGCTCGTCTCGGAATCCCTGGATAGCATACGAAAGAAATTCGATGAGATCAGTCCTGGCTATATCCAAGTGCCGATAATACCTGGCCCTTGTTTTGTTGTAGTGATTACTGAGAAGCTGGGCTGCGGTGAAGGGACTCCGGAGGAAAGGAGAATCTGCACTTCCAGCAGGCGCGCTGTCCGCCCATTTCCGTCGCCGAACGGATGTATCCAGGCAATGTAGATGTGGGCCAGGATGGCTTTCAGGATGGCGAACATGATTTCAGTCCCAGGCTTGCCAACGAAGTCGGAGCGCTTCAGCCATTCAGCGAGTCTCTCCAGCAGAAATTCACAATCCCTCGCGGGCGCCCCGCGATACCTGCCGGCGCCAACACTGTAAGAACGAATTTCGCCGGGAATGGCTTCGGGATCGGCAAGCTTCAATCCGTCTAAGACGATCTTGTTTAGTTGCTTTATTCTTTCGACATCAATGGGAGGCTGGGTCCCAGCTTCGATTTCTCTCAAGACCAAGTTGCATCCTTCGATGATGTTTTCGATTTCTTTTCTTAGATATTCCTGGGATGGCGCCAACTCAAGGGTTCCCTCAATATGTTCAAGGACTTGCTTTTCAGAAAGCGTATTGCCATCGATGGCGGTCGTCGCGGCCACGACTTTGGCCAGGTAAACTTGATGCATATACCTGTTAATTTCCGGAGAAAGCGGGACCCCTGCCAGGTGTTCGCACTTTGATTGGCATTCCCCCAACATAATCCAGAAATCCGGGAGCGCCTCCCGCAAGTCGACCCGGAAAGTAATCGAAGGATGTGACTTCTTATATGACCTGCTATGTGTCACTTATAAACACCTCATTCTACAAATGATAGTAATTAAGTGTCACAATGGATGTCAATAGGGGTGTCATTGCAGTGACCAGCAGGATACGGAAGCCTCATCGTGGTGTCGTGGTGTTCACTTCGAGGAGCGACAATGCACTCTAAGAACAACCCCGGTCTTTGGCGACGTAGCGGCGAGTTTATCTCGCCATCTGGCGGCGTCAAGCCGGCCGCTACTTCAAACGAGGCCCGCCGCCTGTCAGCCCAGCGCGTTAATCCGTTCGATATAGGCTCTGCTGTTGAATTTGCGCGAGGTGCTTGCGTAGGACATGTAGCGGATTTTTCCGTAGACCGGCCGCTCCGGGCCCCAGGCGCGGTCGTGTTTGCCGGCAATGGCCCAGGCGATCCCGGCGTAGCCGTTGGGGTCACGCCCGTCGAGTTCGTAGCGGTCATTCAGGCGGACGGCAATCGCGAAAGCCTCCTCCGCGCGGCGCGTCCACTCGAGAATTTTCTTGGCCCAGTACATGCGCAGGTAGCCGTGCATCCAGCCGGTGATCACCATCTGCCGTTGCGCGGCGTTCCACAAGGGATCGTGCGTTTCGGCGTTTTCAAGCTGCCGTTCAGAATAGAGATACTCGCGCTCGTCGCGCGCGTGTTCCTCGAGGGTGCGCCGCGCCCAGGGTTCCGCGCACTTGAGGTTGTCGTAATTCGGATTGTAGCGGCAGAAATTGATGGCCAGTTCGCGCCGCACAATCAACTGCTCGAGGAACGCCTCGCGGTCGCGGGCGGGCGCATCCGCCGCCTTCACGGCCAGCGCCACCGTATGCGGGCCCAGGTGCCCGAAATGGAGATAGGGCGAAAGCCGGCTGGTGTGGTCCTGGTCGGGATGGTTGCGTCCCTCGTCATAACCGGCCAGACGCTCACGCAAAAAGCTCTTCAGCAATTTCAGCCCTTCGTCTGTTCCGCCATGCAGCGATGCCACCGGCTCGACCGCTCGGTTGATGGGAAGATTTTCCAGAAGGTCAGCCTCGGTGGATAGCGAGGCGATCTTCTTCGCCGGCTGCCAGCGGACGCGCGGCTTGAGTTTCCCCACCGGCACCAGAAATTCATCCAGCAGGGCGTTAATCCTGGGGCGGATGGTCCGCGCGCCGTACTGTTCCTTCAGCAGCAGGTGGCTGGGAACAATCACGTCCGCATCAACGGTCCAGAAGGGAACGCGCAACTTTTTGGCGAATGTCTGCCGCCACCGCTCGGGTTCACGGATGGGATTCTCATCGCTGACCACGAGGCAGGGCGAAACTTCTTCGCAGAATTTGATGAGATCGTTTTCCGGCCAGACGCGCAGGACAAACCCAATGCCCCGGCGTTCGAGCCCGCGAGCCACCGCCTTCAGTCCTTCGGCAAAAAAGCTGTAGGAACGCAGATTGGCGTTGGGATAATCGCGCACGATGCCGGCAAAAACCACCACGGGTTTCTTCAGCAGGTTGGCGGCGCGGATGGCGGTTTCAAGCGCCGGATTGTCCACCGCCCGCTGCGCGCGCTGCATCCAGTAGACCACTGCGCGGCCTTCGGCGTTTGCGGGGCCGCCGCGCCGCACCGTCACCCGCGCATCCTGGGCCAGCTTTTCAAGAGGGTCCATGGTTGTTCTCGCGTGGCTTTGCGAGCTTCCCCCTCTTCACAATCTCCCGCAGCATGCCGCGAAAAATCCAGGCGTGGAATGGGTAGAGCAGGTACCAGTAAGCGAGCCCGGCCAGCCCCGCCGGTTCAAAGACGGCGGTCTGCCGGACAACCGATCCGCTCCCTGCCGGTTCCACTTCAAACTCCAGCCAGGCGCGCCCGGGCACTTTCATTTCCGCAAACAGGCGGAGCCGCCGGTCCGGTTCATAGGCTTCCACGCGCCAGAAGTCCAGCGCATCACCCACCGCCGGATGTTCCGGGTTGCGGCGTCCGCGCCGCAGCCCCACCCCGCTCGAAAGCAGGTCCATAAAGCCGCGAATCCGCCAGAGGGAGTTGGCAAAGTACCATCCGTTTTTCCCTCCAATGCGGCGGATGGGCGCAAACGCCGCCGCCGGGCTCAAGTCTGTCGCTGCCGTCTGCTGGTCCACAATGCGGCTGCCCAGGCGGGTGCCGGCCCAGGACTTCCGGCCTCCTGCGGATGAGAGGGCGTCTGACCATCGCGTCTGGGCAAAGCCCTGCTCTTCGTTCGCAAGCGCCCGTGCGATGGCTTCGCGCACGCCGCGCGGCCTGACGCTGAAAAATCTTAGCGCGCGGTCATCTCGCACCACCGTGGGATTGCGCACGCCCTCGATCAGCTTGCGGCCCACTCGCGCATAGACCGGCGTCACCAGCCCCAGCCACAGGCTGGAAAGCCAGGGGGTGAGGACGGGCACCTGGATCGTCCATCGTCGCAGCCCGCGCTCGGCGGCATAGGTCTGCATCAGGCCGCCGTAGGAGACGACGTCCGCTCCGCCGATTTCAAAAATCTCACTGCCTGTTTTCAGCGGGAGTTCGGCCGCCTCCACCAGGTACGCGACCACGTCTTCGATGGCGATGGGTTGCGTGGGTGTCCTGACCCACTTCGGGCAGATCATCACGGGCAGGCGGTCCACCAGCGCCCGCACCATTTCAAAGGAAACGCTGCCGGAGCCGATCACCACCGAGGACCGGAACTCGATGACGGGCACGCCCGACTCGCGCAGGATTTCACCCACCTCCTGACGGCTGCGCAAGTGTTCGGAAAGCCCCTTGCCCTGCTCGCCCAGCCCGCCCAGGTAGATGATGCGCTCGCTGCCGGCCTCCCGCGCCGCCTGTCCAAAATTGGATGCCGCAATGCGGTCCTGTTCCTCAAAGGAACCGGCGGAGCCCATGGAATGGACCAGGTAGTAGGCTGCCTGGATGCCGGCCAGCGCGGGCGCAAGGGAGTTTGTGTCCAGAACGTCTCCCTGCGCGACTTCGGTGCCAGCGCCCACCCGCGCGCGCAGAAATTCCGGCCGGCGCGCCAGGCAGCGAACCCGATAGCCCCTGCCTTCCAGCGCCTTCAGCAGGCGTCCGCCCACGTAGCCGGTGGCCCCTGTCAGCAGAATCCGGGATTGTTCTCCTGCCGTGGGTGCGGTAGACATGATTGCAGGGTAGCGCAAAGTTTCCGGTTTTTGAAACTAATCGAGGTTTCGGAAAATCCACTGGAAAAGGTTGCATACTTCAAATTGAACGGAGTCTGCCCCACCCACGTAGCTGTGTGAATCAACCGGTGCGGACGGCCCTCCGCTTCCGTTGTGTTGAATGGATGGAAAGCAGCTCCACGGCCACCACCTGTATCCCCCGGGTGAACGCGTCCTTCAACGAACTCACCATGCCGCGAATCAAACCAAGGAGCGTGAAGCCGCACCGCAGGTTTCGTACGAACCGAAGGATTTACCGGCCGCTGTTCTCAGCCTTGAGATTCTCACGGTTGCCGAGCTTCTGGAAGGCAAGAAAATTCAGTTCCCGCGCACTGCGTCGAAACCTTCGCCAAAGCCGAGCGGAAAGCAAGCACGAGCAGGAGGGGTTGTTCTTACTGGCTCGCGGAGGGAAGACGCGCGCGTTTGGGCGGAGCGTTACACTGGCGAATCCAGGGAGCCACGGGATGGTCATCGAGGACCTTGAAATTCACCGGGGAGTCAAGGGCGAGCTTCTGAAGGTGCTTTCCGGTCATGAGGTAGCCGTGAGGTCCTCTCTCTCGCTGGTCGAGGCGCGGTGTGACCCGACCCATCTGGCGCTCCTTGTTACCCAGGCTAGGCGGCCCAAACGGCGCCCGGAAAATGCTGAGACGCGAAAGGCGGAGAAGCAGGAGCTAAAGGCAATGGCCGTGACGCTCAAACGACTAGCGCGCCAGACAAGGGCGGTGTTGGCGCGGCGCCACCACCTTATCCCCCTGTCGGCTGCGAAACCTCCTTTAACGAACTCACCGTTAGCGGCGCAAGGGAACGGAGCGTTAACCGCTGCTTTAAGAGTTTCGGAGATCGGGTGGAAAAGGTCGTCGAACGCCCACTTCCCACCTGTTCTCAGCCTCGATATCGTCGCAAGACTTCTCGCATGAGTACAGCCAGGGCCATTGTTCATCGAGGCGCATACGCCCATTTATTGACCTGTTTACTGCGCTGAAGCCATAAGCCTGGCAGGCGGTCGGCGACCGTGGCGGGGTCTCTGATGAATACCCCGGGAGGTTCAACGCGCGATAGAGACGAACTCCTCTGCAATTCCCGCTGTTAAAGGCGAAACGGCCCGGTCCAGCTCCAGGAACCTGAGGGGTGACCATTAGGAGAGAATTCTCCATTCTCGTGATATACGCCGGAGTTCAACCATCTGAAGTTGGAACCGGAGCGATGAATTATGGGCAAACAAAACTGCCGGTGAAGGCTTATATTGTACGTGAAAGCCGAGGACTCTTGACCAGGACCGTTATGCCGACTGCCAAACAACTTTTGCGATTTCTCCGCAAGCAAGGATACGTTCAGGAACGGCAGAGGGGGTCTCACCTGATACTCGACCACCCTTCGCGGCGCATGTTGGTGATTCCGGTTCACAAGGGCGACATCCCACGGGGACTCTTCCTGAAGATACTTAAGGATGCGGGCTTTAGTGAAGACGACTTCTTGAAGGGGTAGGGAAATGTCCGGAGAGCCTCGGCCAGACTACACTGCTATCGACACGGTTTCAGTGTAGACGGTCCGGGCTCGTGGCACGGGCTTGTGCCGGGCGCGGCATTCGCGGATGTAAATCCGCATGGCTTCGAGAATGCTCGTTTTGGCATCCTCAATGGTCTTCCCAATCCCGTACACGCCGGGAAAGTCCTCGCTGTAGGCGTAGTAATTACGTCCCTCGCGTTCTACGGTGATCGGGTAGGTAAATAATTTCACGCCCTCATCCTACCACATCGACTCCTTTGCCGGAAGCGGCGCCTTGCTCTTTAAGGCTGGGGTTTGGGGCCTCCCGCCTTCCGATTTACGCGCCGGCGGCCTTCCGGTATTTGGCCATGTGTTCCTGCATGGTTTTGTCGCCGGGATCGAGCGCCAGCGCTTTCTTCTGTGTCTCCACAGCCTGCTGGTATTGGCCGTTCACGTAGAGCGCCTCGGCCAGCGTATCAATGAGAGTGGGTTCCTTCCAATGGCTGAGCTTCACAGCCTGCTGAGCCTGCGCGAGAGCTTCCGCGGGATTGCGGTAGCGGGCGTCGTCGGAGGTGGCCAGCAGCCAGGCCAGGTTGTTGCGGGCCTCGGCGGAGTCTGGTTTCAGCCGGATGGCTTCCTGGTAATGCTGGATGGCTTCCGGATACAGTTTCTGCTGGGCGCAAAGATCGGCGAGCATCAGTTGTGTTTCCGAGGTTTGGGGATCATGGCCGACAATGGCCTCCAGCAGTTTGCGGGCTTTGTCCGGCTGGCCTTCGCGCGCGTAGGCCGCCGCCAGGCCCAGTTGCGCCGCGGGCGAGCCGGGGCTGAGGCGCAGGGCCTGGTTGTACTCGCGGATGGCGTCGCTGAACTGGTCCCGGCTGAGGTAAAACGCGGCCAACGCTTCGTAAGGGCGTTCATCGCGCGGATATTCGCGCGCCGCCTGCTGAAAAAGCCGGATGGCCCGGTCGTCCTGATGCTGCGCCCAGAAGCGGCTGCCCTGGTCAAGCAACCGGGTCACTTGCTGGGTTGTACGATAGTGCTCCGCTGTGGCGAACATGGCCAGCGCCACGATGGCGATGGGAAGAACGACCACCGCCTTTGGAAGCCTGGCGAAGATCCAACGGGAGTTCCGCCAGGGCAGCGGCGGGGGAATCAGCAGGGCCAGCACGATGCCGCCCGCCAGGCCCCCCGTGTGCCCCCAGTTGTCGATCACGTTGGGCATGCTCAGCCCGATGGCGTAGTTGATGGCAATCAGCAGCACCATGCCCCCGCCGAAGGCCCTTTTCCAGCGCCACGGAACAACCTCCCGATAAAGCCATCCCGTCACCAGCATGGCTCCGGCGATGCCCATAATCGCCCCGGAAGCGCCGGCGGCGACGTTGTTCGTCATCCTCATCGAGAGCCAGGAACCGGCGATGCCCGCGCCGACGTAAATCAGCGAGAAGCGCGCGTAACCGTAGATGCGTTCCAGGATCGGTCCCAGCAGGTAGAGCGCTCCCATATTGACGGCCAGGTGGAACCACCCGATGTGCAGAAACATCGGCATCACCAGCCGCCAGTCGTCACCCCGGCCAATGTAGGGCCCGTAGGAAGCGCCGAAATTCAGCAGGACATCGGTGTTTTTTGATCCCCCCGCCAGGGTCATCAGGATAAAGACGATGATGCACAGCGCAATCAGCGTCAGCGTGGCCACGGGCCAGTAGCGGCGCTGCTTCAGAAAGATGGGCGGCAGGGGTTTCATCCGGCCGGGCGCGATCAGTTGGGGATAGTCAGCCATGGTTCAGGCGGCGTGTTGCGGCCGGCATCAGTGCAAAATCCTACCGGCCGTCCAGCGTTTCATAATAACTTTCGCCGGCGCAGTTCCGGCAGAGGACGCGGCCGTTCACGCGGCTTTCGCGCCCGTCGTTGATCCCTTCGCCGCACTGGTCGCAGGCGACGCGTGAGCGCGGCCGCCCCGGCAGGTCTTCCGGACGAAGCTTGACGCGGACCTGCTGAACGGTGAAAAGCTCATCATCGTCCATCACCTTATAAGCCTCCAGTTGCTGCCGGTAAGGGTCGGTGAAATTCTCTCCAAATGATTTGGCTTTTTCCCGGGCGTCGTCGCGCGCCACGATGCGCACCGCCTGCTGTGTTTCAAGATCCACAAAGGTGGCCGCGACTTTTCCGTAGTCGAGGTACTTCAGCGAACGCTTCCCCAGCCGGCATCCCGTCACCAGGCTGACGGCGTCCGTTGCGCAGCGGTCGATTTCAACAAAGGTCAGCAGGCGCTTGCGGTGTTTCACCGGGTCGTCGATGCCCAGTTTGCCGAGGCCCAGCATGGCCATGCGCACGCCCAGCACCTGCCCCGGACACATGTGCCCGTGGTTCTTTCCAGCCAGGTCGAGATATTCCTCAAGTGACTTCATTTGCCTGACGCCGCGCCGGATCCTCTCTGCAAAATTATACCACCCTGGTTTCGAACGGCTTTCGCGCTCTCTATGTGTGGCGTTGGTGCGGTCTGAGTTTGTAGCGGCGAGTTTATCTCGCCATGTGGCGGCGTGAAGCCGTTGTTACATTTTGCCCTTTTTGTAGCGGCGAGTTTATCTCGCCATGTGGCGGCGTAAAGCCGCCGCTACATCCGGGCGCCCTACTATCCTGCGCCGCGCTCTGTCCGGCGCTGACGCCCCATGCTACTATCGTATATATGAAGAAAACATTTCTGTTCTATTGCCATCGTGTTCGCCAGCAGTATTCTGTCCTGGGCGCGGTTGTGGCCCTTTGTCTGGCTGCCAGCGCCTGCGCTTTTTCCGCCACCAATCCCTGGAGCAAGAACCAGGTGATTCAACCGGCCACTCTGGCCAGCCAGCTGCAGAACTCCAGTGACAAGCCGCTGTTGTTGCAGGTGGGCTTCGAAACTCTTTATGCCCAGGGCCATATTCCGGGTTCCAAATATTGCGGCCCGGGGCGGAACTCCAACGGCATCGCCCGGCTCAAGACCTGTCTCGAGGGTGTTTCGCACCAGCGGGCGATTGTTCTTTATTGCGGGTGCTGCCCGTGGGAGGAATGCCCCAACATTCGTCCGGCCTTCGAAGCCGTGAAAAAGATGGGCTTCAGCAACGTCAAGGTCGCGTACTTTGCCGACAACTTTGGCCAGGACTGGGCCCAGAAGGGCTATCCCGTCGCCAACGGAGAATAAGCTGAAAGCAGGCCCGGCGGGTGAAACGGCTGGACCCGAATCCGCATCTAATGGTTGAGAGGCAGGGCGGGTGAAAGTCCGCCCTTAAAAACCATGTGGAACAACATTAAAACAACCGCATTGCTGGGACTTTTGACCGGGGTCCTGCTGATGATTGGCGGGCTCTGGGGCGGGCGGAGCGGCATGATCCTGGCCCTGGTGCTGGCCGCGGTCATGAATTTTGGCAGCTATTTCTTTTCCGACAAGATTGCGCTTTCCATGAGCGGCGCGCAGCCCATTTCGCGCCAGGACAGCCCCAGGATTTACAAGATTGTCGAGCGGCTGGCCGGCAAGGCGAATATCCCGGTGCCGAAGATTTACATGATTCCCACCGATTCGCCCAACGCTTTTGCCACCGGGCGCAACCCCAATCACGCCTCGGTGGCGGTGACGCGCGGCATCCTCGATATCTGCGACGACGAAGAGATTGAGGGCGTTCTGGCCCACGAACTGGGCCACGTGCGCAACCGCGACATCCTCACCAGCGCCATTGTGGCCACCCTGGCCGGCGCCATCACCCTGATCGCCCGGCTGGTTTTCTGGGGAGAGATGTTCGGTTTTGGCGGCGGCGGCAACGACCGCGAAGGCGGAGCGCTTTCGGCGCTGGCCATGATGATTCTGGCGCCGCTGGCCGCCATCCTGATTCAACTGGCGATTTCACGCTCGCGCGAGTACGAGGCGGACGCCACGGGCGCGCAAATCACCGGCAATCCCCAGGGTCTGGCGCGGGCGCTGAAGAAAATCGATGAGTGGTCCAAGCGGGTGCCCATGCAGGTTTCGCCTTCCATGGCGCACCTGTATATCTGCGCGCCGCTCACCGGCCGCGAAATGTTCTCGAATCTCTTTTCCACGCACCCGCCCATCCAGAAGCGCATCGAGCGCCTGGTCGGCCCCGGATACTACTGAGGGTTCTGTAGCGCAGAGTTGTTCTGAAACTCTGCGGCTCTTAATTTCAAGGAAAAACCGCAGAGTAATCCCGCACGGCGGGACAACTCTGCGCTACGGTTCCACCTACACCGCTCCGAAGCGCAGCACCACCAGGGTCAGGTCGTCGGCGGGGGGCGCGTTGCCCTCAAAGGTTTTAACCGCTTTCAGGATTCTTTCCGAGACCTCGGCGGCGGGCATCTTCGCGCATTCCAGCGCCACCTTGCTGAGCCTGGACTCCCCGAAGAGTTCATTGCGGAAGTTCTGCGCCTCGGTCAATCCGTCGGAAAACACCAGGACGATGATCGCCGGCCTCGAGGCGCGTGGATGCGGCTTCGTAGGCGACGGCGGGGAACAGTCCCAAAGGGAAGTTGGATGTTTCGAGCTGCTCCACGGTCCCGTTGCTGCGGACCACCAGCGGATAGGCGTGCCCGGCGTTGACAAAGTTGAAGTCGCCGCTGGGGCTGATGATGCCGTAGAACATGGTGGCATACATGGCGGCGCCCGAACGCTGGCGGAGAAAGTCGTTCACGCGGCCGAAGGTTTCAGGCAATCCCAGGTCGGCGGAAGCCATGGCGGCAAAAGCTCCCTGCAGGTTGGCGGAGAGGATGGCGGCGGTCAGGCCTTTGCCGGAGACGTCGGCCACCACAAACCCGTAGCGGTCCTGCGGCAGCGCCACCGCGTCGTAGTAATCGCCCCCCACGCTGGAAGTCGGCACTGTAAAGGCATGGACGTCGAAATAAGGGCTGCGGGGCAGTTCCCTGGGCAGCAGGTCCTGCTGGATGTTCCGAGCCAGTTCCAGGTCGTGCTGCACGCGCTCCTGCTGGCGGGTCAGGCGCAGCAACCGCGCGTTTTCAATCACCGTGGCGCCTTCGACGGCCAGGGTCTGCAACACCTGGCGGTCGAGCCCGGTCAGTGAGGTGGCCCGCGAGCGGCTGTCCAGGTAAAGCACCCCCAGTTGTTCCGGTGCGGCGCCTACAATCGTATCGCCGCGGGCGTCTGCCACGGGAAGCTTTTGCAGGGGCACCGCCACCACCCCGCGCACGCTTCCCTGGAGGGTCACCGTTTCGTTGGTGGCGCGTCCGGTGGAAGTTTCTTCCATCACCATCTCTTCCCGCCCGGTTTCCGCCACGCGCTGCACCACGGCTTTGGAATAATCTTCCGGCAGCGGGTCCAGAGAAATTTCATCCTGGGCGCGCGCCACTCGCAACTGCAGGTCCCCGTCCGCCCCGCGCAGAAACAGCAGGCCGCGGTCGGCGCCCGTGATGCTCAGCGCGGAGTCCACCAGCGCTGTCAGCACTTTTTCCAGGTTCGGGGAACGGGAGAGCATCTGGGCCATCTGCAGCAGCAGGTTCAGGTGCTGCAGTTGCGGAGCCGCGCTCTGGGTGGCCTTGCCCAGCTCTTCCAGCAGGCCGGGGAGTTCGGCCTCCTGCATCAGGAATGTCAGCGCGTAGGTGTCGGCAATGCCCAGGCCGATCTGGTCGCCCGACTTCAGCAGGCAACTGGCCACCTGGGTGCCGTTCACGAAGGTCCCGTGGCGGCTTCCCACGTCTTCCAGCAGATAACCCTGCGGAGTTTTGCTGATGCGCGCGTGGCGGCGCGAAATCCGGCTTTCAAAAAGCACCAGGTCGTTGTCGCTCTGCCGGCCCAGGGTGAATTCAGGCCGGGTGATTTCAACCTCGCGCGCGCCGCCGGAACTGTCTGTGACCATCAGACGGGGAAAACTCTCTCGCATCGGAATGCCCCCCTCCAGGAGAATTGCGCCCATTATATCAGCCTGCTTGCCGGGATGTGGCAAATCGTGGCCGGGCGCTGACTTCCTGATTGCCCCTTCTCATGATTGGGGCGCCGCGTCGTGGGGAGCCATTGTTGGACGGGGCGGGTGGCGCCCCGATAGATCGGGACGATCCCGCGCAGCGGGACGTTTGTGACGGGCTTCATGGCAGCCGATCCATCGCGATCAACGAGCGGGCCACGCGGACCGCGTTTCCTGCACACATTCCTTGCCTGGAGTCAGAAGACGTGCCCGGCTGCCGGGGTGTCCTCAGAGACGAAACTCAAAGAAGTGCAGTTG
>CAVSWQ010000031.1:0-21222 GCA_963731705.1 uncultured Acidobacteriota bacterium
GCAGAAATTGCCGCCGTGCGACATGACCGGGTTCATGGGATCGTAGGTGAAGCGGTCTCCCTGGTCCTGGGCGGGCGGAGCGGTGGCCAGCAATCCGTCGCCGAAAATGCTGTTGGCTTTGCCGGCGCTCGAGAGATAGAACGTCAGGGGCTCGGCGCCTTCCGGCGGCCAGGTGTCCGACTGCTCCCAGCGATTGGCGCCCATCACGTAATAGCGGACCCGGGGCATTGTCTCCAGGATGTGGTTGTCCTCTCCCTTGAGGAAGTGGTCAAACCAGCCATACCTGAGAGCATCCAGATCCAGCCGCGCGTCGCCCATGTCCCGCTCGCCCACGATGGTGTGTTCGCTGGTTCTGGCGTAGCCGCAGTGGCCGGTGGGGAAGATGATGGCGTACTGCTCTTTGGCGATGTCGGGGCGGGCGGTTTTGCGCACAAAGTTATAGGCCGCCAGGTTGGGCGCGGTCGCCAGGTCGTACCACGACATCACCCAGAGTCCCGGCACGTTGATCTTCATGCTGTCGTTCCAAAGCCCGCCTTTGTACCAGGCCGGACTGTTGGGCGTCCGCTCGATCATGGCCCCGCCGGTGGCCACCGGCATGGGGTCGGCAAAGATGCCATGCGGGCCGTGTACGGCCTCGAGGATGTCCTTCTCAGGAAGGTGCCAGAGCGCCTTGGACCAGTCAACGGACGGATACCTGGCCGCCAGGTCAAACGCCCGGGAGGCGCGGATCAGCTCCGCCTGCGAGGTGTTCGGGGGAAACATGGGCCGCACCTGGTTCTGCACTCCATAAAGCCAGTCGATAAAGAGCATCTGGACGGCGCCGCCGCGATACCAGTTTCCCTGCTCGTAAAAAGGACCGACACGGCCGACGCCGGCGCCGAACCCCTGCGGAATAAACGCCGCGTCCGCCGGGTTCCCCATGGCGGTGACGGCGAGCTGCCATTCGGCCGTGGAAGAGCACCCGATGGTGCCCACCTTGCCGTTCGACCACGACTGCGAGGCGATCCAGGAAAATTCCTGATAGCCATCGCTGAGCGGCGGCCCCAGAATGTCATAGTTTCCCTCAGAGAAAAACTGGCCGCGTTCGTTGATCTCCACGTAGGCATAGCCGCGCTTCACGGCCTTCAATTCCGAACCCATGTTGCGCGGCGCTCCCAGAGAGACATCCCAGTAATTGAAGTTGTAAGGAGTGCGGACAAAAATCGTGCCGAATTTCCCGGACGGATCTTTGGGGCGGTAGATGTCCGCCGCCATGCGCTTGCCGTCACTCATGGGAATCATCACCTTGCGGTCAATGATCGCCACTTTCTCCAGCTCTTTTTCGATGGCATTCCTCTTTTTGATCTCCGCCTCTTTGGACTTGCCGTTCCCCTGCGCAAACGCCCCCGGGAGCAGGCAGAAGATTCCAGACATCACAACCGCCGCGGCCAGCAGACGAACCCTGTTCTTTGGCATTAACGTTCCTCCGCGACGGGGATGGGCAGGGCCCCGTCGAACATGTTTGATAGCAGCATAAAGCCGAGCATGAACCCTTCAATACGGCTCGAAGAAAGCCTGATTGGATACACTGATCTGCCAACCGGAACGGTTTGCCGGGCGGATCATGATGATCGTCCGGTGCTTCCGTTTGGCACTCTGCGACCTCGCAGTGTACACCCTGCCGGTCCATTCGTAACCATGAATCTGCAGCCGGGATGCCGGGCGGGCCGGCGGCGTTCACGGCGCTATTTTTTCCCTGCGCCGTGTGTGTAAACGTCCCAGCGCTTGTAGTTGCCCAGGGCTTCGGTCACCGCCCTCCGCATAGCGGCTGCGGTTCACCGCCACGTGGTGCTCGTAGCCGTTCTTGCAGATGTATTGCAGCAGACCCTGCAGGTCCTCCACCCGCAGCACTCCGTAGCCGCCAAAGCTGGCCGGCCGGTCGTCCGTGGTCTCGCCCTCGCCCGTGTAGGCCCGGATGCCGCCCTTCAGGTCGTCGGTCGAGACCCGGCAGTAGGTGATGGGGCCGGTCTTCAGCTTGCCCACCACCGTCCCGAAGGTGTTCTCCTTGCCCACCGAGCCGGCGATGATTTCCTGGAAGTCCATCTTGAAATCTTCAAAAAAGTGTTTGGGCAGGTTCGAGCAGTGGAAGATGACGCACTTGTCCGGATCGTCGCCGTAGTTGTTGTTCCAGTCCACAATGGCGCTCGGCGTCCCGGAAGCCAGTTGCAGCACGTACATGCCCACCATGCCCGTCATGTCCGTCTCGCAGGCGCTGGGCAGCAGGTTGTTCGACATCATGCTCATCAGCGTGCAGGGCACCACGCCGAAAAACTCCTCCATCGCCGTCCAGCACTGGATGGAGGTTCCCGCCAATTCGTTGGCCGCCATCCAATCGTCCACCACCACCCCGAACTTCGCCATCTTCAGCAGCGACGCCTGCGGAATGCCCCCTCGTTTCGACGTATCCGCCGATGCTCGCCAGCTTTTCCTTCACCTTCGCGTCATCGTCCGCCAGGCGCTGGATGCGTCCCAGCACTTCCGAGAGGTCCAGCGGTTCCACGGTGATCCCGGCGTGCTCCAGCAGCTTTTCGCTGAAGCGCACGGTGTTGAAGGCCGCAGGCCGCGCCCCGATCACCCCCACCCGCAGGTTCTTCAGCCCCTTCACAATCCGGCAGGTGGCCGCAAAGGAATCGAGATCGGCTTTGAACTCCTCTGAGCCTGGCGACTCCGTGTGCAGCCGGGTCAGCGTGTAGCGGATGCCGTACTGCCAAAGGTTGTTGCACACCGACATCTTGCCGCAGAAGCTGTCGCGGCGGCCGCCCATCAGCATCTTGTTGGGCTCGTCCGGAAACGCCTGCACCAGCACCGGCACTTCCAGCCCGCTCATGCGCAGCGCGTTGGCCACCCCGCGCTCGTCGCCGAAATTGGGCAGTGACACCACAATGCCGTCGATCTCCTCCCTGTGCTGTTTGAACAGGTCGGCGCACTTGCGCGCTTCCTGCAGCGTCTCCACCGCTCCGTGCTTCGTCTCCTCAGGCGTCAGGCAGACGGTTTTGTAACCGGCCGCTTCGAGCGTCCGCAGAACCTCCTCCCGCCCTTCCCGCGCCAGGGCATCGGGGAAAAATCCCCGGTTGCCGATCATCACTCCCAAAGTTGTTTCACTCATCTCGTGCTCCTTGTCTAAAAGCAATTCTCGCAAAGGCGCTAAGGCGCAAAGCCACGCGCCGACAGCTACTCAGTTCTTTTGCCCGGCTGGCCGTAGGTTGAATGATAACGGTCGTACCACTTGCGAACTTCCCGCGCCGGCAGCGGCTTGGGCTTGCCCAGCAGCAGCGCCAGGTGGCAGGTCTTCGCCACGTCTTCCAGCATCACCGCCGACTTGAGCGCGGCGCGCGGCGTGGGCCCAAAGGCAAAAACCCCGTGCTGCGCCAGCAGCACCGCCGGCGATTTGTTCATGTGCTTCACGATGCCTTCGCCGATGTGGTCTCCCTGGTTGTCGGTGTAGGGCGCGCAGGGAACTTCGGCGCCGAACTCATCCGCAATCGCCGTCAGGTAAACCGGGATGGGCCGGCCCAGCAAGGCAAAGCTGGTGGCGTAATTCGAATGGGTGTGGATGACCCCGCCGATCTCCGGGCAGTTCTTATAAAGATAAAGGTGATGGGGCAGATCGACGGAGGGGTTCCATTTGCCGCTGACCTTGCGCCCTTCGAGATCGGTCACCACCATGTCCTCGGGACGCAGCTTGTCATAGTCCATGCCGCTCGGCTTGATGACCACCAGGCCCCGCTTGCGGTCCACTCCGCTGGCGTTGCCGGCGTGCATGGTCACGAGGCCCGAGCGGTAGATGCCCAGGTTCGCTTCCCACACCTCCCGGCGCAGCTTTTCTGAAACCTTCATCCTTTATGCCTCCCGTGTGCCCGCTGTGCAGGCGCTCGCAGCCTATTGCGCCGCCTGCCCGGCCTGCAGCGCCTTCAGCCGCTTCATCACGTCGTTGGCCCCGCGGCCGAAATAATCGTGCAGCGTGCGGTACTCCGCAAAAATTCTGTCGTACACCTCGTGCGCCTTCTTGCGCGGCCGGTAAGTATCCTTCTGCAGATGGGCCATCTTCCGGGCCGCTTCGAAAATGGTGTCGTAGCCCCCCGCCGCGCGGCCCGCAGCCACCGCCCCGTGCATGGCGGAACCCAGCGCGGGGCAGGTGAGCGGCTGCCGGGCAATTTTGATCTTGCGCCCCGTCACGTCGGCATAGATCTGCATCAGCAGATGGTTCTTCTCCGGCAGGCCGCCGCAGGCCACCAGGTTGCGGACCTCGACGCCCCGCGACTCGAAGGCCTCGATAATCTGCCGAGTGCCAAAGGCCGTGGACTCGATGAGGGCGCGGTAAATTTCCGCCGGCCGGGTCGCGAGGCGCAGTCCCAGCAGCAGGCCCGTCAGCCCCGCGTCCACCAGCACCGAGCGGTTGCCGTTCCACCAGTCGAGCGCCAGCAGCCCCGACTCGCCCGGCGCGAGCGCCGCCGCCCGCTTTTCCAGGACGGCCGTGAAGGGAACCATGCTGCGGCGCGCCTCGCGATGCACCGACTCATGCACGCCGTTCTCAAAGAACCAGGCAAAGATGTCGCCCACCGCCGACTGTCCGGCCTCGTATCCCCACAGCCCCGGCACCACGCCGTCTTCCACCACTCCGCACATGCCTTCCACCATCTGCCGTTTCGCGCCCAGCAGGATGTGGCAGATGGAGGTGCCCATGATCATCACCAGGGAGCCCGGCTCCGTCACCGCGCAGGCGGGCACCGAAACGTGCGCGTCCACGTTGCCGACGGAGACAGGCGTTCCTTCCTGAAGGCCCGTCTTCCGCGCCCATTCCGCCGTGAGCCCACCGGCCCGCGCCCCCAGCGGATAGTAATCCTCGGGGACCCTGGTGCCAATCACGTTTTCGAGCACAGGATGCAAGGCCCGGAAAAAATCCGATGAGGGAAATCCCTTGCCCTTCACCCACATGGCCTTGTATCCCGCCGTGCAGGTGCTGCGCTTTTCCTCGCCCGTCAACTGCCACACAATCCAGTCGGCCGCTTCAACAAATCGCTCCGTGGCGTCGTAGATGGCAGGCGCTTCATTCACAATCTGCAGCAGCTTGGAGAAAAACCACTCCGAGGAATACTTGCCGCCATAGATGCGGATAAAGTCTTCCTTCCGTTCCCGGCCGATCTCGTTGATGCGGTCCGCTTCCGGCTGCGCCGCGTGATGCTTCCACAGCTTGACCCAGGCGTGCGGATGCTTGCGAAACTTGGGCAGAAAGCAGAGCGGGGTGCCGTCGCGCTTGACGGGCAGGGGGCTTGAGGCCGTAAAGTCCGTGCCCAGGCCGATCACCTGCTCGCCTTTGACGCCCGCCGCCTTCAGCGCCTTGGGAACGCCCATTTTCCACCACCCGCAGGTAATCGCGCGGGTTCTGCAAAGCCCAGTCGCGCTCCAGCCTGGGGCCTGCGGGAAGCCGGGAATCGATGACCCCGTCCGGATAGGGAACGATCACGCTCGACACCAGTTCGCCGTTCGCGACCCGCGCCACGGCCGCGCGGCCCGACTCCGTGCCGTAATCAATCCCCAGCACAAACTTGTCTCTGCTTCTGGAAGAGGAGGGCTGGTTTCTCATGGCTCAGCTTTCCTTCCGGTGATCTGGAATGTGGCGCTCGCGCCCGCCGCGCCTTTGCCGGGCTGGCTGCCACCTACGTACACCGTGTAGCTGCCGGGCTGGACCGTGCGGCCGCCGGTTTCCGTGGCCAGGCTCAAATCGCGCGGATCAAGGGTGAAGCTGACGCGGCGCGTCTGGCCCGGCGCCAGATGGACCCTCCTGAAGCCCTTGAGGGCCCGACGTGGAGCGTCCGCCCTCTGCCCGTACTCGACGTACAGTTCGGCCACCTCATCGCCTGCAATGCGGGAGGTGTTCTTAACATCCGCCTCCACGGTGAGAGGCTGGCCGGCCTTGACGGTCTGAGTTGAGAGATGAAGGTTGCTGAAAGCAAAACTTGAATAGCTGAGGCCGTAGCCGAAGCCGTAGAGCGGCTCGCCGGTGAAGTAGCGGTAAGTCCGGTTCTTCATGGAGTAATCCGCAAAAGGCGGAAGCTGGTTGACGGATTTGTAGAAGGTGACCGGCAGCCGGCCTGCGGGGTTGTTTTGGCCGGCCAGGGTTTCGGCGATGGCGGTGCCGCCCGCTTCGCCCGGATACCACGCGTCCAGGATGGCGGCCGCGTGCTCCTGCGCCCAGTTCACGGCCAGCGCGCTGCCATTGAGAAGGACGACCACCAGCGGCTTGCCGGTTGCGGCCAGCGCGCGGAGCAGTTGCTGCTGGACCTCCGGCAACTGCAGGTTGGTGCGATCGCCGCCGTTGAAGCCCGGAATGTCGATGGGCATTTCCTCGCCTTCGAGGTGCGGCGAGAGCCCGACAAAGGCCACCACAACGTCAGCCTGCTTTGCGACGCGTACCGCCTGCTCGCGCAGCACATCGACGGGCGGTTTCCATTCCAGCGTGACTCCGGCGCCGAACAACGGCGAACGATGCGAGTAGTCCAGCCGGATGGCGTGAGGCCTGGCATCGTTGAAGTGCACCTTGAAAGTGCCGGGCCTCGGCTTGCGGTTGAAGCTGGCGCTGCTGAGAACCGGTTTGCCGTCCAGGTAAACGTGGAACGTCTCGTGGTTTTCACAGGGGTAGCAGTGCGGTTCGTCGATTCCGAAGGTGTAATCCCCCGGTCCAGGCGGGGTGAGGGTGCCGGTCCAGCGGACGGAGAAGGCTTTCATGGGAATGCCCGGGGCCGGAGCGGCGGCGTCCCAGTCGAACTGGATCTGTGAATCCGTGCGGGTGAGCGCAGGCTGGCCGGAGAAATCCGCGTTGGAGAAATATTCCGCTTCGAGTCCCGTGGCGCTGGAACCGGCTGCCGGATGGAATGCGTTTTGGGGCACAGGGGCAGGGAATTCTGAAACGTGCGGCGATCCCTGCGCGTAGAGGACCTTCGCTTTGCCGGCGAACACTTTCAGCATGCCGTCGATCGGCAGCACGGGGTGAGGGGGCGTGCCGTTGTAGTTGCCTTCAATGGCCGGGAGGTATTCGGCGTTGGGACCGATGACGGCAAGGGTCTGGACGCCGGGTTTCAGCGGCAGAATTCCGTTGTTCTTCAGCAGCACCATGGATTCACGCGCCGCGCGAAGGGCCAGTTGGCGATGCTCCGGCGAGTTGACCTGCGACATGGGAATCCTGTTGAAGGGAACGTCGGCTTTGGGATCAAACATGCCCAGGCGCATGCGGGCTGTAAACAGCCGCTTCACCGCCGTATCAATTTCGCTTTCCTTGATCAGCCCGTCCTTGACGGCCTTCACCAGGGTCACGTATTCGTTGCCGCAGGTGGTGTCCGTGCCGGCCTTGACGGCCAGGGCGGAGGCGTGCTCAAGGTCCGGAGCGTAGTGGTGCCCGCTGAAGATATCGTCGACAGCGCCGCAGTCGGAGGTGACGTAACCGTGGAATCCCCACTCATCACGCAGGGTTTTTTGCAGCAGGAAAGTATCGGCGCAGGCGGGCGGCCCGTTAATGGCGTTGTAGGAGCACATGGTGGAATCCGCATGCGCATCCACCAGCGTGGCGCGGAAGGCAGGGAAGTAGGTGTCTTGAATATCGTAGGGAGAGACTTTGGCGTCGAAGCCGTGGCGAAGGGGTTCGGGGCCGCTGTGCACGGCAAAGTGCTTGGGCGTTGCCACCGCCTCGAGATATTTCGGGTTGTTGCCCTGCATCCCCGCGGACAAACGCCATGCCCAGTTGCGAGGTGAGAAACGGGTCCTCGCCATAAGTCTCCTGGCCGCGGCCCCAGCGCGGATCGCGAAAGATGTTGATGTTGGGTGACCAGAAGGTGAGCCCGTAATAGATGCTGTGGTTACCCTGGCGCTGCGCCTGGTTGTATTTGGCCCGGGCTTCGGTGGAAATGACCCGGCCTTCCTGATGGATGAGATCGGAATCCCAGGTGGCGGCCATGCCGACGGCCTGCGGAAATACTGTGGCGTAGCCGGAGCGCGCCACGCCGTGCAGGGCCTCGTTCCACCAGTCGTAGGAGGGAACGTGGAGCCGGGGGATGGCCGGGGCCGTGTGCTGCATCTGGAGGACCTTCTCCTCGAGCGTCATGCGTGAGACCAGATCGTCCACACGCCGGGAAATGGGCAGAGAGGGGTCCAGATAGGGAGCAGCCGCCTTTTGCGCGGGCGGCCCGCCGGCCATGAGGCTTGCCCCGCATGACAGAAATATCAATAGCACCATGGCAGGGGCGAAAAGCTTCGGTCTGTGGAACATGATGGCCTCCCTCCTGGAGTGGAAAAAAAGCATATGCCAGCCGTGAGGCTGTTGCAAGCCTGAAAGGGCTTTCCGGAGCAGGGCGCTTCATTCGTTTTCCCTGAAGCGATCCGGCGCTTTACCCGGAAGCATGTGGGTGACTGCGGACCGGAGGAAGAATGCCAACATCCTTTGGAAATCTACGGTCACCGCGACGTATCACAAATTCTCGACGCCTCAGGCAGAACGATCCAGGAGTGTTGCGTGATGGAAAATGACATCGCCGTAATCTGCCGGGACGGGGCAGCGTAGACAAATCTAACCTAGAAGGAAGTGGAAACTTTTTCCCTTCAGGCGAAAGGTGAAGAGCTGTCAGTGCTGATCAGCCGGTAGGCGACCGGAACCGGCCAGTTCTCATTCAGAAATAAGGTGGGGAAGGCGCCAGGCGCTATTCTGTCTTATAATGGCTGCAAATCAGGGTGACACCATTTTTGCATCGGCATTCGATGAGCGCCGAAAAGCCGACGGTCTTTAGACCGCAGCGACCATCAATGTCGCCACTCTATTTTGCAATCCTCTGTGGGACGCGCGCGGATTGGGCCAGACGGCAGCGGGAAGGTTTTGGCGATTCGGAAGCGAAAGCGAATCGAAGTTCGGGGTGTTGTGCAGGGCGTAGGTTTTCGCCCCTTCGTTTATCAGCTGGCCCAGCGCTTTTGCCTGTCCGGCTTTGTCTGCAACACACCCGACGGCGTTTTGATCGAAGCGGAGGGTGCAGACGCCGCGCTGGCCGAATTCTCCACTTGCCTTACCCACAACTCCCCGCCGCTGGCAGAGATCCGCGATGTAGTCACCTGCGAAGTCAACTCGCTGCACGACACAGAATTCGTGATCCGCGCGAGCCTGGAGCGGCCGTTCGAGAGCGTTCTTGTCTCTGCAGACGTTGCCACCTGCGACGATTGCCGGCGGGATTTCACCGACCCGTCGGACCGGCGCTTCGGTTATCCCTTTACCAACTGTACGAACTGCGGGCCGCGCTACAGCCTGATCGAGGACGTTCCGTACGACCGGGCCAGGACGACGATGCGCGAGTTCCGGATGTGCGCCGACTGCCAGGCGGAATACGATAATCCCGGCAACCGGCGATTCCACGCACAGCCGAATGCCTGTCCGGTCTGCGGCCCCGAACTTTTGCTGGTTGATGCCGCTGGAGTAAACCTTCCCGCCGTGGCAGCGCCGGAAGGCCCAGCGAATCCCAACCTTGAGGTGATCCGCGAAGCTCGCCGGCTGCTGCTGCAGGGGAAGGTGGTTGCCATCAAGGGACTCGGCGGGTTTCACTTTGCGTGTGATGCCGAGAACGATGGAGCTGTGGCACGGATGCGGGCGCTCAAGCGGCGCAGTGACAAGCCTTTTGCGTTGATGTCGGCGGACGTTTCTTCAGTGGCCCGATTCTGTATTCTTCGAGAAGCGGACCAGAAAGCCTTGTTAAGTCTCCGGCGTCCCATTGTGATACTTCCCCAGCGGCCGGGCACTCGTATTTCCACCGCTGTGGCGCCCGGCAACAAGACGCTGGGCGTGATGCTGCCGTATACGCCCCTGCACGTGCTGCTGTTCGGCGACAACCCGGAAGATCCTCCGGCCTTCACGGCCCTGGTGATGACCAGCGGCAACCTGAGTGAGGAGCCCATCGTCACCTCGAACGAAGAAGCCCTCCAGCGGCTGGGTTCCGTTGCCGATGCTTTTCTCTTGCACAACCGCCGCATCCACATGCGCGAGGACGATTCGGTCGTGCGCGTGTTTCAGGGCAAGGAACGCACCTTGCGGCGGTCGCGCGGGTACGCTCCGGCAGTGATCGACGTGGGAGCGCCGCTGGTTGAGATTCTGGCCTGCGGCTCCGAACTGAAGAATACGTTTTGCCTCACTCGTGGTCGCCATGCCATCGTCAGCCAGCACATCGGAGACCTGGAAAACTACGAAACGCTGGTTTTTTTTGAAGAGACCCTGGCCAATCTCAAGAGGCTGTTCCGGATTGAGCCGAAGGTGATTGCTTACGACCTGCACCCGCGCTACCTGAGCACCCAGTACGCCTTTGAGCAGTCGGGCCTTCGCAGGGTGGGCGTGCAGCACCACCACGCACACATTGCCAGTTGCATGGCGGAAAACGGGTTGAACGAAAAGGTCATCGGCGTGGCTTTTGACGGAACAGGTTACGGGACGGACGGCCAGATCTGGGGCGGTGAATTTCTGGTTGCCGATTTCGAGCGTTTCGAACGACGCGCGCACCTTCGTTACTTTCCACTGGCCGGCGGAGACGCTGCCATCCGGCAACCGTGGCGCTCAGCCCTAAGCTGCCTCCGGGAAGTGTTCGGGGGCGACCTGCCGGACGGCTTGCCACTGTGGAACTCAGTTCCCGCAGGGGAAATAGATTTGGTCCTGAAGATGCTGGAAAAGGGTATCAATACCGTGGCGACGTCGTCCTGCGGACGCCTTTTTGACGCCGTGGCGTCCATTCTGGGATTGCGCCACGAAATCACCTTTGAGGGACAGGCCGCCGTTGAACTGGAAATGGCTGCGGTTGCCGGAACGGAAGGGGTCTATCCGTTCCAGATGGAATTTACTGATCCGTGGCAGGTGGACGTGCGGCCGATGATAGAATCAATAGTCAGGGAACGGCAGGAGGGAGAGGCGGTGGGGGCCATCGCTGCCCGGTTCCACAGCACATTGGCGGTGATGATCGCGGAAGTCTGCCGGGAGTTGCGCCGGCGGGAACCGTTGAACAAGGTCTGCCTGAGCGGCGGCACCTTCCAGAACATGTTCTTGTTGGAACGGACGCTCACCGCCCTTGCCGACTATAGCTTTGAGGTCTATCTGCACGAAAAGGTGCCTCCCAACGACGGAGGCCTTTCGCTGGGCCAGGCGATGATTGCCAACGCAAGGGTCAAAAAAGGAGCCTGACGATGTGCCTGGGAATTCCGGGACAGGTTGTTTCTCTGGAGAGCGCCGGCGGCCTGCGCATGGGCAAAGTCCGCTTTGGGGGCGTCGCCCGCGAGGTTTGCCTGGAATATGTACCCGAGGTCACGCTCGGCGACTATGTGGTTGTGCACGCGGGATTCGCCATCAGCCGCGTGGACGAGCAGGAAGCAGCGCGTACTTATCAGCTTCTGGACGAAATGGGGCAGTTGGCCGAACTCGATCAGCCTGACTCTGATGGGGAGTCCACACAGGACGAACCGGCTGGTGCCAAGTCACAGTGACTCGTTGTGCCCAAGAGCCGGAAATCGACGATGAAATATCTGGACGAATATCGCGACGCCGGGCTTGCGCAAGGACTGCTGGAGCAGATCCGGAGCGCTCAAAAGCACCCCTGGGTTCTGATGGAAGTCTGCGGCGGACAGACACACTCTATCGTCAAGTTCGGGATTGACGACCTGCTTCCCAGCGACATCGAACTGGTGCACGGGCCGGGTTGCCCGGTGTGCGTCACGCCGCTTGAACTGATTGACAAGGCGCACGCCATTGCCTCAAGGACTGACGTCATCTTCTGTTCGTTTGGCGACATGCTGCGCGTGCCGGGCTCGGAGTGCGACCTGCTGACAGTGAAGTCCCGGGGCGCCGATGTCCGAGTGGTCTACTCGCCGCTGGAATGTCTGAAGATCGCCCGCAAGCATCCCGACAAGCAGGTGGTGTTTTTCGCCATCGGATTTGAGACGACGGCTCCTGCCAACGCCATGCTGGTGTGGCGCGCAAAGCAGGAGGGATTGGAGAATGTCTCCATCCTGGTCTCGCATGTCCTGGTGCCGCCTGCCATTGAAGCCATTCTGGATTCACCCTGGAACCGCGTGCAGGGTTTTCTTGGGCCCGGACACGTTTGTGCCATCATGGGTTACCGGGAATACGAGGAGATCTCGGCGCGATACCGCGTGCCGATTGTGATTACCGGCTTTGAGCCGGTGGACCTGCTGGAAGGCGTGTTAATGGCCGTCAGGCAACTGGAAGAAGGACGGGCGGAAGTTGAAAACCAGTACGTGCGGGCTGTAACGAGGGACGGAAACATGGCGGCCCGGAGGACGGTCTCCAGTGTGTTTGAAGTGTGCGAGCGGAAGTGGCGGGGCGTCGGCCCGATTCCGCAAAGCGGTTACAGGCTGCGGACCGAATTCGAGGCCTTTGACGCCGAGCACCGGTTTGACGTTGGCGCCATCGTTACGCAGGAACCCGCCGTATGCATCAGCGGCGAAGTCTTGCGGGGCATCCGGAAGCCGCACGATTGCCCCGCCTTTGCCAAAGAGTGCACGCCCGCGCATCCGCTGGGAGCCACGATGGTTTCTTCGGAGGGCGCTTGTGCCGCGTATTATCTCTATGGGCGGCACTTGAAACCCGACAACAGGAGCACTGAGGGGAAAGCAGCGCAGACCGGATAGGTCATCGGGTTGTTGGGGCAAGCCCCATCAGGATTTTGCCGGGACAGGAGGAACGGATTTGCCAGACGACAAGGACCACCGCGTGATGCCTGGAGAAGCCTGTCCCGTCCCCTTGCCCGACCACCAGCAGATCGTGCTGGGACATGGCAGCGGCGGAAAGCTGACCCAGGACCTGATTGAGAAGATTTTTCTTCCGAACTTCCGGAACGACTACCTGGCCCAATTGAACGACCAGGCCGTGCTGGACCTGAACGGATCGAGGTTGGCGTTCACCACCGATTCCTTTGTCGTGACTCCGATCTTTTTCCCCGGAGGCGATATCGGGCGCCTTGCCATCCACGGCACCGTGAACGACCTTGCCATGTGCGGAGCCACGCCGCGCTTTATCGCCGCAGCCTTCATTCTGGAGGAAGGGCTGGCGGCTGACGATTTGGTTCGCGTTGTGGAATCCATGCGGCAGGCTGTGCAGGAAGCGGGCGTGCTGCTGGTGACGGGCGATACCAAAGTGGTCAATCGCGGCAAGGGCGACCAGGTGTTCATCACCACAACGGGCCTGGGAGTTCTGGATCGGCCAGTGAAGATTTCCGCTGACGAGGCTCGGCCGGGCGACCGCATTCTCTTGAGCGGCACCATTGGCGACCACGGCATGGCCATCATGTCGCAGCGTGAAGGGTTGGAATTCGAGGGGTCGATTGAGAGCGACACGGCGGCGCTGCACACGCTGGTTGCGGCCATGCTGGAAGTGAGCCCGGAGATTCATTGCCTGCGCGACCCCACTCGCGGCGGCGTTGCAACCACGCTGAATGAGATCGCCTCACGGTCGGATGTGGGCATGGAGATCGATGGCAGAAGTATTCCGGTCCACGAGAGCGTTCGAGGCGCGTGCGAAATCCTGGGGCTCGATCCGCTCTACGTGGCGAACGAAGGCAAGTTGGTGGCGGTGGTGGCCTCCGGGGCTGCCGATGCCGTGCTGGACCGAATGCGCAGCCATCCGCTGGGCGGGGACGCCTGCTGCATTGGCGAAGTGGTTGCCGCTCACCCTCGGCGGGTACTGGTGAAAACGGAAATCGGTGGTTCGCGCGTGTTGGACGCGATGCTGGGCGAGCAGTTGCCGCGTATCTGCTGAGAGACTGCAGGAAAGCTTTACTCCGCTATTTCCACGCTTTCAAGCAGAATCTGCTGGGCCATCGGGTCGTCGGTATCCGAGCCCTCCTGGATATTGAGCTGAGCCCCCTCCGCGACCGTTCCGTGTGACGCCACGGCGAAATGCTCACGAAAATGGCCGGCCGACATGTGCGAGAGAGCGCCCAGCTTGACGCTGACGCCGACCACCCGCGCGCCTTTCTGTTCGCGCGAAACCTCCAGGACCTTGCGCAACAGGTCGTTCATCAGAGAAGCTTCATGCATGCAGTTCATCTCCGTTCCGGGGATCGTGCGTCAGGTCTCCGACTTCGTCAAAGATCTGCCGGGCAAGCTTTGGCACTGCCGCGCTGACTTCGGGTGAAAGTTCGGTTCCCGCCTGGAAGTTGCACCCTTCAATTCCAAAGATCAGCAGCCGTTTGGGAAGTTCGTCCAGCACTCGCGCCATCTCAATGGCCTGCGGCAGGCTGAAGGCATGGGTAGAGCTTTGGAACAACTGCGCGGGCAGCGGGTTGTTAAAGGGCTCCAGCCTATGAATGGTTCCGGGGGCGCTGCCGGAGCTGACGGCGTCGATCAGGATGACAGTCGCCCGGCCCTTCCAGGCTTCCATCAGGGAAGTGCCCTCACCGGATTGTTCCAGCAGGTTTGACGCATCCATCCCCATGTCGCGCAGGAGACGGACGGCCTGCAGTCCGGCGGCGTCATCGCCTCGGTAGGGATTGCCCACGCCGATGATCAGCAGTTGCGGGGTCTTTTGCGCCATGGCCGGGTGGCTCCGCTAGGTGCGCTCAAGATCGAGCTTGAGGAAATGGGTTGCGCAGGAGATGCAGGGGTCGTAGTTGCGGATGGCCTGCTCGCAGCGCCAGCGGAGCTCATCCTGGCTGTCCTCCAGATGTTTGGGGATGAAATGCCAGAGGTCCTGCTCGATGGTCTTCTGGTTCTGCGAGGTGGGCGGAACGATGTTGGCCTCGCGGATGATGCCGTTCTCATCGATGCGATAACGATGGTAGAGAGTGCCACGCGGCGCTTCCGTGCAGGCGTAGCCACGGGCGGCGCGGGGATGGACCGTAACGCTTGGCTGGTCAGGTGGCTCGTAGCGTTCGATCAGTTGTATGGCTTCATCGCAGGCCTGAAGGATCTCAACGCTGCGAACGATAATGCTCCGGAACGGGTTGCGGCACTGGGGCCCGAGGCCGGCGCTGCGGGCAGCCTCCTGCGCAATGGGCGAAAGGCGGTCAAAGTTCAGGCTGTAACGCGCCAGCGGCCCCACATGGTAGGGCGTATCGGGCTTGAGCACCGAATGCAGCGCGTTCGAGTGCTCCACGTGCTCCTCGGTGAAATGGTCGTCGTAGTTGTGGACAGAAATATCGAGCCCACGATTTGAAACCAGGCGCCCCTCGTTGAAGGGATATTCGTCCGGGTGGCTGAGTGACACAAAAACGTAATCCTGCTCAAATTCCGGGAAGGGGAATTGCGCCACCCACTGGACCGTCTCCAGCGCCGCGTCGCGCGCCACCTTCATTCGTTCCAGCAGGGGGGCCAGCTCGCTTCGGGTTGGTACCCGATAAAAGCCGCCAACCTTGATGTTGATGGGATGAATCTCGCGCCCGCCCAGTACCGCGACGATTTCATTTCCTGCTTTCTTCAACTGAAGCCCGCGCTTGACGATTTCCGGATACTGCCGCGCCATCTGGATGGCGTCCTGAAATCCCAGAAAATCCGGCGCGTGAAGCATGTAGACGTGCAGCGTGTGGCTTTCGATCCACTCCCCGCAATAAATCAACCGGCGCAAGTCGCGAAGCGGGCCCTCGACCTTCACGCCAAAGGCGTCTTCCATGGCGTGCACCGCGCTCATCTGGTAGGCAATCGGGCAGATGCCGCAGATGCGGGCGGTGATGTCTGGAGCTTCACTGTAGCGGCGGCCGCGCAGGAAAGCCTCAAAAAATCGGGGCGGCTCAAAAATCTTCAGCTTTACGTCCACCAGCTTGTCGCCCCTGGTCTTGACGAACAAAGCGCCTTCACCCTCCACGCGAGCCAGGTAGTCCACTTTGATGGTTCTACTTTTCATGGGCCTCGCTTTCCTTGCGGAAGGAGTCGGCGTAAGCATTGAAGCCGCGGAAGGCGCGGACAAGATCGCTCTCCCGGGTCCCCATGCGGCTCCATTCGGCGCTCAGGGATTTCGTGTTTGGAGATTCCATGGGACCAAAGCATCCGTAACAGCCGCGATCGTAGGCGGGGCAGAGGGCCCCACAGCCGGCGTGTGTGACGGGCCCGAGGCAGGGAGTGCCGTGGGCCACCATGACACAAACATTCCCCCGCAGCTTGCACTCGACGCAGACGCTGTGCGCCGGCGTATTGGGCTTGCGGCCGATCAGAAAAGCGCTAAGGACTTCCACAAGCTGGCCCTTGTCAATCGGGCACCCGCGCAGCTCAAAATCGACCGGGATGTGCTCGCTGATCGGTGTGGATTTGCTGAGCGTTTCAATATAAGCCGGCGTGGCGTAGACGATGGAGGTGAATTTCCCGACGTCCGAAAAGTTTCTGAGGGCCTGGATGCCACCCGCCGTGGCGCAGGCACCGATCGTAACCAGGAATTTGGAGACCCGCCTCACCTGGTGAATTCGCTCGGCGTCGTGCGGCGTGGTGATGGAACCCTCAACCAACGAGAGGTCATAAGGCCCTTTCACCACGGCGCGAGAGGCCTCAGGGAAATTCGCGATGTCAATCTCTCCTGCCACTTCCAGCAGTGCATCTTCGCAGTCGAGAAGCGATAGCTGGCACCCGTCGCAGGAAGCGAATTTCCAGACCGCGAGCTTCGGTTTCACGTGTTTCGCCATATCAGATCTCCCGGATCTCGAAGAACTGCTGGATCCTGTCATAGCGAAAGACAGGGCCGTCTTTGCAAATGAAGGTGGGACCAAGCTGGCAATGGCCGCAGAACCCGACGGCGCACTTCATATTGCGCTCGGTGGAAACATAAATCTGTCCGAGGCCAACGCCGCGATTCTGGAGCTCCAGAATGGTGAAACGCATCATGGCTTCCGGGCCGCACACCATCGCCAGGGCGTTGCGCGGATCAAAACCTGCTCGTGGAATGATGGTGGTGACGACGCCAACCGACCCCCGCCAGAGAGCCATGGCGCGGTCCACCGTCACGTGCACGCTGAGGTCAAGACGCGCCCGCCAGCGTTCGACCTCTTTTCGAAACAGAATGTCCTCCGGCGTGCGGGTGCCGTACATCAGAACAACGCGGCCGTATTTCTGGCGGTGGGCAAGGATGGAATAGATCGCCGGGCGAAGAGGTGCAAGCCCGATGCCTCCCGCGACAATCACCACGTCGCGTCCCACGGCTTCCTCCACCGGCCAGGAACTTCCGAACGGGCCGCGCACTCCCAGCGCATCTCCCCGTTTCAGGGCGCGCATGGCGCGGGTAACGGCGCCCACTTCGCGGATGGTGTGGACCAGGATTTGTGGGCGGCGCGGGTCACCACTGACGGAAATGGGAACTTCGCCCACGCCAAACACATAGAGCATATTGAACTGGCCGGGGGCGAAAGGATACGCCTGCGCCGGGGCCGGCGGCTCCAGTGCAATCGTAAACGTGTCCCGCGTCTCATGCTGCGTCTTGAGAACGCGACAGAACACCGGAGTCATGGGATCCGGCGGTGCAACAGCGGTCATCTCTTCAGGCATGGACTTCATAGATATTTAGAATTTGCAGCCGCGCGGCGTCCAGGTTTTCCTGGACAACCGTGGCAAAACGTTTCAGGAGTTGATAGCCCAGGTCGTGGTCCTGCTCGGACTTATTGCGCAGGCATTTGCCATCCAGCGCAATGGCCCGGGTCATTTCCGTTGCATGAGCGTCAAACATCCAGCGATAGGGCGGCACCAGCCATGACCAGCCGAGAACTTCGCCTTCACCCATCGTCTGAACCTTGACGGGCCCTCGCCCGGTCACAAACATCTCCAGCGCCACCATCCCCTCGCGGATCAGGTAAAACTGGTTGGCTTCTTCTCCCTGGCGGAAGATAAAATCACCAGCATTGAAACGTACGTTGGAGGCGCATCCGACAATCAGGTCCAGATGGTGCTCCTCGAGGTCCCTGAAAAAAGGATGTTCGGCCAGGATCGGTCTAAGTGTCTCCATGATGACCCTCCTTCGATTCTGTCGGAAGCTCTTCCGATTCCCGAATCGCGCGAACTTCTTCAGTTAGATCAATGGCCACGGGACACCAGGTGATGCAGCGGCCGCAGCCGACGCAGCCGGAGGTCCCGAACTGGTCAATCCAAGTGGCCAGCTTGTGTGTCATCCACTGGCGGTAGCGCGCCTTTGTGCTGGAACGCACGCTGCCGCCATGGATATAAGAGAAATCCATGGTAAAACAGGAATCCCACCGCTGCCAGCGCTCGGCATGGTCGCCCTTCAAGTTGGTGACGTCCTCGACCGTGGAGCAGAAGCAGGTGGGGCAGACCAGGGTGCAGTTGGCGCAGGTGAGGCAGCGGGATGCCACGTCGTCCCATCGCGGGTTCCTGTAGTTGCGATAGAGCAGATCTTTGATGTTGGTGGTGTCCATTTGCCGGCCCATCTGGCCGGCCGCTGTGGCGACGGCCGCCTCAGCCGCTGACCGTTGCGCCGCGCCGGCGGGCGTGTTCGGAACCTGTTCGATGACCGCCAGGCCGGCTTCGGTGCCGGCTTCGACCACAAAATAGTGGAGCCCGTTTTCGATGATTTCCGTCAGAGCCAGGTCAAAGTCTGCAGTGGCTTTGGGGCCGGTGTTCATTGAGACACAAAAGCAGGTTCCTCCTGCCTGCCCGCAATTGACAGCAATGATAAAGGTGTGCTCCCGGCGCGCCTGGTACGAGGTGTTGACGAAATTGGGCTGAATAAAAACGCGGTCTTGAACAGTGATGGCGTGCAGCTCGCAGGAGCGGACCCCGATGAACGCCATTTTCTGCGTTTCAGGCGGCTCACCGCTAATCTGCGCCGTTCCAGCTTCACGATCGGCCTGCCACAGGCGTGTGCGGGGCGGGAAAAGAAACTTCTTCCAGGAATGGGGTCCCACGTTGTAGCCGAACAGGGCCTCGTCGCTGCGCTTCTTCAGCCGGTAGGTGCCGCCATCCTGCACGTCGGTCCACCCGGCCGGCAGGTCGTCCACGGAATTCAGGTCGTCGTAAACGATGGCGCCATCATGGACGGTAGGGCCGATGATCCGGTGGCCACTCCTGCTCAGGACCTCGAACAGCTTCTGGAGGTGATTGCATTCCAGGATGTACTCCTGCTCGTGCAACTGGCCGGCCAATGTGTTCACCTCAGTCGAGTCTCTCAATACTTATGTTACTCCCAGTCGGGAAATTCGCCTATAGATTTGGCGATCCCCGCAAGTTGATCGGCTGAAGGCCGGCCTGGAATCGTCCCTTGCGCAAGAGTCCCTGAGCGCAGGGAAACGGATGCCATGCAACCAGCCTCTTTTCAAGCCATTCGGCGCTTGCCGCCTTGAGGTGCCCGAGTTTTGGTATGAGATGATGTGTGACAGTTTACATCACAGCTCCTGGCTGTGAAACTGGTCTTGGTGTGACCAGATATAGGCCGCCTCAAAAATTCCGGGGCCGGTCAACCGCTGAAGGTGGTGCGAAGTGCACTTCATCGCGATTGGCAAATTTGGTGTTAAGTTCTTTGAAATCTTGGTGGACCTGGAGGGGTTCGAACCCTCGACCTCATGACTGCCAGTCATGCGCGCTCCCAACTGCGCCACAGGCCCATTCTGGCTGGAAAAAAGAACCTTTCTTCTTGTAGCATGCGGGTAGCGAAGGTGTCAACGCCGCCGCCTGAATCGGCTGTGCGGCGCTGCGGCACATACAACCGTTTCCCGCCTTTCGGCTACCGCGGAACATTCGGCTTGACATCAATGTTTCAATGGCCGCACTTTGCAATTGGGGGAGACTTTCCGCTGAATTGCCCACAAACTGCGAATCCGCCTCCCTTGTTTGAAGGAACCATGCCGACCCTTTCCTCCTACATCCTGCAAATGGCCCGGCTCAAACAGCAGACGGCGTTCATCGAGCAGGGGGTTTATCGCTCCCGCGAATACAGCTACGCGCTGGTGGTGGACCGGGCGCTGGCCTTTGCCGCGTGGCTGCGCTCAAAGCCATTCGGAGCGGAAGCGGGTGGTGAAGCTCCGCGCGTGGTTTTGTGGGCTGCGCCGAATGCGCGATGGGCCATGGCCTTTTACGGATGCGTCCTGGCTGGCGTGACCGTAGTGCCGGTTGATGCGGGATTCTCGCCGGAATTTCTTCGCCGTATCGCTGACCGCAGCCGCGCTTCGCTGCTGATTACAGACCGCGGCCATCACGACGAGGGCGGGGAAGCGTCGGGTGAGATTGAACGGTTCTTCATTGAGGACCTGGATGGCTTGCCTTCCGCCACGGCACGCGCCGGTGAAGCACAGGCTGCACAGCGCGACGCTCTCGCGGAAATTGTTTACACCTCCGGAACCACGGGGGAACCGCGCGGCGTGATGATCACGCACGGCAACCTGCTGGCCAATCTGGAGCCGATTGAGCGCGAGATCCGGCGGTATGAAAAACTCAGTATTTCTTACCATCCCATTCGATTTCTCCATCTGATTCCGCTCAGCCACCTGTTCGGCCAGGTGACGGCGTTGTTTATTCCCCAACTGCTGCGGGGCGTGGTGATCTTTCCGGAGAGCCAGTCGCCGGCCATGCTGGCGCGCACCATCCGCGAGCGGCGGGTGTCCGTGATGGTCTCAGTGCCGCAGCAGCTTGAGGCGATGGGGAATTGGGCCAAAGGGCGGCTTTCTGAAGACGGGTATGAAAACCCCGAGGCGGCCATCGAGCAGGCGGTGCGGGAGCGATGGTCTGTCCCAAAGCGGTGGTGGAAATTTCGCCGCCTCCACAGCCGCCTGGGCTGGAAGATGTGGGCCTTTGTGGTGGGCGGCGCGGCGCTTCAGGCGGAGCTGGAGCAGCTTTGGAACCGATTAGGCTATGCAGTCATCCAGGGTTACGGACTGACGGAAACGGCTCCGGCGATTACCATCACCCATCCCTTCAAGATTCGGCGCGGCGCGGTGGGCAAGCCCCTGCCCGGCGTGGAAACCCGCATTGCCGGGGACGGTGAAGTTCTGGTGCGCGGCGAAAACGTTTCGCCGGGATATTACCGGGACGCTGATGCCACGCGGGAAAGCTTTGAGAACGGATGGCTGCACACGGGGGACCTGGGACGCTTTGATGAAAACGGCAACTTGATTTACCTGGGGCGCAAGAAAGACGTGATTGTGACGGCGGAAGGGTTGAATGTTTATCCGGATGACGTGGAGAAGGCGCTGCGTGACCAGGCGGCCATCGAGGAAGCCGCAGTTGTGGGCAAGCATT
>CAVSWQ010000032.1:0-60081 GCA_963731705.1 uncultured Acidobacteriota bacterium
CTGCTTTTTTCATGGACCCTCAATAGATTGCGCAACTTTTTCCAGGGTTGCGGGTTCAAAGGATTGGATACCGGAAGCGGCTGCTGTTGAGCTTCCACCCGAGGGCCTGAACCCTCGCGGTGGCGGAAGCATGCCGATCGCCCACGGATATCTCCAAAAATTGTGCGTTCCTTTACAGGCATCGCAAAAGGTTTATTGATTACCGCAAAGCTCAGGGTTTCCGGGCCGGATGGCCTGCGGGGGGTTTGATTGTCGCGCAAGCAGCAGATGAAAGGCCGCTGTGCCTGGCGCGAAAGGGGTCCAACAGCAATCCAGGAGGATTTTCTTCATGCGCAAGCACCTGATGGGATTTACCGTTGTCATGGTTGCCGCACTTACCTTTCTCAGTTGTGGAGGGTCAACCACCAGCCAGACGGGAACAACTCCCGCCGGCTCCGGCCAATTGGCGCTGATGGGAACAGACGCTCCGGTTTGCGGCGTGGCCTCTTTCGACGTCACCATCACCAGCGCCACGCTCACTCCCCAGGGCGGCGGCACGCCCGTTTCCGTGATGGACTCATCAAATCCCGTCACGGTTGATTTTGCCTCGCTGATGGGTTTCAACACGCTCCTGAACATGAGCAGCGTGCCCGCTGGAACTTATTCTCAAGTCACCTTCACTTTCATGCCGAATCCCTCGCTGACGGTTTTCGAGGGCACCCCGCCGGCGCCGACGGACATCAGCGCCACGCTCACCCGGACAACCGTGACCGCCAACATTGTTCCCGCGTTGCATGTGACCGCAAACGGTTCCAGCGGACTGACGCTCGACTTCCGGCTGTTCCAGTCGATTCAGACGGACCCCAACACCGGCCAGATCACCGGGCAGGTGGATCCCTCGATTCGGGTGATTCCCGCGGTGATTACCGCCGCCAGCGCCCCGGGTATCGACGAATTGAACGGCATCGTCGAAACGGTCACCAACACCAGCAGCAATTCCAGCTTTACCGGCAGCTTCACCCTGCGCGTCAGGAACCGGCGGACTTTCCAGGTGAACGTGGCCAACAACACGAAGTTTGAGGGCGTCTCCGACCTGAGCGGCCTGACCCAGGGCTTGTTTGTTGAAGTGGACGCAAGGGTTGACCCGGACGGCAACATCGTGGCCAGACACGTTGAGTCTGAATCCGAGACAGACGCCACCACGGCCGCTTTCGTCGGCCCCGTTCTCTCCGTCACCACCGACAGCACCGGCAAAGCAACCCAGCTCACCCTGTTCGTGCGCGCCGAGCATCCCGATGTCAGCACGACGGTGCCCTTGCGCTCCAAGTCGTGACCGTGAATCTCTCCCCATCCGCCGGGTTTCAGAATCGCGACCTTCGGCGCCGACTTGAGCACCTTCCTCTTTAACGCCTCGGCCATCGCGCGCGGCCAGCACGTGGTGGTGCACGGACCCTTCACCGGCGGCAGCGCGCCCACCGTTACGGGCAACCTGTTGTCCTGCGGCCTCAGCCGGTGCTGGGCAACGCGCTGGCCAGTCCCAGCCCGGTGGCCGGTTCCGACGGCAAGACCGGAGGTTATTATCTGGCGCCCTGCAATCCCCTGTTCCAGAACCAGACCGTCAACGTTGTGACCTTTTACAGCACGTTCTTCAACGGCCTGACGGACCTGAACAGCCTGGACAACACCTCGGTCTATCTGAACCGCGGGTTTCTGCTTTACAGCACCGCCTCCGGCTCGTTGAACGGCCTCCCCTGGACCGCCCCGGCTTATGTCTTCCCGGCCTATGTGGTTCGGAAGCTCAATCTGCCCTGAGCGCAGGTTCCACAAGCCGCTGGCAGACACCGCTAAAGGTTCCCTCAAGGTCCGAACCTGGGGGAACTTTCCCGGCGTTTCTGCGTAATAATGGTTATAGAGACAGAGGAGCTCTACTCCATGGTCAAATTTCTGCTGTGGTGTATTCTGCTGGTCATTTGCTGGCCGCTGGCTCTGCTGGCGCTGGTGCTTTATCCGTTCGTCTGGCTGATACTGCTGCCCTTCCGGATTCTGGGCATCGCGGTGGGCGGTGTCTTCGCGCTGCTGATGGCCATCATCATGCTTCCTGCGCGAGTGCTCGGCGGACCGCGTGCAATGAGCTACCGCTAGGGAGCTCCGCCTCTGCCACGGTTGTGTCCTGATTTTCGCTCCAGTAGACTGATGGGTGCCATATGGCGAGATAAACTCGCCGCTACAAAGCGAGACGGCGACACTGCCCTGCCTCGTGGCTGAATCCATTCCGGACAAGTGAAAATCCGAGGCGCTCCCTGGCGTTCCGGGGCGTATAATGTTGCTTCCTAAAAAGTGGACGTTGGTGTGGTCCATCACGATTTTCAGATAGCCAGATGACAACGGGAGGGCAGAAACATGAAATCGCGCCGGCAGTTTCTGGGTGTGATTGGAGCGGGGCTGGCGGGAGCGATGGCTCCCGTGAAGGAGAGCATCGCCGCGCAGCAGGGACGTCCCTTTCCCGGGCCGTTCGGGCTGGAACTTTACAGCCTTCGCCACCAGATCAAGACCGGCGATTCGGCCAGCGTCAAGGCGGCCATGGCCTATGCCAAAAAGGTGGGTTATACCGAGATGGAGGCGCCTTCGCTTTACGGGCTGAGCGCGCAGGAGTACCGCCGGCTGCTGGATGAGTTGGGCCTGCCCTGCACCAGCATGATGGCCGCCTATGACCAGTTCACAACCGAACTCCGCATCATCGCCGCAAACGCCCACGCTCTGGGCGCCACCAACGTGGTGAACGCGTGGATTCCGCACCAGGGGCCTTTTACCATCGAGCTGTGCCGTGAAACCGCCCGCCTTTACAACGAGTGGGGCAAAAAACTCCGCGCCGAAGGGCTGCACTTCGCCCACCACACCCACGGCTACGAATTCCAGCCCTACCAGGGAAAGCCGCTGTTTGACATGCTGCTCGAGGAAACCAATCCCGAAGATGTCAGTTTTGAGATGGACATCTTCTGGGTGGTCGATCCCGGCCATGACCCCGTTGCTTATCTCAAGAAGTACCCGAACCGCTGGCGGCTGATGCACCTGAAAGATATGAAGAAGGGCCCGCCCACCCACAACTACACGGGCGACGAGCCGGTCAGCTGGGACGTGGCGATCGGCACCGGCCGCCTGGACCTGCCCGCCATCCTGCGCGAGGCCGAGCGAGTGGGCGTCAAGCGCTTCTACGTGGAAGACGAAAGCGACCAGGCCCACGACCAGATTGTCAAAGACCTTCATTACCTCAAAACCGTCCGCATATAGAGTTCACCAACGGCTCGTTCGGGATGCCGTCGAAGGTTGCGCCGTTGTGTGCGCATTCGGTTCTGGCACTGTAACTTCCGGCTGGCTTAACAGGTCATAAAAAGGCTAGCTGGGTGGGAGGGAAAGGCTTCGGCAGGGCTCGGGTTCGTTTTGGCTTTGTTTTGGGTTTGTTTTTTCAACTGGAACGCATTTTCAACAACTTCCAGGGTTCGTTTTTGGGTTCGTTTGGGTTCGTTTTTCAGTGCTGATTATTTATTTTCAATAACTTCTCGGCTTCGTTTTTCAAAATAACATCTTTTTTGTCCCACAATTTTAGTTCCAAAATCACGGTCTAGCGTTTTCAATAGTTTGCGGCGACATTAGAAGTCTAGACAGACTGCTTACCCTTGCCATTGCACCGGCCCGGACCCGCCGCCGGGAAATGATACTTAAGTAGACTACACTAACTGCCCCCGAATGTCAAGCGAAATCCCTGCTGCGGCTAGCAGAGGATAGCGCGGCCCCCCGGTTTTGGGGTCAGCGGTTTTGTGGGCCGGATCAAGACAAGGGCCGCTCACAAAAAGCGCGCCGTGTGCGCCTCCCGGAGAAAGCAGATTCCTCGCTTCGCTCGGAATGACGGCAAGCGACGGCCGTAATGACGTAGTTAAAGCTACGTCGGCCTGACAATTCCCCTCACCCGCCGTCGTACCTCCGGCACCCTCTCGCCAAGGTAGAGGGTTCGCCTTATTGGGACGGCGCGACACCCTGGGCAATGGTCCTTATGCGAAGGCGAGCTTGACGTTTTCGATGGCTTCGTCGATCTCTGCCGTGCTCTTAAAGCCGACGGTGACGGAATCGACATGAGCGTGCTGGAAAGCGAACTTCATGGCCTTGCGGCGGTCCTCACGATGGGTGAACTGGCCCTCGCCCGCCAGCTTCATGCTGATGATGCCCAGGCCTTTTTTGCGCGCCTCCTCCACGTTCCTGACCACCACCGGCACATTGCCCAGTCCGTTGGTGGCGTAGTTTTCGGCGTCCATGCGCACGCCCTTGTGGTTCATGCGAATCATTCCCACCTGGAGCCACTTTTCTTCCGGAACCTGCCGCAACGCCGGCAGGCCGTGGACCGACGCGCCGCGCACCCGCACAATGTCCCGATGCTGCGCTTCGGAAATACCGTCCTGCCAGCGCAGGCTGGCGGTGGGCCAGTCGGCATAGTGCTGGTAGTGGAGCAGGCAGATATCGAAATAGTCCGTGTTGGCCAGCTTGCGCAGCTCGTCGATCTTCTTCATGGGGTCGACGCCCTGGCTGGTGGTGACCTTGGTCATCAACTGATAGCTGTCGCGCGGAATGCCCTTGAGCGCAATGCCAAGCATCCGGTGCATGTCGTCGTAAGATTCGGCCGTTTCAAAGAATCGGATGCCGCGGTCGTAAGCGTAGCGGACCTGCCTGGAAAATTCCTCCTGCCCCAGGTTGCGCTGCACCCGCCCGCCCATGGTGCCGGTACCAAAAGCAAGGCGCGTCACCTTCAGGCCGGACTTGCCCAGCCTCACCATGTCCGTTGCCGTTTGCTTTGCCGCTTTCAGCCCCAGGCTTCCGGCGCCCGCCAGCGCCGTGGCGGCCAATCCAGTTTTCAGGAAATCCCGTCGGGAGAAGTTAGACATTGTCTCACCTCCATTTCACCGCATCTTATCACGGGTCGGCCCCGGATGATTGTAAAGTGTGAGGAATTTAACACGCCGGGCATACCGGCTTGCCGTACCGGCAAAAATGGGAATTTTTCCCCCGGTCACCCAGCCTTCCAGCAAGGTTCGAAACCGGGCCGCAACGCCGTCGCCTTACTTTTTCCGCGGCTGCATGCTAAGCTGAAAAAGCAGCCTGAAAAGGGGGAAATGGGGCATGGAAACCAGAAATCCAGTACTGAAATCGCGGACCTTCAGCGGATACGCCCGGCCCATGGAGCTGGGCGAGAGCATGACCATCCAGGGGACCGTGAACAAGACGGGCGTCCTGCTGCTGCTGGCCTTTGCGTCAGCGGCCTGGGTGTGGCAGATGTTTTACACCTCGGGCGATTCCTCCACCGTCGGCCCTTACGTGATAGGGGGAGCGATCGGCGGACTGATTGTGGCGCTGGTTACGGTCTTCAAGCAGACTTGGGCGCCCATCACCGCTCCGGTCTACGCGCTGCTGGAAGGTCTGGTGCTGGGCGGTGTTTCCGCGATGTTCGAGGCCCTCTATCACGGCATCGTGCTGCAGGCTGTGGGCTGCACGTTCGGGGTGCTGGCCTGCATGCTGCTGGCTTACAAGACCGGGCTGATTCGCGCCACGGAGAAATTCAAGACGGGCGTGATTGCCGCCACGGGCGGGGTTGTGCTGGTTTATGTAGCTTCATTTGTGCTGGGCTTTTTCGGCGTGCAAGTCCCGGGGATTTTTGGTAACGGAATCATCGGGATCGGGTTCTCGCTGGTGGTGGTGGGCATCGCCTCGCTGAACCTGGTGCTCGATTTTGACGCCATCGAGCGCGGCGCGGCGGCCGGCGCTCCCAAGTTCATGGAATGGTTTGGCGCCTTCGCCCTGATGATCACCCTGGTGTGGCTGTATCTGGAAATTCTGCGGCTGCTCTCCAAGTTCCAGAGCCAGCGGTGATGGGCACAGGCAAGCGGGCAACGTACAATCGCGGGCAAGAACCCGCCGAGCCTGTAGCATCAAGTGTATACGCGACCGTGCCCAGTCTGTTGTTGTATACTCTCGGGCGATGCCCACAATCAAGGACCTTCCCGGCCCGTACAGGTTTTTCTTTTACAGCTTCGACTGTAATGAGCCGGTGCATGTTCACGTGCAACGTGAGAAAATGTTATGTAAGTTCTGGTTGGAGCCAGTTGAACTGGCCCGGAACTATGGCTTTCCGGACCGTGAGCTAAATCGTATTCAGAAACTCATTGAGTCGAACCTGACTGAAATTAAGAAAGCATGGCATGAACATTGCAACCCTGACTGAAGCGCGGATTTCATCTGTCACTGTAACGGATGAGGCTATCGTCGCACGCCTCGCCGACGGGCGGATCGTCAGCGTGCCGCTGGAATGGTCCTGGCGGCTGAAGGACGCCACACCGGAGCAGAGAGCAAACTGGGAGACGATCGGCAACGGCCAGGGCATCCGCTGGCCGGATATCGATGAGGACATCAGCGTAGATGGTATCCTGAGTGGCGTGCCTGCACGGCGACCTTCGGATCGTACCCCAGGCCATCGCAAACCTCGCCCGCGCGGCGGGCGCAAATCCTGAAAGCCAGCGGTGATGAACGGCAGACAGACCGGCCACGGCACACATAGAGCCCGCGGCGTCAACCGGGTTTTATGGGCTCCCTGAGCCGCTCCAAAAATCCTTCAAATTGCTGTCTCGTTAATCTCGACTCTGCTATACTCCTTGCCGGCGGGCAGGGCATACCATGACAAAAAAGATTGAGCCGGTCTGGGCAGCAGGGGACCTGCTTGCGTCGCTGGAGCGCCGCGAAAAATTCTTTGTGCTGGACGTGCGTAACCGGGACGAGTTTGAGCGGTTCCAACTGGAAGGGCGCGAGCCGCTGCCGGCCCTGAACGTTCCTTACTTTGAAATGCTGGAAATGGGCGGCCAGGACGAGATGGTGGATTCCGTGGTGGCCTGTGTTGAGCAGCACCTGACGGGCCAGATTCCGCGCGACCTGCCGGTGCTGAGCGTTTGCGCCAAGGGAGACACTTCCGAATACGTCCGGCAGGCGCTGGAGCGCCTGGGCTATACGACCGCCACACCTGCAGGGGGGCATGAAGGCCTGGGGCGAATATTATTCCACGGGCGTTGTGGTGGAAACACCGGAGCTGGCCATCTACCAGGTGTGGCGCCCGGCGCGCGGCTGCCTCAGCTACGTGGTGGCAAGCGATGGCAAAGGCGCTGGTGATCGATCCCCTGCGGCACCTTCATCCTTACCTGGAACTGGCCCAGGAAAAAGGTTTCAAGATTGAATCCGTGATGGACACGCACGGCCACGCGGACCACATCAGCGGAGGCACGGCCCTGGCTGCCGAAAGCGGCGCTCCCTACCACCTGCACCCCTACGACGCCATCCATCCCATGGACGTTCTTCCGGCCACCATTCCCTACAACGCCATCCGCGACGGCCAGATTTTCAAAGTGGGACAGGTGCGAACTGGAGGCCGTGCATATTCCCGGCCACACGCTGGGTCTGGTGGCCTTGCGCATCGATGACCGCTACCTTTTCACCGGAGACAGCATCTGCATCGGCTCCATTGCGCGGCCGGACCTGGGCGGCAAGGCCGACACCTGGGCGCCGCTGCACTTCCGGTCGCTGCGCAAGCTGGCGGCGTTGCCGGGAAAGATGACCGTGCTGCCAGGGCACTTCAGCAGCCTGGCGGAACAGAATGACGCGGGGCTGTTCGCCGCAACGCTCGACGACTTGAAACAAAGCAACCCCGGCCTGCAGAAACTGGCGCAGGAAAGCGAGCAGGGCTTTGTCCGCTACCTGATGGACAACCTTCCCCCATTCCTTGCAGAATATGTTGACATCAAGAGAGTGAACGCCGGATTGCTGGCGCCCTCGGAAGACAAGGCCTCGGAGCTGGAACTGGGCAAGAACGTCTGCGGGCTCGCTGCATCCGGAAATTGCAAGGGAGAAACCCAATGAGTCAGGAATTTGACAAGCTGTTTGATGCGCGCGGCCTGAACTGCCCCATGCCCCTGGTGAACGCGCGAAAAGAGGCCGGGAAACTGGATCTCGGACAGGTTCTGAAGGTAATGGCCAGTGACCGCGGTTCAGTTGCAGACTTCCAGGGCTGGGCCAAAATCGCCAAAAATGTGGAACTGCTGAGCCAGGAAGAAGAGTCCGTGGACGGCGCGAACGTCTACGTGCATTACGTCAAGCGAATCGCTTGAGGAGGTGCGCCCATGGGAACCAGCTTTGATACGCAGGCGGGCCAGGACAAATCCCGCGTCGAGGCGCTGGAACAAAAGGTGCAGGAACTCACCCGGCGCCTGGCGGACCTGGAAGAGCGCGCTCCGGAAGACCGGGTGGCGATTGTCGTCTTCTCAGGCGACCTGGACCGCGTGCTGGCAGCCTTTGTGATCGCCACGGGCGCGGCAGCCATGGGCCAGCAGGTGAGCATGTTTTTCACCTTCTGGGGCCTCAGCGCCCTGAAGAAGGGTTCGGAATTTTCCGGCAAGACGTTCTTCCAGAAAGCCATGGCCATGATGTCTCCGGCCTCGAGCCTTGAGCTCCCCGTCTCCAAAATGAACTACTTTGGCGTGGGCGCCAAAATGCTCCGTTCCATGATGAAGGAAAAGAACGTCAGCTCGCTGGAAGACATGATCGCGCTGGCCCGCGAGCTGGGCGTGCGGGCCATCGCCTGCGAAATGTCACGCGACGTGATGGGCATCAAGGATTCTGAACTCGCCGAAGGACTCGAACACGGCGGCGTTGCAAGCTTCCTTGCCGACTCGCTGAAGTCGCGCACCAGTTTGTTTATCTGACAGTTTGCCGAAAAACCTTCCGAACCCGTCATCCTGAGTGTAAGCGAAGGATCTGCTTTCACAGCATCAGCGAAAAGCCCACGCTCAGATATGCCCTCAGAGTGGCTTCCAAAACCATTTCCGGCTGCCTATCGCAGGGTGACGACTGTAGCGCCCCAGCCACCCGCCTGCTCGGGAGCGTCCGCGTAAGACGCAACGAACGGCGTGCGCGAAAGCACGGCGCGGACCATCCGGCGCTGTACCCCCATGCCGCGCCCGTGAATGATGCGCAGGTTCTTCAGCCCCAGGCTTCGGGCTTCTTCCAGGTAGGCCTCCACCACCGCCTCCACTTCCTTCGGCTGCACCGAGTGCAGATCAAAAACATCCGTGATGGGAATGCGAACGGGTTCGTCGTCAGGAGGCATGGCGTGTCCGCCCCTATGCTAACACGGAGCAAAGCTCCGAGAGCTCGGACGGCTCCCTGACAAAACCCGACGGACTGGTATAATCACAAGTCATGCGTGCGGAGTTCACTGGGATAGCTTTTCAGGATCCGTCGAAAGCAGAAAGCAACGTGGAACGCCTGGCGGCGCGGCTGGCGCCGGAGCTGGCGGCCCCCGTGGCGTCGCTGCTGGCGCATTCGCCCGATCCCGACGGCGCGCTGAACCTGCTGGAGCGTTACGTGACGGGCGCCCCGGAAGATGTGCTGGCAGACCTGGCCCGCCATCCCACCGCTCTCACCTACCTGGTGGCTATTTTCGGCCACAGCATCTTTTTGGCGGAAAGCTTTTTTTCCGACCCTTCTCTTCCGGCGCAGTTTGCCCGCGACCGAAAATTCAGCAAGTTGAAATCACGGGAAGAGTTGATGCAGGACCACGCGCGGTTTTCCACCACGCATCCGGACCCGTGGCTCTCGGCGCAGCTGGCGCGATTCAAGCGCCGCAACTATCTGCGCATCGTGCTGAAAGACGTTCTGGGACTTTCCACGCTGGGCGAGATCACGCTGGAACTTTCCATGCTGGCCGACGTGATGCTGTGGAATGCGCTGATCTTCTGCGATCAGGAACTGGAAAAGCGCTACGGCCAGCCGCAGTACCGCGATGCGCAGGGCCGCATTGTGCGCAGCGGATTCAGCATCGTCTCGCTGGGAAAGCTGGGCGGCAACGAACTCAACTACAGTTCCGACATCGACCTGCTGTTCCTTTATGAAAAGGACGGAGAAACCGCGGGCGGCAGCGAGCCGGATTCCATCATCAGCAACAAGGAATATTTTGTGCGCCTGGCCCACGCCATCACCCGCACCATCACGCAGTCCACGCCCCAGGGCCAGGTGTTTCGAGTGGACCTGCGCCTGCGCCCCGAAGGCGAAATGGGCGACCTGGCCATCAGCCTGAAGTCGGCGCTGGAGTATTACGCCCGGCGAGCGCGCGAGTGGGAACTGCAGATGCTGATCAAGGCCCGGCACTCCGCGGGGCAGACGCGCGTCACGCGCGAATTTCTGCGGGGGGTGGAACCGCACATCTACGGCTCGCCCGCTGACTTTGCCGCCGTGGAGGCCGTGCTGCGGTCGCGCGAAAGAATATCAAAAAAGCTGGACCACAGCCGCAGCAACGCCATCGACGTCAAGCTGCACGAGGGCGGCATTCGCGACATTGAATTCCTCACCCAGTGCCTGCAGCGGCTGCACGGCGGCGAAGACCGGTGGGTCCGGTCCGGCGGAACCCTGCTGGCGCTGCGCAAGCTGAATGACAAGGGATGGATCAACGACCGCGATTACGCGGCCCTGGTGAGCGCCTACGAGTTTCTGAGAAACGTGGAGCACCGCGTGCAGTTTGAGCTGGGGCTCCAGACCCACCGTCTGCCCACCGACGACGACGCGCTGGACCGCCTGGCCCGGCGCACGGGAATCGAAAGCAGCAGGTCGCCGGGAAAGAGACTGCTGCGAAAAATCCAGGATGCCTTTGCCACCGTCAATGAAATCCACCAGCGCATTGTGCGGGCGGATACCAGCCCGGTTCCGGGAACCGTCTATGCGCTGAAACCCCTGATCGCGCCTCTCGGTGACCACGCTCCGCACTCCTATAAATCATTGCTGGAATACCTGGACGCCCAGGCCCCTGAACTTTCCGCGCTGGTGAGGGAAGCGAATCTGCAGGACCGCACGCGCAAGAGCGTGGCGCGGCTGTTCGGCGCGCTGCTGGCCCACCCGGAGGGATTCGCGTACGCGCGCCAGCAGCCCGCATGCGTGGAGCGGGCCATCAAGGTGGGGGCCGCAAGCGACTTCCTGACCGGACTGCTGGTCCATCACCCGGAAGATATTGCCGCCCTGGACTGCCGCGAAGCCTCACACCCGGCGCCCGAAGACCAGCCGGAAATGGACATGGGACTGCAAAGAGCGATGACGCAGGAGCCTTTCGCCTGGGTGACGGAAGGGACATTCGACGTTCGGGAAAAGATGGCCCTCCTTCGGCGGAACTTCCGGGCCACGGTGCTGGAACTGGGCTCTGCTGACCTGACGAGACTGGACGACATCTACTCCCGTCTCGAACGATGGAGCGAACTGGCGGGCCGATCGGTGGCCAGCGCGCTCTCGATCGGGCAACAGGCATTGGAAGGAGCGCCGCAGGCGGAGTCCCTCAGCCTGAGCCAGGCGCCGTTTGTGATCCTCGGATTGGGCCGCCTGGGATTGAGCGAGTTCGACCTGGCCTCGGACGCTGACCTGATGTTCGTTGCGCCGGCGGACACTCCGAGGGAAGAAGTGGCCCACTGCATGCGGCTGGCTGAGAAGGCTATCGAAGTGCTTTCCAGCTACACGCGCGACGGTACGCTGTTTGTGGTGGACACGCGCCTGCGGCCCCGCGGGCAGGAAGGCGAGCTGGTGCCGACTCACACTTCCCTGCTGGGATACATCAAGGAATCCGCCCAGGTGTGGGAAGCGCTGACCTACCTGAAGGCCTGTCCGCTGGCGGGGAACGTGGAACTGGCCCGCAAACTGGCGGATGACATCGTCGCGGAGGTGATGAACCGCTTCCAGAACTACCCCGACCTTGAGGGCGAGCTGCAGATGATGCGGCACCGGCTGGAAAAGGAAAAACACGTGCCGGCCGACAACACCAAAACGGCCCCCGGCGGCTATTACGACGTGGACTTTGCCGTGTCCTGCCTTCGCCTGCGGCATCGGGTTCCGGCCCCGCCCGGCGCCAACATGGCAGCCCAGATTGGAGCGCTTTGTTCCGCCGGCGCGCTGAGCAAAGCCGACGCCGCCTCGCTTCGCAAGGGAGCTGCGTTCTTGCGCAGCGTCGACCACGCCGTCCGGCTGGTGACCGGCAAGGCGGCGGAAGGATTGCCGGCGCACGTTGGACATCGCGAGGCGGTCGAAAACCTGGCGCGCCATTGGGACCTTGTGCCGCCTGGTGGGACCCTGACAGAAAAGCTGAAAGAGGCCCAGCAGGAAGTTCGCTACGTCTACCGGCGAATGATCGGCTCTGATTAAGACCTCATTTTTAAAACTAACCTTAAGTTATTGAAACTAATAATGAATTCCGTGGCAGGCGGAATTCCTTGAAATAGCAATTCAGGCTCTTGACAATAGGCGAAGAAAAAGCGAAGATAGTCCCAGCCTTATTTAAGGAGTTGGGGCCATGCAAAACCTTCCTGCCACCCCTGAAGTCACCTTCCAGCCGCCGCCTGCCAAGGCCTGCGGAGCGCCGCCCGGCCAGGGCCACCACGCGCCGGCATCCGAACCCTGCGAAACTCGGGCAGCGGCCGCGGGCCCATGCGCGACGTCCTGCAACGTTGCGACGCCGCATCGCAAACTGGTAGGCATTGCGCGCCTGGCGCAATCCAGTCCCCGGGTGCGCGAGCGTACGGGCGTGGAATACTTTTCGCTGCCCGCGCGCTCGGCGCTCAACCGTGAATCGAGCGGCCGCCTGCCCTTTGCCTGGACGCTCAATCCCTATCGCGGCTGCGAATTCGGCTGCAAGTATTGTTACGCGCGCTACACCCACGAGTTCATGGAGCTGCACGACGGCCGCGAATTTGAGCGCAAGATTTTCGCCAAGCTGGGCTCGCCGGCGCTGCTCCGCGTCCGAACTCCGCCGGGCCCGCGACCGCGGCCTGCCCATCGCGCTCGGCACCGCCACCGACCCTTACCAGCCGGCGGAAAAGCAGTTCCGCGTCACGCGCGGCATGCTCCGGGTGTTCGGCGAATTCGAGGGGCTGGATTTTTCCATCACCACCAAGGGCCCGCTGATTCTGCGCGATCTTGACCTGCTGGCGCCGCTGGCCGCCCGGCACCGCCTCAGCGTGCACATCACCGTCACCACGGTTGACGCCGGCCTGGCCCGCCTGCTGGAGCCGAAAGCGCCGCCGCCCGCAAAGCGCCTTGCCGCCGTGCGCGCGCTCAACCAGGCGGGCATCCGCACGGGCGTGAACGCCGCGCCCATCCTGCCCGGCCTCACCGATTCACCCGCGCAGCTCGACCGCCTGGCCCGCGCCGCCTCGGAACACGGCGCCCGGTTTCTTTTCGGCAACGTGCTCTTCCTCATGCCCAGCGCCATGGCCCAGTTCATGCCGTTTCTCGAAAAGGAACGCCCGCAGCTCGTCCGGCGCTACCGCAAGCTCTTCCGGCATTCGGCCTATCTCCCGCAGGATTACAAGGACGGCATCTCCAAACTCGTCGCCGGCCTGCGCACCCGCTACGCCCTCGACGGCAAACGCGAAGAAAAGGTCGCCGCCCCCCTCCGCACCGGCAGGTACGCCCTGGCGTTTGCATGAAGGTTGCTCCGTAATGGCTGCCGTGTAGCTAGCCGGTCGGATGACCCGCCGGCAATATTGACGTAGACACCAATGGCTTGATGTGTCCTGTACCTCTCGCCTTATCGGCAACGCCGTTTCCTATTTCTTTGGCATGACAAACTCGATGCCGAACTTCGGGGCCGCAGCCAGCATTTCTTGTACCTTGCTGTGCGGTATTTCCGCCGGTGGCGGCAACGTCATGGCCTGCGCCGGGACGCTGAATTCCTTGAACCATCCTTCCAATCCGGCGGGAGTGGAGAGAATGAGCACGCGCAACTGATCTGATTCGACCACGAAAGAATGCACCGTGTGGCGCGGCACAACCACCATGGTCCCCGGTGTGGCTTTGATTGTACGGTCGCCAACCGAGACGGTCATCTCGCCTTCCAGCACGTAGAAGGTTTCCTCTTCCCAATGATGGATATGCGGAGGCGGGGCATTCCCTTTTCTGCTGACGGCCTCAATCAATGCGAATGTTCCCTGCGTGTCTTCGGCTGTGGCCAGAAAGGTCATCAGCGAACCGTTGTACCAGACCGACCGATCCAGGGACTGCCGTCCTCGACTCAACGGGATGAGTTCTTCGACTCTTGTGTTTACTGCGACTTGTATTGCCATGATGTTCTCCTTTCAATTTGAGAAGGTTTTGCTCTTGCAGGTCCGACAATACCGGAGCGCAAGTGCCTGGGGTCTTACATGATTTCTAAAGGGTCCCGAAATTTCTCCTGCTAACGAGCGATCAGAGTTCGGCGAGGCCACCGTCCGCAAAGACCTCTGTACCGGTAATGAATGAAGCTTCGTCTGAAGCGAGGAACAGCGCGAGCCTCGCGATCTCTTCGGGCCGGCCCATGCGTTTAAGCGCCACACCCGCCGCCCAGCCCGCCGCCACCGCGTCCGCTGCTTCTCGGGGCATCTCCAGCTTGCTGAAAAGGTCGGTGGCCACGGGACCCGGACTGACGGTGACAACCCGGATGCGGCGGGGCGCAAGTTCTGCTGCCAGAGTGCGGCCGAAAGAACGGACGGCTGCCTTGGTCGCCGAATAGATTGACGCGCCCGCAAAGCCTTTGCGCGAAGCAACGGATGCGTTCAGCAGCACGGCGCCACCGTCAGACAGCAACCCAAGGGACTTCTTCACCGTGAAGAACAGACCCTTGACGTTAAGGTCGAAGTGACGGTCGAAAAACCTCTCGTCGACTTGTTCGACAGGGGCGAATTGGGTGACCCCAGCGTTGGCAAAGAGAACGTCGAGACGTCCGAATTTCTCCGAAACGATCTTCATCAGTGCGTCTGTGTCGGCCAGACTGCTCGCGTCAGACGCCACCACCAGCGCCCCGGGGCCCAGCGCCTTCTGGGCGGCCTCAACCGTTTTCGGATTGCGGCCGGTGACGATCACTTGCGCGCCTTCTTTCTGAAACAATTCCGCGGTAGCAAAACCGATGCCGGTCGTTCCGCCGGTAATCAGCGCAATTTTTCCCTTAAGGCGTCCCGCAGAAATTCCTCCGGACGACTGTGGCCCTTGCGCGATTGCGAACCTTTCTTCGACTTTCGTGTTTTCCCCCACTTGCATTGCCATGATGAGCCCCTTTCAAACTTGAGAAGTTTTTGCCCTTGCAAATCCGACAATACCGGATTGCAAGTGGCCGCGTTCCTAAATGGTTCCTAAAGGAACGCTAAATTTTTCTTAAAGGAAACTCGCGCTCCGGCGGCCAATTTGGTGTAGAAATGAGGCATGAAACGCGGTGGGGCTTCCGTTCCAATCAGGGCCGAACTGAAAGCTTTCCTGGAAAGCGGCGTTTCGGTTGTGGTGGGCACGCGCGATGCAAACCTGGTGCCGGAGATCACGCGGGCGTGGGGCTTGTTGGTTTCGAAAGACTGGAAAAGCATTACCCTTTGCGTACCACTCGCCACGAGCCAAAAGACCTTCGACAACCTCACGGGCAACGGGCAGATGACAGTCTGCTGCTCGCTTCCCACCAGCTACAAGACGGTGCAACTGAAGGGGCAATGCGTTAAAACCGCAGACCCCAGCCGGGCGGACCTGGCGGCGGTGGAGAGGCATCGCAAAGCATTTGGCCGACCTCAATAAGCGCATTGGAATTCCGCACCAGCGGTCCGAAATCTTCTGGAAGAGGGAAGTTGAAACTTCACCGGTTCTTATAAAACTGCGCTTTGTTCCCAAGCAGATATTTGATCAGACTCCCGGGCCGGATGCCGGATCGCACTTATGAGCGAACCCTCGCCTATGACCGTTCCGCTTGAAAACATTGCCCCGTGCTTTGAAGGAATCATTCCGTCGACCATTTGTTCTTGCTCACGAGATGGAACACCGAACCTGACATATCTCTCGATTGTTCACCTGCTCGACCCTGAGCATGTCTCTCTCTCCTATCAGTTTTTCAACAAGACCCGGAAAAACGTTATGGAGAACCCCAAGGTGCAAGTGGTTGTGGTATCACCGGAAACGGCATACCAATACCGTCTCGATTTGTGCTATGAGCGGACGGAAACGGAAGGCCCGAGATTTGATCGCATGAAATCAAGTCTCGACGCGGTCGCTTCACAAACCGGAATGAGCAAGCTTTTCAAGCTTCGTGGCGTGGATATCTACAGGGTCCTGGATTGCCGTCCATTCGATTCACAGGCGCCTGCCGAAAGCTTCCAGAAAATCGACCCCTTGCCGGAACTTGAAGCTTTCAGCGAGAGGCTCGCTGCCTGCGGCGATCTTGATTCGCTCCTGGACACAGCGCTCGACGCCCTGTCCACCTTGTTCGGCATTGATCATTCTTTCGTGATGGCGTTGAATGAGGATGGTACACGCCTGTATACGCTTGCCAGCCATGGCTTCGCGGATTCAGGCGTGGGTTCGGAAGTGTGGGTAGGCGAAGGAATCCTCGGCGTCGCCGCAGAACGCCGCGCGGTGGTACGAACCACCAGCCTGTCGAGAGACATGATTATTTCCCGGGCGGTTCGATCCGCCGCCCGGCGCCGGGGCAAGAAAAGTCTGCTGGAAAAAGAGATTGCGCTGCCTGGATTGCAGAATGTTCAAAGCCAATTAGTGGCGCCTCTCCTCGCTCAGCAACAAGCTTTTGGGGTGCTCTGTTTACAGAGCGCAGCTCACCGGCAGGTTTTTGGTGCGCGACGAACGCGTCATGCAGATCGCCGCCCGGCAACTGGCGGCCAACATGGCGATGCTTGCGCGCTCGAATACCCCGGCGCCGACTGCTGCACCACCCCGCCGCACCGCCGTGCGCTCGAAATCCAGCGCCGTCGTAAAGCACTATGCCTCGGATGACAGCATATTTATCGACGACGCCTACCTCATCAAAGGTGTCGCCGGACGAATTTTCTGGAAGCTCGCTCAGACCCACGCCCAGACCGGTCGGGTGGACTTCACGAACAAGGAAATCCGTCTGGATAGCGACCTCAAGCTGCCCGACTTCAAAGACAACCTGGAAGCGCGCTTGATCCTCTTGCGGCGTCGCCTGGAGGCCCGCTGCGACTTTGTGAAATTAACACGAGTGGGACGAGGTCAATTCCATTTGGTACTGCAACGCCGGCTCACCCTGGAAGAACATTCGTAGAAAAATTGTTAGTGCGGATCGCCGTTGTTGCCGTCTGCGGCTTTTGTTTCCGTCGGGCGGCGGGAGGGCAAAGCCCTCCCCTACTGAAAACCGGCGGTGGGGACATCGTGGCAAGAGAAAGCAAGCATGCCGGGCTGAAGCCCGACGCTACGGCTACCTGCCACATGCCACCTGCCTGCGGCCTTATTTCCCGGTGCTGCCGAAGCCGCGGGCGTTGCGTTGCGTTTCAGTGAGCGACTCGGCCTCGGTGAACTCGGCTTCAATCCGGCGGACAATGCGGAGCTGGGCGATGCGGTCGCCCGGGTCAATTTCAAACGGCCGGTGGCCCAGGTTGGTGAGCACCACTTTGAGTTCGCCGCGATAGCCGGGATCGATGACGCCGGCCAGCGTGGAGATGCCTTTGAGCGCCAGTCCCGAGCGGTCCTGGACCAGCGCACCGAATTCAGCAGGGAACTCAAAGGCCAGGCCCGTGGCGACGGCCCGGGTTTCCCCGGCGGCCAGAGTGACGGCCTCGGCCGCGTACAGGTCGGCGGCGAGATCGCCAAAAGGTCCGGTATGGGCGTATCGCGGCAGCGTGGCGTTGGGCTGCAGCCTGGCAACTTTGATGGTGACCTTCATCTATTTCCCTGCCTTTCCAAAATGCCGGAGGCGAACATTTCAAGCTCGCCAGGAAGTTTACCCTTTCTGCGAATTCAACTCTGCCCGTCGGATTGATCGAGAACCAGCTCGATCTGTTCCCACTCGCGCGTCATCTCATTGATGGCGTGCCGCAGTTCGTCGATCTGCCTGGAAAGGCGAATGGATTCCTCGGCGTTCTTAAAATTGGCGAGTTCCAGCTCGCAGGAAACAATTTCCGCTTCCGCGCGCGCGATCTCCTCTTCAAGCTCTTCGCCCCGGTCCTGCATGCGGCGAACCAGAATCGGATTCAGTTTCTTCGCTTGCGCGTCGGGCTCTTCGGAATGACCATTGCCGCTGACGGGTTCGGCAGGCGCCGGTTCAGGTTCCAGCTCATCCGGGCGGGGGGCGCGCCCCTCTTTCTGCCACAGATAATCCTCGTAATTGCCCGGGTAGTCGTGGACTTCTCCACCGCCGATCTCCAAGACACGCGTGGCCAGCCTGTCAATAAAGTAGCGGTCGTGCGAAACGAATACTACCGTGCCGTTGTATTTTTGCAGCGCTTCCAGCAGCACGTCTTTGGCGCGCAGGTCCAGGTGATTGGTGGGCTCGTCGAGCAGCAGGAAATTCGCGGGGCGCAACAGCATGCGCGCCAGGGCGTAGCGGTTGCGCTCGCCGCCGGAAAGCACCTTGATGCGCTTGAACACTTCGTCGTCTGAAAACAAAAAACTTCCCAGCAGCGAGCGCAGTTGCGTCTGGCCGCTCAGCGCCGCCGGCGCCACGGTGCCGATGTCATCGATGAGGCGGGCCTCCGGGTCGAGCGCCTTGTACTGGTCCTGGGCAAAGTAATCCGTTTGCACATTGTGGCCCAGGCGGGATTCGCCTGCCGTCGCCGGTTCCGCGCCGGCCAGCAGCTTGATCATTGTCGATTTCCCGGCGCCGTTCACGCCCACCAGGGCCACGCGGTCGCCGCGGTTGATGACAAAGTCGACGTCTGCAAACACCTGATTCGCGCCATAGCTCTTGGCCACGCCTTTGAACTCCGCCACCATTCGCCCGCTTGGAGGCGGCTGCGGAAACGAGAAGTGAATGGTTTTTTCCTCGGGCGGCAGCTCGATCCGGTCGATCTTCTCCAGCTCTTTGATCCGGCTCTGCACCTGCCGGGCCTTCGTGGCCTGATAGCGGAACCGATTGATGAACACTTCCAGATGGTGGATGCGTTCCTGCTGGTTCTTGTAAGCGGATTCGAGCTGAGCCTTGCGCTCTTCTTTCTGGGTGAGATAGCGATCGTAGTTGCCCGAGTAAAACCAGGCGCGCCGGTTCCAGACTTCAACAATCTTGTTCACCGTCACATCGAGAAAATAGCGGTCGTGCGACACCAGGACGAAGGCGTGGGGATAGCTTTCAAGATACTGTTCAAGCCAGTTGCGCGCTTCCAGATCGAGGTGATTGGTGGGCTCATCCAGCAGCAGCAGGTTGGGCTTGATCAGCAGGAGTCTGGCCAGCGCAATGCGCATCTGCCAGCCGCCTGAGAATTCCCCGGTCGGGCGGGCCTGGTCCTCGCGCGAGAATCCCAGGCCGTTGAGCACGGCACCCACTTGCGCTTCCAGTGAATAGCCGTCGCGATGCTGGAACTCCGTCTCCAGGACGTGGTAGCGTTCCGCCACTTGATCGTATTCTTCCCCCTCGGGGTCAAGCTCCGCCATGCGGTGCATGAGCGTTTCGATTTCCTTCTCCATTTCGAGCAGGTTCCCGAAAACCGAGAGGCACTCCTCAAGCACGCTGCGGCCCGCGAAGGCCAGGCCGTCCTGGGGAAGGTATCCCCGGGTGATGCCTTTGGCCGTGGAGATGCTTCCTTCGTCAAGCGTCTCAAGTCCGGCCAGCACCTTCAGCAAGGTCGTCTTGCCGGTGCCGTTTCCACCCACCAGACCGACGCGGTCGCCCGGCGTCAGAAGCCAGTCGAAGCCTTCAAACAATACCTTGTGACCGAACTGCTTTCCGGCTGAAGAAAGTTGGATCATGATTGGAACTCAGGCGAACCGTCCCACGAATCGCGCGGACTTCATTTGCACCCTCTTTAACTATATCAGCCCTGCGGGACAAGGCAGGGTGAGTGGCACTGCGTTAATCGGCAAAGTTTCAACATCGCAAAGGATGGGAGGCGCCGTTGACAGCCCGTACCGGTCGTGATAAAACGCGTCTCGTAACCGAATCCATGCTCGACAAGGACTTTGATCATGTCCACTTCCCGCCGGCAGTTTCTTGCAGGATCTATTGCAGCGCTGGGAGCATCATTCTACGCGCGCGGATCCCTGGCCCAGGGCGCCGGCACGGCGCAGATGGCTTCTCTTGACGGCCAGGTCCGCAAATATCTCAGCCGGTTAACGCTGGCCGAAAAAGTCGGGCAGATGACCCAGGCCGACCAGTTGTATCTTCACGACCTGGACGATCTCCAAAAGTATCATCTGGGGTCTCTGCTGAGTGGCGGCGATTCCGACCCCAAGGCGGGGAACGATTTCCATTCCTGGCGGGAGCTTTACAATCGCTATCAGGCGCGCGCCGTGAAGACGAATCCACGCATTCCCATTCTTTATGGCATTGATGACGTGCATGGCAACAGCAATGTGATGGGAGCCACCATGTTCCCGCACAACATCGGGCTCGGCTGCACCCGCAACGCCAGGCTGGTGGAAAAAGCGGGCCGCATCACTGCCATCGAGGTCCGGGCCACGGGAATCCAATGGGGCTTTGCGCCCTGCGTCACGGTTCCGCAGGATGTGCGCTGGGGACGCACTTATGAAGGTTTCAGCGAGTCGCCCGACGTGGTGAAAGTGCTGGGCGAAGCGGCGGTGCGCGGCATGCAGGGCTCCGGGCTCGGCGACCCGCTGGGCATCGCGGCCTGCGCCAAGCATTTTGCCGGTGACGGTGGAACAGCTTTCGGGACCGGGTTGCCCACGGGCAAGGGTTCACTCCACTACCCGCTCGATCAGGGCGACACCAGGCTGAGCGACGCTGACTTCCGGCGCATCCATCTGCAAGGCTACATCACCGCGGTGCGGGCCGGCGTGGCCACCATCATGCCCTCCTACAGCAGCTGGAACGGCGTAAAGTGTTCCGCCAGCTACGTACTGCTGACGGAAATTCTGAAGAAGGAGCTGGGCTTCAAAGGATTTCTGATTTCGGATTACGCGGCGCAAAAAGAACTGCCCGGCAGTTACAAGCAACAGATAGAAACCACCATCAACGCCGGCATGGACATGGTGATGGTGCCGGACAATTACGTGGAATTTATCCGCCTGCTCACCGAACTGGTCCGGGAAGGGCGCGTGCCGATGGAGCGCATTGACGATGCCGTGGAGCGTATCCTTCGCGTGAAGTTCGCCATGGGGCTGATGGACCCGAACCGCTCGCAGCTTGCCGACCCGGCGCTCGAAAAACAGTTTGGCTCGGCCGAGCATCGCGCGGTGGCGCGGCAGTGCGTCCGGGAATCGCTGGTGGTCCTCAAGAACGAGCGCTCCGTCTTGCCGCTCGACAAAGGCAAGCGCATTCACGTGGCCGGCAAGAATGCGGACAACATCGGGAACCAGTGCGGCGGCTGGACGATCACCTGGCAGGGCCGCAGCGGAACCACCACGACGGGAACCACCATCCTTGAGGCGATTCGCCAGGCGGCAGGCAGCGCGAACGTTACGTATTCCGAGGACGGCTCCGGTGCGGAAGGCGCTTCGGTTTCGATCGCTGTTATCGGCGAGACACCTTACGCGGAAATGCAGGGCGACCGCGAAAATCTGAATCTCGACCCTGAAGACCTGGCCGTGGTGGAAAAACTGACGCGTGTCGGCGTGCCCGTAGTGGTGGTGCTGGTTTCCGGGCGCCCGATGGCGATCGACGACATTCTGCCCAAAGCGGAAGCCTTTGTCGCCGCCTGGCTGCCTGGCACCGAAGGCGGCGGCGTGGCCGACGTGCTGTTCGGCAAATGGAGGCGCCACCGGCAGACTCTCCTTCACGTGGCCGAAAGGATCGTCAACCAGTTTCCATCTGGGCGATCCCGGCTACGAAACGCTTTTCCCATTCGGCTCCGGCCTGCGTTGGTGAAGTGAAATTGATGGAGCTGCAGAGGTCCCGCCGGGCGAAAGGGAACCGTTTCTCTCAGAGGGTCCCTGCGCCGGAATCCCCATAAATGCGGGCTACGATCCGGGCATTTGCTGTTGCCTTATGCATGATAAGGCTTCATACTCTCAAGTCTGTTCACGATGTCATCTATTGACCTTAACGAAAACCCGGGATTAATGCGCGGCGGGCCCGATCCGGCGCTCCCTGCGCCATCGGCCCGCGTCCGGCACATTCAAAAGACGGCGCTGATTCTTCTGATTTTCAGCGGGATGATCAATTATGTTGACCGGGCCAGCCTGGCGGTTGGCCTGCCGCTCATCCGGCACGATCTGGGCATTTCGATTGCCCACAGCGGTGTTCTGCTCTCGTCGTTTCTTCTGGTTTACGCATTCTGCCAGTTGCCGGCGGGAGCCGTGGTGGACCGCTTTGGCGCGCGCCTGGTGCTTGCCGCCGGGCTCGTCCTGTGGTCATTCGCCCAGGTGCTTGGGGGACTGGTTTCCAGTTTCCGGCAGTTTCTGGCTGTGCGCGGTTTGCTGGGCGTGGGCGAATCGCCCCAGTTTCCAAGCTGCGCCCGCATTGTTGCGGACTGGTTTGCCCCGCGCGACCGGGGCCTGGCCACCGGGATATGGAATTGTGCAAGCAGCCTGGGGACGGCGATTTCCGCTCCCCTTCTCACCATTCTCATGATTCATCTCGGCTGGCGCTGGATGTTCATCACCATGGGGCTGGTCGGCCTGGTTGTGGGCTTCGCCTTCTACAGCCTGCATCGCGACCCCAAACACCTGCGCCTGACGGACGCTGAACGCGAATATCTTTCCAGCCCAGAGCGCGAAACGCAGCCCATGACGTGGCGGCAGTGGGGGCAGTTGTTTGGGTTCAGCACAACGTGGGGAATGGTCTTCGGCTTTTTTGGCATCGTCTACATGTCCTGGCTCTACTTTGCCTGGCTGCCCCAGTATCTCGAAATCCAATGGCACCTCAGCATTGCCAGAACCGGTTGGATCGCCGCCATTCCCTTCACTTGCGGGGTTGTGGGCAGCGTGATCGGAGGCCGTGTTTGCGACTCACTTTCACGGCGCGGTTTTTCTACGATCAACAGTTGCAAGGTTCCCCTGATCTGCGAGTTGTCCGGAGTGGTGCTGTGTACAGTGCTGGCTGCATACAGTTCCAGCAGTCTGCTGGCGATAGTCTACATTTCCATATCCATGTTTCTCATCATGGCTAGCAGCACCGCCGCCTGGGCCATGGCCACGGTCGCGGCACCACGGAATTATGCCGCGTCGCTGGGTTCCATACAGAATTTTGGCGGGTATCTGGGAGGAACGCTGGCCCCTACGGTGACCGGATACATGGTCCAGGCCACATCATCCTTCCAGTCGGCGCTGCTGGTGGCCGCCGGGGTGGCGCTGCTTGCCGGCATCGGACACCTGGTCTTTGTAAAGGAACCTATTTCGCTGGCCGAAGGCGAAAAAGCGGCATAAATAAGGCCCCAAAATCGGCACCCATAAGGTTAACCTTCGGGAGGGGTTGGAGCATCTAAGTAGGTGGAGGGTAGTGCGGGAATGAGGTTGAGCTTCGGAGACCCGTTGAACCTGATGACAGGACGGCCAGGATCCGGGCCGTAGCGGGCAGGACGGAGAGATAGCCAAAGGCGCCCAGCAGTTTTGGGTGAGCGGCTCCCTAACTATAGGGAACTCTCCTGAGGCCCGATCACGGGTCTCCGATAACAGAACGGAAGGGTAAAAAAGGCGGCTTGATGCCGCCTTTTGTTGTATGGGGGTGAGCAACAGCTTCATTCATTCGGAGGCAAGGTTGGAAGCTCATGTGCGGCAACCGGATGAACCGCGCATACACTCCCCTGCCGGGCGCGAAACGGGCCGGAAGATTTCGTGTTTGCTCTCTCACTCAGATTCCCATTTCATACAAGCCACGAGCATGCGCTCGGAACAAAAAAAAGACGGCCCGAAGGCCGTCTTTCAAACGGCACACATCAATCCCTGTAGCTATGCCGCCATTGATTCCGGATCGGCAAAGCTTGCTATCAGGGGGTTTTCGAGTTCGGCATAGTCAGCGTACTTCATGCGGATGGCTTCCGTGTGCGTACCGGCGTTGAACGTGATTTCTTCCGACTTGGTGAGCGCGCGGTCCACCCAGGTGTCCATTCCATAGAAGTGTCCAAACGGAGGGAAAGCGCCCAGCTCGCAATCCTCACAGACCTTTTCCACCTCGCTCTCCGGCGCCATCTCGAGGTGCCGTACCTCGAGTTCCTGCCGGAGGTCATGGAGGTTCAACCGGTGCGACGCGGGAAGAACCGCCATCACCAGACGCCCGTCTGCATGGAGAATGACCGACTTGGCAAAGTGCTTGCCGGAAACATGCAGCGATTGCGCCGTCTTCTGGGCAGGGAATGCCGGAAAATGAGGAAGCAATTCAAAGCGGATGTTCTTGGAATCCAGAAACTCCTGGAGTCGTTGGGACATTGACATGACATCCTCCTTATTGTTCTTTAAGAACCAGGCCGCAAGAGAGCCTCAGGGTTTCGGTTTCGAGGGAGCCTGCCTGAATCCGGAGGATCTCTCAAAGGGTCTCGGGGCCAGCCGCTTCGGCGAGGGCGACTGAACCGGACGCCGCCGCGGTCCCGGCTGTTTCCATTTATTTGCAGAAAGGCCGACGGGTTTCCAGGTTGGCTTGCCTTTCATTTCGGCCTCCTCTTCCTGTCAGTCTTGCTACTGTGTTGAACCTCCCGCCGGCGGGAAGGAAGCCGGCAGTCTTTTTCCCTGCCTCTGGGGATTGCACGCCCCCGCCCTGTGCGGTTGCGTCCACCCCACCGGGGGTCCCAGCGACTGGCTACTGAGGGCTCCAGGCTCCCTTCCCGCCCAGCACCTCCAAATGGAGTTTCATGCTGCATGTTTCTCGATGGTGATCTTCTTTGCCGGAGCCGCTTTCGGCATCGTAAGTTCCAGCACTCCGTCCTTCAGTACGGCGCTGACCGCTTCCGTGTTCACTTCGACCGGCAGCTCGACAACGCGCAGCATCCTTTCCGCGCCGCGTTCGGAATAAACGGTCTTTCCCTTCTTCTTTTCTTCCTTTTCAGTTTCCCGATTGCCGGTGATGGTCAGGCGGTACGGTTCAACGCTGACCTCCAATTCCTCCGCCTTAAATCCCGGAACTTCCGCCTGCACTTTGAGACCTTCCTCGGTCTCCTCAATGCTGATGCTGACCGGATGCAGCAACTCCGACTCCGCCTTGAACCAGTTGTCGAGGTCGCGGCCGAAATTCCTGCCTCCCTTCTCAAACAACTCGAATGCACGGCGCGAAATCATGTCGTGCATTTCACGCATTCGATCGAAGATTTTCTGGAATTCCGTGACCTTGAAGGGAGTACGATGTTCTTCGGACTTTACAGCCAGGTGCTTGCCCGCCATGGTTATGCTCCTTTCACACAACCGGTGGCGCTGGCGCGCCATCATGGGGCCAACCGAAGGTGAAGACACGCTGCTAATCTTTCCCGAAGCCAGCGCCTACCCCTACTCATACGCTAGACCTCAGCGCGCAAACTTTCAGTGAGCGTACTCACTCACGGACGTGACAAATGTCACACTCCTGCGGGCCGCGCATGATCGGTAAGCGATGCGAAACGAACTGGGAAAAAGGTGCGCCAGCCTGAAGAACTCCAGGCCGGTACAGGGTTGGCATATTGCGATAATCGGATTGCTTTCGATGCTGAACTGGAGAAGCTGGATGAGAATCGGATCTTGCCGGGACCTACCAGGTTCGCTTTCTTACCGGGCGGCGGCTCACCATGTACTCGTCAAGTTCCTGATCGGACAAAGCGGCGCGGTGAGGGATAGGGTGCTCAGGGCTTTCCGCGCCTAACGCCTTTTGCAATTTCCGATAGCAGAGTGCGGCAGCATCCTGATAGGGAAAATGGTGCTCTGAAAAGGCACGGTTGGAAATAGTCAGAACGAACTCGCGGTCCCCTTCTTTGGGATTGACGACACGATAGGAGTAGTCCCGGCCATTCGCCTTCAACTGGAACCCAAGATATTGAATTTGAATGGACATTTTGGTGTCTTTGTTGGAGGGTTTCAGCCCGCGCCCGGCAAGTCTGCCGGACGCGGGCCTAAACTAAAGCGAAAGTTCCTTTTAGAGTTTTGTTACGTTCGCTGCCTGAAGCCCCTTGGGGCCTTTGGTGACTTCGAATTCCACGGCTTCACCTTCGGCAAGCGACTTGAACCCTTCCGCCAGGATGGCGGAATGGTGCACAAAAACATCATCACCCGATGCGCGCTGGATAAATCCATAGCCCTTCGAGTCATTGAACCATTTTACTGTTCCTTGTTCTTTGTCCATAAGTGTTCTACTGTTCCTTTGTTGCATTGAAATTAACTTGTTCTGCTCTCGCAACCACTCTCCAAAAACAAGAAACGCCACAAAATCGGAGATCCTGTGGCCTCTAGGGTTCAATGGTATTCGGTCACAAAAACTGATCAAGCTCTTTTAGTATAACACTTCGGCATCAAAAATGCTGAAAAGAATATCTCGCATCGTCCCTGAGGCCGCCCCACGGCAGTAAAGGCAGGGCAGGGCCACGCACAGGGAGGGCTGAGTCAACTTTCGCAGGGGCGGGGCACGGCGGCGTCCCCGTTGCCGGCTGGGAAGCGCCGGGGTTGCCGGGTGCCGGAGAGGTCCGAAGGTTTGGAAAGGCCAGCGGCTATTTGAAGGCTTCGGCGTGGTGGCGCACGTCAGCACCCTCAACCAGGAAAACGACGTCTTCAGCGATATTGGTGGCGTGGTCCGCAATGCGCTCCAGGTTGCGGGCGACAAACATCAGGTGGATGCACCCGCGAATCTCCGACGGCTCCGCCTCCATATACTGCACCAGCTCGTCGTAGACCGTGTCGCGCATCTGGTCAACCGCGTCGTCGGACTTGAGGACGCTGCGCGCCAGATTGGCGTCCCTCTTGATGAAAGCATCCAGGCTCTCGCGCAGCATGGACTGAACCAGGTTGGCCATCTGAGGAAGGTCGATCAAAGGCTTGATGGTGGGTTCGTGCATCAGAGAGCGGGCCCGCTCCGCAATGTTCACGGCATGATCTCCCATGCGCTCCAGGTCACTGTTGATTTTGATGGCAGAGGTGATAAAGCGCAGATCGGTGGCCATGGGCTGCTGCAGGGCCAGCAGGCCGGTCGCCAGATCATCAATCTCGATTTGCATTCGATTGATGCGAGCCTCATTCTCCATCACCTGGCGGACCTGCTCCTCATCCTTTTCCACCAGGGCCAGGGCGCTGCGGTAGATGGACGACTCAACCAGGCCGCTCATCTCCAGCAGCTTCTTCCGCAACTCGTCGAGTTGGATCTCAAAATGGCGCAATGGGCCGCTCCCCCGCCGTTAACCGAACCGGCCGGTAATGTAGTCTTCCGTCTCTTTCTTCGCAGGATTCTTGAAAATGATATCCGTCTTGTTGAACTCGATGAGCTTTCCAAGGAGGAAAAATCCTGTATGGTCCGCCACCCGGGCCGCCTGTTGCATATTGTGTGTAACGATCACGATGGTGCAGGCCCCCTCGAGGGCAAACAGTAAATCCTCGATCTTCGCCGTGGCGATCGGATCCAGCGCTGAACACGGTTCATCCAGCAGCAGAACTTCAGGGTCGATGGCCAGGGCGCGCGCAATGCACAGGCGCTGTTGCTGGCCTCCGGAAAGCGCATAAGCGGACTTGTGCAGCTGGTCCTTCACTTCGTCCCAGAGGGCGGCGCGCCTCAGACTTTTCTCCACGACCTCCTCGATCAACCCCCGCCGCGCCATTCCGTTGACCTTCAGACCATAGGCAACATTCTCGTAGATGGACTTGGGAAAGGGGTTCGACTTCTGGAACACCATCCCCACACGCCGCCTGAGGTTAACAAGGTCCATTTCAAAGATGCTTCGGCCGTCCAACAGGACTTCTCCTTCGGCTCTGGCCGCGCGGACGGTTTCGTGCATTCGATTGAGGGTCCTCAGAAAAGTTGACTTCCCGCAGCCGGAAGGGCCAATGAGGGCCGTGATCCTTCCCTCCTGGACCTGGAGGCTGATGTTAAAGAGCACCTGCCGCACGCCGTAGTAGAAATCCAGCTTGTTGACGGAAATCTTCATCACGGATTCAGGAGCCTCTTTTTCAGGACCCTCAGCCGCCCGTCCGAATCCCGGGACGCCGATCATCACTCCCGGGTTAGTGATATTTCCCATGACATTATCCCCGCAGCACCGGACTGCTCCGCGACAGAATCAACCGTGCCCCAATGTTAGCAACAAGTACCAGCATGAGCAAGATGAAGCCCGCGGCCCAGGCCTGGCGGTGCCAGTCGGCGTAGGGCCCTGTCGCGTAAACGTAAATCATAACGGGCAGCGAGGCCGTCGGCTGGTTCAGCCCGTGGCTCCAGAACTGATTATTAAAACTCGTAAACAGCAGCGGTGCGGTCTCTCCCGCCACCCTGGCAAGCCCCAGCAAAGCGCCCGTGGCAATGGCGCGGATGGACGCGGGAATCACAACCGTGGCGATCGCCTTCCACTTGCTGGCACCCAGCGCCAGAGCGCCCTCGCGCAAAGGCATGGGAACTGCTCTCAGGAAATCCTCGGTGCTGCGCAGCACGATGGGAATCAGCATCACGCCGAGGGCCAGCCCTCCGGCCCAGGCTGAAAAGTGGTGCATGGGCAGAACCACCAGGGTGTAGGCAAAAATGCCCATCACGATCGAGGGAACGCCGTTCAGGAGGTCCGCCGTGTAGCGAACCAGAAATGTAAACGTCTTTCCACCGAACTCAGCCAGGTAAATGCCACCCAGCAATCCAGTCGGAATCCCCGTCAGGGCTGCGATCAGCAGCAGCGTTCCGCTCCCTACAATGGCGTTCGCCATGCCACCGCCCGTTTCCCCGACGGGGGCAGGCAGGTGGGTGAGAAAGGACCAGGTCAGATATTGCCAGCCATTCCATCCCAGATAGCCCAGAACAACCAGCAACACGGAAACCGACACCAGCGCACAGAGGCCGGTAAGGCTCAGCATGAAGCCGTTGACGAATTTTCTCCAGGCAAGCCGGGATTTCATGGGTGCGCGGTTCCTTGTCTTGTGGTCAATAGAATCAGCACGCGCGCCAGCGCATTGATGATGATCGTCACCAGGAAAAGCACCAGACCGAGTTCGATCAGGGACTGCAGGTAGAGATTGCTCGTCGCTTCCGTGAACTCGTTGGCGATAACCGCCGCGATGGTGTAGCCGGGAGCGAAGAGCGAGGCGCTGATTCTCGGATCGTTTCCGATCACCATGGTGACCGCCATGGTTTCACCCAGCGCCCGGGCCAGCGCCAGGAAAATGGAGCCGTAAATTCCCGTCTTCGCGTAGGGCACCACCACCCTCCACGTCGCCTCCCAGCGGGTTGCCCCCAGCGCCAGCGCCGCCTCCCGCTGATCCACCGGCACGGCCAGCAGGACCTCGCGCGAGATCGTGATGATGAAGGGAATAATCATGATGGTGAGAATCACAACTGCCGCGAGCAGCCCGATGCCGTACATCTGGCCCTGAAAGAAAGGCAGAACCCCAGCGTGGCCTTCAGAAAAGGCTCAACTTCCGTCCGCAGAAGCGGGACGAGAAGAAAGACGCCCAGCAATCCCAGAATCACGCTGGGCACGGCAGCCAGCAGTTCCACAAAAAATGTAAGGCCATCCGAAATTCGTGGCGGAGCAAGCTCGGCAAGAAAGATGGCGGCTCCCACGCCTAACGGCAACGCCAGCACCAGGCTCAGGGCTGACGTAACCAGCGTTCCATAAATAAATGGAAGCGCTCCAAAATGCTCGGATACGGGATCCCACCTGCTCGTCACCAGGAAATTCCATCCGAACGGTGGCGGGGAGCACCGAATGGGTCCACAATTCGTAAACCAGCAGCAGCGTAATCAGAACAATGAGGGCCGCAAACGCCAGAACAATCAGGTGGGCAATCTCGTCGCCGCTGCGGAGGCGCCGAAAAAAGGATTGGAGTGCCCGCTTGGGCGCTTGAGACCTGGAAGGACTTGAATTTTCACTGGGAACAGGCATCATTGCCTTGCTACAGGACCTGGAAACCCGGGTCCATTTTTTGCTCACAACAACCCGAAGAAATCGAATGACCCTCGGATGGGCTATCGTCTAAGATGGAAAGTAACTCCAACGGACAGGAAGTCTACCTCCATCCTGTCCATTCCTCCTGCGCACCCACCGGCTGCGGTACGGTTCCACGGCACGCACCCAAAACGGGACCATCCCCTGGGAGGTATTCCCGCAATTCATGAACCCCGATGATAAACGGCCTGCAACCGAAAAGTCTATACCGCCTTTGCCACGACCCATAGTTTCAGGTCTTCGCAAATCCCGTAGCATGACCGCTGGCCCGCCGGGAATCCCGTGAAACCTCCGGGCAGGCCATGCGCTCTCATCTTGAACCCAGGACTGCCTTAGCTGATCAGAGAAATGTGCTGCTCATTGATCTGCTTGACGGACTCGGGCAACTGACCGTAATCAAGGCTTTCCACCATGCCCTGGCCATCGGTCAGCATCCAGTGCAGGAAGTCTTTGATGGCATTCCGCTTTGCAGCGTCAGCAATGTGGTCAGGAATCAGCAGGTAAGTAAAACTGCAGATCGGGTAAGCGTCCTTGCCCGGCGGGTCGGTGATCGAGACGCGGACGTCCTTCTGCATTTCACTGGCCGCGCCGGCGGCCGCCTCTTTTGCCGTTTCCAAACTCGCCTTGACAAAATTCCCGGAAGAGTTCTCCACCAGGCCGGAAGGCATGTTGTTCTGAAGAGCGTAAATCAACTCCACGTAGCCAATGGCATCGGGAGTCTGTTTGACCACTCCGGCCACGCCCTCATTGCCTTTGCCTCCCAACCCCACCGGCCATTGCACCGAGGTGTTGCTGCCCACTTTTGATTTCCACTCCGGACTCACTTTGGAAAGATAGTCGGTCCACACAAAAGTGGTGCCGCTGCCGTCGGAGCGGTGAACGACCGTGATGTCCTTGGCAGGAAGCTTCACGCCAGGATTGCTTTTCCGATCGCGGGGTCATTCCACTTGGTGATCTTGCCCAGGTAAATGCCAGCCAGAGCCGCCGGGGTAAACTTCAGCGGCCGTTGACTCCCGGAATATTGTAGCTGGGTACGACCGCGCCCAGCACCGTGGGAAACTGCGTAATGTGCAGGTTGAGCTTCTGCAGCAGATCGTCTTTGAGCGGCATGTCCGATGCCCCGAAATCAACTGTCCCGGCACTGAGCTGCCGGATTCCGCCCCCCGACCCGATGGACTGGTAATTGATGGCTACGTTGGGGTGAAGCTTGTGATATTCGTTGAACCACTTGGAGTAAATCGGATAAGGAAAGGTGGCGCCGGCGGCGTTCAGCGTGACACCGGCTGACCCCGACGTGCCTGAATTTTCCTCCGAACAGGCCGCGAAAAGACCCACCAGCGCCAGCGTAACAGCCAGAGCCGGATCGTGCCTCTAAATCTGATTTTCATTAGCTATCCCTCTTTTTGAGAATGATGGTCAATTGTTACAGCAATGTTAAGGTTGTGTTACAAATCTGTTAAAGCGGCCCGGCGGCTGGCTATCCCGCCGGCCGTCCTTCACGTTCCGCTCTAGTAGTTGAACTGCGTCCAGACGACAATCCCGTTCGTGTCCGGACCCGTCTGCCCCTGGGATGGACCCAGTGGAAGTTTTGGTCGCCGAACGCAACGTCAAAGTGATCGGTGACTTTGTATGAAATGCCACCAACCGTCCGCGTGAAGTCCATCGGGTTATTCGTTAAACCGGCCGAAGACGGCGAGAAGTTCGTGTTCGGCTGGAAGTTCATATAGAGGCCCCACAGTGAGAACGGCGAGTGGCCCAGACGCGCGTGGCCGAAGACGTCAAAGCCTTGCTGCCGCGTATGGACCCCGCTCTTAGTTGCGCTCGGTGCCGAGTTGAACACATCGTAGGTGCCGCCCGTCCCTGGCGAGGAGGAGTAGCTCATTTAGAAACCTACCTGAAAGGTAGCCTGAAATCTGCCTTCCCCTGGAATTGTGCTGACGCTGTGATTGGTTCGCTGGTAGTCAAACAACCAGATGTTTGACTTGTAAAAGTGCCAGGCTATGCCGACAATATAGAGTCGCTTCATGTCATTGTAGACTGCTGTATTGGAGTTCATCTCATCTGCGCGGCCAAGAATACTGATTTTGCCTCGGTTATTTGGCATGGGAATATGGACGGCTGCAAAGACGGAAAAGCCTCTCTGCTGGGCTGCGGTTCCGTTAGAGTTAATTGCAGTCCCAGACTGATTCCCTTTCCCGACAAATCCTTGCCCGGTAAGTGTAAGATATTGGCTTTCGTAGGAAACCATCCCATCAAGAGCATGCCAGTCCGGCGGGTCTGTCGCCTGGTTTCCTTTGCCGACGAGACCGAACGCGGAGAACTGTAGCCCCGGTACCTGGCTCGGAGCAGGGCGAATACTAACGCGGCCTTCGAAGACCTTATTTGTGTTCTGTTCCTTGGCATGGTAACCGGTGCCATTGTAGATGCCCACCTGCCAGGAACCATACTTGCCGGCATAGTGGGGGTTGACTTTGCTCTTGTACTCGCTGCTCATGCTTCCGCCGAAATCCGACCCGAACAGCACTCCAACGTCGGCGCTGTTGAAAATGCCGTTGCGCTCGAGAAACATGGTGTCCTGCATGCGGAATCCGTTTATAGCTTCTTCAAAGTCAAGCCAGGGCATGTGCGCGAGGCCGAATTCCATATATGGGCTGGTTATGGCGTTATTCCCCTTCCAATGGAACTTGCCGTACAAGTACTTCATGCGCGGCTTCCAATCACCTGCGGAATCAGAAGTGATATCGGTTACAAAGCGGGCGGTGAGGTACGACGTAACATCTACATCCGCGCCGAAATAGCCTCGCTTCATCAGGAAGGAGTTATAGTTCGTGGTTTCGCCGGGAACGCCTGAGTACTGCTGTCCATTCTGATAGGATATATAAAACAATCCGATCGGATGGAAACCTTTCAATGCATCCGGCAATTGGAACGTTTGGGGCGCTGGCTTGCTTGCACCGCCGCCACTCTGTGCCGGATTGGTTGCCGATGAAGTAGCGGAGGGCGAAGCGCTGGATGCCAGCAGAATATGTTGGGCCTCTCCCTGACTTGTGTGCGATGAAGCTTCAGAGGAAGCCGGAACCGCTTGAGAATCGCCAGCGGCGCCGGCGGCAGAGGCTGGAATGACCGGCGTCAGGCTGGCCACTTGCCCTGTTGAGGGGAATTGCGGAGCAGCTTGGGATGCCGAGACTTTCTCCGCCTTTTTCAGTGGATTTGAAGTTGGCGCCGCCGCTTCATTCTGCGACGGTTGAGCAACTGAGGGCCCAGCGGAGGGCTTCACGCTGGCGGCAACCTGCGCCTGCAACTTATTCATTGCCTGCAGAAGCTGCGCAATCTGTTCCTGCTGGAGGGCAAGCTGCTGCTTCAATTGGGCAATCTGGCTCGCCGAATCCGCCTGCTCTTTCGGCTTCGCCTTGGCAGCCTTCTGATCCTGCTTTTTCTTCTCTGCGCCTCTCTTGTTCTTGAGGTGTTTCGCAGGAACCCCAGACACATCTCCCGGCTGGATTGGCTTCTCCGCCGCTTGTGTGAAAACCACGCCTGACAGGCAGGCAGCGAGGATTGCAAAACTCACCCGCGGCCATGACTTGGTCGTTTTCCGATGCATATCTACATCTCCTTCTCTAGCTCTAGCGTTTAGCACTCTCGTGTAGTCGCGGCCTAACAAAATCAGCCATTTCGTTGTCAGTGGATAACCAACTAAATGTTATTGTGGCGAGATGAACGTGGCATTACGTTCGTGTTACGTTTCTGTTACAAACGTCCCGCCGGGATTGAAACACGAATCTCCGTTTTATCTTCCGGAGATGGCACAAATCTTCCCAAGGACGGGTACTGCGCCTCTTGGCCGGAAGGCCTCTGGCACTTTTCACCTGTCTGTGCAAAAAAAAGCAGGACCGGCAATCATTCACCGGCCCTGCAGGAAGAAGGGGCCTCTCGGCTTGTGGGAAATCCATCCGTACTTAAATAAGCTGCCATTCCGGGGAAAACCCTAAACAGCCAGCCGCAATGTTTCATCGTGCCCAGTCGCGGCGACGTGCATGCGCGAGCCCCTGCGCCTGCAGGCATTGTCGATGGCGCACTTCAGGATGTGAACAATCTGCGGAATCGTGAACGAGTCCGTCATAAAGTCATAAGCGCCGTGGTCCATGGTGTCCAGGTAGAGCCTGGTATCCGCCGTGGGAGAGACAATGATGACGTTGACGGGTTCAAGAGCCTTGGCCGCGACGTCCAGCACATCCATCCAGTTGCCATCCGGCAGCACCGTGTCACTCAGCACCAGGTGAGGGCACGGCGTCTCGCAAAGTTGCTTTTCCGCTTCCTGGGCGCTCCTCGCCCGGACCACCCTGATCGAGAGCGCTTCAAGCACCCGCTGCAAAGTGTAGAAGCGGTCGTTTCTGTGGTGTACCAGTAACGCATTGATTTGAGGCTTCATAGTCAATCCGCCCTTTTCGTTTTCAAGTGTCAGTTCTATTTTCACGCTCTCAGCATGAGGGATGACTGTTAAGCGTTGATGACAGGCGTGTGAATATGCGGTTACAAGGCGCAGGAAAAGCCCGGTGGGACTGCGCTTGAATCAGGTTGGGAGTAGAGCGCGGACAAAGAAGGCGGAGCCGAGGCTTCAAGGCCAGGGTCGCCTGGCGCGGGTGGGTGCCGCGTCAGGGCAGCCTGCCCTACCAGTTTGTGATGGACCCGTCGGGACGATGGAGCATGGGAGTGGGCCGTGAGCGTTCCGTGATCTCGGCCACCAGTTGCAGGGGCTTCGTATCGAGTTCCACTCCGAGTCCGGGGCGGCGGTTGGGCCACAATTTCCCATTCCTGAAGTCGTAGAATTGCGGCAGGTGGGCATAACTGTGGACGCCGTTGCCCAGCATCTCCATCATCACCGGCCCGGGGAAAACACCACAGCAGTGCACCAGCGCCGCCTCTGACACCGGGCCCGTAAAGTGGGGGATGAGGCCAACGTAGTGCGTGTCGCACAACGCAGCGATCTTCATATACTCGGTGATGCCGCCGACGTTCGGCAGCGTCACCCGCGCGTAATCGATCAACTGGTTTTCGATGAGCCACCGGATGTCCCACTTGCTGCCGAACTGCTCGCCCACGGCGATGGGCACCTTGACGTGCGCACGCAATTCGCGGTAGACGCCGGGGTTTTCTGAGCGGACCAGGTCCTCCGCAAAATAGGGTTCCAGCGGTTCGATTAACGTGGAGAGCCGCACGGCATCCGGGAAATCCAGCCGCGTGTGATAGTCAACCGCCCAGTCGCCATCCGGGCCGACGCCTTCGCGAATCTCCGCGCAGTCCTGGTAAGTTTTGCGCACCGCATGGTGTGAATTGAACGGCTGGCCTCTGGCCGGGTCGGCCGTGGCATAGCGGAAAGCGCGGAAGCCGGCCTCCATGCAGGCGCGCGCTGTTTCCTTGAGTGTCCCGTGGCGGGGAAAGCCGGTTGAGTAGCACTCCACGTGCTCACGCGAGAGCCCGCCAAGCAAATCATATACGGGAACTCCCAGAGCCTTGCCCTTGATGTCCCAGAGCGCCAGATCAATGGCGCCCATGGCGTCCAGCTTTTCGCGGCCGGCAGGGTAAAAATAACCACGAAACATCATCTGCCACAAGTGCTCGATGCGCGCGGGGTCCTCGCCAATGATCATGGCAGCGCACTGCTTGACGGTGTCTGGCGACCCGCCTTCGCCCACGCCCGTGATTCCCTGATCAGTCTCTACCGTCACGATGTGGAAGCTCTGGTTGAAGGACGGTGGCGACTTTGGATTGTGGTAGAAACGAATGCGCGTGATCTTCATGCCGGAACTTTTTGCCGGCCGTGATGAAGTGCCGGCGGACGTTGCGCACCGGGCATCGGGTCTGCAACTCCTTTCCCGGCCATCGTAGCTGCGCCTGCCAACCCTGCTGCTTGAAGAAAAGTTCGCCGTTTCATCAGTCCTCCTCCCCGAGCCCTGGATTCCGCCGCCGGTGCACGGCCGCTTTCGCCGGCGTCCTTGCATGAATCCTTTCCATCCTGGCGGCACTGGAGAAAGCGAACTTATCCCTCTGCGGAGAAAATTGCAAGTGCGCGATGACACCGCGGATGGCCCGCTTGATCCCTGAGTGCAAAAGGCCGGCTCTCACTACACGGATTTGGGCGATTCAGGCGGGCAGGCGGATGGTGAAAGTCGACCCTTTTCCCAACTGGCTTTCCACGCTGACGGTTCCGTTCATTCGCTCGATAACATGCTTAACAATGGAAAGCCCGAGGCCCGTCCCGCCCATTTCGCGCGATCGAGCTTTATCAACCCGGTAGAATCGCTCGAAAACCCTGGACAGATCCGTGAAAGGTATGCCGATGCCGGTGTCAGCCACCACGATGCGAATGTTGCCGCCAGTTTCGCGCGTGACGTCCAGACGAACTTCTCCCCCGGGGCGGTTGAATTTGACGGCGTTGTCCAAGAGGTTCACCAAAGCCTGTTCCAGGCGCCCCCTCTCCGCCAGGACTTCGGCTTCATCCTGCTTCCCATGACTGATGGTGATTCCGCGAAGCTGGGCCGCGGGCTCAATGATCCTTAATGCCGTCTCAACTGCTGTGCTCACAGAGACAGGTCTGGATTCGGCGGGAGGCCTTTCCGATTCAAGTTCCGACAGAGCCAGAAGGTCTGACGCAATGTTGCCAAGCCGGGTGGCATGGGCCTTGATGATCTCAACAAACTTCCGGTTGTTTTCCTGGTCCTCCAGCGCCCCCTCCAGCAGGGTTTCGGCATAGCCGCTGATGGCCGTGAGGGGTGTGCGCAGTTCATGCGAAACATTGGCGACAAAATCCTTTCGAACGCGCTCCAGGCGCTCCAGGTCCGTGATGTCGTAGAAGATCGCGATGGCCCCGCCCCGCACGGTTCCCGCCAGCGGAGTCACCTGGACTTCAAACGAACGACCCTCAGCCCCGGCAAGCCGGACTCGCTGCTTCACGGGCTGGCGGGATTCCAGCACATGGGTAAACATGCTGAGCAATTCGGGATCGCGCAATACCTCCAGCAAGGGCTGGCCCTCAGAGATGGAATCCGAGGTCCCGACGACGCGGCGGAACGAATCGTTGCAGAAAGTGATTTTGAGGTCGCTATCTACGGCCAGCACTCCTTCCACCATGCTGGCCAGGATGCTTTCACGCCGGGCGGATTCCAGACTCAGGCGGTCAACCAGCTCACGCAGGCGGGCTCCCGTCCGGTCGAGTGAGCGGCCCAGATCACCAAGCTCGTCGTTCTCGTGGATCAGCGCGCTACCCGCGGCAGGCCTTTTGTCCAGGTCCTCAGCAAAAGCTTTGAGGGTATTGACACGGCGCGTAAAAGAGCGCGAAAAGAAATAGGCAGTTCCCAAAGCCAGGAGCAGGGCGATCAGCGACGCTACCCAGATTTCGTTATGCAGCGCTTCGGTCGCCATCTCCACGTCCGCCAGAGAAACGGCCAGTTGTAACGCGTAGCCTGGCCGCCCCTGGTAGCGAAGCGGCGCCGCCAGGTAATAAAGCTCCTGATCAAGCTTGGGATCGGGGCGCACGGATGTCCCGGTGGTTCCCTGGAGGGCCTTCCGGACCTCCGCGAGATCCGCGCGGCTGGCGGACACACTTGACGTCTCTCTCGAGTCAGCAAGCACCATCCCCTGTGGATCGATGACGGCAACATAGGCGTGCGCACGAACCTGCGATCGCCGGCACCAGTCCTCCAGCTTCGAGGGTGAAGTCGTCGCCGCTTCGCCAGCAAGGATTTCTGCTTCCGCCTGCAATCGGCGCTGGATGTTCTCAGTCTGAAGGTGAACTGTGAATCGGGTGAGGTAAAAATTGAGGCCCAGCAGCGTCCCCGCCATCACCAGGAACGCGGCGACCATCAGCTTCCGGAATATCGGACTGGTCAGGGCCATGGGTGTCAGCTAGAAGGGGCACCACCAATCCTCAACTCTCTTGAGAGTCGGCATCGCCGGGAGAGAACCGGTATCCGGAACCCCGCACGGTCTGAACGTATTGGGGGGACCCTTCCTGCTTTTCAATCTTCTCACGAAGACGCCGAATGTGGACGTCCACCGTGCGCGGAGTCACGAACCGGTCCCGGCCCCAAACATTATCAAGCAACTGCTCCCGGCTGAAGACCCGCCGGGGCTGTGAAGCCAGGAAGTGAAGCAGCCTGAACTCAAGGGCGCTCAACTGGATGGGACGGCCGCGAACGGTCACTTCGCGAGTCCCTGCATCCAGACGCAACTCTGAAACTTCAATGACATCCGCCTTGCCGAGCACCGCCTCCTGGCGGCGCAGAACGGCTTTCGCGCGGGCAACCAGCTCCCTTGGGCTGAAAGGCTTCACGACGTAGTCATCGGCCCCAAGCTCCAGCCCAACCACACGGTCAATTTCTTCGCCCTTGGCCGTCAGAAAGATAATCGGCAACCCTTTCAAGCGTTCATCCGCCCTCACCCGCCTGCAAATATCCATGCCGTCAAGGTCGGGCAGCATAATGTCCAGCAGGACCAGATCCACAGAATTCTTGCGGATGTATTCCAGGCCCTCCCTGCCGTTTGAGAAACTCTCGACGTCAAATCCCTCTTTCCGGAAGTTGTACCGGACCAGGTCAACGATGTCTTTTTCGTCTTCGATAATCGCTATTCGCTGGCGCACGCTGCGATTATAGCATCACCCGTTTCAGGAATTTGAAAACTGCACCCCCAACGGCCGCCTGTCGCGGGGAGGGCTATGCACGCCTGACGGAGAAAGCTGCCTCCTTGGCTGGGCGGTCTCTTGCTGCGGCAACGCGCTGGGCCAACTGCGCCTTCCACCCTTTTCCCGAAATCCGAAGCTCCAGCCAGCTCTTTGGAACATCCCGGGAAGCCACGGCGTACTAGTTAATGAAGAATGATTCGAAAGACAGGAAATTGGAAGGCTCCTATGGCGAACAATCATCGCAGTTCCAAACGCAGGCGCTGGACCCTGATTGCCGTGGCAGTGGTAGGGCTGTGCGCATCCGTTTTTGCAGTGGCCAATGTGCTGCATCCGGACACCAGCATCGATCCCTCCAAGCTGGCCACCATCCAGCAGGGCGACATCGCCCAATCCGTTGTGGCCACCGGCAAGGTGGAACCGCTGGCCAAGGTTGAAATCAAGTCAAAGGCCAGCGGCCTGGTAAAAAAGATTTTCGTGGACTACGGCGACCAGATCACCGAAGGCCAGGTGATGCTTGAGCTGGACAAGGAACAACTAAGGGCCCGCGTCAAGGAGGCGGAGGCCAATATCGAGGCCGCACAGGCTACCGTCCAGTCGGCCCACGCCATCTATGAGAGGAACATCATCGACGCCCAGGGTCCTGACATCCCTTTTCTCAAGTCGACGCTCGAACGCAACCGCAAGCTTGCCGCCGAGGGCTTGATTCCCGATTCATCGCTTGACGAGGCCAAGAAGGCCTACGAGATCGGTCTCAACAAGCAACTCTCCGCCAGGCGCAACGTTGCCGTCAGTAAGGCCGACATTGCCCGCGCCCGGGCACAGGTGTCACAGGCCCAGGCGTCCCTGGATCAGGCCAAAGAAGACCTGCAGAATTCCACCATCGTCAGCCCCATCAACGGCATTGTGCTTTCCCGCGATGTTGAAGTCGGCGACGCCGTCAGTTCCATCCTGGTGCTGGGCTCACAGGCCACCCAGCTTTTTACCGTCGGGAACATGAGCACGGTCTACGTGCTCGGCAAAGTTGACCAGGCGGACATCGGAAAAGTCTATCTCGGCCAGACGGCCAGGATTCGAGTCGAATCGTTTCCCCAGAAGATTTACAACGGCAAGGTAACCAAGATTTCCCCCATGGGCGTGGAGAAAGACAACGTCACCACCTTTGAGGTGCGCGTCTCCATTCAGAATCCCACCGGAGAGCTGAAAGCCAACATGAGCGCCAACGCCGAGCTGATCATCAGGGAAAAACACGACGTCCTGCTTATTCCCGAGACCGCCGTTGTGTACGACAAAGATCACAAGACCTTCGCTCACATTCCTGACCGGGAAGCGAAATTGGGCTGGAAGAAAGCGCCGATCAATATCGGAATCACCAACGGCATCAACGCGGAAGTCACCAGCGGCCTCAAACGAGGCGAGAAGGTCATTCTGCAATAACCTTCAAACGCCGTCGGATGGCTTCCTCAACCTGTTTTGCCGGGTGAATCATCATGGCCTTTCGCGACCTTTTCCGGGACACCATCGAAACCCTGTGGGCGCACAAGCTCCGGACGTTCCTCACCATGTTCGGCATTGCCTGGGGAATCATCTCCATCGTTCTGATGGTGGCCGCAGGAGAAGGCCTGCGGGTGGGCCAGGAAAGACAGATGGAAACCTTCGGCAAAGACATCATGATTGTTTTTGCCGGCCGCACCAGCATCCAGGCGGGCGGCATGCGGGCGGGCCGGGACATTCACTGGCTGGATGCGGACTATCCGGTTGTCCTGGCGCAATCGCCCTCCTGCGAGTATGTTTTGCCCGAACTCCGCCGGTCCAGCGTCAACGTTCGCAGCCCCTACAACAGCGCCACGCTCGAGGTAACGGCTTCGCTGCCCACCTTTGCGTATATCCGCAGCATTTCGGTGGCGCAGGGGCGCTTTTACAACTGGAACGACCAGAACAAGGCCCACCGTGTTGCCTTCCTGGGCAGCGACGTGGCAAAGCAACTTTTCGCGTCAAAGGAGGCCGTGGGAAGAACCGTCTACCTGAACGATATTCCCTACACCGTGATCGGCGTGATGGAACACAAGGAACAGAACAACAGCTACGATGGCATGGACGTGTCCAAGGTTTTCATCCCGTTCAGCGCCATGCAGCAGGACTTTCCCGATCCTCCTCCGGCCCAGCCGCATACCATTGACAACCTGCTGGTAACCCCGCGGTCTTTTGCCGACGACGAAGCCTGCCAGGCACAGGTTCGGCGCTCGCTGGCTTTGATTCACAATTTCGATCCGCGCGACAAGGAAGCCGCTTCCATCTGGGACACCGTGGAAAATGCCATCCAGTTCCGCACCATGACCGACGGTATGAAGTATTTCCTGGGAGCGGTGGGGCTGGTCAGCCTGCTGCTGGGCGGGATTGGAGTGATGAACATCATGCTGGTGGCCGTGCGTGAACGCACCCGGGAAATCGGGGTCCGCAAGGCTGTGGGAGCCACCTCCCGCGCCATCCTGTGGCAATTCTTCGTGGAAACACTCATCGTGGTTTTCCTAAGCGGCGGTCTTGGAATGGGCGTGGCGTACGGCATTTGCTGGCTGGTAGACCTGCTTCCACAACCCGCATTTTTTGCCGGGTTACTGCCCACATGGCAATCAGGCGTGTTGTCTTCCGCCCTGCTGGGAACAGTGGCCTTGCTGGCGGCACTCTACCCGGCAAGTCGCGCGGCCTCGGTGGATCCCATCGAGTCGCTGCGGTATGAAGCGGGAGGATAGAGTGGAACGGAAAGGCAGAACTGTATCAATGTGGCGTCCTGAAAGGCCGCGAATCGGAGCTGGACTATGATCCGGGAAGTTTTTGGCCAGGCTTGGGATTCTCTTCGCCGCCAGCCCGTGCGCAGCGGGCTGACCATGCTGGGAGTTGTCTGGGGCATCGTGGCGGTCACCATCCTGATCGCCTATGGAAAAGGTTTCCGCGGGGTCCTGCTCAGGGGCTTCGAGGCTTTTGGCAAGAGCGTGGTGATCTGCTGGCCGGCGCAGACCAGCCAGCAGGTGGGCGGACAGCGCGCCGGCAAGAAAGTCCTGCTTGAAAAGGAAGACCTGGAGATGGTGCGGGCGCGGGCGACATTGGTGAAATATGCCTGTCGCGAAACCGTCCGATGGCTGCCCATTTCCTACGGCAGCCGCTTTGCCAACACGGCGATTCGAGGTGTCTGCCCGGAATACGGTGAGATGAGGAGCGAAAATCCCAGCAGCGGACGATGGATCAGCCCGGAGGATATGGCGGAAAGGCGCCGGGTGGTTTTTCTGGGCGCCCGGTTGCGCCAGAAGCTTTTTGCCAATCAGCCGGCTGTGGGACAGACGGTCAGGATCGGCAATGTCCGTTTCACCGTGGTCGGGACCATGAACCGCAAGATCCAGCTTTCCAACTACTTTACCAGCGATGATGAGTCGGCCTGGATTCCCTATCCGACGGCGAGCGAGATGTGGGACACTCGCTATGCGAATGTGATGGTCTTTGAACCCGTTGCGCCACAGTTCGAGGCCAAAGCGCGGCAGCAGGTGCTGGCCGTCATCGCCGAAAGGCAGCGCTTCTCTCCAACCGACAAGAAAGCCTTCATGATGTTCGGCACTGAAGAACTTCGGCCCATCATTGACGGCCTTACCATCGGGCTGGAAGTGCTGCTCACTTTTATCGGCGCTCTCACGCTGGGGATCGGCGGGGTCGGCGTGATGAACATCATGCTGGTCGCGGTGGATGAACGCACGCGGGAGATCGGCCTGCGGCGGGCCCTTGGCGCCCGCCGGCGCCACATTCAGGCCCAGTTTGTTTCCGAAGCGCTCGCCATCACCCTCGCGGGAGGTCTGGTGGGAATGGCCCTTTCCTTCCTGCTGGCGGCGGCCATCGGAACCATTCCGCTGCTGGGGCCGCTGTTCAAGGATACCTCCGGAAACGGAGATATCCAGTTGCACATATCACTTGCGACGATGATGCTTTCTGCCGGAATCCTGATGCTGGTGGGCGTTCTGAGCGGTATTCTGCCTGCCATCCGCGCGTCACGGCTTGATCCTGTTGAGGCTCTTCGCTACGAATAACGGCGAACGGCTACACGTCCCTCAAAAGTTCATTCATCACGTTCTGAACACCGAGGTCAGTATACCGGCCCTCCAAATTCCAGGGAATCTGCCTCTCTGCGTTTTGGGCTCACGCTAGCCGGCAGCCACTTCCCGCAGGAAGGACGCGTTTTCTTCCGGCAGCGAGGGGTTGATAAACATGCCGGAACCCAGCTCAAACCCCGCCACCTTGGTCAACCGCGGAATGATGCTGAGGTACCAGTGGAAATACTTGACCCCACAGGCTTCCCGGGGGCCGGTCCGGATCGTGTAGTTAAAATCCGGGTCCATGAGGCCGTAGTAAAGTTTGGCCAGCGTCCGCCGCAGGATTCCGGCCAGGTCGGCCGCTTCCGCATCGTTGATTTCCGAAAAGCACGCCATGTGCCGGCGGGGCATAATCAGCATGGAAAAAGGACTGAGTGCTGCAAACTGAACGAACGTTACAAAGTGCTCGGTCTCCATCACCACCCGCGTCTGCTCCTTTAACTCCATCTCGAGGACCCGGCAAAAGATACACTCGCCGTACTCATCAAAGTGGTGCAGCGCATTGATCATGCGGTCGCGAATCTGCGAGGTGATCACGGGGCTTCCGATGATTTGCGAATGAGGGTGTTCGAGCGAGGTCCCGGCGGCTATCCCGTGGTTTTTGAAGATGGTGACCTGTTCCACCCGCGGGTCCGCCGAGGCAAAATTGAAACGGTTCAGGTAGGCGTCGATCAGGGTTTCAACCTGGGAATCCTCCAGCAGAGCCGTCGACTTGCTGTGGTCCGGGGACTCGATGATCACCTCGTGGACGCCCACCCCCGAAACGGTTCGGCGGATTCCCTCAAACGTCCGGTGTCGTTCACCCTCGTAGGAAAGGGCGGCAAACTTGTTGGGCGTCACGCGGACTTTCCATGATCCGTCATCGGGAATCACCAGCGTTGCAGGAGGAGTCATCTGCTCGTTGCCGGGACAGAATGGGCAGGATTCAACGTAGGGAGGGTTTACTCTTTTGCCGTCGTCTTTCCTGGCGAATTCATGCGGGCGCTTGGCGCGCTCCGTGGCAATGATAACCCACTCGCGGGTCAAAACGTTATGGCGTAACTCGGGCATGGGGGCCTCCTTTTCCTGAGCCTGGCTTACGAGACTTCGCGAACCACGCGAAAGCCGTAATCCGCATACTGAAAGTCCGGCGGAATGCTGGACCGGGCGGCGCAACGGCTCGCTTTGATGTGATGCCGCCAGGCGCCTCCGCGTGAAGCACGCCGCTCACCGGAAGCGGGACCGGCAGGGTTGCGTTCGGGCGAGCTGGCATAGTATTCCCTGGAATACCAGTCCGCGCACCACTCATGGACGTTCTCGCAAATATCGTAAAGGCCAAAGGCATTGGGCGTGCCCTGGCCCACCGGCAGCGGCCCGGAAATCTTGCCCGTCCAGCGGCGCACGTATTCGCCGTGGTCCTTCGGCGGCTCGTTGCCCCACGGATACAGGGCGCCGTCCTGCCCGCCTTGCGCGGCTTTCTCCCACTCGGCCTCCGTCGGCAATCGGTACTTCCTGCCGCTCATCCGGCTCAACCAGCCGCAGTATTGGTCAGCCTCAAACCAGTTGACCGCCACCACGGGCTGGTCAGGATGGTTCAGGTCCGGGTTCGTCCATTCGGGCGGGGCCGGATGTCCCGTGGATTCCATGAACGCCGCCCAGTCCCGGTTCCGCACCTGGAAAACCGCCATTTCAAACACCTCGGTCCACACGCGATGGACCGGCTGCTCGTCGTCCCGCCCCGTGGCGCAGCCCATCGGGAAGTCACCGGCGGGAATCAGCACGCAGCAAGGCTCAGCAATTTCGCTCCTACTCATTCACTTCGTGTTCCGTTCAAGAAAGTTGAGTGCGCGAGGCAATTTTGCCATGGAGGAAGTTCCCTTCCTTTCAGCAGGACCGGAAAGGCGTTTCCGGCGGTTGAAGAATCAAGGGCAACCGAGCACCATTCACTTGTGCGCGGCTTCGCCCTTCAACAGGCCCAGGTCCGTCAGCACTCCGCGCAGCGCCTGGCGGTCTTCTTCGGGAAGCGGCGCCAGTGGCGGCCGGACGCGCCCGGCGTTCAGTCCGCAAAGGTTCATCGCTTCCTTGATGACCAGCGTCCGGTAGCCGGGCCGTTTGACGCGAAGGTCGTAAACCGCCATCGTCTCCTGGTCGACCACGCGCGAGGCTGCCTGCAGTTCTCCGACACGGAGGTGTGCCAGAATTTTCCGGCAGGTCGCCGGCATAAAATTGACCAGGCCGCTGGTAAAAGCTTTGACTCCCAGCGCGAAATAACTGGGAGCGAGAATCTCTCCCACGCCGCACAGCAGCGCCATGCGGTCTCCCACGGCGCCCCATTGGCGCACAAACTGGTCCATATCTCCGTGCTCGTCTTTCATCCCCACAATGTTCGGAACCTCCGCCAGGCGGCGCAGCAGCGAAGGATTGAAGTTGGTGGCGTGCGTCTGAAACAGAATCACTCCCAGCTTCGTCGCCGCCGCAATGGAGCGATAGTATTCAAACAGGCCGTCGTCGTTGGCGTGCGTGAAATAGGGGGGCAGCACCAGCACTCCGTCGGCGCCGTAAGCTTCCGCGGCCTGTGCCAGGTCGCGCGCAATCGGCATGGTAAATCCCACGCCCACCAGCACGGGCTTGCGGCCATGGACCTCTTCCACCACGGCCCGCCCGATCGTCTTGTGCTCCTCGGGCGAGAGGGCATAGATTTCGCCGTTGCCGGCCAGCGGAACCACCACCTCGCAGTTTTCGGCCAGGAACGCCGCGTTCTGCCGCAACGCTTCCAGGTCAATGCTCAAGTCGTCACGAAACGGCGTAACACCAAATCCCACAATTCCTTTGAGCGCTGATTTCAACTCTTCGCTGCCCAGTGACATGTGCACCCTCCGAAACAAAAGCGTTGACTCATTCTCTAAGATCGCATTTTCAGGGGTAAAAAATAAACCCCCAAAATCTGCTCCAGGATTTTCCGGCCTTTGGCTGAGGCGAAAAGTGTGATCTCCGAGGCCGATTGAAAACTGAAATGCTGGTTTGCACTTCCCAAGAAAAGAGCATTCTATTAAATTCAGATAAGACAAGTGACGCAGAAGGGATGCCAGGAAAGGTGTTATGTCAAAGAAACATCAGGCAACGGTTCAGAAACAATTTACGAGCACGGCGGAAGCATTTTCAAAATTCGCCGTGCGCGACTCTCCCGACGTGATCGGCGAGAAAGTCCGGTTCCTGAAGCCGCAGCCCGAAATGGTTTTTCTTGATGTCGCCTGCGGGCCGGGCGCGCTGGTTCTGGCCATGGCGCCGGGGCTCCGGTACGCCTATGGAATGGACCTGACCGGCGAAATGCTTCGCATGGCCCGGCAGTTCCAGGCTGAGAAGCAGGTTCCGAATGCAGCCTTTTTCTGCGCAGCAGGGGAAGCGATTCCCTACGCCGACGCCACCTTCGATCTGGTAAGTTGCCAGTACGCCTTCCACCACATCCCCAAGCCCGAACTCGTTCTGCAGGAGATGCTGCGGGTGGCGAAACCAGGTGGCCGCGTTTTTGTGGATGACACGCTGGGACCGGAGGCCGACGAGAAATTCGAGTTGCACAATCGGATTGAAATCATTCGCGACCCGTCCCACACGCGCTCTTTGCGGATGACGACCTTCCTGAGCATGTTTGACAAGCTCGGCCTGGAGATTGTTAATCAGTCCTTCAGGCGCCACAAGCGCTCATTCAACCAATGGATGCTGCGCGCCGGCCATCCGCCCGAGGACAAGCGTTACGTGGAAGCCCGCAGACTCATCGAAAACTCCGCGAAAGGCAATAAGGCGGGCTTCTCACCGGAAGTCCAGGGTGACGACATCGAGATTGTCCACAACGAAGGAATGTTTCTGGTGGCCCGCCGCGGCGAGTCGTAACCATCAGTGCCCAATTCTGCCAATTCGGCGCAGGGCTGAACCCTCCGCTGGATGTTGAAAAATCAAGCAGATTGCAGTAGCAGATGGTTTACGGCGCTACAAGTCAATTTTTTTCAACGTAAAGTCGCAATGCCGCAGTGTAGCTTTCTTCAACACTCTGCTAAGTAGAAATAAAGTACTTGACATATTGTTGTAGTAATACAACAATATGTCTATGGAATTACCATCCGGCTCGGACGCGAGAAACGGTCAGGCCCTCTACAACAGAATCGCCGTTCTGCGCGCCGAGCGCGGCCTCAGCCGCAGCGCTCTCGCAAATGCTCTTCAGGTCAACTACCAGACCATCGGCTACATTGAGCGCGGCGACTTCAAGCCCAGCCTGGAACTGGCCTTTCGCATCAGTGAATACTTCGGCCTTCCGATCGAAGCCATCTTTTCCCGCAAACCGTTTCAACCGCTGAGCGAACAGGTCTACGGAAATCGCAATTCGCCGCCTGCCGGCAAAGCGAAGTAAGTTGGGAGGAACATCATGCTAAACGCGCCCACGAATTCTGGGAATCTCAATGGCGCCGCAAAAAAACCGTCGCCTGCTGTTGGCGGTCATATATGCGGTTCTTCTGGCATGCGCTGCGGCGATTATTGTTCCTCCTTGGGCCGCCCGAATCCCGGTCATTTACGTTCTATTGTTCTCTATCACTCTCTGTGTTCTCATTCAGATCCGTGTGTTCCCCAAACTGCTGAAGGTTTCGGAGTTTGGAAACCGCACCGGCGCGATGATAGTCCACGGCATGAAGCCTGGCTCACCCGAGATGGAAGAAATCGACGAACGTGAGATGGCGGTACGAAACCTCGCGCACCTGCAAGCCTTTCGTATCATCCACCTATACTCTGTCCTAATCGTTATCGTTTTCTTGCTTTGGTACGAACTGGATGCTCCCACGATTTTCCGCTTTGCGGCGATTGCACTCTTGCTGTTGCAATTAATGACTTTCACACTTCCGCAAGCCATCATCCTTTGGACGGAGCCAGACGTTCCGGAAGAAGCCAGAGTTTCTTCGTAGAGGGGGTGCTGTCTTTAGATGACTTCGGTTTCTCCCGCCTTCAGAAACGGCCACTCGCCCTTCCGGCGGGCGCGGAACAGGTATGCAGCGGTACCGGCCAGAAACACCACCAGGGCGAACAGCAGAGCTCCCCGCGCTGAAGTTGACAGGATGTAGAGCCACCCAAACAGCGAAATGATGCCCGGAATGGGATAGAACCACATCTTGAACGGCCGCGGCATGTCGGGCTGCTTGAAGCGCAGGATAAAGAAACCGACGGCCTGCGGCATATATTGCAGAAGCACGCGCGTGGCCACCAGGCTGACGATCACTTCCGGCAGGCGCAGCAGGCTGAAGCCCGCGGCAATCACCCCCAACGTCACCAGCGACACGTGCGGGATGTCGTGTTTGGGATGCAGTTTGGCAAACACCTTGAAGAAATTGCCGTCGGCCGCGGCGGCATAAGGAATGCGCGAATAGCCCAGCAACAGCGAGAAAGCCGAAGCGAAGGCGATCCAGAGCATCAGCAGGGTCATCATCTGGCCCGCAAAATGACCCTGGAGTTCCTCGATGTATTCCGCGGCGATAAAGTGGCTGTGCTGCGCCTCGCGCCAGGGAACCACGCTGAGGATGGAGGTGTTCATCAGGATGTAGATGACCGCCACCACGCCAATGGAAAACAGGATGGCCAGCGGAATGATGCGCCCCGGTTCGCGAATCTCTTCCGCCAGGTAGCAGACGTTGTAGTAACCGAAGTAGTCGTAGAGCGCGTAGAGCGTGGCATGGCCCAGGCCCGCCCAGAAAATCACGTTCAGATGGAAGGCTCCGGGCGGGAAATCAAAAATGCGCGAGGCGCTCAGGTGCGGCAGCCCGGAAATGATGATCCAGAAGCACCCGATCATCACGCCGCCCAGCATGATGACGGAAAGGTTGCCGACCGCGCGAATCCGCCGGTAGAGCACCAGGATGAGCAACAGTGGGATCGTAGAGGCGAAGATGCGGACTTCCCAGGGCGTCATTCCCGGAACAAGGTAATGGAAATAGTTGGCGAAGCCGATGCTGCCGCTGGCCACCGACAGCGGCGCCGAAAACATGATCTGCCATACCACCAGGAAGGAGAGCCAGCGGCCGGCTCCCCTGGGCCCGAAAGCTTCCCGCAGGTAGTGGTAACTTCCGCCGGCTTTGGGCATGGCGGCGCCCAGTTCCGCCCACACCAGGCCATCGCAAAAAGCCAGGCCGGCGCCGACTAACCATCCCAGCATCGCCTGCGGCCCGCCCATGGTCGCCAGAAAAAGCGGAATGGTGATGAACGGGCCGATCCCCACCATGTCCGTAATGGCAAGCGAGGTGGCGTGCAGAAACCCCAGGTCGCGCCGCAGCCCCGCCTTGTGTACAGGTTCTGCCATCGTTCATCCGGCAGCCATCTCAAACAGGCCGCCCGTCTGTTTTTTCGGTAATCCCCGTGTCCTTCAAGGAACCGCGGGAATCTGTTCAGGACTTTTCAAATTTGGGATCGTTGCCCGTATCCGGGCCCCTGGAGGTTGTCAAACCCCACAGCCTGCGCGGCCGGCAGTCAGCAGCCCATTCTCACGCCCGGCGGAGGCTGCGCAAAATCTCGGTCTTCACCTGCGCTGGAGGCTTGCGGGCTTTTGCGCCGGAGAGCAGGAAATAGACGGACTGGGCTGCCTCGCGGAGGTGGTCCACGCAGTAAGGGCAGCCACGTTCAAGGTGTTCCTTGACCGCGGATGTCTCCTTCGGCTTCAGCAAGCCCAGCAGAAACAACTCATAAACGTCATCTAGATATTGGCACTCCATGTTCCCATCACAGCGCGCAGGCGGTGTCGCAAAAAGCGCAGCCCGGCGCGCAACTCATGCTCAATCCTGCCCGGAGGCTGCTCAACCTGCCGGGCGATTTCGGTTTCAGTAAAGCCCTTCACAACGGCAAGCTGCAGCAACTCGCTTTGCGGCCCGGGCAGGCGGCGAACCAGCTTTTCCAGCAGGTGCCGCCGTTTTTCAACCTGCTGAATGTCGGCCGGCCGGGGCATCCATGACGCCCTTTTCATCAGCGATTGCAGCCGGGCATGAGCCGTGGCCCTCAAGCCATTCTGCGCGCGCTGCCAATCCACAGCCTTTGCGCGGACCTCCATCTCAAGCCACACCATCACGTTGCCGCCCGCCTCAATCCGCTTCGCATCCTTCCAAAGCCGGAGGAAAGCGTCCTTGAGGATTTCCTGCCCCGCGCCGCCGTCAGAAACAATCTCAGAGATCAGCCCGTAGAGGCCGGGCGCGACAAGGTCGTAGAGTTGGGCCAGTGCGGCTTCGTCATTTTGCACGATGGCCGCCAGCAGTTCCTGGGTTGTAGGTTCCTGAGCCATGTTTCCAACTCGAAGAGCCCGTAACAGAAAGGCGTGATTCGTTGGGGAATATCGATTTCGCCCCGCTGCGGAAAAGCTGGCTGGCCCGGCCTTGACCATTCGCTGCCGGACCCGCGCGCCCGGGATCAGAGGATCGGCCACAGGCAGGCCACGGGCTGAAGCGACCGTTCGTGCCGCTCGCTCACGACCCCTTGATCTTCCTGCCCGCTGCGTCCCACACGGCCGCAGTCTTGTTGAAATACGAATAGTTCGCCATGTGGCACGCGAGGGACGCGTTATTGCCGAAAACCGGATCTTCCACCGAAGGCCGCCGGGTCCTGACCGATTGGAAGAAATTCCACAGGTGCTCCCGGTCCTCATTGTAGCCAGGCGGTGTGTGATAGCTGGTGGCCTCAACCGGCTGTAGCGGTGCCCGGCGCGGTTTTGTGCTCGGCCTCCCACTCTTTCACATATTCAGCATGCAGTTTGGGAGGAAAGCTCGAGGCGTAGTAGCAGGGCGAATCGTCCTTCCCGTCCTGGTGTGACACGCTGAGTCCGCGTCCCTGGATTTCAATGGTCCCGCGGGTCCCCATAATGCGAACCACCTCACCTTCCTCGTTGTCCAGTGTCACTCGAATCATGCAGCGGAAGCTGGGGTATTCGTAAACCGTCGACATCTGGTCAGGGTAATCGCGCCCATCATCCTTCCACTGGAAAAGGCCGCCCACGGAGTAGGCGCGCTCGGGAGGAGCCGTCACACTCATGACGTAGTGGATTCCGGTGAGCGGGTGGACGTAAAGATCGCCGGGAATACCTTCGCCATAGTCTCGAAAAGCCCGCCACCGGGCAAAGCGGATGGGAGAAAAAGGATGCTTGGGGGCCGACCCCTGCCAGGTTTCCCAGTCGAGATTTTCCGTGGAAAGCCCGGGCGGCGGCGGATAGACCCAGGCGCCGCAAGGGGAGTTCCTGCCCATCGTATCTTCAACCAGCCGGACGTCGCCAATGGCTCCTGAATCGATCAACTCCTTGGCCTTGGCAAAGATAATGGAACTGCGGCGCTGGCTGCCAATCTGCACGATGCGGTTATTCTTCTTTGCCGCGTCGATGATGGAAAAGCCCTGCTGGACCTCGTGCGTCATAGGCTTTTCGCAATAAATATCCTTCCCGGCGTTGCAGGCATCCTCAATGATGCGTGCGTGCCAGTGGTCGGGCACCGCGGCAACGATGCAGTCGATGTCTTTGTTTTCCAGCAATTCGTGGTAGCGCCGCGTGGCCGGGACCGTCTTGCCGGTCTCCCGGCTGATGATGGCGTTGGCCAGCGTATGCCGCCCGTCGTAAAGATCGCAGGCCGCCACGCACTCCACGCCGGGAAGCCGGATGGAAGTTCCCAGCAACCCCGAACCCTGCATGCCAATGCCCACCATGCCGAAGCGCACGGTGTCACTGGGCGGCACAGGCGTGGGCGACGCTTCCAGGTTCCTGGCCTCCAGCAGCACGGAATTGCCAACCAGCGCGGCGCCTGCCGCAGTGGACGTTCGGCGCATAAAATCCCGCCGCGATATCTCTTGGTTCCCCATGTTGATGCACCTCCACTTTTTCCAGTTCGAATCCGATGATCTGTCTGTCTGCCTGTGAACCCGCCCCGTCTGGGAATGCGGGGCCACGGCTGAATCAGGCAGCCGTCCAGCCGTGGTCACCCCATTTGAATATCAAAGCCGTTCTATGTCCGGATCGTTTTGGACTGCTCGTCCCACACGGCCTCAGCCTTGTTGAAATAGGAATGGTTGGCCATGTGGCACGCAATCGCTGTCCAGTTGCCGAACACCGGGTCTTCGTTGGTGGCTGACCGGGTCCTGACTGCAGTCAGGAAGTTTTCCATGTGGATCAGGTCCTCATCGTAATGGTCGGGCACACGGAAGGTCTGCGACCCTTCGACGGCAGGCCGCGAGCCGACCGGGGGTGCCGGATGTTCCTTCCTCCAGTTGGCCCAGTATTCCTCGCGCAGCTTCTTGGGCCAGCCGACCACCGAATAGCCCTCCGGCCTCGGGGTAGTGTTCTGCGGAGTAAAGGTCATGGACTCCTCGCTGTTAAACTCCAGCGTACCCTTGGTCCCGTAGACCCGCGTGCCGCTGCCCTGGGAATCGTTATTCAGGTTGCAGCTGACATTCACTGTCATGCCGGGGAAAGTGTAGAGGGTGGAAATCATGTCGGGTTCGTCCCGGCCGTCTTTGTAGTGATAGATTCCGCCGCTCGCCACAGCCCTTTGAGGAGGAGTCTTCAGTCCCAGCACGGTGTAGATTCCGGTCAGGATGTGGACGTAGAGGTCGCCCGGCAGCCCTTCACCGTAATCTGAGTAGCCCCGCCATCGGAAGAAGCGCTTGGCATTAAAGGGTATCTTGGGCGCGTCACCCAGGAAGCGTTCCCAGTCGATCGTCTGCGGGCTGGCATCAGGCGGAATCGGATAGACCCAGGCGCCGCTGGGGTCGTTCCGGTCCATCCATCCATCGACGGCTGTGATCTCACCCAGGGCCCCGCTTTCCACAAGCTCCCGCCCTTTGTGAAAGACCACATTGCTCCGCCGCTGGCTGCCCACCTGCACCCTGCGGTTGTACTTTTTCATCGCGTTGATAATCGCGAAGCCTTCCTCGACCTTGTGGGTCATCGGCTTTTCGCAATAAACGTCTTTGCCGGCCGCGCAGGCGTCTTCCACGATCTTGGCGTGCCAGTGGTCCATGGTGGCCACAATGACAAAGTCAATGTCCTTGCGATCGAGAATTCTACGGTAGTCTTTGGTGGTGTCCAGCTTCTTGCCGGCGTGCTGCTGGGCGGCAATCAGCCGTCCGTCGTAAAGGTCGGAGACCGCCACCATCTCAACTCCGGGGGCGCGAAGCGCGGTTGACAGGTCGTTACAACCGCGCACTCCTGTGCCGATGGAAGCAAATCTGAGTCTGTCCGAGGGTGGTACGGGCCGGGGTGACGCCATCGCCCGCGCCGGTTCCAGCAACGTCACCTTCGCCGCCGAACCGATTGCGGCAGCGCCCGCTCCTACTCGCATGAAATCTCGCCGTGTCATCGAATCTTTTGCCATAAGAGTCTGGCCTCCTCGCGAAAGTCTGCAAACGAAATCAAAACATTTGGGGTAACGGGCAAGTTTGACAGAAACCCACGCGAAGTGAAAGCCTTTTGTTCACGAAACCTCCGCCCGCCTTAAGGTTCGGCCGCGGGTTCCCGGCCCTCGGATGCGCGCGTATTCAGGCCCGGTTGGAAGGCACACCCTTCAACCGGGCGCGCCGGCCGCCCTTCTTATGAATGGCTCAAAGAGGCCAGCTTCCTGAGCGGTTCGCCGGTGATCCGCATGGTGGACCACTCATCCATCACGCGCGCGCCCAGCGACTTGTAAAACTCGAGCGCCGGCGTGTTCCAGTCGAGCACCTGCCATTCAAACCGGCCGCAGCCTTCTTCAACCGCGATCTTCGCCAGGCGCGTCAGCAGCGCCTTGCCGATTCCCCTGCCGCGAAACTCCGGCCGCACAAACAGGTCTTCCAGGTAAAGCCCCGGCCGGCCCAGCCAGGTGGAGTAGTTATAAAAGAAGAGCGCAAAGCCGGCCGCCTCGCCATCCCACTCGGCGATGACCACGCGAAACTTCGGATGGGCGGAAAAACCGTCGCGCCGGATGTCTTCATCGGTGGCCACGGCCTTGTCCGGCTCCTTTTCGTACTCCGCCAGCTCGCGGATGAGCTGCACAATCAGCGGAATGTCTTTGTCCTCTGCCGGACGAATGCAAAGCATTGAAAAAACCCCCGAAGCATCTTACATGACTCGCTGTGGAATTGAGAAAAGCCGTTGGCTCCAACCCTAGATTTCAGCGTGAAGCGCGCGCGTGGCTGCGCTCAACCACCCCAATATCGTGACCATCTTCTCGTGGAAGAGGCCGAGGGTGTGCACTTTCTGACCATGGAACTCGTGGAAGGGGAGCCGCTGGGAAACTGATACCGGCGGAAGGGATGCAGCCGGCACAGATCGTGGAAATCGGGCACGCGATGGCCGACGCGCTGGCCGCGGCGCACGAAAAGGGGATTATCCATCGCGACCTGAAACCGGCCAACGTGATGGTGACGAGGGATGGCCGAGTGAAGATATTGGACTTTGGTCTCGCCAAAGAGACTCCCGGCAAGCTACGATGGCCCCACCATGACCCTGCCTGACAGGACGCAAGCGGGCGTGGTGATGGGAACGCCAGCCTACATGTCGCCCGAACAGATTGCGGGTGGGCCGGTCGATCACCGTTCGGACATTTTTTCTCTCGGGGTGGTTCTTTACGAGATGGCCACCGGCCAGCGACCTTTTCAGGGGCAGTCTTATGGCGAGCTCGTCTCCTCAATCCTGCGCGACAGCCCTTCGCTGGTCACCGAGGTTCGGCCCGGCCTTCCCGCCGAACTTGCGCAGATTGTCCGGCGCTGCCTGGAGAAAGACCCGAAGCGCCGCATCCAGACCGCGCGCGACATTGCCAATCAATTCGCGGAGACGGCAAGGCGGCGCATCCCTCTTCGGGAACGGAAGTGGCTCTGGCAAAGGAATCCAGCCCTTCCGTGGCGGTGCTGCCGTTCGCCAACTTGAGCGCGGACCCGGAGAACGAATATTTCAGCGACGGATTGGCCGAGGAGATCATCAACGCCCTGGTGCAGAATCCGGGGCTGAGAGTGATCGCGCGCACCTCGGCCTTCGCTTTCAAGGGACAAAACAAGGATGTGCGGCAGATTGCCGAGGTGTTGGGTGTCGATCATGTTCTCGAGGGAAGCGTCCGCAAGGCGGGAAACCGCATCCGGGTGACGGCGCAGTTGATCACCGCCCGGGATGGCAGCCACCTGTGGTCGCAGCGTTACGACCGCGATCTGGTAGACATCTTCGCCGTGCAGGATGAAGTTGCGCAAGCCATCGCGGAGAAGCTTCAGGGAAAGCTGGTGGCAGGGTCTCGGCCACAGAGGAAATACACCCCCAACCTGCCGGCCTACGAGGCGGTTCTCAAGGCCTGGCACCATCAGTGGAGCTTCACACCGGAGGGGCTCGAGCGTGGCCGTTTGTATTATGAGCAGGCCCTTCAGCTCGATCCAGGCTTCGCCCTCGCCCACAGCGGGTACGCCCATCACTTTCTCCAGCAATCATCGACGGGAAATCAGCCGGCACGCGAGGCAATGCCGCAAATGCGAGAGCAGGCGCAAGCGGCACTGGAGTTGGACCCCACGCTGGCGGAAGCCCACGGCTTGTTGGGGATCGTGGCGGCGATTTACGATTACGACTGGCAGGAAGCGGAACGCCGATTCCGCCTCGCCCTGAGCTGCGATTCGGTTCCATCCCTGGTGCGCACCTGGCCTGGCTACTTCCTATACCAGTTGACCGGCCGGGCGCGGGACGGCATTGCTGAGCAGGAGCGTGCGCTCAAGGAGGACCCGCTCAACTACGTGTTCCGATTCGTCATGGGCAGTTCCCTGATCATGGTGGGGAACTACGCGGAGGGCGACGCTCAACTCCGCCAGGCGGTGGACCTGGCCGGCGGCTCTTTCCTGAATTACTTCTTCCTCGCGCTGAGCATGGCGGCACAGGAAAGGCTGGGTGAAGCTCTGGAATATGCTGAGACTGCGTATTCTCTGGCACCCTGGAGCGCCTGGACTACCGGGGCCCTGGCCGGGATGACCGCGCGCACGGGGGACACCGGCCGGTCGGAAGAATTGTTGCGGCAACTGGGCGATTCAGGGAGGCACGACGCCGCCTTTGGCTTCGCCACCGCTTACATCGTTCATAGGGATATCGAGCCAGCCGCCCAGTGGGCCGCACGGGCCATCGAGGAGCGAGCTCAGCACGTTCCGTGGCTGCTGAGCCACCCGATTTCCCAACCGCTACGGCGGAGCGGCCAGTGGCCTGCCCTGGCAAAGGCCCTGAACCTGCCCGCCGTGTCATGAGCGGCCCCTTGCCGCTGTTTTATAGACGCGCTGGCAGAGGTCCGGAGAGCCGCCGGCATTCTGCTGATTGGATGGATCCCCATGCCAGATCACTTCCACCTGCGTTTGTAGCCGGAACCTGCCGCTACGCTCTTTGCGCGATATCTCAAAAGTCTGCCGGGCCTGGGTCTCGCGCCGGGCACCACGGTGGACGAGAGGCCGGTTGAAAGCGGGCTGCGCCTGGGTTACCCTGAACCGGCAGCGTTGTCGGATGTCCAGAACGGCAAAGAGCTTACCGTCTGAAATTTCCCGGCTGAGAAAAGTATCATGCACGGCGAATATGATCGAGCGATTGCGCCGCGCCTCTTGATGACGGTGATCCACGCCGCGGCGGTGGCGGCAACCGGCTGGCTGCTGCTGGGCGGAGGGCTGGAAGCCGTGCGGGCGCACTGGGGAACCGGCTGGAACCTGGCTTCGCCCCTGCGCCGGTGGCTTCTGTTTGCGGCAGCGCTCGTCTACTTTCTGCGCGTGCTGGCGACGACCTTCATCACCCTCAAACGCAAAATGGGCTGGGGCGAAGCCGTACTGATCGCCGCCTGGGTCTTCCTGATCGACGTGCTCTTTGCCGTCCTTGGCGGAACCCATCCCCGCGCCACGGGGCTCGTCGCCACGCTGGGTGTGACCTTTTACGCCGTGGGGTCCTGGCTCAACACCGGCTCGGAACTTCAAAGGAAAGGGTGGAAGGACCGCCCGGAAAACGCAGGCCGTTTGTTTACGGGAGGTCTTTTCCGCTACGCCATGCACATCAACTACTTTGGAGACGAGCTTTTGTTCACCGGCTACGCTCTCATCACCGGCCGCGTCTGGGCGCTGCTGGTTCCTCTGCTGATGCTGGCCGGCTTCCTGTTTTTCAACATACCCGAGCTTGACCGCCACCTGCGCGCGCACTACGGCGCCGAGTTCGACGCCTACGCACGCCGCACGCGCAGTTTTGTGCCGTTTCTGTATTGATTGCTAAACGAGCCGGCGAACCCCACCTTGTCCGTTGACACAACGTCGCTTCTGATATTAAATGGCGTCCTTGCATAAGGAGGCATCACCATGCTGACACGTCGTAATTTTCTTGGAGTGCTCGGGGCAACGGCGGCTGGAGCGGCCTTGCCCATTCGTGACGCCTGGGCGGCAGGGAAATTGGCCTGGCCGGGACCCATCGGACTGGAGCTCTATACCGTTCGCGACCACTTTGCCAAAGATCCGGCAGGAACCCTGAAGAAAGTTGCCGCCGCCGGATACAAGGAGGTGGAGATTGGTCCCGGAACCAAACCCGGCGCCCTGAAAGAAGAGCTGCGGGCGGCTGGCCTGACGGCACCCAGCGGCTACTTCAATGCGCCCAAAACCCTTGAAGATTGGAAGAAGTCGGTGGGGCAGGCCCACGACTACGGCCTGCAGTACATCGTGGTCGGCGACAACCCGGTCCTCGACGCCGCAGCCTGGAGACGGCGCGCCGAATTCTTCAACCAGTGCGGCGAGGTTGCAAAGCAGGCGGGCCTCCAGTTCTGCTACCACGCCCATTATCATGAATTCGCCAGAACGGATGGCACCACCGGCTACGACATCATGCTCAAGGATTGCGACCCTGACCTGTTGAAAATGGAGATGGATATCTTCTGGGTCACCTATGCCGGAGCCGACCCGCTCCACTACTGGCGGCTCTATCCCGGGCGATTTCCTCTGCTGCACATCAAGGACCTGCGCAAGGGCGTCAAGGTCAGCCCGCAAGAGGACCCCGTTGCCGGCGGTCCCAACCCCTTTGCGCCCGCCGGCCGGGGACGCATCGACTGGAAGCTCATTTTTGCCCACGTTCACGAGGCCGGGGCGAAACACATCTTTGTTGAGCAGGACCAGTGTAATCTGCCCGAATACCAGGCCATCCGGGTCAGCTACAACTATCTGCGCCATCTCCGGCTGGGCTGAGCGTGCCCTGAGGCGGTCCAACACTGCCACCTCGTATCGCCCAACGTCTCTTTCCAAATTACTGAGAAAGGGATGGTCAGGCGCGGCCCCGGCAGCCAAGGCAACTTGTCGCAAGCTCGCGCCTGATCGGTTTGAATTATTTGAGGATTCTTAAAATGGAGGGAAGGATTAGTTGGTCTGCGACATGAAGGCCTGCGGATTGGCCTGGCTGATGAGTGAGTGGTGCGGATGAGGATAGGACAGCACCTGAATCCGGACAGGAGTCACTCCCTGACCCATAAATCCCAGGCGCTTCGCGGCGGCCATGCTGACGTCGAGCACACGGCGGCCAACATACGGCCCGCGATCGGTCACTTCCAGCTCCAGTTTGCGGCCGTTCAACAGATTCGTAACCCTGACTCGGGTTCCCAACGGAAGCTTCTTATGGGCGCAAGTCATGCCTTCCATATTGAAAGGCTGGCCGCTGGCCGTTGGTAGTCCCTGAAATTCCGGTCCATACCAGCTGGCCACGCCAAACTGCGTCTTTGCAGCCATAGAGGAATTTAATTTAAGCACTTTCAACTCCGGGGATCTTGCTTCAGATCGAGCAGAGAGCACCACCAGGGCTGCCACTGCGCAGCCCATCACGAGGTTTCTCAATATTTACCCCTCCCTTATCTTCAGTTCCCCGCCGGTCAGGCTCACGCCTGACTTCGCCCAGACTTTCTGTTCGCGGGGGATGTTATATATCCAGCCTAGGGAGGGTAATAGGGGGTGTCAAGCCGAAATGCCGCTGCGACCTACCGGACGGTTGGTCTGCTAATTAGGTGATTCTTAGACCGTCCGCTCTCAAACTACTTGAGGATCGTTGTCAGCGGCCGGCCCTGGGCATCGGAGGGCTGCGTCACGCCCAGCGCTGCGGCCAGCGTTGATGCCAGATCGATAGGCTGCGCGGGCCTGGTGTAGGTGCCGGGTTTGAACGCCTGTCCCCAGAAAACCAGCGGCACCTGGGCATCATAATTCCACGGAGTGCCGTGGCTGGTTCCGGTCATATTATTAGTGATAACCGCAAAGGGTTGGGGAATCAAAAAGACGTCCCCACTACGGGTGGGGTTATAACTGTTGGCCGCTTTGCGCGCCAGCGGAGTGTGAGGAAGCCGACCCGTGAGAAATTGCGTCCGCGTATAAGCCGCCCGGATGGTGGGGACCGACAAGGCCGCCTGTGCCGCCACCGACTGTGCGCGAGCGATGCTGATGTGGCGGCTTTCAAGCGCCGGGTGGTTCAGGTTCAGGTAAAACTCGCCCGCGTCGGCCAGCCAGTCACCCGGCCCAAAGGCTTTGGCTAAACCCTGTTCAACGGCTGTCCGGACGGCGTTCGTATCCAGCCGCCCCGGGCCAAGATGGTGCTTCAGAATAAAGGCGGGGGTGGGCGCCACTCCGTGGTCGGCGGAAAGCGTAATCCAGACGTTATCCAGCCCCACAAGCTGGTCAACCTGCTTGAAAAAGTCCGCCAGGTAACGGTCGGTGCGGAGCGTGGCGTCGGCCACTTCCGGGCTGTAGGGTCCGTAGCCGTGTCCGATGTAGTCGTTGGCGCTCAATGAGATAGCCAGCAGGTCGGTGGCGGGGCCGTGGCCCAGACGCTCATTCCGGATGGCGGCTGTGGCAAAGTTCAGTTCCAGCTGGTTGGCAAAAGGCGTGGACGGCAGGTGCTCTGAAAATTTTCTGCTGGGACAGGGCTCGCCGGGGCCGGTGGCGGCCGGGTGCAGCACCTTTCCGCCCACGCCCGGAGTTTCCGGCAGCGCCCGCCAGGCCTCGCCACAATATTGTTTGGCGGGATCCTGGCTGTTGAATTCCTTCACCCAGCCCGGGAAGCGCGTTGGTGTAGTAGCTGCTGGTGATAAAGTGCGCGTCTCTCGGGTCCGCCCAGTAGACGGCGCTCGGCATGCGGCCGCCCATCATGATGGCCGCCCGGTCCTTCCATGAGATGGATACCACGCGCGACTTCAGCCCCGAGGCCAGCCGCAGTTCGTCGCCGAAGCTGCTGGCCGTCAGGTTGTGGGGCGACATGCCGGTGCCCGTTGCCGCGCCCACCAGTTGAACGCTGGGGTCGGCCACGCAATAGACTTCCTTGCCTTGC
>CAVSWQ010000033.1:0-56916 GCA_963731705.1 uncultured Acidobacteriota bacterium
CCACATCACAAGGCCTGGATCGAGTGGGCGACAAAGCAGGCGGATCAACTGGATCCCCTTGTCGCGGAAAAGCCAGTGTCTGTACTGGATCGGAAGGGGGAGTTGAACCCATGGTGAAGTCGCAGTTATCTTCTCAGAAGCACAGCCCAAAGCTATTCGGGCAAGAAACGTCCCATATCATCATTGACGAATAGGCACGGATCCGTCGCCGCTACACTCGAGAGGCTGACGGATAGGAATTCGAAGCTTTAGACAATTGCTGAAACCGGCAAGACAATGCAGCAGTGTTAAGAAAGTAGAAGCGGGCCTGTCAGGAAAACGAGTACCATTTGACCCTTCCAAAGGGCTTTTTGTATTCCTATCGGTTGCCAGCCGATCACCTGAAGTTTTATCCACGAAAAACCAGATGTCCAGAACTACTGCAAGATGTCAATGGTACACTCTAATCTCGAGAGTTTGAGGCCTGATCTTAGCAATGCTTTAGCTATGCAGGGCGTATCCCACCACAAAGTGAGATTTGGGCAAAAATCCCGTAACCCTTGGCAATGCTTTAGCTTGCAGGAATTTCCATGAAAATCCCCAAGAGAGACTACTGAGACAGGAGAGAAGAACAAGAAAACCTCGCAAATGCTTGCAGAACTTGGACTTCCCTTGTTTTTCGGGAAATTTCTTGACATATGGTGCCGAAGAGAGGACTCGAACCTCCACGCCCTGACGGGCACTACATCCTGAATGTAGCGCGTCTGCCAATTCCGCCACTTCGGCACAAACTATTGAGGAAGCCGCCACCCGTCAGCGTCCTCCAGTGGAAGGAACACTCGCGTTGACGACAGCTTCCATGTTGCCATTGGCCTCAAACCGTGTCAAGCAGGACGAACCTTCCGGCGCCATCGTCCGGTTCGCGACAACCCTTTTTTCCAGCTTCATTTTTTGACCCCTTGCTGAAGCGCTTGCCGCGTTGCGCAAGTTGAAATCCGAATGATCCTCTGCCGTTTCACTCGGGACCATCCTGGCCCGTTTACTTTACCGGAACGCAATCAACCTGATCAGGAGAACGATTCCTCCCAGCAGCTTTGTTCCATCCAGGCCCGTAAACATCATGTGCAGCTTCCAGAAGCGCTGATAGCCGGGCGGGGGTGGAGTTCGGGGAAGGAAATCGATGGTCCTGCCCAGAGAAATAATCTGCGGCATCACCCCCAGTGTCAGGATGATCACGATAAAGAGCATGACGGCGGCGATGGCCGGGTTCAATCCGTTCCGTGGCGTTTTCCATGCGAGCAGGATCAGAAGAATCGTCCCGAGCACCAGTTGTCCCCAGCCGTAAGCCTGGAAATATGTGCGGTTGATTTCCGACGCCAGGTAGCGCAGGACCTCGCGCCTCTGCTCCGGCTTCAGACTCTGGACGTCGCTCGAGAACTGGGACGGAGGCGATTTGAGTACCTCGTCGACAGTCCGGAAACTCCGGGTGGCCGCGAACCACATGAACAGGGTCCATCCAATCCACACGCTGAGGACCACGATTGCCAAAGCCTGAGTTCGTGTCACTTTCTTCAGCTCACTTTCGGGGGCGGATTGCCGTGCAGCCCCACATTTTGCCAAGAAGCATACTACAGTGACCTGCAAGGTCAAGCTCCGAAGTCGTATGCCCGGGAGAACCCGACTTGCCCTGGGCCACGACTTCCAAGACGGTGCCGCCCTGGCTCATGATGAGATTTTCAGATCGAAACGCCGCACACAGAAGGCATCGTACTGGGTGCCGTTATACTCCCTGCCGGAGAAGACCAGAACCATCTTCTTCCCGCTGTCGCTGATCCATTTGGACGGAAGGCGATAATCGTGGGTCTTGCCCAGCCCCCAGTCGCGAGTGAAAAAGGCCGTGGTCCAGGGGCCCCAGGGTTCCGGCGCGTCAAAGATTCCCCATCCACCCGACTGATCAAAACCCAAAGCCAGCAGGTACCGCTTGCAGAACGGATTGTAAACAGCTCCGACGCGCTGGCTATGGCCGGGAAAGGTGAACACGTGGCCACGCCGGCGAATATCGCGGGTCCATGCCGGTGCCCCGGAAGCATCCAGGTGCGAGAAGAATTCATAAGCCCCTCGTTGGAGGATCCGCCCCTTCGGGACCCTTGCCAGAACGAGTCCGTCAGAAGCCGCATAGGCGCTGGGGCCATCCTGGGAATAGACATACACAAATCCGTCGCGCGCGCCGGCGTAATTCTTCCCGAATTGGAGGAAGGCGGGAGAACCGAAGCTCTGCTCCAGCCGGAACTCCCAGTGCCAGGTTCTGGCGTGATCGTCCGACCATGCGAGCCGGGCATTTTCCGAGTTTCGTGCCCACATGTAAAGGATTCCGTCCACCATCAGCAGGCCGCTGGCCTTGGCGCCCGCCGGGCCGTCTCCCACACGCTCACCGCTTGAAGACCGAATGTTAGTTCCAGCAAAGTCATGCGGCCCACGAGTTATCCGCGCAAATCCCAGGCTCAGCTTCTTTTGGGTGCGCGGTTCAAATCCCCAGCCATCGCCGTAGGCAGTGAACTGCGAGTCGTCGTCCGCCCAGGTGAGGGGCCAGATGTCGCTGCCTATAGCTTTTCGGACAATCGACTCCGCAGGCGCAAAGGTGACTTTGCGGATGACAGGGCTCGGAGGATAGGGTGGGTTCAGGGGCGCGGGCGCACTGGAAGCGGTTGCCGGGGGACGGATGGCTTTCATCAGCGGGGTGACCAGGTATTCGAACATCGCGCCCCAGTAGGTTGGGGCCTTTGGCTGGAGCAAGTTCCCGTTGCGCACGACCACCAGGCCAAGACTGGGGATCACCAGCAGCACCTGGTGTCCTGCCCCGGCCCCGACGAAGGCATCGCGCGGGACCTGCGGCCATGTGCCGTCAAAGTTGGCGTACCAGCCCAGGCCGCTCCCTAGAAAAGGACCCTCCTTCCGGCGGTCCGGAAGCGGCATGCCGGCGTACTTCACCACGGTTTCAGCCCACTCGCGGCTGACCAGTTGGCGGCCGTTCCATTCGCCGCGCTGCAACATCAGTTGGCCCACTTTTGCCGTTGCGCGCGCCGTGTAATTCGCGCCGCCCCAGGTGGCGTAGATTTTCAAACCGTCCAGTTCGGTGGGGCCGTCGTAGCCGATCGACCAGTCCTGTTCGGGCACGCCGATCGGGTCCATCACGCGCTGCTTCAGGAGGCTGCGGATATCCGGCTGCGGCGCTCCGCGAAGGCTGGCCGTGATGGCGTAAGCGAGCGCCGCGAACCCCGTATTGCTGTAAGCGAACTTTGTTCCGGGCGGATAGATCACCGGAGTTTCGTGGATGGCAATCCAGAAGGGGCTCGGCTTCCGCTTCCAGAAGTCGCCTTTCCATCCGGTCAATTTTTCGTGCGGCTTGCCGTCTTCCTCCGCGTCCTCAAGGCCGGAAGTGTGGGTGGCCAGCTGGCGGATGGTGATCTGTGACTTCAAGGGGTCATGCTGCCAGTGGGGAATATACTTCCAGGCGGGGTCGCCGGCGGCGATGCGGCCATCGTTGAGCGCCAGAAGCAGTGACATTCCGCCCACCAGGGACTTTGCCATGGAGGCGGTATAGTGGCGGCGCTCGGGACCCCACCCGGGGGCGTACCATTCGTAGACGGTGCGGTTGTGGCGGCGGACCAGCAGGCCGGTGGTTTGCCGTGCCGCAAGCTGATCTTTCAGCTTTTCCAGGCTGGAGATGTTCAGGCCTTCCCGCAGTTCGAAGGCATGCAGTAAGGCCGGATGGGCTGAAGCCATCCAGGCGGCGCCGGTTGCGGCCAGTGAGTGCTTGATGAAGTTTCGCCGGTCAGCCGCCCCGCTCATAGCATTTTCTCCTCGTAGGACATCGCCCGGCATGGAGCAGCCGGGCCCTGCCGCGATGGTGGTTTCACTCCAGGCAAACCCAGGTGATTATCGGCCAATCGCCTGCGGGTGCGCAAAGCAATTCGAAAAGTCTGCCGGACCCGGGGGCGGGTTCCACTTCCGGCCCCACACCTTCCCGCGGTCTGCAATGCGGGCTTTCTTGCTCCGGCCCCGGATTGCGGATATTCTAAATGGAGCCGGTCATCCGCGAGGTCCACCCATTCAAGCTCTCGCTCAACATGCGTTGACGCGCAGGACTCCGCGCGATGGCGTCCGGCGGGAGGAATTGCAATTTGGCTGAACAGGTTTCGCTTGAGCAGAGAATTGACGCCGGGCAGGGCGCGGCAAAACGCGTGCTGATTCTGCACTACCATGAGATCTGGTTGAAGGGTGGAAACAAGCGCTTCTTCCAGAGCCGGCTGGTGGCAGCGGTGAAGCGCAGCCTGGAAGACCTGTCGCCCCGCCCCCTGGAAGTCGTCCTGGACCGCCTGCTGGTTCCCGTGCCGGACGAGAACCTGCTGCCCCGGATGGTAGAGCGCCTGCAACGGGTTTTCGGCCTCGCCTATATCGGTTTGGCGTGGGAGGTTTTCGGCGGAATGCCGGAACTCGCCCGATGCGCCTGCCGTGTGATGGAGCGGATCAACCCCCGCAGCTTCGCCGTGCGCGCCAAGATCGCCGACCACTATTTTGGGGCGGGCTCGATGGACGTGGAGCGCGAACTCGGCCGCGAGATTCTGACCGCCTTGCGGGCGAAAGGGAGCGAGGTTCGGGTGAATCTGTCCGAACCCGAAGTGACCTGCCAGGTGGAAGTGATTCCGGGCCGGGTGCTGCTCTATGCCGAACGCGCCGAGGGCCCCGGCGGCCTGCCCGCGGCAACGGGCGGGCGCCTGGTGATGCTGCTTTCCGGTGGCTTCGATTCCGGCGTGGCCGCCTACAAAATGATGCGGCGCGGCGTGCACCTGTCTTTCGTTCACTTTTTTGGCAGCGCCTCGCCTGCCAGCGGGCCGTCGAGTCCGGTGGCTGAGCGCATGGTTCGCTTGCTGACGCCTTATCAATTGACTTCCCGCCTTTACGTAGTGCCTTTTGACGCCGTGCAGCGGCAGATTGTGGCCGGAGCGCCGGAGACCCTGCGGGTGCTTCTCTACCGGCGCATGATGGCGCGCATCAGCCGCGAGATCTGCCGGGTGGAACGCGGGCTGGGCCTGGTGACCGGCGACGCCGTTTCGCAGGTGGCCTCGCAAACGCTGCACAACCTGGCCGCCGTCGACCGGGGCATCGACGTGCCCATCTACCGCCCCCTGGCCGGAGACGACAAGGAGGATATCCTGCGGGTGGCGCGGCGCGTTGGAACCTATGAAATCTCCTGCGAGCCGTTCGAGGATTGCTGCCCCCGATTCATGCCGCGGTCGCCTGCCATCTTCGCAAACGCCGGGCAACTGGATCGCGCCGAGGAAGGCCTTGATATCCCCGCGCTGGTGACGATGGGCCTGGAGGGCGTGCGAGCCTTCGACTTCAAGTACGAGCAGGGGCAGGTTTCAAGGCGCGAGGGTTTGCCGAGGCGGTTTGAGAAGTTCCTTGAGTATCGAAAGGCCCTGGCCTCGGGAGCCGTCGACCCCCGGGAACCCTGACGGCTGGATTGCTATCCCCGCATGGCCTGGCATGCGCTAGCCGGGGGCTTTGGGGAGGAGAGATTCTTCCTGTCTTGGTCTCCGGTTCGTTTTTTTCGCCATTCTTTATTTTCAACAACATGGCCCGGTTCGTTTTTGGGTTCGTTTTTTCCACAAGAACGTATTTTCAACAACTTCCCGGCTTCGTTTTTGGGTTCGTTTGGGTTCGTTTTTTGAGCCGATCCTTTGTTTTCAGTAACTTCTTGGGTTCGTTTTTTAAAAAACGTGTTTTTTGTCCCACACAATTTTAGTTCCAAACCAACCGATCCATTTTTTCAGCGTGTTACGGAGATATAGAAGGTCTGGGCAGACTGTCTAACCCTGCCGCCGCGCCACTCCGGCCGCCTCTCCGCCACCACCCGAAAGACTATCATACTAGCCGACATAAGTCAAGCAAATTCCGCCGCGTGTCGCTGCAAAGTGAGAAGTTCCGGTATGAGCAAAGTAGAAAGTTCCGGTGTGAGGTGGACGAAGCTTGGGGGATGAGAAAAGAGGAACTGAGGTTGAGCCAGAGGGATCGAGACCGGTTGGTGGTATTGGAAGGGATTGAGCGAGGGCATTGGAGCCAGCGGGAAGGAGCGTTGCAGATGGGGCTGAGCACGCGGTGGGTGCGGAAGCTGCTGGCGCGGCGGAGGGAGGAGGGGGATGGAGGGATCGTGCACCGGCTGCGGGGGCGGCGATCGAACCGTCGGATCGAGGAGCAGGTTCGGGAGCGGGTGATGGCCGAGGTGCGGCAGCGGTATGGGGATTTTGGGCCGACGCTGGCCTCCGAGCGGCTAGCGGCGGAAGGGATGCCGGTAAGCCGGGAGACGCTACGGAAGTGGATGGCGGAGGAGGGGTTGTGGCGGGTGAGGAAGAAGCGGCTTCGGCAGGTGCATGTGTGGCGGCAGCGGCGGGCGGCGCGGGGCGAGCTGGTGATGATGGACTCGTCGAGGTTCCGCTGGCTGGAGGAGCGGGGGCCGGAGCTGTATCTGATCGCCATGATCGACGATGCGACGTCGCGGCTGTGGGGACGGTTTGTGGAGCACGACTCGACGGAAGAGAATCTGCGGACGCTGGGCGGGTGGATCGAGCGCTGGGGCCGGCCGCTGTCGCTCTACACAGATCGGAACAGTCTGTTTGTGACCACCCGGCCGGTGCAACAGGCCGAACAACTGCAGGGCCAGGTGACGGCGAGGACGCAGTTTGGGCGGGCGCTCTACGAACTGGGGATCGGATGGATTGCTGCCCACAGCCCCCAGGCCAAGGGACGGATCGAGCGGCTGTTTGGAACCCTGCAGGACCGGCTGGTGAAGCAGATGCGGCTGGCCGGGGTGTCGACGGTCGAAGAGGCCAACCGGTACTGGGAGGAGGTTTTTCTGCCCCAGTGGGAACAACGCTTCACGGTGGAACCCCGGCGGAAGGAGGACGCGCATCGGGAGCTGGGAGCGGAGCAGCGGCTGGAGGAAATCCTGAGCGTCCGGGTGGGGCGCCAGGTGTCCAACGACTACACGGTGAGCTGGCGGGCCACCACCTGGGCCCTGGGGCGCGAGCAGGCCCGGCCCGGCATGCGCGGGGCGCGGGTGGAGGTGGAGCAACGGTTGGACGGCTCGGTGTGGCTGCGGTTCCGCGGCTCTTACCTGAAACTAACGCCCTGCCCGGCGCCGCGGCCGGCAACTCCTTCCGGCCTACGGCCTCCAGGACTTGCCGCCAGTAAAGCCCACACTCCTGCCCCCAACCACCCTTGGAACAGGAAGTTTCTATCTGGCTAACTACCGGAACTTTCTACTTTGCGTTGACAGCAAAATCGGCCTTGGCGTGCGGGAGCTTGCTCCCGCTTTGGAGTGCGGTAGCGCCAGCTGCCGCCGTGGAATTAGAAAAGGCGGCGGCAAGCCGCCGCACTCCAAGGCCTGCGGCAGAGGCAAGCGTCTGTCAGGCGCACCACTGCAGAGATGCCTTGCAGGCGCAGGAGCTCCCGCGGGAGGGCGGAGCCCTCCCCTACGGTTCGGCATCGTCGGCGTGCGGCGGCAGGTGCTTGAGGTAATGAGTTGCAGTTCACCCGGAATGTATGGGCGCTTGCGGTACGGCATGGCTCCGTACGATACGCCTTGCGGCTGCCTCAATCCAGCCCCGGAAGATCAATCAAGCGGGACCGAACGACAGGCCAGGAGCCAACATTCCCTTCACCGGCTGGTAGGTGCGGCGGTGTTCGGGGCAGGGGCCGTAGCGGGCCAGAGCCTCCAGGTGGTCGCGCGTGCCGTAGCCTTTGTTGCGGGCCAGGCCATATTGCGGGTACTGCCCGTCCAGCCGTTCGAGATGTTCGTCGCGGGAAACCTTGGCCAGGATGGAGGCGGCCGCAATCGACACCGAGCGCGCGTCGCCGTGGATGAGAGGCCAGTAAGGAATGGAGAAGCCGGGCCTGCGGCCGTTCTGGAGCGGCATGGCGTCCGCGAGGGCAAAATCCGGCTGAGGATCAAGCGCCAGCAGCGAGCGGATCATGGCCTGCCGCGTGGCCTCATAGACGTTGAGGTCGTCAACCTCTTTGGCAGGAACAGCCAATACCTGGTAAGCGAGAGCCGTCTGGCGGATCTGACGGGCGAAACTGGAGCGCGCCTGCGGGGAAAGTTTTTTTGAATCATTCAGTCCGGGGATGGGCCGTTCCGCATCCAGGATGACGGCGGCCACGTACAGCGGCCCCAGAAGCGAACCCCGCCCGGCTTCATCCGTCCCCGCAACAAGCTTGACGCCCCGGCGAAGCAGGTGCGATTCAAGCCGCGAGGAACATTTCAACGCTCTGGGTTTGCACAGTCGCGGCATCGGATGACAACCAGACGTTCCACTTCAGAATAGCGGAGGGCCCCCGTTTGCCGGCCGGGCTGATGGGGCCGGCGTTTAGCCTTCGCGCTCTGTGCGGGCTTCGCGGATGCGCGCAGCCTTGCCACGGCGGCCACGCAGATAACTAATCTTGGCGCGCCTAACCTGCCCCGCCTTGACGCGCTCAATCTTGTCGATGCTGGGCGAGTGCAAGGGAAAGATCCTCTCGACACCATGGCCGAAAGAGATCTTGCGAACCGTGAAGGTGGAGTGGTTCTGGGCCCGGCGCCGCCCCATGACGATGCCCTCAAACACCTGGATTCGCTCCTTCTCCCCTTCCTTGATCTTCACGTGCACCCGCACCGTGTCACCTGCGTGAAAGTGCGGAATGTCTTTCTTCAGTTGTTCCTGTTCGATCTTTTCAACGATGCTCATTGTGGTAACGCTCCATCTTCAAATAGAAATGGGTGTGATCCCTGCTCACCAACTCCCGGCCGCGGCCGCCGGACAAACACCTCAGCTTTGCCGCGGCGAAACGGGCAGCCATGAGGCTTGCTTCAAATCTTCCAGAACCCGCCGGTCCTCATCGTCAAGCGGCAGATCGGCCAGCAGTTCCGGCCGTTTTCGCCACGTCTTTTCAAGCGCCTTCCGCCTGCGCCAGCGGCAGATTTCCGCATGGTCGCCGGAAAGCAGAACATCCGGCACCTGCATTCCCCTGAACCCGGCGGGGCGGGTGTAATGCGGCCAGTCGAGAACCCGCCGGCCAGGGGCGTATTCCTCGCCAAACGAATCCTGCGCAATCGATTCTTCGTTGCCGAGCACGCCCGGGATCAACCGGGCGACACATTCCATGACGACGGCGGCGGCGATTTCACCACCGCTCAAAACATAATCGCCAATCGACAGCTCATCCGTCGCCAGGCTCTCTGCCACGCGCTCGTCCATGCCCTCATAGCGCCCGCAGATCAAAACCAGCCGGGGGTGCCGGGAAAGTTCTTCCACCACCGGCTGCCGCAACGGGCGGCCCTGCGGTGACAGGAGAATCACGGGAACTTCCTCCGCCTCTCCTGCCGACTGGATCGATTCGACGGCCCGGAAAATCGGCTCGGGCTTCAGGACCATTCCCGGCCCGCCCCCAAACGGGCGATCATCAACCGTCCGGTGGCGGTCATCCGTAAAATCGCGAAGGTCGTGCAGGTGGACCGCCAACTGGCCACCCGCCAGGGCGCGCTTCAAGATGCCGTGCGCCAGTACGCTCCCGAAAAAGTCCGGGAAAATGGTGACAATGTCAAATTGCATCGTCTTAGAGACTACCTCAGGATCAACCGCTCGATGACAAAGCCCTTTAATCCCGATTCAGATCGAGAAGGTCTTCCGGAGGGTCAATCACAATCAGCCTGGACGCGGGATCGATCACCTTGCAGATGGCCCGCACGAACGGAATGAGGACTTCCCCGGACTCATCCGCAACATGAAGCAGGTCCGCTCCCCCGGTGCGTTCGATCTCGGTGACAATTCCCAAGGGCGTCCTCGTTCCTCCACTTTCTGCAACCACCTGGCAGCCTTCCAGTTCCCACAGATAATACTGGTCAGCGGAAAGAGCGACTCGCTCTTCCTCGGGAACCAGGACCAGCCGCCCTCTCAACGTTTCAGCCTCATCAATGGAACCGATGCCGGCAAACTTGAGGACCACTTTCCCCTTGTGCAACCACGTATCCTCTACAGTTACAGCCTGGGGATTCTTGCCAGGGTCTTCAAGAAATGCCCGCTGAAGATCAGCGAAGCGGGAGGGGAAATCGGTGAGAATTTCCGCCAACACTTCCCCTTTGCGTCCCTGTGGACGAGTAACCCGTGCTATGGCAATCAACGCCCGCATCTCACCGTCAACTTCGGCAGTGTTGGCCCCTTGCTGAACTTGCCGGTGCATAGTGGACACTCTCGACTTATCCTGATGCCTGCCGGAAGCGCCCGTACCCGCCCTATTCCAGGATCTCAAGGGTAAAACGCTTCTTGAGTTTCATCCCGGCCGCCCCAAGGATGGTCCGAATCGACCGGGCAGTTCTTCCCTGCTTGCCGATGACTTTCCCAAGGTCCGAGGGATGAACTCGAAGCTCCAGAACCGTGATCTGCTCTCCTTCCACCGGCCGGACAGCAACCTCCTCGGGATTATCCACAAGCGCCTTGGCGATCTCCTCAATGAGATTCTTCATTTCCACTTGGTCCCTCCTGCCGAACTGAGTTTGTGCTCTAGCTCTGAAGAAAGCGTACTGGGGAAACCCAAATGGTGGACCCTGCGCCATGGTGAGGCGAAGCGGACAATCCTTCTGCCTAAGCTGATGCCGACTTCTTCAGAAGGCTCCGGACTGTCTCGGATGGCTGCGCGCCTTTACCCAGCCAGTAATCCACACGGTCTCGTTTCAACACCAACTCCACGGGATCCCTCCGCGGATTATAATGTCCGACGATTTCCACAAACCCACCGTCGCGTGGTTGATCCTGTTCAATCACAACAACCCTGTAACTCGGTTTCTTGTTCGTTCCTGTCCGAGCCAGTCGTATTCTTAACAATCTTCCTCCCTGCAATCCAGATTGAAGGTTCGGCCAGGGTTCGTCGCCCGGGCCAAACCGTTCCACTCAATAACAATAGCAAAACTTTCAGGGCCATCCCCACCTTTCTGGAATGGCGGCCCCGCGCCTAGGAGCCCAGGCCTCCCATGCCGGCCGGCAACTTCAGGCGGCCCATCTTTTTTCCCAACAGGCTGGTGCTCATGGATTTCATCATCTTCCGCATCTGAATGTACTGCTTGAGAACCTGGTTGACCTGCTGGACCGTGGTTCCACTGCCGCGTGCAATCCTTTTCCGGCGCTTGCCGTTGATGATGTCGTGGCGGCGCCGCTCCTTCTCCGTCATGGAGTTGATAATCGCTTCAATCCTGATCAGATCTTTCTCGTCCACCTGGACTTTGCCCACATTCTTCAGCATGCCCACTTTCGGCAGCATGCCCAGCATCTGGTCGAGCGGCCCAAGAGAACGCATCTGCGCCAGCTGGTCACGGAAGTCGGAAAGCGTAAAAGAGTTCGATTGAAGCTTCTGGTGGACTTCCAGAGCTTTGTTCTTGTCAATCTTTTCTTCCGCTCTCTCAATGAGTGACATGATGTCGCCCATTCCCAGAATCCGGGAAACGATTCGGTCCGGGTAAAAAACTTCCAGGGCGTCATACTTTTCGCCCACGCCAATAAACTTGATGGGCTGGCCTGTCACGTGACGGATGCTCAGCGCAGCGCCGCCCCGGGCGTCGCCGTCAAGCTTGGTGAGGATCACTCCCGTGGCGCCCAGCCTCTCGTGGAATTCCTGAGCGCTTTTCACGGCATCCTGCCCCACCATGGAGTCGGCAACCAGCAGAACTTCGCTCGGACGGAGGGTGGAACGCAACTCGGTGACTTCCTTCATCAAAGGCTCGTCAATGTGCAGCCGGCCGGCCGTATCCACGATCAGCACGTCGTGCCCGCGGTCGGCGGCGTCTTTTCTCGCCGCCACGGCGAGGTCAATGGGCGAATCGATGCCGTCACCCGCAAAACAGGGAATTCCGATCGCCTGGGCAATCACCGCCAGTTGCTCCCGCGCCGCCGGGCGGTAGACGTCAACCGAAACCAGCATGGGACGCTTCTTTTTCTTGCTGAGCCAGAGGGCCAGCTTGCCGGAAGTTGTGGTCTTTCCGGAACCCTGCAACCCCACCATCAGAAGCACCGTGGGATATTCTTTGGAAAAAGTCAGCAGCGAGGCGTCACGTCCCAGGATGTCCACCAGTTCGTCGCGTACGATGCGCACCACTTCCTGCGCCGGCGTAAACGTCGCCCCAATCTCTTCGCCCAGCGCGCGAACCCGTACCCGGTCGAGCAGCGCCTTGACCACGTTGAAATTAACGTCGGCCTCCAGCAGCGCCATGCGAACTTCACGCAGCGTCTCGTCAACCGCTTCCGGAGTCAGGGTTCCCCTTCCGCGAAGGTTCTTGAACGCCTGCTGGAACTTATCTTGAAGAGTTTCGAACATCTACTTCCTCGCCTGCCACTCCTGCATCCACAGCTCTTCCCCTCCGGACCCGGCATCAGCCGGGAGCGCCGCAAGGGGCAAAATCATTTATCTTATTTTACGCTACCCTTCAGGTCAAGGAAAGCCTCCTGGCAAATTTCTCTATCTCCTTAGATGTAAAATGATTAAGAGAGGGCACCCTGACGTGCCATTCAACTCAAAAAAGCTTTCGAGAGCCTGTCTATTTCATCCGAAAGAACCCTTTGAGGCTTGAAAAAAGAGACCCCAGGCCCCAGGATATAAGGCAAAAACAAAGTGCGAAGCCCAAAACCCAATAAGCCCGCCCAGGGCGGCAAAAAACGTCACGTTTCAACCGAGAACGCTGTAGCTATCGTCGCAATTGCAGGAATCGCCTGCCATTTAGTCCTTCGGTTTCTCCTGAAATCGTCGCAGCTCACTTACGATCTTCCCCTGTTTGCGGCCCTGGTTCTGGGGGGAGCCCCGCTCGTCTATGGGTTGGTTCTCAAGGTTTTTCGGAGGGAATTCGGATCCGACCTGCTGGCCGGCATCTCGATCGTGGTCTCCGTCATTCTGGGTGAATACCTGGCCGGCACACTGGTGGTTCTGATGCTTTCCGGCGGCAACGTTCTGGAGGCCTATGCGGTCCGCAGCGCGTCGTCGGTTCTGGAGGCGCTGGCCAAACGAATGCCCAGCGTTGCGCATCGCCAACACGACACCACCATCACCGACGTCCCCCTGGAAGAAATCAGGATCGGGGACACGCTGACGGTCTATCCTCATGAAATCTGCCCGGTTGACGGCGTTGTCATCTCCGGCGAAGGCATTATGGATGAGTCGTATCTGACCGGCGAGCCCTTTGAAATCTCCAAGGCGCCCGGGGCGCGGGTTCTGTCGGGCGCCATCAACGGCGAATCAGCTCTCACCATCCAGGCGGAAAAACTGGCGGTCGACTCCCGTTATGCCCGGATCATGGGAGTCATGAAGACAGCTCAGCAAAACCGCCCGCGCATTCGACGACTGGGTGACCAGTTGGGCGCCTACTATACGCCCATTGCCGTGGCCATGGCGCTGATCGCCTGGGCCTGGAGTGGAGAAGCCGTGCGTTTTCTGGCCGTCCTGGTGATTGCGACGCCCTGCCCTCTGCTGATTGCCATTCCGGTCAGCATCATCGGCTCCATCTCGTTGGCTGCCCGCCGCGGAATTGTTGTCAAGGACCCGTCGGTCCTGGAGCAACTCGATACCTGCCGGACCATCATCTTTGACAAGACCGGGACGCTCACTTACGGCCTGCCGCACCTGACACAGCAAATCGTTGCTCCCGGCTTTGACCCGATGGAAGTCTTACAGCTGGTTGCGGACGTCGAACAATACTCCAAGCATCCCCTGGCCCGAGCCATTCTTCGTGCCGCACAAGATGCCAACCTGCAACTCGTTCACGCCGCCAGGATCAGCGAAGCAGCCGGCCGCGGCCTCCAGGCAGAGGTCCAGGGCAGATCCATTCGCATCACCAGCCGCGCGACGCTGATCAAAGAGTTTGGAACCCCTGAAACTTCTTTCCCTCCGCTTTCGGGAGGGCTGTCCTGCGAGATTGCTCTCGATGGCGCCTACGCCGCGACTTACATTTTCCGTGACGCCCCCCGGAAAGAAAGCAAGTCCTTCGTGCAGCATCTGGGCAGGAAGCACGGTTTTCGCAAGCTGATGCTGGTTTCAGGCGACCGGGAAAGTGAAGTGAAATATCTGGCAGACCTGGTTGGCGTGAAAGAGGTCTATGCCTCTCAAAGCCCCGAAGAAAAAGTTGAGCTGGTCCGCAAGGCCACGCAGGAGGCCAAGACGCTTTTCCTTGGCGACGGCATCAATGATGCGCCCGCCCTGATGACGGCCTCGATCGGTATAGCGTTTGGACAGAACAGTGACATCACCTCGGAATCTGCCGGCGCCGTGATCATGGACACCTCTCTGGAGAAGGTGGATGAATTCTTCCACATCGCCAGGCGGATGCGGGCCATTGCCCTCCAGAGCGCCCTGGGCGGCATGGCTTTGAGCGTTGTGGGAATGTTTTTTGCCGCCACAGGCCATCTGCCGCCGGTTGCCGGAGCCATCTGCCAGGAAGTCATCGATCTTTTCGCCATCCTGAATGCCATTCGCGCAGCGGTCCCTCCCAAAACCCTGATTGACTTTTAGCGCCTTGCCGGGTGGGTTCGAGCTTTGGAAGATGGGGCCACGTTTTCCCTGCAAGGGAAAAAGGCAGGCAGGGTGAGACCTTAAATCCAGTCGGAAGAATTTATTCGGGGGTTCGCTTGCAGTGACACCCGGTTACCGCAGGGGTTCGTCTATTTCCCGCACCCAGTCCGGGCGCTTCAAGACCTCCCGGGGCTTGGACCCATCCGGGGGGCTGATAATCCCGTCACGCTCCATCAGGTCCAATAGACGGGCGGCCCGTCCGTATCCCAGCCGCAGGCGGCGCTGTAAAAGCGAAGTGGATGCCTTGCCGGATTCGACCACCACGCGAACAGCATCCTCGTAAACGGCGTCCAGCTCTGAAGCGTCCGTTTCGTCATCCAGGTCGATGCTGCGGTCATCCTTGTCCCGGACAGGCTTGAGGAATTCTTCGTTGTACTCCGGGGCGCATTGCTGCTTGCACCATTCGACAACTTTGTCGATCTCTTTTTCGGTAACCAGCGCGCCGTGCATGCGAACCAGCCGCGCCGACCCGGGCGGCAGGAAAAGCATGTCGCCGCGGCCCAGCAGCGCTTCCGCGCCGTTCGAGTCCAGAATGGTCCGGGAGTCCACTTTCGACGCTACCCGGAACGCAATCCGCGAGGGCAGGTTCGCCTTGATCAAACCGGTAATCACGTCCACCGAGGGCCGCTGGGTTGAAAGAATCAGATGGATGCCCACCGCGCGGGCCATCTGGGCCAGACGCGTGATGGATTCCTCGACACCCTGCGGCTCGACCATCATCAGGTCTGCCAGTTCATCGATGACGATCATGATGTAGGGAAGGGGCCGGTTGCGTTCGGGATCGGTGTCAAACAGGTCCAGCGTCGAGGTTTTCTCGAACAGCTTGTTGTATTGTTCAATGTTCCGCACACCCTGCTCGGCCAGCAATTTCAGCCGCCGTTCCATCTCCATCGTAGCCCGGCGCAGAACATTGGCAGCCAGCTTGGGCTCCGTCACGATAGGCGTAAAGAGGTGCGGAATACCCTCATAGAGGTTCAGTTCCAGCCGCTTGGGATCAATCAGGATCACCTTGACTTCATCGGGCGTCGCCTTGTAGAGGATGGAGACGATAAAAGAGTTGACCGCAACGCTCTTGCCACTCCCCGTTGATCCGGCGATCAGCAGGTGAGGCATCTGGGTAAGGTCGGTGACCTGGATCTCCCCCTTAACGGTTTTCCCCACACAGAGAACCAGCTTGGACTTGTGACCGTTGAATTCGCCTGACTCAAGCGTTTCGCGCAGATGGATCGTCTCCCGATGCGCGTTGGGCACCTCAATGCCGACGGTTGATTTGCCTGGAATGCGCTCGATCAAAATCGATTCGGCTTTCAAGGCAAGGCAGAGATCGTCCGCAAGGTTCACGATGCGGCTGTACTTGATACCCGCTTCCGGCTTGAATTCGTAGGTGGTAACGACAGGGCCGGGATGGATCTGGGTGACCGCTCCAGTAACCCCAAATTCAGCAAACTTCTCCGTCAGCCTGAGGGCGCGGGCTTTCAGCTCGTTCTCATCGATTCTCTCTTCAGGGTCAGGCGGCCGCAGCAGCGCGGTACTGGGCAGCTGATAGCGGCCGCGGTTTCGGCCGGAAAGCTTCGGCGGCTTGGGCGCGACTTCATCCTCCACGCCCGCGGATGGACTCGCGTGTGAGCGCTCGATGATCTCGGGGACCAGTGTGCCGCGCCCTTCCATAACCGGCGGAGCCGGCTGGCTGGCTGTCATCCGAGGAGGCTCATTTTTCGCTTCCGTGCGCGGCGAGAGTTGACGCGCCTCTTGCATCACCACAGGCTGCCTGCCCGCAGCCTTCGTCCGTTCAATCTGGCGCCGCAAGCGCTCAGCACGGCGCTTTTCGCGCCAGTCCTGCCAGCGGGCGAGCAGTCTTCCAATAAATGCAAAACGGTTTTGAAGGATGGCCAGCAGGGCTGAAAAAGAAAACCGGGTGACCAGGAACAGAGAAGTCAAAAACAGGGCTCCGGCAACAATCGCGGCGCCCAGGGGATTCAAGACATTGACCAGACCGATGGCCACCAGGTATCCCACCAGGCCGCTTCCGTGAATCACCCCGTGGATCTGCGGAGTATAAGGAAACAGGCTCAGCAAGGCACCGAGGGACAAAATCAACAACACCAGCCCAAACATTTTGGAACGGGGAGACTCCAGGGGTCTCGTCCGAATCAGCCTGAAGCCCACAAAAAACAGAGATACGGGAACCAGAAAAGCCGACCAACCCAGCAATTGCTCCAGAAAATCGGCGCCATAAGCCCCCGTCAGGCCGATCCAGTTGTGGATGGCTCCCGCAGCCTGCCCACTCGTATCCAAAGAAGGGTCACGGGGAAAATAGGAGACCAGGCTGCACAGAACCAGCAGGCCCAGAATCAACAACAGAAAGCCCACCAATTCAGCAAAGCGCTCCGACCCCATCAGAGATGGGCTGGATGACTTCCTGGAAAGGTCCCTTTTGGCAGTTGAAGAGGAGGTTGGCATGCGCCGAATTTTCTCCGGGAAAACTCGCTCCCCGCGGTCGCCCTCCCCGCCGCAGGTGCGTGGCTCTAGGAATGTTTTTCGCCATGCCTCAGGCACGGCACAGGACGCGGTGGCGCAATCCCCATCCGTTCACAAATACTACCACGCCCGGTGTCGTACGCAAACAACGAATATTCCGGGCATGGGACCACCAGGAATATTGCCGGGGGCTGGCGAAACCCACAGATACAGCGCTCAGACTTCCAGGACGACCGGCAGCACCATGGGACGCTTGCCTGTTTCCTGATCGAAATGGCGGCGCAAAGCGGTGCGAATCTTCTCCTTGATGACGCCCCAGTCAGCAATCTCCTCGCGATTGGAGACCTCGATGGTCTTGAAAATCACCTGGCGGGCGCTCTCCACCAGGTCCGGCGCCTCCTCCATCGGAATAAAGCCACGCGAAACGATTTCCGGAGGAACCTCAAGCTTCCCGGTGTGCTCATTGATGGCCAGAATAGGAATCACGATGCCATCCTCTGAAATGTGGCGCCTTTCTTTCAGAATGACATCGCCGACCTCGTCGAGCGTCCCGACATCAATGCATATGCGGCCTACCTTGACGCGATCAGCTTTCTTTGCTCCCTTGCCGTCAAATTCCAGAACGTCACCGCTTTCAAGCAGAAAGACGTTTTCAGACGGGATCCCCAGCCGCTTGGCGGCTTCCGCATGCTGGAAAAGCTGGCGATATTCGCCGTGGACGGGCACAAAAAAGCGTGGCCGAACCAGGCTCAGCATCAGATTCGCCTCCTCCGCGCTGCCATGCCCGGAAACATGGACAGGCGGCTGGCTGCCGTCATCGTAATGAATATGGGCGCCTCGGCGATACAGATGGTCGATCATACGGAAGATGGACTTTTCGTTTCCCGGAATGACGCGGGCGGAAATCACAACTTCATCGCCGGGCTCAACCGATGCCCAGCGGTGGCGGTTGACGGCAACCCGGGGAAGCGCCGCCATGGGTTGCCCCTGGCTGCCGGTGAGGACCAGGACAACCTCAGACCGCGGCAAATTCTTCAGTTCCTGTTGCGCCACCAGCAAACCCGGCGGAATGCGGAGTTTCCCCATTTGCTGAGAAATTTCCGCGATCTGGACCATGCTGCGGCCCAGAAAACAGAGCCGGCGTCCACGCTCATGGGCAAGGTCTGCCACAATTTGCAGGCGGTGGACGGAAGTGGAGAAACATGTGATCAGAACACGCCCTTTGGCAGCCGTCATAATTTCAGAGAGGCGCTCACGAACGGCGCGCTCAGAAGGCGTGATGCCGGGCCGCTCGACGTTGGTGGAATCTGAGAACAGCGCCAGAACTCCCTTGCGCCCGTAATCTGCCAGCGTGTGCAGATCACTCTGACGCCCATCCATCGGCGTGGGGTCAAACTTGAAGTCACCCGTGTGAATGATGGTTCCCGCAGGCGTCGTAATGGCCAGCGCGCCCGCCTCAATAATGCTGTGGGTAAGATGAATGAATTCCACGTGGAACGGCCCGATGTCAAAAGGCGTGGCAGGCTTCATCTCACGCATCACGACGCTGTCTTCCAGGCCGTGCTCCACCAGCTTTGCCTTTGCCAGCGCCAGAGTGAACGAAGTTCCGTAAACAGGAGCGTCGATCTCGTCCAGCACATAGGGCAGCGCTCCAATGTGGTCTTCGTGGCCATGGGTGAGAAGAATGGCCCTGATCCGGCCCTGAATCTGGCGGAGATAAGTGATGTCGGGAATAATGATGTCCACGCCGGGCAGTTCTGCGTCCGGAAACATCACGCCGCAATCAACCACAACGGCATGGTCACCATACTCAAAGACCATCATGTTCATGCCGAACTCCCCCAGGCCTCCGAGGGGAATTGCTCGTAACTTGTTACCAGAATTTGAGATGTTAATACCTCCTCACTTACGTCGAAATCTTATCATAGCTCCGGGGAGCCCGGAGAGTCGACATCTGCACGCCGAGACCACGCCTGCCCATCGTTACTCAATGCCTTCGCGAAGGCTCGAAAAGAGCGCAACGAACTGCTCAAGCGAAAGCTCTTCAGCACGGACCTGCGAGGGCAATCCGAGCCGTTCAAGTTGTGCCTCAACTCTCTGCCGTGAATACATGGGGGCAAGGCAATTCAGAAGCTTCTTCCGCTTGTGAGCAAAGGACTGTTTCAGGAACCGCAGGAACTTTTGCTCATCTTTCAGGCTTTCGGCCCGCCTGCCTGGGCGCACCTCAAATCGCACAAAGGCTGAGTGGACCCTGGGCGGTGGAGAAAAAGCCCCGGGCGGAATATGGAAAACCACTTGAGCCGAAGAATGGAGTTGGGTGAAAACCGTGAGGTAACCGTAATCGCGCGACCCGGGCTGCGCCACCAGCCGTTCCGCAACCTCGCGCTGAACCAGCAACCCCATGGCGCGAACCTGCCCGGCAAATCCCAGCACATGATGAATAATCGGTGAAGTAATGTAGTAAGGAAGGTTGCCGAAAATGTGGCACCCTTCCACGTTGTGACGACGGCAAATCTCCCCAAGGTCCGTCAGGAGAACGTCGCCGTGAATAATTTCCACGTGGGGCGATTGGCGGAAGTTCTGCCGAAGTTCGTCCACCAGTTCGGAATCGAGCTCGACGGCCACCACGTCGCGCGCGCGCGAGGCCAGCAATCCTGTCACAGCGCCATGCCCCGGGCCAATTTCGATGACGAGGTCATCAGGACGCAGCTCAAGAGCCTCAGCCACGCGCGAGCAATAACGGGGGTCAGACAGAAAGTGCTGTCCCAGCTTCGGCCGTCGGCGTTTAACCATAAGAAGTTAGCAACACAGAGGTTCGACTAAGTTACGATCCTGCCTTTTCCTTCCTGCGCGGTTCGAAGCCAGAACCTTGACTTTGCTGGCTCCATCCTCTAATTTAGCCTATTAAGTGTATGTAGCAAATTCAATGGATCATCCCCATGAAAATAGTCTTTGTAGCATCTGAGAGTGTGCCCTACTCGAAAACCGGGGGTCTGGCCGACGTGGTGGGTGCTTTGCCCAGGGCGCTGGCATCCCTGGGCTACGAAGTTGAAGTCTTTCTTCCCCGCTACAAGATCACAAAGCCCGGAGCCGTGGTCCCGGGCGCAGGGAGCGTCACGGTTCCTCTCTCCGGTGGCTTCAAGTTTGCGTCCATCCAGATTGGCGGCGAGGCAAACGGTGTCCGGACCTATCTGATGGATTGTCCGGAATTGTTTGACCGTGACCAGCTTTACATGGAGAACGGCAAGGATTATCCCGACAACGCCCAGCGGTTCGCGGCGTTTTCAATGGCGGCGCTGGAATTCCTCAAGCGTTCGTCCACACCGCCGGCGGTGATTCACTGCCATGACTGGCAATCTGCCCTCGTCCCTGTCTACCTGCGGAGCCTTTACGCGAACGACCCTTTCTATGAAAATACGTCGGTACTGTTCACCATCCATAACATCGGATATCAGGGACTTTTCCCTCCCGAAATTATGCCTCGAATATCCATCGATAAGACCCTGTTCAGGATCGAAGGCCTGGAATATTACGGCAAGGTCAACCTGCTGAAAGGCGGAATGGTCTTTTCAGATTTTGTTTCCACCGTGAGCCGGAAATATGCCGAGGAGATCCAGACCGACGAATTCGGTCACGGACTTGAAGGCGTCTTGCGAAGCCGGGCTGATCATCTGGTGGGGATTCTGAACGGCGTGGACTACGAAGACTGGAATCCCGCCACGGACAAATTGATTCCGGCGAATTACAACCCGGGGGACATGAAGGGGAAGGAAATCTGCAAAAAGTTGCTGCTTCAAAAGCTGGGCGTACAGAATCCCGACCTGGACCGCCCGGTCCTCGGCATCGTATCAAGGTTTGTCCGGCAAAAGGGATTCGACCTGATCGCCCAAGTCGCCGATGAGCTGATGAGGGAAGACCTTTACATCACGGCGCTCGGGACGGGTGAGCCGGAATACGAAGAACTGTTCCGTTCGCTGGCGGAGAAATATCCGGAGAAGTTTCTGGTCCAGGTGGCCTATGACAACGCTCTCGCCCACCAGATCGAGGCGGGCGCGGATATGTTCCTGATGCCCTCGCGCTATGAGCCCTGCGGGCTGAACCAGATCTACAGCATGAAGTATGGTACAGTGCCGGTGGTCAGGGCGACCGGCGGCCTCGATGATACGGTTCAGCCTTTCGATGGCGAAAGGGGAACGGGGTTCAGATTCCGGCAGTACTCGCCGGTAGCATTGCTTGCGTGTCTCCAGCGGGCAATTGCCACCTTCCGCGACAGGGATGCCTGGTTCAAGTTGCAGCAAAACTGCATGCAGGAAGACTTTTCATGGACGCAATCGGCCAGTCAATACGCGAGCCTCTACGAAAGCCTTTATGCCAGCAGGACTCAAGCAACGGCATCCAAAGTTATTTCATCTTCTTAAAATTCGTTTTACCTGGAGGATTCAAAAGATGGCTGGAGGTAACATCCTGGAGTTTAGCGACCAGAATTTTGAGCAGGAAGTCCTGGGGTCTGACAAGCCGGTGCTTGTGGACTTCTGGGCCGAGTGGTGTGCACCGTGCCGCATGATTGCGCCTGCGGTTGAAGCGATTGCAGGCGAATATGCCGGCCGGGCAAAAGTCGGGAAGCTGAATGTGGACCAGAACCAGTCGGTCACAAGCCGCTACAATATCCGAAGTATTCCTACGTTACTGTTATTCAAGAACGGGGAAATCAAGGAGCAGCTTGTCGGAACAACATCAAAAGACAATCTGGCCAAGCTGCTGGACAAGAATCTCTAGCTTTGTTTCACCCGGAAGAACCGACAGGATCTGGAGGTCCTCCCCCTGCTTCCGAACAGGGGAGGTTTTTTTGTGTCGAGCAGCCCAGCCGTTCTCTTAATCAGGATACAATGTGACGAAGAAGGCAGATATCTAAAAGCATGAAAACAAGCGAGGGAAATACCAACGTTGCCATCGTCGGCCTCCAATGGGGCGACGAAGGCAAGGGCAAGATTGTCGACTCTCTTTCAGAGCATTTCGACATCATCGCCCGCTATCAGGGTGGCGCCAATGCCGGCCACACGGTGGTTGCCAACGGCAAGAAATTCATTCTGCAACTGGTTCCGACGGGAATCCTGCGGCCGGGCAAAATCGCCGTGATCGGCCAGGGAGTCGTTATCAACCCGGAGGCTCTGCTCCAGGAACTTGACGGGCTCGAAAGCAACGGAGTCAATGCCCGCGAGAGGCTGAAAATCAGCGACCGCGCCCATCTGATCATGCCCTACCACCGCAGCCACGAGCTGGCGGCAGAACAGGCGCGCGGCGTGGGCAAGATCGGCACCACCGCCAAGGGGATTGGCCCCACCTACGAAGACAAATCCGGCCGGCGCGGACTGCGCACCGGCGACCTGCGCAAGCCCGATGCCTTCCTCCGCAAATGCAAGGCCGTGCTTTCGGAAAAGGACCGGATCGCCTCAGCGTTGTTTGACGGCGCCCCCTTCGGCAGCGACGAGTGGATCGGTGAGTATATCGAGAAAGCCCGCGAGTTGCTTCCGATGCTGGTTGATACGTCGGAATATCTCAACGACGAAATCGACCGCGGCAAACGCGTCCTGTTTGAAGGAGCACAAGGCACGTTGCTGGATATTGATCACGGGACCTATCCGTTTGTAACATCCTCAAACTCCTCGGCAGGAGGAGCATCGACCGGCACCGGTGTGGGACCCACCCGCATCGGCACGGTCATTGGAATCTCAAAAGCTTATACAACACGTGTGGGCAGTGGGCCTTTTCCAACGGAAATTCCCGGCGATGGCGGCGAGGAATTGAGGGCCAGGGGAAGCGAGTACGGAGCCGTGACGGGCCGCCCGCGCCGCTGCGGCTGGTTCGACGTGCCGGCAGCACGCTATGCAGCCAGGGTGAACGGGCTGAGCGCCATGATCATCACCAAGCTCGATATCCTGGACACACTTGACGAAATCCCGGTGGGCATGGAATACGAGTACGAAGGGAAGCGGTTCACGAGTTTTCCGGCCGACGTCGACATTATCGATCAGGTCAAGGTTCACTATCGCGTTCTCCCCGGCTGGAAACAATCGACTTTCGGCCTGCAGGATTTCTCGAAGCTACCTCAAAAGGCACGGGACTACCTGCATTTCCTTTCTGAACAGGTGGGAGTGGAAATTGCCATGGTTTCAACGGGACCCGAGCGCGAACAGACCATTTGGCGCGACGAAAGCCAGCTCGCTCATCTCATCACTTCAAAATAATCGGGATTCCGGCGAAGCTTTGCTGCCGGTGAGCACGGACCGATGATGCCAGGGACGCCCGCAGTTACAGAGATGTTGAGCTTTGAGCAGGCGCTTTCGGAAATTGAGGCCCGGCTTACGGCTGCCGGCATGATTCCTGCAACGGAGATCGTCTCTCTCGGTCAGGCATGGGACCGTATCCTTGCAGAAGACGTCCATGCCGACCGCGATTATCCTCCCTTTGACCGCTCCACACGCGATGGCTTCGCCGTACGGTCCCAGGACGTGGCACAGGCAGACACTGTGCTCACCCTGGATGGAGAGGTGCGCGCCGGTGAATACTTCAAGGCAGAGATCGGGTCCGGCCATTGCGCCTCCATCATGACCGGAGCGCCGCTGCCCACCGGCACGGATGCCGTGGTCATGGTTGAGTACACTCGGACCCAGGACGACAAAGTCGAGATTGAAAAGCCGATCACGTCTTTCGAGAATGTCGTTCGCAAAGGGAGCGAGGCCCGGTGCGGTCAGCCGGTCCTCTCGAAGGGCAGGCGACTTCGGGCCGGTGAGGTCGGGCTTCTCGCTTCCGTAGGCAAGGAGGAGGTGGCCGTGTATGTCCGGCCGCGAGTCGCCATCCTTCCGACGGGAGACGAAGTGGTCCCGATAGGCCGAAAGCCCGAATGGTACCAGGTCCGAAACAGCAATTCCGCAATGCTGGCGGCCGTGGTGGCTTCGGCGGGCGGGACTCCATGGGAAATTGGCATTGGCCCGGATCGGAAAGACGCGTTGCGAAAACTCATCGAGAAGGGGCTGAATGCCGATATGCTCCTGCTGAGCGGCGGAGTCTCCATGGGAAAGTACGATTTTGTTGAAGACGTCCTCGAAGGGCTGGGCGCGGAGTTCTATTTTCGAAGTGTCGCCATCCGGCCCGGCAAACCCCTGGTCTTCGGGCGAGTGCAGGGCAAGTTCTTTTTCGGGCTGCCGGGAAATCCCGTGTCCAGCTTTGTGACCTGCAACCTGTTCGCCCGAGCCGCGATCAGCATGCTGATGGGAAGCGAATTCGAGCGCCCGCGCTTCCTCCGGGCACGGCTCGCAAAATCAGTACACCATAAAGCAGGGTTGACCACCTTTATGCCGGCGAGGATTGATACGCGTGATGCCGAACCGGTTGTCAGCCTTGTCGGCTGGCAGGGTTCAGGCGATCTGGTGGGGGTTGCAGAAGCCAACGGCTTTCTGGTGGTCCATGCTGAACAACCCTCGCCCGCTGGCGGTGACTGGGTGGACGTGATGCCGATGGCAAGCTAAGAGGTTCTAGTCTGAGAATACGATGGCAAAAGAGTCGAAAAAGAAAAAAGCGGCTGCAAAATCCAGGCCCTTGAGCCACTATGACCCCGCGGGGCGGGTGCGCATGGTTGACGTCTCCGCAAAGCCGGAGACGCACCGACAGGCCATCGCCGGCGTGCTGGTTAAAATGAAGCCTCGGACCCTGAAGAAAATCAGAAGCAATCCCAAGGGCGACCCGCTTGAGATTTCGCGGGTGGCAGGAATTGCGGCGGCCAAGCGCACGGCAGACCTGATCCCGCTTTGTCATCCCCTGCTATTAAGCCACATTGATGTTCGCGCCGAGTTCTGCAAGAATGGCATATTGATTACTGCGACGGTGCGGTCGACGGGTTCGACGGGCGTCGAAATGGAAGCCTTGACGGGCGCCGCCGTTGCGGCGCTGACGGTCTACGACATGTGCAAGGCCGTCGATCATGAAATCGAAATTACGGAATTGAAGCTTCTCTACAAGAGCGGCGGGAAGTCCGGCGAATTTCGCGCTTCAAAATAGGCGAACCCGTTTCTGCACTCATTAATATCCGAAGGAAAGGACTGGCCTGATGCCGGCGGCGTTCAAGATTCTGGTGGTGGATGACAACCCGACCATCCTGAAGCTTCTCTGCCAGAGTCTCGAAAAATGTGGAGACGTGACTACGGCCACGGACGGCGCCGATGCGCTGCAAAAGGCCGCAAAGATTCAGCCGGACCTGATCATCTCCGATTACTCCATGCCCCGGATGAACGGGCTGGAGTTATTCGAAAACCTGCGGCAGAGGGACGAGACCTCGCAAATTCCCTTTGTTTTCCTGGCGTCGCAAAAGGACATCGACGAGCGCCTTCGTACCGTAGAGGAAGGCGTTGAAGACTACCTCGTCAAGCCCTTCTTCGTGCAGGAACTCTCCCGCCAGGTCCGGCACATCACCGCAAGGCTGTACGGAAGGAAGATGGAGAATTTACAGATGCGCGGAGGAACCACCGCCGGCCTGCTGAGCGAGATGAGCCTGATCGACTGGATGCAGTCACTCGAACAGGGACGAAAAACCTGCACGCTCCTGCTGCGCTCCGGGCAGGAAACCTGCAGCCTCTATTTTAATCAGGGCCAGGTGACCCATGCCCAGTGCGGCCCTCTCACAGGAAACGAAGCTGTTTACAAAGTGCTGACATGGGCCGACGGCGAATGGGAAGTGGACTTCACGAAATCTTCCAGCGAACACACCACAACCATGTCAACCCAGGGCCTGCTGATGGAGGGCCTCCGCCTGCTGGACGAGGCAAATCACGACGCAAACTAAGTGGACGGCAGGTGCGTCGGAGACCATCAGGAATCATTCTGTAGTGGATCGGGTCCGTTAAGGGAAACTCAATTTGCGCGCAAGAATTCTGGTTTTGAGCGATCTGGCCGCCCAGGGAAAGCGGGAAGACCGGTCCGGGCCCGCCGTCCGTGAACTTCTTGAATCACACGGCTGGCAGGTAGCCGCGCTGGAAGTTCTGCCCGACCAATTCGACCAGATCCGCGACCGGCTGATGGCCTGGACAGAATGCGAAGACTGCGACGCGATTTTTACTTCCGGCGGAACGGGCCTCAGCCCGCGCGACGTCACCCCGGAAGCCACCCGTTCCGTTATCGAAACCGAAGTCCCTGGCCTCGCGGAGTTGATGCGCGCCGAGGGGACCAGGAATACTCCTCTCGCAGCCCTGTCGCGCGCCATCGCCGGGGTGCGGAAGCGCAAACTGATCGTGAACCTTCCGGGAAGCCCGCGGGGGGCACGGGAATCGCTCGAAAGCATCATCGAAGTCCTTCCCCATGCCATCGACCAGATCCAGGGACGCACCGCGCATTCCGAGTAGCAAAATGGGACCAGCCCGATAACGCGCCTACCGCCCGCGCAAACTCAGGGTGTAAGATTGTGACATCAATTTTTATTCAGGAGAGCTATGGAACCTCAGTTCAATACCACCGAAGCCGGCCAGATTGCAGCCGGCATTTGCCAGCACACCAGGGACAACCCAGTCGACGCAAAGCTCCGTGAGCTTCTTGGGAACAAACTCTCAGACCTCGGCTTGACCTCGCTCAGACCCCATGCAGGATCTCTCGCAAATGATCCCGCCCATGCCTCGAGCTACTATCTTGCGGTGGATGCCGTTGCGGAAGGGAAAAGCACGCCTCTGTTGATGCACCTGGCCATGGACTCGTCGGCGGCAGGCAAACTGCTGGCTGAACCCGTCCGGACAGAGCGCGTCCAGGTTGAGGGAAAAGAAATACTCCTCAGCTTCATTCCTTTCAGCAGCCATGATCATGAATCCATCCGGAAGTTCGCCGAACAGGTTGACAGAGCTTTTCTTCCCAGGCCACAGCGTTCGCAGCCTGCCGTCGCGGCCGGCAATCGTCATCCGGAAATCAGTTTGCCCGCTGTCTTCAACGCCTACCGGACCATTCTGGACAGGCTGCACGTCAACATGGCCTCAACCGTTCAGCTCTCTGCGACTCGCGAAATGACCACCGAGGACGCTCTGGCGCAGCGTGACGGCGAGAACCCAGTGGCAACCGGGCACACACTAGTTTCCATCCGGCATCTCTACCATACCGGCCTGTGGGCCGCCATTCGATCCGGATGGCGCGAAGGTTACAACGCCGAAGCCGACCACTTCATCGTTTCCGGCAACAGCGCGGAGGAAATTGCGCGGTCGGTTGAGATGGTCAGGACGGCCATCCGCCACGCTGCCGGCTACACCAAGTTCACTACGGATACCTCCCGCATGTTCGAGCTCCAGGCCGACCCCCGCCATCCGGACCCCTGGGGAGACTCCGCGGTCGGCGAGAAGTTCCAGCAGATGTTTTCCGATGAGGAGCGGAAATGGCTGCGCAGTGAGTTCTCAAAACCTTTCGAACTCGGCGGCAGAAAATATGCTTTCAGCGAGCAGGAAATTCTCCGGCTGGGCGTCAAGTTCGGCCAGAGTCTGAAGCTCAATGAAGAGCTTTACGATTACATCATCAAGGCCAAGTCCGAAGCCGGCCTGGACACCTCGTTCGATTTTGAACCTTCGATTGATGAAGCCGAGACGCTGACCACTGCCAAGGAGCTCCTTTTTTACATGCACTGGCTCAAGGCGCGCGGCAGGGCCGCCCAGCTCTGCCCTCCTAACCTGGGCTTCAAGAAACGTCAGGCCTACCCGGTGGCGATGGCCACCTCGCCGGCGGACGGCGTTGGCCTGATGGACTACTGCCATCACAAGATGTGGCCGGAGCTTCCGGGCCGGGTGGAAGAAGAATTCGGCGGAAAGCCCCTGGAAGAACTTGCGGCTCGCGTTGCCGAACTGGCCGACGTGGCCAGGAGTTTTGACACCACGCTGAGCATTCACTCCGGCAGCGGAAAACAGCAGGAGGTCCTGGAGCGGATCGGAAAATCAACGGCGGGCCGTGTGAATTACAAAATCTCCGGCGAGCTTCAATTGCAGCTCTTCGACGTGCTGCGAAGCCAGCCGGCGGGCTCCCACTGGCGGAAGCTTTATGAGCGGATGGTGAAGCGGGCCAATGATTTTGCCGCGACCGGAGCTTTTGGCTATGAAAGCGAGCTGGCCGCCAAGTACGTTTCCATGGGCCTTGAATACAGCCTCGGTGATGCGTCGCGCGGCCGCGTGGACGGCAATCTCTTCCTGGTTTTCTGGCTGGGAAACATGGTGGGCAGCCGGGACGTGGATTCACCCGACGGCGACCGGCGCTTTTTCAAAGAGAAGATTGACGAACTGCCGGAGGACCTTCTGGCAGAAGTGCGGCAACGCAACAGCCGATACGTCGTCTGGCTGGCCGAGCACCTGCAGGGCTAAGAGAGGCTATCGCGTTCAGCCCTGGGCGGCTTTTGAGGCGCTTTCCTGGACGCGATAGAGCATCTCGCCGGCGCGCGGGACCAGCAGGATGCCTTCGTCTTCACGATCTTTCCATTCTTCCAGGTTGACGCCAGCCGGATCAAGGTAACCGAGGTTGATGCGCTCGCAGCGCTCTTTGGAAATCCCCGTCGCCAGGGTCACCTGAATGCGCGGCGTCTCCTTGCCGGTTGCCGCATCATACGTGCCCAGCCCCTTCACGTGAGTCGAGTGCGCCAGCACGCCGCCGGGATAGTCCTTGAACTTATCCCACTGCGCCAGGAAGTAGTCGCGGCAGTGGTAGCCGATCTCCTCGATGATCCTGCCGTGCGTGTAGCTGACCTCGGTGATGTGCGGCGCATAGATCACCACTTCCCCGCCGTCGGCTACTGCCGGCTCCATCTTGTACATCCCTTTCGCGCCAGTCCACAGATCGTCGTAGAGCGTCGGCATCACAGACAGCACGCGCTTGAAGGGCTTTTTGACATAGATAATGTGCTTGCGCGCCGAGAGGTCAGATGCGGCTTTCCAGGCCTCCTGCGCCGAACCAAAGTAGAGCCCCTCAACACCGCCGTGTGTGACCACCAGCGCAAAGCAGGCCACGGGCCGGTCAATCATACCGGCAGCGCGGTCAATGATAGCCCGCACGGGCGTATAGCCGGCGCCGATAATCTTGTAGTTAGTCATCAACGCGCCGGTCCAGTGAGTCTGGTTGATAATTTCCGATCCGCCGATGCCCGGGAAAAAGTATTTGTTGCCGCCGGAAAAGCCGACAACCTCGTGCGGGAAAACCGGCCCACAGATGATGATCTGGTCATAGTCGAGGATCATCTTGTTCAACCGGACTGGAATCTCCTTTTCCAGCACGCCGCCGGTGATCTCGCCAATTTCCTGCGCCGGAATCACGCCAAGCGTCACGAAGGTTTCCGGCCTTTCCCAGTGGTGATTAAAGATGTTGCTCTTCCCGGCCTTTCCGTCCACCACCTGCCGCCCCACCAGCTTGCCGAGGTGCTCGTCGCTCATCATGGGGTGTGTGCCGAGCGCCACCAGGTAATCGAGGGCAGCCACGCGCGCGGCTAGCTCCCGCTCGAACAAATCGAACATCAGCGGCATGGGCATGGTGCGGGTGCCGTCCGGGATGATGATCAGCACGCGCTTGCCGTCAACGGCCAGCGTGCCCAGACCTTCGTGAACCGTCCGGCTGATTTCCTCGCTGGTCAGATGGCGGTCCGCAAATCCTAGTCCAATGGCCATCCATTGCCTCCTTACGAACTTACTTTATTGCCTGGCTGCGCTTCTGATTTCGAACTCCGTTGCCCCTAAACTCCACTATACGCGGAAAAACCACCGTCGATCGGCACAATAACTCCGGTAATGAATGCTGAAGCGGGCGAGAGCAGCCACAGGACGGCACCGAACAGGTCTTCCGGATTGCCGAAACGGGCCATCGGCGTGTGGTCGATGATCGATTTGCCGCGCGCGGTCAATTCGCCCGACTTCTCATCGGTCAGCAAAAACCTGTTCTGCTGGGTCAAAAAGAAACCCGGCGCGATGGCGTTGACGCGAATCTTCGGGGAATACAACTGCGCCAGATGCACTGCCAACCACTGGGTAAAGTTGCTGACCCCGGCTTTCGCGGCCGAATAGGCCGGGATGCGCGTGAGGGGACGAAACGCGTTCATGGAAGAAATGTTGAGAATGGTCCCCTCACCTTTTTCCGCCATGATCTTGCCAAACACCTGCGAAGGCAGGACGGTCCCAATGATGTTGAGATCAAAGACCCATCGCAGGGCGTCAGCCGGCAAGTCGAAAAAAGCAAGGTCGGCGCTGGTGGTGGCCTGGGGCTTGTTTCCCCCGGCGGCATTCACCAGGCAATCAATCGCGCCGAACTTCTCCAGGACGGCCTCAGAGGCCTGGCGCAGGCTGTCCATGTCCAGGACGTTGGTTTTCACGGTCATGACCTGGCTGGCGCGCGATCCCAGCTTTTCCAGGATGCTTTTCGCCGGATCAAGGTTCAGGTCCAGAATGGCCACGTTGGCTCCGCATCCCGCCAGTGCCTGGGCGATCTCACCCCCCAGAACTCCCGCCCCTCCGGTGATGGCGACCGTTCGCCCTGTAAAATCATACATTCGAGTGAGTTGTTCCAATTCCATTCAGGTATAACCTCCCATCAGCTTTCAAGCGTTTGAAATGAGGACGCTCGTGTTCCTGCGCAGACCTGTTTTGCAGGTGAGCCCAGCGCCCGCCCAGCCTCGCTACGGGTGTCAGTAAAAGGGAAGCCTAACACTCACCCAGGCAATGGCGCAAGGGACGGGCTCCTGCTTGTTGCCTGGTTTTTTGGCCAGATGATAGGATGGCACTTTCACATCCGGCTTCGGAAAGGAACTCGCTTGCATTCTTACAAAGGGCTGAGTCTTGAGGGGAAACGCGCTCTGGTTTTTGGAGGAACCAGCGGGCTGGGCAAGGCCATCACTATCGGGTTTGCGGAAGCCGGCGCCGATGTGGTGGCCGTGGGCCGCCGGGCTGAAGAAGTCCACAGGACCGCATGGGAAATCAAGGCCACTGGAAGAAGAACTGTAGAGATGACGGGGGACGTGACAGACCGGACCCAGATCCAGGCAGTGATCGACAGGATGCTGGATGAATTGGATCGCATCGACATCCTGGTGAATTCCGCTGGAATGACAAAACGGGTCCCGTCATTTGAAGTCGAAGACAGCTTATGGAATCAGATCATGGAGACCAACCTGAAAGGCGTCTGGAACACCTGCCAGATGGTCGGCCGGGTGATGAAAGAGCAGCAATACGGTCGCATCATCAACATCGCCTCGATCGCCTCTTTCGTCAGTGCGCATGAGGTCACTCCTTATGCGGCCAGTAAGGGCGGAGTGCTCCAAATCACGCGCTGTCTGGCGGCGGAGTGGGCCAAGTACAACATCACCGTCAACGCCATCGCTCCGGGCGTCTTTGAAACCGATCTCAACCGCGACATCATCAACCGGCCCGAACGGAAGGCGTCCATCTTTGCGCACACGCCGATGAAGCGCTTTGGCCATGTAGAGGAAATCAAAGGCTCGGCCATCTTTCTGGCCTCAGAAAGCGCAAGCTTCGTTACCGGAGCGACGATCCCTGTCGATGGAGGATTTCTGGCCCAGGGCATCGGAGAGTAAGTCCGGCGCCATGACCAGAAATCACGGGCCGGATCAAAACTGCCACTGGGTTCCAAACCTCACCTGATTCCCGCGAAGCGGACCCAGGATCTGCGCTGTGTTGTAATGCGTGTATCCGAAGATCAGGCTCAAGTGCCTGCTGACGCGCACCGAAATATTGGGGCTGACCATCCAGGCGTTTTTCACCGCGGCCCCGCGGCCTGTCTGCTGGACGCCGATCCCCCCGCTCAGGTCGTAACCCAAGGGCCCCCACAGCGGTCCATAGATGCGCGGAACAAATTCGTGGCGCTGGTAAAAGCTGGGATTAAAAAAACCCATGAAAACATTCTGGCCCTGACCGGCAAAACCGTAGATCAAGCCCTCATAACCCAGGTCCATCGAAAATCTGTGGGAATTCAGCACTTGCCTGTTGAAGATGATCGACCCTCCGCGCTCCTGGTCATGGTCAGCCATAACGACGCCCCGGAAAACTCCGTTCACCACCACGGTGTGGGAGTAATCATCGGATGTGTATCGACTGTACCAGTAGGCCACGTGCAGGCTCGTCCGCGGATTGAAGAAGAAGTTGAGCTGCCCTTGCAGGCGGTCCCGGATCACCCCCAGCCGTGTGGAAACCGGTGTATACGTGATGGCCGACTTTGTTGCGTCCAGATCGAGGGTAAGACCGTGGATGAGGCCGATGCTCACTCCAGCAAGTCCCACCGGGCGCTGCGTCGCCCCCTGGATAAGGCTGGCTTGGCCGGGAATTGGAACCCTCTCGCCGGGTCCGAAACGGGTAAACCCCGCACCCCCACGGAGGGTGAGGCGGCGGCCGAGGCGCGTCGACTGACGGTAAAGAAAACTGTAAGGGGCCGTGGCGCCGGTGATCCCAGTCGGGACCTGATTGCCAAAGCTGTCGCGTAGCGGACCGGCGGGGCTGTCAGCGGGTTCGGAAGTAAAGGAGATGTAAGAGTTTGTTGCTGGGAACAGTTTCATTCCAATCGTGGTTCCATAGGTATACATCCGAAGGTCTTCATTGGGCAGGCCGATCCGGCCGTTCTCCTGGCTGGGCGGTCCGATTTCGCGCGTATAGGCCGCCGTTGTGGTCAGTGTCACCCGCGTTTCGGAGAGCACCTGGTTACGGAGAGTCGCCACCTGAGCGTCGCCCGGGCTCAGCTTTTCCGCCTGCGTCAAAAGACTCAGGGTCTTGCGGCGATGGTGCTGGGCGTGCTCGATGCTGGCCAGAAGGAAAACCGAAGAGAAATTATTCGGTTGCTTCTCAACCGCCTCGGTTGCCGCTGTCCTGGCTTCCGGCAGGTTTCCCTGGTAGAAAGAGATGCGAGCCTTGCCCAGCAGGGCCGCCGGATCCTGCGGGTCGCGCTTCAGCAGAAGGTCATAATCCGTCAGTGCCGCGTCATATTTCCCCTGGTAGGTATTCAGGCGTGCCAGTTCCAGCCGGGCGTCCCGGTTCGCGGGGTCGATAGCCAGCAACGCGCTCAGCTTCTTCCGGGCCGCGTCGTAGTCCTTCAGTTGCATTTCCATCTGCGAGGCCGCAAGCAGGTAGCTGGTATTGGAAGGGTCCTTGTTCAGTAAACGGGCGTAAAGGTTCAATGCTTCCCGAGGCTGGCCGGACCAGACATATACACGGGCCAGGCTGGCCTGGACGCTGGTATTTTCAGGGTCCTGCTGAAGCGTCTGGTGATAAAGGCTGATAGCCGCGGCATACTGATGGTCAAGGCTCAGCAGGCGGGCCAGTTCGAGTTTCGAATCCGTGTCGTCCGGATAAACTTGAAGAACCTGCCGGTAATCCCGAATAGCAGCCTGGTTCTGGTTCAACTGTGACTCCTGGTAGGCGAACCCCTTCAGCGCCTGGCGGTCTTTCGGGTTGCTTTCGAGCCGCTTCCTGTAGAAGTCAATCCACGACTGAGGCGAGGCGTTGGCCGCAGGCCGCAAGGCTTCCCAGTGAGCGGCCTCTTGCGCCCGCGCAATATCTTTGAGGGCTTCAGAGTTTTGAGGGTCATTGGGATTCTTTTTTTCCAACCCTTCAAAGATTGCCTGTGATGCACCGTAGTCGCCCTTCCAGAACAACACGTAAGCCTTGCCCTGCAGGGCGTCGTAATAACCAGGGTTCTTTTCAAGCACCTGGTTGAAGCACGCGAGCGCCTCCTCATACTTGCCGGTGGCGGCGAGCGACTGACCCAGCCCAACCTGCGCGTCGACGTTCGCGGGGTCCAATTGAACCAGCCGTCGAAAAACCTGAAGCGATTCCGGAAAACGGCCGGCGAGGCGCAGCGTATCGCCCAGTTCATACAGGACACCTTTCGACCCGGGATGCGACTCGAGATACTGCCGGTAATAGGAAACCGCTTGTGGATATTTCCCGCAAAGCCGCAGCGACCGGGCCAGGGCAAGCTGAACAGCAGGGGCACCGTTCGAAGACTCCATCGTCTTCCTGGCAAAGTCGGCGCTCTGGCTGCAATTCCGGGTGTCCGCGCTGAAGGAGGTCAAAGCCTCCAAGGCCTCAACGTCTTTCGGATTCTTTGCCGCCTGTTGCCGATAGTAGCCCCTCAGCTCTGATCCGTTGCCGCTTTTCTCGGCGATCGCAAATGCCTGTGATTCGATCCCACGCTGGGCCTCTTCGAGGCCTCGTTGCACTTCTTTGTCCTGCGGATAACGGCGGTGAAGGCCTTCAAAAAGTTCGTGAGCCTGATGGTAGCGCTTCTGCCATAGCAGCACAAAGGCCTTACCGGACAGGGCCTCACTGTTCTGGGGTTCAAACCCTAGCACTCGGTTGTAGAGTTCGAGGCTCGTGTCTAGCTGGCCTTGCCGGGAGTCGATTCGGGCCATTCCCACCAGCGCAGGAATAAAGTTCGGATTTGAGGAAAGGGCAATCCGATACTGGCGGACGGCCTCGTTGTAATTCTTGTCCAGCCCCTCCAGACGCGCCAGTTGACACCGTGCCAGCAGGTCGCCGGGTTTCCGCTGGAGGTAGGCGAGATACGCCTTGCGGGCGTTCGCCCGGTCCCCGCCCGCATCATAAGCCTCGGCGGCCCTTTTCCAGACGTCCGCGGGAGTGCCCGGCAGCCGGGCCAGCTTCATCTCCACGGCCGCCGCTTCCTGATACTTTTTGAGTCCCATATAGCACTGGAAAAGTCTGCCGGCAACTTCGGTTGAACGCGGATTGATTTCATAGGCCCGGACATAATATCTGGCAGCCTCCTGGTAGCCCCTCGGCCCGGTCACGAAATAGCAGTATCCAAGGTCCCTGAGGATGTCAAAATTTTCAGGAAATGCGGGAAGCGCCTTCAGGTAGTTCCGACGGGCGCTGGCATAGTCTCCCTGAGCGAACTGAGTGTGCGCCCGCTCAAGGATCTCGAGCGCAGGGAGTTGTTGGGATTCCCCGCCGCTCCGCACTTGTCCCGCCACGGCCGGTCCTGTGCCGCAACACGCAAGCACGAAAAGCAGGACCATCCACAGCCCTTTCCTCCGGCAGCCCGGTCGCCCGGAACCGCCGGTAAAAACCCGTGTCCCATACGGAGATCTCTTCAAATTGAAGTCCTTCATACCCATTCCTCGATTGATCAATGCAGCCTCACAGGATGCTGCGCTATTCGCCCCCGGCCTTTTTTAGCAAGTCCTTTGCTTCGTCGTTGCCGGGATCCATGGCCAGGACCTGGCGGAAAATCCCGGCTGCGGCGGGCCTGTTCTGCAAAGCCAGAAAAGCCAGCCCCTGCCCCACCAACGCGCCTTCGTTCTGCGGCTCGCGACTCAGCACCCGATGGAAGGCACGCTGAGCCATAACGGGATTGTCCTGCTGAAGGTAGCAATATCCCAGCCCCTCCAGATCGCGCGGATTCCCCGAATCCACCTCCAGTCCCGCCTTGAAGTCAGCGGCCGCTTCGGTATACAAGCCCAGGTGGTAATGAGACCATCCTCTCAAGTCGGAGATATCCACGTCCCTGGCGGGAAGGGGCTCGAGAATCGCAATCACCTGGGCGTAGTTTTTCTTCTCAAATTCCTTTTGCGCATCCGCCAGCCGGTTCACCATCTCCCAGTATTCCTTTCCGTTCCCCTTTGGGGTCCAGTAACTGGCCGGCACGCCTGCTTTGAGCAGCGCGTTCCGCAGGTGAATCACCCGGTGCTTGCCGAGGTAGCAGTGGACATACGCCGGGCCATCCAGTAGCTTCAGATAAGCCACCGCCGCCTGCTCCTCGTCGCGGTAATCGGAAAAGATGCGATGATCAAAAACGCTGGCCATGGGAAAATCCTTGAAGATCAGGCCGTCTCTTGATGCCTCAGCTTTTTCGCGTTCAATCAGTTTCTTTTCATAAGGCAAACGGGGATCGAGAAGGCTGACAACGTATTTGCCTCCCTTCTCACTGAAGCTCCGCAACTCCTTCACGCTGGGATAAGGTCCGAAAGTAATCCTTGCGATGCGCGACGGGTAAGCCGCCCGCGCCCAACGCACCCAGACGCTCCCCGGACTCAGCAGAATCCAGTAACCAGCAGCCCCGCCCCCCAGCAGGAGCAACGCAACGATCGGGAGTAAAATTCGGGGTTTTGGGGCCTTCATGGTTCATGACGTTTATCGGCTGTGCGGTCCTCCCCCTTTAAGAGAGGTGTATGCCCACGGTTCGGTGCCCGCGCCCCTCTCACACCCGTTGCCATGGGCGTGGCTCCGACGGGTGTTCTCGGCAGCGCCAGGAGCGTCTTCTGAAGAATGTCGTATGACCGCTTTTCCCGCAGAACATATCGTGGCCGGGTCCAGGGAGCCCAGGCGTATTTTCGAAGGGAGTTCGGAGACATCGCCAGAGGGCCCGCAAGCGACGGCAGGGAATCCGCAATGGGATGCCCCTGCTCCATGATCGGACGCATCCGGAGCGCCGGCTGAGGCCGGTAGGAAAATGCCGTCAGGATGAAGCCCGGTGTCCGGGCCGTCCTGACCGTTCCGTCCTTTTCGAGGCCGGCAAAGATTCCAAGCGTGGAGGGATCGGTTACATACAGCAACGCCCAGGGAATCCTCACGTCAATCGTGTGGGATTGGACGTTGGCATGCCATTCCGCCAAAGAGTCGTCATCGGGCGAAGCCGGGTCCAGCGTTCCGTATCGGAGCATCCCTCGGTCGTAACGTTCCGGAGGAAAGTATTTCCCGTTTCGCCCGAAGCGCCGCCGGTTGGGCTCGATGATCTCGCTCTCAAAGGTGCCCGAATCGGTCAGTTCCGGCGTCCAGCCCAGCTTCTGCCCGAGCGAGGTTTCTGATGGAATCCCGGCGACCGGAACGATTTTATAAGGGTTATAGGATGAAGCGATCCAGATGTGGCTTGCCTCGGGTCCTGCCAGCTGGATGGCAAAGGTCATTCCCTGCGGAAACCGCAGCGGAGCGATAAAAGGCAGATAAGTGAGGCCGGCGTGGCCCGGATCGGTCCCGATGCCGATCAGGTAATTGACCTCGTTCCAGTCTGGGCGACCTGTCTTGCCGGCGGCCAGACTGCCCACCACCAGCCGCAGATAAAGAAAACCCTCGTCGGCATCAACGTAGAGCGCCTGCAGGTTACGGGCCCGGTCCCATTCGTCGCCAGCGGGATGGGCTGGTCCCGGTTGGCTTTTGGAATAGAACGCCGGCCGGTTGTTCCATTCCAGTGGGTTTCCATTCAGTTGATGTGTTGCCCTTCCCGAAGGGTCGGTGGCGAGCAGTCCGTAATTTTCTGCCGGGTCCATGAAGTTCTTCCACCGCGGCTTGTTCTCCTCCGGAACCTCATAATTCCGTGTCAGCCACAAGCGCCGGAACCACTCGTCGAGCCACTCAAACACCATCCCCCCGGCAGATCCCGAATCGTAGATGTTGCGCGTGAACCGCGCCAGCAGGTTTCCCTGCTGGGTCTCGTTCTGCCCGCCCTGGTTGAAACCCGCCGGATTGAAATGGCCGATCCCCAGGCTGGCGGGAATCCCGTAGGAACTGATCAGAAGCGGCAGCCCGCGCGTATGCGCCTTCAGGTCCTGCAGATAGCCGAGAAAGGGGTTGATTCCCTCGCTATCGGTCACCTGCAGGTAGCCAGGGTCCAGGCCAAGGAAATCCGGGTAGTAGGGAAACACGTTGTAATCGGCAAAGTATCCCGCCGGAAACTCACGGGTCGCCTTCAAATGGCTGGGGTCAACGGTGACGCTGTCATCGTCATCGTAAGGGCCAGGCGGGATCCGGAAGCGCTCGCCCAGCGATCGCCGGATGCCCATCTCCTCCGACATCGTGCTCTCCGTTGGATGCCGCATCGGATCAAGGGAGGGCCAGTTGAGAAACGCCGCGGGATGCTGCCAGTTGTACCTTCTTTCTTCGTACTCGGCAAGGTGGTCGATCATCCGGGCCAGAAAGATCTCCGTGGGGCTGCCGGAAGGAACCTGGAGGTACCGGCCCTCGTATGGCAGCATGCCGGGATGCAGCGCGTTGTTGTCCAGAACCACGTGCGAAAGCCAGGTATTCCCCACCACAAAGCCCGTCACCCAGCGGCTGACGACATTCGGATAAAGGCCGCCCGAATGCAGGTGATTGGACGCCACGTCGCCCTGCCCGTGGATCACATCGACAGCGTCCCGAAGTTCCCGAAGGCATGACTGGTCATAATCCTTCTCGAACAAATCGTCATTCGGAGGCGGCGCCGGGAACGGAATGCCCTGGAGCAGCCACAGCGGCGCGTGCGAGTCGTCGTCGTTATAAAGGTCAAGGGCATGGTAGAACGCCGGAGGAAGAATGTTCTCGGCGTGAACGGTGTTGACTCCCAGGTTGCCGATCATGCGGAGCCATTTCAGGTAAGTGTCCGGATCCGTCACCGAATCGGCCGGAAAACTGCCCGGCAGAGCTGCGTTGAGGTCGACTCCGGTCAGATAGACGGCATTCCATGCTCCCCCCCTGGCTCCTCAAAAAAGTTCCCGTCCACGCGGAAGGGGTAGGTCAACTTCGCGGGCCGTGCCACTTTTTGGAAGTGCAGACGGGAGGGATCAATGGGACCTTGCACGTTGTAGATCTCGCGAAGGTTCTTGAAGGCCAGTTCATCGTTGGGGCGAAGCGCCAGAACCCGCTCAAACTCCCGGGCGGCATCGCGGTTTCGGCCCAGGTGACGGTAGAGCGATCCCCATGCCATCCGAACGTCTGCGGAATCGTGCCCCTGTTTTTTCAGCACGGTCAGCAGATTGTCGGCTCGCTGATAATGCCCAAGGGCGATTTCCGTGTCGGCATATCCGAGGATTGTGTCCGATGAATCAGGGGAGAGCCGGTGGGCACGGCTGAAGCGATCCAGGGCCAGTCGCGGCCTTCCCATTTTCAGGTCGTTCCAACCCATCAGGGTCAGCACGCTCGTATTGTTGGGATCAATTTTGTATGCGCGGTGGAGAAGCTCCAGAGATTTCTCGTAATCGCCGTTCCGGTATTCGTTGACCGCGGCCGTATAGAGCGGCCCGCTCACGGGCTTGGCATAAAACTCCCAAAGAAAAACCCCCAGAAGAATGAACAGAAGAGACAGTCCAATACGGTTCTTAAGAAGGGGCATTCGAGGAACCTACTGCGTCACTCCAACGTGGGTCACTTTTTCCCAGCGCCCGGACCCAGTCAGAAACCGCACGACGCCTTCAAACCGGTAGTAGAGCACCAGTTGGCGGTAACCGAGGTTTTCAATAAACGCGTACCAAAGCAGCCTGGCAAGGTCCCGATAAGACGGGTAACGGCGGTAGGTCAGTTCTTCCATGAGGACGGCGCCAATCGAGAGCATCCCGCCGTAGGCAAGGCTGAGAAGGACAAAAAGCAGGTAGAGCATGGCCGGAACCATGCCGAAAATGATGGCCAACGGAACCATAAAGTAGCCCAGAAACTCCACCACCGCCCCCAGCGCTTCCACGTAGAGGTGAAAAGGAAAGCTGAAGGTCCCCACCATTCCGTACTTCCGGTTAAACAGCATCTCGGAGTGTTTCCATAACGTCTGGCACAAGCCAAGCTGCCACCGCCGGCGCTGCTTGCCCAGCATTTTCAGTGTGGCGGGACATTCCGTCCAGCACACCGGGTCGGAGGTAAATGACATCCGGATGCGGCGCTTGCTCTTGGCGGCCCAGTGGTGCAATTGGACAATCAGGTCCATATCCTCGGTCACCGTGTCATGGGCGAAACCGCCTGCTTCCATCACGGTTTCGCGGTGGAAGATCGCAAACGCACCCGAAACGATCAGGGTTCCGCCCAGAAGGTCCCACCCCGTTCTCCCAAACAGGAAGCTGCGAAGGTACTCCACCACCTGGAAGCGTTCCAGCGACGACTTGGGCAGAGCAACCTGCGCCACCCGCCCGTCACGAATCTGGCAGCCGTTCATGACGCGGACGATCCCGCCGCTGGCAACGGTGTTGACCGGCGAATGGATGACCGGACGCATCAGCCGTAGCAGAGCATCCCGCTCCAGGATCGAGTCTGAATCCAGCGTACAGAAATAAGGGGTTCGGCAAACGTTGATGCCAGCGTTCAACGCGTCCGGCTTGCCGCCGTTTTCCTTGCTGACCACAAGAAGATTGGGCGTCTCCGGGTTCATGTAGAAGCCGCACACGGCCTGGGTGGAAATATGCGGACGGTAGATGAGGTCCATCTTCACCAGGTGGAAATGATCGATCAGGCGGGTGAGCGTCCCGTCCGTCGAGCCGTCGTCAACCACCACAACCTCAAGCTCCGGATAGTCGGTCTGCAGGGTGGAGGTCGTCGTCTCCAGGATAATCTGCTCCTCATTCCACGCCGGGATCACAATGGTCACCGGAGGCGTGACCGGCGATTCACGGATTTCATCCATGTCCTGATAGGCCAGGCGGCGGTTGTAGAGCCAGACGGTGACCAGCGACAGGACCATCAGCAGCGTGTAGACACCGTTTCCAATAAAGAAATAGGAGACGATGAGCAGATTGAACATGTCCATCCCGTGAATAAAAATCTGTCGCCACAATTCCATGAGACTATCCTTCTCCCCGCTGTGGGGTGGCGGCAAGGGCCTCCTGCGCAAGGGACCGGAGGTCAAAATCGGGTTCTTTCACCGCCACCCGCTCAACCCATTGATGAATCTGGGGGTCAGGGTACCGCCCAAAATGCTGAAGAAAGCTCTTGCGCAGTTTCCCGTTCCCCTCCCCTTCTTCCAGCACTGAAATCATGTAGCTGGTCTTCCCCATCTCGGCCATGTTGCGCAGGACAGCGGTCTCCCGGCCATTGCTCGTTTCAGCGCAGCGCGTCAGCAATTCCGGGATCAGCCCCGCGCGCTGGAACTCATCGGCAATCTGTTCCCGGCTGTAGCGGTCTCGAGTGGCGAGAAAATGCGCGGTCAGCAGTTCCAGACCGGGCCGTCCGAAACCGCGCAGAGTCCGCACTGCCGCTTCACGAACCCGCCAGTTGGGGTCGGTGAGGGCGCTCGAAATCCGGTCGCCTTCTGAAAGAAGCCGGTGCCCGGCCAGCGACCTCACCGCGTGGAGCCTTACAAACCATTCGGAATCCTCCAGCAAGCTAACCAATGTCGAAGCCGCACGTGGGTCAGCAAGATAGCTGATCACCGGAGCAGCCCGAGCGCGCACGTCCGGATTGCCGTCAAACGGCAGGTCTGTCAGGAATACCCCGGCTGTTTCGTCGTCGAAATTCTTCCTGTCCAGCCGAAAATCAGCCTTGCCGGATGCTTCGCGCACAACCATTTCCCTGATGATGTCCGTAGCCAGAAAGCGAATTCGCGGGTTCGGGTGCCGCAATGAGGGCAGCAACTCCCTTGCACTTTGGAGCGGGAAGTTCACCAGAGCCGTTTTCAGCGCCCGCACGGAAAGGATGGGTACGGAGTCCAGGATCGCCTTGTGAAGCTGTTCTGCCAGCGGCAGGAAACTGCCGGGGTGACGGATCATCGCGAGCGCACGGACGGCCACCATCTGAATATCAAAATTCGGGTCCTCAAGAGCTTTCACCAGCAAAGGCCAGCTCGGTTCGTGGCGGATCAGCCCCAGGTTTTCAGCGCTCTTGGAGCGAATCAGGAAATGGAGAAACTTCACCCGTCTCAGCAGGCCCTGCGGGTTGATCAGCGCTTCCCGCAGAGAGGCCTGGTCAATCTGCCCCATCAGGCGTTGCTGCCAGACCTTAACCAGTCCAAGATCTTCGCAAAGCCGCCTCAGAAGGGGCGCCTCTTCAGGCGTGGGCTTCTTTTCAAGGCATAGCCGCTCCAGCGTGAACAGCCTGTCGGGACTGGAGATCCGGCGCAGTTCATCAAGCCCATTCGGGTAGGCGATGCGGCCTGAAACGACTCCCGCAATGATGGGGCCGTATCGCTCACGCAATGCATCAACCCGGCTGAAATACTTTTGCCGACGGCGACGGCGAAGGAAAACAATGCCGATCAGGAAAAGATTTCCCAGCAGGGCAAGAATAAGAAGCGCAAGAACAACCTTAGTGACGTTTTCAATCAAAAATGGCATAGCTTCCAAGGGCCTGGACTCGGCCCTTCTGTTCCTTTGTCAGATCTTGGTCCGTCGCGGGCTGCGACGGAGTTTCCCTGCGTCCAAGTTATCGGCTGTTGATCAAAAACGATGAGTGGGAATCTGCGAAATTCACTGGGGAAGACGGCCATCGGCCCCGGAAAAAGGGGCGGCTCTGCGCTCCTCCGGCGATCGAGATGTGGGTTCTGTTCAGAAGGGGCAGGTGATGCTGGTCCAAGGGTGGGATTCTGCCATGCCCACGGGGCTTCATTGCCTGGGCCGTCGAAGGCTCATTTCAATCGGCTGAATCCAGGGAGGGATCTGCGGTTCTTTACCGGGAGGGAGAAGCTAGTGTTTGATGGGAAGTCCTGCTTTTTTCCAGCCCGCCAGGCCGTCCCTGTAAACACTGACCTCGTTGTAGTCGAATCCCTGTGAAAGCAGGACGCGACCTGCCGAACGGCTGAAGGCGCAGATATCACCCGGCGATCGCCCACCCTCGTAGAGCACGATGGTCTTGTCCTTTGGCAGGCGTTTCCATTCCTGCTCAAAGGAATTAATGGGTATGTTCAGGGCACCGGGGATGTGGCCTGCCTGGAACTGATCTGGAGTTCGCACGTCCACGAAAAGCGCCTTGGAATGATCGCCAAAAGAGTTCTTAGCCTGGGGGGTATCGATCATCTTCGGCTGGCGCTTTTTCGCTTCCTCCTCGCTGCAAGCGCCGGCGGAATTCTGAAGGCTCGCGAAAAGATTAGTTCCGCCCAGCACCTTCATGGTGTCGGATGAACTCGTGTTCGAAGGCTGGTCGGGTGCAGCCTTCTTCCCTGTCCCGGTTTTCGGTGCAGGCGCCGGCGCTGCCGGTTCGGCCGGCTTGGCGTTGCCACTCGGGGCCGTCTCTTCCAGGCCGTTCTTGTTCAACTCATTCTCAACCAGTTGTTCGAATTGTGGATAGGCAATGGGCCCCACGATCACATGGCCATCAATAAAAAAGGTAGGAGTGGCATGAACGCCCAGCGCCTGGCCGTCCCGGACGTCCTGGGCCACGCGGGAAGCCATCTCGCCTTTCTGCAGGCAGGCAACAAACCTGGGCGAATCAAGGCCCATTTCACCTGCGTATCGGTTGATGGCCGGCAGGCTCAACTCCTCCTGGTGCTCATAGAACGTGTCCACCGCCTGCCAGAATTTTCCCTGCTGGCCTGCGCATTCAGCAGCTTCAGCCGCCTTCTCAGACTCCGCATGGACGTTAACAAGGGGAAATTCACGGAAGGCGAAGCGAATCTTGTTGCCGAATTTCTCGCGAATTTTCTTGCCCGATGCTTCAGCCTGACGGCAGGCCGGGCATTTGAAGTCGCCAAATTCAACGATGGTGACTTTGGCGTTTGGATCGCCGAAAAAGTGGGTATCCGGACGGACAAGATGCGCCTCAACCTGTTGATGCGAAGGAGGCTTCGTCTGCGGGATGCTTCCATGCGAGGTTAGCATGATGAAGGCTGGAACTCCGAGCACAAAAGCGAACAGGACGAGAGCGAAATTCCGCTGGACCACCCCGAGCGCCTGCGCGGGTTCCAACGGTTTCAATGTCCGCTTCCGGTCCACCAGCGCCAGGAGGAAAATCCCGGTGACCAGCAGGGCTGACACCACACACCACACGCACCACGAATGCAGAACGAAGGCTTCAATCCCGGTCAGGTAGACCGAAAATAAAAACCCCGCGCCTGATATCAGCACAACGATGTATTGCGTGAGGCGTACAAAGGTAGTGGGGAGCAGAGGGTAAAGGAAAAGCATCAGCGCCAGGAACGCGTACATGAACACGCCGAAAAGGGGCACGGGCAGGGCGCCGAGGTTTGAATACGCACTGGCGCGAACGGCATCACAGCCGCCTCCCATGCACACCATGGGGTGCGCCGGCGAGGTGTACTCCCAAAGCAGGTAAACGGAATCAAACAATCCAACCAGGCACAAGGCCATCAATAGTAGTTTTCGCATGATCCTTCGTCCTACAGCGTCTGGGCCCAGCGGGGCGCAACTGACCCTGGTTTGCCCTTCGGGCTTCGTTAAAGCAACTGGAAATGCGGCGCCCCCCAGTTCCCGGCAAGCACTACCCTATGAGTATAAGACCAAGATTCATCGTCGCGAAACCTTTACGACAATATTGTCCGTGAATGCATGGGGTTGGCAGGCCCATGGCCGCGGCCGAGCGGCAGACCTTCCAGGATGGCCGCCGTTACAAAATCCTTTGCCAGGGCAACACTTTCCCGCAGCGGTTTCCCCTGGGCCAGACCCGCCGCCAGGGCAGTGGCAAAGATGCATCCGGTCCCGTGGCTGTTCCTGGTTGCGACCCTGGCCGCGGGAAACTCGACAAACTCCCGGCCGTCAAAAAGCACATCGACGGCCTCGCCTTCCAGATGCCCTCCTTTGACCACCACGCTATGAGCGCCAAAGCCGTGAATCACCCGGGCCGCCTCCTTCATCTCATCGAGTCCGCTGACTGCCCGGCCCGCCAGAGCGCCCGCCTCGTGCAGGTTGGGTGTAACCACCGCCGACAGGGGCAGCAACTTTTCCCGCAGTGCGGCAACGGCCTGGGGATCGAGCAACGGACTCCCGCTCTTGGAGACCATCACCGGATCGACGACGAGCGGGATTCCGGGATGCAGGCTGATTTCCCCGGCCACGGCCCCAATAATCCCGGCATTCGAAAGCATGCCCGTCTTGATGGCGTCGCAGCCCAAGTCGTCAAAGCACACCTTCATCTGCAGAGCAACAAACTCCGGATCAGTATCGACAACCCCGAAAACGCCTTCCGTGTTTTGCGCGGTCAAAGCCGTGATCGCGGTCATTCCGTAAACACCCAGCGCAGAGGCTGTTTTCAGATCAGCCTGAATGCCGGCGCCACCGCTGGAGTCGGAGCCGGCAACAATGAGCACCCGGTTTATTTTTTGTCCTTTGGCGACCATATCGTTCTCATTTTAGCCGCGGGGTCTCACGGATCGCGGGGTCGTGCATTCCGGGCGTCTGCGCAGCGCGGGAAGCGATGCGCGCCAAAGCCGTGCCCCATGCCCTGCCGGGAGGTAAAATGAAACTTGCTGTGATTCCCGGAAGAGAGGTTAAGCATGTCGGCAACGATTCGCGTTGAAACCAGCGGTCCCGGTCGCTTCCAGGTCACCGTTACGGAAGTTGGCAGCCAGTCCACGCACCTTGTTTCCCTGAGTCCCGACTATTACGAAAAACTCACACGGAAACGGGTCCCGGAAGAACTCCTCATCGAGCGGTCATTTCAGTTCCTGCTGGAACGCGAATCCAAGGAATCGATTCTCCGGGAGTTTGATCTGCCCCTCATTGGCCGCTATTTCTCCAATTACGAGAGTGAGATCCGCAAGCGCCTCGCCCCTTAGCTGTTTACCGGCAGGGTCCTGCGCCGTAAAAGTCATGAGGTGCCGTCGCATTGCAGGGACGGTGCTTCAACTCCGCCCATAAAGGATCCCGTACGTCCCGGCTGATGGCCTGCCGCCTGTCTGGCCCAGCTCACGGATTCGCATAGCCGAGACTCTTCAGCATTTCGAGGTCCTGCTTCGAAAGGCGGCCCTGTGGCGCAAGCCCGCGGTTTGTATCCTTGAACCAGGTATCCAGATCTTCTCTATAACCACTGAGGTTCGCCACCTTCACGTGGCCGGAGGGCAACTCTTTTTCCTGCGAAAAGGCGTCGTCCAGCCGGTACACTCTGAGAGCGTTCTTGTCACCGGACGAGATCACCTTGATGTTGCCCTCCACGAATCCCTGTAGCGAAGGCACCCGCTTCGTCTCCGCCCACGTCCAGAACATGCTCATCCACTGTGGTGGCAGCAGCGTCGGTTCTGCGTAGGTCAGGAAGAAGGAGGGCTGCGCGGTCGCGTTCTTTCCACCGCTCGAAATCACCGGCTCCAGGCTGTTTCCGGACTCGCCCGGAAAATTGAATTGCAGCCCCACGTAACTGAGAACGGTCGGCATAATGTCAACCGTGGAAACGTTGACTCTGATCCTCTCTCCCTGCGGAATTTCTTTGGGATAGGAATAGATCATCGGCACGTGTACCGTGGGCTGATAGATGTGGTCACCGTGTCCCCAGATCCCATGCTCGCCCAGGCTCTCGCCGTGGTCCGCCACAAAAACGATCAGAGTGTTGTCCCGAACGCCCAGATTGTCCAGCAGCTTGAGCGTTTTCGCCAGGTCGTTATCGTCAAAAGCAATTTCACTGTCGTAAGCACGGATTTTGGCGGCCCGGTCCGCATCCGCCGATGCCGACACCGGAAAGATCTTGGCGTTCTTGTCTTCCGGAAGATTGGCAAACTGGGGATGCAGGTCATAAGGGTGGTGGGGATCGAAATAGTGCACCCAGAGGAAGAACTTTGAGCGGCCATGCTTTTCGAGCCAGCGGCGGCTGGCGTCGCCGACTTCATTGCCGCGACGCGCTGAGTTAACCACTTTGTAATGATATGAAAAATTCTCGTTGTAAACGTTAAAGCCCCGCCCCAGGCCCGAGATTCCTTTTTTCAGCGGCCAGGCGCTGATAAACGCCGCCGTCTTGTACCCCAGATGATGAAGGACCTGCGCCAGCAGGACCGGCCGCGGGTGCGTCGACATGTGCATCCCGTTGATCGTGGAGCCGTGCTGCTGAGGATAGAGCGAAGTCATCATCGAGATATGCGAGGGGCCGGTCAGAGGAATGGCCGTATAGGCATTCTCAAAGAGGACTCCATGCTTCGCCAGGCTGTCGATGGCCGGCGAGGTCCGGCGGGCATACCCGTAGCACGAAAGATGATCGGCCCGCGTCGTGTCAAACGTAACCAGCAATACGTTCGGCGCATCTTTCAAGTCAAAATGCGCCTTGCTGACTTTTACCCGCGGTCCGGCAAGCGACACGAACGGCAGCAGAAAGGCCGCCAGCAGAGCGCCAGAGATTCGGCGCATAGAAACACCTCCAGAAACCATTTCAGTTAACAACTCCATTTTGCAGAAGCCAGCCCGCCGATTCGCGATTCCGCACGCTTCAGTCCGGGATGTGGCCTGCAAGCCTTCGAGCCCATTCAGGCGAAGGCTCCATCTCACCCGTCAGCAGTTCGCGCTCCACGCAGCCATCCTTCATCTGGATAATCCGGTCCGCGCGCAGCGCCACCTCGGGATTGTGGGTCACCATCACAATCGTCAGGCCCAGGTCCAGCTTCAGCCGAAGGAGCAGGTCCAGCACCGCTTCGGCATTATGGGAATCCAAATTCCCTGTCGGCTCGTCCGCCAGCAGGATGTCCGGACCATTGATCAGCGCCCGCGCGATGGCCACCCGCTGCTGCTCGCCTGAAGACAATTCACTTACTTTTTTAAGACGCTTTTTCTCAAGCCCCACCGCCGCCAGAAGGCTGTCGATGGACCTGGGCGCGCGCCGCTGCTTCCACCCCAGCAGGCGCGGGGCATCAATGTTGTCTCTGGCGGAGAGAAAACCCAGCAGGTTAAACCGCTGGAAAACAAAACCAATCCGGGTGTTGCGCATGCGCGCGCGCGCCGTGTCGCCCAGCGAAGAGATTGAAACGCCGTCGATCAGCACTTCGCCGGCCGTCGGTTCCGCCAGCCCTGCAATCAGATAAAGCAGCGTCGATTTGCCGGACCCGGAAGCCCCCATGATGGCTGTAAACTGGCCTGCCGGAATCTTCAAACTCAGCCCATTGACGGCAGGCGGAGAACCCGACGAGCCCTCGTAGACCTTGCTCAGCGCACGGGTCTCGATCATGACCCTTGCTGAATCTTTGTTGGTGTTACTCCCGTTATTCATAAGCAAGTGCAGTTATCGGCTCACTGGCGCTGGCGCGGTAGGCAGGGTAGGCCCCGCCCAGCACAGCGCTGGCCAGCGCAATCACAGCCACCCACAGGACCGATCCCGTGGGCAGCAGAAAATGAAGCGCCGGATAAATGGACAGAACAATCGACTTGGTCAGGAAATACAAAACCAGGGAAAGCGCCCCGCCCAACAGACACAGCAGGCAGGCCTCACCCAGAAACAACCTCAGCATGTAACGCCGGCTGGCCCCCAGGGCGCGAAGAATTCCCAGTTCGCGCGTCTGGCCCAGCACCTGGACGTAGAGCGCCAGAAAGATGACCAGAAAATTGATGACTCCGGCAAACACCACGATCACCAGCAGAAATTGCTGTAATCCCAGGAACGATGAAGGCGTAATCAGTGTGGCAAGGTCGCTCATCCGGGTGACCTGGTAATCCTTCAGAGCTCCTCCTTCAAACTTGCCCAGCCTTTCCTCCACCACGCCCTCCCGGCTTCCGGGCGCGACTTTCACGAAGATCACCGCGCACTTGCCCGGCGCCAGCAGGTCCTGAAGCGTCTTGAGAGGCACGAAGACCCGGGCGCCCCTGCCGTGCTCAACCACCCCGGCGACCGTGAAGTGGTGGTCCAGAATATTCAGCGTGCTGCCCAGATGCACGTGATGGGTGCGGGTGTAGACGTCATCCACCAGGGCTGTGTAGGGCCCGGAAAACGGGCCGCCCTGAAGGTATTCGAAGCCCCCCGTCACACGATTAAAGCTGGGCAGGTCGATACCGAAAATAGTTTCCAGGCGGTTGGTGAAGCTGACGTTGGTGGCGGTGGGCGTTGCAGCCTCGACGCCGTCAATTTCCGTGACCTTCTGAGCCAGGGCAACGGGCATCACGTTCTCGCCCAGGCCCAGGATATAAGAAGAGTGGGGTGGCTGAATCATCAGGTCCGCTCCAATCCCTTCCGTCCGGTGGATCTTTTCCTGCATGACACCATTCGACAGACCCTTGATCACCAGCCCCAGCAACAGCGCCACGCTGATCATGATCATAGAAAGCAGCATCCTCATCGGATGATGCAGGAGTTGTCGCAGCATCAGTTTGAGCACAGTCTTCTTCCACCGCCTCCAGAATGCTTCCCCAAAACCACTTCACTTATCTTACGGCATTTGGATGATTTTTTTCGAGGCGGGGTTGTGATGGGGCGCTGTATCGACGACGGTCCTGGGTCCGATGCGGTTTCGCCACGCGAAAATCCAGAAGGGGCAATTCATGGCCCGGACACATTTTTCAAGGAAAATCTTGCGGAGAAGACTGAAGCAGGAACGATCAGAAGCAGAGGCTCAAACGCAGAACCAACCCGTCGGGAGTCCAAAGCCAACCGAGGTGGCTTGAACTACCGCCGAGGGTTGCGATTTCCACGTCGTTCACCGGACGGCCGGCATCGGTCGCTCGGCCAGTTTCTTGGCAAGCGTCAGCAAGACGTCCCGATCCGTCGGAGAAAGGCGCGGCTGCAGGCTTCTCAATTTCAACAGGAACCGTGCTTCCGCTCCGGTGGCTCCCCCCTCCTGCGCAAGACGCTCAAGCGTCATGTCAGATGCTGCATAGTCGCACTCTCCAGGCGGCACTTCTTCGTAGTAAAAAAGTTTGTAGAGAGGTACATCCAGGGCACCTGCAAACCTTTCCAGTGTCTCCAGAGAAGGAACCGTGTGGCCGTTCTCCACTCGCGAGATGTAGCAACGCAGAAGCCCTGTTCTCTCCTCGATATCGCCCTGCGACAAGTGTTTTTGTTCTCTCAGGTCCTTGATTCGTTCGCCAATACCCATCGTATGTTCGCCTCCCTTGTCTCTACCGTGGGCGCCCCGTGGCCTCACTGCCCCAAGCGTACGGGATATTAACTTGTTCAGACAAGAGTACGGCAGTACTAGTACCTCAGTTCCACACCCGAGCAGACACAGCGGAGCCAAGCTGCAACTCTCTGAAATCATTACAGAATACCCAATTCATAGTCCGAACAGACTTCCATTGACCACGCGGCGGGAAATCAGCTTTTTTACAGGGGAAAAACTCTTGGGCGAATTGCGTTCTCAACAGCCACATCCTGGGGAGGATATTCCCGGTCCCCGGCTTTTCGGAATGACAGACTTCGGCGGATTCTCAGCAGTCTATTTTGACAGCAGCGTCGTCAGCAAGGCCATGCGGACGAACAAACCGTTCTGCGCCTCGCGGAAATAGGCTGCACGGGGGTCCTGGTCCACTTCCATGGCAATTTCTTCAAGGCGGGGAAGGGGATGCATGATAATGGCATCGGATTTCATTAATCGAAGGGAATCCTGGTTGATGACGTAGATTCCCCGGCAACTTTCGTAGTCGGAGATCCGGTCGCCAAATCGTTCTTTCTGCACCCGGGTCTGGTAGACGACATCGACCTCCGGCAGCACGCTATCGAGTGTTGTTTCCTCGGCGAACCACGATCCGCGCTCCCGCAGGTATTCCAGAATATCTTCCTTCATCTTCAGCAGGGGCGGCGCAACAAAGTACATCCTGGTGTCGTTGAACTTGCCCAGGAGGTACGCCAGCGAACGGACGGTGCGTCCCTGGGCAAGGTCCCCCACCATGGCGATCTTCAGGCCGTCGATGGAACCGATCTCTTTGTGAATCGTGTAAAGGTCCAGCAATGCCTGGGTGGGGTGCTGGCCCACGCCGTCGCCGGCATTGATGATGGGAACCCGCGAAACGGCCGCCGCCCGCTTTGACGTACCCACCTCACTGTGGCGGAGGACAATGACGTCCACGTATCCATTCATGATGCGGATCGTATCCTCCAGCGTTTCTCCTTTCGCCACCGAGGAGAACTCAGCGGCATTCTCGGTTGAAATCACCCGCCCGCCCAGCCGGTGCATGGCGGCTTCAAAAGAAAACCGGGTGCGCGTGGAAGGCTCATAAAAAAGCGTGGCCATCAACCGGCTGCGATATTCGTCTGTTCCGCCGCGGGCGACAAGCTTTTCCATCTCCTCGGAAACATTGAACAGGTGGCTGATCATCGGAAGGTCAAACTGCTGGGCTTCAATCACATGGTGAAGTTTCATCGCTCACATCCTCCAGCTAGCGGTTGCGGCAGAGATTCGATTCTGAATGAAAACAAGTTAACTCCAGAACATAGCCCCAAGCGATACCGGGCGTCAAGCAACCGCATCGGGACCCGCCAAATAAATTCCTGGGTACCGGAAACAAAAGGCGCAGACGCCTCCGTCAGGTTGAGGAAAGCTCCCCCTGCGCCATGTCATCCTGAGCAGAGCGAAGGATCTGCTTTCTTGATTTTCAGTAAGATACAGCAGGGGCTTCACTGCGCTCAGCATGACGGGTGGCCTTTTTCAGCAGCTCTCTAACGCTCTCAAGGGGAGTCTCCGATAGATAATAGATGAGAGCGGAATCGTCTATGGGGAGTTATTGTACCGGGGCGCTCGGCTTCCCCAAAGTGAGGATACATCGGGGAACTTGACGGTGAATTCGAGTTGGCGAGTGACAAGAGTTTGCCCGGTGTTCATCAGACATTCCAGCAGGAATTCGAAAGCACCTCGCAGTTGCGATCGAGCTCTGGCCTGCTGCATGGAACCCGTCACACCGGCGGAAGAAACGGGATCGAGGTCTGAGAACCATGAGAGAACCTTCATGAGCGATGAAAACACCAAACTCCGGGTCCTGCTCGTGGATGACGAGGCCGCCGTATGGCAGATCCTGGGAGAAAAATTTGGCAGAAGCGGATTTGACTGGCGCGGCTGTTCGAGCTCGATGGAAGCACTGGATTTTCTGGGAAAGGAACACTTTGACGCAATCATTTCTGACCTGAAAATGCCCGTCATGACAGGACTGGACCTCCTGTCTGAAACCCAGACGAAACACCCTCACCTGGCTTTCGTCATGGCAACCGGTGAAGGCGACATTCGGGTGGCCGTCGATGCGATGAAGCATGGAGCGGATGACTATCTGGTGAAGCCGTTTCACCTGGATGCGGCGGTGGAATCCGTGCGCCGGGCCCTGCGAAAGAAGGATATGGAAGCGGAACTGGAAAGGTACCGCCATCACCTGGAAGAAATGGTTGAAGAGCGGACCCACCAGCTCCAGGTCGCCATGAAGCGCATCGAGCGCGCGTACGACGAAACCCTGGAAGCTCTTGGCGCCGCTCTCGATCTCCGGGACACTGAAACCGCCGGCCACTCCCGCCGCGTCGGCCTCTATTGCCTGGAAATCGCCCGGGCCATGGGCTGCACCAGCGAGCAACTCAAAACCATTGCCCGCGGCGCCTACCTGCACGACATCGGGAAAATCGGCATTCCAGACTCGGTCCTGCTCAAGCAGGGCAAGCTCACTCCCAAAGAAATGGCCATCATGCAAACTCACGTCCGCATCGGTTACGAACTGCTCAGCCGCATCCCTTTCCTTTCCACGTCTTCAGAGATCGTGCTGGCGCATCAGGAACGGTACGATGGGGAGGGTTACCCCCAAGGGATCGCGGGAGAAGAGATTCCGCTGGGGGCCAGGATTTTTGCGGTGGCGGACACCCTCGACGCCATGACTTCAGATCGCCCCTACCGCCAGGCCCTGCCGTTCAAGGCCGCGCACGAGGAAATCATCCGCGAATCCGGAAAGCAGTTTGACCCGGACGTCGTGCGCGTCTTCCTTTCCCTTCCCGAGCAGACCTGGGAGAACATCCGGCGCCAGGTGGCCAGGGCGCGAGGGCGCGTGAACCTCCCAGGGCCTGACGAAGAAGAACCCTTCGTGAGAGAAGTGCTGGTGAATTAACCACGGGACCTGGCCCGCGGCGCCCCAATCACCGCTCCTTGCGACGCGTGTCCTCTACCTGGCAGGCAATGGGGTCCCCGCCTGCTCCCGCTCACTGCTCAATGTAGCCGAGAATTTCCGCCGTGCATCCAGACAGGGTTCTCCCCTTCCGGCCCGCCCGATGATCCACCTTGGTCGCAAAAGCGATTTTCTGGATCATGATTCTGTATTTCTGAAATTCGCACTCCTCGGCCAGGACAAGGTGGTCACTGTCCAGGACCTCCTCAAAACGGATTTCTTTGGCTTCCAGGTCCAATTCCGGATGAACAACGCGCGCCACAAGTTTCCCCATCTGGTAGATGGCGTTCTGCTCCCGGTTCCCGGAACCGGACGGCCCGGCTGGGCTCATGCCTTCAGGAACGACAGACTTTTCGTTCACCGTACCTTCATCCTCCTTCAACAGATGGCCACAGTTCGCACCTTTCCGGCTGTGGCTTCTTGATTTGTGGACCAGCCCATGGGCGGGTCCATCAAGTTTTTAAATGAATTTGCGCTCCCGGTCAAGACCTCTGCGCCGGTTCAAGTCTCGAATGCACCGCACCGGGTTGTCCTGTTGCGGGTTGGGGTTGCGATCGGCCCGCGAAACGATTACTCTGGCGCAGAGCGGGCATCGCTGAATTCCGCTGTATCAACCTGGAGAACCCGGTGTTCATGAGGATTGCGTTGCGCCACAAGACACCGGCACAATCCGGTCCCCAGGGGGTATTTCTGATGCGTTTGATTCCCTGCCGTCATTCCCGTCTTGCCATCCTCTGCACGTCAGCTTTATTTTTCGCGGCCGCTGCCCAAGGCGCGCCGCAGCGGCACCGCACGCCACTCGGACGCCAACTGGCTGCCATTGCCTCGCACTTTGGCGGCCAGGTCTCCTTCGCCGCCGTTGACCTGGAGACCGGCGAGCACTTTGGTCTCGCCGGCAACCGGCCCGTCGCAACGGCTTCGGTGATCAAACTGCCGGTGATGGTGGAGGCGTTCTACAAAATGCAGGAGGGTAAGCTGCAATGGTCGCAGCCGGTGAAAGAGACTGGATTTGACCGCGTCCGCGGCTCAGGAATCCTCCAGGATCTCAACCAACAGATCAACCTGACGCTCGGCGATGCCATCACCCTGATGATCGACCTGAGCGACAATACTGCCTCCAACATGGTCATCCGCACCGTGGGCATCAGCGCCGTCAACGCCCGCATGAGGCGGCTGGGGCTGAAGCACACCAGGCTGTTTGGTTACGTCTTCCATGAAAAAGATTCCTCGGATCCCGAAGCAAAGAAGTTCGGCCTGGGCGAAACCACGGCCGATGACATGGTCCACCTGCTCACCCTGATCAGGCAGCACCACATCCTGACTCCGGCGGCCTGCGACCAGATGCTGACAATTTTGGGCAAGCAGCGTGCCATCGATGCCTTCCCGCGCTACACCAGTGCCCTTCCCGGCGTCACCTGGGAGCACAAAACCGGCGCGCTCGACGATCTCCGCAACGATGTGGGCATTGCTGAAACGCCCGCAGGCCCCATCGTCATGGCGGGCTTTGCTTACGACTCTCCCGATCATCAGTGGACAGCCGACAACGCCGCCCAATTGGTCCTGGCGCGCCTGGCCCAGGCCGCACTGGCGCATTTCCTGCCCGCACCAGCGGCCGCCAGGGCGGCAAAGTAGAACAGGCTTCGGGGCGAACTTCCGCTTTTTCCAATGCCGGTCCCGGGTTTGGTACAATCTCCATCAGAGATGCCTGTCCAACGGGGAACCCAAACTCGCCCGATCTTTCGCGCTTTTCGGCCTGAGAAGCGTTTGAAGCTTGTCATCTTCTTTGTCACTTCGGCCTGCAACGCCAAATGCCGAACCTGTTTTTACTGGGAGGAACTCAACCAGCGCGGCGACCTCACCTGGAAAGAAATCCGGAGGCTTTCCGCCACCATGCCGCCCTTCACGGACTTGTGGCTTTCAGGCGGCGAACCCATGCTGCGCCGCGAGCTCGCCGACATCCTGCACCTGTTTTACGAGAACAATGGAATCCGCTGGGTGAACCTGCCCACCAACGGCCTGCTGCCGGAACGCACCGCACAGCAGGTGGCGAAGATCTGCACGGATAATCCAAAGCTCCAGCTCGATCTCAACGTAGCCATGGATGGGCTCTACGAAGTGCAGGATTCCATTCGTTCCGTGCCGGGCAATTTTGAGAAGACGCTGAAGACGCTCGAAGCCCTCCAGCCCTGCCGCGAAAAGTTCGCCAACCTGCGGGTGAACATCAACACGGTGATCTGCGCGGAAAACTTTGACAGCGTTCTGGAAATCGCCCGCTTCGTCCGGCAGAACGGCCGGGTGGACGGCCATTACTTCAACATCATCCGCGGCAGCGCCAAAGATCCGTCGCTCAAGCGGATTCCCACCGGGCGAGTGCCGGCGCTCTACGACGAAATCCGGAAGATCTACGCCCACTATGCGCGCATTGCCACCCGCCACTCCGGCGGGCTTCGCAGCCGAATCGGCCGGGCTTATTACGAAGGCGTCCTCGCCTTCCACAACAAGGTGCAGCTTGAAAACATGGAGTCGCCTCACGCCTGGCCCATGCCCTGCACGGCCAGCGAAACCTCCATCGTCATCGATTACAACGGTGACGTCCGCGCCTGCGAACTGCGCGGCAAGCTCGGCAGCCTGCGCGACGTTGACTGCGACTTCCAGCGCTTCTGGCAAACCGAAGCGCGGCAGAACGAGTCCGCCGCCATCGTTCATGACCAGTGCTGGTGCACCCACGTCTGCTTTATTCATGACAGCCTGCGCCACTCGCGGAAAGCGCTGGCCTATGACGTTCCGCTGAGCTATCTGCAATCAAAGCTCTCGCGGATTTCAAACGGCCGTCAGTCCGGCAATGCTCAATAAACTCACGCCCAAAGGCCGATGGGCCGGCCCGCCCGTGCTACAATCCAGCCATCCATGAATGGCGAATCTTCTCCCGTTCCGGCCAGGGGATCGCAGAGCGCATTGCCTTCCGCCCTGCACCTCCGCTATCTCGCGTTGCTGCGCTCCAACCCTGATTTCCGCCGGCTGTGGCTGGCCCAACTGGTCAGCGAGATGGGCGACTGGTTTTACATGCTGGCCATTTACGACCTGCTGCTGGCCAGAACCCACCGCGGCACAGCCGTCAGTTGGGCCATCATCATCCAGACCCTTCCCTGGTTCTTCATGACGCCGTTTGCCGGATACGTCGCGGATCGTTTTCCGCGCCGGACCCTGATGATTGTCGCGGACATCTTTCGCGGAGTCATTGTGCTGGGCATGCTGCTGTCGGTCGTCGCTGCGGACGTCGGGCTGATTTATCTGTTGCTGGGAGTGGAGGTCATTTTCGCCTCCCTGTTTGAGCCGGCCCGCAGCGCCCTGCTTCCCAACATCGTCTCGGGCGATGAAATTCTTCCCGCCAACGCTCTCTCATCCTCCACCTGGGCGTTCGCGCTGGCCATGGGCGCGGCGCTGGGCGGGGCGGTCACGGCGCTGATGGGACGCAACTTCGCCTTTGTCACGGACTCGCTCTCATTCTTCGTCTCGGCGTTTCTGCTCCTCCGCATCCACGTCCGCGAACCCCACGCCGCTCCCATGCGCAGGCTGTCGGAAAGCCTTTCTGAAGCCACGGCCAGCGTGCGCGAGGGCGTGGTCTACCTGCGCGAGAACGGAAAGGTCCTGACGCTCGTCCTGGCCAAAACGGGGATTGGATTCCTGGGAGGCTCGCTGATGCTGCTGGTGATTTTCGGTGAGCGAATTTTCCCCGTCGCCGGCCACGGGGCCCTGGCGGTGGGGCTTCTCTACGCCGCGCGCGGCATAGGTTCCGGCATCGGGCCGCTGATCGGTGACCGGCTGGCCGGCGGGCGGCAGAGCGCGCATGTGGCGAAGCATCGGCATCAGCTTTTTTGTGATTGCCGCGGCCTACATCGCTTTCAGCCAGGCGCCTACGCTGCTGGTAGCCATCGCTTGCATCCTGGTTGGGCACATGGGCGGCAGCAACGTCTGGGTGATGTCCACTTCCCTGCTGCAGCTCAACACTCCGGACAAGGTCCGGGGACGCGTCTTCTCGCTCGATTTCGGCCTGTTCATGCTGATGATCGCCGTTTCCAACTACATCCTGGGCCTGGGGCTGGACACCTGGGGGTTTTCAGCGCGGCAGCTTGCGGCCGGTCTGGGATTCGCTATGATTGTTC
>CAVSWQ010000034.1:0-50531 GCA_963731705.1 uncultured Acidobacteriota bacterium
CAGGGATTCTCTGGTTGCCGGCGGCGCGTCGCTGGACCCGTGGCGCCCCGGCGCGGGCTCATCAACCCTGATGGCCGTTATCGCCTGACGGCAACAATCACGCCGGTGGCCCAGTCGAGCGGCGCAATGGCGAAGCGATCGTCGCCGGCCAGTTGATTCACCAGGAGAGAGACCCTTTCCGCGTGGCCTTTGGGCCACTTGGGAAGAGGCGCCATGTCATCCACCACGTAAACGCCGCCGGGCTTCACGACTTTCAGGCACTCCTCGAGGCCTGCATATTTGCCAGGGATGGCGTCGGCAAACACAAAGTCATAGCCGCCTGCCGGCTGGCGCTTCAGGAACCCGAGGGCGTCTTCAAGAACCAGCGTCAGGCGGCTGTCGTTTCCGAGGAACTCGCGCGCCACCTGCTGATGATTGGAATCGAAATCCACACTGGCCAGCGTTGAACCCGCGTCCATCCCGGCCAGTATCCATGCGGTCGCCACGCCGGTGCCCGTTCCCAGCTCCAGCAGCCGGCCGCCGGGCTTTGAAGCCGCCAGGGCGCGCAGCAACGCGCCGGTGCGGGGTTCCGAAGCCATGTCAAATCCCATGTCGCGGGTCCGGGCCTCGATTCCAGCAAGCGCCGCGGGCGGCTGAACCAGATCGAGATCGTTCAATCCTTTAATTGATGAAGTCATGCCGCCCATTGTAATCACGCCGCGAGAAAACTGCAAAGTTCATCCCTCGGCAAATGGCCCGGCCGAGTAGGACCCAGCAAAATGCCGACGGGTAGGCAGGTTATAATTTGTTTCCGGGGGCAGCCGTCGAACTCGCGCCTGATGATCTGCGGGAGATCGAAAGCGCCGCCTCAAAGATCACCATCCAGGGGGCGCGGTACCCCGGGCAAATCGAGCGAATGAGCGGCCGCTGAGCGGTAAATCGGAGGAAATAAGCTATAATACGTCGTAATGGAGCAATTGATGTCGCACCGCTACACGGTCATTTTTGAGAAGGAAGCAGAAGGTGGTTATCACGTCTTTTGCCCTGTCCTGCCCGGATGCCATACCCAGAGCGAGACCATCGAAGAGGGCGTCCAAAGCATTCGCGAGGCTATCGGGCTCTACCTCGAAAGTCTGGTTGAAGATGGATTGCCAATTCCCAAAGAAGATATCCTGATCAAGCCGGTTGAGGTCACGGCTTGAGCGCGGAATTGCCCGCCGTCACCCCAAAACAAGCAGCGCGTGTTGCACAACGCCTTGGATTCGAGTTTCGCCGCCAGCGCGGCAGCCACGCGATCTACGTTCGGGGCCTCGACGGTGCGCGGGTGGTGATACCTGTACACCCCGGCGATCTGAAAAGGAAAACCTTGCGCGGAATCATAGCCGACCTCAGAGTCAGCACCGAGGATTTTCGACAGATGCTATGAACCGCAACCTCAAAGATCACCATCCAGGGGGCGCGGTATCCCGGGCAAATCGAGCGAATGAGCGATCGCTGATGGCGGGGAATGTGTTCCCGGGTTGCGCCGCGCCAGCCGTGCACGCAGGGCAAACGCGTGTTACCTTCAACCAAAGGAGTTCATCATGGAAATCAAAAGATTGGGTTCACAACCTTCCGCGAAGGGACCGGCCGACTGGTTTACCGGCACGGTACGCATCGACCCGTTGTTTCAGGCGCCCGAACCGGCGCGCGTGATGACCGTCAACGTCACCTTTGAGCCGGGGGCGCGGACGGCATGGCACACGCATCCGCTGGGCCAGACTCTCATCATTTCATCCGGCTGTGGCTGGGTGCAGCGCTGGGGCGGGCCGATTGAGGAAGTCCGGCCGGGTGACGTGGTCTGGATCCAGCCGGGCGAAAAGCACTGGCACGGCGCCACGCCCACCATGGCCATGACGCACATTGCGGTTCACGAAAAAAAGGACGGCAAGCCCGTCGAGTGGTTTGAACAGGTCAGCGACGAGCAATACCGGAAGTAGCCCGGCAACCCTGCGCCCGCAACGGACGCATTTCTTTCATGCCCAGGGATTCCCGTGCTCTGGCCGCCATGTTCCGTCGGCTGTCCCATACGGGCTGGCTACCACCACAACGTATCCGTCGGGGTCGCGCATCCAGCACTCCCAATGGTTCGGCCCGCCGTCGCCATCCGCAGGGTTGCGATGTTTGGGCAGCACGATTTCCACGCCCATCTCGTCGGCGCGCTGCATCACTGCGTCAAAGTCGTCCACTTCGAACCAGAGCAGCACGCCGTTTCCGTAGGGCTTGTCATTGCGGTTGCCAATCGGCCCATGATGGTGTTCAACTTCAAAGCTGTGCAGTTGAAGCACCAGTTGGCCGTTTGAAACCAGTTGCTCGTATTGGGACCCTCCATGAAAACTCCGGCAGCCCAGCAGGCGTTGGTACCATCGGCTGCTGGCTTCGACATCGGTTACCGCGATGAGAGGTTGAGGGCGCATGGCGGCACTATAACACGTTCCCAACCGACGAACGGCGCCTGATGGCCTACGGGTCATCATGTCTTATCGATTCAAAGGAGTGAAACATGCCTCACGTTATCGTCAAGCTCTATCCGGGAAGGTCTGAACAACTGAAGACCCGGCTCGCCGAAGAAGTCGCCAAAAGTGTCATGAACGTCCTGAACTTCCGCGAAGAGTCGGTTTCGGTCGCGATCGAAGAAATTGAGCCGCAGGACTGGGCGAAAAAGGTCTATCAACCGGATATTCTTGACCACCCGGAAAAGATCTACAAGAAACCGGGATACAACCCCTTTGAATAGCGCGGGAATTTTCCCGCAACCGAATGGGGAGACCTGCATCAAAACATAAAGGCCCACAGGGTCGCTGCACGAAAGAACAAATCCGGATCAATGTGTTGTTTCCTGCACCGCATGCAGTCCATTTTGGCATGCGCGTCATCATTCCCTTATCAGGAGCGTAATTATTCATGTACAAAGCGAAAGCCTATTCAGCCGCCAGCGCCAAATCGCCGCTGGCCTCCACAGTGATCTCGCGCCGCGAGCCCACCGAAAATGACGTTCAGATTGAAATCCTTTTCTGCGGCATCTGCCACTCCGATCTCCACACCGTCCGCAACGAGTGGGTCGAGGCCATGCCGACCACCTATCCCTGCGTCCCCGGCCATGAGATCGTTGGCCGCGTCACCGGCGTCGGCTCCGCCGTGACGAAGTTCAAGCCCGGCGACATCGCCGCCGTCGGCTGCATGGTAGACTCAGACGGCACCTGCCCGGAATGCCGCGCCGGCTTTGAGCAGTTCTGCCCCAACGTGACCCTCACCTACAACTTTCCGGACAAACATCTTGAAGGCGTCACCTACGGCGGCTATTCCGACAGCGTAGTGGTTGACGAGCGATTCGTGCTGCGCGTCCCTGCCGGCCTCGATCTCGCCGGGACTGCGCCTCTGCTCTGCGCCGGAATCACCACCTACTCACCCCTGCGCCACTGGGGCGTCACCCAGGGCAAGAAAGTGGGCGTGGTGGGTCTCGGCGGGCTGGGCCACATGGGCGTAAAGTTTGCCCACGCGCTGGGCGCCCACGTCGTGGTCTTCACCACCTCACCCAACAAGAAGGAAGATGCCTTGCGCCTGGGCGCCGACGAAGTGGTCATCTCCCGCAACAACGACGAGATGCAAAAGCACGCGGAAAGCTTCGACTTCATCCTCGACGCCGTCTCCGCCGACCACGATATCAGCACCTACATCAACCTGCTCAACCGCGACGGCAACCTCACCCTGGTGGGAGCGCCGGCCAAGCCTCTTGAGGTTGCTGCCTTCAGCCTGCTGATCAGGCGCCGCAGCCTTTCCGGCTCGCTCATCGGCGGCATCGCCGAAACCCAGGAGATGCTCGACTTCTGCGGCGAACATAACATCACCTGCGACGTCGAAGTCATCCCCATCCAGAAGGTGAACGAAGCCTACGACCGCTTGCTGAAGTCCGACGTGAAGTACCGCTTCTCCATCGACATGGCTTCTCTCCAGTCGGAGTAGGCAAAGCCGGGGAAGGCGGCCTGCGGGCCACCCGCAAGTCCCCGGTGGTTTGAGAGCTTCCGAAGGCCCGGTGGCGCGGGCTTTCGCGCAAAGTCATACTGGCATCGCATGGGGTTATGATAGTAGCTGATGGCTGCGCCCGATAACCCTACCGTGCCGGCGGCAAGCGAGACTTTTGCGGCGGTGCGCTTGTTTGCCGACCAGGCGCTTTCGCGAGCGGCGGGAGCGCCGCTGGTTGCCGGCAACAGCGTCCAATTGCTGCGCGATGCCGGCGAGAACTATCCTGCCTGGAAAGAAGCCATCCGCTCGGCCCGCCGCACCGTTCATTTTGAAAGCTACATCATCCACGACGACGACATCGGGCGCGAGTTCGCAGACTTGCTGGCCCAGAAGGCCCGCGAAGGCGTCCAGGTGCGGGTTCTTTATGACTGGTGGGGAGCCATCGCCAGCAGCGGGTGGAGCTTCTGGCGGGGGCTTCGGCGCGCCGGAGCGGAGGTGAGGTGTTTTAATCCGCCCCGCGTTGACAGCGCCTTCGGCTGGCTCAGCCGCGACCACCGCAAGACCATCGTTGTGGACAACCGCATCGCCTTCGTCACCGGGCTGTGCGTGGGGCGGGCCTGGGCGGGCAATCCGGAGCGCCAGATTGCTCCCTGGCGCGATACGGGGGTTTCCATCGAAGGGCCGGCGGTGGCCGACGTTGAAGGAGCCTTTGCATCGATCTGGGCGGCTTGTGGCGCTGCGATGCCGGAAAGCGAACCGCAGAACGGCGGCTCCGCTCCGGCAGCAAAAGGAAACGTCAGCCTGCGAGTCATCGCCTCCCAGCCCGGCGTGGGGTCGGTGTACCGGCTTGACCTGTTGATTGCCGCCGTGGCTCGGGAATCCATCTGGCTCACCGACGCTTATTTTGTGGGAACGTCGTCCTACGTTCAGGCGCTTTGCGCGGCGGCGGCCGACGGCGTGGACGTGCGCCTGCTGCTGCCGCGCTCGGGCGACGTGCCCTTTATCCGGGCCATCTCGCGCGCCGGCTACCGCACTCTCATCGAGGCCGGAGTGCGCATCTTCGAGTGGAACGGGCCCATGCTCCACGCCAAGACGGCGGTGGCAGACGGCCGCTGGGCGCGGGTGGGATCGACCAATCTGAACATTGCCAGCTGGATGGGCAACTGGGAACTCGATGTGGTTGCCGAGGATGAAGACTTTGCTACCCAGATGCAGGCCATGTACCTGGACGACCTCAGCCGGTCCACGGAAATCGTTCTGACGCCCAAGCGGCACCCCCGGCCCATCGTGCCGCGCAGAATGCGGGCCCGGCCGCGCGGGGCCGTCCGGGGCAGCGCCAACTGGGCGGCCAAGGGCGTGCTGCGATTCGGCAAGGCGGTGGGCGCAGCCGTCACCAGCAGCCGGGTGCTGGGTCCGGCGGAAGCTTCGCTGATGTTCAGCGGCGGGCTCACGCTGGTGGGCCTGGTGGTGGTCGCTATGCTGTTTCCGCGCGTGGTTGCAGGCGTGCTGGCCGTGACGGGCGCCTGGGTGGCGCTGACCCTGCTGGTACAGGCCTGGCGGCTGCGTTTTCCGCGAAAGAAGGTGGACGGGAAGGCAGAGGAAACTTCTTCCGATGCTCCGGGACCGCCTTAAGCAGGATTGCATATAGAGTGCCGGACTTCCGTAGCGCCGGCATCTTGCCGGCCCATAAAGCTGCCGCCGGGACGGCGGTGCTACAAACGAGCCTTGTCGCCATATTTTGCAATCCTCAGCCGAGACCAGCCGATAAGTGATTCTTTAGCCACAACTTAGCACAAATCTGCGACACATAAATCGTTGCCCGGTGAATGTGCATCTAATCAAGATGTGTACCGGCGATGGCCGGCAACCAGGCAATCTTAATATGACGACTCATCAGACCCGGCTCCAGACGCTTCGTGTAGCCACCTACAACATCCACAAATGCCGCGGGCTTGACCGGCGCGTGCGCCCCGACAGGATCGCCGAGGTGCTCTTCGAGCTGGATGCCGACATCGTGGCGCTGCAGGAAGTGGTGGGGCGCGGCTCTGATTCGCATGAGGACCAGGCCCTCTACGTAGCGGAGGCGCTCGGCTATCATCCGGTTTTTGGCGAGAATCGCCGGCACAACGGCGCGGCCTACGGCAACCTGCTGCTCTCGCGCTTCCCCGTTGTGGGTTCCTGGAATTATGACATCACCGCCCGGGGCCGCGAACCCCGGGGCGTGCTGCGGGCCGACGTCCGCCTCGCCGACGGGCAGGTGCTGCACCTGTTTAACGTCCACCTGGGCACCGCCTGGCTCGAACGCCGCCAGCAGGCCCGCCACATGGTCAGCCGCCGTATCCTGCGCAACACGGAACTCGACGGGGCGCGCATCGTGCTGGGCGACTTTAATGATTGGATTCCGGGCGCCGCCACCCGGCTGCTCTCCGCCCATTTCGGCGCCCGCAATCTGCCCTCACGTGCGGCACGCCGCCGGACCTTTCCCTGCGTGCTGCCGGTGTTTCGTCTCGATCACATTTACTTTGACGAAAGTCTCAAGCTTCATCGCCTGGAACTTCACCGCAGCCGCCGCTCGCTGGTGGCCTCAGACCATTTGCCGCTCCTGGCGGAATTCAGCCTGCGGCCCCGGCTGGAGCAGGCCCCCGGCCGTGCGGCTTTTGACGCACACAGAACGCCCGTCCTGGCTGAACGTCCGCAAGCCTCCCACACTTCCGCCCGCGCCTGAGCGAGCTTTCCACAAAATCTCTTTCCTTTTCCCTCAACACGCGCTATTTTCTGTGGGCGTAGTCACAACCTATTTCTGAAATCTGATGTGCCGATTCGATTCGGCCGAATGAAACGGATCGCCGGCTCCCTGCTTCGAAATCAGGGACGGTTTCCTGCCCCAGGCGTTGTTCATCTCAACCAGCGAGAGGTGCTTATGGGTAGCGTAGCAGGCCAACAATCTTTCCTTCAGAAGCGCGTGGCGTCCATCGACGCGCTGCGCGGATTCGACATGTTCTGGATCACGGGCGGCGAGGAAATCATCCACGCCCTGCACAAGATGAGTCCGGGACCGACCACCAACCTGCTCAGCGTGCAGTTTGAGCACGTCCAGTGGGCCGGATTCCATTTTTATGACCTGATTTTTCCGCTCTTCCTTTTTGTGGTGGGCGTGGTGCTGCCGTTTTCCATTTCCAAGCACCTGGAAGAAGGAGCCAATCGCGGCCAGCTTTACCGCCGCATTGTCCGCCGCCTGGTGGTGCTGTTCGTGCTCGGTCTGGTTTATAACCACCTGCTCGATTTCAATTTCCACCATTTGCGCATCGCCGGAGTCTTGCAGCGCATCGCCTTGTGCTACTTCTTCGCGGCGCTGATCGTGATGAACACCAAAATTCGCGGGCAGGTGGCTTTCTTTGCCGGCATCCTGGTGGTTTACTGGCTGGCGATGATGCTGATCCCCGTACCGGGCTCGGGAAGTGGAGTGTTAACACCGGATGGAAACCTGGCCAGCTTTATTGACCGGCACCTGCTGCCGCGTCCCTACTGCTGTTTTGCCCAGGGAGACAATGAAGGCATCCTCTCCACCATCCCCGCCATTGCCACCACCCTGATGGGCGTGCTGGCGGGCCAGTGGTTGCGGTCGAAACGCCCGCCCAACCGCAAAGTGCTGGGCCTGGCCGTGGCCGGAGTGGCCAGCCTGCTGGTGGGCTACCTCTGGAGCTTCAACTTCCCCATCATCAAGAACCTGTGGACCAGCACCTTTGTGCTTTTCGCGGGCGGCTGGAGCCTGCTGCTGCTGGCGCTCTTCTACTGGATCATCGACGTGAAGGGCTACAAGCGCTGGGCGTTCTTCTTCACCATCATCGGCGTCAACGCCATCACCATTTACCTGGTGGGGCACCTGTTCGATTTCGGCATCATCACCTCCATCTTTGTTCACGGGTTCATCCACAAGATGGGCGCCATCGAGCCGCTTTTCTGGGCCGTCAGCGTCATCATGACCAGCTGGCTGTTTCTCTATTTCCTCTACCGGCAGAAGATTTTCCTCAAGGTCTGAGCGGAGAATAACGCCGGGGTGGCGCAGACGTCGCGTCCTTTGCGATGTCTGCGGCATCGAAGAGACTGCGGGCCCGCTTCCAGGGTCCGCGGCTTTCTCTTGCCGTCATGGGGCGCCGGCCCGACACTTGTATTCCTGCGAGGGGTGGGATAGCATTCGACGACTGGCAGGTGACCGCCGCAATCGGGGGAGAGAGATCGGAGGAAGTTATGAAACTCCAAGTCACGCTCGGAACGAAAAGTCTGTGTGCGGGTTTGATCGCCTTTGTGGCGCTCTTGTTTCCAGCCCTGGCTGCAGCGGGCCAGCCGCAACAGGCCGCCACGGGCCAGGGCCTCGTCAAAAAGTCCATCAAGGCGGTTGGCTACCGGGTAGGCGGCGGGGGAACCAAAGTCAACCTTGTGGGCACCCAACTGTTGCCCCAGGCACAGGGAGAGGCCAAAGTCGAGGCCAGGCCGGGTGTAACCAACATTGAGGTCACTGTTACAGGACTTTCCCAGCCCGGGAAATTTGGCGACCAGTTCCTGACCTACGTCCTGTGGGCCGCGTCCCCGGAGGGGCGGGCCATCAACCTGGGCGAAATCCGGACCAACAAGAAGGGCAAGGGCGAGCTGAAGGCCACCACGCAGCTGCAGACCTTCTCTCTGTTCGTCACCGCTGAGCCCTATTTCGCGGTGTCCCGCCCCAGCGAACTGATTGTTCTCGAAAACGAACCTCGCAAATCCACCAAAGGCAAAATCTTCCCCGTTAAGGACTACCCGCTCATGGAACGCAGCCAGTACGAGAAGCTGGGAAATCCCCTGGCGCTTTCGCTTGATCTCAAGCACGTTCCACTGGAAATGTATGAGGCCAGGAACTCTGTCGAAATCGCCAAGTCGCGCGGCGCGGAAAAGTATGCCTCGGACAGTTTCACCAAGGCTGAGGCCAGCCTGAAGATGGCGGAGAATGCGCTGGCCAGAAAGGCCGGCAAAAAGACCATCATCTCGGCGGCGCAGGCAGACCGTGCAATTTGCTGAAGACGCCCGTTCGCTCGCCGTCAATCGGCAGGAAACCGAGCGGATTGAGCAGGAGCGCCAGGCAGCGGCCGCCAAAGCCAGGGCTGAAGCGGAAGCCAAAGCCGCCAAAGAGGCGGCGGCGGCCAGGGCGCAGTCTGAACAGGAGGCCCAGCGGCAGGCGGAGCTTGCCGCGGCAAGGGAAGCTCAGCTGAAGGCGGAAGCCGAGGCCACCAGGGCACGGGAAGAAGCGGCCACAGCGCAGGCCCGGGCCCTGGCGGCAAAGGAGCAGGCGGCGCGCGCGGATGCCGAACGGGCCCGCAAGGTCGCCCAGGCGCTTCGCGCCCAGTTGCTGGACCAGCTCAACGCCGTTCTGGCCACCCGCGACACGCCCCGAGGCCTGGTGGTGACCATGGCGGGCGTGTTGTTTGCCACCGGAAAGTACAACCTGCGGCCGGATGCTCAGATGCGGCTGGCCCGGCTGGCGGGAATCGTTACAAGCCATCCCGGGCTGATTTTGCAGGTGGAGGGTTACACGGATAACATCGGGAGCGATGAATTCAACCAGAAACTCTCCGAGCAACGCGCGGAGGCGGTCCGCGATTTCCTGATCCAGCAGGGCGTGGCCCAGCAAACCATTACGGCCAAGGGCTTCGGGGAAACCATGCCGGTTGCCGACAACAGCACGGCGGCAGGGCGGCAAAATAACCGGCGGGTGGAAATCATTGTTTCGGGCGAAGTCATCGGAGCAAAGATCGGCAGGTAGCCCCTGGAAAACGAAACCGGCGGCTCCCTGACCTTCCCTTGAGGCGCCCGGCTCTCGAGAGGAGGTTCGCATGTCTTCCGACAAACAAATCACCAGGCGGCAGGCCATCAAGACCACCGGCAAGGCGCTTGCGGGCGCGGCCGGATTGAACGCCCTGCCCGCTCTCGCCGCCGCCGCGGGATTGCCGAACGCCGCCGAAGCGCCGCAACCAGCTCCCGCCGAAACGACCGAAAAACTCCGCATCGCCACCTGCCAGTTTCCGGTGAGCGGCAGCGCCGCGGAAAACGCGAAGTATGTCCGCGACTTCATGCGCCAGGCGCACGCCGAGGGAGCGCACCTGCTGCACACCTCGGAGGCCAGCCTGTCGGGCTACCCCGGCACGGACCTTCCTTCTTTCGAGAACTACGACTGGGACAAGCTGCGGCAGGAAACCAACGGCCTGCGCGCCCTGGCCCGGGAACTGAATATGTGGCTGGCGCTCGGCTCGTCGCATTTTCTGGACGCCAACACCAAGCCCACCGACTGCGTCTATCTCATCGATCCGGAAGGCAAAATCGTCGACCGCTACGACAAGTGCTTCCTGACCGGCGGCGACCAGAAATACTACTCGGCCGGCAACCGCCTGGTGGCGCACGAAGTCCGCGGAGTGAAGATCGGCCTGGCCATCTGTTACGACGTCTGCTGGCCGCAAATCTACATCGCCTACCGCAAGCTGGGAACAAAAGTGATGGTCCAATCCTTCAGCAACGCCGGAAGCAAAGGCCCGAACTGCCTGGACACGCTCAACACCCGCGAGGCCGCCACCCGCTGCGCCGACAACCGCATGTGGGCCATCTGCAACAATTCATCGCGGCCGTATTCGCATTGGGGATCGTTTGTGGCGCGGCCCGATGCCACCGTCGCCAAGCAGTTGCCCATCAACCAGCCCGGCATGCTGGTCCACGACTATCCGGACACATTGTCCGCCACCGGCTGGTATCACAATTTGAAGCCCATGGACATGGCCCCGGATACCATCATGCATTGGGGAACGCCCAGCGACAGTCCGCGCCAGCGCAACGGCCAAAGCGAACCGTAACGAAGGTGTTGCCATGCTTTGCTGTGATCGCCGCCGGAGTCGTTCGCGCAACTGCAAATCCGCAGTGAATTCGCTTGACTTCCACATGCCAACCGCCTAGGTTTGAAGCGTATGGACTACCGCAAGATCATCACGCTCGAACCCGGCAAGCGCGGCGGAAAGCCCTGTATTCGCGGGCTGCGAATCACCGTCTATGATGTGCTCGATTACCTGGCGTCCGGCATGACGGAGCAGGAAATCCTGCGTGACTTCCCGGAACTGACTTCCGAAGATATCAAGGCATGCCTGGCCTTTGCCGCCGACCGTGAACGCAAACTGACTTCCTCCCTGCCGTGAAACTACTCTTCGATCAGAATCTGTCTTATCGCCTCGTCGAAAACCTGGCAGGCCTTTATCCGGCTTCCACTCATGTGCGGCTCATTGGACTTGAGCTCGCTGACGATGAGGCCATCTGGAACTACGCCCGGACCCATGGATACACGATTGTTTCGAAGGATTCTGACTTTCACCAGCGAAGTTTCTTACGAGGTTTTCCACCCAAGGTCATATGGATTCGTTGCGGCAACAGTTCCACCAGCCAGATCGAAAAAATTCTGAGAGACAGCCGGGCGGCCGTTCAAAACTTCTGCGACGACGGAGTTCACGCGTTTCTTATTCTTGGCCCCTCCGAGACTTGAAAGTGACGGACTTCCGTAGCGCCGGCATCTTGCCGGCCCTGAAAAGTGCCGCAGGGACGGCGGCGCTACAAACGAGCGTTGTCACTATACTTTGCAATTCTCAGTAGGTTTCAGATTCCATAACACAGAACCGGAAAGCCCCTGGTAATTCGTAACTTGTAATTTGTAATTGAAGTCACGTTTTGCCCGGGCTTTCATCCTTCATCCTTCGCTTACGCCAGCGCCTTTTTCACCACGCGCAGCAGGCCCTGCATGGAACGCTCGGTGGTTTGCTGGTGGGTCATTCCAGGGGCCTTGAACTCGCATTCCAGTGACATCGTCCCGTCATAATGGGCGTGCGCGAGTGCCCGCAACTGGCCCGCGAGATTGATGACGCCCTCGTCGGTGAATGCTTCGTGGCATTTCTTCGTGCCGGGGCCGCACTGCATGCCCTTCAGGTGCAGATGCCAGATGCGGCTCTTGTCGAGCGCGTCGTAGCCGTCGGGGTATGACACCTCGCCGCGCGTGTAGCCATTGCCCACATCCCAGTTGTAGCCGACGATCTTGGCCGGAGTCTTCTTGAGAATCGCGGCCGTCTCGTGCCCCGTGGCGGCGTTGCACGATTCTTCGTTCTCAATCACCAGCCGCACGCCTTCCTTCCGGGCCACTTCGCCGGCCTTCGACAGTTCTTCGGAGATGCGCGGATAGATTTTTTCCGGCTCCGCCACGCGCCAGAAGGTGAAGCCCCGGACTTTATCCGTGCCCCAGGCGTGGCAGCGCTCCGCGGCGCGTTTCAACAGGTCCATCTGGCCCGGGTAGGGATACGAGTTGTCCCCGCCGCTCACGGGTGTCGTCCCCGGCAGCGTGCACTTGAAGAAAGCTGAATCCACCACCGAGCATTTAAAGTGGTACTGGTCCAGCAGGCTCTTCACGCGCTTGATTTCTTCCGGCGTCGCCTCGGTGTTGTATTTCCCCCAGATGGCGCGGATCTCAACCCACGAGAGCCCGTAGCCTTTCATGATTTTCAGCGCCTCTTCCAGGTCCGGCGAAAAGCCGTCGCTGATGGCTCCCAGCTTAAACCCGCCAAAAGGCTGTGCCGGCAAAGCCCACGCCTGCGCTCCCGGCGCACAAATTGCCGCCCCGGCGGCCAGTACTGAATTCTTCAAAAAGGTGCGGCGTTTCATAGTTCAAACCTCCGGCGAGATCTTGTGTTGCAGAAACAGTATAACGCCATCGCGGCTGGCGTAAACGCTTGCTTTATAGTGTCTGCGTAGTCCCGAAGGGACTGGTCTGGGTGGGCCGCAAGGCGGGGCTGGCGCAGAGGCGGTTTCTGTCTCTGCGTTCAGCGAAGCTGAGTGGGGTTAAAATGGCGGCGTGACACAACCTCAGCGCCACTACAGCGAGGGTGCACGGTCAAGCTGGCGGCTTTACCTTTTGCAGGACGAATCGATCATCGCATTGGACCGGCTGCCATGAGCCCAGCCACAAACGTCCCGCTGCGGGGGATCGCAGATACTACAAAGCAAGCGTCTGCGCCAGCCCCGAAAGCCGCCGATGCGCCGCCCGGAGCGCCTGGAAGCCGGTTGGGCCGCCGAATCGCGCCGTTCCATAGAATGTGGTACCCAGAAATTGACGGCTCTGCCATACTGGTTGAAAACCTGACACTGCAACGCGGCGCCGGCTGGCAATCGATTTTTTGCCGGAGCGCTGCCAGGGGCGCAGGAACCAAACAAAAGGGGAATGAGAATGCAGCCATTGTATGATCCGGAAGCCGTACGACCGATGTGGGAGGAGCTCGCGCAATGCGGAGTGAAGCCGCTGCGGGCGGCCGCGGAAGTGGATGCCGCTGTGGCCCAGCCTGGAACCACGCTGATTGTGGTCAACTCCATCTGTGGCTGTGCCGCCGGCGGCGCGCGGCCCGGGGTGACTGAAGCGCTCCAGGGCGCGGTGATCCCGGACCACTTAACCACCGTTTTTGCCGGAGTGGACATGGAGGCGACCGCGCGCGCCCGCGAACTGATGCCCGAGGTGCCACCCTCCTCGCCGTCCGTGGCGCTTTTCAAGGACGGCGTCCTGGTGTACGCCTTGCAGCGGCGGCAGATCGAAGGGGTCAGCCCGCAGGGGATCGCCGCGGAACTGATGAAGGCTTTCAGCCAGCATTGCACGCGTCCGGGGCCGTCCGTGCCTCCCGAGGTTTACGGGCAGGTGGTCCACGCGCGGCAGTGCGGGTCCACCATCCCCAGCTTCAGAGGCTGACGCGGCCGGCCGGCGGAAGGGGCCGGCCCTCGCTCACTCGCACCAAACATCCCCGGTGTGTTGGATCGGGGCTGGCGCAGACGCTTGCCTTCGAGTGTCTGCGTTCCCGCGCAGCGGGACGTTTCTGATGGGGCGGACGCCAAATGATTCGCAAGCCCTCTACCTTGGGGAGACGGCGGGTGGCGCAGATACTCGCCTTCGAGTGTCTGCGGTCCCGCGCAGCGGGACGTTTCTGATGGGGCGGACACCAAATGATTCGCAAGCCCTCTACCTTGGGGAGACGGTGCCGGAGGGACGACGGCGGGTGAGGGGTCTTTTGAATTGAATGATTGAAACAATGGCGATTGCCTGATTGGGCCCGGTAGCGGCCATTCATCCTTCACACTTTTCTCTGTCCCTTGTCACTGCTTTTTTTCATCCTTCATCCTTCACACTTCATACTTCATACTTCATACTTTTGCCCGTCCTTCACACTTCATACTTTCCCAGCCCTTAATCCCGTCCGCAAACCGCCCTGAGTTTTTCGAGGGCCCGGTCGTGAATCCCGCTCATCAACAGGAGCGCCACGATGGACCCCACCAGGCAGGTTGCCATATCCTCCTGTGTGTCCCAGACGTCCCCCTGCGTCCCCAGAAAATCGGTGGTGCGCGGCCCCAGCGATACCGCCATCTGCCACTCGAAGAGCTCATAAAGTGCGCTGAACGCCAGGCAGACTGAGACCACCAGAAACGCCGTCAGCTTGCCGCGCCTGAGCGGCGACTTGCGCAGCAGGAATTCACGCACAATCAGTGCGGGAACAAATCCCTGGGCAAAGTGGCCGACCCGGTCGTAATAGTTGCGCGTCAGATGGAAGGCGTCGCGAATCCAGTTGAAAAGCGGCATCTGCGCGTAAGTGTAATGTCCGCCCATCATCAGGATGGCCGCGTGAATCCAGATGAGGCCATAAACGAGGTCGGTGAACCGGAAACGCCGGTAGGTAACGGCAAGAATCCCAATGCCCAGGAAGGCAGGAACCACCTCCAGAAACCAGGTGAAATAATCGTGCGGATTGACCGCGGACCAGGCCAGCACGGCCCCCAGCGTCAGAAACCACAGCGCCACCCTGGCTCGGTCGCGGCTCATGGAGTTTCCTTATATCATCTTGCACCCGGCATTGCATCCCGAAATTTCCGGGTCCGCTTCAGTGTACGGGTGGGCAGCCTGGATCTGGATTCTAAATGTCTGCGCCAGCCGCGTTTCGCGGGCCATGGAGTGCGGCGGCTTGGCGCCGCCTTGCCTTCAGCGCCTTCGTAGGCGCCTCAATTTTCAGCCTCTTCCCGTGGGCCGACTCGCGGTCCGAAGGCGGGAGCAGGCTCCCGCACTCCAAAGTCGCTTCGCGACACGTAACGGCCGGTACGCGCAAATCGGCGTGGCGGATATGAATCTCGAAACGAAGGCCTCCCTGCGCCAGCCGCGTGCCAGGTTTTGTAGCGCGGGCCTTTACGGCCCGCGGCTTTTATCACCAGGAAAGAACCGCAGGCCGCAAGGGCCTGCGCTACAGCCCAGGCCCGGAGGGCCGAAAGATTTTAGCCCACGCCGTGAGCCGTGGGATTCAATTGGCGTTAAAATCTTCCCCAGCCCCGGCAGGGGCGAAAGACATGCGGCTTGGTTGCAAAGGTCCAAATTGCCGTGAGCCCAGACAAAAACCTCCCGCTGAGCGGGACCACAGACTCGACAAAGCGCGAATCCGCGCCACCCGCCCGTGCTGTGGTGGCGTTTGCCATCACGATGTTTGTGAGCGCGGCACTGCTCTTTCTGATGGAGCCGATGTTCGCCAAGATGGTCCTGCCACTCCTTGGGGGAACGCCGGCAGTCTGGAATACCTGCCTGGTGTTCTTTCAGGCGGTGTTGCTGGCCGGATACGCTTATGCTCACGTTTCGGCGAAGCTGCTCAGCAGGCGCGGACAGATCGGGCTGCACCTTGCGGTGCTCCTTGCTGCCGTCTTGATTCTCCCGCTCGGGGTCCCCAGGGGGTGGGCGCCACCGACGGAACATGACCCGGTGGGTTGGCTGTTACTGTTGCTGGCGGTGGCAGTGGGAGCGCCCTTTTTCGCGCTGTCCGCCAGCACACCTATTCTGCAGAAATGGTTCTCGTACTCCGGGCACCCTTCGGCGGCCGACCCTTACTTTCTTTACGCGGCCAGCAACTCCGGCAGTCTGCTTGGCCTGCTGGCCTACCCGCTGCTGCTGGAACCTCTCATGGGCCTGACCGGGCAGAGCCGGCTGTGGGCATGGTGCTACGGGTTGTTTTTGCTGATGGTAGCGGCCTGTGTTGTGCTGGTGTGGGGCGCGACCAAGGCCAGGTCTTCTTCGGCCGCCGGGCCCATGCCGCGCCAGCCGGCACAGGATAGCGCGGGTGAAAACCCTGACCAGGTTTTGAACCGGCGCCAGCGGTTCCGCTGGGTCATGCTTGCATTTGTACCCTCCAGTCTGATGCTGGGCGTCACCAGCCTCCTGACCACCTACATTCTTCCTATACCACTGCTGTGGGTTCTTCCTCTCGCGGTCTATCTGCTGAGCTTTGTTCTGGTCTTTGCGCGGAAACCCGTCTTGTCACATCAGTGGCTCGTCCGGCGGCTGCCGTATCTGATTCTGGGCGCCTTACTCCCGATTGTAGCCAAGGGGGTTTACCCCTTGTTGGTGATGGTCCCGTTCTATCTTCTGACGCTCTTTGCTGTCGCCATGGTTTGCCACGGTGAGATAGCCCGCAGCCGGCCGTCCGCGCGGCGCCTCACCGAGTTCTACCTGTGGATTTCGGTTGGAGGGGTGCTTGGAGGAATCTTCAGTGCGCTGATTGCGCCCTTGATCTTTAACTCGCTGGCCGAGGTCCCAGTGGCGCTTGTGCTGGCTGCGGCACTGCGTCCACCCATCGACGTCGTGAAAGATACACCGCGCGCCCGCAGGCTGGATTTACTGCTGCCCATCGCACTCGGCGCGTCTATGGTGGCGGTGATATTTGTGCTGCAGGCGAAGGGCCTGGAGTCGGGCCGGATGCTCGACGTTCTGATCTTCGGCTATTCCATGGTCTGGTGCCTCCGCTTCGCCAAGCGGCCCCTGCGCTTTGCCCTGGGGGTGGCCGCGTTTTTCCTGGCCAGCCACTTTTATGCCGGCCCCTTCGGCCATACGCTGGGCACGGAGCGCAGTTTCTTCGGCGTGTATCGCATCGCCAACAACCCGGCGAACAGGTTTCGGATACTCTTCAATGGCGGCACGGAGCACGGCATCCAGAGCCTGGACGCCGCCCAGGCGTGTACGCCCCTGGCTTACTACACGCGCAGCGGGCCGATCGGGCAGTTGTTTGCGGCCTATGCGGGGAGCGCCATGGAACGTCAAGTTGCCATTATCGGGCTGGGCGCCGGAGACATGGCCGCCTACGAAACTCCCGGCGAGCAGTTCACCTTCTATGAGATCGACCCGCTGGTGGAGCGAATTGCGGAAGACCGGCGTTACTTCACTTTCATTTCGAATTGCGCATCACAGGTGCGCGTGGTGCTGGGCGACGCGCGCTTGCGGCTGCGCGATGCCGCCGATCATCGCTACGGCATCATGGTGCTGGATGCGTTCGGCGGCGATTCCATCCCTGTGCATCTGCTCACTCGCGAGGCCGTCCGGCTCTACCTGCGCAAGCTTGCGCCCGGCGGCGTGCTGGCGTTTCACCTGAGCAATCGCTATCTTTACCTCGGGCAGGTTGTCGGCAATCTGGCACAAGACGCAGGTTTGGAGTGCAGGATGAATGTTGATTCGGCTGTGAGCCAGAGCGAGGCCAGGAATGGCAAGCTGGCATCAGCATGGGCGGTGATGGCCCGCAAGCCGGGAGGCCTGGCGGCCCTGGCGGACGACCCGCGCTGGGAGCCCTGTCCGGCCGTCCCGGGCGCAAGAGTGTGGACCGACGACTTCTCGAGTGTCGTGAGCATTATCAGGCTTCACTGACCGGAACACGATGCCGGCGCAGAAAAGGTTTCTGCCTCTGCGGTTTCCCATGGCTAGCGCACATTTCGCGGCTGGCGCAGACGCTTGCTCTGTAGTGTCTGCGTAGTCCCGAAGGGACTGGTCTTGATGGGCCGCAAGCCGTATACTTCCGAGCCATGGCGCGCCGCAGGCTTCCCTGCATCCCGGGCGAACTGCAATTCATTACCTCAAGCCTCTCGCCCCGCGAGACCGCAGATACTACAAGGCGAGCATCTGCGCCAGCCGCGTGGGCACCTGGCGGTCCGAAGGCGGGAGCACGCTCCCGCACTCCAAAGTCGCTTCGCGACACGTAACGGCCGGGGCGCGCAATTCGGCGTGGTGGATATGAATCTCGAAACGAAGGCCTCCCTGCGCCAGCCGCGTGCCAGGTTTTGTAGCGCGGGCTTTTACGGCCCGCGGCTTTTATCATCAGGAAAGAACCGCAGGCCGCAAGGGCCTGCGCTACAACCCCAGGCCCGGAGGGCCGAAAGATTTTAGCCCACGCCGTGAGCCGTGGGATTCAATGGGCGTTAAAATCTTCCCCATCCCCGGCCGGGGCGGGCGACAGGGGCCGGTCGCGCGTCCATGAGGGAAGAAACAGGCGGCGCGCCGCAGGGGGCCGCTCCACCATCAATAGCCCCTGACGATAGCCTACATACAACCGAAAGCCCCCAAAATGGGACGTTTGGGACGTTTGAGACATTTGGGACGATATTTTATAAGTTGTTTATAATGAATAACTTAAATAAATGGTAAGCCTTGTGAAATTGCGCTTTTTGAAAAACCTGTCTGATTTTGAAACAGTGGGTAAAAATTACACCATCGCCGCAAAGCTTAATGGATGGGCGGCACTTTCAGGATTTCAGCATAGACCAGCCGGCGTCCCGTAATGGGCCGCGGTCCGATGGAGTACATCAGCTGCCCCTGCTCGTTCAGCATGTCGGCCTGCAGGATCTCATACTCCCTGATCACCAGCCGCAGCGCCTGGTGCTTGGGAACCTTCAGCTTGTGCAGGCGCAACTGGTATCGCCAGACGTTGTAGATGCCCAGCGGCTTGGATTGCAGAACCACCGTGCCGTTGGGCACCGGGATCCAGGCCGTCTCGTCGCCGCCGCCGGTGGGATTGGTTTCAACAGTGGCTTCCACCAGGCTGGGACCTTTGCCGGCGCTGTTGGCGGCGTAACTGAGCCCGGCCACCGCGATGTCAATGTCCGTGGGGTTCTTGGGATTGTAGGTGATGGTGGCTGTGCGTTCCGGGGTCAACTGCGCCAGGTCCGCCAGCACCACGTGCGAGAGGTGGGCGTTCGGCAGCGAGTGGGGCTGATAGCGCACCAGCGCCAGCCGGATGAAGGGCATATACGCCTGGCCGGCGTCAATCTCCACGTCGCAGTACCACAGCCCGCGCTCCTTGTCGTACTCGGGCGTGAAGGCGGCGACTCCTACTTCATAGAAGCTGTCGGTAGGACCCTGCAGGCCTTCAAGCTCCTCGAGCGTGAGACGGAGGCCAATCTGCGTCGTATTCTGGAAGTGCCCAAACGTGGGCATATCCGCCGGCAAGGAGTTCGACGCCCAGATGGGATCCATGCCCCACTGCGTCACCACATGCTTGAGGGTCTCAGGCAGCTCAGCGGTAAATTTCTCCATTCGGGCGAATTGTTTCAGGTTCACTCGCTTCTTCTGGCTCCCGCTCTGCTCGGAACCTCCCACAACCTGATGCGTAGGGAGATCACCCTGGTTCACCACCACGCCGGACTTCTTGACGGGCGCCTGCAACACGCTGGGCCACACCACCACACCCAGCAACTCTCCGGCGCCGGAGGAATACCAGGGACGGTCCATATAGATCCGCAGCCCGCCGGGCATGCGTTTGCTGGTGGCGCCGAATCCTTTGATCCCCGAAATCGGCGTCCCTGAAATGTCCGGACGCGTATTCCCATCGAATCGGACGCCATCCTTTCGCTCCCATCCAAAGGTGGGAACCACGTAAAGAACTTTTGGCCGGGCGGGCCGGGCGGAGTTGGGAACGTCAACCTGGACCACCGGACTCTTGCGGGTCAACTGATCGGCTTCCATGGTAGGGAAGTACTCCCTGAAGCGCGTGGTGGCCACGGCCTGGTAACCGACTTTGCGGTACTTGGTATCGCCAAAGTCGTGCCGCCAGGAATAGCCGAAGTTTTCAAACCCCATGTGGTATTGCGGAGGCCGGTAAAGCCGGGCGTCGTTCGGGATCGCAAGGCCAGGCTGAGCCTGGTATTCCTGCCGGACAAAAGTCTCGTGGCCGGAGGCCACCGCCTGCTGCTGCTGCGCCTGCTGTTGTTGCGCCTGCTGTTGCTTTGACTGCTTCCGCTGCGATACGGTGAAAGTCCGGTATTTCTGCGAAGAGGAACTGGACGATCCCTTACCTCCGGTTCCCTGGCTCGTGGAGGCGGTTGCCATCCGCAACGGATCGAAAATTTCGTTATCCTCGCGTGTCAGCTCGCGGGCGTAAACATGAGCGCTGCCGTCGAGCGTTCCGGGTCCGTTGGGATCCGTGACGTCGTCGACGGGCTCCTGCCAGTTGGCAACCACTTCCACCTTGAGGGTGCTTTTGCCGTCGATGTGCATGGCGTGGTCATCCACAATGTAGGCAAAGGTCTCTCCCAGGTGGCGGTTGGGAGAGAGAGAATGAAACGCCGGAGCGATCAGCGGCTGCTGCACCGCATGCACCACCACCAGTTCCCGGGACGGCGTCACCATCCAGAAGCGGCCTTGCCCAACTGCCGTGCTCATCATCGTCAGATTGGACGGCCGGGCCCGCTGGATCCAATCCCACACACCCAGGATCGACTGGTTGTGGCTGCCCAACTGGCCGCCGCCAAGATAGGAGCTCAGTTCGAACTTTGCAACTTCAGCCTTCGGCAGTTTGACAATCAGCGTGCGGTTCGAATTGTCCCATCCCCAGGATGTCTTTCCCTGCCCTTCCACCACCTTCACAAAAAACGGCCGGGCATCCGGCCAGCCGGATCCCTCCGGATAGAAATCAACCGGCGGGACCGTCCCTGCTTCATGGCCGTCCTTGTCCAGCAGCACCATGGACATTCCGCGTGAAAGCGGATCCGGGAGGTAGGGAATTTCCAGCTTTTCCGAGATGGGGTTTTTCGTCATGGGATCCAGAGCAAAGGCGCCATCCGCTTTGTTGGCGATCACCTGGTAGGTCGCAGAGTCATTCTTCATGGCGCCGGAAGCAAGGTCAAACATCCCGTGCCTTTCGGCCATCAGTTCGCTGGTCTTGGGCGGAGCGACAATGCGGATAGCCGCTTCGTTATAGGAGGAATCGGAAACAAGCTGGGCGTACGCCGGCGCGTACTCCTGCGCGGTCTTGTCGAAGTTGCTGCGGATCACCGGGCGGTAGAGGGCCTCGCCGGGAGACTTTTCTCCGTCGAGCGACTTCGTAAGAACTGCCACGGGACCCACCACGGGCTCAAAGCGATTGTAAGGATGCGGATCAGTAGCCTTGGAAAAATCGGTCGCGCTGGGAGCGTCATAGGCCAGGCTGTTGCCGGCCAGGTCCACCACGCGCGCCCGCACCCGATACGTCCTGCCAAAGCGCAATTTGGGAAGCGATCCCGGCTGCGGAACAAAAGTCGCCACCATCTGGAAATCTTTCGACGCCCGCTGCTGGGCTTGCGCCGGGTCGTTCAGCGGCTGGGGAATTCCTTCCGGGCTGATCACTTTTCCCGGCCGCGGCGCGCACAGGCTCCAGCCTTTCCAGTCGAACATCGACTCGTGCAGGTACAGGTCCTGCGGCCCATCCGATCCGGAAGCCGGCTGCACCGAAGACTGCGTGGCAGCGAGCTGCACGAAGCCCTCGTCCTGGTACTGGCGCAGAAGGTTGGCCCCGAAAAAGTTGTAGGTGCCCACCCGCCGGCAGAGGGAATTCCAGCTCTTGGTTTCCGAGTCCCAGACGTCCACGCGATAGCCGCGCACCACGTCTTCGGCGTAGAGCGTCAACTGGTCAGGAGTGTTCTTCTCGACGGCCTGGTTGTTGAGGGTGGCCCGTGCAAGAATGTTGACCAGCCATTCCGCTTTGCCCGCCCTGGAAACCGAAATGCCGCTGGTCCGCAAAGCCGGCAAGCCCACGCTTGCCTGCTGTTGCATCGCCTGGGCGCCGGCCGCGGCCTTTCCGGAACTTCCGGAGGCAGCCTGTGCCTGCCCGCCACCGTTGCTGGACGTGGACATTCGCAACATCGTCGGGTGCCCGCCACCGGCCGCGGAGTTTTCCGATTCGTCCAGGGTGGCTGAGGCAAGCCGGTCGGCCAGGTTCGCGATCTTCAGCGCCGATCCGTCCACATCAACACTCATCACCGGAAAAGACTGGTGATCGTTCAGCTTGAGCTGGCCATCAATAATGTTCGAGTCGGGCTTTTCCGGCCGCGGGGCAAACCAGGACCTGCCGGTGTCGAGAGCGTATGCGGTCCTGGGAGAAAAGTCCGTGTGGTAAGAGGCAGGCTGCGCATTGTCTGCCCAGACGGGAGTAACCTTCACGGTGGAGCCTGGCGCCAGGCCCTCCGGCAACGGCACCACCAGGTTGATCACCAGCCCCATGGCTTTCATCACCTCGGGGTAGTTGCCCAGGCTTGAAACGATTTTGTGGAAGTCAATCTCGGGCGGCTGAACAGGCTCAATGGTCTCAGGAATCTCCGGGTTCGACATCCGGGCCAGCAGAAAATCACGCTCGGGTTGGAGCTGCGGGGACGGCCGGACCGCTTTGTACTGCTGCAGGTCCTGATAGATGCTCTGGAAGGCGGTCACCGTCGATTGTTTCAAGGTGTAAGGCTGGCGCACCAGCATCTGGATGTTGCGGTTGGCGTTCCGCTGCAGCGTGGGGTGTAGCGTGCTGATAAAGTTTGTGAGGTGCTGCGGGATGACCACCGGCCGCGCTACGCGGTAGGAGGGCTGGGCCGCCCTTGCAGTCTGTGATGGCTGGGATGGCCGCGATTGCTGTGCGCCGGACGTACCGGTAACACGCTGGGTCGCCACCATTCCACGGCGGTCGACCGTGGTCGTGGTCGCCGATGGGGACGCTTGCGGCAAAGCGTAGAGAGAGATCGGAGCGAGCTTTTCAAGAATGATGGCCCGCGACGGCAGCCGCGTGGGCGAAGCCATCCCAATCGACTGGTATTGAGACTTCACAAAAGAATCGAGGTGCAGCACGGGATGCGAAACCACCGCCCGGTTGGAATAATCGTCGAACTGGTAGGGCTCCACGTAGGTGGAGTCTTTGAACAGAGCGCTCCAAAGGTCCGGTTCCGGGGCGGCACCCGCGCGCGTGGCGTCCAGGGGCTGCCGGCCCTCGAACTGCACCGTGAACTTCATGTCCTTGATCTTGTCCGGCCAGTTCTTGAAGTCATCGAACTGGTCCAGAGTCGGACGCGGCAACCCTTCGTCGGTATGAAGACGTGGCGAGACGAAGACGGAGAGTTGCAGTTGACCGTTGGCGATGCCGTTCGGCAAGGCGGTCCAGATGATGGTTTGCTTCTTCGCCATGAATAGTTCCCTTTCACGCAAATGCGTCGCAGTAAAGTTGCCAGTCGATCGCGCTCATCTCATCCGCAAAATGTACAGCGGTCGGCCCCAGGGGATACGGTGCGCCGGCGCCGAACAGTGCCGCATTCTGGGTATGGCTGCCCGCGAACTGCCGCTCCACCGTGAGGTCCACGCTCTTGCTGAAGAAGGCGATCTTGATCTCCACGGTGAGCGTGGCGCGGCCCCACAACTTGTTGCCTTGCGAGACGTACTTCAGCCCCATCTTGAATTCCACCGAGACGGTGATGATGGCCAGAACTTCCAGGGCCCCGCCGCAACGCAGGTAACCGGTCAGTTCCGTGTTTCCGTTCTCGTGGGTATAGTTGAACCCCGCCATCACGTAAACGCCGCCGCTGGCCACGCCGATATTGAGCGAGAAGTTCCCTCCAAACTCGAATTCCGCCGCCATGCGCTGGACGCCGGAGGGCGTGAGCGTGAGCCCGAAATACCCGCCGCCGCCAAACAGAGAGACCGTGAGAAGGAACGGCTGGTGCTCCTGGCAGAAGTCGAATTCAAAAGTGATGGGTTTGCCTGTGAAGTAGATGTTCAGTTTCGCGGCCAGGCTTACATTCGAGAGATTGAACATTCCCACGCTGACGGGTGGCAATCCCAGGGAGTATCCCGCTTCGATCCCCTCGGCCGTGACCTGCAGGCTGGGAGGATCATTGAACCCGCCCATCGGAATCAGGTCTTTCAGGGCGTTGACGAAGCTCAGCGGCCCGGTGAATTCGACGGTGTCAAGGTCCGCGTTGACGTCGGGCTTTTTGCCGTTCACCGACTTGAATGAAAGTTCCTTGAACTTGATGACCAGGACCTCGATAACCGACGGCACCAGGTGAAGCTCAAAGCCTTTCATCACGGCGGAGACTTCGTAGGTGGGAGGCTTCTTGTCCAGAGTTTTTCTTAGCTTGGCGTTTACGGCCAGGGCGTCGGACTTGTCGCCTGTGACCACGAAAAATGCGGGTTTGCCCGACTCAGCGGATACGTCCTGAATCTTCGGATGCCAGGTAAAACTGGTCTCAACGTATTTGGGAAAATGGCTGGTGACAAATTTCGGGACCTTCTTAACATCCGATTGAAAATTGGTGACGCTGCTGATGACGTCCGCGAGCGAAATATCGCCCAGAAGCTTGGCCTCGAGGGCGGACTTGAAAAACTGCTTGGGATCGAACTTTCCGGCGGCAATGGATCCCAGATCTCCGGCCACCGGACCCAGCAGGCGGGAGAGGCCGGAAATGTCCATACTGGGCGTCAACAGGCCACCCACCTTGTCAGCGCCGCCTTCCGCGCCGCCAAACGCCAGCGGGACGGAGTCTACCAGTTTGGCGAACATCTGCCCTTGGTTGACGGCAGCTTCAATGCCGTGCTCAAGATAGGTCAAGTCATACTCGATGTTAGTGGAAGCATTCTTGCCGGTCAGTTGCTCGACCGTGGCGATGCGAATCGCCGACTGGCTGATGGCCGGGTAGAAATAGGGCTGGCCGGGCGGCACGGTCTTGGGATTATCCGGCTTCTCGGCCTCGAAAGTCATGGAGCTGGTTTCAAACGAGGTGTCACCCGGCACTTTGTGTTTGGCATACGCCACCTTCTGCCCAAAGAAGGGCCGCACCCGGCGGGAATCGGTAGATTCCTTATAGGCCTTAAACACGTCCTTCAACTTCTCCGTGTCCCGTGAGGGGTCGGCCAACACAAAAATCATCGGGGCCGTAAACTCTGACGTTTTCCCTTCCCAGTCCACTCCAACCATCTTGAATTGAAAATCCTGGCCCGCGACCCGCACCCAGAAAGCGTTCTCGCCGGAAAGGATGGAGTCGATCTTGTCCAGCGGCGGCGTGCTGAGGGTGTTGATGCGGACGGACTGGAAGGGAATCTTGAGGCCCTGCGGGTGAGGCTGCCCCGGGGCCGGATAATTCTTTTCGTGCTCCTTCACCACCACAAATTCCTGCTTCCGCAGATAAGCAGCCATCTTCCCGGAGGGCGTGCGGTTGAATTTGCGCTCGGTGATGGCGATTTTGAGCGCGCGATGCCCGAAGGGGAACAGGTAACCGTGCTCCACGACCCGCACGTACTGGTCGCGCCCCATGGCCGCGATGTGCCGCCAGCTTTCGACGTTGAAAGAAAATTTCTGGTCGCCGGGACATGCTGGCTCGCGGACATCTTCCGGCGACACCCACACGCCGTTGCTGTTCAACCAGGCGCCCATGGTAGACAGCATCAGCCGGTTCACCTGGATGGGCTGCGGAACATAGTTGGCGTAACCCCGGCCGGTGTTGTAAGAGATGTTGGGGTCAGAAGAAAGGCGGACGATTTCATAACGCTGCCGGGTGTTGATGGTCTTGGTCTCGAACGGTGTCGAGTCATTCTTGTCATCGGGCAGGCATCCCGCGCGGTAGTCCGTGGCCCAGACGGCTCGCACCGTCCGGTAAAAATCGCTCTGCTCGTCGACCGCGCCCTGCTGCGACCTGACGCCCAGCCGCGTGTGCCAGAGCTCAAAGGCCCCGCCATGCTCCACGGCCTTGGCGGAGTGCGCCCAGCCGGCATAATAGCTGGGAGAGAGGATCATCCGATACGGAACCTCAAGCGCCGTCTGGTAAATCTCCGGTTCCTTCACCTGGGCAAGCTGGAAGAACCGGGCCTGCGTCTGCTGCTGAAGGGCGGATTGGCGATTCCTCTTTTTCTTATCCTTTTTGGAGTTGGTCACAGGCGCGGCCTGCATCGTGGTGGAGGGAGCAACCTGCTGGTAATACTGAGGAGAGCTTTGAATCACCTGGACCTGCGGTTCCTTGACGGATTTCGCGGAGCCGGTGGTCATGGTTTGTCCGAGTGTGAGGTGCAGAGGAGGTTTTGCGAGCGGCGTCACGCTCTGTTCGAACTGCGACCAGTTCAGCAGGGATTCCAGCGTATAAGGGATTTCGGGAACGCTGGCCGGCACGATGAAGGCCAGCCGGCTGGAGCCCGCCAGGCGCGAAAGGATGGGCGGCTCACCCGTCTTCTTATCTATGGGAGTCGGCGTGCTGCCTTCAAAGAAGGCTTCCTCGGCAATGTGCTGCGGCCCGAAGTGCACCACCAGGTAGGCGGGCTGGTTGGGGTCCACGCGGACCAGGCGCGGAGCGCCACCGCCCGCGGCTAGATTCATGTTGAAGAAATCGAAGGTGAGGGCCAGCAGGTCGTCGGGCCGGATCAGATCAAATGTGAAGCTGGGCCCATACTGCTGCCGGATCTCGGTGACAATCACGCCCTTCTTCTTTTTCGCCTTCCCTTTTTCCTGCACCACCCGGATGGTTCCCAGCCGGATGTTGGGAATGCGAATCTGCTTTTTTGGTGTCGGCTTCTCGGTGGTCTGCTTTGTGGTTTGCTCGCGCTGGATGATGACCCGCTGGGTCTCATTCTGTCCCAGAAAAGCCAGCTGCGTTCCTTCCTCGACAGGACGCGCCTGCACGATGACTCCGGGCAAAGGCGCAGCAATCTGCTTCAGCGCCGGGGTGCAGCGGACGCGGGCAGCCTGCCCGTTTACGCTGACCGCTTCAAACGCGGGGGCGTCCGGGCTGTCGCCGATTTCAAAACTGCAGCCTTCTGCGTGGACCCAGGTGGATTCGCCGGCGCAATCCGCAACCAGAGCCGCCTGCCGCCCGGCAGAATCGGCCGTGATGGCGTAACGCGCGTTGCGCAAAGGCACCCGAAACGGCGCGCCGTCGCTCCCGGCAAATTCGCCGGCTGGAATGAACGTGATTCCGGGCCGGCCGCTCTGCGATTCCGCCAGCAGAGCCCGCCCGGCAGTGCCCCCGGCATCCTCGCCGGTCTCAATGCGGATGCGGTCAAAAGCGGTGTCAGAAACGGCGAGGTTCGCTGCGTTTTCTCCGCCGAGCATCGGCCGGAACGGCCACGACCGATTGCCGCGGTTCATGGCCAGCAGGGTTCGGCGTTCGCGCGGCCTGCTGACGATGCTGGGATCAGCGGCATCGAGCAACGCAATCACCAGCGAATCCGCAACGGACTCGCCTCCAAAACCGCTGAGGCGCGCAATGCCTTTCCCCTCCAGGCGCAGCGTCCAGTTGGGCAGAAATTCAGCCTGCGCGCGCCCGGTCAGGGTCAGCTTCGATGCATCACCCAATCCCGCAATGCTTCGATCAAGCTGCACAGCCGACCGCAGCTCCGCCTTGCCCCGCAACCAGCGCTCAAAGGGAGCTTCACCCTGAAAACCGCCCAGCGCCATCTGGAGATGCATCCGCCAGCCTGCCGGAACCCGTTCCAGTTTGCATTCCAGATCCGCCGGCAAGTTCGTGCCCGGATAGCGCGCGTTCACCAGCGCAACACGCACCAGCTTCCTGCTCTGCGAAACCCGCAGCAGCCGGAGCGCCCGCAAATCGCCGGGTGTCGATTACCCAGAACTCCCGGCCGTCCAGCCTGAAGGCGACACGTTTGTGGCCGGGAACAAACTGCAGGCGGCCCTCCGGCCCGCCGAACTGGAGCGGCAGCGTGGCAGCAGCCGTCCCCGCCAGGCCCAGCATCTCGCGGCGGGTGAAAGAAAGTCGGGACTGGTTATCCAGCAGATCAATGGCGGAGAAGCCGGATCGAGGCAGGCGGGGCAGTCGACGGGTGCGAAGGGCTGACAGGTCCAGGCGAGGACGCCTCATGAGATAGCCTCCAGGCAAATCAGTTTCTTTTAAAAGTACAAGATCGCTTACTTCGGTGTCACTCTGTGAACTCCCCTCGCCCGGCGGTACTATAACCCTGATCGCCCAATTACGCAACCGTCTGCAGAGCAAAGAAAGAAACAGTATGGATATTTTTTGGCGGATGCCTGTTCAAATTCCTGCCAATCAGGCTTACACTCCTTGGGGAAAGCGCGCAGGCGACAAGAAAACTTTTGCCGCCGGCTCTTGAACCGCGGGTGGCAACAACCCGGCTGGTCACGATGCGCAGCCGCGTTGATGGACAAGGCGTCCTGGCGCGTGGCCTGACTACACGAGACATTCTCAGGTTTCATTTGCACACGGCCTGAAGGGGAGGGACTGCATTGTTCAACCAGATACTCGATCCGATGCACAGCGTGGGGCTCACGGCTCTGGTTGCCCTGGTTCCGGTGGTCCTGCTGCTGGTGCTGCTGGCCGTGTTCCGCGTGACGGCCTGGCTGGCAACGCTGATTGGCGCCGCCGTGACCCTGGGCCTGGCGCTGCTGGTGTGGCAGGTTCCCCTGGGCCATGCCGTCAAGGCGTGCCTGTGCGGAAGCGCTACGGGAATCTGGGCGGTGGACTGGATCACCTTCTGGGGCGTCGTCATCTTCAACACCCTTACCCTGACCGGCATCTTTGGCGATTTCCAGAAGTGGCTGATCGCCAAGGCCACCGCCGACGTCCGAGTTCAGACCATTCTGCTGGCCTGGGCTTTTGGCGCACTGCTGGAAGGCCTGGTGGGGTTCGGCTATCCCTGGGCGGTGGTGGCGCCGCTGCTGATCGCGCTGGGTATTCGCGACCTCGACGCCATTCGGGTGGCGGCCATTGCCAACAACGCCCCGGTATCCTTCGGAGCGCTGGGCGTTCCCATCATCGCACTGGCGGCCGTCACGGGTTTGCCTCTATTGGCCCTCTCCGCATCCATCGGCAAGATTGTTGCACTGTTGGCGCTGGTTCCACCCTGGGTGCTGATTTACCTGGTGGCGGGGAAACGCGGGCTTCGCGGCGCCTGGCCACTGGCCATCGTCGGATCGTTCGCCTACATCGCCGGACAGTTTCCCGTCTCGCAATACCTGGGCCCCTACCTGCCCGACATCAGCGGCGCGGTGGTTTGTTTTGTCGCCTTGCTGGTACTGCTGCGCTTCTGGAAGCCCAAAGAGACGCTGGGCTATGGCGGCGTCCCGGTGCCGGAAGCAGAGGCCAACCATTCGGACGAGCACGGGCTGACCCGGCGCCGCGTGCTGGCGGCCTGGGCGCCGTTCTTCCTGCTGGTGGGCGTGGTGGTGCTGTGGACCGGCCCGTGGTCTTCGCTTCCCGGCATCACCCTGGCGAGCTTCAAGGTGGAGGGGATTTCCTCCCTGAGCCACAAGCTGGTCAGCGCCTCGTTTGGATTCAAGCCGTTCATCGGCGGAACGTCGATCATGGTCTCATGGGTGCTGATTACGCTGATGCTGCGGCCGGGAAAATCGACTCTGAAGGCGGTCTTCCGGCGAACGCTGAGTCAGATGTGGGGAGCGCTGCTGGTGGGCGTTTTTATTTTTGCGCTGGCCTTTATCTTCAACTATTCAGGCATGGCTTCCTCGCTGGCCTATGCCTTCTCGAAGCTGGGCGTCTGGTTCATTGTGGTAGCGCCCATCCTGGGCTGGATTGGTGTGGCGCTTTCCGGCAGCAACACTTCCACGAACGCCATGTTCGGAGCCTTCCAGGCCATGGTGGGCAACCTGCTGGGCTTCCCGGTGTTGCTGGCGCCGTCGTTGAACTCGGTGGGAGCGGAAGTGGGCAAGCCGATCGCTCCGCAGACGGCCAGCGTCGGCGTGGCCACAACGGGATACGTGCGAAACGAAGGAGAAGTCATCCGGCACAATATGGGGTGGACGCTGATCCTGGTGGCCGTGCTCATCTGCATCGGACTGTTCTTTTACTTCGTCATGCCACAGGCGATGATGCTGCACTGATTTCAGGAGGAAGAAATGCAACGATGGCGATTCTTATTTCTTGCCCTTGGGATTCCGTTTCTATTGCTGACGACGTTGCAATGCAGCTCACCGCAGCCTGAGCAGGCCGGCAGGACTGCCGGTGGCGAGGAGGCCAAAGCTGGTTCTCCCGCCGACCATCTTCCTCCCTGGATCACCCGCATGACTTACTTTGGCCAGCGCGCCGACTGGTCGCACGACGGGAAGAAGATCCTCTTTCTTGAAAAGACTTTCGGGCAGGCCTTTACGGTGGACATGGATACGAAGGTCATCCGGCCCGTGACACTGAACTATTTCAACGCCGGCTACACGCGGGCGCTTTATCTGAGCAATGGCGACATTCTGCTTTCCGGCGCGCGCCAATTCGATCCTGAAGATCCCTGGCCGAGCCGCTCGAAGAATGCCGAACTGTGGGTGCTGAACAAAGATCTGAAGGGGCCGCCGGTTGCGCTGGGAACCAAATGCGTTGAAGGGCCTGCCGTATCACGCAAACATCTGAAGATCGCCTGGACCCTGAACCATGGAACCCATCCCCGGGACCTTCCCGAAGGCGTTTCGCAAATCTGGATGGCCAATATCCGGTATGATAACGGTGTTCCCAGGCTGGTCAACAAGAAGCTGGTGCTGGACAGCCGCAAGCTGCCTTTCAAGGCCAGCCTTGAAACCCAGAACTTCCGCCCGCCGGACGAAAAGGAGCTGACGTTTTCCGCCTATGGGTACCGGGGCACCGAAGTGATGGGAATCAATCTCGAGACGGGCAAGATTACCGACTACTCCCAGTCTCCGACCTACGAAGAGCCCGAGGGAATCTTTCCCGACGGCGAGTACACCTGCGTGGAATCGAACCGCCACATCGGCAAGGGTGGCTCGCAGAACATCGACATCTACAAATTGCGCCTGGATGGCTCCGCGCATTTTGAGCGCCTGACCTACTTCAACGACTATCCGGGCTACAAAGCGTCCAACCCGGTCATCAGCGACGACGGGCGGTACATGGCGTTCCAGATGGCCAAGGTGGGAGACCCGGCCGGGGTCGGCCGCGGCGTCTTTGTTGACGATTTCTCAAAGGCACCCGCGGCCAGACGATAAAGCAAAGTCCGAAGTTTGAAGTTTTGGAACCATCAAGAATTGTGAAAAGTGAGGCGGAATGCTGATGAACAAACTGAAGAATGTACTCATGGGATTGTGCGTGACGGCTATTGGATTGGCCTTGCCTGCCGCCGGAAGTGCTGCGAAGCAGGCATCGTCACCCAAGGTGGAATACTATCCGCACGCGCAGGTGGCCACTGCGTTTGCCAAGGGTGAAACTCTGACTCAGGGCAGCTCCGGGGGTGGAGTGTACAAAGTGATGACGGCGAGGCGGGACGGTCCGGGCGAGGTTGAGGTTCATGCGCTCGACACGGACGTCTTTTACGTCGTCAAGGGAAGCGCAACGTTTGTGACGGGCGGCAAGGTGGTGGACGCGAGGAATACTGCCCCGAATGAGGTCCGCGGAAAATCGATCCAGGGCGGCACGCCGCACCACCTCAGCCAGGGGGACATCATCATCATTCCTCATGGCACGCCCCACTGGTTTAAGGCCGTCGAGCCTCCATTTCTATACCTGGTGGTCAAGGTACGCTGATCATTTTTTGTGGCCCACAGGCAACAAGGCCAAAAGGAGAAGTCTGATGGGAAAATCCGATGCTTTTCAATACACGCGCCGCGGATTTATCGGTGCGGCGGCGATCCTGGCGGGTGGCGCACTGGCGCGCCCTGGCAGGGCCGCCGGGCAAGGCGCCGCGGCTGCTACAACGGGAGCAGCACCAGGTCCTGCGGCGACCCAGTGGGATGCTCTTAGCGTCACAGTGGGGCCGCAGAAGGCGGACCTGGTGGGCGCCAATGAGAAAGTGATTCAGGCTGCAGTGGATTACATTGCCGGATGGGGCGGAGGCACGGTCCACATTCTTCCCGGAACTTACCGGATGCGCAACTCGGTCTCGCTGCGGTCTGGCGTACGAATCGTTGGAAGCGGGCAGGACTCGGTTCTCTTCAAGGAACCGGAGGTGAAAACCAAACTGGCGGAAGACTCAACCTCCTGGCAACAGGAAGTTGTGCTGGCCGACCCCGGCGGATTCCAGGTGGGTGACGGCGTGTGCCTTCAGGTGATCGATGAATGGCACCAGGGCGCCTGGTTCATCCAGCGTTCTCTGGTGGCGCGCAATGGCAACCGGTTCAAGTTGAACAAGCCGCTGAGCGATGACGACTTTACCGTAAAGGGCAAGGCTACCATCGGCACGCTCTTCCCGCTCTTCAACGTGGACGGCGTCTCCAACGTGCGGATTGAAAATATCGCCCTGGACGGCAACCGGGCCAAACAGGAGTCGCTCTACAGTAACTGGGGAAACATCCTGGGCGGCATCTGGCTGAACAAGAGCAACCAAATCGAGATGCGCAAGGTCATCTCGCGGGAATCGTGCGCCGACGGCATCAGCGCCCAAACCTGCAACGATGTGCTGATTGAAGATTGCCACTGCCATGACAACCATGGGATTCGGCATCCATTCCGGCACCGGCTCGCAGCGGCACACCGCCCGCAACAACAGGCTGGAAAACAATTACATCGGTTATTACTTCTGCTGGGGTGTGCGGCACAGTCTGGCGGAGAATAACACCATTCTGAACAACTCCCAATACGGCGTGCGGCTGGGCCAGAAAGATACAGACAACGTGGTGCGAAACAATGAAATCCGGAACAGCGGCAAGGTCGGGGTGATCTTTGAGAAGGTGGGAGACGACCCGGCCTATTCACCTGATCGGAACCGCCTGGCAGGAAATCGAATTATCGACAGCGGCGGAGAAACCGGTGTGGGAGTGGACGTCCGAGGCGTAACGAAAGATGCCGTGATCGAGCAAAATGAGATCGCAGAAACCCGCCAGCCGCTGAAGCGCATCGGCCTCAGGATCGGCGCCCGCACGCGCGACGTGAAGCTTGCCGCCAACCGCGTGACAGGATTCTCCGTAAACGTCCTGGACCTGCGCAAAGCAAGCTAGAAATCACAGGGCGCGGACCTCACAGATCCTGCGGAGCGGATGCTGCGCTCCGCTTCGCACACGTCGCAAACACCGTGATGGTCTCACCGCCCAATAATCGAACGGAGGTGTCCGATGGCGCTTTCGCCCGAAGAACTGAGAAGCCGGCTACGAGGGCTGTTTTCCTTTCCCGTCACGCCCTTCACCGAAAGTCTGGAGATTGACCTTGCCCGTTACCGGGAGCACGTCGCCTGGATGGTGGAGGGCAAACCCGCGGCTCTCTTCGTATGCGGAGGAACGGGAGAATTCTTTTCTCTCGACCTGGCCGAATTCCGGAGCCTGGTGAAGGCGGCGGTGGAAGAGGCCGGCGGCCGTTTGCCGGTGATCGCCGGCGCGGGCTATGGAACCCGGATGGCTCTCAGTTTCGCGAAGGCAGCCGAAGAGGCAGGAGCCGACGGACTGCTCGTCCTGCCACCTTATCTCCTGCAGGCGGAGCAGCAGGGCCTTTACGAACATTACCGGCGGGTTGCTGCCGGGACCAGCCTTGGCGTGATTGTCTATCAGCGCGACAACGCTATTTTCAAACCAGAAACGGTTGCCCGCCTGTGCGGGTTGAAGAACGTCATCGGCTTCAAGGACGGGCACGGAAACATGGAACTCCTGTTGCGGATTCAAAAGCAGGCCGGCGACCGGCTGGCCATCATCAACGGGATGCCGACGGCGGAGTTGTCGGCGGCAGCCTTCAAGGGGCTGGGCATCACAAACTATTCCTCCGCGGTCTTCAACTTTGTTCCCTCCATCGCCAGGGCGTTTTACGAAGCGCTGGTGAACGGCGACGGGCCGGCGATGGACCACCTGCTCGACGCCTTTTACCGGCCGCTGGCTGATTTGCGCGACCGCAGGAAAGGCTACGCGGTCTCGCTGATTAAGGCCGGCCTGCGGGCAGTGGGTAAATCTGCGGGGCCGGTCCGGCCGCCGCTTGTGGATTGTTTGCCGGAAGAGGAAGAGAGGTTGAAAGCCATCATCACGGACGGGTTGGCCGCGATCGGGGGATAACTCCCAAGGTTTTCGAGTCGCCGGGCGGCTCGCAAGGCAAGGCCGGAACAATTCCGAAGAAGCGAGGCGAAGATGAATCGCAGGAAATTTCTGAAATCTGCTACTGGAGCGGTTGCGGCCACGCCACTGGCCAGGGTGGGAGCATCGGGCAATCAAGTCCACGATATCAAGAAAGCTTCACAAGGCCGGATGCAATTGGGGACGCAGTTCGGTGCCGCACCTTCAGACGATACGCTACGTGCTATTGCGGCCTTTGGCGTCAAGCACATCTGCAGCGGCTTTCCGGCGCCGCAGTCCGACGCGCAATGGACGGTGGACGGCCTGCACCGGCTGCGCGACCGCATGGCTTCCTTCGGCATCCACCTGGTGATGCTGCCGCTTCCACTCAGTTCCAGTTACATCACGCGCGCGGAAAATCCGGCCATCATGCTGGGCAGGAGCCCCGAGCGCGACCGCGAAATCGATAAGATCTGCGGGATGATTCGCGATTGCGCCAGGGCCGGAATTCCTGCGGTGAAGTACAACATGACCATCCTGGGCGTCGTGCGCACCCGGCCAACTCGCGGCCGCGGCGGTGCGCGCTACAGCACGTTCAATTATGCCGAGGCGGAAGAGCAGCACCCGCCCCTGACGCCGGCAGGCGAGGTAAGCGCCGATGAGATGTGGGAACGAATTACTTACTTTCTCAAGCGTGTCGTGCCCGTGGCGAACGAGTACAAAATCAGGATCGCCTGCCACCCGCACGACCCGGCCATGCCGCTGAGAGAAGGTTACCGCGGCGTCCATCGGGTGCTGGGCAGCGTGGACGGCCTCAAGCGATTCGTCTCCATTTCCGCCAGCCCCTACCACGGCCTGAACTTCTGCCAGGGCACCGTTTCCGAAATGCTGCCGAATCCCGGCGAACAGATCTACGAAGTGATCCGCTATTTCGGCGAGCGCAAAAAGCTCTTCAACGTCCACTTCCGCAACATCCGGGGGCATTTCCTCAATTTTCAGGAGACTTTTCCGGACAACGGCAGCGTCAACATGCTGCGCGCCATGCGCACTTACAAAGAGGTCGGCTATGAGTATATGGTCATGCCCGACCACGCCCCCACCATCGAGGGCGACAGCGGCCATCAGCAGGCCTTCGCATTCGAATACGGCTACATCGCCGCCATGCTCCAGACCGTTCAGGGCGAAGGCTGAAGTCTCAAACACTGCGATCGACGCTAAGATCGTGGGAGTTGCTGCAAAGGTTGGTTGAAATGCGTGTGGAATCTGGTAGCGGGGGGGAGGATCGAACTCCCGGCCTAGGGATTATGAGACCCTCGCTCTACCACTGAGCTACCCCGCCACGGTCTCGAAACCTTCAAACGCCTTATGAACAGGACGCTCAACCAAGTTTAGGGGATAGTCGCGTTGGCGGTCAAGAAACTGATGGGCCCCGGGAGTGACTTACTCTCAGAGAAAAAAGACGATAGAATTCAAGTCGTGCGGCTGAGACTTTTACTTTCGTTCGTTCTTGCGTTTCCTTTTGCATTTCTAGGACTTGCGATTGCCGATCATGTCGCTACATCTGGTATCGTCAGGTGTGTGGTCTCACCCGGATACATCTTGGGGATGCAGCTCCCAGTGAGCGGCAGTTTTTCACGCGACCTTGCCCGTTTTGGCTGGGTAGCTCTCGTTACGAACGAGATATATTACGGGCTGTTAATTTTTCTTGTCCTCTATTTGTGGCGTCGCGGAACGCAACTCCGTAGCCGTCTGACTGACAAACAGGAATCAGCTTGAACCTTGCAACCTCCACTGGGAATAGGTTACGTAGCTGGCGTACTTTCGCTTTCGGTTGCCGCCTGGCTGAGCCTGTAGAACGTCAGTTGCGTGTCGCCATGGCGGATGCTCCGCGTTCGTTCCAGCCGGTTGTACTTTTCTTCCAGAAAATAGTGGCGCGAGTGTTCAGCGATGACCAGCGAGGCGGATGTCAGCAGGCGCGAGCGGCCAAGCTGCCGAAGCACGTGATGATATTCACGCGCTTCGCTGTAAGGCGGGTCGAGGAAGATGAAATCAAAACGGCTGCCTTCTTCGTCGAGCCTTTCGATGGCGGTCATCACCTTGGTATTCATCAGGTAGAAGCCGTCTTCCATCTTCAGCGCCGCCAGGTTCCTGCGGATCAGATCACTCGCCGCCCGATGATGTTCCACAAAGACCACTTCCTTCGCGCCGCGGCTCAGGGCCTCCAGACCCACCGCCCCGGAACCCGCGTAGGCGTCCAGAAACGTCGAGTCCAGCACGCTCGGCCCCAGGACATCGAAAAGCGTTTCGCGCATCTGGTCTGAAGTGGGCCGAAGATGCGTCGCCCTTCAGCGTCTGAATCCGTTGTCCTCGATTCTGGCCTGAGATGATACGCATGCGGGTCCTTGCGGTGGAAAGAGTCAGGAATACAACTCTTCATTAGACCACATCTTCGCTTCTTGCGTGACCATCAGGCCACGCCGGCCAGGCCATAGCGCCGCGACCACTCGTTCCGCAGGAAGCTGACGTAAGCCTCATACTCCTCGCGCGATTCCGGGTGCTCAACAAAAGCCGTTGCTTCACGCCTGGCCCACTCCAGGATTTCCTGGTCACGCAGCAGATTGGCAATGCGGAAGGCGGGAATGCCCCACTGGCGCGTTCCGAAAAATTCCCCCGGCCCGCGAAGCTTGAGGTCGATTTCCGCAATCTTGAATCCATCGGCGGTCTCGGTCATGGTCCGCAGCCGCTCGTCGGCTTCCGGGGTTCGCGGGTCTGTGGCCACCAGCAGGCAGTATGACTTTTTCCTTCCGCGCCCGATGCGCCCGCGCAGTTGATGGAGCTGCGAAAGGCCAAACCGCTCGGCGTGCTCGATCAGCATGACGGTGGCGTTGGGCACATCGACGCCCACCTCAACCACCGTGGTGGAGACGAGAATCCGGATGTCGCCTTTCTTAAAGCGCTCCATGACTTCTTCTTTTTCGGCGCTGGAAAGCCTTCCATGCAGCAGCCCCACCTGGAATTCCGGAAAGACGTTGGCCGAAAGGTGCTTAAACATTTTCAAGGCAGGGCGCAAATCCAGTTTGGTCGATTCCTCGATGACGGGGTAGACCACATAGGCCTGGTCGCCGGCGCGCACCTTGTTGCGGACAAAGTCGAACGCCTGGTCCCGGTCCCTTTCCTCCAACAGGCGCGTCACAATCGGCGAACGGTTGGGCGGCAGCTCATTGATGACGGAGAAGTCGAGATCGCCGTAGAGGGTCAGGGCAAGGGTCCGCGGTATCGGCGTTGCGGTCATCACCAGCACATCCGGCACCTGCCCTTTGCGGATCAACCGGTAGCGTTGCAGAACGCCGAAGCGGTGCTGCTCATCAACGACGACCAACCCCAATTTGGCGAATTCCACGTCTTTCTCAATCAGGGCGTGGGTTCCCACAACCATATGGGTTTCACCGCCCGCAAGCTCTTTCTTCAGATCCGATTTTGCGCGCGTATTCCGGCCGCTGGTCAGCAGGTCAACTTTATAAGGCAGTGGTTCCAGCAGCTTGCGGATGGAAAGATAGTGCTGGGTCGCCAGAATTTCCGTGGGCGCCATCAGCGCCACCTGGTAGCCGTTTGACAAGGCCAGCAGGGCCGCCTGGACCGCCACAATGGTCTTGCCGGAACCCACGTCGCCCTGCAGCAGGCGGTTCATCGGCCAGGATGAACACATGTCATCGGCGATTTCCTTCAGCACTCGCTTCTGAGCGGCGGTGGGATGAAATGGAAGAATGGTCTTGATGCCCCGCCGAAGCTCGTCTGTCACATGGAACTGGATGCCTGGAGCGGATTTGGCCTTGCGATGTTTCAAGGCCAGACCGGCGCTCACGTTGAACAATTCTTCGAAAATCAATCGAATCTGGGGCGGCGTTCGAAAATGCGCCAGCTCTTCAAAAGGATGCGCGCCATCCGGGAAATGGGTCAGGCGAAAGCCAGAGGTCCGGCTGACCAGTTTGTTCCTATTCCGCACCGATGGGGGCAGCAACTCCGGAAACTGATCGCCCACCGATTCCAGAGCGGTTCGCATCAGCCGGCGCAGGACGCGGGGCCCCAGCTGGCCCACCGATTCATAAATGGGCACCATACGCCCCACTTCCAGCGATTCGTTTTCGGCGGCCTCGCTTTCAGGAATGATCTCGAATTGCGGCTGGACGATCTGCAGGTTGCTGGTACCATGAAAATCAGCCTCGGCCTTGCCATAAAAGAAAACCTTTTGGCCGCTGTGAAAAACCTTGTTGCGCTCCAGGTAACGGGCATTGAACCAGATGCACCGGATCATGCGCGGGTAAGGCGCGCCGCTGGCGTCGATGGCGGCCAGGTCGTAAATGTAGGTTCCCCTCCGCGTCCGCGTCAGTCCGCAGGTCAGCACATTGGCCAGAATGGTGGCAGTCTGTCCGGGAACCAGGTCAGAGACGGCTGTCAACCGGGTCCGGTCCTCGTACCGGAAAGGCGTGTAGTACAGGAGGTCCTCAACGGTGTGAATGCCCCGCGCAGCCAGCAACTCAGCGCGGGTGGGCCCCACTCCCTTCAGGTATTTGACCTCGGAAGTCAGCTTGAGATGAGGGTTCGGCATCGCAATCCGCCGTTTATCTTACAACGAGCGGAGCACAAGTTGCGCGGTCGTGAATCTGCGGCAGGCTCGGAATGGCATTTCGCGCCGGGCCATAGGGGCGCACCCCGTTCTACGGAGCGGTGCCCAGCACGAAAGGCCGCCGATTACCACGCAGCCAGTATCCGGAGGCATATTTCCTCCTGCGGCCGGTAGTGTTACACTTGCGCTCTGTGCAAACTGCAGCCGGAATGTGCAGTTTTCCTATGACAACGGTAGAATTCAACAGAACCTATGGACACATTAACACCGAGAGCAAAACGCTTAATCAAGTACCTGGTTGCTATTGTGATGGGCAACCTCGTCTATTTTGTTCTCGCACCTCACCTTCCGCCGGGAGCCCGGCACCAACCCTACCGTGCTGACATCGGTTTGTTTGTGGACCTGTGGTTTTGCGTGGCGGTCTACGGGTTGATCGAACTTCTGCTCTTCCTGGCACGTCACCGCAGTCGCTGAACGCGATGTTCCCAGGGCCGCAGCGCCGGAGTCATGGCATCCATCCATTCAGGTTCGTGGAAACTGCGACGTGGCAATCTCCAAAGCTACCACCGACTGTTACGTCCGTTATGCCTTCCTTATCTTTCATCCGGCCCTGTGTGAATTGGACACCAGGCCGGTGCTTCGGCGGTATTCCTTTCAGGCTTTGCGCCGGCCAAAAACCACACAAAATGAGATGTGAGAAAGAGCTTAAATGAAGGCCAAATCGAACCCGGCCTCAGCCCTCTGAAGGAGCGGGTGAGATGTCCCGGGCGCGGACCCGAATGAATGCCGGAAGGCTGAACCACAGGCGCCGCAGCGGCGTTTGCAACAGCGACATGGTTCCCATATAGGTGTACCCGACAAGAAACAGCATCAGGAAAGGCGTGGTGAGATAATTCTGGGCTGAAAAAGAATAAGCCGTGGCATACAGAAAGTAACCCCCGAGCAACAGTTCAGCAATTGGAATCCAGCCAATCCGCCGCCGCACATATAATTTGCGCTCCCATCCTTCTTCATTGCGCTCCACCCGGTACTTGGGGGTGCGGACAAAACTGGACTCCACCCCAGCCAGCGCTTCAATCACAGCCTTGCAGTTAGTCACCGCCAGCCCGATGCCTATGGCCATCAGGAAAGGCAGGTAGAGCAGGCGGCGAATCCACTCTTTGGGATAGAGCGCCCGTTGGGAAACGACATAAAAGCCGGAAACCGTACACGTCGAGAGAATAAACAGTGGCAGGTCAAGATACATCATCTGGAACCAGCCCTGATAAAAACGCACAATCATGGCCGGCAGGAGCACCAGAGAAAACAGGATCATCAGCGGGTAGGCCACGTTGGCCGTCAGATGAAAGGTCGCCTCCATTTTGATATAGAGAGGCTGGTCGCTGCGCCACACCACCGGAAGAATCTTCTTGCCAACCTGGATCAGACCTTTGGCCCATCGCGCCTGCTGCGTCTTAAAACTGTTCATTTCCACCGGCAGTTCCGAAGGGCACACGATGTCCGAATCGTAGATGAATTTCCATCCCTTCAGTTGGGCGCGATAGCTCAGGTCGGTGTCTTCGGTCAGCGTATCATGTTCCCACCCGCCCGCGTCTTCGATCGCCGAGCGGCGCCACATCCCCGCCGTTCCGTTAAAGTTGAAAAATCTTCCGGATGAACTTCTGCCGCCATGCTCCACGACGAAGTGCCCGTCCAGCATGATGGCTTCCACTTCCGTCAGGGCGGAGTAGTCGCGGTTGATCCAGGTCCAACGGCCCTGCACCATTCCCACCTTCGGATCGGTAAAATAGTGGATCATCTGTTGCAGGATGGAGGGCGGGGGAACAAAATCGGCGTCAAAAACGGCGACCATCTCACCGGTCGATTTCTTCAGGCCTTCGGCCAGCGCGCCTGCCTTGAAGCCCAGGCGGTTTTCCCGGTGGAGGTACTTGATGGGATAACCGGCGCTGGCATATCGCTCTACCAGTCCCGAGCAGAGCAGGCGGGTGTCATCGGTGGAATCGTCGAGCACCTGAATTTCCAGCAGTTCCCGGGGATAGTCCAGGTTGACGGCGGCATCGATCAACCGCTCCACCACGTACTGTTCGTTGTAGATGGGCAACTGCACCGTCACGCGAGGCAGCTTTTCAAACTGTTTCAGAGGCCGGGGTTTCTTCCCGCGGTTCTTCAGGTAGTAATAAGTGAGACAATAGCGGTGAACACCGTAGACCGAAAGGATAGTCAGAATCAGGAAATAAGGGATCTCAATGGAAAGGTCAAACGCGTTCGGCTGGTAAATGCCCCGGAAGGGGTCACGTTGGAAAAGCAAATAGACGTAATGCGCAATCGGGCTCGACGGAACCACCAGAATGCCCAGGAGTATATGAATCATGGAACCTCGGAGTCAGTCCTCAACCGACGCAGACAAAATTCGCTCCCTGAGTTCTGATGCACGGAGCGCAAATTCAATACCTCACGAAACAAAAACACCGCTGCCCGGCCCGCGCTATGCGGCCACCTTCAGCCTTCTGACCGTGGCCCTGGCCCTCGGGTGCATCTTTTACTTTGTTACCCGCTGCCAGCCGCTCAAGAACCACGTGCCGGAGTTCATTGCACTGATGCTTGTCGCAGGCGCCTTGTACCTCGCCAGCGTCTACATCGTCCTCAGGTACAAGAGCGGTCCTTCAGCTCTCTTCGTGATTCTTGGCGCGACGGTTGTCTTTCGCCTTTTTTTCTTGCCGTTGAGCCCTACGCTCTCGGGAGATGTTTACCGCTATCAATGGGAAGGGCGCGTCGTGCGCGCCCACTTGAATCCCTACACTGTTTATCCTGCCATGCCCGCACTCAACTGGGCACAGAATCCTCAGCACCCTATCGAAACCGGAAAAACCACCCCGACACTTTATCCTCCTGTCGCCGAAGTGGCCTTTTCATGGGTCCAGACCGTCGCAGGCTACAAGCGCTTGTTCACCGCGCTCGACCTTGCAACCGTCGCCCTGCTGCTTGTTCTTCTGTCCGCAGCCGACCGCCCGCTCCAGCACGTTCTCATCTACGCCTGGAATCCAGCAGTCCTGATTGCCTTCTCCCTGTCAGGACATAACGACTCCCTGGCAATCATGACACTCCTGGGGGCGATCTTATTTCTCATTATAGGCGGTCGGGGCTTCCTGTCAATCGGGTTTCTTGCCCTTTCAGCCCTGTCCAAGCTCTTCCCGGTTTTCCTGCTACCGGCTTTTCTCAGGCGCTCCCGATGGGCCTACGCCGGCATCTTCGGAGGCTTGATATTGCTGGGTTATCTGCCGTTTCTGGGCGCCGGGGGCCATTTGTTCCGCGGCCTTTCGGATTTCACCGCCAAATGGGAGGGCAATGACAGTCTATTCAGACTGTTTCTGGCTGCTGGAAACTCAGTCCGCCAGGCGCAGTTTGTGGCGGGCATCCTCCTCATATTGTTGATTGCTTACATCCTTAAAGCCAGGATGGACATTTTCCGTGCCGGCCTTGTCACGCTCGCCGGGCTGCTCTTTCTTTCGTCAAACGCTTTCCCCTGGTATTTCACCTGGATCGTTCCCTTCCTCTGCTTCTCGCCCAGTCCCGGGCTGCTTCTGCTGACGGTCGCCTCTGTTCTGGGCTATTCGCCGGTCATCGCCTATGCCGCAGGCGGGTCGTTCTCAAACTCGCCGCTGATGCAGATTCTGGAATATCTTCCGGTCTTTGCGCTGTTGGGTTATGAGCTGGCGCGGCACTTCCAGCACCGGCAGGCCGAATAACGGGGGCTTCCTCATCGGAAGCTTGTCCGGCTAGACCTGCACGCTGACGCTGGTCTCAGTGCGCACGACGGGGCGATAGAGGGTATCGCGTTCGAAGGGTTCAAAACCGGCTTCTTTGATCAACCGGATAATCTGCTGGCGGGTCATCACCTGGGGAGTCCTGGCGCCGGCATCATGATAGATCTTTTCCTCCGCCACCGTTCCATCAAGATCGTCGGCGCCAAAGCGCAGGGCGATCTGGGCGACGCGGGGCGACATCATGATCCAGTAGGCCTTGATGTGAGGGAAGTTGTCGAGCATCAGACGCGAAACGGCAATGTTCTTCAAATCCATGAACCCGGATGTTTCGTCCCATTCCACCAGCTTGCCGAGCTCCGTGTTGGCAGGATGGAAAGCCAGCGGGATAAACGTCTGGAAACCTTGGGTCTGGTCCTGCAGGTTGCGGAGCTGGACCAGGTGGTCCGCGCGATCTTCGGAGCTCTCGATGTGGCCGTAAAGCATGGTCGCGGTGGAATGCAAACCCAATTCGTGCGCAGTCCGGTGCACCTTCAGCCACATGTGGGCGCCGATCTTATGGTCGCAGATCACGCGCCGCACGGCGGGAGCAAAGATTTCCGCCCCTCCGCCCGGCAGCGATCCCAGCCCGGCATCCTTAAACCGCTCCAGGATTTCCTGCACCGTCATCCGGGTAATGTGGGCGTAATAGGCAATTTCAACCGCTGTAAAGGCTTTCAGGTGAACCGACGGAAAGCGCTCCTTCAGCCCCCGAAGGAGATCGACGTAATACTGGAAAGGCAAATCGGGATGCAGCCCGCCGACAATGTGAAATTCTGTGACGGCTTCCGTCCAGTTCTCGCCCGCCGTTCGGAAAGCTTCTTCCAGAGCCATCGTATAAGCGCCCGGAGCGTCCGGCTTGCGGCCGAAGGCGCACAGTTTGCAACTGGCGACGCAAACGTTGGTGGGATTGATGTGGCGATTCACATTGAAGTGTGTGCGCTTGCCGTGCATTTTTTCACGGACGTGGTGGGCCAGGGCGCCGATGGCCAGCAGATCGCTCGAATTGTAGAGCGTGACGCCGTCATCAAAGTCCAGGCGCTCGCCGGCAAAAACCTTGTCGGCGATGGGCTGCAGGTTTGCGTCTTCCAGGCGTAAGTTCAACACAAAATTCCAATCGTTAAGATTTATCGGTGGCTTACGCCGCAGTAATATTCTACGTCCCCTTTCCGTCGGACGCAATCAGGTAGCCAGCAAGTGTTTATTCAGGCCTGAAAGAATGTTTTTGGGCGCAGTGAAATTCCCGAAGTCTGTGCTAGTCTGTTGTTAGACAATCGGCGTGTGGGTTCGGAGGGCGAATTCGAGGCGCGCCGGCAGTGAAGGGCCTGTCCGGAAATCCGGCCCTGACCTTGACAACGGGGTTAAGATAAGATTTCGTGATTTGATAAGGCCAATTGAGCCTTGGGATGTGCCATGAGGAATTTTGACCCGGAATTCCGAGAGGCGCTTAAACGAGATGCAACTGGACGACGCCAGATTCGCAGAGCCCCGGCAGGAAGCCGCCTTTTTCTATGGCCTGTTCCTGCGCGGGCAGCCGCTCCAGAAACTGAGAGCGGACATCGACGTCCCGCCGCACGTTCTCGAGCGCTGGAAGCGCCAGGCGCATCGCGATCCGACGGCCAAACCCATGGTCGAACGCGTTCTCAACTACCGCAAGCACGTCCTGGCCATCTTCGATTCACTCGTCTTCCGTGAAATGGCCACCCCCTACCGCACGCAATAATCGCCGAATATAAGCATTGTGTATCCGGGATAGGCTCTCTCCAGCTTGGCTGCTTTTACCGGACCAGAATAGCCGCCGCCCAGGTGAGGAAGAAGAGAACGCTGATGTAGCCGTTAATCGTGAAGAACGCGGCGTTCACGCGTGAAAGGTCGGAAGGTTTCACCAGCAGGTGCTCGTAAGCCAGCAGCGCCGCCACCGCCCCCAGCCCGCCCAGCGCAATCCATCCCAGGCCGGACATCTGCGCCACCATCACCAGCAGTGCCAGCATCAGCACATGGAGCGCGGCTGAGGCATAGAGCGCCGCCGCAATGCCAAACTTTTTCGGAATCGAGTGCAGGTCCACCGTGTGATCGAACTCCACGTCCTGGCAGGCGTAGATGATGTCAAAGCCGGCGACCCATAGCGTCACCGCCACACCCAGGATGACGACGGCCCGGCTGACATCGCCGCGCAGCGCAATCCAGGCCGCAACTGGCGATAAACCCAGGCACATGCCCAGCACAATGTGCGACAGCAGCGTAAACCGCTTGGTGTAGGAATAGAGCAGCAGCAGCGCCAGCGCCACGGGCGACAGTTTGAACGCCAGAGGATTCAGCTCCCAGGCAGCCAGCACCAGCAGCGCCGCCGAAACCACCGTAAACGCCACCGCAAAGCGCAGCGTCAGATGTCCGGCCGGCAGGGCCCGTTTTTCTGTGCGGGGATTTCTGGCGTCAAATTCACGGTCGGCGATGCGGTTGAAGGTCATCGCGGCGCTGCGGGCGCCCACCATGGCCACTACAATCCAGAAGACCTGCCGCCAGGATGGCCAACCTTGCGCGGCCAGCATGGCGCCGGTCAGAGCAAACGGCAACGCGAACACCGAGTGCTCCACTTTGATCATTTCCAGCGTGATCTTGAGCTTGCGCCACACCTGCCCGGCAAATGAGCCTGGCGCCTGCCCCTCAGCTGGGAACATTTGAGTTTCTCTCGCCATAAAGGACTTTTAATTTTACCGCAGGTGCCGCATGCGCGGGGACGGAGTTTAGCGGGGAGAGGAATCCAGCCGGATTGAATAGGGCAGATGGGGCGGTCATTTCCCATCCCCAGCCGCACCGGGCAAAAGGAAACACAGCGCCGTCACGGCGATGGTCACATCACCGCAGGATTTCGCGTGGATGGCTGATTTCCACCCGGCGGAACCTGGTATCGGATGTACTTGCTGGGAGCGGCGCGGGAATGCAGGGTGGACCACAGATTCTCCGGGTGAGGGCTGAAGACCAGGTCGCCTTCCGCCTGGATTCTGTACCAACCTTCCTGCCGAATTTCATTCTGGAGCTGGCCCGGCGCCCACTGGGCGCGCCCCAGGAACAGGCGCGTCCTGGAACCCGACCGCGGCCCCTGAAAAGCCTTGGTGATCAGATCGGAATCAAATGTCAGATAAACATTTCCATAAAGCTTGATCGCATTTTCGGGCGCCGTGGAAGACCGAAAAACGATGCTGGGGGTGCGGACGGCTACCGGACCGCCAAAGTAGGCAGGCTCTGTCCGGCCTTTAAGCTCCGGGGAGTCAGGGAACAATTTCCCCACCGTCAGGCGGGTGGGTTTATTGATGATCAGTCCCACCACAAGCTGGGTTTGCGTTTCAGGCAGCATGAGAACCACGGAATGGCGGAAATAGGGGTCATTCACCTCAGCGCGCGCGACCAGGAGATCAATCTTTTCTTGATTCTTCTGCGCCGCATGCGCAGGCATCCCCCCAAAAACAGCCAGAAGGCTCACCAGCAGCAGGCACCCGCCTCTCCGGACACAGGTGGAGGAAGTTTCACTCAATTGGCTTGTCCAACGAGCTCCCTTATAGGAACGGTCTGCGCCTGGCGTGGGCTTGTGGCATTTCATCGTTCACGTTTTCCGGTTTGTTTAACCGTGATCCAAAGGCTGGCTGCGGCTATGTTATCGCAGAACTGCTGCAGGTGCCAGCGGCCAGCCGCCTGTTGGTCCTGCCGTCCCGCCGCATCAGAAGATATGCAGCCGCAGGGTCAGATATCTCCTGGGATTGGTCCGAAATTCGGTGAGGAACTGCCTGAGCGACTGAGAAGCGGAGAGAAGATTGTTATACATGGAGGGGTCGGTTGAGAGCCTGCCCAGGGTTCCCTGGCCGCGGTCAATCCGGTCTGTGATCACATTAACGTGCTGAACAGTCTCATCGAGGTGGTTATAGAGGCTCGGGTCTTTGATCAGCTTGCCCAGCGTCCCTTTGCTCTCGTTAATGCTGGCCATCAGGGTGTTTGCCCTCCGGGTGGCCTGATTCAGGCTGTTATAGACGGAGGGATCGTTGATAAACTTTGCCGCACTCCCGTTGCCGTGCTGCACCTCGTCCAGCAATTGGTTGACTTTGTCGACCGCTGCAACCGTGCGGTTGTAGAACGCCTCATCGGTCAAAAGCTTGCCGAGCGTTCCGTGTCCAGACTCAACCTGCGCCATGAGTTTTTGGGCCTCACTGGCGGTCTTGTTCAGGTTGTTGTAAAAATTCTCCTCGTAGATGAGCCTTCCAATAGAGCCCTGGCCGTGCTGGATCTGTTTGGTGATGTCATTCAACGTGCTGCTGAGCACCCGAAGATTGGAGACCACATCGTTGGCATTCTGGACAATCTGCTTCATATCAGCTTCTTCGTGGCTCTGGACCGTTCCGCCGTCGGGAATGGGTTTGGCGCCGGGGCCACCCCGGCTGATGTCGACATAGGCTTCTCCCAGCAATCCCACGGTTTCAATGGTAGCCACCGAGTCGGTGCGGATCTGGTCCTGGTACTCTTGCGTCACCTTCATGTCAATCTGGACCGCCCGGTTGGGCTCCGTGTAGGGAGAAAGATTGATCCCGGTCACGTTGCCGACAACAATCCCCGCCAGCCTCACCTGCGCGCCGTCGCGCAAACTTTCCGCGCCTGAAAAATAGGTCTTAAGCTCGTAATGTTTGGTCAGAAAACCGACCTGGCCGCTGATAAAAAAGACACCAACGGCAAAGACGATCAGCCCTGAAATAATGAGCACTCCAACGCGGAGCTGGGTCCAGGTAAGTTGTTTACGCTGAGGCATAAGTCCTCCCTTTCAGGATCACTCTCAAGACCTCTTATTTTAGTCCACCGCATGGCATCGAGCGACCTTACCGAAGAAACTGCTGAAGGTAGGGATCCCGTGTGGAAACCACTTCGTCCGGTGTCCCGTAAAAATAAACCGACCCTTCCCGAAGCACCAGGAATCGCGTGGGGCTTGCTGGTCCGCTCGCGCCGTTTCCACTGATCGGCACCAGCCCCCCGGTATCTTTTGAGTAGGCAAACCTGGCCAGCCAGAAGGCGTCCTGAAGCCGGTGCGTCACCACAATGGAACTGACTCCCTGAACGTCCCGAAGCTTGAGGATAAGGATGTTGATGGTCTGCGCGGTGACCGGGTCCAGGCCGCCGGTGGGGGAATCATAAAGCATGATGGGGGGATCATTCACAATCGCTCGCGCAATGGAGACACGGCGCTTCATGCCCCCGGACAGCTCCGCGGGCATCTTGTCGATGGCCGCTTCAAGCTCAACAAAGCTCAGAACTTCCCGCGCAATGCGCTCCATTTCCGCTTCATCCTTCGTCCCCTCTTCCCGCAGGCGATAGGCCACGTTTTCATAAACGGAAAGCGAGTCAAACAATGCACCTTCCTGAAAAACAATCCCTATGCGCTGGCGGATGTCGCGCATTTCCCTTTCAGGAACCGGGCCGAGGTCGCGGCCTTCCACAATCACCTTTCCTTCGTCCGCCTTCAGCAAGCCCAGGGCAAGCTTTAAAATCACGGACTTGCCGGACCCGGTGGCGCCCAGCAGAATCAGCGTTTCTCCGCGCGCCACGCTGAAGGAGACGTTTGACAGCGCCGGCTTTTCATCAAAGTAAAGCCAGACGTTCTGGAAATCGATTGCGGTCGAGGAATTCATATCAGGCCCAAGCAAGGCAATGCCGGGTGAAAAGAGACGCCCTGGCGCGGCAGATTATTAGTTCCGGAACCGAGGCGTGGACTTCGGGATATGAGAATCGGCCCGGGAGCCTCAAAAGAAACCAACCGCGATAAGGAATTTCGTGAAGAAGAAATCCACTATGAGAATTAGCACCGATGCCACCACGACCGCCTGGGTCGTGGAGCGGCCCACGCCTTCGGTGCCCCCGCGCGTGGTGAGCCCATAGTAGCACCCCACCAGCGACATAATCACGGCAAAGAGAAAAGGCTTCGCAAGGCCCTGCATTACATCTTCAAAGCTGAGCGCCTGGTAGGCGTAGGTCCAGTACTCCACTGAAGTCAGATGCACCGTATAAAAACTGACAAAGAATCCGCCCAGCATCCCGAAGAAGTCTGCCAGGATGGTGAGAACCGGCAGCGTGATCACAGCAGCGAACAGGCGTGGAGAAACCAGTTTGCGCACCGGGTCTGTTCCCAATGCCCTCATGGCGTCAACCTGTTCACTGACCTGCATGGAGCCGATTTCCGATGCGATGCCGGAACTGTTCCGTCCCGTTACCATCAGGGCCGTCAGAACAGGTCCCAGTTCACGCACCACCGAGAGGGAAACAACCTGCCCCAGAATCGAGACCTCCCCAAAGGTGCTCAGGGTTCGATAGGTTTGCAGCGCAAGAACGCCGCCCGTAAAGAAACCTGTCAGCAGAACGATGGGGATCGAACCCACGCCGATCACGTCCATCTGGATGATCGTATCGGCTACATAGCGCGGTGAGCTGAAAAGGTTTGCAATTGAGTTGGCGAACAGAAGGGTGAAGTCCTGGACGGCCTGGACCTTCTGCTTGATGTACCCGTCAATTGAAATTTCGGCCATAGGCTTAAGGAAATACCATCCTAATCGAAGGATGCCTATTCGGCAATGCATTGCATTGAATTTCAGGAAAAAGCCATTTCAACGCCAGGATGTTCGTTCACAGAGCGTACGGCCATACAGCCCCAGAAGCAAAAGCCCTGGTTGAGAACAAATGGAAGAACGAAGGGGCTGGAAGGCAAAAAAAAAGGGGGAAACTTTGTTTCCCCCTAAGCGTCGGGTCTTGGGTCTAATCTCCGAGCTTGCTCCTGAGGTCCCTCAAAAGAGGTAAACCAGGGCGAGCTCTGCAGGGGTTATCGCAAGAGAATGACCAAAACAAGGAAAAGAAGCCTATCTCCAATATATTTCGATAAGTTATTGATTATAAAGCGATAGCGACTATGCTACACGGCAACCATTAATCGAGAAAATAACTGTAATGGAAGACAAAAATATTGTATTTGGAATATTGGATATGGAAATACCAAATTACGGATAAAATTTGAACCCTTAGAGTGCAATGCCGACAATGTTCCAATGTTCTCACTCAGCCGGCTTCTCCGCCTGCAATTCTCATTCGATCCGGGCGAGGAACTTGACCTTTATGCGGGGGAATGCGGTAAAGTGAAAACTCCCATTGAGAAGGGACCGGGAAGACAGCAGTTCCGGGGCAACCCCTGGAGGGGTGGACTATTACTGTTGGTAACCTGGAAGCAATCGTATGATCGATATCCACTGCCATCCGCTGCCGGGAACAGACGATGGAGCGAAGTCTTTTGACATCGCTGTGGCCATGTGCCAGATGGCCGCGCAAGACGGAGTCACACACCTCGTTGCCACACCCCACTGTAATTTCAAGTATGCTTTCGACGCCCAGGCCAATCGAGCCAGGCTGGAAGAGCTCCAGGCTGCGGTGGGAGAATCTCCCAAACTGCTCCTGGGCTGTGACTTCCACCTTTCATACGACAATCTCCGCAGACTCGCGCAAGACGGGTCTGACTTCTCCATCAACAACACGCAATATCTGCTGGTCGAATTCCCTGACCACTTTATTCCGGAACAGATGGACAACGTCTTTTATGAAATCGAGGTTGCAGGCTTCACTCCAATTCTCACTCATCCTGAACGCAACCCTGTCGTCCAGCGCAAGCCTGAATTGCTTTACCACTGGGCCCAGCGCGGGTGCCTGGTACAGATTACCGCAATGTCCTACGTGGGAGGGTTTGGATCGAGAGCCCGGGAACTCTCCGAAGAATGGCTGGATCGGAATCTCGTTCATTTCTTTGCCTCAGACGCTCATGACCTCACGCACCGTCCTCCTAACCTCTCCACCTGTTACAAGAAAGTTGCCTCCGTGCGGGGCAACGATGTCGCCGACCTCCTGCTGGAGATAAACCCGGCAGCCGTCGTCATCGGGGAGTCCCTGCCTGAGCCCCTGCAACCCCTGGGCTCCAGGCCATCGCCCCGAAAGAAGAGTTGGTTTTCCATCTTCCGGCGATAGAGGTGTCCGGGCTGAAACCTTATTCCAAGGCGTCCTCCTGGATAC
>CAVSWQ010000035.1:0-87285 GCA_963731705.1 uncultured Acidobacteriota bacterium
CTGCATCGGGACCTGCCTGTTTTCTGGCATCAGGGATCCGGAGACGGGACCCAAAATCGGCACTCCGGGAAATAATTGTGCAAAGATGGGGAAGTCACCATGTTCGCCAGAAAGATCCATGTCGAGGTCCTGAAGCCGGGCGAGGCGAGGCCATGCCCCGTTGGCTGGCTGGACAGCTTTTGCATGAGAAGTTTTACGGGCCGTAGCGCCTTTGACGACGTCCTGCCCCTCGCTGACGGATGGATGGAGGCGGGGCTTAGAGTCGATCTGGAATTTCTCAGGAACGATCTTGAAGACTGGTTTACCCGGAAGTTTGGAGGCGGCTCGCTGGTAAAACTCCAGTTAACTGAAAAGGGGAACGAAGCCGGATTGGAACGCGCCGGGTAAAGGCTCTTGTGTCTTGTGTCCAATCGAAGCAGGCAGTGATGGCACGCAGGATAGTCCAGCCAGAAATTCTTCCGTCCCCGGTTCCTGAAGAGGAAGGAGGAAGTGGTTTCTTGAACCAGCCAAGCGTAACCACTTCCCCAGGTAGTCACAGAGTTGAATTACTTTTTTCGATGTCCGCGTTGTCAGAATGGTTGCAAACTGGATGAAAAAAGTTTGGTTTTTCGCGCTAATTGTTTGCGGACTTTTGGAGGCTGCGAAGAGGCGTCCATCGGGAACCCTATCCACAGGTTTTGTTTTGCAGTGGCACAGACCATCATGAACCGGAATGCCGGTCAGTGCCCCTGACAACCCGCTTGTTTTGAAGTGAGGTCTACCATGTGCGGCATCGTCGCTTATGCCGGCCATCAGCCGGTCAGCGAAGTTCTGATTGAGGGCCTGAAGAGACTTGAATACCGGGGTTATGACTCCAGCGGAATCGCCATACTGGGCGCGCCACCCTACCTTGCAAAGGCGGTGGGGAAGGTCGAGGTCCTTGAGCGGAAGGTCCGGGAGGAAAAACCCGCGGGGGAAACCGGAATCGCCCACACCCGGTGGGCCACTCACGGCAAGCCGACGGAAGCCAACGCCCATCCGCATTCGGACTGCTCCAAACAACTCTTCCTGGTCCATAACGGAATCATTGAAAACTACCTGTCACTGAAAAAAGTGCTGCAGGCGAACGGCCACACCTTCAACTCCGAGACCGACACGGAAGTGCTTGCGCACCTGATCGAGAAAGACTATCAGGGGGACCTTGAAGAGGCCGTCCGCAAAGCGCTGCGGCAGGTTGAAGGGACCTATGGCCTGGCGGTCATCCACGCCGGGCATCCGAACCAGATCATCATGGCGCGGCGGGGAAGCCCGATCGTGCTGGGTATCGGCAAGGGAGAATCGCTGGCGGCATCAGACACCTCCGCGCTTGCCCAGCACACGGACCAGGTCGTTTACCTCGAAGACAATGAGGTCGCCCGACTTGAACCCGGAGATTTTCACATCAGCACGCTCCAGAACCGCCCCGTTGACCGAAGGACAACGGTAATTGATGCGGGGTTAGAGGCGCTGGATCGCGGGGAGTTCCCGCACTATATGCTCAAGGAAATCTCCGAACAGCCTGAAGCAGTGGAAAATGCACTGCGCGGCCGCCTCAACCATTCCGAAGGCGTGGCCAAGCTTGGCGGGCTGGAATCGGTCCTCGGCCGTCTGCAACAGGCTCGCCACCTGATTATTGTGAGCTGCGGCACCAGTTATTACGCGGGCCTTCTGGGGCGTTACGTCTTTGAAGCGCTTACCGACCTGACGGTGGAAGTCGAACTGGCCTCCGAATTTCGCTACAGAAAATTGAACATCCGCCCGGACACGGCAGTGCTGGCCATCAGCCAGTCGGGCGAAACGGCGGACACCCTGGCCGCGTTGCGCGAAGCCAGGCGCAAGGGAGCCTTGGTTCTGGGCCTGGTGAACGTTGTTGGCAGCTCCATCGCCCGCGAAACCCATGCGGGAGTCTATTGCCATGCGGGCGCGGAGATAGGCGTGGCATCCACCAAGTCGTTCATCTCGCAGGTGACCATTCTCATTCTCATGGCGCTGCTGATGGGCCGCAGCCGCGACCTTTCCTACGAGGAGGGTTCCAGGATCATCCGGGCGCTCGAAAAGGTGCCGGAACAGGTCCGGGCGATCGTGGATCAATCAAACCAGATCCGAGGGATTGCCGAGAAATATTGCCAGGCCCGGCATTTCCTTTTTATTGGCAGGAAGTACCAGTATCCCGTGGCGCTGGAGGGCGCCCTGAAGCTGAAGGAAATCGCCTACATTCATGCCGAGGGTTACGCGGCGGGAGAGATGAAGCATGGGCCCATCGCTCTGATTGACCCCGCCTTCCCCACCATGGCCGTCGTGCCTGAAGACAGTTCCTATGAAAAGACGATCTCCAACGTGCAGGAAATCCGCGCCCGCGAGGGCCAGATCATCGCCGTCACCACGGAGGGCAACACCAGGCTCGGTTCACTGGTGGACGACGTGATCTACGTTCCGCCCAGCCTGGATCTTGTTATGCCGCTGCTTACCGTAATTCCGCTCCAGCTTTTTGCCTATCACTGCGCAGTGCTTCGCGGCTGCGACGTCGACAAGCCCCGCAACCTGGCCAAAAGCGTTACGGTGGAATAAGCCACAACACCCGGCGAATGGCCCCGTACAAAGCCCTTGCCGCAGATCATTCCTTCGGACGGACATCCATACCAAATTCCCGCTCTATGCGCTCATACCAGGCGTCATCATCCAGCGCGCCTCTTTCCACCCATTCCTCGTCGGTCATGGTTTTTCGCAGTCCGATAGCCGCCACCGATCCCGGACCCACGGGATGCCGAAATTTCCAGGTTTCGCTTTCGATAATCCCGCGGATCGCCTCCGCCACCAGACTGGGCGGGCGGGGAGCTTCACTTTCGAACGACGCCCGGAACAATTCCGCATACCGCCGCACCTGCCGATACTTTGTGCCGTCCAGCGGAACCTCGGCACGCCTTGCCATCGGCGTGTCTATGATGCCGGGTTCCACGATGACAACACGGATGTTGAAGGGCTTGGCTTCCTGGGCCAGCGCTTCACTCATGGCCTCAAGCGCATGCTTGGAAGCAGTATAGGCAGCAAGCGGTGAGTTCGCGGCGCGGCCTGAGACAGAACTGATATTAATGATGCAACCGCTGCGGCTCTCGCGCATCTCCGGCAGAACAGCTTGAATGCAGCGTAGCGCCCCGAAGTAATTCGTTTCCATGATGGCGCGGAAGTTTTCCATAGGAAGTTCCTCCACGGCTCCGAACGTTGCGGCTCCTGCATTATTCACCAGGACGTCGATTTGCCCGCCCTCCGCGTGAATAGCCTTCACAGCATCGGAAACGGAGGAATCCGAATCAACGTCCATCACCCTAACCTTGACCGGGAGCTTCTCCTTCGCAACCACTTCTCCCAGTTGCGGCGCGCGACTGGGGTTTCGCATGGTGGCATAAACGGTGTGGCCCGCCCTGCCGAGTTCAAGCGCTGTCGCAAAGCCGATACCGGTGCTGGTTCCTGTTACCAGGACGTTTGGCATAGTTGTTTTCTCCCTGTTGTGAGATGGGTTTGCGCCCCGCACCGCACGTTAGCACAGGGCGCGAGGCACGGCAATCCGAAATCAGGCTTTTTGAAATCTGCCGCGGCTTGCGGCCGGCCAGGACGGAGAGCGCCCTACTTTGTTTTCTGAACTGTGGACGAATGCCATTTCCAGGCGCTCTGGATGATGGTGTCGAGATCTGAATACTGCGGCTGCCAGTCGAGCAACTGCCGGGCTTTCGTGGGGTCGGCTACCAGCACCGCGGGATCCCCCGCGCGGCGCGGCGCATCTTTGGCCGGGACCTGTCCGCCGCAAAGCTTCCCCACGCCGACCACCACCTCGCGGACAGAGTGGCCCTCGCCGGTCCCCAGATTAAGTTCCGTGGTTGCGCCCCCGGCGGCCAGATATTCCAGCGCCCGCACGTGGGCATCGGCCAGGTCCACCACATGGATATAGTCGCGGATTGCCGTGCCGTCAGGTGTGGGATAGTCCGTGCCGAAAATCTCCACTTCCGGCCGCTGGCGCAGTGCGGCTTTCACCACCAGCGGAATCAGGTGCGACTCCGGATCGTGCCCCTCTCCCAGTTCACCGTCCAGGTCGGCTCCCGCCGCATTAAAGTATCGCAGCGATACGCCACGAAGCCCGTAGGCAACTCCGTACCAGTGGATAGCGCGTTCCATCGAAAGCTTGGAATCGCCATAAGGACTCACCGGCCGCATGGAATGATTTTCCGGGATGGGCACCTTTTCGGGACTTCCGTAGACGGCGGCGGAGGATGAAAAAACAATGTGCTTGACCCTGCCGGCTTTCATCGCATCCAGCAGCACCAGCGTGTTGACCACATTGTTCCAGAAATATTTTTGGGGATCGGCCATGGACTCGCCCACCAGCAGGCTGGCGGCAAAGTGCAGGACGGCCTCAATCTGCTGCTCCCTGAAAATCTTTGCCAGAAGCTCCTTGTCGCCCAGGTTGCCTTCAATCAGGGGCCCCCACTTCACGGCTTCCCGGTGGCCGGTTGCAAGGTTGTCCAGGACGACAACCTCGTAGCCGGCCCTGGCCAGGGCCTTGGCCGTCTGGCTCCCAATGTAACCTGCACCGCCGGTAACTAGCACTCGCATCGTCTGCTGATCTCCTCGCACCCGCCGGGTGAAATCCGAATCTGAATCCGGGCTCTGCGCCCTATCCTGATGCCGGCCCCACTTGCAGCCCGCATCGTGCCGCGGGCGCACACCCCAACTTAGCACGGCGTGCCATCACCCGCCGAACGAAACTCCGTCTATGCTTTCACGGCTTTTTCCTGCGCGCCCTGCTCAAGCACCTGAAGGAACTTTGCAAGCCAGGCGGGATGCGCGGGCCAGGCCGGCCCCGTCACCAGGTTGCCGTCCACGTGCGCTTCGGTCATCGGAACATCAACGTACTTTCCTCCGGCTACCGTCACCTCAGGCCCCACGGCCGGGTAGGCGCTGAGCGACCGTCCCTTCACCACGCCCGCCGCCACCAGCAACTGCGCGCCGTGGCACAATGAAGCCACCGGCTTCCGGGCATCAAAGAAATGTCGCACGATCTCCAGCACCTTTTCGTTCGTCCGCAGATACTCCGGCGCCCGGCCGCCCGGAATCACCAGCGCATCATAAGATCCGGCCTTGACCTCATCAAACGTCGCATTGATCTGGAAATTGTGGCCGCGCTTCTCGCTGTAGGTCTGGTCGCCTTCAAAATCATGGATGGCCGTCCGCACCGTCTCGCCGGCCTTTTTTCCCGGGCAAACGGCGTCCACCTGGTGCCCCACCATCTGCAGAGCCTGGAAGGGCACCATCACCTCGTAATCTTCAACGTAGTCGCCCACTAACATCAGAATCTTTTTGCCTGCCATGTCCGTTTTCCTCTCTCAAAGTTTAAAGATATTTTCCGACGTGTCATCCCGATCCCGCAGGGCGGGAGAGGGACCTGCTTTCTGCGGAATCAATCACTCATCGAATAATCCGCACTTTAAGCAGGCTCAGTAAACGACCCGGGGCTGGAGGGCGTGGCGCGCCATTCCGGTTTGCGGCCGGGAGCGGGCTTGGCCAACGCGCTCCGCACGCCGTCCGCGTCAAGATCGGTTGTATAGACGGGAGTTCCGGGCTGTTGCCTCCAGGATTCATCCAGCCCTCCGGCGTCCACGCCGTCAAACCCAAGCTCGTCCAGCAGCTTGATGATCACGTCCTTGGCCCGTTCGTCGTCGCCCGCCACGGGCAAGGCAATGCGCCCCGGCGAACCGGCGGGCTTGCCGTTCTCCATCAGGTGTTGGGCATAGATATTGTTGAAAGCTTTCACCACGCGCCGCCCCAGTTGCTTTTCCACCCAGCGGCTCTCCGTCAGGCCTTCCTCGATTCCGGCTATTTTCCCGTCGCGATGCCGCGGATAGTAGTTGCCCGTGTCCACCACCACCACGCTCTCCGGCACGCCGGCAAAAAGGTCCTTGGGAAGGTTTGGAATCTTTCGCTTCCGGGATCGTCACAATCACCACTTCTCCCGAATGCGCCGCTTCCTGCGCCGTCACCGCCTTCGCTCCGGTTTCGTCTGCCAGCGCCGCCAGCGATTCCGGCCCGCGCGAGTTGGCCACGGAAACCTCGTGCCCAAGCGCTGTCAGCCGCCGCGTGAGCGTGCCGCCAATTTGTCCTGCGCCAATAATCCCAATTTTCATGATTCATCCCTCCGTTTCTCTATAGTGAGATGAACTCATCGTGATAGAAGTTCGCCTTCTGCCTTCTGCTGTCTTCGCTCTGCCTTCATCCTTTTGTCTTCCGCCTCCCGCCCTCTGGAATCTGGAATCTTGAATCTGGAATGCCCCCTTCTCAATTCGTCACTCGTCACTCACCACTGCTTTTTTCATCCTTCATCCTTCACACTTCATCCTTCTCAAGTCGCCTTCCGCCTTCTGCTTACTGCCTTCAGTTTTCCGAGTGCCCCAGGTCTTTCGACGGCGCAATGCGATCGCGCACTAGCTGTTTCAGCTCCTTGATGTCCGGAAAGCGTCCCTGCTTCGCCCGCGACCAGATCACGTCGTCGCCGATGCGCACCTCGAACACGCCGCCCGTGCCGGGCACGAGCGCCACCTCGCCCAGTTCGTCCTGAAAAGTGGTCAGCAGCTCCTGCGCCATCCACGCCGCCCGCAACAGCCACCGGCACTGCGTGCAGTATTTGATCTCGATTCTGGGACTGGGAACCATCACTGTCTGGAATATATCCCCCGCAGGCAGGAATGGCAAATGGGGGTGGTGACAGCCAGACAGATCGCGTATCAGCACAAACTCGGTCCGTCAGGGCCAGCTACACTTACAACAGGGCCGTAAGAGGAACCGTGACCTTAAACCCAAAGTTCAACGCCACGCCCTCTCGGGGTATCCCTTGCACCGGCCTGCCTGTGTGATATGCTTCGCTTTCACCAGATGATCGATCTGTGAATTCACTCTGAGCTGCTGGTAGCGCCAGTATTGGACCAGGGCACGGCCGGCACGGTGCAGGTGGAAAAGTGAAGCCTCCCGACAGCGGAACGCGCCGGTAAGCTGCGGCAGAATCCCTGCATCCTGCGGACCGGCAATCGACATGAATGACATGCAACAGGAGCATACCAACAGCACCGATGGGGGAACTGCGGCCGTGCGTCCGGAACGCGGAGCGCAGTCGGTTTCCGATTCAACACCACTGCTGTGGCTCACGGTGCTCAGCCTGGACGCGCCCGCGGTCGCGGCGCTGTGGCAACTGCTTTTTGCGCGTTCGTTCCACGTGCAGCTTGCATGGAGCGTCACGGTTCTTCTGGCGCTCGTTGTGTGGCTGATCTACGTGGCGGACAGGCTGCTCGACGCCTTGAAAGCCCCCGCCCAGGGCGCCGAAGCCACCCGGCACATCTTTTACCGGCGGCACCTGTGGGCATTTCTGTTCCCGCTGTGCATCGGCTTCCTGCTGGCCGCCTGGATGGCATTAACGCGGTTAGACCTGGAGACCTTTGGCGATGGCGTCATCATCCTGCTGGCCGTCGGCGCCTATCTGCTCGCGGTGCATCTGGTGTCGCCGGAACGCGAGTGGTTGCCGAAGGAAATGCTCGTGGGCGTTCTGTTCGCCCTGGGCACGTGTTTTCCGGTCTGGGAGCACATGACGAACGACACGACGACGATCGCGGCGCCGTTCCTCTTGTTTATGGGCCTCTGCTGGATGAACTGCGCGGCTATCGAACACGAAGAATGGAAGCGGCTGCGCGGGCGCAGGTTCGGCAAGCCCCACACCTGGACCATTTGGATGGGGCGCCATTTCGGGTTGCTATCGTTTGTCATAGCCGCCGTTGCCGTCGGCCTCATCCTGGCCGGAGTCGGGCGCTCCCACTGGCAACTTCTGGCGGCTGAGTCGCTGAGCGCTCTGGCCTTCGCGCTAATCCGATACAAGGAGGAATCACTTACCATTGACCAGTTCAGGGTGCTGGTGGATATCGCGTTGTTCACACCGCTGTTTTTCCTGCCCTTTTAGAAACAGCAGGATTCCAGGGACGGGGTGGCAAGGATCCCACCCTGGCCGTGGCCGCTCGCGGGCTGAAAAATTCCGGAATTGTGATATACGTCACAGCATTGCATTCTTCGGGTTGTGGTATGATGCGTTCTTATGAGGAAGGCAAAGCCCATCCTGCTGTTGTCGGCGTTTCTGTTTGCGAGCCTGGGCGGCTGCTTTGGCCCGCTGATGGCGGCAACTCACACGATGGACTGTTGCGCTTCGATGCCTTGCGCTCCGGCAAGCTCATCGCGGACCTGCTGCATGCCGGAACTTTCCGGGGCGGCCAGTCATCTTCAACAGACAGCCGAAGTCACTGCACCGACGGCCGCCTTTGCCGTGGTTGCAACGCTTCCTCATTGGAACGCTGCGCCCGGCGCAGTTAGAACAGCGCACATCCAGTTCGATGTTCATTGTTACTCACCGCCCGGCGAGCTTTTCACCATCCACCATTCTTTCCTGATTTAGCACCCGCCATCGCGGCGTGAAATCCTTCACGCTACCCGTTTCTCTTTTTCACCCCAGTCAGCTTTTTTTGGAGGTTCGTTATGCGGATGTTTTCGTGTATGGCGTTGTTTTCTCTATTGCTTTGCGGGATTCCCGGCATTGCGTTGCCCGCGCGTCCCGCGCCACAAGCCCAGCCGGGCTTCCGCGCACGGCCGCCACGCGCTGGCAATCGCCAGCCCGGTTGCACCACTTCATAACCAAGACCCGTGGGACCCTGGTGATTAACGATCAAGGTGTTGAATTCATCCCGAAGAAGGGTCCGCCGCTGCGCTGGTCCTACGTCGAAATTCAGAGTTTCCATCTCTCGGCGCATGGGCTCGATCTCGAGACCTACCAGAACCGAAACTGGCGCCTGCCCGGCGATCGCGAATTCCACTTCAGAGTCACGAACGCTGTGCCGCCCGCTGTGGCCGAACAGTTCGCCCGCCGGGTCCAAAAGCCGGTTGAAAACGGGCGGCCCGATCCCAGGCGCTTCCGGCTTTGCGTCCCTGCCCGCCCGGCGCCGCACATTCGGAGGAGGAACCAACGGAGTGCTGCACTTCCGCAACGCAGGAATCGATTACGTCACCACCGGCGGACGCGGCAGCCGAAGCTGGCGTTGGTCCGACATCGAGACGATTGCCAACCCTGACCCCTACCACTTCCGCGTGCAGGGCTACCGTGAAACCTTTGAGTTTGAACTCAAACAGCCCCTGTCGCGCAAGCTGTTCGACCGGCTCTGGGATGAGGTCTATGGACGCGGGCTGACGGGTCTTGCATATTCCGAAGGGAGGCAGCAGTGAGTATTCTCCACCTACGCAAAAATGATCGCCGACAATTCCCAGGTGTGGGATCCGGTGGCCGCAATGTGCTTTTTCTTGCTCTTTCGCTGGTTGCCGTCGCGCCCTTCATTTCGACTCCGGCAAAAGCCGCGCAGGGCAGCGAACAGTCTGCACAGACACAAGCGGGCAAGGCACCCACACCCTTATCGCAACTGGTCAAAGAAGCGGAACAAAAGAACCCGCAGATCCTGGCGGCGTGGCGGCAATGGCAGGCGGCCACGCAGGTGCCCTCGCAAGTGTCGACATTGCCGGACCCGCAAATCAATGTGCAGAACGTTTCCGCTGGAACACCGCTTCCCATGGATGGCTTCAGCTCGGTCCAGATGGCCTACCTCGGGTTCGGTGTTTCGCAGAGCATTCCTTACCCCGGCAAACTTCGCCTGCGCGGCGAGATTGCCCGCCGCAAAGCGGATACGTTCCGCCAGCAGGCCGACTCCGTCCGCCGCTCCGTCATTGAAAAAGTTAAGACCGCTTATTTCCGTCTCGGCTACGTTCAGCAGACCCTCGCGATCCTGGACAGGGACGAAAAACTGCTGGACCAGATCGAAAAGATAGCGGAAGCGCGATACCGCGTGGGCCAGGGCAATCAGCAGGACGTGCTGAAGGCCCAATTGCAGCAGACAAAACTCCTGAGGGATACCACCCAATACCGCCAGCAGATGCAGACCCTTCAGGCACAACTGAAACAGCTTCTTAACCGGCCGCAGGATTCAGCGGACATCACTGCGGAAAGACTCACTGAAACCCCGCTGCCGTTCAGTTCCGATGACCTGCTGTCAGCCGTCCGCAGGGGCAATCCGGAGGTCGGCGCCCGGCATGAGACCGTGCAAGGCCACAGCCTGCAGGTGGAACTGGCCAAAAAGGATTTCTATCCTGACTTCAATGTTCAGTATTTGTACCAGCACACCGCAGCGCCCTTTCCCGAGCGTTACATGCTCAGCGTCGGCGTGAAAATTCCCATTTATCGCAGTCGGCGGCAGCGGCCTGAGGTGGCCGAAGCAGCCGAACAACTGAACAGCTCCCGCCGGGCCTACGAAGCTCAGGTCCAGCAGACCTATTTCGAGGTTCGGGACCAATACCTGGTCGCCGACTCCGATTCCAAAGTGCTCAGGATTTACCGTGAGGGCTTGATCCCGCAGGCGACGGCTACGTTCCATGCAGGTCTCGCTGCTTACCAATCGGCCCAGCAGGATTTCCAGACGCTGCTGGATTCGTTCCTCGACGTCTTTAACCTCGACGTCGAGTACTGGCGCACGCTGGCCGAACACGAAACTGCGCTGGCGAAGCTCGAACAAATGACCGGGATTCAGATTCCCTGAGGAAGGCGCCCGGGAAGAGAGGACATTGCCATGAAGGATTATCGCAAAGCTTTTCAGATGACGCTCGGGGTAAGCATCGTGCTCGCCGCGGCCGTGGCCTTTTTCGGATGGCGCTACGTTACCCGGGAACGGCACGCTGCCGCGCCGAAAGAGATGACGGCGACCGCCACCACCGCCAGCGAGGCCGGCGCGTCTGAAAGTAAAAGCAATTCCGCGGCCACCGCAGCTCCTGCAAAGCTCACGCCGCTCCAGCTTTCGCCCCAGCGGCTGCAAAGCATTGGTGTCACAAGCGGCGAGGTCGAGATGCGGGAGCTCTCAAACGAAATCCGTGCGGTGGGCAACGTGGCGGTGGACGAACGGTTGGAGGCTTACGTCCAGACTCGTTTTTCCGGATGGATTCAGAAGGTCTATGCGAACTCCACCTACCAGTACGTCAAAAAGGGCCAGCCGCTGTTTACCATCTACAGCCCTGAACTGGTGACGACGGAGAACGAATACCTGCTGGCAATGAAAAACCAGGATCTGCTTCAAAGCAGCACTGTCCCGGGAGTCGCCTCGGGCGCCGATTCGCTGCTCACGTCTGCCCGCGAGCGCTTGAAGCAATGGAACATCCCTGCAAGAGAAATCCAGCACCTGGAATCCACCGGCCAGGTCCGGCACGACCTTGAAGTTGACTCTCCAGCCTCCGGATACATCACGGAGTACAACGCGCTGCCGAACCTTTACGTCAAGCCGGCCACGCGCCTTTACACCATTGCCGACCTTTCCACGGTCTGGGTTTTTGCCGAAGTCTTTCAGAGCGATATCAGCCAGATTCGCCGCGGCCAGCCCGCCCTCGTCACCTCGGACGCCTACCCCGGCCGCACGTTTTACGGGCGCGTGGATTTTATCTACCCCGAAGTCAACATGAACACCCGCACCATCAAAGTGCGCCTGGTGTTCCGAAACCCAGGCCTGAAACTCACGCCCGGCATGTTCGTCAATGTCGGCTTGAAGGTTCCTCTGGGCCGGCGGCTGGCTATTCCGGTAACGGGAGTGTTCCACACCGGAACCAGGAACATTGTCTTTATCGACCACGGCAGCGGTTATCTCGCGCCGCAGGATGTGACCCTGGGGCCGCGCGCGGGAGACTTTTACAGCGTGCTGAAAGGGCTGAAGCAGGGCGATAAAATCGTGACCTCCGCAAACTTCCTGATCGATTCTGAAAGCCAGCTCCAGGCGGCGCTGGGCTCGTTTGCCCCGCCTCCGCCACCTCCGTCTGCAGCAAGTGGGCAGGCCGCCGCCAAGGCCAGCATCGAATTCACCACTTCACCCTCACCTCCGAGGAAAGGTCCGATCACCGCCAGGGTCAAGCTGACCGGGGCGGACAGCAAACCGATCGAAGGCGCGGAAGTGAAGGTCCGATTTTATATGCCCGCCATGCCGGCCATGGGAATGGCGGCCATGCAGAGTGTCTTCACGCTCACTGACCGGGGAGGCGGATTCTACGAAGGGAACGGAAAACTCCAAAGCGGCGGTACCTGGCAGGTGACGGTCTTCGCGCAGAAAAACGGTCAGACCCTGGCCAGCAAGCAATTGAGCGTGACCGCGGAAGGGGGGATGTAACGTGATAGCCCGTTTGATTGACTGGTGCGCGCGCAATCGCTTCCTGGTTTTTACCGGAGTATTCCTGCTGGTCCTGGCAGGAATCTGGTCGATGAAGAACATCTCCCTTGATGCTCTTCCCGACATATCCGACGTCCAGGTGATCATCCACACGCGCTGGGCCGGAGAACCGCCGGACCTGATCGAGGACCAGGTCACTTACCCCATCGTCACCACCATGCTCGCGGCTCCCAAGGTGAAACAGGTGAGGGCACAGACGATGTTCGGCGATTCCTATGTTTACGTCGTCTTCCAGGACGGGACGGACCTTTACTGGGCGCGGTCGCGGGTACTTGAATATCTCCAGCAGCTCCAGGGCCAGCTTCCCCCCGGTGTCAATCCAGTGCTCGGCCCGGACGCTACCGGCGCCGGCTGGGTTTACCAGTACGTTCTGGTCGATCATTCGCACAAGCACAGCTTGGCGCAACTTCGCACGCTGCAGGACTGGTATGTCCGCTACTGGCTTGAGACCGTGCCGGGAGTCTCCGAAGTGTCTACCATCGGCGGATTTGTCCGCCAGTACCAGGTTCGGCTGGATCCGGACAAGCTCCAGGCCTACAACATCCCGCTCTCAACCGTCATCCAGCACGTCCGAGAGAGCACCAGCGAAGTCGGCGGCCGCTTGCTGGAACTCGGCGGCGCGGAATACATGGTCCGCGGCCTTGGCTATTTCAAATCGCTCGACGACCTTGCCAACATTCCCGTGGGAACACACAACGGCGTGCCGGTGATGGTCAGCGACCTCGGGATGGTTTCCTTTGGGCCGGACATTCGCCGCGGAGCAGCCGACTGGGACGGCGAAGGAGAAACCGTGGGCGGCATCGTCGTGATGCGCTTTGGACAGAACGCGCTGAATGTGATCAACGGTATCAAGAAAAAAATTGCCGACATCAAACCCTCGCTTCCTCCGGGGGTGGAAATCGTTTCGGGTTACGACCGCTCGAACCTGATCCACGATTCCATCGGCACCTTACAGCGTGACCTGCTGGAAGAAGCCATCATCGTCAGCCTGGTCATCATCATTTTCCTCTTCCACTTTCGGTCCGCGCTCATCCCCATCCTCACGCTTCCCATCGCTGTCATCGCTTCCTTCATTCCGATGTATTACTTCCACGTAAGCGCCAACATTATGTCGCTGGGGGGTCTGGCGCTGGCCATCGGGGTCCTGGTTGACGCTGCGATTGTGATGGTGGAGAACGGCTACCGCGTGCTCTCTGAACGGCAGCAGGAACTTGCTGAAAGCGCATCGCAGGACGCCCCTCCGGGCAGCGACCAACCGCCAGGATCGGGTGTCTCTGAAGCGGGCGATCCCGTGGCCAGCGCAACCCCTCCACTAACCATCGGCCGCCGGGAGAGCGCCAAACTCCTGCTGAACGCCGCCAGGCAGGTTGGCCCTCCTATCTTCTTTTCGCTTGTCATCATCGTTGTTTCTTTCCTTCCTGTGTTTCTGCTGGAAGCGCAGGAGGGCCGGATGTTCCGGCCGCTGGCCTGGACCAAGACTCTTGCCATCAGCTTTTCGTCCATCCTGGCCATCACACTCATACCCATCCTGATGATCATTTTCATCCGCGGTCGCCTGAAGCCGGAATCGGCCAATCCGGTGTCACGCTTCACGCAATTTCTCTATCTGCCGGTGCTGCGATTCTGCCTGCGCCACCGCCTGCTCGTCGTCCTCGCAAGTTTGGTTTTCCTTGCCGTCACTCTCCCGCTGACCACCAGGATCGGAAGCCAGTTTATGCCGCCCTTCTACGAAGGCGACGCCTTATACATGCCGACCGCCTACCCCGGCATTTCCATCACATCCGCTTCCGCCCTGATGCAGGAACAGGATCGGATCATCAAGTCGTTTCCGGAAGTTGAAAGCGTTTTGGGATATGTCGGCAGATCCAACAGCGCAACGGACAACGCACCGCTCTCAATGTTCGACACGACGATCCGATTGAAGCCGCGGTCAGAGTGGCCCAAGGGCATGACGTACTCCAGGCTGATCCAGAAGATGGATGCCCAACTGCAATTTCCCGGCATCACCAACACCTGGACGATGCCCATCCAGAATCGTCTGGATATGGAGTTAACGGGGATCAAAACACCGGTCGGCCTGAAGATCCAGGGTCCCAACCTTGCCGACATTCAGCAGGTGGGGACCCAAGTCCAGCAGATTTTGTCAAGCCTGCCGGGAATCCGATCGGTATTCGCCGAACGAGTCGCACAAGGATTCTATGTGAACGTTCAAGTGAACCGGGCAGTCGCAGCGCGCTATGGGTTAACAGTGGCCGACGTGCAGCGGGCGGTGACATCCGGCATTGGCGGTGAAAACATCGCCGTCAATGTTCAGGGCCGCGAGAGGTACCCGGTGAACGTCCGCTACAACCGCGACTTTCGAGACAATCTGGACGCGCTGGGTCGCGTTCTCCTCTCCACACCCACCGGAGCCCAGGTGCCCATCAATGAAGTGGCAACCGTCTCCTTCTCCCGCGGTCCGGCGATGATCCGCGATGAAGACGCGCAGCTCACTGGCTACGTCTTTGTAGATTTGAACACCGAAGACTATGGCGGATTTGTGGAGAAAGCAGACGCTCTGCTCCAACAGAAAATGAAACTGCCGGCCGGCGCTTCGTACCATTGGTCCGGGGAATATGAGTTCCAGTTGCGGGCGAAAAAACGGCTGGAACTGATCATGCCCATCGTATTCATCGTGATTTTCCTGCTGCTCTACATGATCTTCAACTCGGCTTCGGAAGCCGCCATCCTGATCCTGCCCACTGTTTTTGCGCTGACCGGCGGGCTGATCCTGCAGTTGGTCCTTCATTACAACTTCAGTGTGGCGGTCTGGGTGGGTTACATCGCCCTGTTCGGGATTGCCGTTGAGACCGGCGTGGTGATGGTGGTCTATCTGCACGAGGCGCTGGATAAACGCCTGGCCAGCGGCACACAGCTCAATCGTGACGACGTCTACCAGGCCACGATGGACGGTGCGGTGTTGCGCCTGCGGCCCAAGCTGATGACGGTCTGCGCGGTACTGGCCAGCCTGATTCCCATCCTGTGGGAAACGGGCGCCGGCTCAGACGTGATGAAGCCGATCGCCACTCCGATTGTGGGCGGCATGATCACTTCCTCGATCGCCGTGCTGATCCTTCTGCCTGTTCTATTCATGACGCTTAAAGAGCGTCAATTAAGGCGCGGCACGCTGCGGGCGTCGCAGGACACCGACGACCGAGAGATGGCATAATGCACTTAATAATCAACAGGATACAGGCATTTCCTGGGTTCTTAAACCGGGATGATTCTTCGTCTCCGTCTGCTTGTTCAGTGGCGCATGTTCAGGGTGCTACAATGGAAGACAATCGCAGGAGGAATTCATGAGGGGCAACCGGCTCTCGATCACCATTCTAGCCATCGCGCTGCTCGTCGGCGTGGCCTGGGTAGTTCATCGCGAGGTGACCCCGAAACAGCCGGCCGTTTGCGAAATTTGCGGGCGCGGAATTATGAAGCAGGTGGAATTCCGAATCGAGACGGCGCACGGAACTCTCTACGCCTGCTGCCCCGGCTGCGCCCTGCACCACATCCTCAATCACCCCGGTGAAGCGCGCAAGGAACTGGCCACCGACTTCAAAAGCGGGCGCCTGATTCCGGCGCGATCGGCTTATTACGACATGGGCGGCGACGTGCAATATTGCACCCGCCACGATCCTTCCGCTCCAGCGCGTGCCCGGCCAGGGAGTGGAAATGCGCGTCTACGACCGCTGCCTGCCCGTCCTGGTCGCCTTCGCCTCGAAGGACGACGCCGAGGCCTATCGCCAGCAGCACGGCGGCCGCGTTGTCACTTTTGACCAGGCCCTCCAGGATGTCCGCAACCAGTAAGCTATTCCTACGCGCGATTGCTCACGACTCAAGCTCGTGTGGTGCGCCTGTCTTTGAACCCTGCCTACTGCCAACCACCCGAGCCGATGGGGTCGCCGGCAGGTGGAGGCGCGGGCTGCGGAACCTTGAACGCCGCCGGGTTCTTTTCAAACTGCTCGATCTGTTGCCGGGCGAAGAACAACTGGGCACGGCGCCCCTCCCCCATCTCGGCTTTCAGTTCGGTTGATGCCCACTTCTTCAGTTCATCGAGTTTGAGCGAAGCAACTGCGCGAACCTGCGCCGGGGCCTTTTCGTTCGCCGCAAGGGCCATCAAGTGATTCAGCACAACCGCGTTCACGGTCCGCTGGATTGCGCCGTTGTAGCCGGCGTCCTGCTTCTGCTTCCAGGTGGCGGCCATCAGGTTGTCCGCCAGTTCCGCAAAACCCGGGAACTGTGCGCTGCGGGCGTGATCTTCAATCAGGCGCTCGTCGCGATTCGGTTCCAGCAGCAGGCTGACCACAATCTCCGCCGCAGCTTCCGCCGGCGCCAGCGAATCGAACGTGGGAGACGTTCGCCGGGCAAAGTTCTCATGCGATGCCGGGTAGCCGGGCGGGCGCGGCGGAATCAGGCGCAATATCGAATCGGGCAGCGCCAGAACGCTCGGATCGAGTGTCGCAAGCACGGCACGAATGGCCTGCTGCTGTTCCACGGCGGAAACCGGCTCCGGCCCTTTCTGCACACCGCCGCGCACGTTAAAGGCGTAGGTCTCGCCGCCAATCAGCTTGGCCGCGGCGGTCACCTGATAGCGGTGATAGAGATAAATCGGCACCAGCACGTCTTCCAGCGTGGCCATGGGATCGCCCACGCGAATGGCATTCTGCGAAAACCGTTTCAGCGCCGCGGCGCGTACGGCCATCACCTGCTTCAAGCCGTCGAGAGCGTTCGGGCCCACATCCCACAAATGCGCCGTGGGGCTGGCCGAGCCGGGAGGCCGCGCGTCTTGATCGGTCAGATAAAGCTGGCCGCTCCTGAAGGCGTCGTCGAGAATTTTGTCGAGCGCCGGCCGTTCTTTGGTCCCGGCCGGAAAATCCTGATAGCCGTAATCAATCGTCACCTTGTCCCAGTCGCCGATGCCCACGGCGTAAGCTTTGGAAACGTCCGGCACGCCGTCCGCTCCCACCGTCAACCACCGGCGGAGGATAGTCCATCACCGAGGCGCGGTCCACCGTGCTGGCGGCAAAGTTGTGCATCAGGCCCAGCGTGTGGCCGGTTTCGTGCACGGCAAGCTGGCGAATGCGGGCCAGCGCCATCTGGTTGGCCTTGTGCAGGGCATCCGGATCGTTGCCGAAAGGATCCAGCAGCCCCTGCGCAATCAGGAAATCCTGCCGGATGCGCAGCGCGTCAAACGTTACGTGGCCATTGATGATTTCTCCCGTGCGCGGGTCGACCACCGCCGTGCCGTAAGCCCAGCCGCGCGTTCGCCGCGGCACCCACTCAATCACGTTGTATCGAATGTCCAGGGGATCAACGCCCGGTGGAAGCAGTTTCACCTGAAAAGCGTTCCTGTATCCCGTGGCCGTGAACGCCTGGTTCCACCAGCTCTGCGCCTTCCATCACCGCGGAGCGAATCGGCTGCGGCATGGCGCGGTCCACGTAATAGACAATCGGCTTGACGGGCTCGCTGACGGCCGCCGAGGGGTCTTTCTTCTGCAGGCGCCAGTGGGCAATGTAGCGCTTCGTCAGGGACTGGTCGACCGGCGTGGAGAAATCCATAAAATCCACGTCGAAAAATCCGCAGCGCGGATCGTAGGCGCGCATGTGGAAGCCGGGCGGCGGAGCCTGAATAAATGAAAAATGCTCGCGGACGGTGATGGCCAGCGGGTTGGGCGTCACTTCCCGAACCCAGCGGCCGGGATGCGCACCGGCAAAAGTGACTGTGGATTCGACGTCGGTGTTTTCCGGAAAGTTCTTCGTCCTGGGAAGATAAATGGCGGAGCGCGAGGGGTCTATTTTGTATTCGCCCTGTTTCGTCGCTTCCAGTTGCGCAGCGATGCCATGCGCGTCACGCTCAAAGAAGGGCGTGGCGTCCACCAGCACCGTGTCGCCGTCCGCCGCGGCGACGGTGAATCCCCACAGCACCGACTGCGCAAACGATTCCTTCACCGCCCGGCGCTCTGCGGCATCGTCCGTCACGGCGCGGTAGCTTTCATTCTGCGCCACCAGCAGCACGCGCGGCCCGCTGCGCTCGAAACGGACCACCTGGGTCTCGCCCGGCTGGCCGCGGTCGAGCCCGATGTCGTTCGAACCCACCCCGGTGGCCAGCGACTCCACGTAGAGGAAGTCGGTGTTCCATCGGTCAATCTGCAGCCAGATTTTTCCTTCGCGAGCGTCCCAGTAGTCGGTGAAGAAACCAGAGAATTTCTCCATCCCTTTCGTTTTTTCGGCAATGGTCGGCAAAGGCTTCGGCGAAGTCTCCTGGGCCGGCGCGCCTTGCGCATTTCCCACCATGGCTATGGCACAGAACAGAGTGCAGATGATGATTGCACGTTTCATTGCTTTTCCCCCTCGGTATGACGTGACGGAAACAAGATGATAAGTCCCGAGTGTAGACGACAGGAGGCGCCACAGGCAATCGCACTTATTCCGATTTTACGGCACGCAGCCCGCTTCCCCAGCCCCTCGCCTTGAGTTTTTGGAATTCGAAGGAGACCGGTACGCCTACGATGAACCGGGGTCCGTTGAAGATGGGATATGGAACATCGAGAAAGGTGGCGCTTCGTCCACTGGGCTTAAAAATCCCACGGCCTCCTTAAACCGTGCCTAATCCAAACTTATAAAAGGCGATAGCTGCTGTTTTAAAGCCGCACCCTGAAAATGTGTTCATTTTTTATAATTGTTCATTTATAATGAACATTGACATTTAGTGAACAGCCGGCGCCGTAGAGTGAAACGGGCCGGCCAGGGCCTGAAGGAAAAGTGACGACAAGGTCCACGCAAATGCTGAACCATGCAACAGAGATGGCCATGCTGGAAGGAGCCTTAGCCGCGTTTCACGAGGCCACCGGGTTCAACCTGCGAGCGGAACGGGCTGCGCCCGCAGGTCCGCGCCGGGGGAAGGCGGAGGTTGTGCTGCGGCTTGCCGCTCGCGGGAAGACGAAGCGGATTGCGGCGGAGATCAAGCGCACCATGAACCTGAACAACCTGGGGCTGGTCGCAAAACAGGTTGCCCGCCTGCCCCAGCCGGCTTTGCTGGTGACAGAGTACGTGAACCCGAACCTGGCCGAGCGGCTGAAGCGGATGAACGTCTTCTTTATAGACACGGTGGGCAATGCCTACCTCGACGTCCCGGGAGTTTTCATCTACGCAACGGGACAAAAGCCCCCCGCCAAACTCCTGACGGAACGGCCCACGCGAGCTTTCCGGCAGGCGGGCCTCAAGGTGATTTTTGCCCTGCTCTGCAGGCAGGACCTGCCCGGCGGTCCGTATCGAACCGTGGCAAAAACGGCAGGCGTGGCCCTGGGCACCATCGGCTGGGTTTTTGACGACCTGGAGAAACTCGGTTATCTGGCAAGGCTGCGTGGGAAAGACCGAAAGCTGGTGCAACGGGAACAACTGCTGGAGCGGTGGGTGGCGGCTTACCCGGAGCAACTAAGGCCCAAGCTGGTGATCGGCCGATACGCCGCGCCGGACAGGGACTGGTGGCAAACGGCGCATCTCGAAAAGCACCAGGCCTATTGGGGAGGAGAAATTGCGGCCGCCCGGCTCACGCGCTATCTGAAGCCGGAAAACGCAACCCTTTATGTGAGAGGGTTGCCCGGGCCATTGCTGGCCGCCCATCGGCTGCGAAAAGATGATGGAGGAAACGTGGAAGTTCTAAAGGCATTCTGGGACCCCGGCCTGGACTGGGCGAACAAAGAAATTGTCCATCCCATCCTGGCGTATGCGGATCTGCTGCGCACCGGAGACGCCCGAAACCTTGAAACGGCAAGGCGGCTTTACGATGCTCAAATTGCTCGATTTGTCCGGGAAAATTGATCCTTCAACCGTGGAAGTTTATGAAGCGCTTGACAGGGTTGCGGCTGCGATTGGCGTCCCGTTTTTCCTGATCGGAGCGACGGCGCGGGACACTATCATGGAAAAGGGGTTGAGCATCCGCAGCGGGCGCGCCACAAACGATGTTGATGTCGCAGTCCGTGTATCCGGTTGGGATGAATTTGGCCGATTGAAGCAGGCGTTGCTCGACACTGGGAATTTCACCGAAGCCAGAGAGGCTCAGCGGCTGGTCTACCGTGACGAGCTGCCAGTGGATATCGTACCTTTCGGAGGGAGCACAGATCCTGACCACAAGTTAAGCTGGCCTCCGGAGCATGATTTCGTCATGAGCACGGTGGGCTTTGAAGAAGCCTTTGAGGCTGCGCAGCTTGTCCGGGTAAGAGCCCGCCCGCCATTGGACATCAGGGTGGCATCACTGGCAGGATTGGCGATCCTGAAAATCATCGCCTGGGCTGAACGCCCATCAGAAAGAAACAAGGATGCCTATGACCTGGGCTTTATTATGGAAAACTACCTGGACGCAGGCAATTACGACCGCCTGATGGAAGAACATCATGACCTGGTGGACGTTGAGGATTTTGACTACACCAGAGCCGGTGGCCGACTGCTGGGGCGCGACATCGGAAGCATCGCCAATCCGGAAACCAAAGCCAGGATTCAGGAAACGCTTCAAGGTGAAACGGCCGGAACGGGACAATACCGCCTCGTCCGGCAGATTGCGCAAGGTTCAACCCTGGCTGGCAGGGAGGAACAGCATTTCGAACACATCCTGGCCCTCCTCGTCGAGTTGAGAACTGGAATCGACGAAAGCCAAACTCAGTAAGCAGAAAACTTCCTTTCTGCATCTCCTTCCTCGGCGCAAAGAGTCCCCGGAAAAAGTTGGATGACGGCACCCCTTTCCTACCACGCCGTCATGGCGTCGGAGAAGAGCTGGGCCAGGTCGGCGGCGTCGGCGGGACGCGGGAGAAAGTTTGGTGACGCGGTGCTGGGGCAGCGTGCCTTCCACCAGGGCCGGGATGTCGCTGGACTTGTAGCCCAGCGCGCCCAGGCCGTTGGGGACCTCGAGGTCGCGCATGAACTCGACCACGCGGTCTGCAAGGATTTTTCCCGCATCTTCCAGGCGCGCGCCGCTGACTTTAGCCCCCAGGATTTCCGCCGCTTTCAGGTGGCGCTCCGGGCAGGCCTGCGCGGTAAAGCGATAGACCGCCGGGGCGTTCAAAATCACCGAAATTCCGTGCGGCACCATCGGGTGGTCAACGGCGTAGCCGCGAGGCCGAAAGTCCCGCACCAGCCCCGACACGGGATAGGACATGCCGTGCGGCAGGTGCACGCCGGCGTTGCCGAATCCGATGCCGGCGTAGGAAGAAGCCAGCAGCATAAAGCCGCGCGCTTCGTCGTCGGCCGGCATCGGCCACGGCGCGCTTCAGGTAAGCGGCCACCAGCCTCAGCGCTTCCAGGCTCCAGAGGTCGCTGATGGGATTCGAGCCCTGGTAAGCGGGGCGCATGATGGGCCGTTCGGGGCGCGGACGCTGGAGAAACGGCAACGCGGTGTAGGACTCGATGGCGTGCGACAGCACATCGAGCCCCGTGGATGCCGCCACTGCCGCGGGCACCGTGCGGGTGTTTTCCGGATCGACAATGCCCAGGGTCGGCTTCAGCCGGCGGTGCGCGATACCCGTCTTGGCGTGGAGCGCGCTGAGGTCAAAGATGGACACGCCCGTGGTTTCGCTGCCCGTGCCCGCCGTGGTGGGAATGGCAATCAGGGTCTTCAAAGGCCCCGGAACCGGCTGCCCCTTGCCGATGGGCGGGTTGACGTATTCCAGAAAATCAGCCGGATAGCAGGAGTAAAGGTTGGCGGCCTTGGCGGTGTCCATGGTGGAGCCGCCGCCCACTGCCACAAAGGCGTCGAAGTTGTCCGCCTGCGCCGCGGCAATCGCTTCCTGGAAGGATTCGTCGGTGGGCTCGGTGCGCACGCGGTCAAAAAGCGAGAATCGGATCTTGTGGGCTTCGAGCGATTCCAGCGCCGTCGCCACCGGCGGCAGGTTGCGCAGGTTCGCGTCCGTAAAAACCAGAACGTGCCGCTTGCCCAGGTCCGCCAGTTCGGCGCCCAGCTCGCGCGTAACTCCCGCTCCAAACCGGATGCCGGAGGTCACCATTTCAAATGCGTATTCGCGCTCCATCCTATCCCCCTGCGGCCGCGCTCTGTACACCCTGCCCGGCCACTTGATTTCAGTGGAAAAATCGCAGCGCCCAGTATACTACGCGCCTGAAAATCATGAGGTGGGAGGGAATGCCTCGGAGGCCTTGCAGGCAGCCCCGCGCGGAGAATAATACCGAAGCCCTGGCGAAAGGGAGAGGGCCGGAATCCCGCTGGAGCGAAGGAATTAGAACTAAAGTGGCATTGGCTTCCTTGCGCAGAATGGCTAGGACATGGCGTCGGAGAAGAGCTGGGCCAGGTCGTCGGCGTCGGCGGGGCGCGGGAGAAAGTTTGGTGACGCGGTGCTGGGGCAGGGTGCCTTCCACCAGGGCCGGGATGTCGCTGGACTGGTAGCCCAGCGCGCCCAGGCCGTTCGGAACCTCGAGGTCGCGCATGAACTCGACCACGCGGTCGGCAAGGATTTTTCCCGCATCTTCCAGGCGCGCGCCGCTGACTTTGGCCCCCAGAATTTCCGCGGCTTTCAGGTGGCGCTCCGGGCAGGCCTGCGCGGTAAAGCGATAGACCGCCGGGGCGTTCAGAATCACCGAAATTCCGTGCGGCACCATCGGGTGGTCAACGGCGTAGCCGCGAGGCCGAAAGTCCCGCACCAGCCCCGACACGGGATAGGACATGCCGTGCGGCAGGTGCACGCCGGCGTTGCCGAACCCGATGCCGGCGTAGGAAGAAGCCAGCAGCATGAACGCCGCGAGCCTCGTCGTCGGCCGGGTCGGCCACGGCGCGCTTCAGGTAAGCGGCCACCAGCCTCAGCGCTTCCAGGCTCCAGAGGTCGCTGATGGGATTCGAGCCCTGGTAAGCGGGGCGCATGATGGGCCGTTCGGGGCGCGGACGCTGGAGAAACGGCAACGCGGTGTAGGACTCGATGGCGTGCGACAGCACATCGAGGCCCGTGGAAGCCGCCACCGCCGCGGGCACCGTGCGGGTGTTTTCCGGATCGACAATGCCCAGGGTTGGCTTCAGCCGGCGGTGGGCGATACCCGTCTTGGCGTGGAGCGCGCTGAGGTCAAAGATGGACACGCCCGTGGTTTCGCTGCCCGTGCCCGCCGTGGTGGGAATGGCAATCAGGGTCTTCAGCGGTCCGGGAACCGGCTGCCCCTTGCCGATGGGCGGGTTGACGTATTCCAGAAAATCCGCCGGATAGCAGGAGTAAAGGTTGGCGGCCTTGGCGGTGTCCATGGTGGAGCCGCCGCCCACCGCCACAAAGGCGTCGAAGTCGTCCGCCTGCGCCGCGGCAATCGCTTCCTGGAAGGATTCGTCGGTGGGCTCGGTACGCACGCGGTCAAAAAGCGAGAATCGGATCTTGTGGGCTTCGAGCGATTCCAGCGCCGTCGCCACCGGCGGCAGGTTGCGCAGGTTCGCGTCCGTAAAAACCAGAACGTGCCGCTTGCCCAGGTCGGCCAGCTCGGCGCCCAGCTCGCGCGTGACTCCCGCTCCAAACCGGATGCCGGAGGTCACCATCTCAAATGCGTATTCGCGCTCCATCCTATCCCCCCTGCGGCCGCGCTTTGTACACCCTGCCCGGCCACTTGATTTCAGTGGAAAAATCGCAGCGCCCAGTATACTACGCGCCCGGGAACGGGGGGCGGCGAGGAAGATGCTTCGGAGGCCTTGCAGGCAACCTCACCCGTAAGACGTTGATTGCAATAAGGCCTTCGCGAAAGGGAGACCTGCAGGAAGCCAAGCTGGAGCGAAGGGACTAGAACTAAAGTGGCATTGGCTTCCTTGCGCAGAATGGCTAACATACTACTGTGGCGCGAATTTCCAGCACATGGGAAATGGCGCATCACATGATGTTGCTTTTGTAGATGATGTCGGGAGGGAACGTCCCGACCCGGAAGGGCGGAGCAGATCGACATGAAACTTATCAACAAGCCTCAAGTTAATCCTGAATTCGAGGCTGCACATGGCTCCTGCAGAGTCTTTGTGGCAAACAACTCGACCCACCGGAAAGTCCTGATTGTGGCGGATGAACCCGCCATCAAGAACCTTCTGCATGTTGGTGAGAAAACTGGACAGCCGGCGAGTGGTGGCCACAAGCACAGGGGCTCCCCTATCAACGATTCATCGAAGGTCGTTTGACACCGCCATCCTTGACATGAGGTGTTCAAAGCGGCGGCCTGCCGGCAGAGGTTATGGCTTCGGAGAGGTCTGGCCCAGCATAACGGGCAGAGTGCTGGTGATCAACGCCGAAGTCAACGATATGAAAATATTGGGTTAGTCGAGCGATACATCTATCATCGGCACTCGATCGAGGGCCTTTTGTTCGATCTGGCAAGCTTTGTTAGGTCTCTCATCGGCCATTCGCCCGCACCAAAGCCACATCTGATACCGGCCGAGCAAACAGCAAGCGCGGCACAAACTTCCAAGCGCCCGCTCGCGTCCATTCGGAAACGCGTTCCTTCATTGACATTTTCCACGCCGGCTCAATCCCGAATCAGGCGCGAAATAACCCTGGCATAGACGGTACCGCTTTCACGATCGCGGGTCACTCGATTCCATGGATCATGTTCTCGCGCCCGTTTCGGCCGGCGAAATCCCCCAGCTGGCAAGCGGTACGCCCGGTCACGCTCGCCGAAACCACGGGTACCACCCCCACTAGTACTAAAGTCACATTGTCAGATTCCGGACTGCAGGATAGGATGGAGTTGTCATTACGAATGGGCATCTGCCTGGGGAGGGGGACGTCTCGTATGACCTTGTTGCTGCAGTTTCTGGCTGTTTTCAGCATCCTTTTCTTTTTTTATTTTCGCGTGTTTCGCGAGAAGGAACCCTGGCGGAGAAAGACATCGCGCTTTTCTGCTGTGTTCCACTCGCCTGAGCAGCGGTCGGTGACGCGCTCAGAATGGAAAAAAGGGCTTTATTGATCTGCGCAGCCGCCCGCCGGCGGCCTGCAAGGGATAAAGATGGAGTTTCCGTCCCGCAGGGCCTTCCCGCCTGGGGGCTGAATTGATCCACCCCCATCCAACCCAACGCCATCCCGCCGATAAAAACATCTCCAGAAATTCTCCCGGCAGAGAAGCCCATCGCCGCCAGAACTTTTCGCCTCGCGCGGCCGCAGGCACTACAATAGTAAGTTTCGCACCCGTCTCATGAGCATCACGAGGGCGAGGCCATCCCTGGCTGACCCGATAGCGAGGATAATAACAAGAAGATGAAAGCACTTTTTCTGGAAAACATTCATGAAGCCGCCGCCGCTCCATTCACACGAGACGGCTATGAAGTAAAAACTCTGCACGGAAGCCCGGACGAAGCCACGCTGCTGAAGGAAGTCAGGGACGTGGAGGTGCTGGGTATCCGCTCCAAAACGAAAGTCACGGCGCGCGTGCTGGACGCCGCGCAGAAGCTGCTGGTGGTGGGCGCGTTCTGCATTGGGACCGACCAGATTGACCTGCCCGCCTGCTCAGACCGCGGCATCGCCGTCTTCAACGATCCCCACAGCAACACGCGTTCCGTTGCGGAACTGGCGCTGGGTGAAATCATCATGCTGGCCCGGCGCGTCTTCGACGGCAGCGTGGCGCTGCACCAGGGATCGTGGCAAAAGAGCGCGTCGGACTGCCATGAAGTGCGCGGCCTGACGGTGGGCATTGTGGGCTATGGCAAAATCGGCTCGCAGCTTTCGGACCTGGCCCAGGCCATCGGAATGAAGGTGATCTTCTGTGACGTGACGGAGGTGCTGGCGCGCGGCAACGCCATGAAGGTCACTTTCGAGGAGTTGCTTAAGAAATCGGACTTCGTCACCCTTCACGTGGACGGCCGCCCGCACAATCGCAACTTCTTTGGCGCGGACGAGTTCCATGCGATGAAAGAGGGATCGTATTTTATGAACCTGAGCCGGGGCTTTGTGGTGGACCACGAAGCGCTGGCGGAAAACCTGCGCAACGGCAAGCTGAAAGGCGCGGCGATTGACGTGTTCCCCAAAGAGCCCAAGACCAAGGGCGGCGATTTTTCCGACAGGCTGCAGAACCTGCCCAACGTGATCCTCACGCCGCACATCGGCGGAAGCACGGAGGAAGCCCAGTTCCACATTGCGCACCTGGTTTCTGCACGCCTGCATCGCTACATGGATGCCGGCGACACCATCCTCAGCGTCAACTTTCCGCACTGCCGGCTGGAGCGCACGCCGGAAAACCACCGCCTGGTGCACATCCACCGGAACCAGCCCGGCATGCTGCTGGCCATCAACAAGATGATCGGCGACCGCGCCATCAACGTGGAACGCCAGGTGCTGGACACCAAGGGCGAAGTCGGCTACGCCATTCTCGACATCAACCAGGAATGGGACCCCGGCCTGGTCAGCGCACTCCAAAGCATTCCCCACACCATCCGCTCCAGGGCGCTTTACTAGAAGCGCGCCGCGGCGCAGTCTGCTGAACAAGGGCAACCGCGCGGCGCCTGCATCGGGGCCGGCGGCCGAACTGACTTCGACCCACTGGCCCGGCTGCAAGCTGCCGACTTTTTCGCTCCTCAGCTTCAACCCACAGAAATTCACAGGCCCGGCGCTGGCTCCGCTGCGCAACCGGCTTGACAGCCGTTGCGGGCTTTGATAGCGTCCATCGCGGTCTCGATCAATCAAGCCCGGCAGCAGGAAGAAATCTGCATTCAAGGAGCCTCCGATGGACAGACGAGAATACTTTAAGCTTGGCGTAGCAGGAGCTATGGGCGCGGCGCTTTCGGCGCAGCCGCTCGCGGCACAGGAACGGGAAGCGCGCGCGACGCGCGGCCTGCCCACTCCCATCATCAAAGACATCCAGGTGATCGCCACCCAGCCGAGGGGCGTGCGGCTGGTGGTGGTGAAGATCATCACCGACCAGGCGGGCCTTTACGGTTACGGCTGCGCCACCTTCACGCAGCGCGCCGACCTGGTGGTGCCTGCGGTGGAAAAATATCTCAAGCCGCTGCTGCTGGGCAAACCCTGCGACCGCATTGAGGACACCTGGCAGGCCTGCTACAACAGCTCCTACTGGCGCAACGGTCCCGGTGCTGAACAACGCCATCAGCGGCGTTGACCAGGCGCTGTGGGACATCAAGGGACGGCAGGCCAACATGCCCGTCTACCAGTTGCTGGGCGGCAAGGCGCGCGAAGCGGCGCTGGTCTACGGCACCACCGGCGGCACGGAAGCCTCGCGAGGCGGTCGATCGCGTGCGCGGGCTGATGGCCAAAGGCTTTAAGGTGATCAAGGTGATGGTGGGCGTGCCCGGCATGTCGTCCTATGGACCCTCGAGCGGGCCGCCCATGCGCGGCTTGCGCCCGGGGCCGGTGTGGGAGCCGGGACCGTACATGCGCCTCACGCGGAAGGTGCTGGAAGCGTGCCGCACAGCAACTGGGCGAGGAGATTGAGCTGATCCACGACGTGCACGAGCGCGTGAGCCCGCACCAGGCCGTGCAGTTCGCCAAGGAACTGGAACCCATCCGGCTGTTCTATCTGGAAGACGTGCTCTCGCCGGAACAGATTGACTACTTCCGGCAGATCCGGCAGCAGTGCACCACCTCGCTGGCCATGGGCGAGCTGTTCAACAGCCCGCACGAGTGGAACCCGCTGATCGAAGGCCGCCTGATCGATTACATCCGCGTGCACATCTCGCAGGCCGGCGGGCTGACGCCGGCAAGGAAGATCGCCATCCTGTGTGAAATGTACGGAGTGAAAACCGCCTGGCACGGCCCGGGAGACGTTTCGCCCGTGGGCCACACGGCGCAGTTGCACCTCGACCTCGCCAGCAGCAGCTTCGGCATCCAGGAGGGCGGCATCATCACCGGCCTCGAGGCCGAAATCTTCAAGGGCTGCGCCACCTTCAAGGACGGCTACATCTACGCCAGCGACACGCCCGGCTGGGGCATCGAAGTGGATGAGGCGCTCGCCGCCAAACATCCCTTCCGCGACAGCCAATCACCTGGACGGCGGCTGGGGCATCGTCCGGCGCTACGACGGGGCGGTGATTAAGCAATAAGGCGGGCGTTTGAATGGGCGAGTGAACAGGTGCTGCCGAGAGCGTCGGCTTGCATGCTTGTATTGTCGTTGACGATTTCCGTCCGGCTGTGGGGGCCGAAAACGAGCCGTTCTTCCTGTGCCCCAACGCCGTGAACGCAACCCCGGCCATCGACAAGGGCCGGAACCTGATTCACACGATCGCGCAGGACGGCAAGCATCATCCATTTGCCTCGTGGCGCAGCCGGCAGAGTCGCGGGTCGACATTTTTCAGCGCTGCGGGCAGTGCGGAGACGCTGATGGCATCTTCGCCGATGACCTTCCATGCCGGGAACGCCCGCTCGATGTCCTCGGCAGATGCACCGCGCGGCAGCGGCCATCTGCTGCCCGGCGACCACGCAATCATCAACAGTGTGGCTTCCGGATCTGCCACTGCGCTCACTTCCCGCCCCATCGCCTTGCGTTGCGCGTCATCGAGGCCGTGGAACATTCCGAAATCCAGCACAAATTGGAAGCCGGAGCCGACACCCAGCGTTTGCAGGTTTGTGACGTCGCCGGGAACAAACTGAACATCCACACCGGCGTCACGGGCCCGCCGGCGCGCGGCGTTCAACGCTTTCGGGACAAGATCGACGCCCGTAACCTGCCAGCCGCGCTGCGCCAATTGGACCGCCTGCATCCCACTGCCGCAGCCCAGGTCGAGCGCGCGCCCGTACGGTTGTTGCCGTTCGCTCTCCTCGCGATCGAACCTCGCTGAGATCATCGGGGCCTCGTGCGTGGATGCGCGCTCCCAGGGTGTGAAGCCGAGTTGGTAGGCGATCCTGTAAAACCATTGCACAACAGCCTCCTTCCCAAAGCCGGCAACGCGAAGCGGCGGCTCTTTTTTTTTGATCCGATGGAATGCGCCCAGGAATCGGGCCCTGGCTGATTTTAGCGCAGAAGGAAGGACATGCAGCCACAAAAAAGAGGGGCCGCACACGTTGCAGAACGCCGCGATACAAGGGCCACGCCGCGTCACTTTCCACCCTGCAATGCCGGGATTCTTCGCTGCGCTCAGAATGACAGGGCTGGCCGCAGCTATGCGGCGGGGACCTGGTTTTTCAAATTGAAGACGGCGCGCACGGTGGACTCGTCGGCTTTTTCGAGCTTGAAGCCGACTTTTTCCAACATGCGCTGCATTTCGGGATTTTCGCGCAGGATTTCGGCCTCCACAAAATCCAGCTTCTCGTCGCGGGCAATCTGGAGCAGGCGGTTCAGCAGTTCCGTACCCATGCCTTTGCGCTGGAACTGGTCACTGATCACAATGGCGACTTCCGCGGCTCGTGTTTCATGCAGCTGGCTGAGGCGGCCCACTCCGAGCACCTGCTTTTCGCCGCTGGCGGGATCGGTGTGTTCAACCACCAGGGCCATCTCGCGGTCGTAATCGATGTAGCAGATGCGGGTGAGGCGGTCATGCTCAATGCGGCGGCTCAGCGAGAGCATGTGGAAATAGCGCATGTAGACGCTGCGCTCGGAGAGCGTGTGGTGGAACTTCACCATCAGCGGCTCGTCTTCCGGACGGATGGGACGAATGACCACGGGCGTACCGTCCTTCAAATTCCACTTATAGCTGTACTGCGCGGGATAGGGGCGGATGGCCGGCTTGGGAAGCTGGTCTTCGCTGATTTCGCTGCTGTGCAGGACCACGCGCGCGTCGAGCGCAATCATACCGTCGGCCGAGACCAGCAGCGGGTTGATGTCAATTTCGCGAATGCGCCGCTGTTCGATGACCAACTGGCTGAAGCGCACCATCAGGCGTTCCAGCGCGGCGAGGTCGGCGGCTTTCTGCCCGCGCACGCCCTGGAGGGCGGTCCAGATGCGCGTCTGCTCCATCATGCGCCGGGCCAGGGTGGTGTTGAGCGGCGGAATCGCCAGCGCGCGGTCTTTGTAAACCTCCACCAGTTGCCCGCCCGATCCAAACAGCAGGACGGAACCGAACTGAGGGTCGAAACTGCTGCCCAGAATGACTTCATAACCCTTGAACCCAATCATGGGCTGGACGGTGACGCCCCCGAAATTGCCCGGGCCCGCCTTTTCCAGCACGGAGGCTTCGATGGCGCGCCAGGCGTGCCGGACGGCGGCTTCATCACGCAGGCGCAACTGCACCCCGCCCACGTCGGTCTTGTGGGTGATGGTTTCAGAGAGCAGCTTCAGCACCACCGGGTAGCCCGCCTTTTGGGCGAGTTCCACCGCCTCATCTTCCGTCGATGCCGCAAAGGTGGGAACGGTGGGAATGCCGTAGGCCGCGAGCAGCCGCTTCGATTCATACTCGTTCAGCAGCGACCTGCCGGACTGCTGAACGCGCTGAATGATGCCCTGGACCTCGTCGCGACGGATGCCGTCTTCCTCGCTGCCTGAAACCAGCATGGGGGTTTCATAAAGGCCGCGCAGGTTGTAACTGTACTTCCACATGTATTGGAACGTGCGGACGGCGGCGTCAGGATAGGGGAAAGTCGGGATATTGGACCGGTTCAGGATTTCCCGGCCGGCCAGGACTTCAGCGCCGCCCATCCAGCTGGCCAGAATCGGTTTGCCCTTCAGCTTTGAAAAGCGCTTCAGCTTTTCGGCCGTCTCCGCGGGGTCGGTCATGGCCTGCGGGGCCAGAATCACCAGCAAGCCATCGGCGTTGGCGTCCTGGGCCACAAGCTCAACCGCCTTGGCGTAGCGGTCGGGCTCAGCGTCTCCCAGAATGTCCACGGGATTGCTGTGGCTCCAATGGGGCGGCAGAATTCCGTTCAGCGATTCGATGGTTTCATCGGAGAGCACGGCCAGCTCGCCGCCGTGGATGGAGAGGGCGTCGGTGGCCAGCACCCCGGGCCCCCCCGCGTTGGTCAGAATAGCCAGGCGCGGACCTTTGGGGCGCGGCTGTTTGGACAGGACTTCCGCCATGGAAAAAAGATCGGCGATGCTCGAGACGCGCAGCACACCGGACCGCCGGAACGCGGCTTCCAGAACTTCGTCGCTGCCGGCCATGGCTCCGGTGTGCGAAGCGGCGGCGCGCGCCGCCGCTTCCGTGCGGCCCGCCTTGATCACAATGATGGGCTTGGAGAGCGCCACTTCACGGGCGGCGGAAAGGAAAGCCCGCGGGTCGCCAATCGATTCCATGTAGAGAATAATGCTGTGGGTGTTGGGATCGTCGCCGAGGTGATTGATCAGGTCGCCCCAGCCCACGTCCAGCATGGAGCCGACGGAAACAAAAGCGCTGAAGCCCACGTGCTCGTGCAGGCTCCAGTCGAGAATAGCGGTGCAGAGCGCGCCGCTCTGGCTGACGAAGGCCACGTTGCCCGGCTGCGCGCCCGTGCGTGCGAAGGTGGCGTTCAGGCCGGAGAGAGGGCTCATCACGCCCAGACAGTTGGGACCAATCAGGCGCGTCCTGCCGCGGCGAAGCTGGGCCAGGATTTCCTGCTCCATCTGGACGCCGGCCGCCCCGCATTCCTTGAAGCCGGCTGAGATGACCACAACGCCTTTGACCCCGGCGTCAACACACTCGCCGACGATGCCGGGCACGGTGCGAGCCGGGGTGATGACCACCGCCAGGTCCACAGGTTCGGGCAGCGCCCCGACATTGGGATAAGCTTTAACGCCCAGCACCTGGCTGCGCTTGGGGTTCACAGGATAGACGGTGCCGCCGAAGGGGCTGCTGATCAGGTTCCACAGGAGAGTGCGGCCCACGCTGGCTGCGGCTTCAGTGGCGCCGATGACAGCAACACTCTCGGGGTAGAAGAAAACGTCCAGAGGGTGGTGCATCTGGCGGTAGATGTCATGCGCGCCTTCGATAGTTTGCTTTGCAGAGGGTTTCATTGGATTCATTGGATTCGCCATAGCAACCTTTCCATTCTGAATGCTTTCGGCAGATTAATTCAAGAGGTTGTGGCATTTGCCTTCGCAAATTTCTCCGCCACGCTCCGTGGCCGCGCTTGTAAAGCAGACTGCTTCTCAGGGGAAGCCCTCTTCTCAGATGTGCACGGCCAGGACGGGACTGGCTCCCAGCTGGATCACGCGTTGCGTGGTGGAGCCGAACAAGGCAAGGTCCACCGCGTTGCGGCCCCGCACTCCCATCACCACAAGGTCTGTCTCATTTTCAAGGGTCATCTGAAGAATCTCCTGGTAGGGCCTGCCGATGCGCACAGTAGCATGCAATTTGCACCAGTCGCCGGCTTCCCGCGGCGCCAGTTCCTCAAGCCTTCGGGTGACGTCACCCACGCACTTTTGCAGGTCATCAGTGGGAGGCACGTCTTCAAGAACGTGGAGCAGAGCGAGGTCTGCGTTGTACTCCATGGCCAGTGACAAGGCGTAGGTGAGGGCGCGGGTCGAGTAATCGGAAAAGTCCGTGCAAAAGAGAATCTTCTTCAGCTGCACCGGCTCCACGGCATCCGCCGGATGGACGAAATCGTGGGCGGGCTTGCGAACCACCAGAACGGGACAATGGGCTTTCCTTAAAATTTTCTCGGTCACCGATCCCATGGTCAGATGGTCAAACCCGTGGCGCCCGTGTGTTCCCATCACAATCAGATCGACGGCCTGGCTTTCAGCGAAGCCCAGAATGCAATCCGGCACCATTCCCTTGTGCACGAAACGCTGGGTCTCAAATCCGTCCCCATGCTGCGCCGAGATCAACTCAGAAAGTTTCTGGTCGGCGCTGCTTTCCAGGTTCCAGAAAACCTCGCTGATGGCGTCCGGAAAAGCGTAGTAGGGATAGGTGGAAGTCAGCGGTTGGATGACGTGCTGCAGCAGCAGATTTGCGGCGTAATGCTGTGCCAATGACTGGGCGTATTCGTAAGCCTTGACAGAGTACTCAGAGAAGTCGACCGGGCAGAGAATCTTCTCGAATCTGAGCATCGCGGCTCCTCTCAAAAAAACCGCTGGGAGGAGCGAGTCCCCGTCTTGCTGGGGCCGGCTGGCTTGCCTCTCCTGCCCAGAAGCTAACCCGCGCTCCTCGCAACGTTCCCTCCCAGCAGACATTAAACTAACAAAGGCAGGGTCGCGGTGCCGTGACCAGGATTACCAGCGGTTGTGACCGTGCTCACAGCCCGCGTGCGCCCATGGCGGGACAATTAGAAAGGAGGATCAGGCCCGAAAGGAAAGAGGGGGATCCGGGCAGGGTCCGCCATCGAGAGGGTCCCGCTTGCAGGCTTCCGCGTACTCGCCAGATACTTCCGTCGCCTGCGGCGGAGAAAGGAGCAAGCCATGGAAAAACCGAAAGTGATGGTTGCGTTGCGAGACACAGAAACAGCGGGAAGCCTGACCAAACTGGCCTGCCAGATGGCCAGTCTGGCGGGAACCAGCGTGGTCGCTTTGCACGTGATTGAGGTGCCGCCGGGTTTGCCCATCGACGTGATGGATCCCATCTTTGAAAAGCCCGGGCAGCAGGTGCTCTCACTGGCGCGGCAAATTGCCTCCAACAATTTCTCCATGCACATCTCTACCAAACTGCTGAAGGCGCGCAACGCCGGCGAAGCCATTGTGGGCGAAGCAGAAGAGGAGGGAATGGATCTCCTGGTCATCGGATACCACCACAATCACGGCCTTGCTGAAACGCTGCTGGGATCGACGGTGCAGCATGTCACCCACCATGCGCCCTGCAGGGTGCTGGTGCAGGTGCCCCCGCCCAAGTCAAAAGCCAAACCGGTTGTGGTGAGCGAGGAGGAGGCGGAAGAAGGCGTCGAAACGAAGAAGCCGGAAGCCGCATAAAAAACCAGAGCCCGCGGCGGCCACTTCTCTGGAACCGGACAAAGAATGGTGAGATGATAGGGAACACTCAATCGAGAATAATCTAACAGGGAATGAGGAGGAGTGGCAATGCGGCTATCGGTAAAGGGTCTGGCCCTGGCAATCGGGATCCTGTGGGGTGGGTGTATCTTCCTTGTAGGAATCGTCAACCTGATATCACCTTCCTACGGAGTGGCATTTCTCGCGTGGGCAAGCTCAATCTATCCGGGATTTCACAATTCTCGCCACTTTCTGGATATGCTGGTCGGCGGAATCTACGGCCTGGTGGACGGCGGGATCGGGGGAGCCATCCTGGGTCTGCTTTATAACTGTTTCGCCGGGGGCGCCAAACAGGCGTCGTGATGCCGCTTATTGCGGGGGCCATCCGTAGCGCAGGCTGAAGATCCACATCCAATGCGTGAAGGAACGGGCCGGCGCTGCCGCTGGATGAAGCGTCGCTCCAACCACCCGCAGGGGCCGAAGCTTTCGATGAAACCCGGCGTTCCTTTCAGGGTGAGTGAAACCCTATCCTGACCGCCCACCTGTCAACTCCTGCGCAACAGCTGTGTGCGCTTTCGATGTCGCCGTGAACAGAAGATTCAAACGCTGGCTGGTCATCATTTCCGGATGGAGCTTTGTCGCGCTGGGTGTGGCGGGGCTTTTCCTGCCCATCCTCCAAGGCGTTCTGTTCCTTCTGATAGGGTTAACCATCCTGTCCACGGAATACGTATGGGCGCACAAGCTGCTCCAGAAATTGCGGAAGCGATTCCCTTCCCTCACCAGCAGGTTTGATACAGCCAAACTGCGGGCCAGCGCCTGGCTGAAGCGCATCTTCCCTTCCAAGTCCGACGGCGCGTCGTCCTGAAGTTGCCGATGACCAGCCGCCTGTATGGGGGTCATCATCAGACACGACGATCAATACTAGGTCGTCACTGGGATGGGTGACGCAGCTCACCGTAGAACAGACGGAACTGGACGATCATAAGACATGGAAGGAGGGTGGGCGCAGGCGAATAGGAAGCAACCCATAAACGGAGCACCGCGGCAGCAACACGGAGTTCCGTAAGGCCAGCGACTTAACGCGGTCGATTCGCCCCCACCCTCCTGAGCACTCCTTGAGCCCGAATTCCTTCGGGCTTCCATCTATTCCCACGGCAAAGCCTCCCTTTCTTTATGGCCTTCAAGTGGGAATGATATGTTAAAAATAAAGTTGTGCTGCCAAGGCATGGGGTACAAGCATGGCTTGGGAATAAATGAGCGGTCCCTTCCAGGCCTCGGGGGTCGGCCTCACGTGGGAGCGCCACAATCCCCCGCTTCAGGGGCCGGAGTGTCCGCCTCAGCGGGCAGGCTTCGCCAACTTTCTGAACTGTGTATTCCACGGTTCCGGCCGGAAAGCGCGCCAACCCTTTATGCTGAGGAATTTTGCGAATGAAACCAGACCTCAGCCTGCTTCGTCGAAGGTTCCAGGGCAAAAGATTCGTTTATACTGCGCTGTTCGGCTCAGTTCGGGTCAGGACTGTTCAGGTGCACCGGGATTAACCGGCAAGAAGACGGGCAATTCTGCAACGATCGCAAATCTCAGCAGCCCTTTGTTCTCGAGGTGGCGGTGGCTTTAAACGACGCACCCGGTCAAGACAACCTCAAGACGCCTCCCGACCAGACTGCCACAAAGCCTGCAGGGAAAGAACAGGAAGAAACGCAACCTCTGTTTGAGCAGTTCTTTGAGGCGTCTCCAGATGGCATCCTGGTGGTGAACTCGAAGGGTTTCATCATGCACGTGAACGCCCAGACAGAAAAAATGTTTGGGTACAGCCGAACAGAGTTGCAAGGCCAGCCCATCGAGGTCCTGGTTCCGGACCGTTTCCGGAAAGCACACGCAACGCACCGCGGCAATTATCAGGCCGAACCTCACATGCGCACCATGGGCGCAGGACTGGAGCTGTTGGCCAAGCGCAGAGACGGAAGTGAATTCCCCTTGGATGTCATGCTGAGCCCCCTCCGGTCCGGCGAAGAATCGATGGTGCTGACCGTGGTTCGCGACATCACCCTGCGCAAACAGGCAGAGGATGCTCTGCGCACCAGCGAAGGGCAGCCCCAAAGCATTCTGGACGCTTCGACCACCGTCATCTACGTCAAGGACCTCGAAAGCCGCTATCTCCGCGTCAACCGCCGATTTGAAGAGCTTTATCACATCGAGAAGGGCCAGGCAAAAGGCAAAACCGATTACGACCTGTTCCCGAAAGAAATGGCGGAGAGCCTGAGGGCCAATGACCAGAAGGTTATTGAGGCCGGCGGCCCATTGGAATTTGAGGAAGTGGTCACCCACTCCGGCGGCATTCACACCTACATTTCAATCAAGGTCCCTCTGTTTGACCCCCAGGGGCGACCTTACGCAGTGGCCGGTATCTCCACCGACATCACAGAACGGAAGAAGGCAGAGGAAGCTTTGCTGCTGGAGATCAGCATGGTCCTGCTGTCGAACCTGGATGTTCGAGAGCTTTTCACCGCGATCTCGGCAACGCTTCGCCGGATCATGCCCCACGAGTACGCGGCGCTTGCACTCCCAGGGCCCGAAAGCAAGGACCTCCGGCTGCTCTCCCTGGAGGACCCTGAAACGGAAGCTGCGCTCGGAAAAGAAATGCTCTCACCCGCCCAGGAGGCCCTGGCGGGCCGCGTGATGAATTCCCGCCAGCAGCTGGTTCTCAACGACCTTGAAAACAACCCCGTCAGATCCAAAGCCATCGACCGCCTGATGGCCGAGGGCGTAAAGTCCGCCTGCTTCCTGCCGCTCATCACGCAGGATCGCGTCCTGGGAACCCTGAACATGGTGAGCCGGCAGAAAGGCGCGTTTGACCAGCAGCACGTCGACCTGCTTCAGCAGGTGACGGGCCACGTGGCCATCGCCCTGGACAACGCTCTCACTTACCGCAAAGTGGCTGAGCTGAAAGAACGACTGGCTGAAGAGAAACTCTACCTGGAAGAAGAAATCCGAACTGAATATCATTTTGAGGAAATCATCGGCGAAAGCGGCGCCCTCAGGCGAATTCTGAAGCAGGTGGAATCCGTCGGCCCCACCAATGCCACCGTCCTGATTCTGGGCGAAACCGGTACCGGGAAGGAATTGATCGCGCGCGCCATTCACGATTTGAGTCCCCGCCGTGACCGCACTTTTGTCAAACTGAACTGCGCCGCCATACCCACAGGACTGCTGGAAAGCGAGCTGTTCGGACACGAAAAGGGAGCCTATACCGGCGCCATCTCGCAAAAGGTCGGCCGGCTGGAACTCGCCCACCAGGGAACCCTCTTCCTGGATGAGGTGGGGGACATTCCCCTTGAGCTTCAGCCCAAGCTGCTACGGGCCATTCAGGAGAAGGAATTCGAACGGCTGGGCAGTACGAAAACGATTCCTGTAGATGTTCGTCTGCTTGCGGCAACCAACCGCGACCTGACCAGGATGGTCGCCGACCGGCAGTTCCGCAGCGACCTTTATTACCGCCTCAAGGTCTTCCCCATCACCGTTCCTCCTTTGCGGGAGCGCGCCGAAGATATTCCCATCCTGGTCCGATACTTTGCCCAGAAACATGCCGGGAGAATGCGCCGGCGCATTGAGATTATCCCGCCGGAGGCCATGGAGGCGCTCTCCCGCTGGCACTGGCCCGGCAATGTGCGTGAACTTGAAAATATTATTGAACGGGCCGTCATCCTTTCCCCCGGGCCGATCTTGCGGATTCCCCTTGCGGAACTGTCGCCCGCCGGGGGCGAAAAAGGTAACGGCCGTGGCTCCGGGACACTGGAAGACGCCGAACGCGAGCACATCCTTCGCATCCTGAGAGAGACTCGCGGAATCATCGGCGGTCCCAACGGAGCAGCTGCCCGCCTGGGGCTGAAGCGAACGACGCTGAATTCCAAGATGAGGAAGTTGGGAATTACACGTGAAGAGATCGGTAAAACGCCCTCTTCGTGACGACATGTCGCCACCTGATTATGCACCGTCATCGCTCCCTTCGTCACCATAGGACCCACCCCCGGCCCCATGCTGCTAATTAATTGAATTTAAAACACAAATTAAGAGTTAAGATATTTGACTCTTTGGAAGGTCGAGTGCCCTTTCGTAGTAGGGAGAACCAAGTCCATCTGCCCTGAAAGGAAGGCGCAAGTGGACAAGCGTCGGGAGAGGCAACACTATGGCGGAGCAAATCAATGCTCTACTGGTTCACGCCAAGGATCAGTCGTATGCCGATTTAACGCTGGTCCTCGGGTCCCTCAGCATCAAAGTGGTCCAGGTGCAAAGCTTCAGTGAGGCTTCCGTGCTACTGAAGAGGCAGGGCGCAATCGACCTGATTTTTGCAGGGACGAATTTGAAGGACGGTGGATGGGCTGATGTGCTGGCGCTGGCCCAGCGTGCAAAGGGCTATCTCCCCGTCATAGTGGTTTCTCAAAGTGCGGACTCAGGACTTTACCTGGAGTCCATTGGGAGAGGTGCTTTTGAGTTGGTCGCGCCTCCGTTTCAGGCTTCCGACCTGGCGCTTATTGTTCGTTCGGCGATTTATAAAGGACTTGTCAGCGTGAAGCAGGACCTGACGGCTCCGCCCGCAGCGTAAATTTGATTGAAAAGTGAGGTTTTTCGGCCATGCCAGGGTTGGCAACCCAAGGGCAAAGAAGCAAAGCGGGTCGGCGCCGTATGGACATGGACCCGGTCGCCGGCGACAGATGAATGCGTCCGGAATTGAAATGTGTCAGGGACTCAGGAGAGGGGCGCGCCGGTGATTTTTTTATTCCAAGGGCGGTGAAAGATGCTTAAAATAACGTTTAAAGACACGCCGGAGATTACAAAAGTGAAATTGGAAGGAAAGCTTTCCGGACCGTGGGTCGAAGAGCTGGAGCGGAGTTGGACAGAACACTCGCCTCAAGCTTCTGAAAATGTCATAATAGATTTATCGGATGTAACCTACATTGACCCTGAAGGGAAAAGACTCTTGGCCCGCATGGTAGACAAGGGGGTCTGCTTCGAGGGAACGAACTTAATGACAAAATATGTAATTGACGAAATTACACGGGTTGGAATACGTTCGGGTAGGAATGGAGGTTAAGATGAGATCGCCATACGGATTGGAACTGGTCGAAGACTGCCAGACCTGTTCGAACAAGGCCAGCGGGTTCTTTTGTGAGCTTTCTCCGGAAGGACTGAAAGCATTCGAGGCGATCAAGTACACGACTGCGTATCCCTCTGGCGCGGTACTGTTTGTGGAAGGACAATCCGCCCAGGGTGTTTTTCTGCTCTGCAAAGGCCGCGTGAAGATCTCGATGACCTCCGCCGAAGGTAAGACGCTGATTCTGCGAATCGTTAAGCCGGGAGAAATCCTGGGATTGCATGCAACGGTTTCTGCCACTGCTTTTCAGGCCACCGCTGAAACCCTGGAGCCCTGCCAGGTGAACTTTATCAAACGCGATGACTTCCTGCGCCTGCTTCGGGACCATGGAGACGCCTCCATCCACGCGGCGCAGCAGTTGAGCGGCAGTTATCAGACCGCGTGCGAGCAGGTGCGCTCACTGGGTCTTTCACAGTCAGCGCCTGAAAAGCTGGCCCGCTTCCTGCTGGAATGGTCGTCTAAAGGGCAGGCTTCCAAGCAGGGGATCCGGGTGAAACTCACGCTGACTCACGAGGAGATCGGCCAGATCATTGGAACTTCCCGGGAAACCGTGACGCGCACGCTGAGCGATTTCAAGTCCAAGCGCCTTGCCGAGCTGAAGGGCTCGACCCTGGTGATCCAGAACAAGACCGCACTCGAAGCTTTCCTGGGCGGCTAGCCCCGGCAAACATCTCCACTCGCTTTGCAGCCCCTGAGGCGGGAGTTCCACCTTTCCCCGGGGAAGCGCCGGCGGGGTTGTCTCCAGCCCGAATGAACCTCCCAAAGGTCCTGCGCAAGACCGCAGAAAAACAGGGCTGGATCTCGTCACAATCATAAGTGACGCAGCTCACTGCCGAGCTTGGAACCCTTCTCTAAACTGTATCTAACATACCGCCCGGGAATCCGCCCCAGCGGCCGCCGATTTGCCCCATACGCGCCGTTCGATTCCCGGGTTTACTTCTTTTCAGGGCTTTTTTACCTCCTCCCAAAAATCGTAAAGAAGCTATCGTGGCACAGCAAGTTTCTTGCGTAGTGTGGCAGCGCGGGCGGCGAGAGCATCCGCTTTCTCCGTATTGTGGAGGTGCCGTTCGACGCTGGCATACAGGCTTAGCAGTTTGCATTAATTGCGGATTGTCCGGGCCGTAGTCGGCTTCCTGAATTCTAAGGGCCCGCTCGCAAAGCGGCTCGGCCTGCGAATATTCGCCTTCACGCATTTTCAGGCCGGCAAGCTGCGCCAGCGTGCGGGCAAGATGCTCGTCGTGCTGGTCGAGGGCCAGCTCCTGGGCGGCAAGCGCGCGCTCAAGAATTGCTTCAGCCTCAGACATGCGGCCTTCCTTTTCGTACAACTGCACCAGTGGCGTATCGGAAAGACGCCCGATGGCGACAGGCCGGAACCGTCCCTGCCTGTTTTCGAAGTGCGTCAAAGGCGTGCTTAAGGCGGCCTCCGCCTCCTCGTTCTCTCCCTCGAGTTCAAGCGACCTTCCAAGGATTGGTAGTAAACGACAGGCGCAATGAGCGGGTTTGGGATGTGGTTCTCTGCCACTGCGATCGACCTTGCGGTATGTGGCTTCGCGCCAGGTCGTAGGAATCCTCCTGCTGGTAATGGGCGGCAAGTCGCCCAAGGCGTTGAAGCTGGCGGCCGTGAGTCAGGGTGGCCCCGGTAATCGAACCGGGCCTTGGGCGGCCTGTTCTGAGAGAATTTCCTCGTGTAGCGGCGGCCCGATTCGCCGCTCTTGCCAAAGAAATCGGAGAGAACAACAGAGCAGATTGAGGCTCGGGGCTTCGCCTGGGCTTTGCAGATCTCGAGCGCTTTCCGCGCGTGCGACTTGCGCTTTGGCGCTGTGTTGATGCATTTCATGGAAGGCCGTGGCCTGTCTCAGGGCGATCAAGAGGTTTGCATCCTGCGGGCCGGGATCCTTGCGCGCGAGGGCGACTCCTTCGTCGACGGCCTGCTCAGCCGCCGCGCGGTCACCCGCCCGATAGTTATAATAAGCCGACGTTCTGGAGGTCAACCAGGACCCTTGATAATTGAACACCGTGCACCGTCCGGTCCACAGCAACGCACGCCTCGCTGTAGTGACCGCATCTGAGTAACGGCCCAGTTGGAACTCAACACCGGCCCAGGCGGCTCAGCAAGAAGCCCAACCGGTGATCAGGCGGAGAACTTGACTCGGCTTTGCGTACCGCGGCCGTCAACAGTTTTTCTGCGTCGAGCAGCCGGCCTTCCTGCTCGGCTTTGGAAATCGCCTCAAGCTCGGCATCGGGTTTGGTCCGGTGGATTGCCGCCGCGGGACTCTCCACGTGTTTTGGTTTCGAAACGGAATCTTGTGCGAAGACGATGGCGGGGAAAGAAAACAGAATCAGCAGGGTTGCCAGAATGGGCCTGCGGCCAACGTACCTTGCCATGGCACACCTCCGATACATATCAATTCCACCCATTATACGCCGGTCCGCGGAGACTGATACAGGCCACAGCAAACAGTCAGGATGTGAAGAACGTCACTGAAAGTTCGCTTGCTTTCCAATTTCATTCCAGCCGAAAACACCCAGGCAACCTCACAAGGGCCTGTGAATAGCGGCACTCGGCAAGGTGATACTCATCACTGCGCGCCTGTTGGCTGGACAGGTAAACTCATGTCAGATTGAGGGTAGTTCCATGAAGAAAATCCACCCTCCTCCTGCCGGAGATCCAAAGGCAAGTAAAATGAGAAACCCTCTGCCGCCTATGGCCCTCACGGCATTAAGATCCATTCAGACAACCAAGGTCAGTCCGAAAGGGCACGAGTTTTTTCTGGAGGGTCAGTCGCCCCTGGGCATCTACATCCTTTACGCGGGCCGCGTGGGACTTTCCGTGACGGACGTGCATGGCCGGCAGACGGTGCTGGGCACTGCGCTGCCGGGAGATATTCTGGGACTGAGCGGGGCGCTTTCAGGAAAACACTGTGAGGAAACGGCCGTGGCGGAGCTCCCCTGCCGGACCGGCTTCGTCAAGTGCTCGGACTTCCTCCACTTCCTGGGCCATCATCCCGCGGCCGCCTTCTGGGTTGTCCAGTTCTTAAGCGACCGTGTAACCACCACTCTTGACCAGCTCTCCTGCATCCATCGCCATCCGCTCAAAGGTCTTCGGCATTAGCGAAGAGCGCCCGCCCCCTCTGCATCCGGAGTCCGGCAGCCTCAGTAGTGGCCTTCCTCCAGCCGCACCTTGCCGTGGAACACGCGATGAACGTAAGTGCTGTAAACGATCACAGCGATCATCCCAAACAAGTTGGCAATCAGGGACACGCGCAGAGCATGAGGTGAAGAGGCGGAGTTGTAAATGTTCAGGCTGTACTGCGGATGAACGGTTGAAGGAAGCAGGTTTGGAAACACCGTCAGCGCAGCCGTCAGCATCAGGGCAACGATGAGCAGCACGGAAGACCGGAAGGCGGCGTTGCTGCGGTCCGCCCCGCGGGACAAAAAGCCCCAAACCAATGCCACCAGAATAAAAAAGGGTATCACCCATGCCGCAGGATACACCTGGAACGTTCGCGGACTGCCGGAAAGGACAATAAACGTGGCGATCGTAACCACAATCAACATCGCCACCGTGACCCACCACAGCGTGCGCGAAAACCTGACCGCCCTCTCGAACAGCGCACCCTCTGTCTTGACCCGCAGGTAATTCGATCCGTGCCAGGCAAGAACCACCACGCTCAGAATACCCGTGAGCAGCGCATAGGGGTTCAGCATCAGGGCAAACGTTCCCTGGAAATATCCGTCCGCCCCGATCGGCAAGCCGCGGACCACGTTCCCCAGGGCCACGCCCAGCAGCAAAGCCAGCAGAAGGCTGCCGACCCAGAAACCCGCGTCCCACAACGCCCGCCACAGAGGATTTTTGGACTGGCTTCGAAACTCAATGGAAACACCGCGCAGGATCAGCAGCCAGAGCACCAGCATCAGGGCCAGATAAAAGCCGCTGAAGGCCGATGCGTAAACCCGCGGGAACGACACCACCATCATGCCGCCGGCGGCCAGCAGCCAGACTTCATTGCCGTTCCAGACAGGCCCGATGGAATTGAGCGCCAGGCGCCGCTCCTCGTCGGTTTTGGCAATCCACAGCGACATGGATCCCACCCCCAGGTCATATCCGTCCAGCACGGCGTAAGCCGTCAACATCGCTCCAAGCACCCAAAACCAGATTGCGTTCATCACTCCGAACCTCCATCGGCAGGAATCGTTTTGAAGGGTTCCTGCAACCCGCCGGCCCGCGGCCGCGGCTGCTTTCTGTTGGTCCATCTGCCAGGACGCTAAGCCTGCGCCGCTGTGTTTTCATGCGGCCCGTGGTTGATGATTCGCGCCACAAGGAACAGAAAAAGAATGCCCAGCAGGGCATAAATTCCGGCAAACCCCATCGTGGTAAAGATGGTTTCTCCAGCGGCAACGTTGGCGGAGGTGCCCGCCGGCGTTTTCATCAGCCCATACACCAGCCAGGGCTGCCGGCCCACTTCAGAAACCAGCCACCCGGCCTCATTGGCAATATACGGAAAAGGAATGGTGAGCATCAGCATCCACAGGAACCAGCGGCTGGAGTGAAGCTTGCGCCTCCACAAAAGGAACAGGCCGATCAGCATCTGGGCGATAAAGATGGTTCCCAGTCCCACCATGATGTGATAGCAGTAATAAGTGAGTTCAACGGGCGGCCAGAGATCCCTGGGATAGCTGTTCAGCCCGTCGACGGTGGCGCGAAAACTGCCATAGGCCAGGAAGCTGAGAAATTCCGGAACGTAGATGGGATCAATCAGCTTGCCCGTCTCCATGTCCGGCATTCCGACAATGGCCAGCGGCGCGCCCTGCGCGGTTTCAAAAAGGCCTTCCATAGCGGCAAGCTTGGTGGGCTGGTATTTCACCACGCTGGCTCCGTTCAAGTCTCCAGTGGGAAACAATTGCGTCAGCGAGAGAATCACCCCAGCCACAACCGCCGTCTTCACCGACAGCTTGCCGAACTCCCGGTGACGGTCCGACAGAAGGTAGAAGGCGCCAATGCCGCCGATCACAAAAGCCGCTGTCAGCAGCGCCCCGTTAATGGTGTGGGCATATTGCCAGATTGCGTAAGGATTCAGCAGGACCGCCCAGAATGACTTCAGCCGGATGGCGCCGGAGGAATCGATCACATAGCCCACCGGGTGCTGCATCCAGGCGTTGGTGGCAACAATAAAATATCCTGACAGCAGGGACCCGCCAGCCACGCCGAGGCCTGAAATCCAGTGGAGAGTCCTGCCCACGCGCTTCTCGCCCGCCAGAAACATCCCCAGAAATCCGGACTCCAGAAAGAACGCGTAGACGCCTTCCAGCGGCAGCGTCTGCCCGAAAACACCGCCGCCAAAACTTGAGAAGCGGCTCCAGTTGGTGCCGAACTCAAATTCCAGAGGAATGCCGGTAACCACTCCCAGGGCAAAATTGACGGCGAAGATCTTGGCCCAGAACTGGGCCGCGTCGGCATAGCGTTCTTCCTTTGTCAGCAGGTGAAGGGTTGAAAAAAGGGCAATGAAAAAGCCCAGTCCCATGGTCAGAATAGGAAAAAGATAGTGAAACATCACCGTGAAAGCAAACTGAATGCGGTGGGCAAAAACAGCTTCGTTCATAGACCCTCCCTCGGGCAGATGCGGACCACGTTGGCAGCGCACGCCGGCACAACAAAGGGAAGCGGCCGTCGGTCCGTGGACAGGCTGGATGAGAACATCCACACGCCCCGGCGTGCTTCGGAAAGTGGCGGACCGGCCTGCCACCCTAACGCTGCTTCAATCAAAAACCCGGCACTCATGATGACCGGGCGAGCCGCCAGCATTCCTGCGCAATCGCCCACTCTTCGCGCGCCGCCACCACAACCACGCGGACAGCGGAATCCGGACTTGCGATGTCACAATCGACAGGCGACTCGCCGTTCTTCCGCCGGTCGAGCTTGAGGCCAAGAAATTCAAAGCCGGAGCAGGCTGCGGCGCGCACCTCAGGCGAGTTCTCGCCGATGCCACCTGTAAAGGCCAGCGCATCGACGCCGCCGAGCGAAGCCGTCATGGCTCCCACAAATTTCCGCAACCGGTGAATAAACGTATCAAAAGCCAGGCTGGCGCGGGCGTTTCCGTTCTCGACGGCGGAGAGGATTTGCCGCATGTCGTCAGACACACCCGACACTCCCAGCAGGCCGGACTCGCGGTTCAGGAGTTCCTCCAGCCGGTCAGCGGAATACTTTTCTTCCCGCAGCAGATGAATGAGAATTCCGGGGTCGATGCTGCCGGACCGGCTGCCCATCATCAATCCTTCGAGGGGCGTGAAACCCATCGTCGTATCCACGCTGTGCCCATTTCGCACCGCAGCCAGCGAGCAGCCGTGCCCCAGGTGACAGGTGACAATCCGCAGCGACTCGAGGTCCTCTGCCCAGAATCCGGGCCGTGCGTTTGGCGCAGTATTGATGGCTGATGCCGTGAAAGCCGTAGCGGCGGATGCCCCGCTCGTACCAGGCGTAAGGGCCGGGGTAGACCAAGGCGGGCTTCGGAAGGGTCTGGTGAAACGCCGTGTCAAAAACAGCCACCTGGGGCCGCGACTTGAAAATCCGTTCGGCCGTCTCAATACCGCTGACCTCGGCAGGATTGTGCTCCGGAGCAAACGCCGCGAGGCGGCTGATCTCCTGCTTCACCTCAGCCGTCACCCGCGTGGGGGCTGAATATTTCTCGCCTCCATGGACAACACGATGGCCCACCACATCCACCTCTTCCGGATGGGCAAGAACACGCGCCGGACCTTCCCAGAGAGTCTGCAACAAACGGCCGGCGGCCGCACTTTCCGAATCAATTCCGGGCTGCTCGTCCATCACCGGACGGCCCCCGCGCCTGGCCCGGAGCCGCACATTGCCGAACGGCTCTTCCCATTCCACGTGGCCTTCCCATAACGGGACAGGTGGCGCTTGGGGCAAAGATTCCGCCAGCTCGTAGAGGCAGCTTTTCAGGCTGCTTGAGCCCGCGTTGAGCACCAGGACTTTCATGCGACCTTAGGATGCTCCATCTGGCACCTGTTCGCGCCTTCCCTTCGAAAGCAGTTGGCTGCCTCGCGCAACCCTTCAGACTGGCATCGAGTGAGAGATTTACACCGCAGAATACCACCGGCCGGTGGCGTCCGCAACCCGGCACGCAGATGATGAAGCGGCGGCCGACCCACTATTGAGAAGGTTCCGTGGCCCCACCCAAACCCAGGTCCGTCAGGATCTTCGGGTTGGCTTCACCCATGGAAAGCAGGTTGTGGCAGACATTACAATCCTGCGGGATCATTTTGCTGGCATCGGAAGCCTCGTGCAACGCCCCGTGGCAGCGGAAGCACCCGGGAAAATTCATGTGCCCGAGATTATTGGGATAGGTTCCCCAGTTGACCTTCATTTTGGGGAAAACATTCTGCTGGTAGACGGCAACCAGTCCCTTGACCGCCTGGGACACCTCCGCGCGGCGCTGCGATAAGACCTGGGGGTAATTCTCGCTGTAGTACTTTTCCAGGCCGGAAGTGATCTTCTGCGCGGCTTCCTCCTGGCTGGTGTATTGAGCCTGCAAAAGCGCGAGGCCCTCCTTCTTTACAAACGGCAGCGACGGTGGAATGGCTCCGCTGGCCAGGGCTTCGTCCATGGCGTCACCGGGCAGGTGGAAGATGTGGGTCGGCTGGTTGTGGCAATCGATGCAATCCATCACCCGGCCGCTTGCAGTGCTGACCGTTTTGGGATTGGTCTTCTCACTGACGAAGAGCGTTTTCTTGCCCGTCTGGGCGTTGCTGTACTCAACCCAGTCCATTTTTTGCCGGCTTGCATCTGACCCGTAGCGGATGGTGATTCCGGGCCCGACGTGGGCGCCATGGATTCCACCCTGGCCGTCTCCTCCGCCGATGTGCATCAGCAGGACCGTCTTGGAGAGAGAGTTCGTTTGATCATCAGCGTAGTGCGGAATAACCGTCAGGCGGTTGCCTTCAAACCGGGCCGGCCAGTGGCACTGCTCGCAGGTCTGCCGTGCCGGCCGCAGGTTGGAAACCGGAACGGGAATAGGGCGGGGATAGACACTAAAGAGGGTCGCAAAAACCTGATAGCTGCCCGACAGCTTGCTGCGCACAAACCAGGAAGCGCCCGGACCGATGTGGCACTCCACGCAGGCCACGCGGGCGTGGGGCGAGTGTTCATAGGCAACATATTCCGGCTGCATGACCGTGTGGCAGGTCTTTCCGCAGAAGGTCACGCTATCCATATAACTGACGCCGGAATAGAGAAGCTGGGCGCCGATAATCAGATTGACCACCGTGGTCACGCCCACAAAAAAGATGAGCCGCCGCAGTTCGACGTTCTTGAAATCCAGAGGGGGAAAATCGGAGGGATAGACGCCCTTGTGCCGCTCACGCCTCGCACGAAGAACAATGCCCACGGGAATCAGAATGAGCCCTCCGAAGAAGAGCGCGGGCAGCCCCATAAAGGTCAGAATCCCCGCATAGGGATTTTCGGTGAATCCACGCAAAATGACCGGCAATAGCGAAAGCCAGAGGACGGTTCCGGTGGTTACCAGCACAACGCCAATCCGGCTGATCCAATTCCCCGAAAGGTAAACATATGGAGAAAGCCATGCCCTTAATCCTTTGCCTTGAGTAACCATCCGTGCCTTTATCCTCCTCCGGCTGCATTGAATTGCCGGCCCGATCCCGCCGCTGCTCTATTGGAGCTTCCCCTTACGCGCCCCTTACCGTCAACGGTACGGACTTTTCTTCTTCGTCTCATCCGCGGATGCCGCAGATTGCCCCCGAGCCTTCTATCCTATCAGCATAAGGAACAAACCCGGCAGTTTGCCCCCCGTTGAAATCGTCATTTAGAAACTGCGCTGGCGGTCGCAAATGATGAATACGGCGAACGAGTCGCCCCCATACGCTATGGCCGCAACCAGACCGCGCTTACCGCCGGAAAGAAAACAGCGTGAGCAGGAGCAGCACAAAGCCGGTGGCGATGGCGGCAAAGCCCACAACCATTCCGAACGTCACGAACCATCGTTGGGGTTCCTCTGCACGGAAGCTCTCAAGTTTTCCCTGCTCCACGAGCCGTTCGTACTCCTCGGGATGCTTTTCGACCAATTCCTTTTCCGTCTGGCGGCCGGTGAAAATCACTTTATCCATCGGGAAGCTGCCGGGGCGCAAGTGCGTATTGAAAAAGTGAATCGTGAAAATGAACCACACCGCCAGCAGCGCCTCGTCGCCATGAAGAAGCAGAGCAACGTTAAACCAGGAGCCCGGTACGAACCTGGCAACGAAAGGCGCAAACCACATGCTGTAGCCGGAAAGCCCAATGACACCCATGCCCCAGAAGACGGCCCAATAATCGAACTTCTCCCAGTAGGCAAAGCGATCAAATTTGGGTTTGGAACCCAATCCGAAGAACCAGCGAAAATGCGCTGCCATTTGAGCTATGTCCTTGGGCTGCGGCACAAGGGATTCAGGCCCCCAAAGCATCCCAAACTTTCTTTTGATAAAAACCTGGCGCAAAATGTTCCCCACATGAACAAGAAATGCCGCCGTCAACAAGACACCAAAGGCTTTGTGGAAAAAGAAAACGGCGCCAAACCCTCCCACCGCGTGCGCAAAGCCGGACGCCCACGCGGCGTAACTGAAGCGCAGCGTCAGGCCGGTCAGCGCCAGGCCCAGAAAAGTGGAGAACAGGGTCGCGTGAAGCAACCGCTTGCCTGGGGAAAACCGATAGTAATAGCGGACCTTTTCCGCTTGATTCACTCCTTCACCTCAGCGGCGTTAATCGGACGCGGGTTCCTCACCCTTGCCTCCACTCTTGCGCCGCTCCACCATGGAGCGGATAAACCAGAGAATCGTATGCAACCCGAAAAAGGTAAAGACCGCCAGCATCAGGAAATTCATAAAGCGCGCCGTGTAATAAAGTCCCGGGTAGTGTGCGCTGTCACGGTGATTGGCATGCGGGTCATAGGTGGTGAAACTCCTCGTGACCTCCCCGTGACAGTTGCCACAGGTCTTCGCCAGGTTTGCAGGCGCAATGGAAGATGCAGGGTCGGAGGCAGGAAGAATTTCGTGAGCTTCGTGGCAGCTCCAGCAGCGGGCCGTCACCACAAACCCCAGCGCCGTCACCTGGCCGTGGAACGTGTCGTGGTAGGTCTCCGCCCGGCTGGCGTGGCAGCTTCCGCACTTGGCCGTCGTCTTCAATTGCCAGGCCGTCGTCCTGACACTCTCGATGGAATGCGCCGTATGGCAACTCGTGCAGACGGGCGCTTCAGAGGCGCCGGCCTCGAGAGCTTTACCGTGAGCACCCTTTAAATACTTTGCCTCGATCCCGGCGTGGCAGGAACCGCACGTCGCGGGAACATTCTTTCGAAACACCTTGCTGTTCGGGTCTTGGGGGCCCAGGATCTTGTGCGCTCCATGGCAGCTCGTGCAGGTCGCCGCAACCAGCAGGCCATCGCGCGTGAGGGCAAACCCATGAATGGAATCGATGTAGAGCGCGTAGACGTTCGGCAGACCGTACTTTTTTGCCAGTTCGGGATTTCCGTGGCAGGTTCCGCAGGTCCGCGGCAGATTCAGCGCATAAACCGGCGACCTCGAATCGTGAACGGAGACGATGGAATGCGGGTTTCCGTGGCACTTCAGGCAGGCCGGCGATGAAGCACTTTCCATCACCGCCTGGTGGACGCTTTCATCGACGTCCGAACTCTCAGAGGAGTGGCAGGCGCCACAGGCCACTTTCTTGACCGGCAACTTGTGAGGGAATTCCGTGACGTCGGAATGACACGCCTGGCAGCCAAGCGCACCGTGAATGGAAGAACTGAATTCCTTCGGATCAATCCGGAGACTGTGGCCCTGCTCATCCACAAAACCGGACTGGCCGTGGCAGCCCAGGCAGGCGCTGTCCTGAAGGGAGCCGGAACCCTGTGCCCAGCATACAGATGTGAGCAGAAACACTGCTACCGACACCCCAACACACCGCTGCCAAGCGTTCATTTTGAGCCGTCATTTCCAGGGAATCAAAGCTCATCCCGGTAATTTGGCGCCTTGCTGCCACACGTAATACAGGTACATGACTCCAATCACCAGGCCATAAGCCACCACGAGGGCGGTCAGGATCTTGCCCCACCGCTCGATGACTTCCAGTTTATGGCTGAGCTTGATCTGGGAGGCGACTTGTGGCGCGTCGCCGTCCAGCACATGAATTGATTCGTCTTCGTGGCTGGCCATCATATTCCGGTAGATAGCCAGCACACCAACCACCACCACAAGGGGGATCCATGTTGCAAGATAGAACGTGAGGTTCATACCAACCTCCAGTCGCGATTACTGCGGATTCCAGGCCCGGGAAAATTCCGGGAGCTACTTCTTGCCATCCTTGGCCGCAGATTCACAAGCCTTCAGATTCTTCTTCTTTGCATAGCACTTACCCACATCGTTCAGTTCTTTCTGGCCCATTTTCACATGGCATGTATTGCACGAGACCTTCTCCTTCTTGGCAATCTTCATGTTGCCAAAGGAAGTGAGGGAAGACATCGCGAGAGCCACTCCCAAGGTGATACCGAATACTGTAAGCTTCCTGACGGTACTCATCATAACGACCTCCGGACTCAACGGACAGGTGATGGTGTCTTTCCTGGATCGGGTTCTATTTCTTCTTACCTAGCTGGCGAATGTATGCTACCAGGTCGCTAATTTCATCCTTCGAGAGCTGGCTGCCGTAGGCCGGCATGATTCCTTTGCCCTTGGCGATGAAGTTGTGAAGATCAGCGTCTGTTTTCGACTGTACAGCCTTCGAGCGCAGGTCGGGAACCTTCATGTTTTTCCCCATGGGACTGTTCCCGCTGCCATCCTTGGCATGGCACATCGCGCACTTGGCATCAAACGTAGGCGCGCCGCTCTTGGCCTGCGTCTGATAAGCAGGCGTCAGAAGCCATGCGCCGGCCATCAGCGCTGAGAAGACTGCAAGTGCTGCGGTGTTAACGACCTTATTCATTATCATTTCCTCCTTCGTGGCATCCCTTTATAAGAACCACGCACCTCTATATCATCTCTTGTTTCAGGTCCGATTTCAACCGGCCATGCTTTCGCTAGAAGTCACGCGTAAAGCGAACCGTCAGCATATTGGCTCCGAAGTTGTTGCCGGTGATGATTTCCTGGATGTAATAGGTCCGCTGCAGATCCACAGAAAGCCGGCCGGTCCTGGGGATATTGAAGTAAACCGTGCCCGTGCCGAGCGGCCAGGTCAGGGGTCCGTAAACCGGACTGATCCCAGCTTCTTCACCGAGCCCTGTGGTACGCACAAAGTTTCCGGTAAAGCGGATGCCGAAGTACTTGACCGGTTCTGCGGCAAGACCTGCCTGCCAGATGCGGTTGAGGGCCTGGTCCCGGAGGGCGTAAGCCGTCCCGGCCGTCGGAACTCCTCGCTGCCAGGCAATGATGCCCGTAGCCAGTTCGTTGTCGTAAGTGAGCCCGCCGAAAAGAGAGTATTTCGGGTTAATCGTGTAAGTCAGCATCACGGAATTCGAATGGACCTTGGCGCGGTAATCCGTGGCGAGGAGTTTTTGATCGACCATATAAAGCTCGTCGCTCAGAGTGAGCTTGTCCGTCAGGTGGAGGTTCCCAACCACGCGTCCGGTGGTATTGGTGTGCGCAGTCAGCGCAGTGTAGGAGGCGCCGTTATTGTAAGTCCGCAACTCACCGCGAATGTCGAACCGCTTGAAAGGCCGGTAGAAGGCGCTGATGGAAGGAGATACGGCGTGATTTTTAAGTGAGCGAGCATCATCAATCACGCCATCTTCCCTCATCTCGACGTCAGACTGGTAAAGCTGGACACCCGGGCTGATCACCAGGTTGTTGACCGGCGTGAAGACCATCTTCACATCGCCCTCATGCAGGGTGAACTTCCAGTCATTGGCAAACTCCCCGCTTGTAGGATCCGTTCCATTAAACAAAGCGGAGAAGATACCCTCGGTCGTGGTGCTAAACCTGCTGTACCGGTAATCGAAATCGATGTCCCACCAGGGGTTGACGTGAAAAGCGAAACCCTGTCGAAAAATATGGTTGGGCTCGCTGACGGTTGACCGGCCGGTTTCAGACACGGCGTAGGGGTCCGGGTTGTCGCCGTTGAATGACCGGTCGAGCACGGGCCGGGCCACTGTAGCGGTAAAAGATGTAACTACCACGCAGGTCGAGACGCGAAGAGGGTTTCCCTGAATAGGAAAATTCACTGACCGGCGTCGTCAACCTCCGGGAGTCAGTCCAGGAAGCCTGCGTCAGGGGCTGGGAAAGATTGGAGACGGTCGTCGTGTCAATCGCAAGTTGGGGTGAAGTAACGTTGTTGTATGCCGTGTCGGATGTAAAAGTCTGGAAGCCAACGTTGTAATGGAAGCTCCATTGATTCCAGGTGTAGTCAATGCCGCCCGTGAAGCGGTTCGTGTTGTCAAACGTGGGCGCATACAGGTAGTAAGCGTTCGCCCTGGCAAAGCCACCTAAACTACCCGGTTGGTCAAAGAAGTAAGGCGAGAAGGTCGTGAAAGTCGCCCCGCTGAAAGAAGTCTTGTAATACTGAAAGTGGAAGCGCAGGTTGTCTGTGGCGTGCACCGTAAAGTCGACGGAACCGACTTTCCTCACATTCGCCCAGTCGTGGTTGTCAGTAAGCCCCGTGGTGTTCCGTGTTGGCAGGATCACCCCGTCGTTCTGGTTCCAGTAAAAGTACGACTGGCGCCAGTTGACTCGCAGATCATAGACCTTGGGTTTCGAAAGCGTGAACTGCGCACTCGGATAAGGATCTCCGCCCATACCGCTCGTGGTCAGCGAAAAGTTGTTCGCAAACGGGTTGGTCCCGTCGTTGTGGCCGAAGAGGCTGAAGTCCATGAGCCTCGGCCCACTCTTCAGATTGTACAGCTCCTCGAACATCGGCTGATAGCCTTTGACGTCCGTGAAGCGGTATCCCATGCTGGCGGAGCCCTGGACCCCGAAACCTCCCCACTGAAGCGGAGGTTCGCTTTGGCCCTGCGCCCTGAGCACAGGCAGACTCACCATGAAAGCTAACATCAGGAAAAACAGACTACGCGTGATTCTCAAGCGACACCTCCTCCTTATTTCAGCAGGAACTCATCAAAGTTTGATCCGTGGACGGCCACGTGGCAGCGTGTGCAGGGTCCAGAACCCTGGTAGCCACCCCGGCCGTGCGGTACGTTCGCCTGGCCGTGGAAGCCTGACGTAGCCATGAAGAGCGGAGTGGCACTGCAGGCAGAGCAGCCGCTGCTCCCGGCGCTTCAGCAGGAAGTTGTTCACGCTTCCGTGCGGGGAGTGGCAAGCCGTGCAGCCTTCAACTCTCACGACCGCGTGCTCATAGACAAACGGTCCGCGCTTTTCCACATGGCATTTGACGCAGCTCTCCCAATTCGCTTGCGTAAGCTGGTGGTGATTCATGGTGCCGTGCGGGTTATGGCAATCCGTACACTTCATGAAGCCCTCGGGAACCCGATGATGCTCCGGCAATGCGAATTGCGCTTGCACCGTCCGGTGGCACCCGAAGCAAAGCTCGGGTTGCGGTTTCTTCAACAGGCCGTCCGTCAGCCACGCATTCTCTTCTTTCAGCCTGGGAACGGAGAAGAACTGTGACTGTGCGGGCTGAAGCGCCGGCTTCCCGGCATCCGCCACCTCAACCGGATGGATGCTATGGCAGTCAATACAGCTGACACCGGCCGTCGTGTGGACTGAATGCTGGAAGGCATCCTGCGGTGTTCCTGTCTGGTGGCATTGCATGCACCGCGCGGAGTTGTCCTTGGGGTTGGCGTCGAACTTGAAGATGAGCTTCATGCCCGCTTCCATCTTTGCAACATCGCCAGCCGCGTTCTGCTCGGCGTGCGCGTGGGCAGCGCCCGGCCCGTGGCAGATCTCGCAGCCAGTCACGTGCCGTGGCCCGGAGGGCGGCGGAGTTTGCGCCGATTCGTTCTGGTCCTGTCCCTTCAACGTCATCAGGTAATCAACGAGCTCGTTGAGGTTCTGGGTAGGGGTGTGCGGGGGAAGCGTGGGCATGATGGTCCCGGCCCGCCGCTTCAGCATGCGATCCATCAGTTCCTGGCGGGTCCTGCGGGCGCCCACATCACCCAGGGCCGGACCAGCCGTCCCGCCCTTGCCGCCAATCTGGTGACATCCCGCGCACATCATGTCGGTATAAAGCTTCCTGCCCGCCGCAACGGAGGGTGACTCCGCCGCTCCGGGAGAAGCCGGGGTGGCCTCAACCGCCCCACCCTGCTCACCATGAGGAGACTTGAAGAACTGCCGCGCCTCCGTGCGGTGGCAGCCCGCACAAACCTGCGGACCAACATAATCGTTGGCATTCGTCTCCACAGGCGGCGTCCAGGCAACCGACGGCCCCTTGGCTGGGGCTGGCTGCCTCTGAGCGTAGAGAAATGCCGTTGGCAAAAATCCAGCCAGGCAGATCAGCAACGCAGCGATTTTAGTGAAACTCAGCAGTCGCTTCATGTCGCTCTCCCCTCTTTCACATTCGTTAACCATAGAACCCCTCTTCTCAAAAGAACTGGGAACACCAACAAATAAAAACCTTGCCAAACTCATCGGCTCAACCACCCATCATTTTCAGCAGCAAAGCCGCCGTCGGCGATACCTCCCGACGGGACCCGGGCGGGCGCCCTGCGCCGGACCTCTGGAGCACTCATGTCTGGAACAGAAATGGGTTCAACCCGTTCAGCAAGCAGTTGACCTAGACGACTCATCACTGTGCGGACCGGCCGGCCCGGACGACCTTCGCCCAGACTCAAACCACGGCTGCCAACAGGAACTGATGAGAAGGCTTCACTGTGACATATATCACATGCTAGGGCGGGGATTAACCAGTAGTCAATATATTTTGAAGTGGTAACGGCATGGATTCCTGTCCGCGGACAGAACGCTGTCTTTTCGCAAACAGGAAGGGTACCCTTCTCGCTGGCATGACATCCGTCTTTTAGGATTGCCCTCAATTCCATCTCATCAAATCCCGCCGAAGTCCCTGAAGCGCATTGACCTTCGCCATACGAGCAACGCCGGCACTTCGTTCAGGTAACTATTTCTACCAGCCGACCAGCCACCCGGCAGTGAGCTTGCTCACGGTCGCATGTGACGGTAATCACACGGCGGTTTCTGCTGGAGCTTTAGCCTTGTTTTTCAGTCACTTCTGAAATGCAGGAAGGTCTTGGCAGTACGAAAATTGTGAGCTTAGTTCTGACCATCGACTGAACTGGCAAGCCGCGCGAACGAAGGTCGCGGCTACAAAGATTCAGCGATGAAAATCAAAATACCCCTGACGGTCGCAGGGGCTTCCCAGTTAGAACCAACGGTTAACTCGGTCGGGATTGGCCCGTGACTGCTCCGGCTGAAGAGCATAACTCCCTATGGAAGGTGGACAAACTTTCAGGCCACGGAATGCGGTGATCTGCATCTGCACAGGAAGCGTGGAAGTGATTTTCTTAATGGTGCCGGTTGCGGTGGGCAGGTGAGTTGAGAGCGGCCTGACCTGTTAAATACACAGTCGCGGGAATCAGGCCACGCGGGGGGAGAGCTCCGGCTTGTGGGGTTTCTCCGGCGGGTCGAACCTTTGCGCCACTTTGATGCTGAGGGCTCAAGCCGGCCGCTGCGTCTCAATGCGGCTGATGGTCTGCCGCAGCCAGGTCTTCACGGCTTCCTGCATTCCGGACTGGTTTTGCGCTTCTTCCAGTGCTTCGACGGTTTGTCCGGAGGGATCCAGTGGAATATGGTGGCAGGGCATCGCCGACACCCGGCTGTCCTCCGGAACAAATTCCATCAGAGGACATTCGCCGCAGGGGTGCACTCGATAGGGATATCCATAATTCAGGCAGGTGAGGGAATCCGCGAACATCGTGGACACGGCCTCCGCCGGCTGCTTGTCCGGGGCCCCATATCCACCCTTTTCAATAAACTCCAACTCGGACTTTAAGATTTCCAGAATATCCTGCTGATCTTTCGGCATAGCGTTCCCCCTTTCGAAGCACTCCTTTTCGACAGCGGCCACGCCTCATTGAGTCCCTCTGACTGCGAAGCCTAGGACTCTTTTGGCGCTCAATCTGTGATGCCCATCACATCAAGATGTGATAGTTTTGACGTCGGGCTGGCTCCACGCCCTGATTGTTTCCGCGCAAGACGAGCGAAAGACACACCTCAACCTTCGCTCCAATCGACGATCTCGCTCTTCCAGCCGGCGAAAGCTGCCGTAATCGCAGTGCCCGGCCTCGGCTTCCCGCCCATCACTGACCAGGACTTCTGCCCAGTCCGCTCTCGCGACGCTTTGCACCTTAGTGAACTTCTTGCGTCCGTCCTCACGCCGCAAGCTTATCGAGGGCGGAGTTCAAAAAGCATTTCCCAATCTCTTCGGCAATTTCCTCACAAGGGGCCCACTTGCGCACGATGCCGGTCGCTCCCAGATCGATGAAGTGCCTTCTCGTTTCAGGCGTCAGCGAACTTTCGGTCAGGATGGCCAGGGGTTGAATTGCCATTGCCCGGATCTCGCCAAAGATCTCCTCATGCTCGATATCGCGAAGGTAGTCGTCCAGCAGGACGAGGTCAAATCCTTTCGATCGCAGCAATGAGAGCCCCTCCTGCCCACTCCACGCCACCGTGGTTTCGTAACCCTCGTTTTCCAGCAGGGATTCCAGGGAAATCAGCACCTGTTCGTCGTCGTCGATCACCAGAATCCGTTTTTTTGCGGCTTGCTCTTGCATGGCTTTCTCCCAGCCGCATTCTTCACACTCCTCCATTTTCAGCGTGGGCCACGTTCAGCGCTCAAGCGGTGACCTAAGTCACCTACCGTTGTGACCCAAGTGCGAGCTGCCACTTCTGATTGAAGGATTGGAGAACAAGTCCCGGCTGAAACGTGAGGTTCAGCAGAGAGGGTAAACAGTTCCAGGTCTGAGAAGCACTGTGAGGATGGGCATAGAGGGAATTTCAACCGTCCGGCAGAAACAAAAACGGGGACCAGACAATGTTTTGTCCGGTCCCCGTGGCGTTTTGAGTGGGATTGGGCTAGTGCGCCTTCAACCCCACTGAAACGGTATGGGATGTTCCCGTGGTATTGGTTCCGGTAATCGTCAGCGTGTAATTCCCTGACGCGCTTGAGGGAACAACCACCGACAAGGTCGTGCTGCCCGAACCGGTCACCGAAGACGGGCTGAACGTTGCGCTCGAACCGCCCGGCGTTCCGCTCACCTGGAAGCCCACCGTCGGATTCGACCCGCTGGCGGGCGATACGCTGACCGTGTACGTTGCCGTGCCACCTTTCCGCAAGGTCACATTCCCCGGCGAGGCTGAGAGCGAGAAGTCGCCGCCGGCCGCGGTTCCCACCACCAGCGTGACTGTTGTTGAATGCGTCACGCTGCTGGTGCCGGTGATGGTGACGGTGTAGGTGCCCGTCGGTGTTGAAGTGCTGGTTGTGATGGTCAGCGTGGAGTTGCCGGACCCGCCGCTCACCGAAGTCGGGCTGAAGCCGGCTGTTGCGCCACTCGGCAAACCGCTGGCGCTGAAGGAAACCGCATCGCTGAATCCGCCCGAGGCCGTGACGCTGACGCCATAAGACGTGCTCGATCCGGGATCCACCGTCTGGCTTGACGGCGAGGCCGAAATCGAGAAGTCGGGTGAGGATGCGGTTCCAACGACAAGGGTCAGGTTGATGGTTTTTGACACGCCGCCGCCGGTGGCCGTGAGCGTCAGCGGATAGGTTCCTGTGCTGGTTCTCTTGTTCGTACTGATCGTCAGGAGCGAACTTCCAGGGCTGCCGCTGGTGATCGTAATGGGATTCACGCTGAAGCTGGAACTGGTCCGCCGCGGCAAGCCGCTGAGGCTGAGACTCACGCTGCCTGTTGTAAAGCCGCCGGAAGGCGTCACCGTAATGGTGTCCGTACTGCTCGAACCGGGCGGCGCCGTAAGGGTTGCCGAAGAAACACTGAGCGCGAAGTCGGGGTTAGCGGCGGGGTTAACCGTCAGGCTAACGGTTGTGGTGTGAACCAGGCTTCCGCTGGTGCCGGTAACCGTCAACGTGTAGGTGCCCGTCGGCGTCGAGCCGTTGGTCGTCACACTCATCGTGGAAGATCCGGTGGCAGGATTTGGACTAAAGCCGGCGGTTGCGCCGCTCGGAAGTCCGCTGACACTCAGGTTGACGCCCGCACTGAACCCGCCTGAAGGTGTAATCGTCACCCCGTAGCTGGTATTGCTGCCGGCCGTTACCGTCCGGCTGGAGGGCGAGGCGGAAAGCGAGAAGTCCCCTGATGACGTTGAGTTAACCACCAATGTGACGATTGTTGAATGGCTTGCGCCGCCACCGTCGCTGCCCGTGATCGTGATGGTGTAGCTGCCCGGGGCGGTTGAAGCGTCTGTGGTGACGTCCATCGTCGAGGACCCGGAACTACTGACCGAACTCGGGGTGAAGGTGGCACCGGCTCCTGTTGGCAGGCCCGTGGCGCTGAGGGTGACGGTCCCGCTGTAGCTACCTGAATAAGAAACATTCACGGCGTAGCTGGCGCCCGATCCTGGGTCCACCGACTGGCTGGACGGAGAAGCCGAAAGAGAGAAGTCCGATGATGCGGTCAGACCGCTGACGCCGCGTCCGCTCCCGATGCCGGTGGCAAAGTCCCAGCAGGCGCCGGCCGGGTAGGAACCCGCCGACCCGGAACTGACGTCGTAGAAGGGGCTTTGGTACTGGCACTGCGTCCCGCCGGAAGAGGCGGTGTCATAGTTCTGATAGATATTGCTTTGCACGCTGCTGGTGTTGCTGCCGCCGTTCCACCCGCCGTCGAATGCGCCGGCCAGATTGAAGATGCCGGCAAGCGACGGAGACGACACGCTGGTCCCGCCAAACACCAGCCAGCCGCTGTATCCCTGGCAGGACGTGCTGTCATAAACCGAAACACCGGAGGCCGGGTTGGCGTCGAAGGAATAATCGGGCGTGCCCCGGTAGCCGTTCAGCATCTGGGCCAGAGTGTAGATGCTGCTCTGGTATCCGGGCACCGGCTCGTATGCGCTGGGACCGGCTCCGGCGCTGCTCCAGGCGCTTTCACCGATAAAGTTTCCGTTGCTGTCCCGGTTAACGGTTGTGCCGCCGGCCGAGATCACGTTGGGCGACGCTGAAGGGTAGATCACCACACCCCCGCTGTCTCCGCTGGACCCAAAGTAGGTGACGCCCGGTGTATTGAAATAGGAATCGTAGGCCGACTCGGAAGAAAATTCGCTGCCGCCCCAGCTCATGGAAACCTGGCCGCCGCCGGCGTTCGCCACCATATTGGTCGCCACGCTCACGGCATGGAACAAATCAGAAAAGCTGTTCGACGCGGCCTCCACCAGAACAATCTGGGCTTGGGGAGCCATGGCGTGAGCCCACTCGATATCCAGCGCCGCTTCCTGCGCCCACCCACAGTTGGACTGAGGCTGCGATCCCGTTGCGTACACAACAGAAAGGCATGCTGCGTTGCCGCTGGCGCCGCAGGCGTTCCCGGAAGGCAATCCGAATTGCTGGGAGAAGGTGACAAAGTCGCTCGCCGCCGTGGGATAGTCGTACGCATCCACAATGGCGATCATGCGGGAGCCGCCGACAGGGTTGTCATAGTTGCTGCTGCTGATCGGGCAGCCGGGAGCGGGCGTGGGGCCTGTCTGATAGACGCACGCCATCGAGCTGGGCGTTTCACCGCCGCTCCAGAGGGTGGACTGGGGTGATGGCTTCTGGCTACTCCTCTCAGTCGGGACAAAAATCAGGAAATTCGTGTGCATGCGCCTGCCCTTATCCTTCGGAGCCAGCACGTTGCTCGGAGGAACAATCACCTTACCCGGGCGCGGAGACTTCTGGGCTGGCGCCGTCCCCACCCCGCACAGCACAAGCATTACCATCGCTGTCACATACCCCAGCCATCGCTTCGTCATCATTCTCCCCTTCCATTCTTTAATCAAATTCGCCATTCCATCACCATCTTCATTTCCCTGGCGTACCAGACACCCGTTGGCATCGGGGGCCTTTTCTCACCGAAATCGGGCAAACCAACGGCAGGTTGATCAACGGGCCCACACTGCAGCCTTTATCCAACAATTGATGGTGCGAGTGGTAAAGATCTGAATGCCTGCTTCATCAGGACAGCTGGAGGAATTCGAGGAACATTGCCCCATCGAGGATAGTCGGGTGATTCCCCTGGCGGGCCATTAAGGGCATAGGCTGGCCAGGATACAGTTGCGCTGCCCAATCCCCCCCCGTGGCCGCCGTCATTGCGACGTCACTCTGACTGCTCCAGGGCTGGCATTCGGTCCGTTGTCGATCAACCCTCTCTGGACCCTGCAAAATGAAACAACATGACACGCCTACTGAAAAACCTTTAACCCGGACCTTGAGTGGTTCACCCTTCCGGCGGCACAGGCAGGAATTTTGACGCCGGTGCAACTCTGCAAACTCAATAGCAGGAGGATTCTAGCCTTCTTGATAAATCAAAGTCAAGTAACTCTATGGTTAATAGCTAGCGCCAATGTGTCCAACGGTCAGAGCTCCGCCGGCCGGACAACTGCCCTGCTGAATGCCGCCCTCAGTTTATGCTCCTGACAATATCTCATTGCCATTCAGGTATTCACCCCCACCGAGTATCGGCTATTTAACCGATCAGATTGCTGGTTTCACCGAATTGTGGGGCGCGCCATGTGCCCTTATTCTTAAGGTGCCTCAAGTTGGATTCAGAGAAATTTCCGGCTGACGGCCATCTTGGGGCTTATGTGGATCGGAGAAACGGACGATAACAATGGTGGAGATCAAGGAATCTATGGCTCAGGAAAGTTGCTCAACCTTGATTGCCACTCAGCCGCTTCCCGGCTCCTATTCAAGTCAAAGTAAACGTTGAGCGAGCCTCGCTGAAGGAGGTACAGGATGAAACGATTTCTTAAGAATTTATGGTCTGAACAAGAAGGTCAGAACCTGCCAGAGTTTGCCTTGCTTTTGTTTCTAGTCTGCCTGACTGCAGTTTCAGCCATGGGTAGTGTGGCCATGAAAGTGGATAGTATGTATGCAAACGTTTCCACGCACGTGGCGGCCGCCAGCAACCCGGCTCTGACGGGCGGGTCCATCAGCTTTTCGACCGGGACCCCCGCCGTAGCACAAACAGAATCAAAGGACGCAACACAGCAGAACTCAACCGATTAACGCCGTTCCCTGCAAGAGGGGCATGCTCCCGCACCGGGCATCCCCCCCCGAATAACTCCGGCTGGGTCATTTCCAGCCAAACCTGCCTTTTACAAATGGAGAAACTTAGGTCCGGAAGCCTGGCGGGCGCCAAAGGGGTGTCATTTTCTTCCCGGACGCGCCATCTTCCGGTTCTCAGGGCTCCGTGCGTGCGTTCTCCCGCCGGGGCGGCAGCCGATCCAGGGCGTCGGCGACAACGTCATAAATAAAGTGGAGTTCGTCGGGCGTAATCACATAAGGCGGCAGGATATAAACAATGTTGCCCAGCGGGCGCAGCAGCACGCCCTTTTTCAGAAAGAAGTCATAGAGGAACGGCCGCAGCTTTGACAGGTATCCCGTATCTTCCGCCTCGATTTCGATGGCCGCGACAGTGCCGATGGTTCGCACCTCGCCGACAGCGGGATGCTTTTTCAGCCCGGGCAGGCGTTCGGCATGGGTCTGTTCAATCGCCGCGATGCGCTCAAACACCGGCTCCGAATCAAAGATCTTCAGGCTGGCGATCCCGGCCGCGCAGGCCAGCGGGCTTCCGGTGTAGGAATGGCCGTGGAAAAAAGTCCGCATGCGGTCATGGGAGCGGAAAACTTCGCGAACCGAGCCGGTACACACGGTGGCGCCGAGCGGCAGAAAACCTCCCGTGATGCCCTTCGAAAGGCACATGATGTCCGGCACAACATCGGCTCGCTGGCAGGCAAACATCCGGCCGGTGCGCCCGAATCCGGTGAGCACCTCATCAGCGATCAGCAGCACGTTGAAGCGGGTGCAGAGCCCGCGCACGCGCTGAAGAAACTCCACCGGGTGGACAATCATTCCACCGGCGGCCTGCAACAGCGGTTCGACGATCACGGCCGCGATCTCTTCGTGCTTCTCTTCCAGCAATTGTTGCAGCGGGCCAAGGCAGTCGATGTCGCAGGTTTCCCGCTTCTTTCCCACCGGGCAGCGGAAGCAATAGGCTGAAGGAACGCGGTAGACAGGAAACCGCAGGCTGTCAAACGCCGCCACGAAGGAAGAATCCTCTCCCACGGACATCGCGCCCACCGTATCGCCGTGATAGGCATGCTCCAGGGCCACAAACTTCCGCTTGTCGCGGTTGCCCTGGTTCCACCAGAACTGCATCGCCATCTTCAGGGCGACTTCGACGGCGGTTGATCCGTCATCGGAAAAAAAGATGTGTTCGAGCGAGGGCGGCAGCACCTTCCGCAGACTTGCTGACAGTTCTTCGGCAGGTCCGTGGGTAAAGCCGGCAAAGATCACCTGCTCCAGCTTGCGCGCCTGTCGGGCGATGGCCTCGGCAATCAGCGGATGCGCGTGGCCGTGAAGGGTCACCCACCAGGATGAGATCGCGTCCAGCAGGCGGCGGCCGTCCGCCGTGTAGAGATAGACGCCTTCGGCACGTTCAATAAAGATGGGCGCGGGCTCCAGCGCGTCCTGGGTAAAGGGATGCCAGATGGAAAGCGGCTTCTCAGACATTCAGTCGAACCTGCCCCTGTCGAATTCGCGATGGAAGACTTCCAGCAGCGTCGCGCGGTTGATCACTTCCAGCAGCGGCACCCGGCCGATGATGGGCGCGCAGCCGTAGCGCTCAATGGCGCGCTCGTTGTCCGCATTCGGAGTTCCCACAACCACCACTCCCATGACCTCAAGTCCCGCACCCTGCAGCGCCCGCAGCGTCAGCAACGAGTGGTTGATGGTCCCCAGCGCGCTGCGTGCCACCACCACCACGGGCAGGGCGAGCCGGCGCATCATGTCCAGCATCAACTCTTTTCCGTTTACCGGCACCATCACACCGCCGGCGCCTTCAACAATCAGCGGCCCCGGCAGCCTGCCCTCCGGGCGGCGGATGGTGGCAAGATCGATCTCCGCTCCGGCCCACTCAGCGGCCAGGTGGGGCGAAACCGGCGGATCAAAGACGTAACATTCCGGCAGCGTCCGCTCCGCGCCGAGTTCGGCCAGTTCCATCACCGTCTGCCGGTCGCTGTCTTCGGTAGCGCCGGTCTGGATAGGCTTCCAGTAAACGCCCTCCAGCGCGGCACACAACATCGCCGAAACCAGCGTTTTGCCAACCCCCGTGTCCGTACCGGTCACAAAAAGGTCTCTACCCATAACGTCTGCCCGGTCCAACGCGCTCGAGCCCCCGCAACATTCGTCTTTCTTTGATTTACAGCCACTTTGGGCGTATAAAAGGAAGCGGCTTACCGCTTTAAAAGCGTAGCAGATATCCTGAAGGAAAGGCCAGCGCAGAGTCTGGGAAGGGCACTGCCCCGCAACTCAGGGTTCCCGGTCAGACAAAAAAAGCCACACCGTTTCGCGGGCCCAAACTCTGCGCTGTCTGCACGGCACAAAAGGGAGGGAAGATAAATGAACACAGCAGGCATCTGGAACCGGCGCAACTTTCTGTCGGGCCTTGGAGCCATGGCAGCGGCCGCCTGGCCCGGCAACGCCCTGGCCCGCGGCGGGAAGGCTGCCGCGGCGGTCTCCGCTTCCGGCAACATTTACAAAGAACTTGGCGTGAAGACCATCATCAACGCCTGGGGCACCATCACCCTGATCGGCGGCTCGCTGATTCCGCCCCAGGCCGTCGCCGCCATGAATGCGGCTGCTGAGCACTACGTCAGCATTCCGGACCTTCTGGAGGCCACCGGCGACCGCATCGCCAAAATGCTGAAAGACCTGCCCGCCGGCCATTCCGCCACCGTCACTTCCGGCGCTGCCGGGGCCATCATGTGCGGCGTGGCGGGAACTCTGACAGGCGAAAATAGGCAACGTGATCCGCCAGTTGCCGGATCTGACCGGAATGAAGAGCGAAGTTCTCATGCTGAAGAGCCAGCACCGGCACTATGAATACAATCCGCAGATTCTGGCCAGCGGAGTGAAGATCGTCGAGGTGGAATCCCCCGATGACGTTCGCCGGGCCGTGAGCGACAAGACGGCGCTCATGTTCTTTGCAAATTATATGGACGCCAGCAGCGAGATCAAGGCGGCCGACTGGGCCAAACTGGGCAAGCAATACAATGTTCCCACTTTTAACGACGCCGCGGCCGACACGCCGCCCGTCTCGCACCTGACCGACTACAACAACATGGGTTACGACCTGGTGGCTTTCAGCGGCGGCAAAGCGCTGCGGGGCCCGCAGTGCTCCGGGCTTCTGCTGGGACGCAAGGACCTGGTCCGCGCCGCGCGCTTCAACGCCGCCCCCTTCGATCCCACCATCGGACGCGGCATGAAGGTGGGCAAGGAAGAGATTGTGGGAATGTGGAAGGCGCTCGAGGTCTATCTGAACACTGACCACGAAAAACAGACCCGGGAATGGTGGGACCGGCTGCATTACATTTCAAAACACCTCCGCACCATCCCCGGCGTCTACACGGCCGATTTCGTTCCGGCGATTGCCAATCACGTACCGACGATGCGCATTGAGTGGGACACCCAAAAGGTGGCGCTCACCTCGGCCGAGGCGCGCAAATTCCTCGAGAGCGGCGACCCCGCCGTGAAGGTCGGCGGCGGGCCGGGCGGGAATTCCATCTCCCTGGTGTCTTTCATGCTGAAGCCGGGAGAAGAACGCCTGATCGCCTCGCGCATGAAGGAAATGTTCAAGGCCCACAAGGCCTGAACAATGCGCCCTTCTTAATGAGGACTGCATAATAGAGCGACGGACTTCCGTAGCGCCGGCATCTTGCCGGCTCTGAAAAGTGCCGCCGAGACGGCGGAGCTACAAACGAGTGTTGTCACCATGTTTTGCAATCCTCAGTAGTTCGACCATAGAGCACTGGACGAGGACAGCTATGCACAGACGGAAATTCCTTCGCAACACGGCGGCAGGACTTGGCGGCATCGTGGCAACAGGGATGCCCTCGCCTGCCAGAGGAACAGCTGCACCGCAAGAAAGCGCGCCCGCAGCCGGCCGCTCTGGCATGACGTTTTCGACCGACTTCGAAGGCGGAAGTCTGGGCAAAGTCGTCAGGGTTACGGACACTTACACGCGCTGCATTCTGCTCGGCGAAGTCGACCAGTTTGGCCGCAACCGGCAGATCAGCTGGTATTACTTCCGGATTGACGGCGCCCCGGATGCGGAGTTGACCATCGATTTCACCGACATCGTCGGCGAGTACAATTTCCGCCCCGGGGCCCAGGCCATCACGCCCGACACGCCTCCCGTTTACAGCTACGACAACCAGCACTGGACGCACGTGGCTAAAGAAAATTGGACCGCCGTAGCCAGCAGCATGCGGCTTCGCATCAAGCCTGAAAAGAGCCGGTTGTGGATAGCCCACGTGGCACCCTACACCAATCGCCACCTTGCGAGCCTGCTGGAATCGATCAAGGGCGCGCCTGAATTGGAACATCAGGTGATCGGCAAGTCCGTCCAGGGCCGCGACATTCCCCTGCTGAGCATCACCGATCCCGGCCGCGGGCAGGCGGAGAAAAAAGTCGTCTGGCTGATGTTCCGCCAGCACTCCTGGGAAGCAGGGTCGTCGTGGGTGGGCGAGGGCGCCATACGATTTCTGCTGTCGCCGGATCCCGCCGCGGCTCGAATCCGCAGGGAAACCATCTTCAAGATTCTCCCCATGCAGGACCCGGACGGAGTCTTCCGGGGCGGCGTGCGCTTCAACGCCTACGGCTATGACCTCAACCGCAACTGGGACATCAACGATCCCGTAAAGATGCCGGAGATTACGGCGGCGCGCAACGCGATTCTGAACTGGGTGGACCAGGGTAAGCGAATCGACTTTTTTCTGTCACTCCATAACGACGAAACCAACGAATATCTCAGCCCGCCGCTTTCATCGAAGTTCAGCGAACTGGGGCAAAAAGTGTTTGACCAGCTCACGCGAACAACAACCTTTGACCCAGGCCGCACCTACGACGCGAGTCCCCCCAAGGCCGCGCCCACAAAGCCCGGCCGCATGGAAGCTCCCGAAGGCTTGTTCAGCAAACGTCCCACCATTCCCGCCTTCCTGATGGAGCAGAGGATCGCGTACAGCGGTAAGCTGCATCGCTGGCCCACGGTTGATGATCGACTGGAATTCGGCAAAGGCCTGGTCAAGGCCATCCGGGCGGCACTGGCGTAGTCCCCCTCTGGAGATCATTACTGAAAAGTGCTGAGTTGTCGTGGTGAGCCCTTCGCCTGTCATCCTGATCCCGCAACGCGGGAGAAGGATCACGGCAGTTCGCAAGGGGAAGCTTCCGTCGCTATAAACTCAACAACCGGTGGACGAACACTCAGCCTCCGGGGCCGATTGACGTGGTATGTATTTTGATTCATACTCAAAAGTATGAAAATGGGCGAACGAGGACAAGTGACCATTCCCAAGGCTATCCGCGAGAAGTTCAGGCTGGGCCCCGACTCGGAAGTGGAGTTTGAGGTGGTGAGGGGCGTGATCGTGCTGCGGAAGAGGACACCCGGGCTGAGCTTGCGGAAATGGGCCGGCGCCGGCGGCCAGGGCTTGAAGCAGTTGGGCTTCAAGTCGGTGGATGAATTCATCGAGGCCGTGCGGGGCCGATGATCACCGCTCTCGATACGAATATCCTGCTCGACATTCTGTCCGGGGATGAGCGCTTCCAGGAGTCTTCACTCCAGGCGGTCGAGCAGGCCGCCTCACGCGGGTCGCTCGTGATTTGCGACCTCGTTTACGCCGAGCTCTCTTTGGCTTTTCTCTCGCAAAAAGAACTGGACCGCTTTCTGGACGAGAATTCTATCGAGGTGCAGTCATTGAATCGTTCTGCGCTCTTTCAAGCCGGCATGGCATGGAAGGCTTACCGCCGCCACGGTGGTCCTCGCGCCCGCGTCCTCGCGGATTTCCTTATCGGAGCGCACGCCGATGTGCAGTCGTCTCAGCTTCTATCACGGGACCGCGGCTTTTACCGAAAATACTTCTCCTCGCTCCCGGTGCTTGACCCCTCCTCCAGCAAGCGGCCCTGAGGCGATGGCTCGCGCGGATGCCTCCCTTGCAGTCTCTACAATCTCGCCAAGCGAGAGGTTCTTGCCGCCTCGCATTATTTCCCTAATGAGATCGTCCCCCTACCGACGGTGAGGACACCGCCGCTACAGCGTGAGCGCATCCCGCGCGGCCACCAATGCTTTCACCAGTCGGTCGAGAACTTCTTCTGAAAGCTTTGTGGTAACTGAAAGCCGCAGGCGCGAGGTGCCTTCGGGGACGGTGGGCGGGCGGATGGGGCGGACAGCAAAGCCCTGGCGTGAAAGTTCGCGGGCGTAGTGGATGGCGGCATCGTTTCCGCCCAGCAGGATGGGAACAATCTGCGTGTCGCTGGTGCCGATGTTGAACCCGGCATCGCGCAAACGCGCGCGCAGAAAGCCTGCAAGATCCAGCAGGCGGCGGCGTTCGGCATCGGCCTCGGCGACAATTTCAACCGCCTTCCCGATTTGCGCGGCGAAGTAGGGCGGCAGGGCGGTGCTATAGATAAAGGTCCGGGCGCGGTTCACCAGAAACTGTTTCAACGTTTCCGAGCCGCACACAAACGCTCCGGCGGAAGCCAGCGCCTTGCCGCACGGATGCACCGTGGCGAACACACGAGCGTTGCCGTTTGCCGCAGCCACCAGTCCCCGCCCTCGCGGGCCGAAGACGCCCGTTGCGTGGGCTTCATCCACAATCAGTTCCGCGCCAAAGCGCCCGGCCAGCGAGAGCAGATCGGCCAGGGGCGCGCGGTCGCCTTCCATGCTGAATAGGCTTTCCACCACAATGAACCTGCGGCCCGCGGGAACACTGCGCCGCAAAGCGTCTTCAAGAAAATCGAGATCGAGGTGAGGAAAGATGACCTTGCGGGCGCGCGAAAGGCGAATGCCGTCAATCAGGCTGGCGTGGTTGGATTGGTCGGAGAAAACCGTGTCGTCCGGGCGAAGGATGGCGCCGAGCAGGCCCAGGTTGGCCGCGTAGCCGGAAGTGAAAAAGAGCGCGGCCTCGGTTCCGATAAAGCGCGCGAAGTTCGATTCCAGTTCTTCCCACGCCGCCGCATTGCCGCTCAGCAGGCGCGAGCCGGTGGAGGCCACGGGACTGCCGGCCTCCAGCGCCGCCGCAACCGCCCGGCTGAGCCTGGGGTCCGTCGCCAGGCCGAGATAATCGTTGGTCGAAAGGTTCGCGCCCTCCAGTTGTTTCAGGCGCCGAAGTTGCGACTCCGCTTCCAGCCGGTCAAGCTCCGCCCGCAGGGCATCGATCGTGGAATCTGTTTCAGGTTTATTCATAAGCAGTGGGTGGAACTCCGTAGCGGCGAGTTGATCTCGCCAGATGGCGGCCGCCGACTTCGTCGGGATAAACTCCAGCCGCCGCTACTCCAGGGCCATGGGCCGCAGGCCGAGGTCGCGGAACAACTGCTGGTCCTCATCCACCTCGGGATTGGGCGTGGTCAGCAATTTTTCGCCGGTGAAGATGGAATTGGCTCCGGCCAGGAAGCACAACGCGGCGGCCTCGCGCGTCAGCGACCGGCGTCCGGCGCTCAGTCGCACCATGGAGGCCGGCATCAGCACGCGCGCCGTGGCGATGCAGCGCACCAGGGCCAGCGGATCGGCGGGCCGGGCTTCGGCCAGCGGCGTGCCTTCCACGGCCACCAGCATGTTGATGGGCACGCTTTCCGGATGCGGATCGAGCGAGGCCAGCTGCTGCAGCAATCCGATGCGGTCATCGTCGCTTTCGCCCATGCCGATGATGCCTCCGCAGCAGACGGTGATGCCGGCCTGCCGAACGTGCTCCAGCGTGTGCAACCGGTCCTCATAATTCCTCGTCGTGATGATGCGATCGTAAAACTCGGGCGAGGTGTCCAGGTTGTGGTTGTAGGCGGTGAGGCCGGCTTCAGCCAGGCGCCGGGCCTGTTCGGCGGTCAGCATGCCGAGCGTGCAGCAGACTTCCATATCGAGCGCCGCCACGCCGCGCACCATTTCGAGCACCGCGTCAAAATCCCCGCCGTCGCGCACCTCGCGCCACGCCGCGCCCATGCAGAATCGCGTGGAACCTTCGCTCTTGGCCTGGCGCGCCCGGGCCAGAACGTCGTCCACGTCCATCAGCGCGGCGCGCTCCACTCCCGTTTCGTAATGCGCGCTCTGCGGACAGTAGCCGCAATCCTCCGGGCAGCCGCCCGTCTTGATGGAAAGCAGCCGGCAGGTCTGCACTTCCTGCGGATTGTGGTGCTGCCGGTGCACCTGCTGCGCCTGGAACACCAGCTCCAGCAGCGGCTGATGGTAGATGGAGCGGACTTCCTCGCGCCTCCAGTCGTGCCGCAGGGCCTGGTCAGAGGTTGTTATGGTTGAAGCAGACTTCAAAGTATTCTCCCTTTTATATGGCTTCAGCGGCGAACGCCGCATCGCGGCCGCAGTTGCCATTATGGCACGGCTGGGCGTCCGCGTGAAAAGGCCAAAACAAGGGGCAGGGCTGGCAAGGCCGGCAGCCTTCGCACCCGTGATAGGCAGTTCACGTTTCACCCTCCATACTTCATTCAGGAGGCGCTATGGTCATCAACCGGCGAAGGCGGCCGGCGCGGATTCGGGCCATCTCATCTGCAGGTCCCCGGGCGTCAAACCTGCATCCTCACGATAAGGTCGGTTTCGGCACGTCTGAAGGGTACTGGTCGGTTTTGATTGATTCGCCCAGGTTGCCGACCTTCTCCACAGAAACCACGGTCTTAAGGTCGCTTCTGTAGAGCGTATAGACGTCAATCAGCGACCATCCGCAAATGGTATAGTGCTGGTCCTTATCAAAAGTATGCGTGACGGTCTTCTCTACTCTGTTCGACACATCTTTAGAAGAAACCAGTGAGGTCTTGAGCTGGTCTGACATCTCGTAGGCCATTTCGCCCGACATAGTTCCCTTGATTCCCGCCCGTTCCCCACCCACCGAAAAACCGCCTTTCACTGAAAACTTTGTTCCGATGGTGTGCTCGATAGACTGCGAAGAACTTGATGTGACCTCATGCACCACCTTGGTTTGGAACTCAGCAGCATCTCCCGGCTGGTGCTCGTAGGCATAACCGTGGTCAGCTTCCCTGGACCAGTACTGCGAACGCTCCATAACGTAGTACGGATTCCCATTCATCTGAGCAATCTTGTCGCTGAAGGCCGGATCGTACACGCAGGTGGCCAGGACCGTGGCATAGGCAACCGTCTTCGGCTCGGTGGCCATGGGCAGTTCCGTGAAGTCAAAGCCCGTCAGCCTCGGCACGTCTCCAATGCGTCCGGGCTCCGCCTCGGGCTTCGGCAAATCGGGTTTCGGCTTCTCACCCCAGGGCTCGAACTTGAACTTCTGGTCGTCCTTGTTGGTTTTTGCCCAGCGTCTCACATTGGCTCCGAACGGCTTCCGCACCACGGTGACAAATTCGTTCTTCGTTCCTTCCTGGATGTTAAAGGTGTCCGTGTCTCCGTTAACCAGGCGGAACACCTGGGTCGGCTTGTCCTCGAATCCCCACCGCAATATGTTTCCGTCCGACCCAACGGCCATGTACTCTCCGTTCTGTTTGGTCATGATCCGGTAGGACCGCTCGCCCACGGGGATCACCAGCCAGACCTGCTCATCGCCTTTGGTCTCGCCCCATCGGAGAATGTTGCCGTTGTCACCCACCGCCACAAACTCATTCTTGGTAAATTCCCGGATTCGGAAAAAGGTACTTTTATCATCCACTATCATAGCCATTGGAATCCTCCTCTGTTTATCTGTTGGATAAGTGCCCAACAAATAATGACACAGGGGTTGCGGGAAATGCAATTCGCTTGCGATTTTCCCCCGGCATGGGCTTCACGCTCGCGCCCTTGCTACTGCGTCAAGGCTCTGCTGCCACTGAGGCTCCCCCGTCTTCAGAGGCGCCGGCTCTTGCACCATCCTGTCCTACGGTGTATAAATCTAGCAACTTGACTTCCGAGTGACAGCGCATCTCGGCCCCGCATCCATTGTGCGGCGTGCCTCATCCGCGTGGCGGCTGCCCGGGGAGAAAGGATCTGATTCTATGCACCACGGAAAAATCTCAAAAGACATCGCCCGGGGGCTCATTGCGCTCCGCAAGCGAATCGACGCCGCCAAAATCCCGCCCTCCAAGCTCGACGAAACTCTGAACATTGCCACCTGGAACATCCGCGAGTTTGGAAAGAAGCGCCGCACCGAGGCAGCCATCCACTACATTGCCGAAATCCTCGGACAGTTTGACCTGATCGGCATCGTGGAACTGCGCGACAATCTGGACGACCTCAGCCGCGTTATCAAGATTCTGGGGCCTTACTGGCGGGCGGTTTATTCCGACATGATTCCCGACCCCGGGGGCAACCACGAACGCGTGGCCTACGTTTACGACCGGCGTGCCGTCACCTTCAACGGCCTGGCGGCGGAAGCGGACGCTCCGCGCAAGAAAGTTGGACTGGAATATCTGCCGCAGTCATCCTTCTGGCGAAGCCCCTACCTGGCGTCGTTCAAGTCCGGCAATTTTGATTTCATCCTGCTCACCACCCACATCCGATGGGGCAGCAGCCTGGCGGCCCGTCTGAGAGAGATTGGAATGCTGGCCGACTGGGTGGAGGGCAAGCGCCGCGACAAATATTGCGAGGACCATGACCTTCTGGTGATGGGCGACTTCAACATTCCGTCGCGCCAGGATCCGCTTTTCAAAGCCATCACGCAGCATGGCCTCCAGATCCCCAGGGCGCTGCTCGGACTCGACCACGGCAGCAACCTGCAAAAAAACAAGCGTTACGACCAGATCCTCCAATACGCCAACTACCCTGAAAACTTCACCAACGCCGGCGGCGTGCTCGATTTCTACATCGACGAGGCGCACATCAAGGAGCTCTTCCCGGCCGGCCTGAGCCTGACAAAATTCACCTTTCAACTCTCCGACCATCTCCCGCTCTGGATGCAGATTTCCACCGACATCGATGGCCAGAAGCTCGAAGAGTTGATTCAGGATTAGGCGGCTCTTGAAATATCCCGGAGGGAGACTGTAGCGGCGGGTTTACCCCGCCACAAGGTCCATGCTTTCAGTGTGGGTTGGCGGCGTAAAGCCGCCGCTACGGCCTTTTTCAACAAGCTGTTCGCTGCCGGGTCCCGCAGACTTTGAAGCAATGAAACGATTGGAAGAGGGGTGGTGCAGAGCAGCGCCTGTCCGGCGCATGACTTTCTTGAGATCACAATTTGTTTGGAGATGGCGCTCGAGGTGGCATCCCCGCTGCCGGTCAGTCTGCCTCTATTCTCCTCTCAGTCTTGCCCGGCCCCCATTAGGCCTTTTCACCATCGAGCGCCATCATATCCCGGGCCAAACAACAGCGTCCCGCTTACGCTATGGCCCGGGCCCCGCAGACCGATGTTCAGCGGCCAATCCCCAGCAGCGCGCCAAAGGAAAAATGTCTCGCGGCCTTTCCATTGCAGACCGGGTGGTACTGTTCAACCAGCGAGTTCTTCATGGCGCGACGCTGCGCTTCCGAAATAAAAGGCGTTGCGTAATAGGCCACGGAGAGGTCTTCCAGGCTGCCGGCAACCTCCAGCCAGTCCCGGTAAAGCTCGTGGGTTCTGGCCACCTGCCGCGAGAAGTCGTCGCATTCCCCAAAATAGATGACCTCATATTCCGGCGCCACGGCCGAGCGGTCCCCCGCCAGAATCGCATAGATGCCCGGCGACACCGGCGACACCCTCAGGCGAAACGATGCCGGTTCCGTAAACGTGTGCTCAAGAAACTTGATTCCTTGTGGGATCGCATTGTGGACCTTGGTCCACTCCTGCAGGTTGAAATTGTTCACGTCATTTCCCCCGGATGCCATTCCAGCACAAAATGTGGGGCTTGTCCAGAAAAATATCGCTAAATGTTGTGTAAAAAATTTATAACCTTAAAGGCACGGTTCTTCCCCGCCCGGCGCCCGCCGTGGGGCTTCCCGACCGCTATTTACAGGCCTTCGGCCGGCAACGCGGCCCTCACAGCAATGCAAAGAAAGGGGAGTTTCCACCCCATGGCTAGGTGTCGGCGAGGGCCTCGTCACCGGGGATCAGTTCTTCTCCGTTGTGGAGAAGCTTGACGATTTCATGGTTCAAACTGTAGCGCGTGGCGGTTCGTTCGTCGGCGCGGGCAATATAACGAACGATGGCAATCACACCGTTGTCGGTGGGCTTAACGTTGACGGTGGGCTGGGCGGAGAAGGGCCTGGTGCCATAGCGGCTCGACACACGCTGCCATTCGAGTTCGGCCAGTTGGGAATTGCTCTCGGTGGCTTGGGCAACAATGGCCCGGATTTTTTCCATCTGCGGATAAGGATTTTCGGTGCGTGGAATGGCTACCTGCAATTCGTCCCAGAGCCACTGGCCGGAGGTGCTGAAATTGAAGTAATAGCCGCTCACGGCGTACATGTTCATAAAGGCGACCTGGCGGCCGGTCAGATGGCCCGGCTCATTCCAGTTGCCGGTTTCCAGCAGCACGGTACGGAACAGCGTGATCTCAATCACTTCGCCTCGTACACCCGTAAAAGCGTTGGGGTTGATCTCCACCCAATCGCCCACCCGGATACCATGCCGGCCCATCAGCACGAACCAGCCCAGGAAGGAAAGAAGAAAATCCTGCAAAGCCACTGCCAGGCCGGCGCCGGTGAGGCCCACGACAGTTGATAAATTATCGGGCTTTCCAAAAATCAGAATCAGAATCACCATCACCACCATCACCCGCACGCAGATGCGGAGGACGGCCTGAAGCGTGGTCTTCTGTTTCCGTTGCAGGGAAAGGCCGGCGAAGAAGTGCTCCATCAGGCGGTTCAGGAAGAACGCGAAAGCCATGATCAGAACAATCCACAGACCGCCCGCAATCATGCTGTGCAATGCAGAGCGCCCGGCCGTTCCCACCAGGACGCTCCACCCGGCATAAGCCGAGTCCAAATCCTGCATGGACTGGATTCGTTGCTCCAGAATGCGAAGGCGGGTCTGGTCCGATGAAATGCGCCGGATTAAAGCCACGGCAGGACTGGGTGCATTCGACGCAGCCGGCGCCGCCTGGGAGCCTGGTGCCGAAGCTGCGCCGGGCAAAGGCGCCTTGCGCCTGCCGGCCGCAGACGGCCGGCCCCGGCGCGGAGCCACCAGCGCCGCGATCTGACCGGGCGTCAGCTCGTGGCTCACCAGGGCCTTTTGTTGACCCTCTTCGGTGGCCATACGCTTTTGAAGCGCCTCGTATTGCCGGGTCAGGCCGGCAGCGGCGGCGGCAGCCTCCCGCCGCGCCTGATGGATTTGAGATTGTTCGCGGCGGACCGTTTTCCAGCGCGACCATTTTGCCAGCAGGCTGCCCGAACGCGCCGGCTGCGAATGCGGAGGAAACTTGAAGTTGTCGCGCTCCCTGGAGGCCGCCGCATGCTCCGCCTTGAGCTTCTCCAGAACGGTCTGCGGACTGCCTCCGGCTCGAACGAGTTCATCTTTCGCGTCGCCCAGAACCTCCTGGGAAAGATTCAGCTCGGCTTCGCTCACATCCAATTGTTCTTTGAGAGCCGCCCGCCGCGATCCCCCCACCCGATTCATGGCGCTCTTCAGCTGATCGGTTTCCGCCTGGTGCTTTTGAATGGCCTTTTTAATTCTCGCGATTCGTTCCTGAATGGCCTGAATCTGAGGCGTCTCCCGGACCGGCTCACCGGCCTCAAGCCGCAGGTCGTAACCATAGGCCAGGTCCAGCTCTTGGTCGGCGGCGTCCAGGGCATTCGTGGCCAGGTGTTGTTCCCCGGGCGTCTCGGCCGTCAGCGCCAGCCGCCGCGCGCTTTCCAGATAATTCGTATCAATGGACAGAGTCCCGCCCGTCGAGGAAGAGGTTGCCGGGCTCGAAGACTCAGGAGATGTCACGCCGGAGGTCAGATACAATCCCACCATTGCCGCCGCCAATAGGACCAGCAGCACGACTTCCGTCAATCTTTGGGTCATCTTCATATTTTCCTTGCCGGGCTTCACTCAGTTGAAGCCCCTGCAGCCCTCGGCGTCCCTGCGCCAGCCGGCGCACCCTCCGGAACTCCGGATCATTCTGACCGACTTCCCGCGCTCTGTAAACGCTTGCCCCATCCCGTCTCTAGTCCTGATGAGAAGGAACAAAGGAAGGTTGCGCCATCCGGCGGTGAAAAGCAAACGGCGTAACGTCGCTGCTGGCCTTCACCATCAACCTGATCCGCAACGGCAGCCCGGAGCCCGGCAAGCAAGCGCCCAGGGCGAGCGAGTAAGGCTTCTGCGGAGCCACAACGTCCGGCCTGTCTCTTGCAAATCCACGACGGTTGGCCTTATTCTACCGCTCACCCGCCAGGTCGTATGCAAGTCCGGGGCGAGAAAAGGGATGAGCCAATGGGGAAGGTTACGAGGTTATCGATTCTGGCGCTGGCGGGGTTCGCGGCGGGCTGCCTGACGTGCGGGGCGGCTGCGCAAAAGCCGGCCGCCAAGCCCGACTATTCCAAAGAAGCCGCGGTGGTTGAGATCTTCAACACCACGGCGGCATTCCAGAATGACGGCACGAACACGCGCGACCTGACGTTGCGTGTCCACATCAACTCCGACGCCGGCGTCCAGCAGTATTCCGTGCTGGTCCTTCCTTACTCCAGCGCTAATGAAAAAGTCAACGTCGACTATGTTCGCGTCACCCATCCGGACGGCACGGTGGTGGAGACGCCTGTCTCAAGCATCCAGGACGAATCCTCGGCCATCACCCGGCAGGCTCCTGAATACAGCGACTACCGCGAAAAGCACGTGGCGGTGAAAGGGCTGGGACCCGGTGACGTGCTGGAATATCACGTGCAATACCTGGTCACGACGCCGCTGGTGCCCGGCCAGTTCTGGTTCGCCTTCAATTTTGACCGGGACGACATCTGCCTCAATCAGGAACTACAGGTAAGCGTGCCGGAAGGCCGCGATGTGAAAATCCGCAGCACCACGGTGCAACCTACGGTCGCCGACCAGGGCGGCCGCCGCATCTACGTGTGGAAGACGCAGAACCTGAAGCGGCAGGAAAATCCCCCTGAGTACATGAGAGGAAGGCTGCCGGAATCCAACGTTCTGATCAGCTCATTCACAAGCTGGGCGCAGGTGGGCGACTGGTGGAAGGGACTGGAAGCGCCGCGCGCCGCGCCCACCGCGCAGATTAAGGCCAAAGCGGCGGCGCTCACCAAAGGCCTGACCACGGAAGAAGCAAAACTTCGCGCCATTTATTCCTATGTGGCCCTCAACTTCCACTACATCGGCATCTCATTCGGCATCGGGCGCTACCAGCCGCACGCCGCCACCGACGTGCTGAACAACCAGTACGGCGACTGCAAAGACCAGCTCACGCTGCTGGCTTCGCTGCTGAAGGCGGCGGGCATCGAGGTCTGGCCGGCGCTGATCGACTCTCAGCAGATGCTGGAGCCCTCCGTGCCCACACCCGGGCAGTTTGACCACGTCATCTCAGTGGCCCGCCTGGGCCAGAAGATGGTCTGGATGGACACCACCACCGGCGTTGCTCCGCTGGGCCTTCTGGCTCCTACCCTGCAGGACAAGCAGGCCCTGGTGATGCCTGATGACAAACCGCCCTATCTGGAGGAAACGCCCGCGGGCTCCCCGCACGACAATTTTGTCCACATGGACGTGGACGCCCAGATGGACAACGACGGTACCTTCACCGCCAAAATGCAGGATACCGCCGGCGGCGTCAATGGGCTTATCTTGCGGATTGTCTTCCGGGCGGTTCCGGAAGCAAATTGGAAAGAGGTGGTGGAAAGGATCGCTCGGCTGGAGGGTTACGGCGGCACGGTCAGTGACGTTTCAGTCAGCTCGCCCGAAGACGCCGGCCATCCTTTCAATTATTCTTACAATTACACCCGCAAGGATTTTCCCGACTGGAAAAACAGCCGCCTCGCGGTGGGTCTGCCGCCCATGCGGCTGCCTGAAGCAAGCGATGACAAAAAGAAGGCCGACCAGCCGGTCATTCTGGGGTTCGTGGTTGAGAATCACGAACACGCGACGATCAAACTGCCTGAGGGATACGTGCCCACTCTGCCCGACCGCATTGACTTGGTCAAGCCCTATGCCGAGTATCACGCCAGCTACACCTTCGCGAACGGCGCGCTGGAAGTTGAGCGCGACCTCATCACCAAAAAAACCGAGGTTGCAGCCGCCGATCGCAAGGACTATCGCGACTTCTACAAGGCGGTGAGCGACGACGAATCGCGCTACATTGATCTCGGCAACAGCGCGCACCCGGCCCCCTCTGAGGCGGGTACTGAGGAATTTCAAAAATTGGTTCGGCAGGTATACTCGGAAGCGCACCAGCATCATCTGCATGCGGCACTTGAAACCGCGAACCAGGCGCTGAGGCTGAATCCGAATTCAGCGTATGCCTGGGAAGTAGTCGCCGCTGTGCACATGGATTTGAAGGAGGCCGATCAGGCCATTGCTGCAGCGCGCAAAGCCGTCAAAATCGGGCCTGGCGACCTGAAGGCCTCCACGTTTCTCGCCAGCATGCTGCGTAAGGGGGGAAGGAGGATGAAGTGGTGAAGGTCTGGCGCGATTTCGTCCAGCACAATCCCAACAACGCGAAGGGCCACAGCAACCTGGCCTTTGCGCTGCAGGCGCAGAAGAAATACGCGGAAGCCATTCCTGAGATTCAGGCCGCCATCAAGCTCGACCCGAAGGACTGGAATTACAACCTCATGCTGGGCGACTCGCTGGTTAAGACCGGAAACAAAGCGGCCGCAGTGAGCGCCTTCGAAAAGGCGGTGAGCCAGAGCTCGGACCCATTGGCAAAGAACGACGCCAGCTACGGACTGGCGGACGCCGGCCTGAATCTGCCCGAAGCCGAGCAGTGGGCCACCGAGGCGGTCGAAGCCAGGGAGAAACAAACGTCCACCATCACGCTGGACAGCATCAGCAAAAAAGACCTCGGCCAGATGACGGTTTTGGCCGCCTACTGGGACACGCTGGGCTGGGTCTATTTCCGCGAGGGTAAACTGCAACTGGCGCGCAAGTATGCCGCGGCAAGCTTCGCGCTCAGCCAGCAGGGCATTGTTGCCGACCACATGGGCCAGATTGACGCCAAACTCGGCCATCGCGATAACGCCATTCGCGAGGAGGCTGTGGCCGCCGCTCTCCCCCTGCGATTCAAGACGGTGAACGGCCGGATGGTCGGGCCCCAGTTTGACCCGAAGGCGGATGGCGCGCGGGGACGGCTCAGCCGCCTGGTACGCTCCAAAGCGGCTTTTGATTCCGCAATGGGCAAGACGTCCGACGAACTTGCCGCCTCGCGCACCTTCAGCGTCAGCAAAAAGGGAATGCCCGATGGCGCAGCTGACTTCTACGTACTGCTCTCCCCCGGCGCCACCCAGGCGGAGGTCAAATTCATCTCGGGAACCGAAAGCCTGCGTGCCGCCGCCCCTCGCCTTGCCGCCGTCAACTACTACCTTTTGTTTCCCGGCAAGGGGCCCGCAAAGGTTGTCCGGCGCGGCGCCCTCACCTGCAGCAAAGTATTGCCCAGTTGCGATTTTGTCTTCTACCCCTCAGAAACCACCCCAGGCCTCGCCAAGTAGATTCCCGCCCGCCCGCTTTTCGCCATCTGGAATCTGGAATTTTGAATCTTGAATGCTGCGCGTGGCCGCGGAATGCGACCGGGTGAGGGGTGTTTTTGCCTTTTGTTTTCTTCCCTACTTCCTACTTCCTTCGCTGTGCCGTGGGCATTTTCGGGCAGGCGCGATCCTCACAGCAATTTGACCTGCTGAAAGCCCAGACCTTCCAGCAGCCGGGTCAAAGTAGCATGGGCGTTTTTGTCGGCGATTTTCAGAACCCCTTCCTCCATGGCAGCTTCCCGCAGTTGCCGCTCCGCCGCCCGGCGAACTTCGGTTTCCAGGTTGGGATCGACGCGACTGAACAGCCCGGTCGCACGCGAATAGACGCGGGTTCTTTCATTGTCAATCCGCACGATAAAGACTTCCGCCTTGGGAATTCTGACGGTGACACTTTGATCCCGCACGATGATGTCATCAGCCTTCACCTTGCCCAGGTCAATGCCGGCGATCACTTCCCCGTGGACGATCAGCAACAATCGGTCGCCCGCAAGAAATTCCGGCAGGTAGGGTGATTCATGCTCGCCCGATACGATCTTGTCCATATAAAAGCGGACCGTTTCCAGCCGTTCCAGTTGCTGAATCTTGTTCAGGATGGCGGGCTGCGAAACGTCAATCTTTCGAACTCCCGGGCCGCCGTTCCGCGTCCAGGAAATGAACCCGATGATGAGCGATGCCGCCGCCACCGCGCCCAGCAGGAAGCCTGCGGACATTCCCCAGCGGGCAAAACCTCGCGAGCTGTACCTGCCTTTTGCAGCCGTCAAAATCTCCTCCCTCATCGGCGCCTGGCATCGCCGGGCCTTGTCCAGCCCGGCCCTCGCCCGATGCCCCGATCATACGCTTTCATCTTAACAAATGCGATCTCTGTGGACGCGCGGTCCTCCGGCCCTGAGGTTGAGCGCCGTGGCCAGGTGACGTTCCATACACACGCCGGCGGGCGAGGTAGAACCTGTGTCCACGTCTCTGGAACTAAAGAGCCATTGTCAGGCTGGGGCGGCCGCACTAGGCTGACAGCAGGGTCCAGCATTCGGGGGGGATGTAATGATGGACACAATAGATCACGACCGCAACGAAACAGAAATCAGCACATACGAGCAGATCTGCCCGCGGCACGGCGCGAGGGTGCACCAATATCACGGTTGTCCGAAGTGCGTGATGGAGGAAGTCCGCCGCCATGAGAGCCGGATTCACGCGCCAATCGAGACCGAAGCGCCGATTCCAGCCGATCCCATGGGCAGCATCAGCCCGCTCAGCATAGAGATTGTCTGAATTTCAAGCCTGATGGGCGCCGGATTTGCCGCCCGCGGTTCAATCCGTGCCATCTGGACTGGAAAAGCCTGCCAGAGTTCCTGGCTCCGTGCGACTTTCGCGAGTGGAACGCTACCGGCTCCACCGTCAACGGCGTTAAGAGGTGTGGGATGAACACGACGGGCATGTGCGATTGCCGTCAACACTACTTCGGAGCTTGAAATGGGAGACTTCCAGTTGCAGCGTGTCCATTCGCCGCAGGATGACCTGCTGGATCGCCTGGACAGGGCCAACCAGACCATCAGAACTTTGGAGCAGAGAATTGCCATGCAGGAAAGGGCCTATATGGCCGCCATGCACGAGAAGAACCGGAAGATTCGGGAGCTGCAACTGAACCTGCAAGGCAAGCAGTAATCAACCGCAGGCCAGGGAAAAAGCGGCTCGCGCATCCGTCGCCTTTGCGATGTATGCGGACAACAGATTTCGCGCGCCAAAAGCCGAGGGCCCAAGTCCGGTGCTGACGCTACCGGCACGGCCGGCCGGGTTCGAGCCATGTTCAGGACCCGGGAGGACGCGAGTGATGCTCGCTCTCGTCGGAAGCGACTTCGTTCGGGGCTGATTGCTCAAGCCGGTGAGTGGGCATATCGCAGTGGCCGGTGAAGTAGGCGCCGGGATTCAGAACCAGTGAAGGGGTTTCCACATCGCCCAGGAGGATCCCGTTTTCCGTGATTTCGAGTTGTTCTGAAGCGTGGACGTTCCCTTTCACTTTGCCTGCAATGCTGATTTGCATCGCCTCAATATCGCCTTCGATATCTGCCTGGCTGGAGACGATAATCGTCCCCGGCGAACAAATCGTGCCTTTGAACTGGCAGTCCAGGCGGACCATTCCAGCGGCCACCCTCAACTGCCCTTCAATCTCGATTCCGGGGTCAAGGAAGGCAACGATTTCCTCGTCAGGCACCGTTCTGAGACCCTGCCGATCTTTCCGTTTCAAAAAGTCAAGGCGCATAGAAACCTCCGATAAAGCAATGACGTCGCACCCGATCGTTCAACTCCGGAGCCGGGCAGTAGCGAACGCGCGGGTCTCCCAAAGTAAAAAGCTTTCCTTCTATCGAGCCTGAACGTGGCCCCAGGACCACCTAGTTCGCCTTGGGCCTGCCCATACGCGAAAGGGCGGCCCTGATCCTGGCAGCGGTGGATGAAAATAGAGTGTCGAAACTGGAGATCAGGTGTTTTGGAAAGGCCTGGCGGCGCGCCAGCAGTTTGATTCGAAGCAGCTCCCGCGAGGTGACTTGACACGTGACGACCAGGACTCCTGACACGAGACTGGCCTCAACGTTTCGAACCGCCTGAGGCGGTCCGCTCAGCGGTCCTTCGATAGCGTCCAGATTCAGAATCAGCTTGCCGCAGCCCTCTTTCACGAATTCCTGAAGCCGGGTGAGGGTGCGGAGAGCTTCTCCGCCCTGCGGCTGAACGTCCGCCGAGAGCGTATTCAGGGCCTCGACGATCAGAGGGAGGTCTTCAATCGTCAGAACGTGCCTGTCACCAACCCACATCGGGCGCCTTCCACTTTCCCCCCCTCCATCTGACCCTTCAGCCAGCCAATAATAACTTTCTGGTTATTACGTGGCAATCGTACTAAAGTGCTAGTACCCTTGTCCATCGGCGGCCATCTCAGGCGCTCAGGCAGGGCCGCAAAACCTGCCTGAGGGGCGGCGGCTTTGACGTTGCAACCCTCTCCAAAGGCAGGAGTTACGAAACTGGCAGGGCCGACCTCCGCGGTTCGGGTCCGCGGATTTTCTGTAGCGGCGGGTTGATCCCGCCCTTTGGCGGCTGGCGTCCCGATCTATCGGGACCATCTCGCGCAGCGAGAGACCCGGTAGCGCAGAGTTGTGCGCCGAGCGCATTACTCTGCGGCCCTTTTCTTTGGCCATCTGAAATCTTGAATCCCCCTGGGGTGCCCGCGCACCGCGACCGGGTGAGGGGTCTTTCAAAACAATTGAATGATTGACCGAATTGCGATTGAGCGAATGCAGGAGAGGAAATCTTCCGTAGCGGCGGGTTGATCCCGCCATTTGGCATCGAACGTGGCGAGGTAAACTCGCCGCTACCCCACCGCCTTTTTTCATCCTTCATCCTTCTGACTTCATACTTCCAAATGTTCCCTTGCCTTCCCCGTCACGTTAGTGATATATAAGCCACCAGCAAGCGCAAGACCCACAAAGCAAGATCAGGTTTTCGTAGCGCGGGCCTTTACGGCCCGCGGCCCGATGCTTTTGCCCTTTCATAAAAGCGGTAGCTGAGCGGACACATCGTACAGAATGCGATAAGCTCGCGAACCGCAACAATTTCCTAAACGGAGGACACGAACATGAAGGAACCGGGACTTGATAACCGCCACCGAGACAAGCAACCGCCCAAGGCTGGCGAGATTCAACAAAAACGCGGTGACACACTCAATAAAAACCTTTCGAAGCCAATCCCTCAAGTTCTCCCCGAATGCGAAGCTAAGTACGATGAGGAAATTGGCCGGGAAAATCAGCGAAGAGGCCGTGCGACGAGCCGCGAGGAAACTCAGGCCAAACAGCTAATGGGCCGGGCTGCAGCCGCCGACCCGCACCGCTAATCAGCAAGGAGTCTGAAGTGGCGTTGAAGGATGAGTTGGACGCTGAAGTTGCAGACATTTTCAGCGCAAGGTGGCAGTTGCGCGACGGATACGTCGTGCCTGACGGCGAGAGCCTCACGTTGGGCAACGTCGCGGTCAGGCTGAATGCGACGGTCCTGTACGCTGACATGGCGGGGTCTACCGGGCTGGTTGATGGCCAAAAGCCACACTTCGCAGCGGAAATCTACAAGGCCTTCCTGCGTTGCTCGGCAAGAATCATACGCAAATATGGGGGCGAGATTACGGCATACGACGGTGACAGGATTATGGCGGTCTACATTGGGGAAACAAAAAACACTTCTGCCGTCAGGTCAGCCATGGGGATCAACTACGCCGCCATTAAGGTCATCAACCCTGCGATAAAGAGGCAGTATCCTGAAAATGGCTATAGCCTTTCCCATGTCGCAGGAATTGACACAAGCCAGCTCTTCGTAGCCAAGACGGGGGCGCGCGGTGCGAATGACCTGGTGTGGGTCGGGCGCGCTGCAAATCACGCCGCCAAGTTATCTGCCCTACCCCCGACAAAGGCCACTTACATTACGAGGGTGGTATACGATTCGATGAGTGACGACGCGAAGTTCGGACACGACGGTCGCCCTATGTGGGAGCCCCTCACTTGGAACAGTTTTGACAACAGTGCCATTTACGGGTCAGCATGGACATGGGAGCCTTGAGGGCGGCTATTACGATGCCTGCTCTGACCGTCGGTTCCCCTGTAGTCAGGAAGTCCAGCAGCAGAAAATGTCTGGCCGTGTTTGCCGTCCGACCGGCGAATAGGTTTTCGTATGGAACGACAACTGTCAAACCCCAGAAGCGAAAGCTTTGGCTCCCAACTCCGATTTGCCTACCACAATTTTGACAATTTGCAGAACCTGATTCGCTTCGCGGATACGAAAGCGGGAGCCCTAACGGGTTTCATGTTCCTGCTTGTCGGGCTAGGACTGGAATTCCTGGGGAAAGGGTTCGATAAAATCCAATTTGCGTTATGCCTGAGCGCACCTGTGGTTCTAAGTGCAGTGTTTTGCATCACATGGGTCACCTTCGCAATAACGGGTTCGGTAGCCATCTTCTTGCTCCTTGTCCGTGGCGTTCTACCCAGGCACGCCCTGCACTATTCTGCTCCAGCAAAGGCTAGCGACTTGATGTACTGGGAGCACGTTTTGCTTCATGACAAAAGCGAGGGGTACCATCGGGCTCTGTTTGGTCTGACCGAGGCAGCTGAATTGAAAAACGTATCTGACCAAGTGTATGAACTAGCCCATATCGTCCGAGACAAAATGGAAAATCTCAAAAGGGCAAGAAATTGGCTGTTTGTGGCAACCTCAGCCTGGGCTCTTGGAGTTGTCGCAGCAATCTTATTATTAAAGGGCATGTGACTTCTTATGAGTGATCCACTTTGGAAATTGTTGCTTGACCATTCTCTTGCATCGAAACGAAAAGACAACCTCGGAGTTACCTGGCCCCAGGTGGAAGAGCCTGTCCTTCCCGCCCCGCCACCGCAGACGCTGGGACGCCTCCCCTCCCCGCCGCCTGTGCTTCCGCCGATTCCCACCCGTGCCAAGCCGAGATTAGACCTCACGGTTTCCAGGGCAAGAATCAGACGGGAGGTTCAGCATGCCAAGCAGGGCAATATCAGTACGTTCGGCAGGGTTCTCCCAAGCATGGATGCCCTCGGTCTGTCAGATGGGAGACAGTTGAGGGCCGCAATTTTCTACTCCGACTTGCGAGGGTTCACGGACTTGGTCACGACGTCTCCAAATCGGTCAACCTTGATTGTACTAAGCACTTTTGTGTCCGAAATGTCAAGGATCGCGGCGTACTTCAAAGGTGAGGTAGTAGACTGCGCCGGGGACAGGATACTGGTCGCATTCTGGAGGCCGGCTACCGACATTTCAGTCCGGCCTATCCACGATGCGGTCACTTGCGCCCTCTGGATGCAAACCGTTATGTCAAAAATAATGATTCCCGAACTCGCTTCAAAAGGGTACCCAGGGTTATCCTGCGGCATTGGTGTTGATTATGGAACCGTCGTGGTTGCTCGCGTCGGTATTCGGAACAGAAATAAGCTTGTCTTCCTTGGCACGCCTGCTGTCCAGGCTGCAAAATTGGAGGAGAGCGCTGCTCCCGGCCAAGTGCTCCTCTCTCCTCTCATTTTCGAAAACCGTCCCAGCTATTTGAACCAGGTAAACGGGTGGGACCTTAAGCCCGTGGCGCTCGCAGGCCGCGCCGCTTGTTATTGTTGCAATCAAATTTTCAGGGAGCAAGAACCGCCAAAGTACTGACAGAGTGAGGGGGTAATGCGGTCCTCCGGGGTGGAGGTTAGCGGCTCTTTTCTCACATGAGGACAAAAGCCCGCAGATCCCGCAGAGCGGGACGGTCGGCGCTACCATGCGCGGGTGGCGCAGACATTGATTTTTAATGTCTGCGGTCAGCGAAGCTGAGTGGGGTTAAAATGGTGCGATGCCACGGCGCACCGTTAATTCAGTGAATGGCCCTGGTCAAGCTGGCTCTGTTGTTTTTCGCGGAGTGCCGCAATTATCGCCGCGGACCGGCTGCCACGAAGCTGAACAGAAACGTCCCGCTGCGCGGGAACGCAGACACTAAAAAGCGAGTATCTGCGCCACCCGCCTTCTGCTCTTGGCCTTCTGCTTCTTCCCTGCTCCCTACTTCCTACTTCCTACTCCCTGGCTTCTCCTGCTACTTCTTCGTAACCTGTTTGGGGCTGTGGAGAGCCATTTCGGGCTGGCTGCGATAGACGCGTGATTAGACCGCTGACGCAGAGGTGTTTGTTGCGGTACTGCTTTTCAGGCTCGCCGAACTTTGCACGGTCGAGGCCCCAGATGACGGCTGTGAACACGTGGTGGGGATAAGGCTTGCCGAAATTTAGAAATGTCGGCTGGCCGCGGGTCTTGAAAGCGAGGTGCACGCTCGCCACCTGCCCGCACACTTTGGCGGTTTCGCCGATGTGGTCTTTGGCCTGTTCCGCGGTGAGGGTTGGCGTATTGGCGGGACGCGCGGCAAGCGATGCGCACGCCGCCAGGCAAACGAGCAATACAACCAGGAAACGTCGACCTTTCACGGCTCACTCCCTTCAACCGGACGTCTAGATTCTCGGGCGGGACGTGCGGCGCCCGATCTCGAAGCGAAAAGCCGCAGAGTTCAAGAACAACTCTGCGCTACCAACTCTCCCCATGAGAGAGGGCACGCGGGAAAAAAGCGGACGGCATAAAACCGGAGGCGCGGCTACCGGCCTTTGCGAAAGGGCACGGACTCATCCGTGCCGTAAACGGGCCCCCAACCAAAATTCCATAGCCCTCGCCCGTGGGGAGAGGGTGGTCGCGCATGGCGACCGGGTGAGGGGTCTTTCAAGACAATTGAACGATTGACCGAATTGCGATTGGGTGATTGCAGGAAAGAAACTTCCGTAGCGGCGGGTTTATCCAAGCCCTTGCCGCTTCCAAACGTGGTAGGGTAAACTCGCCGCTCCCCCGCCGCCTTTTTTCATCCTTCATCCTTCATCCTTCATACTTCACAGGCTTCCTGTTTCCCTCTAACTTCCATCGCCACTCAGCTTCGCCGCTCGTCCCAACAATGGGGGCGCGGCCCGCCTGCGCCTACCGGTCCCTGCCGTATTTCACCCGCACCAGCGCCCTTGTTTCGGTCAGGGTGAGCGGCACCGTTCTTTTGTGGATGATCGTATGGCAATTGGGACAGACCGGCCGGAGGTCCTGGATGGGATTCATCTGGTGTCCCGGCCCGGCCTCGGATGGAGGCTTCAGCTGATGGACGTCCATCACCCCCCTGCCCAGCTCGCCGTACTGGGCCTCAAAGTCAAACCCGCAAACCAGGCAGCGCGCGCCGTAGTGGGCGATGCAGGCGGCCCGGGCCTCCGGGTCCCCTTCATAGGCATTCGCCGTCACCGGCCGGGCAGCGCCTTCAATGGCACTTTGAGGCTGGGCAATTTCAGCCGGAACCCCCGCCAGGGACGGAGGACTCATGAACGCCATGTCACTTTGAGGCCGGGCAATTTCAGCCGGAGCATCCGCCATTGACGGCGGGCCCAGGAACGCAAGCAGGGCGTCGATGACGCTTCTGTCTTTGATTTCACTCACACCGTGGGAGAAGTTGTTCTGCTCAACCAGCAATTTGCCGAACCAGCTCTCATCCGTCACGTCAGCTTGCGGCAAAAAGGCCGTTCCCTTTCCTCTGAGGTTATAGCCCCCGCCACTGCGGATGATTTTCTCCGGCCTGAATACATGGCAAAGCCTGTACGCCATCTTGCCGCCAACGCTCTCGCCGGAAATGACCCAGGTGTCTTGTCCCAGGGTCTTCTCCAGTTCGGGCAGGCGCCTGGCTGTCCAATGCGTAAATTCCGGACCGGCCTCGACCACCGGCCCCCACTCCTG
>CAVSWQ010000036.1:0-128908 GCA_963731705.1 uncultured Acidobacteriota bacterium
ATCCGACCCGAACTTCCTCAACCTGCCGGCGGGGATGTATCTGGGTGAGGCGGCAGGCGTGGCGGTGAATTCGAAGGGCGACATCTTTGTTTACAACCGCGGAGAGAAGACAAGATTGCTGGAGTTTGACCCGAACGGGAACTACCTGCGCACCATCGGCGACGGGCTTTACGGGTTTGTTTTCGCCCACAGCGTCAAAATCGACAAGCATGACAACATCTGGTGCGTGGACGAGGGCTCGAGCACGGTGATCGAATTCGATCCCACGGGACGCCACGTCAAGATGGTGCTGGGCCGGCGCCCGGAGCCCTCGAGCCATCTGCTGCCCGGCCGTCCCGAGCCGGCGGCGTCCGACTGGCTCTTCAACCGTCCCACCGACGTGGCCTTTGATTCGAAGGGCGACATCTTTGTGACTGACGGCTATGTGAATTCGCGCGTCGTGAAGTACGACAGGTACGGCAACAAGTTGAAGGAGTGGGGGACGCGCGGCACCGCGCCGGGGCAGTTCCACACGCCGCATACGATTGCCATCGACGCGAATGACCGCATTTACGTTGGCGACCGCGAAAACAACCGCATCCAGGTCTTCGATACCGATGGCAAATTCATCACCCAGTGGACCAACGTCGGTGCGCCCTGGGCGTTGTGTATCACGCCGGGACCTCACCAGGCGATCTTCAGTTCCGACTCCAGGCCCGGCCACATTTACAAGCTGGATTTGAACGGCAAAATCCTGGGAGAATTCGGGACAGCCGGCAAGCAGCCAGGCCAGTTCGGCTGGGTACACCAGATCGGCTGCCCGTCGGAAAACGTGCTCTTCGTGGGCGAACTGCTCAACTGGCGCGTGCAGAAGCTGGTCCTGCATCCAACAAAATAGGGAGGACCGCCGATGGAGTTTTCTGCTGCGAGCGGGCAGATCGCAATGCCGCGCCGCATTTTCCGCCGGTCCCTTGACGGTTTCTGAATTACCGGGCAGTATCAATGAAGACATCAATCATTGGGCCTGTAGCTCAGCTGGGAGAGCACCTGGTTTGCAACCAGGGGGTCGGGAGTTCGAACCTCCCCAGGTCCACCAATGAGCTTCATAGCCTGTCTACTGCCGCATGTCAGGGTGCGCCACTCGAATTGCATGTTTGGCCCATGCACCCTTGCAGAGTGTGACTCGTGAATTTTGCCGTAGTTCGTCTTCCTGGGGAAATCTCAAACTCTCTGCTGCGATCCTTCAACCCTGTGTGGACAGCGCGGGTTAGAATTTGAATATGACTTCCAAAGCGAGCGCTCTTGCCTGGGCGCACCCGCTGGTCCACGACTGGTTTGTGGAGCGGTTTGGCGCGCCCACTGAGCCGCAGGAACAGGGCTGGCCGCACATCGTCGAGGGATCAGACGTATTGATCTCTGCCCCGACAGGGTCCGGCAAAACGCTTGCGGCTTTTCTTGCCTGCATTGACCGCCTGGTGCGACAGGGGCTGAAAGGCACGCTTCCCGGCCACGTGGCAGTCCTTTACGTCTCACCGCTGAAGGCCCTCGGCAATGACATTCACAAGAACCTGGAGATTCCCTTACGCGGGATCCAGGACCTTGCCGCAAGGCAGGGAATAGAGTTGCCGGAGATTCGTGCGGCCGTCCGCTCCGGCGACACGCTGGCGCCCGAACGCCGCGCCATGCTGAAGCGGCCGCCACAGATTCTGGTGACCACGCCGGAATCCCTTTACATCCTGTTGACGGCGGAGAAAAGCCGTTCAATTTTGCAACACGTGGAGACGGTGATCGTGGACGAAATCCACGCCGTGGCGGACGACAAGCGCGGGTCGCACCTGGCTCTGTCACTCGAGCGGCTCGACGCGCTGGTGCGCGGCGCAAATCCTGAGCGGCGCCCACCGGTCCGGATCGGACTTTCCGCCACGCAGAACCCGATTGAGGAAGTCGCGCGCTTTCTGGCGGGCACGGAGCGCCCAACGCCTGAAGTGGTTGATGTGGGCCATGGGCGGCCCATGGACCTTGCGGTGGAAGTCCCCGCCGGGGAGCTTGGACCTGTGGCCTCGAACGAAATGTGGGAGGACGTTTATAACCGCATCTCTGAGCTTGCTCTTGAGCACCGGTCCACTCTGGTTTTTGTCAACACGCGCCGTCTGGTGGAGCGTCTGGCGCATCACCTGGCCGAGCGATTGGGTGAGGATGCGGTGGCCGCGCATCATGGCAGCCTTTCGCGCAAGCTCCGGCTCGCTGCGGAAAAGCGACTGAAGTCCGGCGAAGCGCGTGTCATGGTGGCCACGGCGTCGCTCGAACTGGGCATTGATATCGGGATGGTGGACCTGGTGTGCCAGATGAGTTCCCCGCGTTCCATCGGCGTGGCGCTGCAACGTATCGGACGTGCCGGGCACTGGCGGGGCGCGGTGCCCAAGGGCCGCCTGTTCGCCATGACTCGGGACGACCTGGCGGAGTGCGCGGCGCTGGTGCGGGCCATTCGGCAGGGCGACCTGGACCGGCTTGAAATTCCCCCTGCGCCGCTCGACATCCTGGCGCAGCAGATCGTCGCCATGTGCGCCTGCGAGGAATGGAAAGAAGATGACCTGTTCCACCTGGTCCGACGCGCTTATCCCTATGGCCAGCTTTCACGCAGGGACTTTGATGAGATCGTTTCGATGTTGTCAGACGGGATTTCCGCGCGGCGAGGGCGGCACGCGGCCCTGCTTTTTCGCGACCGAGTCAACGGCCGGCTGCGCGGAAGGCGAGGCAGCCGGCTGGCGGCGATCACCGGCGGCGGAGCGATTCCCGACAGCGCACTGTTCTCCGTGGTTTCCATGCCGGAAGGAACGGTGGTGGGAACCGTGGACGAGGATTTTGCCGTGGAGAGCATGGCGGGCGACATCATGCTGCTGGGCAACACCTCCTGGCGCATTCGCCGGGTGGAGGCTGCCCGAAGCCGACTGCTGGTGGAAGATGCGCACGGCGCCGCGCCCAACGTGCCATTCTGGAGGGGTGAAGCTCCATCGCGCACGGCGGAACTCTCCGCGCAGGTATCGGAGTTGCGCGAAATCATTGCAGGCATGATCTCGAATGTGGACGAGGCAAGCGAATCCCAGAGTACGGCAATCGCCTGGCTGAAGCAGGAATGCGGCCTCGATGATTCGGGTGCCAGCCAGTTGGTTGCTTATCATCTTGCCGGGCAGTCAGTGCTGGGTGCCGTGCCCACCCGGCGAACGGTGATTGCCGAGCGCTTTTTTGATGAAGCCGGGGGAATGCAATTCATCATTCATGCGCCCTTCGGCGGGCGGATCAACAAAGCCTGGGGACTGGCGCTGCGAAAGCGGTTTTGCCGCTCGTTCAATTTCGAACTGCAGGCGTCGGCCACTGACAACGGACTGAACATCTCTCTGGGCGAGCAACACAGTTTTCCCCTTGCGGATGTTTTCCGGTTTCTCGACGTCCACTCGGTGGAGACGGTGCTCGAACAGGCCGTACTGGCATCGCCCATTTTCAACAACCGGTGGCGCTGGGACGCCAGCCGCTCGCTGGCGCTTCTGCGGTTCCGGCAGGGCCGCAAGGTTCCCATCTATATCCAGCGAATGCAGGCGGACGATCTGCTGGCTGCGGTATTTCCTGAAGCGGCGGCGTGCCAGGAGAATATCGTCGGCGACATCCACATTCCCGATCATCCCCTGGTGCGCGAGGTGATGAAGGACGCTCTGACGGAAGCGATGGATGTCGAAGGTCTGAAGCGCATCCTTGTTGATATATCCAGCGACGCCATCGAGTGCCGGGCCGTGGATACGGCCGCGCCGTCCGTCTTTTCGCACGAGATTTTGAACGCCAACCCCTACGCATTTCTCGACGATGCTCCGCTTGAAGAACGCCGTGCGCGGGCCGTCGAACTGCGCCGGAGCCTGCCGGAATCGGTGGTGCGCGAAGTGGGCCGGCTTGACCCCGCTGCGATTGCACAGGTGAGCCGCGAGGCGTGGCCGGATGTACGTGACGCCGATGAAATGGCCGACACGCTCCAGACGCTGGTTGCATTGCCGGATAGCTTCACAGCTCCGGATGGAGAACCCGTAACAACAAACTGGGACTCTTATTTCAGAACGCTTGAATCGATGGGACGCGCGACGCAGGCGACAAATAATGGCGTCACTTACTGGGTTCCGACTGAAAAGGCCGGGACATTTCGCGCAATCTTTCCGCAATCGCAGTTCGAAGAGTTCTGTTCGCGGTATCGAAGCCGACGAGCCGTCTCGTGGAGATGCAATTTGGGAATTGGTGCGAGGTTGGATGGGCCACCTGGGTCCGGTGAGTGCCAACCGGCTGGCGCAGGCTCTTAGGCTGACTCGGGAAGAGGTCGACCAGGCGCTTCTGCGGCTGGAGGCGAGTGGAAGCATCCTGCGCGGACTATTCACGCAGGCGGACGCCCAGGAGTGGTGCGACCGCCGGCTGCTGGCCCGGATCCATCGTCTGACGCTGCGAACGCTGCGGGCGCAGATCGCCCCGGTGACGCCGGCTCAATTTATGGAATGGCTTCTCCATTGGCAGCACATGGCGCGGGGGACGCAGGCTCATGGCGAGCGCGGTCTGCTGGAAGTTCTGCGCCAGTTGCAGGGATTTGAGCTTCCCGCCAGTTCCTGGGAGCCGCAGATTTTGTCGAGGCGAGTGGCCGATTACGATCCTCAGTTGCTGGACCGCCTGTGCTTGACGGGTGCCGTGGGCTGGGGGAGAATGTCGCCACACCCGGCTATCCTGGCACAAGCGGAAGGTGGTGAGGGCAGGGATGCGTCCCGTCAGCGCGTGGTGCCGTCCAGCGTGGCGCCGATTTCGTTTTTCCCGCGCGAGGAGTCTGATTGGATAGCCTTGTGCAGGCCGGCCATGGGGGACCGCTCAGCAGGCCTGAGCCCTGTCGGGTTCCAGGTCCTTGAATTCCTGGAGCGGCGAGGAGCTTCTTTTTTTGCAGATGTCGTTCGCGGTTGTGGGCGGTTGAAATCGGAAGTGGAAACCGCGCTGTGGGAACTGGTGGCGGCGGGCCGGGTAACGGCTGACGGGTTTGACAATCTGAGAGCGTTGATTGATCCGAAGCGGCGTTCCGGCCAGGGGCGGGGACGCCGCACGCGCCCGCGCCACAGCACCGGCCGCTGGTCGGTACTGTTTTCCGGCGAGGTGCCTGATCGCACGCGGGCAGCGGAATCGGTCTGCAAGGCGCTGCTGGAACGTTATGGAGTGGTCTTCCGTGAAGTCACCGCCCGCGAAAGCTTTCCGCTCAAGTGGCGCGAGTTGCTGCAGGTGTTTCGCCGCATGGAAGACCGTGCCGAAGTGCGCGGTGGACGCTTCGTGGATGGTTTTCTCGGTGAACAGTTCGGATTGCCCGTCGCTGTGGAATCGCTTCGCGCCAGTCGCAACGCTCTGCCTTCTGGTGAGCCCGTGACGCTTTCTGCAGCCGACCCTCTGAATTTGGTGGGCATTGTCATCCCCGGGGCGCGCGTTCCAGCTCTGTCGAAGCAACAGATCCTGCTGAGGGACGGAGTATTTGTTGCGTCAGCGCAGGTTAACGAAAAAGTCGAGGCCCGGTTGCGGCCGGCGGCTCAAAAGCAAACAGCATTGCGCACAGTCAGGAAATACTGGTAATCTATCTGGACGAATTGGAAAGACCATGCAGGAGGATTCCGGGGTTCGTGGCCTGAAGGCCGTCCGGGCCGGGCTGGTTTTCTTTTGAGAGTTAGCTTGACAGACAAGATCCGTTGAAATAAATTCGGCAAATTGCGGGCTCAATATAAAGTTGAAGCTCAGCAGCAGAGGAGATGACAAAGATGATGACGAAATCGCAGATTGTGGCTCACCTGGCGGACAAGACCGGGTTGCAAAAGAAACAGGCTGCTGCCGTTCTGGCAGAACTGGTGACGCTGGCGGAGAAGGAGACCAAGAGCGGCGGCCAGTTTGTTGTTCCTGGCCTGGGAAAGGCTGTGAAGGCGCACCGTAAGGCGAGGACAGGCCGGAATCCGCAGACGGGTGCCGCGATCAAAATTCCGGCCAGGACTGTAGTGAAGTTCCGTCTCGCCAAAGCGTTTAAAGACGCTGTCGTTCCCCCTAAAAAGAAGAAATAGCTGAGAGCAGCTTGTGCCTTTGAACAGGCAGGAATTTGCCCGGGGGTATTTCTTCCGAAAAGGGATACCTCCGAGGGTTCCTTCAGGAGCAACTTCAACTTCTGTCCCTTGATGCTCAGGCTGAATTCAGCCTCGAAAATCATGGGCAATGAGGTGTGTGTTCGGTGGCCAGATCACGGGTGCTGAAATTCTTTACATTAAGCCATGATGGACTGATATCGCCGTCTGGTTTGCGGCTTTGACTTCTTCCACGAATTGCTTGTAGGGCTTGTCGTGGATATTGACGAGTCCGTAGTTTGAGTTTTCGCCGTCAAACCGTCCTTCCCCTGGCTCATCGCACCATTCGAACCAGTGATAGCCCACCGCCTCAGGCAGGCTTTCCAGCCATTTCACGTAATCCGTATAGGCGCGGGCTCTCGCTGCCTGGTCCGGGACCTTGGGCCCGGCCCCCTGGGTATTGGGCAGACCTGAATCCTCGGCGCGAAAAGCGAATTCGGCCACCAGGACGGGGCGCTTCGCCAGTTTGTAGATGTGCTTGACCATCGGGCGTGGATCAAACCGGTAAATGTCTACCGATACCACATCGGCAACATGCGAAGCCCGCAGCACGCGATCGGGCGGAGTTCCCGCAAATTTGGCGCCGAGGTAGAGATGGTTGGGGTCGGCTCCGTGGATTGCGCCGGCGCAGACCTGGAAGTAACGCCGGGCGACCCTGCCGAGGAATTCAGAATTGTCGGAACGGAAAGCTTCTGTCGTGGCGTCAGAGGGAACGTCTGCAAAGCTTTTTGCATGGACGCCCCAGGCTTGGTTGAGCTTCTGGATCTGGCTGGAATATCTTTCCTTCAGAAAATCGATGGCATGCAGCCTGCCGGGCGCGTTCGGAGGCAGATTCAGGTACATCGCCAGCATGTTCTGCTTGCCGCGCCAGTCGGGTCCCCAGCGGAGTTCGTTATCACTGAAGTACCCGATCAGTTCAGGATCGTTCGCACGGGGGGCGCACTCGTCCTTCGCAATCTTCCGCGCCGTGGCTTCGAAGCGCGGACTGTAAACATCCACAGGAATCCCTTTGAGCCAGTCGGCGCCGGAGCGGGTGGCGATGTTGAGAATCACGGTGTAGGGCATCGTGTGGCTCCACAGGACCGGGTCGGACCACGAACCGATGGTGTTAAATCCCCAGAGGCGCAGTCGCTTGAGTTCAGTCTGCGCCCAGGCGTCCTTGCTGGAATAAATCCTGGAGACGTTCTGGAAGTAGGGGTGCTGTGTGGTTCCGTGGATGACGTCGCCCTGATAGGAAACGTGGTTGACGCCGGCGGAGAGCGTCAGCTTGCCAGACGGTGTGACAAACCACCAGATTCCTGACCGTTGTTCGACGCGAAAATAGCCTCCAGCGGCGCGGAGATGCGCTGGCTCTGCGGAGATGCACAGCAGTGCTAATGTAAGGATTGCAAGTTGCTGCTTCATTTGACCCAATCTCCTCTCAGGGCGGATTTTCGAAGGAATGGAAAATGATCTACACGGGCCTAGTTGCCTGCATGGGCATCTGTGCCGGTGGCTGCCTCAATCGCCAGTGCGGCAGCGCCCACAACCCCGGAGGGTTCGGCGATCTGTGCCCTGACAATCGGGACCTTTCGGCGAAGCAGGTATCGGGTGCGCGAGTCAACTTCGCGCTGAATCGGATCAAACAGGCAATCGCCAGCCCGGGTGATTTGTCCGCCCAGGATGACGATTTCGGGATCGAGCACGTGAACCAGGCCCGCGATAGCGCTTCCCAGAATCAATGTGGTGCGCTCGACAATGATCCGTGCAACTTCATCACCCTTTCGGGCGCACTCAAAGATGTCGCTGCAACTCGGCGGTGACCCCATGCCCTGAAGCTGCGTCTTCACCCCACGATGGATGGCTGCAAACGCTTCAGCCTCAAGGGCGCGGGCTGAAAAGACGGTTTCCAGGCATCCCCGATTCCCGCAGATGCAGAGGCCGCCGTTCGGATCAACGGTGACGTGCCCCAGATGTCCGGCCACTCCGCCGGCTCCGCGCAAGATTTTTCCATCGGCGAGGATGGCGCCACCGACACCGGTGCCCAGCGTCAGCATCATGGCATTCTGCCGGCCCCGCGCTGCGCCCCACTGGTGCTCTCCGATAAGGGCCACCCGTGCGTCGTTGTCGGCTGCAACCGGACAGGGAGCCGGGACGAGACGGCCCGAGGATTTCACTCAGCCGGCGTCCTTGCAGATAATTCAACTCTCCCGGCAGCGCAAGCACTTCCGTCGTGTGGGGGTCAACGATGCCTTTGCAGCCTACGCCTACACCTCTGATAGCCACTTCATCGAGGTGGAGATGTCCCGCGAGTGTCTTGATGGTTTCCTGGAAGGCGGACAATGTCCCGGGCGTGGATGTCCGGTGAGATGCTATGATATCGCCTTGGCTGTTCACCAGGGCTGCTTTGATTTCGGTTCCACCGATATCCAGTCCAAGAACATTCCAGGCAGGCGAGCTTTTCTGATCGTTCGACATGGTGGTACTTTCATAGTCGAACGGCGGCGGGTTGTCAATACCGGAGTGCCGCGCGGATCATCGCCAGCCACTGAAAGGGTTATTTTTCAGGTCTGAGGACCCGCTGCGGGTTGACTCCGTTGCGGTCAGTCTGATATATGCGTTGAACAAAATGAGTGCTGCGGAACAATATTTCGAGAAGACGTTTCAACTGCTCAAGGAACTTCGCGAGCAGGAATTACCTGCCATTCAGAATGCCGCGGAAATCTGCGCCTCGTCCATTGCCCAGGGCGGCCTGGTTTTTCTGTTTGGGAACGGCCACTCGCGCATGATGTGCGAGGAAATGACGCCGCGCCAGGGATGCTTTCCGGGTTTTGTGGCCCTGGTCGAACAATCCCTTTCAAATCACGCGGCGATTGTGGGAGCCAACGGCCTGCGGGCACCGCTCTTTCTGGAGAAATACGAAGGGTACGCCGAGCAGATCCTCAACGGATTCCGCTTTGGGCCGCACGATGCTTTCATCATCATTTCAACCAGCGGCATCCGTCCCGTGGTGGTGGAAATGGCTGCGGGCGCTCGGAAGCGCGGATTGCCCGTCATCGCCATCGTGTCCCGCGGTCACTCGGAACAGTCACCGCCCGCGCATTCCTCAGGCAAAAAGCTCATCGACTTTGCGGACGTGGTGATTGACAACCATTGCCCGCCGGGTGATTGTGTCGTGGAGTTGCCCGGCCTCGAATGGCGCACCGGACCCGCTTCTACGGTGACGGGCGCGGCTATTATCAACATGCTCCGCTGCGAAGTTGCTGATCGCCTGCTGGCTCGTGGCGTCAAGCCGGAGTTGCTTCCCAGCCACCAGTTTGTGGGGAACACCAGCGCCGAAGAGCAGCTGGAGCGATTCTACGAAGCGTACCGAAGGAGCCTTCGTCACCTCTATGAATAACGTCCGCATTGCCATGCTCGGTTCGGGTTTTGTGGCTGATTTTTATCTGCAAGGCCTCGCCAATGTGAACGGGCAGCAGGTGGCAGTGAATTTTTCGCGCACCCGCCGGCGGGCGAAACAGTTTGCACGGCGATGGTCCATTCCCGAAGCTACCACGGACCTCGAAGGATTGATCGCTCGAACCGATATCGATCTTTACGTGATCGCCCTGCCCAATGAAGTCCACCTTCCCGTTTCGCTCTTGTTGTCGCGTGCAAAAAAGAATCAGGTCTGCACCAAGCCGCTGGGCCGCAATCGCCGAGAGGCGAAGGCCATGTTCGATGCGGCAAAGCGTTCGGGTGCGACGCACGGGTACGCGGAAACAGAAGTCTTTGCGCCTTGCGTCGTGCGAGCCCGCGAGACCGTCGAGCAAGGCGGCATCGGCCGCGTCCTGTGGGTGCGTTCCAGGGAATCGCACGGCGGCCCGCACAGCCCTCACTTCTGGGACATTGAAAAGACGGGCGGCGGCGCCATGAACGATCTCGGTTGCCACTGCATTGCGGCGGCACGGTACTTTTTCGGCAAAGATGATCCCATCGTCGAAGTGATGGCATGGGGCGAGCGGCTGGTCCATCACAAGAAGACCAAGGGCGAAGACAACGCCCTGCTGGTTCTCAAGTTCGCGGGCGGCGGCATCGGCCACTGCGAACTGTCATGGACCACCAAGGGTGGCCTCGATCTGCGTAATGAGGTCCACGGGTCTGAAGGCTCGATTTTCACGGACGTTACGCGCGGAACGCCGATCACGAGTTTTTCGACCAAGTCCGCCGGGTATGTGGTGGAGAAAGCGGAGATTGATTTTGGCTGGACCCGGCCGCTTCCGGAAGAGGCTTTTGCCTACGGATACCAGGCCGAGATGAAACACTTTGTTGAATGCGTCCAACATGGCACGGCGCCTCGCGAAACTTATGAGGACGGGTACATCGTCAATTGCGTCCTCGACGCGGGTTACCAGTCGATGCGCTCGTCGCGCTGGGTGCGCGTCAAATACTGACCGCCGGTTCGTATGGACTACGTTCTGCTGATTACCGGTTCAAGTGGAATTGCCGAAGCTACGGCGTTGCTGGCTGGACGGGAAGGTTGCAGGGTTTTCATTGCCGGTCTCGATGAACCTCAGTGCCGCGATTTGGGTGCCAGGATTGAAGGGTCTGGATATTTCGCCGGCGACTTGCGGGAACCTTCCGCCGCTGATGGTGCGGTTTCCAAGCTGCCTGAAGCAATTTGGCCGCCTCGATGCGGTTTTTAACGTGGCGGGAGCAAGCGGCCGCGGCTTTGGCGATGGGCCTGTCCACGAATGCACGGTGGAAGGATGGGAACAGACGCTTGCGGCCAACGCCAGGCCCACATTCCTGATGTGCCGCGCGGTAGTTCGCCATTGGCTCGAAGCCGGCCGCGGTGGAGCGATCCTGAATATGGCAAGCGTGCTGGCGTTTTCTCCCGAGCCCGGGCATTTTTCGACCCACGCTTACGCTGCCAGCAAAGGCGCCATCATTTCCATGAGCCGGGCCATGGCGGCGCATTACGCGCCAAAAGGCATACGGGTGAACGTGATCGCTCCCGCTTTGGTGAAAACTCCCATGAGCGCACGCGCGCAAGCTGACCCGGAAGTTGTAGAGTTCATCCGGCAGAAGCAGCCGTTGAGCGCCGGCCTGCTTGAGGCCTCTGACGTTGCGCAAACCGCGCTGTTCCTGCTGAGCGAACGGTCCCGCCACGTAACGGGCCAGGTGGTGGCCGTTGACGGCGGATGGTCGGTAACAGGTTGAGCTATGAAAGAATGCCCGCTTAGAACCACGGTGATTGGCAGCTATCCTTTTCCGGGATGGCTGGAGTTTGCTTCGGCACATCTCGGCCAGTTCGGGCCCGCCGATCTGGACGAAATGCTCGATGACGCCGTTGCTGCCGCTGTGAAAGACCAACTGGATGCCGGCCTCGACGTGATTACCGATGGCGAGCAGACGCGGCTCGATTTCAACCTGTCGTTCTACGGCTTCCTCAGCGGGATTTCTGCTGAACCCGAGCCAGCGCGCCGGTTCGGCCCGCCGGGACATGATCAGCGCGGAAAGCACACTTTAACGGGAAAGATCGAGGCCCCGAACGGTCTTGGCACGGTTCGCGACTATGAACGCCTGAAGCGAATCGCCCCTGCGGGCGAGGCCCTCAAGGTCAGCGTGCCCGGCCCCTTTACTCTGAGCGGCCGGTTGATCCCAAACGAATCTTATCCGGACCGCTTTGCACTTACCGAGGCGCTGGTTCCCATCGTGCGGCGCGAACTGGAATCATTGGTGCAGGCGGGATGCCAGGAAATCTGCGTCGATGAGCCGTCCATGAGCTGCTACGCGCATCGGGAAGACCCCCGGCGGTTGGTGGATATCTTCCGCCGCACGGTGGAAGGCGTGCAGGGACGTTGCCGGCTTTCCACGCACCTGTGTTTTGGAAACTACAAGGGCCGTGCGGTTGCTCCGCGGCGGTACACGCCCATGTTTCCTGCGTTCCTCGATCTGCCGGTTGACGAGATGCATTTTGAAATGGCCAGCCGCGAGTTTGCAGAACTGGAACTGATCAAACCCGTGGCTGAGCGGATGGACGTGGCCGTCGGCGTGATTGACGTGAAGAGTTATTACATCGAAACCCCTGAAGATGTCGCCGCGCGCGTCCGCGATTGCCTTCGGTTTGTGCCTGCCGAGCGCCTCTCCCTGGCTCCCGATTGCGGGCTCAGCCAGACGGCGCGCTGGGCATCAAGGAAGAAGCTGAACTCGCTGGTGGACGGAGTGAAAATTGTCCGCCGGGAGCTGGGCATCGAATGATCCAGCCGGTTTTGCAGGACGACGAGTTTCTGGCCGATGTTCGCGCCGCCGCTGTGAACGACGGACACTTTCGCCTCTGGTGGCTCGGGCAGAGCGGGTTCCTCGTGCAATGGCGCGGAGCCCATTTGTTGCTTGATCCTTACCTGTCTGACTCGCTTACCAAAAAGTACGCAGCCACCGACAAGCCGCACGTCCGGATGACTGCGCGGGCGGTTGACTCCTCGCGCCTGGATTTTATTGACGTGGTCACGTCCAGCCACAACCATACCGATCACCTTGACGGGGAAACGCTGCGCCCGCTGCTGCAAGCCAACCCTGAATTGAAACTTGTTGCGCCGGAAGCGAACCGTCAGTTCGTGGCCGAACGCCTGAACATCGATGCGAAATTGCCGCTGGGCCTTCGCGACGGTGAGTCTGTCTCGATTGGGCGAGTTTAAGCTGACAGCTGTGCCCGCTGCTCACGAAGAACTGGGCCCGGAATATCTGGGCTACGTTGTGCAGTTCGGCCCGTGGACTGTTTATCACAGCGGCGACACGCTTCTTTACGAGGGCATGGCGGAGCGGTTGCGGCAGTTTCCAATCGACGTTGCTCTGCTGCCCATCAATGGCCGCGCCCCGGAGCGGCGCGTGGCCGGGAACCTGAACGCCCGTGAAGCCGCGGAACTCGGAAAGGCCATGGGCGCGCGCGTCGTCATCCCCTGCCATTATGAGATGTTCGCCTTCAACACGGCAGATCCGCAGGAGTTTGTTGACGTGGCGGAAGCGATTGGCCAGCCGTACCATGTGCTGCGGTGCGGGGAACGGTGGGAAAGCACGGGCCTTGGGGAACGATAACCATCGCTGTCGCCCTTCAGTTTCTTAACGGGAAGGACTATTGCTATGAAACGCCGCGATGTTTTGCTGCTGGGGCCGGCCGCATTGCTGAGCCTGGCTGCAAGTCGCTACCAAACCAGCCGCTTGTCGGTTGAGGGCTACATTTTTCAGCAATACGCCCAGCGGCAACACAAAGAGCTTGCCGATGTCCTCGACGAAATCTTTCCGATGGCGCACAACGCCGGTTTCCGGAATATCGAATTAAACCAGGGCTTCCTGACGCCGGACCTTCGCGGTCGCGTGCTGGAACTGGTGCAGGCAAACAGCCTTCGAATGCCGTCGGTTTATGTAGGCGGATCGATGCACAGGCGCGATCTGGCTGACCGCACCATCAGCCGGGCTCTGGAGATTGCGGGGTTGTGCAAGAAGCTGGGGTGCCGGGCTGTCGTCAACAATCCGGATCCGAAACCACACGACGTGCCCAAAACGGACGCCGAGCTTGCTGTCCAGGCAAAGATGCTCGATCTTCTGGGACGCGAACTGGCGGACCGGGGCTTTCAATTCTGGACGCACGCCCACGCTCCCCAGATGGCCGACAACGCGCGCGAGTGGCGCTATAACCTTCACCACACCGACCCGAAGTACGTCTGGATCTGCCTCGACATCGACTGGGTTTATCAGGGCGGCCAGGACCCGATGGGATTGTTGCGCGAGGCCGGTCGTCGCGTGGCCAGCCTGCATCTCAGGAATTCACACCATAAAGTGTGGCTGGAATCCTTTACAAACGGCGACATTGATTACCGCAAAATTGCAGCGTACCTTGAGGAAATCAATCTGAAGCCGCTGCTGGTTGTGGAACTTGCCTACATGAAACAGACTGTCGTCAAGCGACCTCTGGAGGAAGATTTGCGACTCAGCCGGATCCACGCGGAGCGCGTGTTCAACCTCCATTCGTAGCCCGATGACAAGAAAGAGGACTGCAATGGCCGGGAAGGGAATTTCACGAAGGCAGTTTATCGAATCCTCGGTGGCGGGCGTTGCCGCGAGCGGAATGAAAGGATTGCGTGCGCAGGGTGCAGAACCCGCGGGGACTGGTTCGGCCGGCGAGGAGGCAGGTTCCGGCTACCGAATTGCGGAGTCGCTGAACGCGGGCTGGCGCTTCAAGCGGCAGGGAACGCCGGGTGCCGGGACTGAGCCGGAGTTTGTTGGGGCGGAACGGCCCGGCTACAACGACAGCGCGTGGCAAAACGTCGTGCTTCCTCACACCTGGGATGCCAGTCCCGATAATCCCTTCGTGGCGCCAGGGCATTTTCGCGGCGTTGGGTGGTATCGGAGAGGCCTGGAGGTTCCTCATGGCTGGAGTGGCCGCCGGGTGCTGATGCACTTCAATGGGGTCTTCCAGATAGCCGACGTGTGGGTTAACGGGCGGCACGTGGGCCAACACACAGGTGGATACACAAGCTTTGCTTTCGACGTCACAGATGAGGTTGAGTTTGGCAAGGCGAACGTGGTTACCGTGAAGGTAGATGATGTCCTGTCTCCTTTCATTGCGCCGGCCGAGGAAAGGAACGTCGCCAATTATGGAGGGATCTATCGTTCAGTCTGGCTGGAAGTGGTGGATCCCGTGCACGTTCGCTACAACGGAACCTGGGTGACGTTTGAGGGCGACCCGGATCGCCCGGTCGTTCGCATTCGCACCTGGTTGGAGAACCAGAGCCGTTCCTCCCGCACCGTCCGGGTGGAGAGCGAGGTGGTGGACGCGGCGGGGCAATCCAGGGCGAAGCTGGAAGCGCAAGCAGGGATTGGGCCAGGCCAGGTGAAATCCTTCGACCAGAAGACGGAGGCGATCAGCGATCCTCAGCTTTGGTCTCCCGATTCCCCACACCTTTATCGTCTGGTGACAACCCTGTTTGAAGGTGATCGTGCATTGGACCGATGGGTAACGCGGTTTGGAATCCGTTTTATGGGCCACGATGCATCGGTCGGGTTCACCTTGAACGGGAAGCCAATTAATCTGCACGGAGTGAACCGGCGGCAGGACTATGGCTTTCTGGGCCCCGCGGTGCCGGAAGCCATCGGTATCAAGGATGTTCGCCTGATGAAAGAGATGGGAGTGAACTTCTTCCGCACGTCGCATTACCCGCAGGACCCCGCCGTTCTCAACACCTGTGACGAGCTGGGTATCCTGGTGTGGGAGGAGGTCCCAAACATCGCCATCCACATCTACCCTCCCGATGAGGAAGGCGATAAGCCGGTTTACGCGACCAGGTTCCCCCGGCCGCTCATGGACGACCTTAAGCATCAGTTGCGGGAGATGATTGAGCGGGACCGCAATCGTCCTTCAGTCATCATCTGGGGATTTGCAGATGATTTGAGCACTTACAAATATCCCGAAGACTTTGTGGAGCTCTCCGAATACACGCACACACTTGATCCCGCCCGATGGACGGCGGGCCGCTGCCCGCACGTCACCGACATTATGGACGCCACCAGTTACGAAGATCTCTTGCAGGCGCAAAAAGAGCATCCGGAGAAGAGATACATCTGGAACGAATGGGGAGCCGTTTCGTGTGAGCGCGGCCGGGAAGGACCGGCGTTGATCAATCGCGGCAGAATCCAGGTCGTGGCGGACAGCGAGATGGCCTTAATCCAGGAAGGGTTCCTGATGCAGTGGAATGCCGTTCCGTGGCTTGGCACGGCCAAGTGGTGCATGAATGACTGTGGTGAGCCGAATGGCTCGGTCACGAGGAGTCTTTGGGCCCCGCGTGACGGGCGGCTGACTCTCCGCTGGCCCTTCAATGACTACCTGGGCGTTTCCGACATGTGGCGCATCCCCAAGAACGCCTATTTCTTCCTGCAGTCACAGTGGACGGAGAAGCCCATGATCCATATCGTGGGCCACTGGACCTGGCCTGAAGATGCGGGCCGCAGCCGCAAGGTGAGAATTTACAGCAATTGCGATACGGTTGAACTTTTCCTGAACGGCCAGAGCCTCGGTGTGCGCAAGCCGGCCACCCAGGAGCGCGTCTGGCAGGACTTTCGGCTGCTGGTGGAGAAATATCACGAGCCCGAGCAACTGCGCGAACAGTTTGCGAAGGCAAAGCTGCCGGGATCGCACCTTCGGCACCCGCCTTTTGTTTGGGATGAAGTTGCCTATCGGACCGGTACACTGCTTGCTGTTGGGAAGAAGGGAAGTGCGACGGTCCGCCACGAGATTCGCACCGCCGGCCCGGCAAAGGGTGTTGTGCTGAAGCCGGACAAGGAATCGCTTGTTGCTGATGGTGCTGATGTGGTTTTCATCCAGGCCGATGTGGTTGACTCTGCCGGAACGGTTGTTCCAACGGCACAAAACTGGATTGAGTTTTCTGCAGCGGGCCCCGGTCGCCTCCTCGGCGGCGCGACCGAAATTGACGCGATTACAGGAATCGCCGCCATCAATCTCCAAAGCACGGGGAAAGTGGGTGAGATTGCCGTCAGGGCAACTTCGCCCGGTCTCACCCCGGCATCATTGCTAATGTCCGCAAAGTAGTAACAGAGTGCAGCAGACGGCCGCCCGGCGCCTCTGTTGCCAGGAGTGGCATCAAGCTGATAGAGTTGAATTTTCGCGCCTGTAGCTCAGTTGGATAGAGCGGCAGACTTCGAATCTGTAGGTCGGGGGTTCGAGCCCCTCCAGGCGCGCCATTTCTTCCTTACTTGGAATTGCTTACAGACACGTCAGAGCTGCCAACTGGCAGGGCAGGGAAATTAGTAAAGGATTGGGTAGGGAGCGCCCACCCCGCTGGCAGTCTTCGAAATGACATCTGAACGGCCTCAGCCTGCGGATGGCAGAATCGCATGCTAATCGTGATCGTCCTTTCACGGGCGAACCGGGCCAGCGTAAAGGCGTCGCACCCGGACTCTGCCATGCGAGTCAGCGCGAGGTGCCGCAAGCAATTGGAAGCCTGCGAGCATAGACGCACACTACTGGGACGCAACCGCAGTGGCTGCGTCCCGTAGTTGCAGTTGAGGCTCTTCTCTCAGTCAGGCTCTGATTGTCTTCCGCCTCTGGCACCCGAGCCGGAAACATGCCCTGCAGAGTTCTATCGCGAAGCCCTCGTGTTCGTGCCGGACATTGCCATCAACTGTGCCGTTGCGCCCAGGTGGTTGATGTCCATTTTCAGGGCTTGCTGGAACTCTTCCCGGGCCTTTTCCGTTGTGCCCTTTCCAAGATTCCCCAGGCCGATCAGGTAGTGGGCGTCGGCCATCCGATAGCGTTCCGACCGCCCGCTGCCAAACTTGGCGAAAAATCCTGACTCCGAGTTCCCAGCCAACATCTTTTGGCCTCGTGCAATCAGGTTGTCAAACAGTCGCTGTGCTTTGGCGTTCTGCCCCAGCTTCAACGCTGCCAGACCCTGGTAATATTCCATCTCGGGGCTTAAAAAGCGCGAGTGAGAAGCCACGGCCTCCCGGAACAGCTCCTGCGACTTTGCGCTATTCCCAAGCTTCTCCTGAGCCATGCCCATCAGATAATCAACCTCGCCCGTCTTGGCTGGCGATAGGGTTGCCCGACTTCCAGGTTCGCGGGGTAGAGGAGTGATGCTTCGTAATCCTGCAGCGCCTGCTGAAACCTGCCTGCCCTGAACTCCCTGTTGCCTCTCAGCAGGTAGGCATTCATGTAGGCGTCATGAATATCGCCCTGGCCCTCCCAATTGTGGAATTCATGGCCCTTCAGCAACCCGATGGCGCGGTCGTACCGGCCCAGCAGAACGTTGACCCGAATCTCCTGCGCCAGCGCGTCGGAACGCCCGGCAACTCCTGCTGGGTCGGCTTCAAGCGATGCCAGCCGTTTCTGGGGCGGGACGTTGCCCTCTTCGTACAGCACGTCGAGTTCGTACCGGTAATAGGCGTTGCTCTTTTCCAGATCCACAGCCTTCTCCATGGCTGCAATGGCTTTTGCGGTGTTCTTCTCCGCATGCTCGTAGGCGAAGGCAAGATTGCGCCACGCCGGCGCGAACGAGCTGTCCAGGTCGGCAGATTTCGTCCACATCCTGACGGCGGCTGAGTGCTGCTGGAGAAAGTATAAGTTGTTTCCGAGATAGTAAGGCGTGCGCGCGTTTCCCGGGTCGGCCTTCATCGCCGCTTCCAGCACCTTGACGGTCTCCACCCGAAATGGAAACACATAGGTCGAAGGCATTTGCCGCGCTAAGTGGAAGTACTTGGAAGCTTCATCCGCCTGCTTGCGCTGCTGGGCAAGATAGCCAAGGTAGTAATAGAGAAGCGGGTTGACGCTCGCAGGATCAGGGCTTGCGGCAACCAGTCGCTTGATGACCGCTTCGGCTTCACCCGCAAGTCCCGAGTGGTAATAGTCGAGCGCCAGCCACAGGTTCGATTGCAAGGCGTCGCCCAGGTCAATCTTCGGCTGGTCGCTGGCGTTCATCAGCTTCAGCTCATTCGCGGCCCAAAGGTCAAGGGGGTTGATGGCCAGAGCTTTCCGGGCGGCCTCCTCGGCTTCCTGGTCGCGCCCCAGCTTCCGCAACGCGACAGCCTTCAGGTCCCAGGCTTTGGCATTTTGCATGTTGTAGTCAAGGGAATGATCGAGGTCGTCGGCCGCCCTCGCCCAGTTGCCTTTTTGCCCTTCCAGTTCCGCAAGTTGAAAATAGCTCGCGGCCGTCCATGCCTCGCTCCACGAAGCCCGGTAAAGCGCATTCTCAGCCTGTTGGTTCTGGCCCTCGCCTCTCTCGGCGACGCCCAGATAATAGTAGGCTTCGCCGTCCTTGGGGCGCGTGTAGTTGTCCGTTGCCCGATGAAGCGCCATGTTCAGGTGCTTGATGGCCTCCTGCCACTGCCCGCGCTCGCAATAGATGCGGCCCAGAGCGGTGTTCACTTCGTAATTCTCAGGATCGCGGCGCAGCGCCTCCTCAAAATAAGGGAAGGGTGACACCGTTGCATTGTGGAACTGCTCCAGCCTCAACCCGGTGTGGTAGAGCTTGTCAACGGTTTTGATTTCGGCGGGCGGCTTGGGAGGATTCACCGTGGGCGGCATCGCTTCCGGCGCCAGCTTCACCGGCTGGTAGCTCACCAACTCATTCCCTTTCGAATCCAGAAGCGCGGCCTTCAGATCGTACTGCGTCACCCCGGCCGGCAAAGCAAGCTCGTGAGTAAAAGGCGTTCCCGGATTGATATCAACGGTCTGCTCAAAGAGCGTTTGTCCCTTTCCCGTCAGAACGACTTTCGCTCCCTCGAATGCCTGGGTAGCGGAGAAGCCAAAGAAGACCTTCCCTGAGGGTTCGATCTGAAGATTGACGGCTCCATTCAGGTTCGCGTTCTTCGCGCCGCGGATGCCGCGGATGGGGTACCAGTATTGGTTCGCAACCTTCGCTTCATAAGGCTGAATCCAACTGTAGTCGGGCTGGTTATCCGAGTAATTGCCCGACATCAACTCGAGATAGGGTCCACTGGTGTCGAGAATCTTGTCCCACAGTTCCCCTGAGGGGCCGTTGCCCCACTCAAAGAACTTGGCGCCCGGAGAAACATAATGGTTCTGGATGCCGATCGTGCCCGCATTCACCCCGTGATCGTATCCGCCGAAGAAATCGCCGTTAAAATTCCAGGCGAAAAAGGACATGCTGGCGGGATTGTTCTTCCACCAGCTGATGTTCACTCCGCGCGTGTAATCCACTCCCATAAATACTTCATGCGAGATGGGCCAGTGGGTGAACTGCACCTTGGCGTGGAACACGGCAAACTGCGTGTCCGGCGGGAAGATCACCTGGTAGTTCTTGTTCACGTGCATCGCGGCGTTCGTGAAATCCAGAAACGATTGCACAACAGGCGCCCCGTCCAGCAGCTTGGTTGTCACCTTCAAATACGACTTGCCCGGGTAAAGCGTGAGCCCCACCAGCCACTGCATCTTTGTCTGCAGGTCCACATCGCCTACCCAGATGGTGCTGCTGCCATCGGCATTCTTCACCAGCCGATGCTCCACCGGAAGGTAGCTGGTCGAGCGATGATGGCTTGGGATGTCCCATTCCATGCCGCCGGAAATCCAGGCCCCGATCATGCCGATCAGCGCAGGCTTGATCGCTCTCTGCCGGTAGACGTAGTCATAGCCATTTGTCTTGTCCGTCGCAGAGAAAACGCGCCCGCCCAGCTGGGGAAGAACTGAAATCTTCACGTACTTGTTTTCGAGAAAGTCCGCCTGGTAGGTTTGGTCGCCCTCAACGTCGAGAATCCTGTCATAAAGCGGATAAGGATAAATCTTGCCCGCAGCGCCCTGGTAGATTCGCCCCGCAAAGAACATGGGGGATTGCTCAGGGGGGCCAATCTTATACGTTGGCAGCGTCATCGGCGCTTCCCAGATGTGCACCGGCGCTTGCGCTTGCGCCCAGAGCATCGAGGATGGGATCAGAAGAAATGCGACCAACAATAAATGGAGCGACTTTGCAAACTTTGCCATTTCATAACTCCTTTCAGGCGAATCTTTTCACCCCTGAGATCGGGTTTGGAGTCCCGGTGAACCGGGGCTGTTGCTAATCCATCTCTGCCCAAATGATTCCGGCGACTCCGACACAAATACGTATCCGCATTCACTGGCGGCGACACGTTGTTATCGACTTTGAGCCGATTCAGGTGTCAGGCAATTGATGGCCGATAACACCTCGGTCACAATTTCTTAATTCCTTTCGGGCCCGGAAGGAACCGACCTTCTAAATTCAACTCCTGCAGGCAATTCGTCCTGCCGACCGGCAAATTTCAACGGACAAGCCAGAAAGTATAATGCGTAAAGCGGCCGGTCAGAGTTGCCCTATTCTGTCATCGTTTCTACTCTCCGCTCCGGCGTTTGTAAACCTCGGAGCTGACGGCCTTAGCGCTTTCCACCATCTCGCGATAAGGCGTGTCTGTGACGGATACAAATCCGATGTTATAGTTTTCCCCATCCCCGGCTCTGCCAGTCAGGGGTTCGTCGTAATACTCGAACCACTGGCAGCCGACAAACGCCGGAAGGTCCTCGACGTTTTCAAGATACTGTTTGTACATAGCCGCCCGCGCCTGCTGATTCGGGGTTGAGACAAGTCCCGTGTGGAACATTCCACGGTCTACAGCCCCAAAGTGAAATTCGGCATCCATGCAGGGCTTGTTCAGAGCTGTCGTAAAGGCCCACTCCTTCGGATCAATGTGCGATTTGTATATGTCGAAACTTACCACGTCGCAGTAGCGGGCCGAAGCCTCCACGGCTTCCGGGGTTCGCCACGCAAATTTGGAGCCGAGATAAAGATGGTGCGGATCATATTTCTTCATAGCGTCGCGGATAACCCTGAAGTACTGATCCGCGTGCAGCGTCAGAAAATTGCTGAAGTCTTTCCTCACTCTTGGATTCAGCACCTCGGCCGGCTGATAGGGCTGGTCCAGTAAAGCCGACCATGAGACAAAGTGTGTGCTCCAGGCTTTGTTAAGTTGCCTGACGCTTCCGTAGTGTGACTGCAATTGTTTAACGAACGCCCGCTTGGCGGGTGATGTGCCGCTAGCTGAGAGCGCCCCGTACGCAAGACCATAATGTGTTCTGTCTGTGGTGCCCCCGCCCCACGATAACTCGTTGTCGACATAGTAGCCGATGCACCAGGGATCCTCACGATGCATCTGTACGACTGCACGGACGTCATTATTAGCCGCCGCTATGTATTGGGGGTCGAACGGATCGGGCATGGGCCCCCAGTAATCATTTCCACTGGGGATATGCGCAAAACGGCCATGGATTGAGATGGTCGCAACGTAAGGGACTTTCTTGTAAGCATAGAGAGCCGGATCGGACCAGTTGCCGATGGTATTAAATCCCCATGCCCGAAGTCGCGCAAGGGAGGTGGTTTGCCATTCCTTCAGCCAGTTGGCGCCGTACTTTCTTTCCAGATTCGCGGTGTAAAACCCGAAGGTCTGTCCTTCCTGGGTTGGGCCGTAGACCACGTGGCTGTCGTCACTATAGAATTTGCCCAAGGGATCACCGGGTTTCGGCAGCCAGGTGAACATTTCTTTACGCCCGGTCACAAAGGTGTAGGCGTCACCGTTCGGTTGAACATTAATCACATCAATTCCCATCGAAAAGAACAGGTGGCCATCCGGATCAACGAGCCACCACTTGCCATGACGCTTCAGGGTTCTGAAGTACCCCGGCGAAGTCACATGCGGGCCCGAGGCCCATCCTCCGTACTCGTCGAGATCGGGTAGCGTGGGATGCGCCTTGATTTCCGCTACCTCCTGCTGCTTCTGTGCCGAAAGGCCTTGCAGGTTCTGCACCTTGCCTGGCCAGTCTCCATGAGTGTACTGACCGAAACGATCCACGATGCCGTCATAATTAAAGGGTGGCAGCAGCCGGATGTTGTCAACCACAACGCTTTGCGTGCCGGCGTCGTGCTGGAAGGAGAGCTTCAGGCCGGCAATGTCCTGGGCGCTGATCGCCTTATTCGCGCCCGGAATCATACTGAAAGGCAGTATTCCCGCCACCGTCGGCGGTCCACCGCGCATTCCGTGGGCAATTGGTGAACTGGGGCCAAACCCGTAGTAGTAACTGGCCGTTGCATGGGGCGCTACGTTGCCGCTGTATTTAGCCGACCAATGGCCGGAACCAGCGCCAGGCTCTGCGTTGTCCAGTTGCATGCCCACCTGGATTTCCTGATTGGATGGGTTGGCAACGTCAACGGCTACTGCTCCATATTTGCTCCAATCCCAGGCCTTGGCACCGGAACTCAGTTCAATCGTCGCGGTCTCCGGATTGCTGAATTCCACTTTAAGCGCCTGTTGCCCGTTCGTCACATTTTCCGTCGTGAGTGAAGCCTTGCCGTCCGTCACTTTAAGCTGGCGAAGATCATTTTGAGAGTCAAAGGAAGTAACCGTGGTTACAGCGGCCTCCGATGGCCGATTCCCGGTGCAGCTCATTCCCGCCCCGGCAAGGGATATTAAAAGAAACGTGCAAAGAAGCAGCAGGGATCTGTTGCCCTGCATATCACGATTCATGATTCTGTTCATGGTTGTCTCCAGGGTGATCATAGGCAGAGTAAGGTGCAATCGCAATTGTGCGACCCGCTGAAACCAAAAGGTTATATACTCCTACGCGGCGAAAGGGCGAAGCGTGCTTCAATCACAGTCGCACAGCTTGGCCCAATCTTAACATCATTAATCAGAGGCGCATTATGAAAACATGCACGCGAACTGTTTTATCAGCAACCGCTATTGCACTTTTGCTGCTTACTTCTGCGTCATGTTCGAACTCTGGCAGTGGTGGAATCGCCGGTCTGTTTGCTCCTGAAGCTGTCCGGGCAAATTGGAAGACCACTCATTGCGAGCTGAAAGCGAACTCATCCCGTGCTCTGGAGGCGACTTTCTGGAGTGGGTATGAGGACACCGGGTTTGCCACTACCCGGCTTCCGGTAACGGACTGGAGCCGATGGAAGTCCCTGAAGTTTGACGTTGAAAATCCTTACAAAGAGCCTTTTTCGGTTTACGTTCGAATTTCAGATCGTGCGGGCCATCCTGAGAACCAAACCTACACAGGGGGAACCTTTGATGGCTATGTCATCGGCCCAGGCAAGAACACCGTTCAAATCAGCCTTGAGAATATGCGATCGCCCGAAGATCAGGCTGTGAACCCGGCGCATATCGCCTACCTGGGTATTTCCTTTAGCCCACTTTTCCTGCGGGATGGCATGGTTCTGAAGTTTAACCAGGATAAGGTTTTCAAGCTGGCGAACCTGCGTTTGGCAACTGACCAAGCCAGGGTCCAGAAGCAGCCTTACGGAGATCTCCTGTTCAAAACCACGGTTCCGCAATTGGACGGAAAGCGCAAACAAGTCGAGCAATCGATCCAGCAACTGAATGGCCTGATCCAGCAGGCGCGCGGGCGGAAGATAGACACGGCGTACCAGGAAATTTATCCGTTTGTTGCCAACCTGGCTTTTCATACCCGGCTGGTAGCTTTCTGGCAGGACCGCGCCCTGGAGCAGCGTCAGGCCCTGGATTTCCTTCTTGCGGGAACCCGCCACGCCATTACGGACCTGCAGGAAGAACTCGCGGGCAAGCGCCAGGCCCTTTCGGCGCCGCCCGTGCCTCCATACAGCAAGTTAACCATCCGCGACCGCTATTTTCGGGAGGGGCACACTCCCCTGCTTCTGCTTGGGATGCTTTACAACCAGCGAGGACCGTTGCTGCGCTGGTTTGCCGACAGTGCCACGGATTACGGCACGCAGTTGGTAGCCGGCGCTACGCGCCAAAACGTGGAGCACCAACCGATCTGGAAAGCCTATCAGAAGTATCCTGACACTCACCGCGTGGGCTGGAATCATGCCGACCACATCGTGCGCGACAGCAGCTCATGGGAAGTGGTGGGTCCACCCGTCAATGTCTGTCTTGAAAGCCCGCACAGTCGCGCGGCTATCGCTGAAATGATCGACAAGTACGAACATGCCCATCTTGGCGACCACAGCCATCTGGTCCAGAGCATGGGGTTCGAGTATTTTTACAACTGTTATTGCCAATATACCCGGGAAATGTGGAGTGCCTGGCTGCGGCACAAGCACGGAAATATTCGGGCAGCGAACCGCACGTGGCAGACAAGATATGCGAACTTCAGTGACGTGCCGATGCTGCACCCTGAAGAAGCCAGGTCCCACCGCGCGCTATGGTACGATTGGTCAAGCTTTAATCTTTACCGGTTCTTACAGCAGCTTCGCTGGACGCGGGATGAAATTCGCAAAACTCAGCCACAGGTACCTCTGACCGTCGGGTCCCCCTTTTACGCTTTCAGCCCGCGTTTCTGGACCGCGGTTGATGAGGAGGCTCTTGCGGATTCCGGCATCACGGCCGTGGAACTGGAAGAGAACTACCGGCTGGACACTCTGATGCCGGAGTATCTGCACGCCCTGGCCGGGTCGAAGCCTGTCACAGATTTTGAGTACCATGGTGTGGTCGATCAGCTCCTTCCCAGTTTTCTGCACGGAGACGCAGCTATTTCCATGTGGTGGTGGAACAATCACATGCATTGGACGCCGCATGAGCCGATCAATGAGTGGGCTTCGTCCTTCCCGCAGAGCTATACCATTCCCCTCAGTGACATTGCCGAGGCCATGCGGGTTGCGTTGGATGTCCGGCGTTTGAGTCCTGAAATTATCGCACTGGCTAACGCTCCCCGGCCGGTTGCTCTTCTTTACTCAAAGACCTCAATGCTCCAGCATCTTCCCGGGGAATCTGAGGAGACAGGAACCTTTCCCTATCTGTCCTCTCTTGAGGAACTCTATGACTCATCGCAATCCGCAGGGGCCTACGTTGGCCTGACGACGGAAAAAAAGATCCTGCAGGGCGACCTTGCCAGGCGTAAGCTTCTCGTTTTACCCGCAGCCAAATTCGTGCCGTCCGCAGTTACGCACCGGATCATAACCTGGGTTCGAGGCGGCGGAACTCTGCTGGTCTGGCCGGATTCTCTGCTCGCGGACGAATATGCTGAGCCTGCAGGCACCATGGAATCGCTGGGCTTGCATCTCCTTCGCCGCGTGCCGCCCACCCTCAAGCGGGGCGAAAAACAGGTGACCGAATATAATCTCGCCGATTTGCCCCGTGCCTCAATTAAGCTCGAGCGGCAGGACATTTTCTCGAAGACAGCTCCGGATCTTGAAGCAGTTGGTGAGCGGCAGGTCATCCGATGCAATCCCCGCTGGGCGCTCGGCGAGTTTTCTGACGGTTCTCCCGCGTTGATCCACATCACACTAGGGAAAGGGAACCTTTACTGGCTTGCTTCTCCCCTCGACCCGGTAAGCTGGTCGAAATTGCTTCCGCTTCTTGCCTCACGGGCCGGGGTTCGTTCGCCGCTGCGCGTGAGCTCCTCCGGCTCGGCCGTCCTACCGGCTCTGGAGTTTCGCGCCACACCTTACTCCGGCAACTACCTGGCGTACTTTTATAACAATTCCAACCAAACCCTGCGGTTCAATCTCGAACCGGAGTTCCACTTTACAAAGATTCTCAACTTGCGCACTGGAAAACTTTTGGCAGGGCCGGCGATGGTTCTTCCCGGACATGCAACGTCCATTGTTGAGTTTTACAGGTAGACACGGTCGACCAGGTTTTCGATTGACCGTAGGCTTGTAACACCTCATAAGTCCCACGCTCAGGAATGTCCTGCGCGTCACGGATTGGCCAGCCCCGCGACTCTATGCAAAGTCTTGCACAGTAACAAATTAGTTAGGAATTTCGTTGGCACTTGACGAGAGTCTTAGACGGTGTATATTGGGATGGTCTGCGTTCAAGTAAATTGGGTTGATTTTGCCAACTGCTCGTGGGTTAGGTGCGTCTCTTGGTGCCGCTCATCGGCAGCGGAAGGGCAAGAATCCCAGGTGCGAATGGGGTTTCCCGAGGCGGGAATCGTGGAGGGTAAATTCGTGCCTCTGGAAGTGTGTCCAGGCTGGAGGTCGGCATTTGAAGAGGTTGAGGGCGGTGTCGTTAGAAGAGGGTCGCCCGTGACCGGAGCGGGCAAGGCGCAGTCGGCGACTCATCGGCCCGAGGAATAGAGGTTCGCGAGCCCCGGCGGAGGAAGTCCGGGCATTGCTTCTTTGCGCTATTGATAATGATGATGAACAGCTAGTGCTCCTCTTATTCCGCGAGGGTTCCTGCAAGGGCATTCAGATTGGGTTGCGCTTTCGGAAGGCATTTGCAAAGAGCGGATTCCTGCAAAGAACTCTGCCGAATGCCTTTCCTGGTCGGCGCGAAAAAGGAGGATGAAATGGCCGCATGTGGGAACATCAGGCGCCGCGTCTGCGCGCGGTTAGTGGGGAAATGGCGAGAAGATTCAGGTGCCGAACTGGTCGAGGCAGCCTTCGTTCTTCCACTGCTTTTGATGCTGGTGCTGGGAATATTCTGGCTAGGGCGTGCCTATAACGTTTACGAAACAATCACACGCGCCGCGCGGGAGGGGGCCCGTTATGCTGTCCTGCCCTCTTGCGCAACCTGCAATCCGGGCGCAAACCAAATGATGGAAATATACACCTCTGCGGGAACCACCAGTTCTCCGGCTTGTTTATCAGGCACTACTTACGAATTCACAAACTACGTTGCGCCCTCGCTTCTCGCTTCGCATCTTGACCCGAACAACACCGTGGTTCAGCAGACCTTTTGCCAGCAAGCCGTGGTGATGAATCCAACCAGCGACTCCAGCTCTCGGCAGTGTGGAATCGAAGTCAGCTTTAAGTACCCGCTCCAGCTCGCCATCCCCTTTACGTCTTTAAACGCTTCGACGATTAGGATTCCCACGAGCGTGACGATGCGCATGGAAAATCAGCCTGTCGACGGTTCAACCGGCCTGCCGGCTTGTCCCTGAATTTTGAAGAAGTGGGCTAATTGAGGAGTTGTCCAAATGAAAGGATCATCCAGGAACGACCACATCGTTAATAAAACCAAACCAGCCGCCTCCGAACCCGGTGAGAGGCGCACGGCCTGTGCAGATTCGTGCCGAGGCCGCTTGCGGCCAATGTTCCGAAGCACCGAGGGCGCCGAACTTTTTGAGTTCGCCATGGCGCTACCCTTGTTGCTGGTCCTGGTTGTGGGTATTATCGATTTTGCCCACGCTTACAACACCAAGCACATAACATCGAACGCCGCTCGAGAAGCTGCTCGCCTCCTTTCTTCCACGCCCTTATCCGATTCAAGCTGCCCGACTGCATGGACCATCAACTCTCCGGGCAGCGGAACGCCGTGCGCAGTCCAGGCGACGGCGAAGACCGTGTCCAATTATCTGACAGCATCCGGATTGAATCAGGGAGCATGCCTTAATTCAACCTCGGCTACATTCGCTCCGGTACTGACCTGGACGTATTCGTGCAACAATGTGACCCTGGTTATTTACAAAGCCTATCAGACCCCAAACCCCTCTAACTCAACCTCCCCAATCCTAAGCACCAAGGTCACACTTTCTTACCCATACACTTTTATGTTTGGCAGGATTATCGGCCTTCTCCTGCCGGGCGCGACCGGCCCTACAGGGCAGTACATATTTACGTCTGACGCCGTCATGCAGAACATTACGAACGCAAACTAGCGCTGGATTTGCCGGGAGGAAACGATGCGACACAGAATGAGTAGCCTGAGCTCGAACGATAAGGGAGTGGCCCTTCTTGTTATCGCCGGTGGACTGGTTCTGATGCTGGGCATGTGCGCGCTTTCGATTGACCTGGCGGCAGGTTACCTGGCGCGAGTGCAATGCCAGCGTGCCGCGGACGCCGCAGCCTTGGCGGGGGCGAAGGCCCTTAGTAACTGCACGACAACCGGTTGCACTGCAAGCAGCGCGGAGGCGACTCTGGCATGGCAGAATGCCCTTGCCGTGGCCGCCGAGAATCCCGTGATGGGGCTCGCCCCAACCTCCACGACGCTTAGTGCTACATTTGACTATAGTCACAATGTTCTTCCAAGCGGTGGGAGCGGGGAACCACAGATAACAGTCACTGTTTACAGGGATTCAGTCCACAATGACGCCATGCCAACGTTCTTTGCCAAGGTTTTCGGCATCAACTCCATGGACATCTCAGCCTCAGCCACCGCAGAGGCTTTTAACCCTGGGGGAACCGGCACCAATGTCGGCGTGGGCTGCGTCAAGCCTTTCCTGGTTCCGAACTGCGACCCCAACTTTCCAGTTGCCACGGGGAATGCTGAAGCCAACACAAATTGCCAGTGCGGAGGCACATGGACAGCCAGCAATCCCAACGGCGATTGCGTGGGAGGCCTCGGCACCGGCAATTATATGTCCTACTATGTCGATCCCAGCACGGGCATCGCTGTCCATCCTAAGGATTGCGTATGGGATTCGGCGAATAGTAAATGCGACCCGACCAGTGGCGATATCGGTGCCCCGTGGGTACTCCACGACAATGGAGGGACGCCAAGCCAGTGGTATACTATCGCATTTTCCTCGCAGAGCGGCATGCAGTACAGCCAGTACATCAGAGAATGTGCTCCCAAGTCTGTCGCCTGCCAGGGCACCCTCAACTCTCTGAACGGCAAGAAGGTTGGTCCCACCGACGCCGGAGTTAATTGCCTGATCCACTCTTGCGGCTCTGGTGGTTGCAGTGGCCAGTGTCCCGCCACCGGTGTGGCCAACAACCTGCCCGATGGCCTGAACAATGGGCAGGATTATATGTGCGCGCCCTACGCGCTGCCGGGCGCTCAGGCCCAGGCATCTTGCCCCAGCACCCCGACATCACCTTTCAAAGTTATTGCGGGAGCCAACAATCCATACGGATACACTGCAGGTCAAACATTTGATCTAACCAATGGAGCAAGCGATTCATTTGCAAACGTCGTGTTGTACGACGGATCCACGCTTTCACCGGGCGGAAGCACGGTTACTGTCCAGGGGTACATGAGTTTGTTCTTTCAAGACGTACTCCACGCTTCTTCTACGGATACGATCAATGCCGTCGTTGTGCAGGTTGGAGGGTGCGGAACAGGCGGCTCAGGGAGTTCGACACCGGGTGTCAACAGTTCGGGCGGAGGGTCATTCATTCCCATCCGGTTGATTCACAATTAGGTCGACGACTGACGATCTTATTGACACCGTCGTTGCTCAGATTGGCGGGTGCGGCGGCACATCGGGAGGGCTAGGAACAACTCCTGCAGCCAGTCTGGGGGGGCGTTTATCCCCATCTCCTGATTCGCCTGAATGAGTCGTCGAGAAAGAAGCGTAAACCTTGAACCCTGAACCTCGAAGAAGCTCCAAATCCTTGCTGATAACACTCTAGAGATAGCGCTGAACGCTCAATCTGTTCAAAATCTATACAGTGCAGATTGAACCTGAAGTTCCACTTGAAGTCTCTCCGCATTGCAGAACTCCACTCGCTTGCTTAAGTTTGGGGGTCCAAGCCCCTCCAGTTGATTCATCTGCTTCAACCATCCCGAATCAGGTCACGGAAATTCCGATAGTTGTGATATTTTGAACGCATGCTCGGAATCAACCCCAGGATTCTGGAATGAAAAAGCGGGCTCATTTTATGGAACATCAACCACCAATACTGACCCCCCATGCTCTTTCCGGTAGAGTCATCATTTTACTGGTAGGTTCGTATCTGGTGTTTGGGGCAGCGTTCGCCATTGCTTCACCGCAGGCGGCTACCGAAACCCTTCTGAAGCAGGCCGGAACCTATGAAAGCCAGCGGAACAATTCAGCGGCAGAGCAGGCCTACCTGAAAGCACTTCGGCTGGCCCCGGACAATCCGGAAATCTTGAAGCGGCTGGGTGTGCTCTGCCTGAGAGAGAACAGGTTTCAACGTTCCATCGAGATGTTCCAGCGCATCTTATCTTCCCATTCGGACTACCCGGAAGCTAATTTCTACCTTGGTTTTTCTTACTACGCCCTCAACGACTTCACGCACGCCATCGAGAGTTTCCGGCGTGAACTGGCAACGAAACATCCGCGCCCCCGCTGCCGGTATTATCTTGCTTTAGCTTATGCATCGGAGGGACAAGCCGGGAAGGCAACTGCCCAACTGAATGAAATGGTCGCCGAAAATCCCAAAGACGCTGACGCCCTCTACCAGCTGGCGCGACTTCACATGAATGCCGCGTTCGACACGGTCAAGAAACTCAAGAGCCTGGATCCGGATTCTTTCCAGATGCACGCCTTGATGGCGGAGATCTATTCGAATGAGCAGAATTACACCTGGGCGATCAAGGAATATCAGGCCGCGCTGAGAAAGCGGCCCGGGGCGACAGGTCTTCACTATGCTCTAGGAATCGCTTATTGGGCCACGGGGCACTATGTGCCCGCGCGAAGCGAGTTTCTGAAAGCGCTCAAAGAATCTCCCGATAGTCCTTTAATCAACTTTTATTTGGGGGCCATCGCCGTTCATCAGGGACTCTACCAGCAGTCAGTGCCGTACCTGGAGAAAGCGCAAAAGAGTCTGGCTCGCATGATGCCGGTCCATATGTTGCTCGGCCAGTCGTACGAGGAGCTGAACGAACTCCAAAAAGCTGAAGCGCAACTTTTGCTGGCCACCCATCTGGAACCGGACGCTCCTCGCCCGCATTATCTCCTGGCCCAGGTCTATAGGAAGCTGCACAAAACGCAGGAAAGCCAGCGTGAGATGGCCTCGTACGGACGGCTCAGGCAAGGACAACAGCAAAAGGCGCTGGAGAAAGCTCAGAACGTCCGCGAGCTGGAAAAGGGTCCCGGCGCAGATGCACCGGGCGGACCTTCGGCCGAATCCACACCTCAATGACCGGTTTTTGCATTAGGCCGCAACCAGGTTTCCCCGGGTTCCTGAAGAAGGGGTAGCGAACTCACGAATTTGTTTGGTAGGGTTGCCCTGCTGCGCACCGTAAAGCCAGGCTCCTCGCCACAACAGAAATTTCCATGTTCTGAGACCCGGCTATGGCCCGGGCTAGCTGGTGAGGTAGCTCCTGACAATTTTGCCCAGGGACTCCAACGCAGTATTCACCCAGCCGGTGTCCAGCTGGTAGGACCTGATCCACATGTCCGGCTGGTCCCACAGCCCGCGAAGCTTCTGCCAATATAAGTTGCTCGTGGCATAGTCTGCGCCCATGGCCATGGTGAAACCTTCCGGGGGCCTGGTGGGAAGCGTCTCGCCGAAAGGATATTTCTCCGCCACGTATTCAGCCGCAGTGCTCCAGTAGGACTGGCTGATATGGTCCGGGCCGCGGGTTGCCGGCGCCTTCAAGGTTTTTCTGCTTTTCAGTAAAGTGGGAGGAGGTTCGCTTCGAAGGCGCATGACCGGGTGGACGGACGCGTAAAGAACCATGCCGCCCAGGAGCATCACAATAACCAGTCCTAAAACACCCTGGCGCTGGGGCTCCGGCCGCGCAGGTTCCACTCCGTAAAGATCATTAATCACAGAATAGCTGCTGCTCATTTGAATTTCCCTCCAAGAGGTTCCGGCACGGGTCGCTGTGAAAAGAGGCGAACTTTTATCCATCTGGGTCTGCCGGAACCGGAAATCTAAACTGGCGCAACGTACTCCTGGCGCACTTCCCGTGACCAAGGGGGAGTGTGTATCTTCATGGCAACAGTACTAGCAAGTTAAGTGCCAATCGTAAGTGATTGAAAAACCAGAGTCGGCCAGCGCGATTTCTATGCAAAAATTGCCTGGCGGAAGTAAATTGGAGTCGCCCTGGCAGACTGGATGAATGGGCGCAACCGGCTTGTTGTCTTTTCCGGCTCGTGGCAAGTCCCTGGGGAAATACGAAGGTCTGGCATGGGCTGTCGGCGTTTCTTAATATATTGGGCCGTGGTGAGTGGACTGAAACCGGTGCAATTCACCCGCGCAAGCGGGCCTGTCCTCTGGCCCGGCGGAAAGTGCAGGCTGCAGCATTGAGGGCAGCAACAGGAGACTTGATGACCAGAATGTCCGGTTCGAACTCACGCAGGAAGCCCAGAGCGCAGCGGTACGATCTCTTGTTGAAGGGCGGGCATGTTATTGACCCGGCCAATCACATTGACAGAAAGATGGATGTAGCCGTTGCCGGTGGAAAGACGGCGGCTGTAGAGCCTGACATTGCGCCGGCCGAGGCAGGGAAGGTGGTGAATGTCCAGGGGCTTTTCGTCACGCCGGGACTGGTGGATATCCATGTCCACGTTGGTTACGGTGGCGTGCCGGACGACTGGTACTCGCCGAGCGCCCGATCCCGCACGCCGCCCTTTGGTGTGCCGGCCGACCTGATGCTGACTTCCGGAGTGACCACGGTGGTGGATACAGGGAGCACGGGGGCCGAGACTTTCCTCCGCCAGAAGCAGATGGTGATGGACCGGTCTCAAATCCGCGTGCTGGCCTTTCTGAACATTGTGGCCAACGGGATGAATGGCGGCCTGGAGCAGACGGTCGATCAGATGGACCCGCAGCTCTGTGCGGAGGCGATAGAGAGGCACCGGGATGTAATCGTGGGTGTGAAGACGGCGCACTACTGGACCGTGAAACCGTGGGACCCGGGACATCGGCCCTGGACGGCGGTGGACCGGGCGCTCGAATGCGGACGCATGGCAAAAGTCCCCATGATGGTGGACTTCTGGCCCCGGCCGCCGCAGCGGTCCTACGCGGAGCTGATTCTGAAACGAATGCGGCCGGGTGACATCCACACGCATGTGTTCGCCCAGCAGTTTCCCGTCATTCTTCCCACTGGCCGTGTCAACCCCATCCTGTGGAAGGCGCGCCAGCGGGGAGTGATTTTTGACGTGGGGCACGGGGCGGGGAGTTTCTGGTTCCGGAACGCGGTGCCGGCGGTTGAGCAGGGTTTTGTGCCGGATTCGATTTCGACCGACCTCCACTCCAGGAGCCTGATCGGGCCGGCCCGGAGCATGACGAACGTGATGTCAAAGTTCCTGTCCATGGGGATGCCATTGGAAGACGTGATCCGGCGTTCGACGGTGAACCCGGCACGCGAGATCCGCCGGCCCGACCTGGGCACTTTGTCGGTGGGCAGCGATGCTGACATCGCCGTTCTCGAAAAGCTCGAAGGAGACTATAGCTATACGGATAATGGCCATGCCCGGATGGAAGGCCCTGTGAAGTTGATGGCACGGATGACGGTGCGGGCAGGCCGGATTCTGTTTGATCCTTCGGGATTGAGCATGGTGGAATGGCGAAAAGCCCGCCGACAATACTATCGGCCGCCCAGGCTCGGTTCCAGCAGGCCTTCAACCGCGGATGATTTTCCACGAGGCTAAGTCGAGCCGCCGGGCCTGAGGCTATCGAGCCTGCTCCTTGCGCCGACTTCAGGCATTCGCAGGGAGGTCGTGTTCTGGAGAGTACAATTTCTATTTCTTGGGCAGGCTGAGGGTGTTCAACCCGGTTTTTCGCGACTGATAAAGGAGGAGTGGAATTGCAGTGATTTCATCTCATCGATTTGGGCAGACAGCTTTTTCCTTGTGTCTCACAGGGTTGATGTTCAGTCTGCAGGGGTTTGGCCTGCGCGCCGGGGCGGCGAAGACATCCATCACTTCCGGCGTCCATGATGGGAAAGTCTACATGGCCGGATTTGGCTTCAATTGGGTTGCCTCCGGCGTTCATGACAATCTCTACGCGCGCTGCCTGGCGATGGAGGCAGGCGGCAAGACACTGGTGGTGTGCGCGGCGGACCTGATTGGCCTTTTCCACCAGGACGTGCTGAAGGTGCGCGCAAAAGTGAAAGCGCAGTTGCCGGAGGTTTCCCAGGTGATTGTGGCTTCCACGCATGACCATGAGGGGCCGGACACGCTGGGCTTGTGGGGGCCTGCGCTTCTGAAGCCCGGCGTTGACGTGCAGTATCTCAACTCGGTGGTGAATCGCATCGCGGACACGGCGGTTCGGGCGCCTGGAACATGCGGGAGGCCCGCCTGACCCTGGCCGCGATCACTCGCCTCTGCTGCGGTTGCTGCAGGGGGACAGCCGGCCGCCTTAGTGAAGGATCCTTACCTGTTTGCCATGCATTTGTTTCTGCGGGCACCGGGAGACCCTTGCCACGCTGGTCAACTGGAGTGACCACCCCGAAACGCTGGACAGCAGGAATACCCTCATCACCGCTGACTATCCTCCCTGTCTCTGCAGTATGTTGAAGAGCACGATGGAGGGACGGCGGTATTTTTGAACGGATCGATTGGCGGGTTGATCTCCACGCTGGGGGACCAGGTGTCGCTGCTGGACACCAGAACCGGCCAGGTGGCGAAAGACGGGACCTGGGAAAAGGCGGACTGGCCGGCAATGCCGTCGGAGAGGTGGCGGTTCGCGCGCTTCGCCTGAACGGCCGGCACGAGCGTGGACCGAATGGTGATTAGAAAGACCGTGACTGACGTTCCTCTGGGCAACAGCGTCTTTCGTCTCGACCAGGGCATGGGGGTGTTTGGCCCTTCACGTCCGGTCTATACAAATGGCAAGTTGGACCCTGCTACGGAGGAGAAACCCGTTTCATTCCGCACCCGCCTGGTTGGAGATTATGTGAGTCCGGACGAGGCGGGGGGAATCCAAAAGCAACTGGCCGGGTTCAAGACGGTGAAATACGCCACGGGACACGACCTTCGTTCGGAGGTCGATTACATCCAGTTATGGGACGGAAATAATTTGGTTGCTGAAATCGCAACGGTTCCCGGAGAAATCTATCCGGAGCTGGTGAACGGCGGCATCACGCGCTATCCCGGCGCAGACTTTCGGGACGCGCCCTTCGAACCGGTCCTGCGGCCCCATATGAAAAGCCGTTATCAGTTCATTTTCGGCCTGGCCAATGATGAAATCGGATACCTCATTCCGAAGGCAGAGTGGGATAACAAGGCCCCCTGGCTTCTGGACAGGCCCCACCGCTGGTACGGAGAAATTAATTCCGTCGGGCCGGAGGCGGCCGGCGCTGTAAACCGCGCGCTTGTGAGGCTGATGGACGAAAAGTAGGGCTGTCACATTTCCGGAAAGCCGATTCATGCCGGGGCCCCGCAGTCGCGCGCCCGGTTTTTGCGCGCTGTTTAACTTGCCTTACGCGTGTCGGTTTTCAGCAGCGTCTGCGCAACGTAATGTGAGAAGGCTTCTGCCAGTCGCCGGGTTACAGGGCCGCCCGGTTGTGCGATGGTCCGGTCCTCGACCTGGGAAACCGGTTGAACTTCCCGGGTAGTTGAAGTGATGAAAACCTCGTCGGCTGCGAGCAGGTCTTCCATGCGGAGAGGCGCTTCCTGGACTTGCGCGCCGAACTGCTCTCCCCGTTCAAGCAGAATGGCGCGGGTGACACCGGGAAGGCATCCGGCGGAGAGCGGGGGGGTAGTGACTTCTCCGTTGCGCACGCAGAAAATGTTTGCCGCGGTGCACTCGGTGACTTCGTTGTGCTCGTTCAGCAGGATGACCTCGTCAAATCCGCGCCGCGTGGCCTGGTCAAGCATCCACACGTTCTCCAGCCAGGAAGTCACTTTGACTCCGGCAAGCGGGCTTGAAGCATATCGCCCGAACGTTTGGAGCCCCAGGCGCACAGGCCCAATGCGCCTGGGCAGGTCGGCCGTGTAGAGGATGAGGTCGACTTCGGGCATGGTTTCGTCGCTGACCCAGGATCCAACCCTGTTATAGACAAAGTAAATTCGGGCGCATCCGTCTTTTACATGGTTGGAGTCAATCAATTCGCCCAGATGTGCAAAGACGTTCTCCGGCCGCCATTCCAAGGGAATTTTCAGGCGATTTGCATCCGTTGCCAGGCGGCTCCAGTGGCGGTCAAAGGCGAAGGGCTGGCCCTCATAAATCCGGATGGTCGTGAATACGCCCCAGCCGTTCAACAGGCCGGCCTGTCCGGGGGAGAGGCGCACTTCCTGCATGGAAACCACGCGATCATTGCGGTAAACGAATTTGTGTAACATGCGCCTGCTTTCGTATGTTGCCACGAGAGATGCAATTGCCGTCAGGGGGGGCGGTCCTGGCTTCGTGGGGCGGCAACCAGCCTCCTGCCCCGGGCGCTGAGCCCGTGCTCCTGCGGGAATGCATCATATTGAGGCGAATCCATATTCAGTGTCAAGTAGGGTTTGTTCCAAAGGCAGCCGCCCGTTATCAATCGCCGTGCTGAACGCGCAAATTCTTTGATGGCCGACCGTGTGTTGCAGGCCGGAAGTTTATGTTATGTTTGGGTGTTGGAATGTGACGTTGATTGCACAACTTTATGAGTTTTTAATATGAAGATTGGACTGGTTTCAGACACCCACGGTTATCTTGACCCGCAATTGCCGGAACTGCTGGAGGGTGTGGATTCAATTCTGCACGCGGGAGATGTTGGCTCACGGGCTGTGCTGGACGAGATGGGACGCATTGCGGACGTGCGGGCCGTCCGGGGGAATGTGGACCCGGTTGAGTTGAACCTGCCGCCTTCCTTGAAGGTGCGGTTTGACAACGTTCAGATTGAGATGCAGCACCAGCTGTTAATTCCTCAGGACGAACTTGAACAATGGGGGAACGGTTCGGAGCTTGAGAAAATGAATCCAGAACGGCGTGCGCGGTATCTTGAAAGCTTTGACCCTGTGACGAAGGTCGTTGTTTTTGGTCATAGCCATCGTCCCTGCCTTGTAATGATGGGGCACAAACTGTTCTTCAATCCAGGAAGTTCCGGAAAAAAACGGTTCTCTCTGCCGCGCTGCTTTGGATTCCTGGAAATCTTCCCTCGCGGGGTCCGTGGGTCGATAATAGGATTAGAGGGGCATGATGGGAGCTTGCCTGGCAACGTTTGGCTGCCCCTCGGGGAATAAAGCTATGACAAAGCTGAAGAAAGTTAAGCGCATCCTGGAAGTGACGGCAACCATCATTGCTGTGGCGATTGTGATTATTGAAAAAATTGAGAAGACGTCATGAAGGTCGCGCGCTTCGGGCCGGGCGAATATGGGATCCTCTAGTCGTTGCCCGGGCCTGATTCAATTAGAAAGTTGCCCGCCCGCCGAAGCCTTTCCACCGTTCGTTTCTGTCCCAGCACATTCATCACATCAAACAAACCCGGCGCCACGGCCTGCCCGGTCAATGCGACGCGAGCTGCATTGATCAGCAAACCCGCCTTGACTCCGCCTTCTTCAGCAAGACTTCTCAATGCTGTTTCGGTTGTCGCCACGTCGAACGGGTCGATCTGAGCAAGCCTTTCCGCCAGTTTGTGCAGGAGGGCGGGCAGGGAAGGAGCTTTCCAGAATTTCTTGCGCGCTTCCGGGGCGTACTCGAAATCATCGGTGAAGAACGCCCGGCCACCCTGGGAAAAGTCCTTCAGCGTGCGCAAGCGGGGTTGGAGAAGAGCCACCGTTTGTGCGAACTCTGCGGGTGAACCCGCCATCGGCGCACCGAGGCCGGACATCTTTAACTCCGCTTCCACCAGGGGTGCCAAACGGTCCATGCTCAGCGACCGAAGATACTGGCTGTTCATCCAGGCGAGCTTTTCGGGATCGAAGACTGCGTTCGACCTGGAGACGGCGGAAAGATCAAACTGTTGCACCATGGCTTCGCGGGAAAGGATTTCTTCGCCGCCCGGCGGTGTCCAGCCCAGAAGCGCCAGGAAATTGACCAGAGCTTCCGGCAGGATTCCCTGGTCCCGGTAGGCTCCGACGGAAGTTGCCCCGTGCCGTTTGGAAAGCCGCTGCTTGTCGGGACCCAGAATCAGCGGCAGGTGCGCGAACACGGGCAGGCTGGCCCCGGCGGCGCGGTAAACCAGGATCTGCTTGGGAGTATTGGAAAGGTGATCGGCCCCGCGAACGACGTGTGTGATCCGCATGTCCACGTCGTCAGACACAACGCTCAGGTGATAGGTGGGCTGCCCGTCGGAGCGCAGCAGGACAAAGTCCTCGATCTCCTCGTTCTCAACCGTGACATGCCCGAAAACCTGGTCTTCGAAATCAGTATCGCCGGTTTCGGGAACGCGGAAGCGGACCACGTGCGGAACGCCTTCGGCCAGGCGCTTTTGCCGTTCCGGCTCGGGAAGATTCCGGCAGGTCCAGTCGTATTTCCAGGGCCGGCCTCCGGCGGCACGAGAGCGCTTGGCCTGCAGTTCTTCCGCGGTGCAGAAACATGCGTAGGCGTGCCCCGCGCGTTCAAGCTCTGCCGCCAGCGCGCGATAGCGGTCCAGACGGTCGGACTGGTGAAATGGCCCCTCGTCCCAGTTGAGTCCCAGCCACTCCATGCTCTCCAGGATCGCCGTCGTCAGTTCAGGCCTGGAGCGGTCGGCATCGGTGTCCTCAATCCTCAGAATAAAGACGCCGTTCAGGCGCCGCGCGAACAGCCAGTTGTAAAGCGCGGTGCGTGCTCCACCGACGTGCAGGTAGCCGGTGGGTGAGGGTGCGAATCGTACGCGTATATCAGCCATAGTTTAACTGGGTGCGGAAAAGGGCAATCATGATTTGGTTGCGGTTGCTGCGACCCCGTCTGAATGAGCCATCCTAAACGATTTCTTCCCGCAAGGCAAAGCCGGAGCGCTTTGCAGTCGCCCCGGCAGACTTATTCAGCAGCCGCGAACCGCTCGGGACTGTAGAGATCCAAAGAATAGGACGGAGTTCCGGCCAGGATCAGCTCTGCAATCACTTTGGCCGTGATGGGGGCCAGAAGGATGCCGTTGCGGAAATGACCCGTGGCAAAGATCAGGTTCCGCAGCTTGCCAAAACCGAGGATGGGAAGATGATCCTGGGTGTCGGGCCTCAACCCCGCCCAGGCGCGCCGGAATCTGAAATCCTTTGCGATGGGAAGAATTCGAGTGACTCCCTGAATGATGGACTGCAACCCGCCGGCGGTCACCACCTTTTCAAAACTGCCCCATTTGGCCGTGGTGCCGGCCAGTGCGGTTTGCGAGCCGCGAGGGACAACGTAATTGATGCCGGCGCGAACCACATAAGGCAGTTCGGAGGAAGTTTCGAATTCGATCATCTCTCCGTGGCACGGTACGATGGGCAGGGAAACTCCAAACGTCTCCGCCAGTTGGCCGGACCAGCAGCCGGCCGCAACGACAACGCGCTCCGCCGAAAGCGTGGTTTCCGCGGTGGAACCCTGCGGCAGCGCGCGGACGCTTTCAATTTGATCATCCTGAATGTTGAAACCCGTCACCGCGCAGTTCCAGTGAAAGGTGGCGCCGGAAAGCTCTCCCGCTTTGATCAGGCCGCGAGTCAGCCGTTCGTTGTCCACCCGGTGGTCGCCGGGAACAAACAGGGCGAGTTTAATGTGGGGTGAGAGCCCCGGCAGCCGCTTGAGAATGTTGTCATCCGCCAAACGCTCCAGAGGGAGGCCGCGCTGCGTCTGGATTCGGTAAACGTGTTCCAGCTCTGCGCATTCCTCCCCATCGATGGCAACGAGGAGTGTCCCGTCGTTTCGGTAATGGACGCTTTCTCCCGCCAACTCTTCTATTTCTGCCGTCCATTCCGGGTACAGATCACGGCTGGCTGTGCAGAACTCCGAAAAAGGTTCCGGTTCGATCATCTCACCCTGGGGAGCGATCATGCCGGCGGCCGCTCCGCTGGCTTCGGAGCACGGCTGGCCGCGGTCAATCACCGTGACACTGGTTCCGGAGCGTGCCAGCCGAAGCGCGATCGCGCTTCCGATGATTCCGCCTCCCACAATCAGAACATCCGATTTCTTCGATAAATCAAGAGTATGCGCCATTTGAGTTGCCGATCCTCCATTTTGCCACCCGGTTCCAGGGGATTGCAGGCGACCTGATTGCAGAAGGCAGGAGAGCCAATAAGAATATAACTTTCCACTGTAGATGCGCCATTGTTCAAAAAGCAACTGAACAAGCAGAATGATAATGCCTTCCAGCGGCTGTTGATGGCATGCCGGAGGGGCGGGGAAGGCTGTAAGATGGTTATGAATCAATGGTTTGCGGCTGGCGAGCCAGGGGTTCCTGCTTCGTCTCCGTCTGGTTGTTCAGTGGCGGAATTCCACTTTCTCTCCGGGACGGCATTATGCCACCATGGAAGGTTGAAGGGCTAAAGCTGTTCTTTGCCGTTTTCTCCGGGTGATTTTTTCCGGCAGCGTGGCCCCTGGTGGAATCCGATGTCCATCCGAACCGTAATCTTTGATTTCGACGGCACTCTGGCCTCATCGCTGGAGGGCATTCACGCCTGCTTTGCGGAGGCGCTTTCGAGATTCGGTTACGCCGAACCTTCCGCCGGAGAGGTTCGCCGGACGGTTGGGCTGACGTTGGAAGAATCGGTCCGAATCCTGACCCACCGCCAATGCGGCAGCGCGCAGCTTGGCGAAGTGCTCGACTGCTACCGTGCGTTGTACAAGGAGAAGGGCAGAGCGATGGCGGCGCTGTTTCCGGGAGCGAAAGCGGCCCTCCTGTCCATCAGGCAGATGGGTGTTCGAATGGTGCTGGTCAGCAACAAGAGTCACAGTGGCCTTTGCCGAATTGGCGGAGCATCTCGGCATCGGTGCTGACATCGACGCGCTGCACGGGGTTGAAAATGGATCGTTTCGCAAGCCGGACGCGCGGCTCTTCACCGAAACCATCGCCCCGCTTCTGCCGGAGCCTGGCGGCCGCCGGGTTCTCATGGTGGGCGATACGGAGTCTGACCTGCTGTTTGCGAAGAACGCCGGCCTGCGGTCGTGCTGGGCGTCTTACGGATATGGTGATGAAGCCGCGTGCAAAGCACTCGCGCCGGAATTCATTCTGCCCGACATCGCGCAGCTTCCCGGCCTGATTCAATCCATCAACTCTTCGGAGTAACCGGCGGCATGCGGCATGCAAGAGTCCCGCCCGCGGACCGCTGCTGTGCGGACCTGCGGCCTGCCGGCAGATAGATCCCTGTTGAGGATTGCATCGTCAAGTGACGGACTCCCGTAGCGCCGGCATCTTGCCGGCCCTGAGTAAAGGTGCCGCCGGGACGGCGGCGCTACAAACGAGCGTTGCCACCATATTTTGCAATCCTCAGCAGGCCACTCCGCCTGTGGCAAAAGGGCAGGCCGGAGAGGGCACGAAGAAATTTATCAAATCGAAGGGCCTGCTGTGATATACCCTCGTCGTCAGCAACTGAAATTCCGGCGATGATCGTTGGGAACGGAAATTTGCTGAAGATCTGGCAGGGAGGCGAAACGTGGAAAAGCGGCAAAAGCGGCAGGACTTTGGTGGCATCAGCAGGCGATCTCTCGGCCTGAGCGCGCTGGCGGGCGGAGCCTCGGTGGCCCTCGGCATGGCCAGCGTGGCGCGCGGGGAGACGGGCGGGACCGGGGCGCTGCTGGACGCCCGCAAAGCTGGAGCCAAGGGCGACGGGAAGGCGGACGACACCCGGGCCATCCAGCGCGCCGTGGACGCCGCCGCGGAGCACGGAGGCGCCGTCTTTTTCCCTCCGGGGTCCTACCTCAGCGGCGAAATACGATTGCGGCCGGGCGTTGCCATGGTGGGCGTCCCTTCCTGGAATTACCATACGGGCGGCGGCACAACCCTCAAATTGATGGATGCAAAAGCTTCCTGTCTTCTCAACATTACCGGCGCCTGGGGAGCGACCCTCGACGGGCTTTCGCTCGACGGAGGTGGCCTGGGAAAGAACATCCACGGGATTTTTCTGAACAAGCCTGATTATGGCAAGCGCGAGGACTGCTTTCGGATCGAGCGCTGCCAGGTGATGCGCTTCACCGGTGATGGCCTCAGCCTGACCCGGGCCTGGTGTTTTTCGGTGAGGCATTCCATGCTGGCTTACAACCATGGCGACGGCCTGCGACTGCGCGGCTGGGATGGGTTCCTGATGGACAACTGGTTTTCAGGCAACGGGCGGGCGGGCTTTGGCGCGCGCGAGGAAAATGCTTCCGTCACCATGACCGGCAACCGCATTGAATGGAACCACGAGCAGAACATCCTGGTCGTTGGAGGAAACGGCTATAACATCACCGGGAACTATCTCGACCGGGCGGGAACTGCGGGAATCGCGCTCCTCACAAATAGTCGCGGCCGTTCGTGCCGGCAGATGGCCATTACCGGAAATCACGTTTACCGCAGCGGCAAGAGCGCCGCGCCTGGAACCCACGAATCGAGCCAGATTCGTATGGTTGGCGGGCAGGGAATCACCTTTGTGGGGAACTCGATGCATGTGGGGCGCGACGATGGAGGTGGCGGAGCCTGGTCGCCTTCCTACGGCATGGTCTACGGGAATCTCACAAATTGCGTGATCGCCAATAATGTCCTGCACGAAGGAGCGACGATGCAGCCCATGGTCGATCTGGGAGGGCATGGAGAAGGCGCGATTGTTCGAGACAATCCCGGAAGCGTGTTCAAGGTTCCCGGCTAGACGAGGGTCCGGGAACGGTGATGGTTCCATTGTTCCTGCCCGCGGCGCAGGCCAAACATGCCATGATGCTTCTGTGCGGATTCGATGGACCGTTCCGCAAGCCGGACGCGCGGCTGCCTGCCGAAACCATCGCGCAGCTTCCCGGCCTGATTAACGCCATCAATTTTTCCCGAGTAAACAATGGCCGCAATTTTTCCGGGGGCTTCCCGGTTGCAAGAATCCGGCCCCAACCCTTGGGGCGCAGGCGGCTGCGGAAGTTATTTCTCCGGCCATATTCCGGATTGACAGCCCGTAATGAAGGGGGCAATATGGGAGGCATCAAGATTTACAAAAGATGGTCAGGATGCAGTGCGGCCTGCAGCTATGGGCCGGGTTTAAGCATGGGGCAACCTCGCAGTGTGGCAATCAATGCAGGATTGTTGTTGAGGTGACAGTTGCTCAATCAGGTCTTCTTGTTGGACATGTTCAACGGCTGCAACCCCACAGAAGCCTTTTGCTCCACCCTTAATCCAGCAGGGAAGTGCAGGTGTTTGTCGGCCAGAACGGAAGGAGCAACTTCGAAAATTTTTCTACAGGAGGGGTACTTCGATGAAAAGGTTGAGATTGATCACTGCTTTTACAATGATCCTGTTTGTGGCAACAATTTTATGTGCGGTCAAGATGGTGAGCGCGCAGGGGGCCAGCTCCGAACCGTGCCAGGCGGGCTCCGAGCCCAACAGTTGCGTGGTGACCATTACCCCAAGCGACGACCCGAATGGGACGCCCACGGTCGACCCGGACAATCAGCATATTTCGAGGAAAAAGAACCAGACGGTGGAGTGGAGTTGCCCGGCGACGGATTGTACTTTTGACGTCACCTTCACACAGACGAAGAAGCCTTTCAAGAACCGCATCTTTAACAACGGTCATCACGGTTCCGGACACATCACCGGAAAGCCGGATAAGTACAAATATTCGGTGATCGTGAACGGCACACAAATTAAAGACCCCATGATCATCGTCCACTGAAGCGGGCCTGACACATCGGGGAGCGCAGGCCCTCCGGTTTTGAGTTCTTCTGCCGGCGTCATAATCGCCTGGAACGCCGGGAGGGAAATCCCTGTCTTCCCGCAGGAGATTTTATCGTGAACAGGCGCAGGGGGGTGGCGTAGATATTGCCTTGCCATGGCTGCGTCCCGAGCGAAAGCGGCACGAGTTTACAAGTGGCGTAGACGGGGCAATCCCGGGATTCGGCTTTAGCCGCTGGAATGGGTTCGTCGGAATAGTGGTGACCCGCGCAGGGGCTGAATGCCCCTCCCTTAGCCTGCCGTCTTCTGTCGGACCTGAAGGTCCGACCTCCTGCAACTGCAAGGCATCGCTGCAGCGCGAAGCTGCGCCTCCCGGCAGAACGCACTTGCTGCCGCCTGCTCTAATTCCACGTGGGCGGCGAAGACGTCGCGCCCTTTGCGATGTATGCGATCCTTATGAGGGATGAAGGCGGCTGGCGCACAGGCGGCTTGTGTCTCTGCGATTTCCATTGGCTGGTGCACGTGTTCCGCGTTGCCTCCTCAGGCCCGGAGGGCCGAAAGATTTTAGCCCACGGCGTGAGCCGTGGTGATTCGATTGGTGTTAGTGATCCTCTGAGCCCCGGCAGGGGCGAAAGAACCAGAGGCGGTGGCGGGTGGGGCCCCGATGGATCGGGGCGATCAGCGGGTAGCGCAGATTTGTTTTTTAAGTCTGCGGCTTTGTAAGATGTAAATAATTGTATATTTAATAATACTGATATTGATGGCTGCAGTGTCGAGGGTGGCGTCCAGGATGGCGGTGAAAAAGGCCGCAGAGTATTGCGCTCCGCACAAAACTCTGCGCTACCCGCTTGAAAATTGCCGCCGGGACGGCGGCGCTACCATTGCGAACCGCCACTATATTTTGCAAACATTGGTAAGAACCGCAGGCCGCAAGGGCCTGCGCTACAGACGCACAGGAAATCACGGTCGGAAAGAAACGGGCGCCGGAGTCGCGACACGGCGCTTGAATACAACCCCGTGAGTAAACGTCAACCCAAAGAACCTGTTTTCAATTTGCAAAAGAGCCGCGGACCTCAAAACCGGAGGTCCTCGCTACGACTCGCTATTTCAAAGGAGCTATAATCTTATAACTATGTTCAGGCGAAACGAGTTACCTGGGTTTTTGAGTGGCGGTTTTTGGGCGGTATGGGGGGTGGTTTGGGTGGTGTTGATGGCTGCCGGGGCCCCGATGCAAGCGCAGACAGGAACGGCGGCCAAACCAGGCAATGCCGGCACGGGCGGCAAGGACACGATTACGTTCAAGAACGGCGATACGCTGACGGGCAGGTTAGACAAGGTGACTTTCGGGAACGTGAGCTTCCACAGCGACGAGTTGGGAGATTTGAAGATTCCGCTGACAAAGATCAAGGCTATGCATACCGCGACGGCCTTCGCGGTGGGATCGAAGACAGAGCAGCTGACGAAGAAGAACCTTGCGAAGCAGGTCCCGGTGGGAAAAATCGCGCTTGAGAACAACATCCTGAAGGTGATGCCGCCGCAGGGCGGGGTGACGGAGTTTCCCGCGAAGGACCTCGCGTTCATGATGAGCAAGCCTGCCTTTCGCCGGGAGCTGCATCAGCAGTCGGACCTGCTTTACGGGTGGTATGGCACGGTGACGCTGGGTGCGACGCTGGTGCAGTCGACCAACAGCTCGCTGACGTATACGGGCGCGATGTCGCTGGTGCGGGCGATTCCGACGATCGCGGGTCTGCCGGCGGGGAGCAAGATGATTCTGAACCTGAGCGGGACGTATGGGCTGGCGAAGTCCCCGGAGGTGGTTTCGGGCCAGCATGTATTTCAATCGGCATCGGTGACGAAAACGAATATTCTGCACGGCGCGCTGGAGTATGACAAATTCTTTACGCCGATGGTGTTCGGGCTGGTGAGCGGCAGCGCCGATCATAACTTCGGCCAAGGTCTGCAGCTGCAGCAGGCGTATGGCGCGGGCGGGGGCCTGGCGATTCTGCGAACCCCCAAAAACGATCTCGCGGTGCGGGCGAGCCTGCAGTACGAGCAGCAGCAATTCTATAACGGTGTCACGAGCGGACTGGGGACGCAAACGGAGAACCTGGTGGGTGCGTCGATTGGGGAGACGTGGAGCAGGGCGTTTCCATACAACATCAAATTCAACCAGTATGTGACGCTGAACCCGACGTTCAATGTGCTGAGCGCGTACTCGGGCGTGGCGGGGGCGGGGTTCGTGTTTCCAGCTTATAAGAATCTCAACTTTTCGGTGACGGTGACGGATAATTATCTCGGGGACCCGCCGGAGGGATTTAGGCGCAACACCATTCAGGTTACAACCGGAGTGGCCTATGAGCTGAAGGGTTTTTGAGGGAGAGGCTGCACCAAAGAGTGGGAACCCACGGGGCTGGCGCCCCGATCAAACGGGACGATCAGCGAAGCTGAGTGGGGGCAAACAGAATTATGAATTCTGAAGGATGAAAGAAGGCAGCAAGACCCCTCACCCGGTCGCCTTGCGCGACCGCCCTCTCCCCAAGGTAGAGGGCGATGAAATTTTTGTTGGGCGACCGAGCCACCGCAATGATTGCTATGGATCAGCTGGAATGAACACAAGCAAGAGCCTCTCGCTGCGCGAGAACGCAGACAAGGCGAGCACTGCGCTCGCCTCCAAGAAGAACCGCGGACCTCAAACCCGGAGGTCCTTGCTACCCGATTCCAAAGTGTTTGATGCGCCGCACTAGAATTTGCCACGGCGATGGGAATTGCCTAGAATGATTTGGAGTCGCCCGAGGGGCGGCAATTCGAGCACGGGGACCATCACTTGGCTTGCCCCATTTGTGAAAAGAGAAAAGCAAAACGCTTCTGCCCGGCCAGGGCGGAGACGATTTGTACGGTCTGCTGCGGCACCGAGCGCGAAGTGTCGATTGACTGTCCTTCCGACTGCACCTATCTGGTGGAAAGCCGCAAGCACGATCTCGGCCGGCGGGAAATGGACTGGGCGAGCGTTCCCTTTGCCGATACCAAAATTCCATCTTCATTCGTGGCCCGGCACGAGCGGCTGATTCTGGCGCTGGGCTATGCCATCTGCCTGAACGCCAGGGACAATCCGGCGGTCACCGATGCGGATGCGATTGCCGGCGTGCGGTCGCTTGCCGAGGCCTACCAGACCCTTTCCAGCGGCATCTATTACGAGAAGCCGCCGGACTATGCCGTTCAGCGCGGACTTTACGACGCCTTGAAAACCGCCATCGAAAACTACAAGCAGACAGAAAGCCAGAATGCGGGGCTTGCCGCGGTCCGTGACAGCGAGATCCGGGACGCTCTGATTTTTCTGACCCAGCTGGGGGCTACGCGCACCAACGGCCGTCCCAAAGGCCGCGCTTACCTTGACCTTCTCCGCAGCCAGTTTAAATCCGACGAACTTCAGAAATCTTCTCCGGGGCTGCTGGTTGTTCCGTAGGGGAGCGCCTCTCCACGCCCTGTACCGGACGGTACGGGGCCACGGTTTGTTGCGTTGAGTTTTGGGCCAGACTCAGGAAAGAACGCCATCCGCAGAACGCCGGCAGGGCGTGGGGCCGCGATGGCGACCGCAGAAGGACCATGAATCAGGTTGAAGATGTTCGCGCAGCCGCCGATATTGTCAAAATCGTAGGCGATTACGTTCAGCTCCGCAAGGCTGGCGCAAACATGATGGGGCTGTGCCCCTTTCATCAGGAGAAGACCCCGTCTTTTGCGGTTCATCCCGGCAAACAGATCTTTCATTGTTTCGGCTGCGGCGTCGGCGGCGACGTCTTCAAATTTATCATGCTGGTGGATAACCTGACGTTCCCTGAAGCTCTGGAGCGTCTGGCGGATAAAGTGGGCATTACCCTGGTCCAGACCGGCTCCAGGGGGAACGATTCCAAGTCGCATGAGCGAGCGGCCCTTTACAAGATCCATGAGGCTGCGGCCAAGTTTTATGCCGGCCAACTGACCGGCACCGGCGAAGGTCGCGCGGCCCGCGCCTATCTTCTGGACCGCGGCCTCGAGGACGAGGTGGTCGGCCGGTTTCTTCTGGGCTACGCTCCGCGCGAAGGCCGCGCGCTGACGCGACACCTGAGTTCTCTGGGATTCGAAGACGGGATCGTGGAAAAGACAGGACTCGTCCTGAGCGATGCGGGGGGCAGCCGCCGCTTTGACCGTTTTCGGGGCCGGATTATTTTTCCCATCGCCAACGAAAGCGGGAAGGTGATCGCTTTTGGCGGCCGCGCGCTGGGCGACGAGCAGCCGAAGTACCTGAATTCTCCCGAAACGCTGATCTATACCAAGAGCCGGGTTCTTTACCACCTGGACAGCGCCGGGAAGGCGATCCGCAAGCAGGACTACGCCATTCTGGTGGAAGGCTACATGGACTGCATCGCGGTGGACTCCGCGGGAATCGAAAACGTGATTGCCAGCTGCGGCACCAGTTTTACCGACGCCCAGATCCGCCTGCTGGCGCGCTATTCGCGGCGGGTGGTGGTGAATTACGATCCTGACTCCGCGGGCATAGCGGCCACGGAGAGGTCGTTGAATGCTTTGCTCGAGGCGGGTTTTGAAGTGAAGGTGCTGGCGCTTCCGGGCGGCCTGGATCCGGACTCGTTCATCCGGAAACAGGGAGAGGCTGAGTACCGGCGGCAGCTGGCGGCGGTGCCGGGGTATATCGATTACGTCACCGACCGCGCCATCGCCGAGCACGGACTGGGCAGCCCGCAGGGCAAACTTGCGGTGGCCAACGCGGTGCTTCCTTATCTGGCCCGCATGCCGAACCCGCTCATGCGCAGGGAGATGACCGACCGGCTGGCCGCGCGCGCCCTGCTGGACGACCGGCTGCTGCGAGACGAACTGAGACGCGCCGCCGTGGAGCGACGGACGGACGTGGTGAGCCGGCCCCGCGAGTACAAGGCCTCGGATGCGGAAAGGAAACTGCTGCGGGCTTTTCTGGAGAGCCCGGAAGTGCTGGATGAACTTCTTCCGGGGCTGGTGTCGGAGGGAGTTTTGAAAGGCCTGGTTGCCGAAGACGTTTTCCTGAAACTGCTGGAAGCGCGAAACGCCGGCAAGCCGGTTGACGTCCATACTCTGGGGGAAAGCCTGAGCGCTGAAAATCAGCATCTGCTCCACGAGAGCCTGCTGGCCTCCGATGAAGTCCCCAGCCAGGAGGATGCGGTAAGATTTTCGAATGCGTTGCGGCGGAGAAAAATTGAGCGTGAACTGAGCGCCCTGAATCCTGTTATTGATGCCGCGGGCAAGGAGCAGGATTGGGCGCGGCTTTCGGCTCTGAACGAGAGTAAGGTACTTTTGATGAAGGAATTAGCGCGGGTCAGGGAAAACTTAGGAATCGAGAACAAATCTTCCATGAAATAGTATAGTATTACTTCTAATTAGCGGCGGGATTCCCCGCCGAAAGGGTGGTTTCACGACTGTGTTTCAGGGGTGGACGAATTTGAGAAAGTGCTCGGTTGCTGCAGGTTTCCCGTTCAGGAAAATAAGTGACTCAAACCAGAAATTGCTTCTAAACGGAGGCCGAAGCTTTGGCATTTGACGACAAGTTTGACCAGGTTGGGAAGCTGATTACGCTCGGTAAGGAAAAGGGGTACCTGCTTTACGACGAGGTGAACGACCTTCTTCCTTCTGATGTGCACTCCGCTGAAGACCTGGATGACCTGCTTTCGATGTTTGACCATGCGGGCATCGAGGTCCTGGAGTCACCCAAGGCGAAATCTGATGACACGAGCTCCGACAAGGGGGAGGAAGAATCCACTGATGATGTGGAACTGGACCTGACGCCGGGGGCGCTGGACAAAACCAACGATCCCGTCCGCATGTACCTGCGCGAGATGGGGACGGTTCCCCTGCTGACGCGCGAAGGCGAAGTGGAGATTGCCAAGCGGATTGAGCGCGGGCAGTTGAAGGTGTTCAAAGCCCTGTCGCGCTCGCCCATCGTCATCCTGGAAATGTTTGCCCTTCGCGAAGAACTGAAAAGGGAGCAGCGTTCGATCAAGGAAATTGTCGTCTTCGACGATGAAGAACTCACCGAGGAGCGCGTGGCCGGCCGCGCCAGAGACCTGATGGCCACCATCGGCGAGATGGAGCGGCTGAACAAGCGGCTGATGCAGTTGAAGGCCAAGCGGGATTCTTTCCCGCGCAGCCGTCGTGGCAAAGAATACCGCCGCTTTAACCTGGCCGTTCAGCGCCACCGGATCCTGATCTCCAAATTGTTCCGGTCCATTGAATTTACCAACGCCGAGCGCAAGCGCCTGATCGAATGCATCCAGGATACCGCCGACGAAGTCCGTCCCATCGAGCGCGAGGCTTTGAGGCTGGAAAAGCGCCTGGACGCGGCGCGGGGCGGCAACGGGAAGGAACTGAAGAAAGACCTTCGCCAGGTGAAGGCTCGCCTGGAAGAAATCGAAAAGGGCAACCAGGCTTCATTGGCGCAACTGCGGCGGACTTATCAGAACATTCTGGTGGGCGAGCAGAAGGCCGAGCTCGCCAAGCGCGAGCTGATTGAGGCCAACCTGCGGCTGGTGGTGTCCATCGCCAAGAAATATACCAATCGCGGCCTGCAGTTTCTTGACCTGATCCAGGAAGGCAACATCGGGCTGATGAAGGCCGTGGACAAGTTTGAATACCGCCGGGGATACAAGTTCTCCACCTATGCGACCTGGTGGATCCGCCAGGCCATTACGCGCGCCATCGCAGACCAGGCCCGCACCATCCGCATCCCGGTGCACATGATTGAAACCATCAACAAGCTCATCCGGACGTCGCGCCAGCTGGTGCAGGAATACGGCCGCGAGCCGACTTCCGAAGAAATCGCCAAGCGGATGGATATTCCCGTTCTCAAGGTTCGGAAGGTGCTGAAGATTGCGCAGGAGCCGATCTCGCTGGAAACGCCCATCGGTGAAGAAGAGGATTCCCACCTGGGCGACTTTATCGAGGACCGCGGGGTCATTTCTCCGGCCGAGGCGGTGATCAACATCAATCTGAAAGAACAGACCGAATCGGTGCTGAAGACGCTGACGCCCCGCGAAGAAAAAGTGATCAAGATGCGGTTCGGCCTGGATGACGGCAGCGAACACACGCTGGAAGAAGTGGGCCAGAGTTTTGCTGTCACGCGCGAGCGAATCCGGCAGATTGAAGCCAAGGCGCTCCGCAAGCTGCGGCATCCTTCCCGCAGCCGCAAGCTCCGGGCCTTCCTCGACGCCGCCCTCCACGAGTGATTTCGGGCTGCGATCGGGCCCACGGTTTTGTCACAGAGATTGTTCGTCCCGGCAGTCTGGCGCAAGCTTTCCTGTTCGCGCCTGGACAGCCCGTAAGAGTACGGTCGCAAGAGTAAGGCCAGCAACTTGAGCTTCCTACGGAGGATACGATGGCCGACACTGCTTCCTCTCTCGAGACCCCACAGGGCACTCCCTCGAAATCGTTCCTCTCCCGCCTGATCGGCGTCTTTGTCGAGCCCGGCGAAACCTTTGAAGAGATCGCCCGCAAGCCCGACTGGATGGCGCCGCTGGGGGTGCTGATCCTGGTTTCATTTGCAGTCGTGGAAACGATGCTGCTGAAGATCGGCGCAAGCCAGATTGCCCTGCTGGGCATTCAACGAAGCGGACGGGCGGCCGCCATAGATCCGGCACAGATGAGCCAGATTGTCGAGAGATCCGCGGCTGTCCTGCGCATTGTGATGCCGGCCGGAGTGTTGTTGGGAGTCCCCATTTTTTTGCTGATCGTCGCCGGATTCGGACTGCTGGCGTTGAACGGCTTTTTCGGCCAGCACGCAAAGTTCAAGCAGGTGTTTTCTGCAACCTGCTACGCTGACCTGCCGAGCATCCTGGGTGGAGTGATGGCGGTCGCGGTGATGCTGTTCGGTGATGTCGGAGGCTTCAACCCACAGAATCCGGCGCCCACCAATCCCGGATATTTCATGAATCCCCTGACCACGTCCCACGCTGCACTTGCCCTGGCGAGCTCGCTGGACATTATGATCTTCTGGTTTATGGCGTTGCTGGCCATCGGCCTTTCGAGAGTCGCGCAGAAGAAGGTGAAGACCGGCACCATCTTCCTGACCTTCCTTGGAGCGTGGGTGCTGCTGGTGGCTGCCAAAGTCGGGTTTGCTTTCATCTTCTCGGGACATTAGGTCCCGAAACCCCGGTCGAACATTGCCCCGCCTGTCAGCCTGTGCTAACAATAATTCTTTGGCCCAGTCTGAAACACAATCCCTGAATGGATGAACGCCGGACTCGCGTCCCGCGGGATGGGTTGGAACCAACACACCATGGGACTGAAGTTTACCGTTGTCTCAAAAGACGAGAGCACCCGGGCCAGGACGGGAATCCTGCACACGCCGCACGGCGACGTGGAGACGCCCATCTTTATGCCGGTGGGAACCGCCGGCGCCGTGAAGGCCATGACCCAGGCGCAACTGGAAGAAGTGGGCGCGCAGATTATTCTGGGCAACACCTATCACCTTTGCATGCGCCCCGGGCACGAGCGGGTGCGCGAACTCGGCGGCCTGCACCGGATGATAAGCTGGCCCCATCCCATCCTGACCGACAGCGGCGGCTTCCAGGTGATGAGCCTGAAAGGGCTGGGGAAGGTGACCGAAGACGGCGTGTGGTTCCGCTCCCACCTGGACGGCACTCCCCACTTTTTTTCGCCCGAAAGCGTGATGGAGTCTCAGCTCGCGCTGGGCGCCGACATCCTCATGCCGCTCGATGAGTGCGTGGATTATCCCGCCAGCCACGAGATGCTGAAACGCTCGGTCCGGCTGACAGGGCGCTGGGCGGAACGCTCCAAGAAATTCTTTGCGGAAAACGCAGGCCAATTGCAGGGCCGTGATTTTGCAGAGAGCGGAAGAGCTGAAATCGGACCGAGCCTGTTCGGGATTGTGCAGGGCGGGACGGACGGAAGCCTGCGCCGCGAAAGCGCCCTGGAAATTGTCGAGATGGGCTTTGAGGGTTACGCCATCGGCGGCCTTTCGGTGGGCGAGCCCAAGGATGATCTGTACGGGATGACCGAACACGTGGCGGGATTTCTTCCCGAAGACCGGCCCCGTTACCTGATGGGCGTGGGGACGCCTGAGGATCTGGTGAGGTGCGTGGCTCTGGGTGTCGACATGTTTGATTGCGTCATGCCCACCCGGAACGCGCGCAACGGCTGCGTGTTTACCTCAGAAGGCAAGCTGGTGATCAAAGGCGCGCGGTATGCGCAGGACACCGGTCCGCTGGACGCGAGGTGCGGTTGCATGGTCTGCCGGCGGTACTCCAGAGCCTACATCCGTCATCTGTTCGCGGTGGGTGAGATTTCGGCTTGCATGCTGGCCACGTACCACAACTTGTGGTTTTACCTTGACATGATGAAGAGAGTTAGGCAAGCTATCAGGTTTGGAGGGTTTGGGAAATTCCTTGCAGGGTTCCTTGCGGTCCCTGAACAGGGGTCCCGTTCGGTATAGCTTGGAAGCGAATTCGAAGCGTTACTCGCAAACCCTGCTGGTCTCTGCATTAAGTGCGAGATAATTCATCCTTAATTCCAACTTTGATGGCTCGATTTTGTCCGAGTGTGTGCTAATTAATCGGATCGTTTTGGCGGCGGATCCCGGCGGTGGCGGGGCTTTGGCGCAGTTTCTCTTGCTGTTCGCTCCTCTTTTTCTGATCTGGTACTTCCTGGTTATTCTTCCCCAGCAGCGCAACCGCAAAAAGACCCAGGCGATGCTGTCCAGCCTGAAGACCGGAGACCGGGTGATGACCTCGGGCGGAATCTATGGGTTGATTACCGGATTCCGCGGCGATATTGTGCAGGTGGAGGTTGCCCATCAGGTGAAAGTGGATATCGCCCGGACCGCCATTACGGGAGTTCAGTCTGAGGGAGACGACCCGTCCGCGCAGGAGAAAGGCGGCAAAGGAAAGAAGAAGTAATGTTTCTGCAGGAGGCTCCCGGAGGACAAAGGATTTAAGCAATGGACCATAATCGGATTCGGAACCGTACGATCTTTATTTTTGCCGTCGTTATCGCCTGCGTCCTGGGACTCACCGGTTTTCCCAAGAACGTCACCAAACTGAAAGCCAATCTTGCCAGCCGCATTCACCTGGGACTCGATTTGAAGGGCGGCACCCACATGGTGTTGCAGGTGCACGTGGACGACGCCGTCAAGGTGACCACTGACCAGGCTCTGGAACGGTTGCGCGATGAAATGCCCGCCCGGAGCATTTCCTACAGTTCCATCGAGCGGCAGGGCATCTCATCCATCCTGATCAAAGGTATTCCGGATTCAAAGTCGGGTGACCTTCAATCGCTCGTCTCACAGCAGTTTTCAACCTGGAACCTGCAGCGCGTCCCCGGACAATTGGATTCACGCCTGCTGAGTATGAAGGTCAGCGAGGCCAACACCATCCGCACCCAGGCGCTGGACCAGGCCCGGGAAACCATCCGGCGCCGGATTGACGCCCTGGGCCTGGTGGGCCCCGAGGTGGCCGACTACGGGCAGGGAGATTTTGAACTGGTGGTTCAGTTGCCGGGCGTCAGCGATCCCACCCGGGTCAAGAACATCATCCAGGCGACCGCAATGCTGGAATTGAAGATTGTCCGGGGAGGCCCGTTTTCGAGCCGGGAGGCCGCCCTGTCGCAATTTGGAGGCGTCCTGCCGCCGGGGACGGAACTGCTGCCCGGCAGCCCGGATTCATCCAGCAGCAGCACCACCAGCGCGCAGGTCTGGTACCTGCTGAACCAGGTGGCGGCCGTTACCGGTCGCGACCTGACGGGCGCCCAGCCCTCAACCGGGCGGAATGGCCAGCCCAGCGTCAATTTCACCCTGTCGCGCGACGGGGCCGTGCGCTTTGGCGAAGTCACCAGCAAGAATATCGGCAAGGGGCTTGCGATTGTTCTGGACAACCGGGTGGTTTCCGCGCCCACCATCCAGAGCCAGATCACCGATTCAGGTGAGATCACAGGTTCCTTCACGCCCCAGCAGACCTCGGACTTGGCCCTGATGCTCCGTTCCGGAGCGCTTCCGGCCTCCATCCAGTATCTGAACGAGAACACGGTGGGCCCTTCGCTGGGTGCGGACTCCATCCGCGCCGGCATCGTCGCCTGCGTCGTGGGCTTCCTGGCCATCATTATTTTCATGCTGGTCTATTACCACGGAGCGGGCATCAACGCCGACGTGGCGCTGATTTTGAACCTGATTATTCTGATGGCGGCTCTCGCTTACTTTGGCGCGGTCCTCACGCTGCCGGGCATCGCGGGCGTCATCCTGACGGTCGGCATGGGCGTCGATTCAAACGTCCTGATTTTTGAGCGCATCCGGGAGGAATTGCGCCACGGCAAGGCCGCCGGGGCCGCGGTGGCCTCGGGATTTGAGCATGCATTCCGGACGATTATCGATACTCACGTGACCACGGTTGCGGCCGCGGCTATTCTTTTTGCCTTTGGAACAGGGCCGATCCGAGGGTTTGCGGTTACGCTCACGATAGGTTTGATTGCAAACCTTTTCACTTCGGTGTATGTTTCTAGGACCATTTTTGATTACGTGCTGTCGAGGCGCCAGAAGGGTGCAGCGCTCAGCGTTTAAATATTAGGGAACATTAACCATGCTTCCGGTGTCTATATTTAAAGACGGCGGACCAGGATAAAAATGGAATTCTTTCACGAACCCAATATCGATTGGCTGGGCAAGAAGTGGTACTTCATCAGTGTTTCGCTGGTTCTCCTGGTCGTCGGACTTGTTTCAATTGCAGTTCATCACGGGCTCCTTTACGGCATCGAGTTCCGCAGCGGCACCCAGGTGATGGTGGAATTTGCAAAGGCCCCTGACATCGGCGCTATTCGCAAACAGCTTGCCAGCCAGAACTGGCGCGGCGCATCGATCCAGACGATCGGGGCTGCTTCAGAACATTCGGCGATAATCGAGCTGCCGCTGGAAAAAGGCGCCTCTGAAGGTGCGGCTCTGGATACTGGAAAGGCGGCCATCGTCACGGCCCTGACGGCATTATACGGCGGCGCCACGCCGGGCAAGGCGGACTTTAACAACGCGACCGCCAAAACCGTTGAGGACCAGTTGCTGGTTGCCGACCCACTGGGGCTGGCCGCCAGGGGGCTGGAGGCTGCCACCAGCACCTACCAGAAACTTGCTGAAGCCATGGTGAAATTCCGCGACACCCCTCCGCAGAGCGGTCTGATCGCGGATTTCCAGCAGTTGAAGGGGATTTCGGGCGTTACCCCGGCGGTCCTCAGTGTGCTGGAAAAGGATTTTTACCTGTCGGGATTTACCGTTCGCAATACGCAGATTGTGGGTCCGAAAGTCGGCTCCGACTTGCGGCGCGAAGCCGTGTATGTGACCCTGGCGGGGCTGGCTGCAATGTTGATTTACATTTGGTTCCGTTTTGAGTTAATTTATGGCGTGTCGGCGGTGATCGCCGTCTTTCACGACGTTCTCATAACGATCGGCTTGTTTTCTCTTTTTAATAAGGAGATTACGCTTTCTGTTATCGCGGCCCTGCTGACGCTGGTGGGTTATTCGATGAACGATACCATCGTCGTGTTCGATCGAGTTCGGGAGAACCTGCCTTCGAGCAAGCGCGGGAACTTCATGGATCTGGTGAACCTCAGCATTAACCAGACCCTCAGCCGAACGATCCTGACATCCGGGCTGACGTTTCTTGCGGTCCTTTCCCTCTACCTGTTTGGAGGGGATGTCATTCACGGCTTCGCCTTTGCCATGGTGGTGGGAGTCCTGATCGGGACCTATTCGTCCATCGCCATAGCGAGTCCCATCCTGGTGTTCTGGCAGACCAGGACGGGGAGCGGGCGAGTGCGGGAGAAGCGTAAAGTATATGAGCGGGAAGTTGCTGCTGCCAAAAGATAATCAATTTCTCCGGTTGAAAGCCCGGGAGGTTTGTCCGGTCCGGAGCTCGACGAAGAGAGGGGGTGGGTATTATGCTTGGTGACACGCTACTGGATTCCTCTGCAAGCCACGATTCTGTGCTGAAAAGCGTGCACTGGCTGGTTTCGCTTGCGATAGGGATCGCAGGATTTCTGATCGGCTATTTTGGCTTCCCTTTGATTGAGACGCCGGAATTGAAGGTGCTGATCACCCAGTCGCTGATCATTGCAACGATCTTCTTCTGTTACGCGTTGATTCTCTGTTACGTCTGGTCGGATTCGAGGCATTTCAAGTTTCCGACATGGCCCTGGATGATCGTCGTGTTCCTGTTCAATCTGGTGGGGTTCATGGCGTACCTTTGTTATTCAGCGGCCAAAACGGATGACTGGAAAAGGGCCACGCTGCCCATCGCTTATATTTTTGAAGTGATCGTCATCGGCGTGATGATTATTGTTCCCTTGATGCAGACGGATGCCTTGCCGAAGGCGCAGTTGATGAGCTTCCTGGCCGCGCCGCCGCCACCGCCGCCACCGCCTCCACCGCCTGCCAAAGCTCCCCCCGTGGTGGTTCACCACGTGAGCGTGGCAGACCTGATGAAGGCCCCCACGGTCATCCCCAAGACCATTACCAAGATCAAAGACCAGCCGATCGTGCAGTCGACCGGAGTGGTCGGCGGTGTTTCGGGTGGTGTGCCGGGTGGCTCGATGGGTGGCGTTATGGGAGGCATCATCGGCGGGGTCACTGCCGGTCCGCCCCCACCACCACCGCCGCCGAAGGCGAAGACGCCTCAGCGGATCAGGGTGGGTGGTCAGGTGGAACAGGCCAAGCTGATTTACAAGCCTTCGCCGGAATATCCGCCCCTTGCCAAAATGGCCCGGATTCAGGGGACAGTGAGGCTCGAGGCCATTATTTCGAAGGACGGAACAATTCAAGACTTGAAGGTTCTGAGCGGTCACCCCTTGCTGGTCAAGTCCGCTCTGGACGCGGTAAAACAATGGCGCTATCAGCCGACGCTATTGAACGGTGAACCTGTGGAAGTGATTACGGAGATCGACGTGAACTTCACCCTGGCCGGGTAGTCGGCGGTATTTAAAAATCCTTGAGGAGGAGATAGACAAGCATGTTAGGAGCAAAACTTTTCATTACAATGTTGCTGTTTCAGGAAGCGGCGGCCGCTCCCTCTTTTAACCCCCTGGATATGTGGAGAACCATGGGGTGGTCAGCCCGGGCGGTCGTTATCGTGCTGTTCTTCATGTCTGCGTGGTCAATCGGCGTTGCCATCGACCGCTGGATCGCTTTCCAGGCGGCCCGGAAGCAGTCCCGCATTTTCGCACCCGCGGTTGCCGGTGCCTTGAAAGACGGCAGGGTGGATGAGGCCATTTCGATTGCTGAGCAGAACAAGCGAAGCCACCTGGCCAAGGTGGTGACGGCAGGCCTGCAGGAATTTCAGGCTCATCAGGTCTCGGCTGAAATACCCGGTGAAATGATTGAAGCTTCAAAGCGCGCTCTGGAGAGGGCCTCGGCCATCGTCCATGCGGAGTTGAAGCGGGGCATTTCCAGCCTGGCCACGATCGGATCGACGGCGCCTTTCGTCGGGCTGTTCGGAACCGTGCTGGGAATTATTCACGCATTTCAGGGGATTTCATCGAGCAAGTCAACCGGCCTCGGCGCGGTCGCCGGCGGTATCGCAGAAGCTCTGGTCACCACCGCTATCGGTCTGTTCGTCGCTATCCCGGCCGTTTGGCTCTACAACTACTTCACCAACAAGATCGAAGGCTTTGACGTGGAAATGGACAACTCCTCGTCCGAACTGGTGGATTACTTCATTAAGAACTCCGGAGGTAAGAAATAATGGCCCGGAAACGCGTGACACTGGATGCACTGGCGGACATCAACGTGACGCCGATGGTGGACGTCATGCTGGTGCTGCTGATCATTTTTATGGTGATCACCCCCCTGCTGCAGAAAGGCGTTTCCGTTGATCTGGCGAAAACTCATAACCCGCGTAAGATGCCCGACGCCGAAAAGACGGATGCTGTAGAGGTGGCGGTTACGCGGGACGGTAAAACCTTCCTGAATGCTCACCCTGTTGCGATGTCAGACATCACGACGCAAGTCGAAGATCTCATGTCGAACAAGTTGAACAAGGTGGTTTTTATCAAGAGTGATTCCCGGGCGGAATACGGGACCGTGGTTTCTGTTGTGGATAACGTCCGTGCGGCTGGGGTTGAACAGTTGGGCCTGCTCACCGAGGAGGTGCAGCCCAACGTGAATGTTCCGCTCCAACCAGCCCTTCCGTGAGGGCCTGATCAAGAACCGCCGGCCCGGGGCCGGCTGAAAGAGGGTACTTTTATGTCAATGGCCGTTGGCGACAGCAAGGACGGCACGATGATGAACCTGAACGTGACGCCCTTGATTGACGTGCTGCTGGTGCTGCTGATTATTTTTATGATCATCACGCCCTTGACACCCAAGGGCTTGGATGCGCTTGTCCCCAAACCGGACAAGAACCAGAAGGTCAACCAAGATGTGATTGAGAGAACCATTGTGGTGTCAATCGACATGCGAAGGAACGTCAGCATCAATCAGACCCCGGTTGCGATTGGGGACCTGGGACAGCGTCTGGTGGACATCTTCAAGAACCGGAATGATCACATTCTGTTCATTAAGGGTGATCCGAAGCTGCCTTTCCAGGACGTGGCTCAGCTGATTGACATTTCAAAGGGCGCCGGAGCCGACAAGATCGGACTGATTACCAAGTCGATCGAATCGCAGCAGTAAGGTTCGGCGATCCTGCAAATATTGACCGAGGGAGGATGGAAGATGCGACGTAACAAGCTGGCACCGTTGTGTGCGGTGTTGTTGCTGGCGGTCGTGGCGGGCGGTTGTAGTGCATTAAGCGCGCTGAAAGCTCGAGACCAGCTCCACAAGGGGGTGGACTCCTATCGCAACGGGAAGTTTCAGGCTGCGATTGAGCATTTTAAGAGCGCGATTCAGCTGGATCCTTCGCTGGTCAATGCGCGCTTGTACCTGGCCACCGCCTATGCTCAGCAGTACGTTCCCGGCGGGGATTCGCCGGAAAATATCAAGACCGGGCAGCAGGCCATCTCGGCTTTTGAAAACGTCTTGACGCTGGACGCAAAAAACACCACGGCGCTGGCCAGCATTGGTCAGATTTATTACAGCATGAAGGACTTTGATAAGGCGAAGGATTACCAGGGGAAACGAATCGAGATTGAACCGAACAACCCCGAGCCTTATTACTGGATTGGTGTGATCGATTGGGCGCAGGCTTTCCAGGCCGATGGGAAGGTTCGTAAGGACCTGAATATCATGATGCCGGACAAGCGTGGGAATCTTCCGCCTTTGCCTGAGAAGTACAGGTCTCAGCTGGAGGAGCAGAACGCCAAGCTCATCGATGAGGGAATCCAGGCTCTCAATAAGGCGCTGGATTTGAAGCCCAACGACTTCAATAGCATGGCTTACCTGAACCTGCTGTACCGCCAGAAGGCCGACATCGAGAAGAGCACGGCAGACCGCGCGGCAGACCTGAAGGAGGCCGACAGCTGGCAACAGAAGGCTATGGAACTCCGGAATGCTGCGCCTGCAAAATCCTCAGCCCAGGGATCCTAACCTTCCGCATCGAGTCAGCAGCTTAGAAGGGGCCCTTCGCTTCATGTTCAAGAGGCGAAGGGCTTTTTTCTTGGTGTCGGCCGGGTCAGCTTTTGCAGCGGACGCTGCTTGCGGACGGGCTGCCGGGCTGGCACCCATTGCCGGTTTGCGCCTGGCCGAGCTGCTGTCACGGACGATTGATGGGCGAAGCAGGTCGCCGGCCCGCTTGAAGACCCGAACTGCAGTGGCCTAGAATGGTATGGGTGACTATGACGCAGTTTGAAAGGGTTCTCAAGAAGGTCGAGTCCTACCGTCCCGGCGACGATCTCGCCGTGCTGCACAACGCCTACCGCCTTTGCCTGGAAAAACACGAAGGCCAGAAGCGCCTGTCAGGCGAGCCTTACATATCCCACCCCCTGGAAGTGATGAACATCCTTGCGGATCTGCGCCTCGACACGGTGTGTCTGGCGGCCGGAATGCTGCACGATGTGGTCGAGGACACGCCGACCAGCGTGGAGGGACTGGAGGAACAATTCGGTCCCGAAGTTGCCCACATTGTCGAGGGCGTTACCAAGATCAGCCGCATCCACTTCCTGAGCCCTGAGCAACAACAGGCGGAAAACTTCCGCAAGATGCTGCTGGCCATGGTGGACGATGTGCGCGTCGTGCTGGTGAAACTGGCGGACCGCCTGCATAACATGCGGACCCTCGAACACCTGCCGCCTGAAAAGCGCCGGCGAATCGCCCATGAGACGCTTGAAATTTACGCGCCCATCGCCCACCGCCTGGGCATGGGGAAAATTCGAGGGGAGCTTGAGGACCTGGCCTTCCGGCATCTGGAACCGGAGGCGTACCTGGACGTCAAGAAGGCCGTGGAGGGCCGGCGAAAGGTCAACGAGCACTTTCTTGTCGAGGTCCAGGGCCTGGTGGAAGGCAAGATGAAGGAGAACTCGATCCCCGTCAGGATCGAGGGCCGGATCAAGCGGCTTTACAGCATCTGGCAGAAGCTCAAGCGGCAGAACATCGCTATCGACCAGGTTTATGACCTGCTCGCGGTCCGCATCATCACCGACGACGTCAAGAACTGTTACGCGGCGCTGGGCGTCATCCACAACACCTGGCGGCCGGTTCCGGGCAGAATCAAGGACTTCATCGCCATCCCCCGTCCCAACCTTTATCAGTCGCTCCACACCTCCGTGATTGGCCCGCACGGCCAGCCCTTCGAAGTGCAGATCCGCACCGCAGAGATGCACCGCGTGGCCGAAGAAGGCATCGCGGCCCACTGGAAGTACAAGGACGGACACGGGACGAGCGTCCAGGATGCCGAGCGCTTTGCCTGGCTCCGGCACCTGGTGGAATGGCAGAAGGAGATGAGGGATTCCAACGACTTCCTCTCCACCCTCAAGATCGATCTCTATCCCCAGGAGGTTTACACTTTTACTCCCAAGGGCAAGGTGATCGTCCTGCCGCGTGAGGCCACTCCCATCGATTTTGCCTACGCGATTCACACCGAGGTTGGCAACCACTGCGTCGGAGCCAAGGTCAACGGCCGGATCGTCCCGCTGAAGACCAAGCTGCTGAACGGCGACATCGTTGAGATCACCACCCAATCCACCCAGACCCCCAGCCGTGACTGGCTGGCGCACATCAAGACATCCCGGGCGCGAAACAAGATCAAGCACTGGATTAACATCGAGCAGAGCAAGCAGGCGCTGGAGATCGGCAGAAAGCTGCTTGAGAAAGAGGCCCGAAAGCACAGCGTCGTTCTGAAGAAAATCTCCGCCGAAGACTATCAGCGCGTGGGCAGGGAATACGGCTGCGGCCTGACGGACGACCTGCTGGCCGGCATCGGCTTTGGCAAGTACTCGGCCCGCCAGGTCCTGTCGAAGCTCAGTCCGGATACGGGCCACGAACCCGGCCAGCCGTCGCGGCTGACCAGCACCTTCAAGCGTGTTCTGGGCATGCGTTCCGACGCCGCCATCCAGGTGCACGGACATGGCGACCTGATGGTTTACCGGGCGAAATGCTGCAACCCGATTCGGGGCGATCAGATTGTGGGGTACATCACGCGGGGCAAGGGGATTTCAGTCCATGCCAAAGATTGCCCGAACGTCCAGAACCTGATGTACGATGCCGAGCGGCGCATCGAGGTGGAGTGGAAAGGTCCAAAATATACCTTCTACCCTGTTCGGCTGACTCTGCTGACTACGGACCGGCAGGGTATGCTGGCGGACATTACCGCCGTCATCAGCAGCGACCGTTCAAACATTCAGGACATTGAAGCCAAGACCGGCGATAATCAGGCTTCCATCGATGTTACAGTGGACATCGTTGACAAGACGCACCTGGAGAAGATAGTGTCATCACTCCGGAAAATCGAGGGCGTTTACAAGGTTGAGCGCGTCCAGCGGACCTGAGAGGGCCGCGCGCATCTGGGGTTTCCGGACCCCTGCTCTGGCGGGGAAGGATTTTGTGAAAACTGAACTTTTGATTGAAGGATGGAAGGGAGCCTGTCACCCTGGTTCCGGGCCCTGCGGCTCCTTGCCGGTTTCTCTGGCTGAACGGCCTTTGTTGCGGACGTTTCTGCGCCGGAGGCCGCCCTCAGGCGGCTTTGGTGACCTTGCCGGCACGGATGCATGCCGTGCAGACGCGCAGGGTCTTCCGGGCCCCGTTCACGACGGCGTGAACACGTTGGAGATTGGGATTCCACCTTCGCCGGGTGACGTTGTGAGCGTGGCTCACGTTATTTCCGTAAGCAGGACCTTTGCCGCAAATTTCGCATCGACGCGCCATCAAAAACTCCTTTGGAAATGGACAATATCTTGAATATACAATCCTTAATTCTATCAGATGTACGCCGTGTTGCCTACCGCCTCGTGACCCCAAACGGATGGAGAGGGCGCAAGGCCCGGTCCAGCTTCCGCAGTCTTTCAAACCGGGCGCCGGGCCGTCGATGGATGGCCACTGCGGCCTGCCTGTTGGGGGTTGCAGGAATCATGCTGCTGATGCCGGCCTGCAAGAGCAAGCCCTCGGGTTCCGGAACCGTTTGGGCGCAGGTTGACGGGCGTCCTATCTACCAAACCCAGGTGGAAAAGATTTACCGCAGCCGCGCGAGCTCTGCGGGCGAGGCCGGCGACCGGGAACAAGCGCTCAGCTACAAACTCAACATTCTGAATGAACTGATCAATAACCAGATCCTGATGGCGCATGCCGCTCATTCAGACATCACCGTGTCTGAATCCGAAATCGACACCAGGATGGGACAATTGAAAAGCCCCTATTCGCAGCAGCAGTTTGAGCAGAAGCTGAAAGACCGCGGCATCACTGAAGATGACCTTCGAGACGAGGTTCGCACTTCCCTCACCGTGAACAAGCTGATCAACCGCGACATCAACTCCCGTGTTTCGGTGAGCGACGCGGACATCAAGGCCTATTACGAGAAAAACAAGGCTTCGTTCGATGTTCCTGAAACCGAGTACCATCTGGCCCAGATCCAGGTGACTCCCGGGTCGAGCAACGAAGTGCACAACCTGAAAAACGACGACGCCAAAACACCCCAGATGGCGCAGCGGAAGATTCAGGCCCTCTATGCTCAGCTTCGTTCGGGGCAGGACTTCGCCGCCGTGGCCCAGAACTACTCCGAGGATCCGGCCACCTCCATGAGTGGCGGCGACATGGGCTTCGTTCCTCAATCGTCGATCGAGGCCAATCCGATGCTGGAACGGATGGTCAAGCAACTGAAGCCGGGGCAATTTTCCCCGATCATCAACACCGACCACACCGGCTACCACATCATCAAACTCCTGGGCATTGAAAAGGCGGGGCAGCACCCCATGACGGACCCCAAGGTGCAGAGCCAGATTCGCAAGACGTTACAGAATGAAAAGGAGCAGTTGCTGAAGGCCGCCTATATTGAAAATCTGCGAGACAACGCCAAGGTGAAAAACCTGCTGGCGGCGCAGATTGTCAAAGAGTATCAATAGGTTCGCTATTCCAGCCGCAGAAGCCGGGCGCCGGCTTCAATTCCAATCCCTTCCTTGACGTGCACCTGGGTGATGCGCCCGGGGCGCGGAGCCCGCAGTTCGTTCTGCATCTTCATGGCTTCAATCACCACCAGGCCCTGGTCCAGCGCGACCTCCTCGTCGCGGCTGACCAGCACCCGGACAATCTTTCCCGGCATGGGAGCCAGCACATCGAGCGGGCCGTCGTGCGCGGCAGCCTGCCCGGCGAATCGGCGCGTGCGCGGGTCGCGAACCCGGACGTGGAAATCGTACTCGGCGATGGTGACGACCCAGGTGTCGGGCCGGCCCGGACGGCTGTCTGCCGCAGGCGCAACGCGGGCTTCGTATGACTGGCCACCGACCAGGATCGAATAGTGCCCGGGACGGATTTCGGTCCAGTCGGCATCGAGGGGCTTTCCGTCAATTGAGTACTGCGGTTTTTCGGCGCCGCCTCTGCCGTTGGACGGGCGCTCCATGGAGAGCCGGTGTTCGCTGGTCTCGGAGTCTTCGCGCAACTCGATTTCAAAGTTCATCAGGTCTCTTTCTCGTTTCTCTTACCGGTTGGGCCAGTGGTTCAACTCCTCCGCGCGGCCCGCTGTTTTCCATCGCGAGGCGCGGCCGTTCATCCGGTTCTCGCTGCCAGGCGAGTCCTGCCTCCTGCGCATCTCCAGCGCTGCCGCCAGAATGGCCACACGCCGCAGCTCCGGAGGCGGCGAAATCTTCAGCGTGCCTTCGGCCAGCATACGGTCAATAAATCCCGTGTCGAGCTGCCCCTCCACAAATTCCGGATGCGCCAGCAGTTGCCGGAAGAATTGCAGATTGGTCTGGGGGCCGGCCACTTCATATTCGCTGAGGGCGCGGCGCATGCGGGCCACGGCCTGCCGGCGGTCGGTTCCCCAAACCACCAGCTTGGCCAGCAGCGGATCGTATTCCAGCGGCACCCGCCAGCCCTGGTAGACGCCGCTGTCGCTGCGAACGCCGGGACCCGACGGGATGGCCAGCCGCGTGATGAGCCCGGGAGAAGGGAAGAAGCCTCGCGCCGGATCTTCCGCGTAGATGCGGGCCTCGATGGCCGCGCCGCGCAGTTGCACATCTTCCTGCCGCCATTCGAGCCGGTCGCCGGCGGCAACGTGGATCTGTTCCTTCACCAGGTCAATGCCCACCACCATCTCCGTGACCGGATGCTCCACCTGGAGCCGGGCGTTCATTTCGAGGAAGTAGAAGTTGCGGTCCTGGTCCATCAGGAACTCCGCCGTCCCGGCGTTGGTGTAGCCGGCCAGCTTGCCGATGCGCACCGCGGTTTCCCCCATGCGGCGGCGGAGCTCCGGGTCCAGCATGGGAGAAGGGCATTCCTCCAGAACCTTCTGGTGGCGGCGCTGCAGAGAGCATTCGCGCTCGCCGAGGTAGATCAGGTTGCCGTGCGTGTCCCCCAGAAGCTGGATTTCAACGTGGCGTGGCCGTTCGATGCGCTTTTCGAGATAGACGGACGGATCTCCAAAAGCGTTCTGCGCCTCCGAGCGGGCGTTGCGCCAGGCGGACTCGAGTTCGTCTTCAGTTGCCACCATCCGCAACCCCTTGCCGCCGCCGCCCGCCGAAGCCTTCAGCATCACGGGAAAGCCGATCTCGCGCGCCACGCGGACCACTTCCTCAAAGCTTTCCAGATTGGTTTCGGTGCCGGGAATCACGGGCAGGCCGGCGTTCAGCACCAGGCGCCGGGCCGCCGTCTTGGAGCCCATCAGTTCCATGGCCTCGGGCGTGGGGCCGATGAAGGCAATGCCGGCATCGCGGCAGGCGCGGGCGAAATCGGGATTCTCGGCCAGAAATCCGTAGCCGGGATGGATGGCCTCGGCGCCCGAGCGCCGGGCGGCGTCCATAATGCGGTCAATGCGCAGGTAGCTGTCAATGGCGGGCGCGGGGCCGATGGCGAGCGCTTCGTCAGCGTAACGCACGTGCAGCGCTTTGCGGTCCACTTCCGAATAAACCGCCACGCTGCGAATGCCCATCTCGCGGCAGGCGCGCATCACCCGCACCGCAATCTCACCACGATTGGCAACCAGAATTTTCTTGAACAAGCATTCCCCCGGTGTAGCGGCGCTCCGTGACCACTGGCTAAGGTTTTCGGTGCATCCTCTGAAAACCTGATTATACACGCGGTTGCAGCCTTTAAAACCCTCACCCGCCCCGCCACGGCGGGGTCAACTCTCTCCCGCAAGCGGGCGAGGGCTGGGAGGATATTGGGTGGGCTGTTTTCCCATGGCTTGCGCCATGGGCTAAATTCTACCGCCCCTGCCGGGGCTGGCGTTTGCGTCGCCCCGAACACCTCATGGTGTTCCCTCTTTGTGATCTCAGTTTCTGGAAGAGCCTTAACACAGAGGCCACAGAGGTTCGCTGTCCACTCCGTGTTGGAGCTTTTGGCCCACAGAGGGCACAGAGGGGTAACGAACGGCAGGGATGTGTTTGTTGAAAGCCGGCGTTAAAAAATTACAGCGGGATGTTGCCGTGCTTTTTGGGCGGCAGGGTGTCGCGCTTGTTCTCGAGCATGCGCAGGGCGCGGATGAGGCGCGGGCGGGTATCGCGCGGAGCGATGACGGCGTCCACGTATCCGCGCTCGGCGGCGATGTAGGGATTGGCGAAGCGGTCGCGATATTCCTCGGCCTTTTCCTTGCGGAGTTTTTCCGGGTCTTTGGCGCTCTGCAGTTCGCGCCGGTTGACGATGTTGACAGCGCCTTCCGGTCCCATGACGGCAATTTCTGCGGTGGGATAGGCGAGATTGACGTCGGTGCGGATGTGCTTGGACGACATCACGCAATAGGCCCCACCGTAGGCCTTGCGGGTGATGACGGTAAGCTTGGGAACGGTGGCCTCGGCAAAAGCGTAGAGCAGCTTGGCGCCGTGGCGGATGATGCCGCCGAATTCCTGCTGGGCGCCGGGCAGGAATCCCGGGACGTCCTCAAAGGTGATGAGCGGGATGTTGAAGGCGTCGCAGAAGCGCACGAAGCGGGCGCCTTTGACCGAGGCGTCGATGTCGAGGCATCCGGCCAGAACGGCAGGCTGGTTGGCCACGATGCCCACGCTGTAACCGCCCAGTCGCGCGAAACCCACCACCAGGTTCCCGGCAAACCGCTCGTGGACCTCCAGGAAGTAGCCGTCGTCCACCACGCGGCGGATGATGTCCTTGATGTCGTAAGGTTTGTCGGACTCTGCGGGAATCAGGCTGTCGAGTTCTGCGTCGCTGCGATCCACGGGATCGTTTGTTTCCACGAAAGGCGGGTCTTCGCGGTTGTTCTGCGGCATGAAGGAAAGCAACTCTCGCACCAGCGCCAGGCATTCGGGGTCGTCGCGGGTGACGAAGTGCGAAACGCCGCTGGTGGCGCTGTGGGTGCGCGGCCCGCCCAGGTCTTCCTTGGTCACGTCCTCGTGCATGACGGTGCGGATGACGTCGGGGCCGGTGACAAACATGTAGCTGGAATTTTCAACCATCAGGACGAAGTCGGTGATGGCGGGCGAATAAACCGCCCCGCCCGCGCAGGGCCCCATGACGGCGGAAATCTGCGGCACCACGCCGGAAGCCAGGGTGTTGCGCAGGAAGATGTCGGCGTAGCCGGCCAGCGAGGCAACGCCTTCCTGGATGCGCGCGCCGCCGGAATCGTTGAGGCCGATGAGCGGAGCGCCCACCTTCAGGGCCAGGTCCATGATCTTGCAGATTTTGGCCGCGTTGGCCTCGCTGAGCGAGCCGCCGAAAACCGTGAAGTCCTGGGCAAAGGCGTAGGCCAGGCGGTTGTTGATGAGTCCGTAGCCGGTGACCACTCCGTCGCCCGGAATGCGCTGGGCCTCCATGCCGAAGTCGCGGCAGTTGTGCTCGACGAATTCGCCGACCTCTTCAAAGGTGGCTTCGTCGAATAGAAGCTCCAGCCGCTCGCGGGCGGAGAGCTTGCCTTCCGCGTGCTGTCTGGCGCGGCGCTCGTCGCCGCCTCCTGCTTCCGCCTGCGCTCGCCGGCGGCGGAGTTCTTCGAGTTTTTCTTCAAGTTTCAAACGATAACCCTCTGAATTCACAGTTGTAGCGACGCTCTTCGAGTGCCGGAACTTGCTTGAAGAAGAACCGGCGTTCGTAGCCTGCCGCCAGGTTCTTCCTCAGGGCTTCTTCGTCGTCGCAGTAGAACTCGTAAGGGCGCGATCGCCCTCCGGCTCGCTAACGGTGATGCCACGTATTCCTGACCACACCTCGCAAGCCGCGATGGAGTTGCTGGGATGCTTCATATCGTACTTGACGCTGATGCCTTTGCCGATCAGGTGGCGCGCTTCGGCGGCAACAGCGGGCATCCTGGAGATATCCTGCGACACCTCGTAGGTGACTCCCGCGATGTCATAGCGGTAAACCAGCAGAAGCGCCGTGTCTTCACCTTCCGGTTCAAGCAGGCCGGTGATTTCGCCGCCGACGATGCGGCCCGTTCGGCCCAGCCATAAACGGCGGAGGCGCTCAAGCTCAGCGGGATCTTTTTTTCGGCGCAGCTTGAGATAAGCGAAGAGACCGGCGCTGATGAGAACCACCACCGCGCCTGCGATCAGTCCAATCTCAAGAGGCGAGAGGGTTTTCACCGTTGATTCCACCTCTTCAACTGCCGGTGCGTCCGGCAGGAATCTCAGTCCTGGAATTTTGCGGGAACGAGCGCTGCTCCCGGTTCCGGCGGAATTATACCATTTTGCGCCCGGCAGCGCGTGGTGTCCCGCTCACTGCGCGCCCGGGGAGGGCGTGGCGACGCTTGCGGGTTCAGACTTCCTGCTCTCATTTCCGGAGAGGTCAACTGCCGTCACGGCATATTCGTAGGCGTGGCCGGGCTCGACCGTGGCGTCATGGAAGATGGGCGTGGGGACCCCTTGTTTGTTGATGCGCTGGAACGGCCCACCCTCCGTGCTGCGGTAGACGTTGTAGCCGGCGAGGTCGCTCCCGGAACTCGCGTTCCACAGCAGATCGACCGAGCCCGCGGCATTCACCACTGTGAGGCCCGTGGGGACAGGCGGAGGGAACACATCGCGCGGCGTGAGGCTGACCGGCGCGGACGGCACGCTTTCCGCCGTCGCCTTGTCCAGCGTTGTTATGGCACTAACCCGGAAAAAATACTCCTGGCCGAACTGGAAATGGTTGTCCTCAAAGTGGTTTGAAGATGCTTGGCCCAGCAATTGAAACGAATCAGGCTTTCCCGTAGCACTCTGATAAACGCGATAACCCGAAAGGTGCGTGGGCGGAAGGCCGGTGAGGGTTTCAGCCGGCGGGTCCCAGGTGAGCAGCAGTAAATGCTGGGAGGCTTTCGCCTCAAGATTCATCACGGGCCCCGTGGCGTCCAGCAAGGTTGCCTGGGCGCGGTTGGAGGGTTCACTCCTGCGCGGATGTCCGCGGAAGCCGTGGGTCAGGGCAACCACCGCGAATGAAAAAGTGGAGCCCTGTTGCTGCCGGATTTCCTGGAGAGAAAATTGAAGCGGGTAGTTAACCTTGCCGGCGCGGGTGAAGCCGGCAAGCTGTTTTGGGCCGAGAGTGAGCCAGGGCGCGGCGCTGGCGTCAGGCAATGCGGGCGATTGGCCCGAGGAGGTGACTGTACGGAAAATGTTGACCGTGAGCGGCTTGTTGAGACTTTCGCCGTCGGTGGCCAGCACGGGCAGGGTGAAAGCGATGTGAACGGTGCTGCCAATCTGGGCTGCGGTGAGGTCCTTGATCGTCTGCGGAATCTCAAGGCGCGGAGGCTGGGGCGGCGCCTGCACGCCACAACCGGAGAGGACCGCCGCGAGGGTGGCAAGCAACATCAGGCGCAGAGGCCCCTGCCGGCCCCGGCAGGGAAGTGGCCTGGCTTTGTGGATGGCAAGTGTGGCGGGATCACCGCCGGAATCGGCCGTTCGCAATTGAAAGTTCACAGAATGTAGCGACTGAGATCCTGGTCCTTCACAATTTCCGCGAGCTGTTTCTTGACGTAGGCTCCGTCAATCCGTACCGTCTTCTTCTTCAGGTCAGGGCCTTCAAAAGAGATTTCGTCGAGAAGCCTTTCCATGATGGTATGGAGGCGCCGCGCGCCGATGTTCTCCGTCTGCTCGTTCACTTTGGCGGCGAAGCCGGCGATTTCATCCAGGGCGTCGTCGGTGAACGAAAGCTTGATGCCCTCGGTCTCCAGAAGCGCCACGTACTGCTTGACCAGCGCGCTCTTCGGTTCTTTCAGGATGCGGACAAAATCGTCGACGTTCAGGGAATGGAGCTCGACGCGAATGGGGAAGCGGCCCTGGAGCTCGGGGATCAGGTCCGAGGGCTTGCTGACGTGGAAGGCGCCGGCGGCGATAAAGAGAATGTGGTCGGTGCGGACCATGCCGTAGCGCGTGTTGACCGTGGTGCCTTCCACGATGGGCAGGATGTCGCGCTGCACGCCCTCGCGGCTGACGTCGGGGCCGGAGCCGCGCTCGCGCCCGGCGATCTTGTCGATTTCATCCAGAAAGATGATGCCGGACTGCTCGGCGCGTTCCACCGCGGTGCGCGTCACCTGTTCCATATCAATCAGCTTGTTCTCTTCTTCCTGGATCAGATATTCCATGGCTTCAGAGACGGGCATGCGGCGCTTCTTGCTGCGCTGGCCGAACAGGCCGGGAAGCATGTCCTTGATGTTGATATCCATTTCCTCGATGCCCTGCGAGGAGATAATTTCAAAAGCGGGGAAACTTTTTTCCCGGGTCTCGATTTCCACCTGGCGCTCGTCCAGCTTACCTTCCCGGAGCTGGGCCCGCAGCTTCTCGCGGGTGCGCTTGAACTGTTCCAGCGCCGTGCGATAGCCGTCGTCCGGCTGGTCTTTGTCCGGGCGGGGAGGCGTGGGCGGTGGCAGCAGCAGGTCCAGCAGGCGCTCTTCGGCGTTCTGCTCGGCTTTTTCCGCCACCTCCTCGATTTTCTCCTCGCGCACCATATCGATGGAAATTTCCACCAGGTCGCGGACCATCGACTCCACGTCGCGGCCCACATAGCCCACTTCTGTAAACCGCGAAGCTTCCACCTTGATGAAGGGGGAACTGGCCAGGCGGGCCAGGCGGCGGGCGATTTCCGTTTTACCCACACCCGTGGGCCCGATCATGATGATGTTTTTGGGCAGAACTTCCTCCGCCAGTTCGGCGGAAAGTTTCTGCCGGCGCATGCGGTTGCGCAGCGCGATGGCGACGGAGCGCTTGGCGTCCTTCTGGCCCACCACGTGCTTGTCGAGTTCCGATACGATCTGGCGCGGGGTCAGTTCGTCCAGCATGGTGGCCGTTTCAATATTCTCAGGCAAATAGAAAACCATTCCAGCTTCCTTTGGGTCCGGAGGCACTAAAGCTCCTCGATGGTGCATTGTTCGTTGGTAAAAATGCAGATCTCGCCGGCGATTCGCATGGCTTCCTCGACGATGTCACGGGCGCTCATTTTAGTGTTTTTCAGGAGGGCTCGGGCGGCCGAGACGGCATAAGGTCCTCCGGAGCCGATGCCCACGATGCCGTCATCCGGCTCAATCACGTCGCCGGTGCCGCTGACGAGATAAGTGGTCTTCTTGTCCGCAACCAGCAGCAGCGCTTCCAGGTGGCGCAGGGCGCGGTCGGTTCTCCAGTCCTTGGCCAGTTCCACAACGGCCCGGCTGAGGTTGCCGTGGTACTCCTCGAGTTTGGTCTCGAAGCGTGAAAACAGGGAAAACGCGTCTGCGGTGCTGCCGGCAAATCCGGCCAGCACCTTCTCGTTATAAAGGCGGCGGATTTTTTTGGCCTTGTGCTTGATGACGCTTTCGCCCATCGTGACCTGGCCATCACCGCCCATCACCAGGCTGCCGTTGCGCCGAACACAAAGAACTGTTGTGGATCTGATCAACCGTTGGCGTGCCAAATGTCCTCCGCCCGTCATTATAGCAGATGGGGCTGGCTGTCACCGTGAGGGCTGGAAATAGTTTGCGGGGACATCCACGTTGTAGCGGGCCTTGCTCCTGTAGACGGCGCCGGTCCGCTCTCCGTTCTTCTCCCGGCCGATATTCATGGGCGTCATGATGCCGTCAAAGCGACGATAATCGTTGTAGTCGTCGGTGTAATCGTCCCAATCCTGCGTGCTGGAGTCTTGAACGCGGTAGGTGACGCGCAGGGGAAGATAGTTGGATTTGCGAAGATAAAGCTGGAGGTGGACGTCCCGGGCGTCGACGATCTCAATAATGTACGCAGGCTGGTTGGCGACAAAGTCCACGCCGTGATCGAGGATCAACACCCCGGATTCTTTGGTGACCGATTGGAGGAGATTGCGCAGGTTGTAGCGGTTTGCGATTTCCCATCGCCGGACTTGCTCAGGAAGCTGGTGAACCAGGCCGTATTGGTCCAGTTCCAGGGCTTCCTTGCCGTTGTTGATCAGCGTGACGGGTTTGCCCTTGCCGTAGGTAAAGCGGCGCTTGTCGGGCGGCACATAGGTGCTTTTGTAGGGCTCGACGCCGGCCATCTGTCCGTTGGAAAAGCCGAACACGCGCCCCGAGGTTGAAATGCTTTTATAGTTCAGAAAGGCCGCCCCGCCCAGTGCCTCGATGGCGTGGTGGAGCAGCTCCTGGGCCTTGGGGCTGATGCGCGAAGGCAAGGCCGTTGAAGAAGTCTGCGTTGGCGGCGGGGCCTGCTGCGCACGGAGCGAGGCGGCATTCCCAGCCAGACTGAGCATGATGAGGCAGGTCGCACAGGCCGCCATTTTCGAAATTGTTATGTTTCTATTACCCACAGAGAACGTTCCCTCCATTGATATTGATGATTTCTCCGGTCATATAGCTTGACATGTCTGAGGCCAGAAACAGAATGGGCATGGCGACCTCTTCTGGACTGCCGAAACGGCGAAGCGGAATCGAGCGGGTCGCCTTGCGCTTCTCTGAGGGTTTGCGGAGGACCGGCCTGGCCATGTCGGTCAAAACCCACCCGGGGGCCACAGCGTTCACCAGAATGTTGTGCGGGGCCAGCTCCGTGGCAAGGCCTTTCACCAGGCTGATGACGCCGCCCTTGGCCGCTCCGTAATGCGCGTGGAAGGCTTCGCCGCGCTGCCCGGCGGTGGAAGAGACGGCAATAATGCGACCGCTGTTCTGCTGCGCCATGTGAGGCACAGCGCTCCGAATCACCGTATAAACCCCCTTCAGATTGACGGCCATCATTTTGTCCCATTCGCGTTCGGTGATTTGGTCGATTCGCTCCGGGTCGGGGTTCCAGATGCCTGCGTTGGCCACCAGAATGTCCAACCGGCCGAAGCGGCGAATCGCCTTTTCGATCAGCCTTCCGGAGTCGGCCATTTTGGCGACGTCAGCCCGGACGGCAGTCACGGAACCCGGCGAGTTGCGGCAAGTGTCTACAACCTCCCGTGCAGCCTTGCTTGCCCGCAGGTAACTGAACACCACGTTGCAGCCGGCTTCAGCAAAAAGCCTGACGGTGGCCGCGCCGATTCCGCGCGAGCCTCCCGTCACCACCGCAACCTGATTTTCAAGACTGATCTTCATTGCAGGTTTGATGCGCGCCCGGCGTCCCTGGTTATTTTAGACAAGTCTGTAACCTCCAACTATGCTGCTTCGGTCTTAGTCCTGAGGCTTTCCTATCGTCATAATTCGCTTCACAGGTATCTTTCGTCTGTGATCTCTGTGTTAAAGCGCCTGGGGCTCGGAGGACACCGAGAAGAGCGAGAGCCGGGCCTTCAATGCCATCGGTTCTCCAGCACGATAGGGCCCCGACTGGTCCTGCATTGTCAATCCTTTGCAGCCTCCAACCCCGAAACAATCACTTCCCGCACGCGTTTCGAGAGACCGCTGGCATCGTGCACCGTGAGTCCGTCGGTGGACATGGGCTTATGGATGACCACCCGCACACGGCCGGCGCGGATGTGGAGTGAGTCCGGCTCCAGGACTTGGCGCGATCCGATCAGCGTGATGGGCACAATGGGAACGCCGGAAAGGATGGCCAGATAGAACGTTCCGCTCTTGAAGGGAAGCATGGCGCTGGTGCGGCTTCGGCTGCCTTCGGGGAACACGACGACGGGACGGCCCTCCTTGATCCTCTTCGCGGCCTGGTCAAAGCCTTTCAGCGCCTCGCGCGGGCGGCCGCGGGCAATCGGAATGTGACCGGAACGCCGCAGGTGCCAGCCCAGGAATGGAACGTGAAACAGCACGCGCTTGGCCAGGAAGCGGAACTGCACGGGCAGGCTGACGAACAGAATGGGAATATCCATGGCGCTCGGATGGTTGGAGCAGAAGATGACCGTCTGATGAGGATCGACATTTTCCAGGCCTTCCACGCTGAGGCGAATTCTGCCGGTCTTGAGAATCAGCCATGACCACGTTCTGGCGCATCCATGCTGCCAGCGGCCGTGGGCGTCAAAGAAGGAGCCGCAGAGGGAAAAGGTTCCGCAAACCGCCGTGTAGAGATAAATCAGGAGGTCGGTGAAAAGCAGGGACCGGGCATAGCTGAGAAAATTCCGCAGTCGCCCTTCGCTGGATGATGGCGGAACGGGCGTCGGCGAGGTGGAATCCATGATGAAATCAGTAGAGCTCCGAAAGGACTTCCGGCGGCGCCAGGTTTTCCGGCGCCAGCCGCCCATCAAGAATCGCCTTCTTGATGGCGCCCACCAGAAACAGCGAGCCGGCCACCAGGACAATGTCGTCGGGCAGGGAAGCCTCAACGGCCTGTTCGAGGGCGCGCGACGGGTCCGGCTCAATGGCTGCCAGCCGGGGAACAGCCACTGCAGACTCGAGAATCATTTCAGGCAAGGCCGCGCGGTCAAGGCCCGGCCGAGTGAGGTAAACCGCTTCCGCCAGCGGGAAAAGAATACGGCTGATTTCCCCCACAGCTTTGTCTCGCATGCTGGCGTAAACCAGCCGGAGCCTTCGCCCCTTAAAATGGCTTCGAACGAAATCCGCCACTTCGCGGGCGGCTGCCGGATTGTGCGCGCCATCCAGCAGGATCAGCGGACGCTGCCGAATGATTTCCAGCCGGCCGGGCCAGGATGCCGCCTGCAAGCCCTCGCGGATGGCTTCCGGCGGAATGTGAAAACCCGCACGATCCAGTTGCCCCGCTGCGGTTGCCGCCATGACAGCGTTCTTCACCTGGAACCTTCCTGCCAGTTGGAGCATGATCCCTCGCAGGTCGCCGCCGTCCATTTGCAGGTCGAAGCCATAGCGGCCGTCCAGGTGGAAAAGGTTATGGGCGGCCCCGATGCCTCCGGTTTCGATGAATTCAACGCCGGCTTCCCGGCATTTCTGCCGGATAACCTCGCGGACTTCCGGATGCTCACAACCGGAAACCACCGGCCGGCCCGGCTTGATGACGCCCGCCTTTTCCGCGGCAATGGCAGCGAGAGTGTTGCCCAAGAACTCCTGGTGGTCAAGATCGACGTTGGTGATGACGGCGACCGACGCGTCGGTGACGTTGGTAGCGTCGAGGCGCCCGCCCATGCCCACTTCGAGAACGGCAAAATCCACAGCCGCGCGCGCAAAATGCTGGAAGGCGACGGCCGTAAGGTATTCGAAAAAGCTGGGACGGTGCGGCAGGACTTGCGCCTCGACCAGCTTTTCCACTGCATGGTGGACCGCCGTAAACGCGGCTGCAAATTCGTCGTCTGAAAGCTCCCGGCCGTTAATGCGAATCCGTTCATTGACGCGGATGAGATGCGGCGAAGTGTAGAGTCCGGTGCGGTAGCCCGCGCCTTCCAGGATGGCCGCCAGCATGGCGGAGGTCGATCCTTTGCCGTTGGTTCCCGCTACGATGGCCGTTGGGTAACGGCGCTCGGGATTGCCCAGGGCGGTGAGGATCGCCCGAATCGCATCGAGATCAAACTTTCTGCCGTGCAGTTCGTGCCCGCGGTCCCACAGGATCCTGAGGCACTCCTCAAATGGAATGGCGGCTTGGAATGCGATGGGTTCGATCATTTGCGGGGTGTGGCGGAATTCCATGCTCCCATAAAATCCAGGGTTTTTGAAAGATAAGCTTTCAGCTCGGTGCGCGGAACGATGGCGTCGAGCATTCCGTGCTCCAGCAGAAATTCCGCCGTCTGGAAACCCTCCGGCAGCTTCTGGCGGATGGTTTGCTCGATCACGCGGGGACCGGCAAACCCGATCAGCGCCCGGGGTTCGGCGATGTTGAGGTCGCCGAGCATGGCAAAACTGGCCGTGGTGCCGCCCGTGGTCGGGTTGGTCAGCACAGAAATGTAAGGCTTTTTCACTTCGTCAAATCGGGCAAGGGCGGCGCTGATTTTTGCCAGCTGCATCAGGCTGATGGTGCCCTCCATCATCCGCGCGCCGCCGGAGCAGGAAACGATCACCAGCGGCAGCTTCTTCTCGATGCAGTGGTCGATGGCGCGAGTGATTTTTTCTCCCACTACGGCGCCCATGCTTCCGCCGATAAAACGGAATTCCATGGCGCAGGCAATCAGCGGCTTTCCGTCCATTTTTCCCTCGCCCACGCGGACGGCGTCCTTCGCTCCGGTCAAAATTTCAGCGGCCTTCAGGCGGTCGCGATAGCTTTTTCTGTCCACAAATTGCAGGGGATCGGGAGAGCTCATGCCGGCATCGTGCTCGGTATACTTGCCGTGGTCAAACAGCATGGCCAGGCGGGCCTCAGAGGTCATCTTGAAATGGAAATTGCACTTGGGACAGCAGAGCAGGTTCTGTTCCAGGTCCTTTTTCCAGAGGATGCGCTTGCAGGACTCACACTTGATCCACAAGCCTTCCGTCTGGGCGCGCTTTTCCGCCCCCGGAGGCGTTTCAAGCGGCTTCTTTTCTTTTCGGAACCAGGTCATAAGAAAACCAATTCCATGCGCAACGTTCGCCGGCATTCATCAGGCGGTGCGCAACGTTCAGTATTCGATGCCGCGCTGGGCGAGGATGCCTTTCTGATAAGGGTGCTTCACCTCGCGCATCTCTGTCACCAGGTCGGCGCACTCAACAATGGAGGCGTGGGCATTCCGGCCGGTCAGGATCACGTGAACCATCTCAGGCTTTCGTTTCAGCGTCTCTACAACCCTTGCCGGGTCGAGCATCCTGTAACTGACGGCGTAATTCACTTCGTCCAGGATCACCATGTCGTACTCTCCGCCTGCGATGGCCTGGCTTGCAAATTGCCACGCTTCTTCCACCATGCGGACGTCTTCCGGGTCCGGCTTTTCCACGCCGACCTTGACGAATCCTCGTCCCATCGGCAGGATTTTGATCCTGTCTTCTCCCAGCATCGCGCAGGTATCCAGCTCTCCGTAATGCCAGGAGCCTTTGATGAATTGTACCATCAATACCTTAAGCCCCTGGCCGATAGCCCGAAAAGCTGTGCCCAGCGCCGCGGTTGTCTTGCCCTTGCCAGGCCCGGTAAAAACGATGATCAATCCCTTTCTGGATTCAGGCAAAGACATCCCTTTCTCTAAAAGTAGCGGCGGCTTCATGCCGCCACGTGGCAAGGCAAACTTGCCGCTACATCAATCTCTGCTCAGCGCGCGTAGGGGAAGCCCCGCAGGATGGTGAATCCCCGGTAAATCTGTTCCAGCAGCATGGCCCGGGTCCAGTCATGCGTCAGGGTCATGCGGGAAAGCGAGAACAGGATGTTGGCGTGCTGGCGGAAAGCAGGGGAGAACCCGTCGGCGGCACCCACCACGAAGGCAATCTCCTTTGTTCCATGCACGCCCTGGTCGCCCAGCCACATGGCAAATTCGCTGGAAGTCCACTCCGCCCCCTGGGGGTCCAGAAGAACCCGTGTGCTCCTGCCCATTTTCTCCAGCATCCGTGTTTCCACGGGCGAGGCCTTTTTCGCGCTTCTGCTCCTGGCTTTCCGGGCTTCAGGCAGCTCTTCAATCACAATGTCGGTAAATTTGGCAATGCGATTGGTGTAATCCGCGATCAGTGCCCGCAGGTGCGAGTCTTTCGTCTTGCCTTCCCAGAGTACTCGAATGCGCATGGCGTCCGTCCATCTGTTGCCGCGATCGAATCTGCCGCCCTGTCGCCGCCGGAGCGAAACGTTCCGGCCTTGCTCTTCAGCCCTTGGGCACGGTTACCCGCGGTGCCGCTTTCCAGAGCCTTTCGAGGTCGTAAAACTCTCGGGCCCGCTCCGAGAAAATGTGGACTACGAAATCGAAGTAGTCCAACAGAATCCATTCCGACTGCGCATAACCTTCCAGGTGCGAGGGAAGCAAGTCCCACTTCTTCTTCAGCTTTTCCTGAATGGCGTCGGAAATCGCGCGGGTGTGGCGGGTTGATGTGCCGGTGCAAATCACAAAGGTGTCTGCAAAAGAACAGATTTTGCCAACGTCCAGCACGGTCAGGTTCACGGCCTTCCGGTCCTGAGCGGCGCGGATGGCCTCACGCAAGTTCGCCGTCATTTTCCTCCATGGATCTGGTGGGCTGCCTGGTACAGCCCTTCCTTCAGTATATATTCTTCCACCATCGGAGGCACCATGCCCTTAATGTTCTGCTTCCGCCGGATGGCCTCCCGTAAGCCGGTGGAAGCTACGGGAACCTCCACGTGCGGCAGGATGTGCAGGGTGGAGCGCCGCAGATGGATCTGGCGGGAATTTCTGCGAGGCCGCCGGTCGAGCAGTTCGCGCGGCAGGGTCCTTTCAACTTCACGGCTGTCGAATCCCGGCCGGGACACGACGATAAAATCCGTGAGATCCAGCAGTTGCCGGAACTGTTTCCAGTGGGGCAGGTCAATCAGCGCGTCGATACCGATCAGGAAGTAGAGATTGTCGCCGGGCTTCAGCATCCGCTTCGCGCGCCGCACCGTGTCAATGGAGTAGTGCGGACCCGGGTGCAGTTCCGGCGATTCCAGCGTGGAAGGGACGAATCGGGAATCCTCAGCGCAGGCCAGCGCCACCATCGCAAAACGGTGATCGTAATCGATGAGGCCGTTTGAGGTTTTATGCGGCGGGCTTCCCGTCGGGACAAACAATACCTTGTTCAAGCGCAGTCGCTGGGCTGCAGCCCTGGCCGCCTGCATGTGGCCGGAGTGAATCGGGTCGAAAGTTCCACCAAAGATTGCAATTTTCACGCGGTCGTTAATCCTGCCAGCCGTTGGGCCAGTTTTAAAGTCTCAACTCACAACTCAGGCGACTCAGAAACAGAGTCTTCGGAAAGGCTGGGCCGTGGAATTTCCTGCAGACTGGCCCACGCGGCCCGCTTCAGCTCGTCGAGCCCTTCGCCGGTGACGGATGAAATTTCATAGAGCGGGCGATTCTGTTCCCGGCAAAATTCCCGCAGGGCAAACAGTCGATTGCTGTCGCCGACGGCATCCACACGAGAAGCTACCATCAGCATCGGCTTTTTTGCAACTTCCGGGCTGAAACTCTCCAATTCCCTGAGAATAACGTTATAGTCCTCGATCGGATCCCTGCCCGTAAATTCCGCCACATCCACCAGATGCAGCAGCAGGCGGGTGCGCTCCACGTGCTTGAGGAAGCGGTCGCCCAGTCCCTTGCCTTGGTGCGCCCCGGCAATCAGGCCGGGGATGTCGGCCATCACAAAGGATTCTTCATCGTCCACGGCCACCACGCCCAGCGAGGGTTCGAGCGTCGTAAACGGGTAGTCGGCAATGCGCGGCCGGGCGGCGCTGAGCCGCGAAATCAGGGTGGATTTGCCGGCGTTCGGAAAGCCGACCAGGCCAACGTCTGCCAGAAGCTTTAGTTCCAGGCGCAGGTCGCGCTCTTCGCCGGGAGTGCCGGGGTCGGCCCGCCGCGGGGCCTGGTTGGTGGAGGTGGCAAACCGGGCGTTGCCCCGGCCGCCGCGTCCGCCTTTCGCCACCAGGAAGCGCATGCCCTCGGTGATAAAATCGACCAGCTTGTCGCCGGTGGCGTTGTCATAAACCATGGTCCCCACGGGAACCCGGATCACCAGGTCCTGGCTGTTTTTCCCGTGACGGTTGGAGCCTTCGCCATGCCCGGCGCGCCGCGCGCGGAACTCTTTGTTGAAGCGGAATTTCAGGAGTGTGTTGAGATGGGCGGTGGATTCCAGATAGACGCTGCCCCCGTTGCCGCCGTCGCCGCCGCTGGGGCCGCCGCGCGGGACGTACTTCTCCCTGCGGAAAGCCATGCAGCCGTTTCCGCCACCTCCGGCTTCGACATGGATCTTGGCTTCGTCAACTAACATCAGGAACTCTTCCGCCTCATGAGAGACAAGAATACCCCGCGCCCGGCCGTCAGGCGAGCAAGAAGTTCAGAATCGCTGGGTGATGTCTGAAACAGGAAACGCGGTGAGGCCCCGCCTGGCGAAGACAACCCACCCGCGCACGGGATTCAGTTTGCTGACGGGATCAGGATGCTGACGAAACGGCCCGCGCGGCCCTTGTTCTCAAACTTGACCACGCCTGAAACCTTGGCAAAAAGCGTGTCGTCTTTGCCAATCCCCACGTTATCTCCGGGCTTCAGCGGGGTGCCGCGCTGGCGAACCAGGATCGATCCGCCGCTGACCATCTGCCCGTCAAATCGCTTGACGCCAAGGCGCTGTGCGTTGGAATCCCGGCCGTTTCTTGAACTGCCTAAACCTTTTTTGTGTGCCATTTCAAAAGCCTCTTCTGTGGTCTTGCCCCGCGGTTGAGATCAGGGGACGACGATTTCGTTGATCCGGACTTCGCTGTAATTCTGCCGGTGGCCAATCGTCCGGCGATACTGCTTCTTCCGTTTGTACTTCAGGACGCGGATCTTGCTTGCGCGGTCATTGGCCAGAATGGTTGCCGTCACCTTGGCGTTTTCCACCAGCGGCGATCCCACCACCAATTCCTTTTTGCGCACGGCAAAAACGTGGTTGAATTCCACGCCGGCCCCAGGGTCTCCCGGAAGCCTCTCGACTCGAAGCACGTCTCCCGGTGCAACTTTGTACTGCTTGCCGCCGGTCCGAATAATCGCATACATATACAGTCACCTCAATGTTGTTGACAGAAAACAAGCTATTTTAGCGTTGATTGGCACGCGCTGTCAACGAGATGGACGCTTCCAGTTACGATCATCATCTCGAACGACTCTTGGTATCAGCGGGCTTGACCTTTCGGCCCGAACCCGCCGGTGGCCGCTGCGTTTTCAGGCGCGCCTTCAGCAGCTGTGACTTCCGGTCCGTCCGCTTGCCGAGCTTTTGGTTCAAAAACCGGCCCTTGGCCATAAGGTATCCCCTGTATTCAGTTTAAGCCTTCCTTCAGGAGAAACGAAGCAGATCCTTCGCTCGCTGACTTTCTAATTTGTCGTAGAGGCGGCTTTACGCCGCCACTTGGCGAGATAAACTCGCCGCTACAAGCCCAATGACAGGCGCGTTTTCGCCTTCGCCTCACCCAAGGTCGATTTCGAGCTTGGTGACCGAGGCGGGTTTGAACGTCCAGGTAAAGCGCGAGCCTGAAACCTCGGCCGGCGCTTCCGTGGGATGCACGGCGTTCGGGTGGTCAAAGGTGTTATGGGCGTGAATATCCGCATGGGTCAGCACCGTGGCCTTGCCCGACCGCGCTGAACCGCCGCGCAACACAATTTCCGTTGTGCGCTCTTCGCTGGCGTGCGAATTCACCACCGTCACCACCAGCTTCTTCTCTTTCTGATGGAGCGATGCCGACCCGGCCAGGCCCCAGAGCGTTTTGCTTTTTCCTTCGTAGCTGTAGGAGATGGATGGCGCGTCGGCCACAAAGCGCAGCGAATGGCCGCCGCGGTGCGCCTTGTACATATCGAACACATGGAAGATGGGAGTCACCGTGAAGCGGTCTTCCAGGGCCAGGAAGGACGTATGGATGTTGTTGATGAGTTGGGCCGCATTGCACATGGCCAGCTTTTCCGCGTGGCGGTTGAAGATGTCGAGCGTGATGCCGGTGACCAGCGCATCCCGCAGTGAGGGCGGATAGCTGAACAGGTAGCGCGGGTCGATGGACGGCCCCTTGTGCCAGGCGCCCCATTCGTCCACCACCAGCTTAACGTGGTGCTCCTTGTCGATTTCTCCCATGGCCAGCCAGTGTTTGGGGAGGATGGAATCCATCGCGTCAGCCTGCCACAGCATCTGATACCAGCCGGGGACGTCGAATTCAATGGAACTGCCCTTATTGGTGGTCCAGCAATAGTAGTGCAGGGAAAGGCCCCACATCTTCGCGATCTGGTCCCTGCTCTTGGCGGCCAGACCCTCAAAAAAGCCGCGTGTCCAGTCCACGCCGGCATCGTCAATTGCCGTGCCCGGACCTGAACCAATCAAATGGAGCCGCAGGCCGAAGTTGGCAACCCAGGTGGTGAAGCGCCGGAACTCCGTTGCATATTCCTGGGGCGTGAAATTTCCGCCGCACCCCCAGGACTCATTTCCAACGCCCCAATAGAGAACGTTGTAAGGGTCCTTGCTGCCGTCAGCGGCGCGCTGTTTGGCCAGCGTGGTGGCGCCCGCCGGTGAATTGCAGTATTCCACCCACTGGTAAAAATCTAAAGGCGTCAGGCTGCGGACGTTGGCAGCCAGGTACGGTTTGGCGCCTGTCAACTGGCAGAAGCGCATGAACTCAGGTGTGCCGAAGGTGTTGGGTTCGTACTTCTGCGGGCCGTCCGGCGCTTTCCAAAGCTGGCGGGTGTTGGCCCAGAAATTGGTGCGCACGGGGCGTTCGGCCTGTGGCCCGATGCCATCGCGCCAGTTGTAACTGTCGGCAAAGCAGCCGCCCGGCCAGCGGTCCACGGGAACTTCCATCTGCCGCATGCGGTCCACCAGCGCCTTTCGGATGCCGCCTACGTTCGGGATCTTCGAATTCTCGCCTACCCAGATGCCGTCATAGATGCAGCCGCCCAGGTGCTCGGTGAACTGGCCGTGGAATTCCGGAGCGATTCGCCCTATCGGCTCGTCGATCAGGATTTCGATGGATCCACCCGCGGCCTGAGCGGACCTCGGAGCCATGCCGGTGGCGGCCAGCGCCAGTGATGAAGAAAGAAATTCGCGACGTTTCATGGGTTTCACCTTCCTGGAATCAAATGGTTGCGCCGGCCAGGGCGCCGTTCCCAGCGGCCCTTTATGCGCTCGCATTCACTGAAGCGAACCTACAACAACATAGGGCGTGCCGTGTTGTCAATCACTGAGACAACTTCTTCGCTCAGGTTATTAGGCCTTTGGGGAAAATCCTTTTTCTCACCGGCGGTGCCGCGTCCGCGCCGTCATCGCAATGCCACACTGGAACGAGCAGGCCGTGGCTGCCGCGGGTGGCGATGGCGCGGAGGTTGGGACGGCGACGGGGCTGGTTTTGAGCAGATCATCCAGCCTGATCTGCCCGCTGCTTTCTGCCTGAACGGGTTGCCGGCCGGAGGTGTCGTGCGCAGGTCCGTCTCCCTCATCCGCTGAAAATTGTTATCCTGAAAGAGGATACCGCTGGAGTCGATGCGTTCTCCGGTCTCCTGCAGCAGTATTGACTGAGAGCTAGAGGTGAAGTTTGAAGACAAAAGATAATCGGCGGGGGGAGCTGGAGGCGGAGATTTGCAGGACCACGATCACCGAATCGAGGAGGCTGTCGAGGGTCCTGGGCGCCAGAGTCATTCTGGCCAGCGAAGCCTTCCAGCATACGGGCAGCTTTAAATTCCGTGCGGCGTACAACGTGGTGATGCGGGCGGAGGCGGACCTTTTTGTCACAGCCTCCTCCGGAAACTTTGGGCAGGCTCTGGCATACGCGTGCCAGTTGCTCGGGAAGTCCTGCATGGTGGTGATGCCCTCGACTTCGTCGCAGGTGAAAGTGGAAGCCGTGCGGGGCTACGGGGGCAAGGTTGAACTGATAGACGTGACAGTCAAATCGCGCTGGGACCGCGTTTGGGAACTGGCAAAGAAGCATCCCGAGGCCTATGTCGCCAGCCCCTATGACGATCCTTTCGTGATTGAGGGGAACAGCAGCCTGGGAAGGGAACTGGCTGCGCTGGATTATGACTTTGACAGTGTCGTGGTCCCGGTGGGCGGCGGCGGACTGGCCTCGGGGGTTGTGGTGGGTCTGCGGGGTGAAAATAATCGCGTTCCGGTCATCGGAGCGGAGCCGCTGCTGGCAAATGATGCGGCACGGTCGCTGCGCGAAGGCCGGATTGTTTCCAACGAAGGGGAGCCGCAAACCGTTGCCGACGGGGTCCGGACGCTTTGCCTCGGTGACCGCAACTGGGAGATTTTGAGAACGGAACTGAACAAGATTGTCGAAGTGCCGGAGGAGAAAATCGCCGAGGGTTTGCGGATGCTCTTCGGGCTGGCGAATTTGAAGGTGGAACCGACCGGCGCGCTTGCCATCGCAGCCATGCTGACAGACCCGGAAACGTTCGAGGGCCAGACTGTCTGCTGCGTGGTGAGCGGCGGAAACGTCGATCCCGAAGTCTATGCCCGCCTGCTGCTGGAGCAGTAATGCGCTGATTAAGGTTTCGTGAAGCCCAACCTTGGAGTTGCCGTCGAAAAGCGGGTGGGGGAGGGTGGCGTGCTACCGTTGCTCTGCCGGGACGATGAACGTCCTGGACATCCGGTCATGCCAGGTCAGCCCTTCGGCGTCGACCGCCGCCCAGATAAACCCCATCATCAAGGCTGACATTGAAACCAGATAGCCGAAACCCCTCCAGAGGCAGTCTGAAAGCCGGGGCGGATTGCCTTCGAAGGTGATCACCTCGAGCCTGGCCCAGATGAGTCCCGGCGTGGCTGCGGCTATGGCCGTGCAGCCTGCAAAGTAGAGCATGATGAAGAACGCGCCGATCAAGCCTGTGGTGCCCAGTTGCAGCGGCTCAGAAGAGAAGGTGCCGCCGACTAGCCAGAAAATCAGCGCGTAGATCCCCACCGCTGACAACAGGATCAGAGCGTCAATCAAAGCGGCATAAAAGCGCATCTTCATCTGGGCGATGGGCACGGCGGAAGGTTCGTCTGCGTCGGGATCTCCGAATGAATTCTCGGAAGGCCCAAGTTCAATCTCAAGAGGCCCCGTCTCAGCGCCGGGATCCGGTTGAGGCGGTGACGGCGGAGGGATCTCTTCTTCTTCTCCTTCAAGAAAGGCCGATTCAAAGCTGCCCATGCCGAACGACGGAGGAGCCGGACGGAATTCGGGCTTGGGCTTTGGACGGCTTGCCGAACCCTCCGCGGATGGAAACTCGATAACGTGAGGCCGGGGCTCTTCAGGTTTGGGCGCAGTAGTTCCAAAATTCAGGTTCAGTGTATTGTGATCGGCTTCCCCCTCCTGGTTCAGGCGGGCGCGACGCTGGCGATATTCCTGCACGCGGTCTGCGAGTTCCGCCTGCCAGGGAGAAAGGCCCGGATGAGACTTGGGCTTTGGGGGTGGCGGCTCGGTTTCAGGTTGGACAGGGTCGGGCAGGGTGACCTGGGGTTCCAGTTCCACATCCAGGCTTCCGGATTCCTGTTCGCTCAGTTCCGTCTCGTCCAACGAAGGTTCTGATTCCGGCTCGGGCTCGACCGGGACTTTTGTTTCCTGGTTGAAGCGGTGAAACAGCGGCGGAATTCCCTCAACCGGACCGCTCACCTGAGTGAAGTGATGCCCACACTTCCTGCATCCCTCTTTTCCCGGAAAGCTGACAAAACCACATTTAGGACATTTCACTGCGCCTGGAAACCCCCCTTTGAACCTCCCAGCAAAGTTCCCGAAACATCTTAACAAATTCATGCGCGTCAAGAAAGGATTTGCGGGTAAAATACAAGTTTTGACAAATGTGATGGCCCTTATTGATTACTTTTTCAACCGGCAAAGAACTTCCCGATCCTGGCTGGCAACCGCGTTTGCCTTACTGCTGTTGTCCCTTTCTTTTGAGGCCTTTGGGCAATCGCTGCCGGGCGTTCCTTCGGGCCTGATGGGCCAGGGTTCCACGGTCGACGTCCGTTCGGATTCCCAGGAAAAAAAAGGGGATGTTTATTACCTGCGTGGCCACGTGGTTGTGACTTACAGGGAAATGGAGGTCACCGCGGACCAGGCTTCCTACAATCAGTCAACCCACCGGGTGGTCGCCAAAGGCCACGTGACTTACAGCGACCCGACAGCTCATCTTGAGGCGGATGAGCTTCACTACGACATGGCCACCGGCAAGGGCTGGTTCCTGAATGGCAAGGGTTACGTGCGCCCGCATATGAAACATCGCCTGGGCGTCATGGAGACGGAAAGCCCTTTTTACATACAGGCCAAAATCGTCGAAAGGCTCAATGAGCTTTCCTACAAGATCTCCGACGGTCGCGTGACCACCTGTGAGTGTGAAAAGACAGGCTGGTCCATCAGCACCAGCAGCGCCAGGATAAAAGTCGGGGATAAGGTGATGGCCCGCAACAACATTTTTCGTTTTCTTCGCGTGCCGGTGTTTTACACTCCGGTGGTTGTGGACTCCATTGCGCCTCGTCCCCGGCAGAGCGGCTTCCTGCTGCCTACCGTTGGCAACTCCTCGCAGAAGGGATTTACTTTCGGTGATGGTTTTTATTGGGCCATGAATCGAAGCGCCGACCTGACCCTGGGCGTGGTCGATTACACCAAGCGCGGCCTGGGGGGCAGCGCCGAATTCCGGGCGCGCCCCAGCGCCGACAGCAGCTTTGACGTCAGCGCTTTTGGCGTAAACGACCAGGGGAACCCCAATTCACCTCAACTGCGGGCGCAGGGTGAAAGCATCCGGGCGACGGGCCAGGCGGACCACCTGTGGGCGGGATTCCGAGGCGTGGTCAACGTGGACTATGCCAGTTCGCTGGCCTTCCGGGAAACCTTTGCCAACAACTTTACCCAGGCCGTCACTTCAGAAGCGCGGCAGATGGGTTTCCTCACCAGGAATTTCAGCGCCTACAGCGCCAACTTTTATATTTCGCGCTACCAGAACTTTCTTTCCACCACGGGCGGTGCGGCCAACTCCATTACCATTCGGCACACGCCCAGCTTTTCGCTCTCCGGCATGGACAAGCAGGTGGGCCATACGCCCCTGTTCTTCTCTTTCGATACTTCTGCAGGAGCGGTGTCGCGTTCGGAGCCCGATTTCCTGACGCCCAATTTTTCCGAGCGCTTCAATTTTCATCCCGAGCTGACTTTGCGGATGAAACCTTTTCTGCACTTTCATGTCACGCCCTCAGGCGGCGTGTGGGTGACGCGATACGGCACCAGTCTCAGGACGAACCGTAGCGCTGTGGACCGGTTTATGGGCGATTTCAACCTGGACATCCGGCCGCCCTCGTTTGAGAAGGTTTTTTCCCGTCCCATCGACGGCTACCGGATCAAGCATGTCATCGAGCCGGACATCCAGTACCGGCTGGTTCGGGCCACCGATCCGCAGAATATTATGGACGTGGTGCGTTTTGACAATCTTGATACCATGGCCGAAACGAATGAGATTGAGTATTCATTAACCAACTCCATCCTGGTCCGCAAGGACGTGGCCGGGGGCCAGCCGGTTCCACAGGCCCGCGAACTGCTTTCACTGCGTCTGTCTCAGATTTACTATTTCGATCCGACTTTTGGTGGCGCGCTTCAGCCAGGAAGGAACATCGTGTGGCAGCCCACCACGGCGCTGACGGGTTTTGCTTTTGCCCGGGGCCGGAACCTCTCGCCGCTGATATCCGTGCTGAAGCTTGCGCCCTCGTCCAGCTATGACACCGAACTGCGGGCCGATTTCAGTCCCAGTGGCGGGGGCGTCCTGAATGCCGGCATCACCTCCAATGTGCACCGGGGCCTGGTGGGCCTGTCCCTCACGGACTTTTTCATCAGCCGCACGGCGGCGCAGTTGACGCCGGTGTTGCCGACAACTTCACTCTCTCAGATCCCATCCTATAACCTGCTGCGAACTCTGGCGACTTACGGGAACGTGGATCATAATGGTTTCAGCGGCGCCGTTGGCGTGGACTACAACTTTGTCGAGCGCGTCGCCCACCAGATGGTTGGCCAGGCAGGCTATCGTTTTTCCTGCTTTGCTGTCAATGTTGAATACCGAAGGTTTTCGCTGGGCCCGCTTCGCCGGGAAAATGAATTCCGCATATCTGTCTCCCTGGCAAACGTCGGTACCTTTGGAAACCTGCGGCAGAACGATCGTTTGTTTTAAGCCTTTCAGGCCGGGAAGTGCGTGAGTGCGTCGGCAGGCAGAAGAGGCTTGTCCGATGCCCGCGGCCCATTCCTGATAAGCTTGACAAAGAAGGATAAGGACCATGGCATTCCCAATTCATCGACCCCGGCGGCTGCGCCGGACCGAACCCATTCGCGACCTGGTGCAGGAGACCCGGCTCACGCCGCGCTCGCTGATTTATCCGCTTTTTGCCTGCCCGGGTTCAAAGGTCAGGGAAGAAATCGACTCCATGCCGGGAAACTACCGCTGGTCGGTGGACCTGCTGGTGGAAGAGTGCAAGACCGTTTACGATCTTGGAATCCCGGCGGTGATCCTTTTTGGGATTCCCGAGAGCAAGGATGAGGTTGGGTCGGGCGCTTATGATGCGGACGGGATTGTGCAGCGTGCCGTCCGTGCCGTCAAGAAAAGCCTGCCGGATTTGATGGTGGTTTGTGACACCTGCCTGGATGAGTACACCAGCCACGGCCATTGCGGCCTGGTCAGGGACGGTGAGGTGGAGAACGACTCCACGCTGGAGCTTCTGGCAGAAACCGCTTTGACGCAGGTGCAGGCGGGGGCCGACATGGTGGCGCCATCGGACATGATGGACGGCCGCGTAGGGCGCATTCGGGACGAACTGGACGCCCACGGCTTCAGCGCCATTCCCATCATGGCTTATTCCGCCAAGTATGCTTCCGCGTTTTACGGCCCTTTCCGCGAGGCGGCGCATTCGTCGCCCAGGTTCGGTGACCGGCGTTCCTACCAGATGGACCCGGCCAATCAACGCGAAGCCATGCGCGAAATCGCCCTCGACATTGAAGAGGGCGCCGACATCATCATGGTGAAGCCCGCGCTGGCCTATCTCGACATTATTGCGCTGGCTCGCCAGGCTTTTGATGTTCCCATTGCCGCCTACCAGGTGAGCGGAGAATTCTCCTTGATTGAGGCCGCCTCCCGCGCCGGCTGGGTTGACCGCAAACGCGCGGCCCTGGAGACTCTGCTGTCGATTCACAGGGCCGGCGCCGACATCATTCTCACTTACTTTGCCAAGGACGTCGCCCGATGGCTGGCATGATGATTCTGCATGGCCACCAGCACATTCCGTTTTCGAGGGACGGCCTCTGATGCCGACTGTCCGTCCCCGCTTCGTTGTGAGGTCTTCGTCCGCCTTGCAGCGCAGCTACCCTTGGGGCTTGTTCAGGGCGGCTGCCTTTTGCCTTCTCGTCGTCTGCGCCCTGCTCTTTCCGCCTGCGACGCAGGCTGCCAGTCGGCACAGTTCCCTCGCGCGGGCGATCGACGCTATCCTTCAGTCTTCGCCCGCCGGGCGGGGATTCTGGGGGATTGAAGTCGTGCGCCTCTCCGACGGCGAGATCCTCTACGCGCGGAACACGCAGCATCTTTTCCAGCCTGCTTCCAACATGAAGATGTTCACCACCTCGGCGGCGCTCGGCACGCTGGGGCCGGACTTCGTTTTTCGCACCACGGTTGAAAGTTCGACGGCGCCGGATCCCCAGGGCCGCGTGCCTGACCTCGTCCTGGTGGGGCGCGGCGATCCCAATCTGGGCAGCCGTGTGGTGCCTTATCAGTACAACTCGCCGGCGCGCCTTCCTGCCGATCTGGACTTTGAGCAACTCGCCGATCAGCTTGTGGCAAAGGGCGTGCGCGAAGTCACCGGCAACCTTTATGCCGACGACACTTATTACGTCCACCAGCCCTACGGGACCGACTGGGCGGTGGATGACCTCTACTGGGAATACGGCGCGCCGATTACCGCCCTGGCCTTCAATGACAACTCCCTGAAGCTCGAAATCCGGCCGGCGGCATTTGCCGGTCCCAAGGCGCAAATCCTGGTTCAGCCGGGTGATGGCTACTACAAGATTGTGGATGATGTTGCGACAACGGCCGCGGGGATCCCGGCCAAGGTTGAGGTCAACCGCTCTCCGGGCTCCATGGAACTCGATGTCTGGGGGCACATCCCCGTCGATTCGAACGGCGTGGACGAAGAGATCTCCATCCAGAATCCGCCGCTTTTTATCGGCGATATGTTCCGCAAGCTGCTGGAGCAGCGCGGCGTGAAGGTGGACGGCCAGGTCGTGGTCCGTGAAGTTTCTCCGGCGCAGGCCGCCAGCCAGGCCGAGCCGCCGCAACCGGCGAAGCGGGTTGTCCTGGCTGAACACGACTCCTTGCCGCTCAGCCAGGACGTCAAGGTCACGCTGAAGGTCAGCCAGAACCTGCATGCTGAAATGCTGCTGCGCACCCTGTCCCGCGTCGAGAACCATCAGGGAACTCTCAAAGACGGTCTGGACATCCTCAACGGGTTTGCGCAGAAGATCGGGATTGTGCCCGTCGAAGTCCAGTTCGCTGGAGGCTCCGGCCTGTCGCGCGAAACGCTGGTGACGCCCGACGCCGTGATGAAGCTGCTGCAATCGAATGCGCGCGAGCCCTGGTTTCAGGCGTTTTATGATGCGCTACCCATCGCCGGAGTGGACGGCACGCTGGCCGACCGGTTTCACAACACTCCATTGCAGGGCCGCATCCACGCCAAGACGGGATCGATGGAACACGTGAATGCGCTTTCGGGATATATGAATCTGCCGGGGCAGCGCCGCCTGGCGTTTGTGATTATCGGAAACCATCAGCCGCTCAAATGGTCGCAGGCAACGAAAGTGATTGACCAGATCGCCCTTCGGATCTACCGGCAGTTCGAGCAGAGCCGATAGCGCGCCAGGATTGCACTTTGATGAAAACGGTCACCATCTTCGGCAGTTCGATTCCGGGCGAAGGCACGGAAGTTTACGAGGAAGCGCGGCAACTGGGCCGGCGGCTGGCGGAGGCCGGCTTTGCCGTCTGCAACGGCGGCTACGGCGGTTTGATGGAAGCCTCGGCACGGGGAGCCATGGAATCCGGCGGCCACACCGTCGGCGTCACCTGCAACGTGTGGACGGGCACGCCCAACCGCTGGATTGTTGAAGAAGTGCGAACCGCAACCTTTATGGATCGGCTGCTGATGCTGATTGAGCGGGGCGATTCCTACATCGTGCTTCCCGGCGGCACGGGGACGCTGGCGGAGCTGGCGCTGGTATGGGAGATGATGAACAAGTCGTCCCTGTCACGGTCCATCGGTGGGCGCAAGCCGCTGCTGGTGATGGCGCCTTACTGGCAGCCGGTGATCGAGTGCCTGGAGCAGGAAACCGAACTGGCCCGGCGCTCGAACAAGGTCAAAATACCCGCCATGGACATCGTCACCATGGTTCATACTGTGGATGAGGCTGTCGCGCACATCATTAAAGAAATTCAGGCAGGTCCTCTTCCCTAAAGGCCGTTTGCAGCCTTGTGCCATGAGCAATCTCGATTCCCCTTCAGCCACGCCCGACCGCTATTCCTGCCGCGTTCTTGAATTTGAAGCGGTCAAAGACCTGCTGCGCGGATTTCTCTCCGGACCCATCAGCCACAACCTGGTTGCGGAACTTTCTCCCGGCGACGACCTGGATACCATCAGCGCCGCTCTCGAGCGCGTGCGCGAGGCCGTCGATTTTGTCCGCACAGGTTCGCGTCCCTCGCTGGGCGGGCTGGAAGATCCCGGCGCCATTCTTGGCCGGCTGCGCGTCGAAGGCGTCTCCTGCACGGCGCGCGAAATCCTCACGCGTCCTTGCCGTGATGCGCAAAGGCCAGGAACTCCGGAAGAATTTTGACCGGGCGGCCTTTCCACACCTGGCCGATCTCGCGGGCGTGCTGCCGGATTTCCGTTCGCTGCTCGCGGAGATTGACGGCAAGATCCTTCCCGATGGCTCTCTCGATTCTTCCGCCAGCCCGGAGCTTGGCCGGGTGCGCCGCTCCATCGACCGCCTGCGGCACGACATCCAGAAAACGCTCGAAGGCCTCATGCGGCGGCTCAGCCGCGACAAGGTTTTGCAGGACGCTGTGGTGATGGTTCGCAACGAGCGGCTGGTGGTTCCCATTCGCGCCGAGGAAAAGCGCCACGTGCCGGGAGTGATTCACGGCGCCAGTTCGTCGGGCGCCACCGTTTTCCTTGAGCCCATGGAGACGGTGCCGCTGAACAACGAGCTGGTGGAACTCGAAGACCGCGAGTATGCCGAAACGCAGAGAATCCTGGGCGAGTACACGGAAAAGCTCCGGCTGCGCCTGCCCGACCTGCTGACCGCGGCATCCATTCTGGCCGAGCTCGACATGGTTTTTGCCAAGGCGGGTTTTGCCGCGGCCTACGATTGCTGCATTCCTCAGATCGGCGGCGGGCAGGGAATCGTGCTCAGTGACGTCCGCCATCCCTGGCTCGAAAAATCGCTGCGAAAAACCGGCCGGAAATCGGTACCGCTGCAGATTGCCCTGCAGGATCCCAAAAGCATGATGGTGATCAGCGGGCCGAACGCCGGCGGCAAATCGGTGACGCTGAAGACCGTGGGGATTACCGTCCTGATGGCGCAGGCCGGACTGCCGGTTGCCGCCAGTGACGCGCAACTGCCGCTGTTTCATCGGGTGCTGGCGGACATCGGCGACCAGCAATCCATTCAGGCGAATTTGAGCACCTTCTCGGCGCACATCACCAGCATCCGCAACATGGTTGAGGTTGTGGGGCCGGGCGACCTGGTTCTGCTGGATGAGCTCGGGTCCAGCACTGAGCCGGGCGAAGGCGCCGCGCTGGCGATTGCGATTCTGGAACGCTTCAGGAAGTCGCGCGCCTTCACTTTTGTGACTACGCACCACGGACGGCTGAAAGCTTACGGCAGCGAAACCGCGGAAGCCGAAAACGCCGCCATGGAGTTTGACGAGGAAACCCTCGAACCCACCTACCGGCTGCTGGTGGGCCTGCCCGGAAAATCCAGCGCCGTGGATATCGCCGCGCGCCTGGGCCTGCCGCAGGACATTCTTGCCAAAGCCCGTGAACTGATCGGGCGCGAGGAAGCCGAGGCGGCCGCGCTTCTCCAATCGCTGCACGAGCAGCGGGCCCTGATGGAGGCGGAACTTGCCGCCCTGCGCGAGCAGGAGAAGACAACTTCAGCGGCGGGCGGTGGATCTGGAAGCCAGAGCCGAAGAGGAGCGCCGCGCCAAGCTGAAAGAGCTCGACGCGCGCCTTGAAGAAACTTTGCGGGCCATGGAAAAGCACTGGGACGATGTGCTCGCTGAATTGCGTGCCCGGGTTGAAAAGCCCCGGCTGCCCAAAGGTGTTGAGCGCAAGGTGCTGGCGTTGAAGCAGGAAGCGCGCGAGGAATGGAACGTACAGGTCCTGAACGTTCTGTCCGAGCCGGCGCCGGAGGGCCGGGGCATGCCTGAAGCGCCGCCGGCCGTCGGCGACCAGGTGCGCGTGCCGAACCTTTCCATGCCGGGCACGGTGATTGAAATTGTTGATGACGATCATATCGAGGTGCAGGTTGGGAACCTTCACCTGCGAATTGCCAGGGACGAGGCGCAGATCATCGCCCGCAAATCGCAGCAGTCCGGGCATGCCCCGGCGGTTGGCGGGCGGCTGGGCATGCGGGTGGAGGCCGTCCCCGCCGATGTGCCGGAGGAAATCAACGTGATCGGCAACACGGCAGAGGAAGCGCTGGAAAGAGTGGACGAGTATCTGGACCGTGCTTACACCGCCGGGCGCGCCCGGCTGCGGGTGATTCACGGCTTTGGCAAGGGAATCCTGCGCCGGAACCTGCACGAAATGTTCACCACGCACCCACACGTGGAAAAGTTCTATCTTGCAAAGCAGGGCGAAGGCGGCGGTGGAGCGACCATCGTCGAGCTGAAGAATTGACAGGGTTTTCCTGAATCGTTCGTTCCCTTCGCTGCATCGAATAAACGCTGCCAGGGAAGAGCGTGTCCGGTTGGCCGCCCAATCCCGCTATCATTTTTTTGAGGACCGCCTGCCCCTGTTTTCGCGGGGAGCAGGGAAGGAGCACAGATGGGATTACTCCGTGACGAAGACGCCGTAGAAATCCGCCAACGGCTGGGCGCGATGACGGCGCCCGTCAAGATCATTCATTTTACGCAGGAGCTGAACCTGGAGTACGGGCCTGAAACGCGCCAGGTGCTGGAGGAACTCACCGCGCTGTCTGACAAGCTTTCTCTCGAAGTCTACGACTTTATCCTCGACAAGGAGAAGGTGGCCGAGTATGCCGTGGACAAGGCCCCCGCCACGGTGATCCGCAACGGGAAAGATTACGGCATCCGCTATTACGGGATGCCCGCCGGGTATGAATTCTCAACCGTGCTCGACGCCATTCTCGATGTTTCAAATGGCGAGTCGGGCCTGGCCGCGGAGAGCAGGGAAAAGCTTTCTCACCTCAGCCAGCCGGTCCACCTCGAGGTGTTTGTCACTCCCACCTGACCGCACTGCCCCCAGGCGGTTCGCCTGGCCCAGCAGTTTGCAATGGAAAGCGAGCACGTCACGGCCGACTGCATTGAGGCCACCGAGTTTCCCGACCTGGTCACCCGGTATCGCGTCCAGGCCGTTCCCAGGACGGTCATCAACCAGGAGCATGCGCTCGAAGGCTCGCTGCCGGAAGAGCATTTTCTGGATACCATCCTGGGCGCCGTACAGCCTTCTGATGAGGGTGAAAAGGCCTGACGGGCTTTCGGAAGCGGAGTGCGCCGCAGCGCGGGCGCCCCTTCATCCTGTTAATATTTCAACACCGAATGCACGTCGTATTTCGAGATTTTCTCTTTACCCTTCAGGAATTCGAGTTCAATCAGGAATCCCATGCCTGCCACGACGCCGCCCAGTGACTCCACCAGTTGGGCGACGGCTGCGGCGGTGCCGCCGGTGGCCAGCAGGTCGTCGATAATCAGAACCTTTTGTCCGGGGGTGATGGCGTCGCGGTGGATCTCCAGCGAGTCCTTGCCATACTCCAGGTCGTATTCCACGCGCGCCGATTCCGCAGGGAGTTTCTTCGGCTTGCGCACGGGCACGAACCCGGCGTTCAAGCGATAAGCCACCATGGGCGCAAAAATAAAGCCTCGCGCCTCAATGCCCACAACGCGATCGATCACCTGGCCCAGGTAATGCTCGGCCAGGGAATCCACGGCGCCGTGCAGCCCCACGGGGTCTTTCAACAGGGTCGTAATGTCGTAGAACAAAATGCCCGGTTTGGGGAAGTCCGGAACTTCACGGATGAGTGCCTTGAGATTTTCCACGCAACGTCTCCTCTTTTGTTTGATCTGCTACCAGTCGCTTTCGACCACAAAGCGCCTGGCGCCGGTTTGTACCTGCTCTTCAAATTCCTGAACCTGATCGACGCGCGCGCTGCGCGGGCCTTCCTCGAGGTGCGTTTTGAATTCTTCCAGGGCGGCGGCGTTTCCAACCACGTAGGCTTCCACGGTGCCGTCGGCGCAATTTTTAACATACCCCGAAAGGCCCAGGCGGCTCGCGACGTTCTCGGTGAAATAACGAAACCCCACGCCCTGCACGCGCCCTCTCACCACGTATTTTCTGGCCAGTTTCTTCATCACGTTGCCCGGCCTGCCGAAGAGGCCTGGGCCGCCCCATCAAAGCTGAAATGCCCTGCCTCCTGAAACTCTCGAATGGCAGCTTCCCGCCGCTCCGCGTCCCATCCCAGGCGTTCGGCAAAAATCTCGGCCACTCTCGGAACGGCTTCGCGAAGCGCATAAGCCGCGTACCAGTTCAAGCCTGAGCGGCGCAGGAGAAAGTCGTCCATCTCCAGGGCCATTTCGTTCTCAATGGCAAACGCAACCTCAGCTCCCAGGCATTCCGCGCTGCCGGGAAGCAGTTCAGCAAGTTTACGGTCAGAGCGGATCGGTTCCAGCACCTGTTGCCAGCGGGTCCCATAGGTCCGCACGATTCGCTCCGCCGCCGTCCGCGGAACATCGAACAGGCGCACGGCGTCCGCCACGGCATCCTTGAAGTAATGTTCAAAGTTGTCCGTATGGCCGCCGGGGAGCGGCGTCTTGCGGGTGGGATGCTCCGCCCACTCGGCCGGAGAACTGCCGGGCAGGCCGGCCACCACCTGGTCCACCAGCTTTTCACCCAGCGAGCGCGCCGTGGTCAGCTTGCCGCCGCAGACCGTGATCAGGTTTGCGGCCCAGGGATCCTGGTGGAAGCGGTACTCGCGGGTATTTTCTGAAGGGCTCGCGCCCGGCTGGATGGCCAGCGCCCGCAAACCCGCATAGGCGCCGACCACGTCGCTCATTGCGAGAGGCTTGCTGAGCACTCGATTCACCGCGCTCAGCAGGTATTCAACGTCTTCCGCGTCCGGCCGCACCTCGCCCGGGTCGGCGTCGTAGTCGGTGTCCGTGGTTCCCAGCAGCCCGTGGCGGTGCCAGGGCATCATCACAAAAATGCGTTTGCCGGGCAGGATGGCCGCGAACATGGCGAATTCTCCCGCGACGGGCGGTATCACAATGTGCGTGCCCTTGGTGAGGCGGACGGTTTTTGAGCCGTCGTATCCCGGCAGCAATGCCCGAACGTTATCCACCCAGGGGCCGGTGGCGTTCACCCAGAAACGTGATGAGATTTCAAACCGCTCGCCGGTCCCATAGTCTTCCAGTTCTGCGGTGGTCACCGTGGGACCGCCATTTGCTTTTGGCGCGCCCAGTTTGAAACTGCGGATTTGTGCGTAGTTGGCGATCGCGGCCCCGTGGTCAGCCGCATCCACAATGTTTTCGACGGTGAGCCGCGCGTCATCCGTCAAGGAATCGTGATAAAGCGCGCCCGAGCGCAGGCCGTCAGGCTGCAGCAAGGGAACGCGGCGCAGCAGGTCCTCCTTGCTCAGCGTCTGGTGCCGGTCAGCGGATCCGAGGTTTCCCAGCAGGTCGTAAATGCCGAGGCCCAGCCGGATCTTCAGCGGGGAATAGGGGTCGCCGCGATAAATGGGAAAAAGAAACGGCACCGGCCAGGCGAGGTGGGGAGCGAGCCTGCGCAGCAGCCGCCGTTCGCGCCGGGCCTCGTGCACCAGCCGGAATTCAAACTGGTCGAGATAGCGCAATCCCCCATGGATCAGTTTCGATGATCGGCTGGAGGTGGCGCCTGCAAAATCGCGCGCGTCCACCAGCGCGACCTTCATGCCGCGCAGCGCGGCTTCCCGCGCCGTGGAGGCTCCATTGATGCCGCCCCCGATCACCACAAGGTCAAACCGGGCTCCCGATAGCGCCGTCATATTCCGGTTCATGGATTCACGTCTCTGCATCAGTTGCCAATAACCAAACGGAGGAAAAGCCCATCATGTTGATGATTGGTGCAGACCATCCATCATACCGCAGATTTCACACTGTTCCCGGCGATGGCCGGCCGCAACCGCGCGTTGCAGCGCCTGGACCGGAAAGGCTTCGCAGGCGGGCAGGTTTTACGGCGGAGTTGTTCAGGGTGTGGAACTTCTGCACACCCTGGGCGGGGAAGCTGTCAACCCAGACCCGGGCGGCAACCTGTCATGCGCAGGCCTGTTCTCCGATGAAACTTATGATGGCAGTCGCCCCTGAGGCTAACGCCTGCCCACGATGTAGTCTTCCAGACTATCGGCGCGAGCCTTGTTTTGAAGCGCAATAATCTTCAGCAGGTCCTGGATCGAGATCATCCCGCGGTAGGCACCCTCTTCAGCCATCACGAGCAAGTGGTAAATGCCGTACTTTTCCATCAATTCCAGGCACTTCTCGATCGATTCCTGCGGAGAGACTGAAACCAGGCGTGTGCTCATGATCTCCGACGCGCGGATCTGTTCGGGAAACCTGTTCTCTGCCGCAACCTTGTCAGAGATATCACTTTGCGAAACCACGCCGACCACTTTGCCCTGGCCGTTGCAAACGGCCACGGCGCGAACCTGTTGATCCCGGAGGTAACGAGCTGCAGCATGGACGGTGGTGGCCTCCGCAATCGAGAAAACTTCCCCTCGCGACTCGGTCAAGGTCGAAACCGTCATGGTTTTCACCTCGGAAACGGATTTTCCCCTAATGCTAAGCCGGGGCATCAGCCATTGCAAGCAATATTCGCATTGGCCGCGGGGGCCGATGTCGGGGTCTTTCCAAAGGGTTCCTGCGAGGTGTGCTAAATGGAACGTGCCTGTCCGTTTGCGGGTTTTGGTGGCGGGAATGCTTAAGCCAGCGGCTCAATCAGAACCACAGCGTCGGCGCGGATGGCCTCGCCCTTTCCGACGGCATCGACGCCTTCGCCGGTCTTGGCCTTGACGCTCACCTGCTGCGCCTCGATCCCCAGCGCCTCGGCCAGCTTTTCCTTCATGGCGGAGATAAAAGGAGCCAGTTTGGGCCGTTCCAGGCTGATGGTGGAATCGATGTTGACGATTCGATAGCCGGCCGCGTCCAGCATTTCCCGTGCGCTCCGCAGGAACAGCAGGCTCGGGGTGTTGTGCCACTTGGGCGAGTTGTCGGGGAAATGCCGGCCGATGTCTCCCAGCGCGGCCGCTCCCAGCAACGCGTCGCAGATGGCATGGGCCAGGGCATCGCCGTCGGAATGGCTCTCGGGTCCCATCTCAAACGGAACATGGACACCGCCGAGGATGAGTCTTCGCCCGAAGGCCAGCCGGTGGACGTCGTTGCCAAAACCGATTCGGTGTGTGGATCCGGAATGCAAAGTCTTTTCTCTCACTTTCCGCAGCCGTCTTCCGGTTGCGGTTGTCAGGTTTCCATTTTACCGGGACTTGCTCTTACTGCAGCGATTTTGCGCGGAGTTCAGCCTGTTCGTGTTCCTGCGCAAAAAAGAGGCGGGCCAGCGGCAAATCAGAAGGCTTGGTAATTTTGATATTCCGGTCGGAACCCATCAACACGGTGACGGTGCCTCCCAGCCGTTCCACCAGGCTGGCCTCATCGGTACCTTCGTAGCCGTCTGCTTCGGCCCGCTCGCAAGCTTCTTTGATGACGTCAAACTGAAAGGCCTGGGGCGTCTGCGCCAGCACAATCCGCTCGCGGGGAATAGTTCCCATCACCGTCTGCCGCTCCACCTGCTTCACCGTGTCAACACTGGGGATCCCCAGAATCGCCGCGCCCGACTTGCGCGCCGCTTCCACCGTCAGGTGGATCAATTCCGTGGTCACAAAAGGCCGCACGGCGTCGTGGACCACCACGATCTCCGTGCTGGAGGGAGCTTCCTGAAGCGCCAGAGAAACGGTTTGCTGGCGGGTGGCCCCGCCCGGAACAAGCCGCACGGGCTTCGCGAACTGCTCCCGCTCGATTTCAGCATGCGCCCGTTCCATATCCTCAGGCCTCAGGCTCAGGTAGATTTCGTCAATCGAATCGGCTTCGTTGAATTTCCGCAGGGTATGGACCACAATGGGCACGCCGTCAAGGGAAAGGAACTGTTTTGGCGTTTCGCCGCCCATGCGAATCCCCGCGCCCGCAGCAGGAATGATGGCCAACACTTTCATAGCAGGAACCTGTTTCGCCCCTCCGGCCGGAACTTAAGACTGCATCATCTCGGCACGCTGCCTGTTGTTTTCGTATTTCCCGAAGATCATCTTTCCGGCTGTCGTCTGCAACACGCTGGTGACGGAAATATCGATCGTCTTTGAAATCATCTTCTTCGCGTTGTCCACAACCACCATGGTGCCATCGTCAAGGTAGGCAACGCCCTGGTTGTATTCCTTGCCCTCCTTGAGGATAAACACCCGCATGATTTCGCCGGGAAGTACGACGGGCTTCAGGGCGTTGGCCAGCTCGTTGATGTTCAGCACCGGGACGTGCTGAAGCTGGGCAACCTTGTTCAGGTTGAAGTCGTTGGTCAGAATTTTCCCTTCAATCTTCTTGGCCAGCTCGATCAGTTTCAGGTCCACTTCGCGCACCTGCGGGAAGTCTTCCTCCACAATCTGCACCTGAACGGAAGCTGTTTTCTGGATGCGTTGCATGACGTCCAGGCCGCGCCGGCCGCGGTTGCGCTTTTGCGAGTCTGTCGAGTCAGCCACCAGTTGCAGTTCGCGAAGCACGAACTGCGGAAGGAGGAGGGGGCCTTCGATGAATCCTGTTTCGCAGATGTCGGCAATCCGCCCGTCGATAATCACGCTGGTGTCGAGGATCTTGCTGCTCTTCCTGCCCTGCCGCTCCGCGGAAAAGAGGCCGCCCATCGCCGCCAGGTTCAGCAGATCGCCCTTGGAGGCGCCCACCACAAGGCCCACATAACCCAGCAGCAGAAGCAGGGTAATCTGGACGTACGAAGTCGACGCCTTCTCCAGAGACGTCAGGCTCAGCAGATGGCTGATGATCAGCGCCCCCGTGACGCCGAATATTCCACCCACCACTGCGCCGATCAGGCGCTTAAGACTCGCCTTCCGCATGCGCATCTCGATAAAGAGGAATGCGCATGCCAGCGCTGCTCCGACAAGAGAAGAAACCCATGAAGACCAATGAAAGGGCCGCAAGTGGTACGCCGCAGTGATGACGGAAAGAATGAATATTGCTCGAAGAGACGCCATTTCCCAGGACATGTAATCCGAGCTCCCTTCTGTATAATTTCGAGCCAGATTTTGTAAGCATCTTGCCTCCGGAAGGGGCACCCACAACTCTGCTGCGGCTCAGTATAGCACTACTGTGTCGGCTGAGGTCAATTAAGAAGTTCCCAATTTACAGTAAAGGATGTGGTTGAAACAGGCAGGCTTCCAGGGGCTTTTCGTTCCTCGCTTTTTATTTGCGAGACCGCGACTTGATCACGATGGGAGTTCCCAGAAATCCAAACTCTTCCCGGATGCGGTTCTCCAGATAACGTTCAATGGAAAAGTGGAGTTGGCCCTTGCGGTTCGTGAAGGCGATGAACGTGGGCGGGGACACCGAGGCCTGAGTCAGATAATAAATGCGCAGAGGGCGGCCTCGAAGGGTGGGAAGCCGCCGCAGATCGAGTCCCTGGACGAAGGCGTTCATCCGGGCCGTGGGCACCCGGACACTCCGGGCCGCCGCCACCTCGGCGATCAGCTTCCAGAGGCTGGGAAGCCGCTGTCCTTTCAGGGCCGAAATAAAAGCGATGGGCGCGTAATCCAGAAATTTCATGCGCTGCCGCAGTTCCTTCGTGTAGTCGATGGTTACGGTAAGCCCCTTGGGGATGGCGTCGTATTTATTCACCACCAGGATCACGGAGCGGTGGCTTTCATGCGCGTAGCCGGCAATGTGGGTGTCCAGGGCGGCCACGCCTTCTTCGGCGTCAATAATAAACAGGGCGATGTCAGCCTGTTCCAGGTGCTTGCGAGCCTGGATCACGCTCAGCTTTTCGGCCAGCAGTTTGGTTTTCCCTTTGCGCCGGATACCGGCCGTGTCAACAAACACGTACCTTGCGCCGTCGTGCTCCACCTCCGCGTCGATGGCATCACGCGTGGTGCCGGCAATGGGCGTCACGATGGAACGTTCCTGCCCGGCCAGGCGATTGAGCAGCGTCGATTTGCCGACGTTGGGCCGCCCGATGATGGCGATCCTGACAACTGTCTCCGGGCCGGCGGCGGCTTCTTCCGGCGCCTGCATGTCAGCGGTGACGTGGTTGAGGAGATGGTCGACTCCCAGGCCGTGCTCGGCTGAAACAGGGAAGGTGTCTTCCACGCCCAGGCTGGCAAATTCCGCGGCCAGCGGATCATGCATGGGAAGGTCGATCTTGTTGACGGCCACGGACAATCGTTTGCCCGTCCGCCGCAGCAGGGTGCAAAGTTCCTGGTCCAGAGGCAGCACGCCATCGCGCCCGTCAACCACCAGGACGAGGTGTGCGGCCTTTTCGATGGCCATTTGCGCGTGCCGCAGGATTTCAACTGGAATCGTGTCGTGGTCCTGCGGGACGATCCCGCCCGTGTCCACCAGCCTGAAGCGCACCCCCTGCCATTCAGCCATCCCTTCAATGCGGTCGCGCGTCATGCCCGGCTCATTGCCCACCAGGGCGCGGCGGCGGCCGACAATCCGGTTGAACAGCGTGGACTTGCCCACGTTGGGGCGTCCGAGAATCACGATGAGCGGCAACTTGGGCATAGTTTCCTTGGCTGAGAATCCGCCGGCCGTTGGCCCGAAAGCTTCTGTGCTATTCTGGCCAATGAGCATCCAGCTCGGATTTCCAGTCTAACGGAGGTTGACGATTCCCGCCAGACTGACCCTCCAGCGGTGATGGGTTTGTAGTGTAGTGTCCAGGAAATGTCCGGACGATCGTGCGGACCGTAGCGCCGGCATCCTGCCGGCATAGGCCGCCAGGATGGCGGCGCTTCGTCGCGGCAGATAACATGGGTGTTAAGAGTCAGAGAACTACGGAAACGGCGTCGCTCGATCGCATCTTTGGAGCGTCGGGCTGGCTGGCCCGCCATCACCCCGGTTTTGAGCACCGGCCGGGCCAGTTGGAGATGGCCGAGGCCATTGAATCCTCCGTCCAGAACGGCCGGCACCTGATTGTTGAAGCGGGAACGGGAACGGGAAAGACCCTGGCTTACCTGGTGCCGCTGGTTCGCAGCGGGCAGCGTGTGGTCATTTCAACCGGAACCAAGAACCTGCAGGAGCAGCTTTTCTACAAGGACATTCCTTTCATCCGCAAGCTGTTTCCCAACCTGCGCGCCACCCTGATGAAAGGACGCCAGAACTACCTTTGCCGGCAGAAGCTCTACGACATTGAAAAGCAGCCGGTGCTGAACGGCCTGGAAGAGGTCGACCTTTATCAAAAACTTCGCGAGTGGGAATCGGAAACCGAAACCGGCGACCGCACGGAAGTGGCGGGCCTTCCCGACTCGAGCGAGCTGTGGCAGCGCGTGGACGCCCGCCGCGAAACCTGCACGGGCCAGAAATGCCCGCAGTTTGAGCGCTGCTTCATCACCTGGATGCACCAGCGCGCCGCCGAGTCTGACCTGATCATCGTGAACCACCATCTCTTTTTTGCCGACCTGGCCCTCAAGCAGTCCGATTACGCCAGCCTGCTTCCGGACTACACGGCCGTGGTTTTTGACGAAGCCCACGAGATCGAAGACGTGGCCACGCAGTATTTCGGCCTGAAGGTTTCAAATTACAAGCTGGAAGAGCTGGCGCGCGACACGGAGGCCACGCTGAAGGCGAAGGCGCTCGAAGGCGGCGAGGTGCCCGGCGCGGTTCGCGAGCTTCGCCGGCGCAGCGAGCTTTTCTTTGAGCTGTTCCCGGCCGGCGACGGCCGGACGAATTTCGACAACCGCGAAAGTTTTCTCGATGTCCGCCGCGGCACTTACTCGGCGCTGGTCAACGCTCTCATTCGCCTCGAGACCGAGCTGCTGGGCCTGAAGGACCGTCCGGAAGAGATCAGCAACCTGGCGCGGCGGGCGGCGGAAATTCGCCAGGCGCTGGAAGTGATCCTGGAGAGCCATGACCACAGCCTGGTTTACTGGTGGGAGAGGCGCGGCCGCGGAGTGTTCATCGAGGCCTCGCCCATCGACGTTTCGCCCCTCCTGCGTGAACGCCTGTTCGGGCAGGTGCGCACCGTCATCCTCACCTCCGCCACTCTCGCCGTGGGTGGAAAGTTTGATTTTCTCAAGCGCCGCCTGGGTGTGGAGATGGCGCGCGAAAAGATCCTGGAATCGCATTTCGATTTCAGCCGCCAGGCGATTCTTTACACGCCGCTGCATCTTCCCGACCCGCGCCACGCGGAGTTCCCGTCGCGCGCCGCCGCGGAAATTGTCAACCTGCTGAAGGCCACGGAAGGCCGCGCCTTCGTGCTGTTCACTTCCTACCAGCAGATGCGGGCCGTTTATGAGCAGGTGCGCCGGCGATCCCGTTATCCGCTGATGATGCAGGGTTCGGCTCCGCGCACCGCGCTGCTCGACAGGTTCCGCTCCACCCCGCACGCCGTGCTGTTTGCCACCAGCTCGTTCTGGCAGGGGGTGGATGTGCAGGGCCAGCAGTTGAGCGCCGTCATCGTTGACCGCCTGCCGTTTGCCGTTCCTTCAGACCCGGTGGTGGCGGCCCGGATTCGCCAGATCAATGAGGAGGGCGGCAACGCCTTTGTCGAGTATCAGATTCCCGAGGCCGTCATCGCTCTCAAGCAGGGTTTCGGCCGGCTGATCCGCAGCGAAACCGACCGGGGAGTGCTCGGCATCCTGGACCACCGCATCGTGAAGAAGCAGTACGGGAAGATCTTTTTTGACTCCCTTCCGCCTTACCGCCGCGCCGGACGGCTGGAAGAGGTCAGCGAATTTATGCAAGAATGTTTGTAGCCTTTTTAATGCAGTACGGAAGGGCCGCGGACCTCAGCACCGGAGGTTCGCGTTGCTCGCTGCGGGTTTTCTGAAAAACCGTAAGCAGAGCTGTAGCGGCGAGTTTACCTCGCCATAAGTCCAATGTTGTTGGCAAACGGGTGGCGGCATAAAGCCGCCGCTACGCGTTTTTCAACAACCTGCTGGAAAGCCGGAGGATCCATGTTTGAGGTTTCGGTTGAATATTCCTTTGCCGCAGGCCATGCGCTGCGGGGTTACAAGGGAAAGTGCGAGAACGTACACGGGCACAATTACAAGGTCCGGGTCTCGGTGGAGGGCGAAAAGCTGAATTCCATCGGGCTGCTGATGGATTTTTCAGACCTGCGCGCGGCGCTGAAAGGACTGGTCGAGCAGTTCGACCATCATTTTCTGAACGACGTCGAACCCTTCACGGAAACCAACCCGTCCGCCGAAAATCTGGCGTGCTACCTGGGAAATGAATTGCAAAGGAAAATCAAGGACCAGGGATTGAACGTCAACGTCGTCACCGTGTGGGAAACCGATACGACCTCGGCGAGCTATCGGCCTCTCTCAGGCTCCTGAGTGGAGAGCGGGGAACAGCACTAAAGCAACAATGCGAACCGACTAACGCGATGAGAAGGAAACCGTAGGGTGCAGGTGCGTGTTGTGCTCGTGCATACAGTGCCCCGGGCACAAATAGACGTCCTGGCACCACGGGCAGCGCAGGAGAAGGTTTCTCTCACGGACCGTGCTGCAGACGGAGCATCCTTCCAGCAGGTCAGCCACCACATGGCGTGAGACTTTTCGCCAGGTTTCCATCACGGCCCGTTCTTCTTTCAGTTTGTGGAGCTCTTCCTCGTCCATCATGGCCAGCGTCCCCCTTCCTCGCCACTTCTTAGTGCAACCAGCGTGCCAATCTTCACAATGATCGCTGTTTATTCTTCCAGCAATAACTCCTTTTGTTTCAACAAATGATTTTTCCTGAAAACTTCCGTGACCCTCTGCGGCCGGAAAACTATTTCCGATTTGTCATCCGACCGGCCCCAAAGTGTCACAGATTGGTATCAGTTCTCTGGCCTAGGGAGGAAGGGCCGGGAGGCGTCATTTGCGGTTTTTGGCCTCTTTCCGGCCCCTTTTTGCCGGGTTCCGGGCGCATCAGGCTGGCCGGGCACGGGTCGGTTCCGGGGTTTCATCGGCTGAGCGCCGCCTGAATCCTGAGTTCCCCTCAGGAGAAATCCACCTTGACGTCCTGCCGGTCTTCTTCCGTGGCCTTGAAGAAGTCACGCTGTTGCAGGTGCATGAATCCGGCCAGGATCATGTCGGGGAACTGCTGGATGCGGATGTTGTAGGTGTTGACGCTGTCGTTCAAAAACTCGCGCCGGTCGGCGATCCTTTCCTCGATCTCCGAGATGCGCGACTGCAACTGCATAAAGTCGTTGTTGGCTTTCAGTTCCGGATAATTTTCGGCCACGGCGAACAAACTTTTCAGCGCCCCGGTCATCATGTTGTCGGCCTGGGCTTTTTGCGGCACGGTGGAGGCTTTCTGGTAGGCGCTTCGGGCCTCGGTCACCAGCTGAAAAGTCTTCTGTTCATACTGCATGTAGCCCTTGCAGGTGTCGATCAGCTTGGGCAGTTCGTCGTGCCTTTGTTTCAGAAGGACGTCGATGTTCGCCCAGGCTTTGTCGATGTCATTCTTCAGCCGCACCAGGCTGTTATAAATGCTGACCGTGTACGCCACGACCGCAATAGCCGCCAGCAGTAAAACCAGCAAAACCAGAATCGCAATTCCCATTGTCAGCCTCCAGATCCGGATTTACAGCAGGCCATGCCTGGCCATGAAGAGCGCCGCGCAGAAAACCGTGAGAGCCGCTCCGCCCATCACCATCATCGTGGAGCGCCAGCCGGCGCCCTGTTTCAATTCCTCCGCCGATTTGGAAGAAATCAGAAAAGTGCCGTCATGCTCGCCCTTGGTGATCAGATTTCTGTCGTTGTCGTCCTCGGGCCGGGGATTCTCAACGCAGGTTCCCAGCACGTCGTATTCCTGGTCGGGCTCGATGCAGCGCTCCGTAAAACGATAGGAGTTCGAATAGTCGTAGCTGGCGGCGGCGTATTCCAGCAGTTCTTCATCGGTTTTAGCGCTCAGGGAAACATCGGACGTGTCGTACGACCGGCCCCGCCCCAGCAGGCTTGCCAGGGAGAAATTCATGGGCACATCGCCCACCACCCGCCGCCCGGTGACCGGAACATCAAACTCGGCTTTCAGCGGGTCCACACGGATGCGGCCTGAATCGTCGGAGAGAAAGAATCGCCTGCCGTTCTGGTCGGTGCGATAGTGCTTCCAGCCGTTGCGCCCTTCGTAGCGTTCAATCCGCACATGAAAGGCATAGCAGGGCAGGCCCCGCACGGGGCTGGGAAACGGCGTGTCGCCCCCTGCGTGCCCGTGCACCTGGGTGATGCCCATGGCCACACTGCGGATGGGAATAATCGGCGTATCGGCCACCATCAAACCTCTGCGAAAATTGCGCAACCCACGATAAAACAGGACCAGCCCAACCCCAAAGCCGATCACCAGCCAGACGTCAATGTTTGCGTAGATAGGCGTCATGAGAGGCGCGAAAAACCGCACCATCGTAGCTTGTGGGAGGGCAAAAGGCAAGTCAAAATGCCAGACCGTGCAGGCTGGGAGGGGTAGGAGAATTTATTTACCCGGAGTAAGGCATTTCCTGAAAGCCGCTCGCTCTTCTTGTCCCCAGCCTCGGCTTTCCAATGCCCAATGTCCTGAATTCCACCCCGGCCGCGCCTTTCCCTCGTGCAATTTCCTGCACATCCGCGAACCGTTTTGCACGTGTAACGCCAGCTCAGGGCGGCATTTCACGGGTGGCATACGGCGCGGTGTTTGCGATGTGTGCGGCAAACGTAGCGGCGACTTCACGTCGCCAGTTCAGCCCGGCGATTACGCGGTCCCCGCCACCAAATTCCAAGCCCTTTCCAAGCGGAGGGGGTGTTTCGCGGGGCTGTGGTGGGGGGCATCGGGGCCACCCCCCACCTTAGGATTCGATGCTCGCGCCGCCGGCTCTCCGCCGCGTCTGCAGCGCGGCCGGCCGGCACACTAAAGAATGACCGGCAACGAAACGACCCGGCAACGCCAGTCGAACGATACGTTGGGAGCCGCGGCCCCACTCTTGTCCCAGGCATGGACAGTGATTTGGACGTCGGACGTAAAGGTGCCGGGGTTGACCAGTGAGTGCTCTGTTGTCACGTAAGCTGGACTGGCGCCGCGCGGTGTGGCCAGCAGGTTAATGGGCTCCGCGAGCAAACGCTGTGGGGGCAGGCAGATGACTTCACTGAGCAGGAATGTCCGCTTGCCGTTGGCTCCGGTAGCCGAGGCGCCGCTGGCGTCAAGCAGCGTGGCATCGGTGCAGCGGATGGGAAACAGCGCGATGATGCTCCGCCACGCACCCTTGCCCGCCGTATAGTCGTGAACGCCGGTGGGGTACCACAGGTTAAAGATCTTGTCTGCCGGGATGTCGAGCTGGCGGCCGGCCGCCGCTTCAAGTTGCTTCTTGAGTTCCTTGGGGTCAACACCTTTCTCTGAATGCTTTGCCATCTTTTCCTCCTGTCGTGTAGGCCTGTTCATGATTGAGATCGGAACCGGGGGGTATGTCCCTGGTTCGGATGACTCCATATGTTTGTCTTGGCGGGGACGTGCTGAGGGAACTTCCCGGGGGAAATGTTTCTTCCGGCAGGCCTGGTGCCACACCTCTCCCTTGCGTTTCGCCGATTTGCTCTGCGGATAGACAGCGCAGCGGAAAGCAATGTGGTCGTATTCATAACAGGGACTGCCAGGGCAGTCCCGCTCCGGAAGCCCCGATAGCGTTCAGTCTGTTGGAACTCCGCACACCCGTGCTTTGCTCACGTCTTTGGCTACTGGTTATTGACCCCGTATGAACTTCTATCCATGTACACCGGCGTGTCTCCGCAAGTCAAGCGGTTTTTGAGGCTGGTAGCGCAGAGTCGTTCAATTGCTGGCTTAGCCCTCTAGCTTGGGGAGAGGGTGCGGCGCGGGCGGCCGGGTGAGGGGCATCTGCGAAAGGGCATGGATTCAGCCGTGCCGCAAACGTACTCGTCATTCATCACTCATCATTGTCCTTTGAACGGGGAGAGAGTGGGGAGGAGCGACCCCGGGTGAGGGGTCGTCAAAGGAATTGGTGATTGCGAATGGGTGATTGGAAAAGCGTAGCCGGCCGTTGCTTCTGAGCGGCGGCTTTTGTCCTCCAGGATCGCCAAGTGGCGAGCACAAATCGCCAATTCTGCGCGCGCGGCTGGCGCAGATGCTTGCCTTTTAGTATTTGCGATCTCGCGAAGCGAGAGGCTCTCGCTTTTCTTCATTCCATCCGGTCCATCGCACTTCATCGTTACTCGGGCCTGCCTTTTTCATCCTTCATAATTCTCTTTTCCCCCGCCATTCCAACCCCAACAGCTTTGCTGACCGTCCCGATCCATCGGGGCGCCACCCGCCTTCTCTTTGCAGGGCGCTGGCTCGTTTCAGGAACGGATCATGATCAAGAGCATCTTGAACTTTTTGACGGCGCTCAAAGCATGAGGCACGTTGGCCGGCAGGATGACCGCTTCCCCCTTCTGCGAGCGAAACGGTTTGCCTGCTACGACGATCTCAGCTTCCCCGTCCAGCAGACAAACAGTAGCGTCAAAGGGTGCTGTGTGCTCGCTCAGGCCCTGTCCCTCGTCAAAGGCGAACAGCGTCACTGTTCCCGTCTTCTTGTCGATGAGGGTTCGGCTCACCACGGAGCCTTCCTGATAATCGACCAGGTCCACCAGCTTGGCTGGCGCTGCTACGAGTTTCTCGAAACGTGGCGGTTTGCCATTCTCTCCCATTGTCAACCTCCAAGGCTTGCTTCAGCAGAGTCCTCAGGCTACACACCCCTGGGCCATGAAATCGTAAGCAGAAAGGAGCTATCCTGGAGAGCTTCCACGTCGTGCGGCAGGGCGCGCTCGAGCGTGAGCAATCGCCCAGCAGGCGGGTGGCGCAGATGCTCGCATTGTAGTGTGTGCGCGTCGCGTCCCGATCTATCGGGGCGATCTCGCGAAGCGAGAGGCTCTTGCTTTTCTTCATTCCACCCGGTCCATCGCTGTCATTGTGGTGGCACGGAACTGCCTTTTTTCATCCTTCATCCTTCACACTTCATACTTCTGCCCGTCCTTCATAATTCAGAATTCATAATTTCTTTTCCCCCGCCATTCTAACCCCAATCAGCTTCGCTGAACGCAGACATTAAAAATCAATATCTGCGCCAGCCCGCGAATTACCGAAAGGCAGTGACGTGCTTTTAAGTTCTGGGTTCAGAGTTACGGGTGGGAAAGGCAATTGCCAGGGGCGAACAGGGAATTGGCGATTTGCGATTGGTGACTGGAAGAGCAGAAATTACGAATCACAAAACGGCAGGTTCTGGTTTATGGGCGGCGAGTTCCGAGGCGCGGCTGGGGGTGGGGCGAATCAGGCGAAGACGAGGCGGCCTTTGGGTTGGGGGATGGGGCGACCCAGTTCCCTGGCTGTCTCGATCCATTCCTGGATGACGACCTCAACGCTGGCGAGGGCTTCCTGGTAGGTTTTTCCGTCGGCGGCGCAGCCGGGAAGCTCGGGAACCTCGGCGATGAAAGCCCGGTCCTCCTGGCTCCAGTAGAGGATCACTTCATACCTCGGTTTTGACATTCAACTCGCCGCTCCCATCCGGTATTTCAGTATAACATGGCGGGCCTGCTTCACTCGATACGGCTTCGCCTTGTTACCCCTGGGCTGCAGGTTCAGAAATCTCTCGTCCACTCCGTCGTGGGAGAAGATGTGGTGACTCGCTCGAATCCGCTCGCTGAACCCAAGGCCTTGCAGCACGCGCCGCAAATCATCGAAGAAGATATTGGCGTCAGAGGTTCCGCGCAGAATCTTTTCAAGGGTCTTCTTCGCCGCCAACCGTCTCTCCTCCTGCAAGTGCGCATCCGTCGCGCCTCCTGCAACCTGTGCGGCCGCCGATTAACGCGAAATCACGACCCCAACATATGACCAGAAATTATGATTTATGAAGTATGAAAGGAGAACGGTCCCAGTGATAAGCGATGAAAGGGACGAGAAATAGAAGAATTGACGATTTGTGATTGGGAAAACAAAAATTACGAATGACACGAATGACCGAGCGGGATTGGGGTGAGCCACCAGGCCGCGGATCAAGACGTGTGCGTTGTCGTGTCGAGTCCCTGGCTTGTCTCGTCGTTCTCGACGGCGGCGGTCAGCGGATCGGAGCACTCCACTTCGGGGTCGTAGGTTATTCACGGTTTCCCCAGTATTTCTAATCGCGTGTGCGATAGGCTGTTAAGAACCGCCGGGTCAAGAGTCGTCCACGACGTTAACAGAAACATCTTACCACCAATATCGCAGGACGGACAGGCTCCGGGGGATCGCAGATACAAGATTTCAGATTCAAAAAGGCAGAAGGCAGAAGGATGAAGTGTGAAGGATGAAGGACGGGGAGAAGTATGAAGTGTGAAGGATGAAGGATGAAAAAAGGGCATGGCGAGCAAGGAATGGCGAATTGCGAATGGCGATTAGAAGGACAAAAGAGTCGCGGACCTCAGAAACGGAGGCCCGCTACCATCTTTCAATCACTCAATCGCAATTCGCTCAATCATTCAATGAATGCCCCCTCACCCGGCCCCCCTGAACTTCATCTCCCATCTACCACCTACCACCTGCCACCTACCACCTGCCACCTGCCACCTACTACATGCCACTCCCGGCGCCTCATAAAAATATCCGGAGCGGGTGTGGACCTTGAGGCGCGGGCGAGTCAGCTCCACCTGGATGCGATGGAAGCCTTGCTGTTTTAAGGTGCTGGGAACGTAGGTGAGCGTGTACTCGCTGTTGATGTCGAGCGCGATCTGCTGCAGCGCGTCCTGGAAGCGGCGCGTCTTGAGCGGCGTGTAGACGCTGCCGCCCGTGTAGCCTGAATAGGCCGCCAGCACGTTCTTGCGCAATTCCGCCCGGATCACTTTGAGGGTGAGGATCACCGCCGGGCCGAAGTCGAGCACCGGCTGGCCGCCGCGCACCGAGGCCGGACCGCCCGGAGGCGCCTGGGCCGGATAGACCGATTGGCTGAGCATTTTCTCGTTCTTCTGGAAAGCTTCCCGGCCGGGCTGGAAGCGCAGCGCGAAGATCTGAATGTTGGCGTCGGCGGCGGCGCGCACCACCTGCTCGCCCTGCGCCGCGCTGCCGTGGTTCAAGCCATCGGAAAATACGATGATGATTCTCCGCTCGGCTTTGTTCTGGCGCGCCAGCATGCGGACGGCAAGGGCCAGCGCATCATTGAGCCGCGCTTTGGATCCTTCGGGCTTGATCCGCCGCAGAGCCTTTTCGAGCTTTGCCGGGTCGGCGGAGAAGGGCTGGAGCGTTGTGACTTCGTCAGCATAGCGGAGGACGGCCGCGCGTCCTTTGCTGCCCAGAAGCATGCCGGAAATGAGTGCGCCCAGGGGATGAACGCTCTTGAGAAACGGGGCGGCGTTGCGGTTGGCCTGCACCACAATAACGGCGGCGATGGGTTCGGTGGCCAGACTGAAATGCCTGATCTGCTGTCGAACGCCGTTGTCGAGCACCTGGACGTCGCCCTGCTTCAGGTCGTAAACAAAGTCGCCTTTGGGCGACTCCGCAGTGAAGGGAACCACCACCAGCGGCGACGCCACGCGGATCGTTTCCCCGGTGGCGGGCGGCTCGGCGGGCGGCTTCTTCCTGGTTTGGGGTCCGGGAGCGGATTGCGCGTGAGCGAGCAGCGCGCAGGCGAGAAAGAGAATGCCGGCAATCGGGCGGCAGAAGAGAATCAGCTCCTTTGCTTTGAAGCGCGGGTCGGGCGAGGGACGGGCTGGCTCTCCCGGCCGAAGGGGGCCGGTCGCCGGCGATTGAATGCGCGGGCTGGTGGGCACGGTCATGGAGCCTCGCTCACTCTTGCTGCTCCCGCAACCCTTCAGAGGTGAAGCGGCCGTTCCTGAACATGCGAAATTGAGAACGCAGCTTCCAGCTGAAGAATCCGCGGCACGAACCTCGACGGGATGCCCTCCGCAGCATTATACCGTGGCAGGGCAGGAGTGGCGGATTTGGCACGCGCGCAGTCGCAGCAGGAAGCCGGAAATGAGTGCGCCTTCTTCCATGCGGAGGTCGATAGAAACCTGCAGGCGCGCCCGCCGGAAGCCGCCATCGGAAGGAAGGCAGCAATTCATAACTCAGAACCCGTCACTCGGCCGCTTGTCACTTTTCACCCGCCACGGGCCGCCGGCTTGTCGTTAGCCTCTGTGTAATAGGCTACATAGGCCAAAATCCCCTCAAAATGGGACGTATGGGACGTTATACCTGCAAAATCCCAAATATTGTAAGTTGTTGATAATAAGTTATTTATAATTTACTTTCGGACTCGAAAATTCACACTTTTAAAAAATGTGTTCGATATTGAAACAGTGAGTAATATTTACACTCTTATCACAAAATTCGCTTCGCCCACATCGCGATTGAAGCTTTTTCCACCCTGGCCCGCCATCGCCGGCAAGGTGATGAGATTCAGCCTGAGTTGTGATATGGTGTTGCCGCTCCAGGCGACTCCATTCCGACAAGCGCAGCATCAGAGCTGCCTGGCCGAGGATGCCATGCATAACGATCATGATGACAAGATCAGCTTGCCGCTCCTGACGCGGCGCAAGTTCCTTGAAGGCAGTGCCGCTTCCGCCGCCGCTCTCACGTTGCTGCCGCGCTCCGCCCGCGCAGCGGCGGCCGCTCCGGTTCCCGATGGCCAGACCATCAAGCTCGGCTGCATTGGCGTGGGCGCGCAAGGCACGCGCGTGATGATGGACTTTCTGAAGATACCCGATGTGCAGGTGGTGGCCGTCTGCGATGTCAATCGCGAAACCAGCGACTACTCCGAGTGGGGCAAGGACGAAATCGTTAACAAGGAGCGCAAGCTGCTGAACGATCCCTCGTGGGGTTCGGACTGGAAAGGCGCGACCTGCGGACGCGCGCCTGCTGCCCGCCTGGTGGACGCCTATTACCGCAACGTGCGCCAGCTCGCGAACTATCGCGCCTGCGGAAGTTACAATGACTTCCGCGACCTCATCGCCAAAGAGCACGACCTCGACGGCGTGGTGGTTTGCACGCCCGACCACTGGCACGCCTACATCGCCATTTACGCGCTGCGCCACGGGAAGCATGTCTTCAGCCAGAAGCCCATGGCACACACCGTCCACGAGTGCGCCCTGATGGCGAAGGCGGCGCGCGAGACCGGACTGGCCACGCAGGTGGCCGTGATGAACGAAGCCTCGGACGCCACGCGCCATCTCACCGAGTGGGTGGCAGCGGGCGTGATCGGCCAGATACGCGAGGTGCATAACTGGTCGCAGCGTCCTTACTGGCCGCAGGGAATGGAACGCCCGAAAGGAGTCGCAGCCCGTGCCCGACGGCCTCGACTGGGACCTGTGGCTGGGTCCGGCGCCCGAGCGGCCGTTCAACCATGTCTACCTGCCGTTTGTGTGGCGAGGCTGGAACGATTTCGGCGAGGGCTCGATCGGCGACATGGGCAACTACAGTTTCGACACGATGTTCCGCGTGCTCAAACTGACGGCGCCCACCAGCGTCGAGGGCAGTTCAACGCCGCTCTTCCCGGAGACGTTTCCGCTGGGCGAACTGGTGCACTGGGAATTTCCCGCACGAGGCAACCGTGCGCCGGTCACCATCCACTGGTATGATGCGCAGCTGCGCCCGCCGCGCCCGCCGGAGCTTCTGCCGGGCGAACTGCTGAGCGACCCGGGGAATGGCGAAGGGATGCTGCTGGTGGGTGACAAGGGCAAAATTCTGTGCAGCTTTGAAGGCCAGCACGCGCGCCTGATTCCCTCCAGCCGCATGAAGACGTTTACGCCGCCGGACGACAATTTGCCGAAGTCACCAGGCGCCTATCGTGAATGGCTCAATGCCATCCGGGGCGGTCCGCAGCCGCGCGCCAATTATGAGTTTGAGCAGAACGTGGTGGAGACATCTTCTGCTGGGTTGCATCGCGGTGCGCGCGGGAACCCGGCTCGAATGGGACGCCGTGAACAAGCGCATCACCAGCCTCGCGGAAGGCAAGCCTGCGGACCTCGAGGCCGCCAACGCGCAGCTCAATCCTCCGGCACGGGTCGCCGTGGAAGCTGGACTGAGCACCACGACGCCTGCAAAAGCTTGACAGCGCTTGCGCCGTTCACCATACTCACGCTGGTTAGAAGAGAAGGAGGTTTTCATGTCCAAAGTATCAAGAAGAGATTTTCTGAAGTTGGCGGGCACCGGCGCTGCTGCAGCCGGGTTTCTCTCCGCGGGCGCGCTGGAACTCCACGCGGATCCTCTCGGATTGCCCATCGGTTGCCAGACGTGGCCTGTCCGCCAGATGATCGCCAAGGATTTCCCGGGCACCATCAAGACCCTGGCAGCGGCCGGGTTCAAGTCCATTGAACTTTGCTCGCCCATCGGCTATGAGGACTCCGGCTTTGCCGACGTCGGCAAATATTCCGGCGCGCAACTGCGCAGTATCCTGAGCGACGCCGGCGTCACCTGCATCAGCTCGCACTTTGGGCTGGACGAACTTAGAAAAGACCAGGCGCGCAGCATCGCCTGGGCAAAGGATGTCGGCCTGACGCAGATGCTGGTCGCCACCCTCCAGGGACCGAAAAATCCCACGATGGATGACGTCAAGCGCGCCGCCGATGAATACAACAAAATCGCCGAGCGTGCCCACGAGGCCGGACTGCAGCAGGGACTCCACAACGAGGGTTGGCTAGTCAGCCATGTTGGCCGCCAGCGGACCTACGACCTGTTGTTCAAGCTTCTCGATCCCAAACTGGTCAAGTTCCAGTTCCAGGTTTCGACCATCGAGCAGGGCTTCCACGCCGCCCGGTACTTCAGGAAATACCCGGGCCGCTTCATCTCCATGCACGCGCAGGGGTGGGACGCTAAAACACGAAAGATCGTACCCATCGGGCAGGGCACGCTCAACTGGAAGGACATCTTTGAAGCGGCCAAAGTCGGCGGCATCAAGAACTATTACGTCGAAATGGACCTGCCCATGATGAAGGCCAGCGTTCCTTACCTTCGCAAGCTGAACGTGTGACCGATGCGGCCGGGCCTTCTACGGGCCGAACACGAGGGGTAGCGTGACTGTCTGGTTATCTTCGCCAATTTTTCTGACGGCGTGCGATGAGTGGCCGTTCTCCTCGTGTTTGCAGGAACGACGCAAACCGATGCCGGAAAGCCCAGATGTGCCCGGCGGCGAGCGGAGGGACGGCCTGTAACAGAACAGTGAATTGATGGGAGTCTTGCACTTCTCGCCCGGCTAGATTCAACCTTGAATTTCATACGCTATTAGCGTACAATTCTGTTTGTGCCCCATTGGGCCGTATAGCTGCCAATGGAATTTATTGAAGCGCCGGCTTTCACCCGGCACCTCCACGAATACCTTGATGATGAGAGTTACAGAGAACTTCAGTGCCGGCTGGCGGCAAATCCGCGCGCAGGCGATGTGATGCCGCGGACGGGCGGGTTCCGCAAAATTCGTTGGGCTGACCAGCGCCGGGGCAAAGGCCGAAGGGGCGGCCTGCGAATGATCTATTTCTATTTTGAATCCGAACAGCAAATCTGGCTGATGACGCTTTATGGGAAAGATGAAGCCGCCGATTTGACCCCGAAGGAGAAAAAGGTGCTGAAGACCGCCCTGGATGGTGAAGTCAAGGCGCGCGCCCATAGGCGACGGGCTCATCGGGAGCCAGGGAGATAAGCGTAATGGCAAAGCGAAGCATTTTTAATGAACTCATGGAAGGCGTGGCGGCGATGAAAGGTCAACGCGAGGGCAAGATCACGCTCCGCACATTCAAGGTTGAGCCGAAGCCGCTGCCCATAGTGGATTCCAAGCTCATCAAGGATACTCGGAAGAAGCTGCACTGCTCGCGCGCGGTGTTTGCAAGAAAGCTGCGCATCAACGAAAGGACTTTGGAGAAATGGGAGCAAGGCCGCGCGCGTCCCAACCCGCAGGCCGCTGCGCTGGTGCTCCTGGTTCGCCGCTTCCCGGACACCCTCGAAAGACTTGAACAACTGGCCGCGGGATGATCCAGCCTCCCCATCGGGAAGCTTCAAGACGATACCTTCTTCCGTTAGCTTATGAGGCTGAAGTTCGACTTGTGCGCCAGCCCGCAAAGAACCCATCAGAGGAGACCATTCCATGAAGCAGATGACCAGAAGGGAATTCATTGCGGTGTCGGCGGCATCGGTCATGGTCACTCCGGCAGGGATGCAGGCGGCGCAGGCATCGGAGCAGGGAAAGCCGTGGTACGCCACCATGCGGCGTTGCGGCCAGTTGAACCTGAACGAGCGCGACCCGCTCACCCTGGACGTCGATGCCTGGATGGACTACTGGGCGTCGCTGAAGGTAAACGCCATCCTGATCAACGGCGGTGGAATCGTCGCTTTTTATCCTACGAAGGTCCCCTATCAGCATCGCAGTGAGTTCCTCGGCACCCGCGACCTCTTTGGCGAGCTGGCCGCCGCGGCGCGAAAGCGCGGAATCAGAATGGTCGCGCGGATGGACTGCAACTACGCCTACCAGGAGGCTCTGGACGCCCATCCCGAATGGTTTGAAAGAAACCGCGATGGTTCTCCCCGGCCTCAGGACGAATGCCCCTGGCTCTTCAAGACCTGCATGTTCAGCACGTACTTCACGGAGCAGATGCCTGCCATCTACCGCGAGATGAACGCGCGCTACGGCACCGACGGCTATTTCACCAACGGATGGCCCAGCACGGGCTCGCTGGAAGTTTGCTACTGCGCTGCGTGCCAGAAGATCTACCACGAAAAAACCGGAGGAGTGCCGCCGGAAACAACCGACGCGCAAAGTCCGGTCTACAGAAAGTACTACGAAGTTTACATGGACCGGGTCGCGGAAGTCTGGAAGCTATGGAACCGGGTTGCGAAGGAGAAGAATCCCGATTCGGTTTATGTCGGCAACCTGGGCGGCGGAATTCGAACCGTCAAAGACGTTAAAAAGCTGGGCGAGGTTGCAGCGTGGTTCAACGCCGATCACCAGGGGCGTTCGACGGAAGCGCCCATCTGGGAATGCTCCCAGCAGGGTCGCGTGGCGCAGTCCGTGATGGACGGCCGTACCATCACCAACGTGATCGGCTCCTATAGCACCAGCAATCCGCTGTGGCGGCATGCCAGCAAGCCTGCTGCGGAAGCGACGCTTTGGATGGCCCAGGTGACGGCCAGCGGCATGGTCCCGTGGTACCACCGGCTGGGCGGAGCTGTTGAGGACAATCGCTGGCGGGAGACCGGCCGCGCGTTCTATGACTGGCTGGCGGCGAACGAAGCTGACTTTCGCAACCGGCGATCGCTGGCCAACATTGCGGTGCTTTATCCCCAGAGCACGATTGCTTTCTACCGCTCAAACGGGACGCACGAGCGGCGGTTGAACGGCGAGCGGATTGACCCAACCGATTATCTTCAGGGCCTCTACTATGCGCTGCTCGAAGGGCGGTTCCTGTTTGACTTTGTCCACCAGGAAAATCTCACGCCGGAAGCGCTGAAGCCCTATAAAGCCTTGCTGATCCCCAATGCAGCCTATTTGAGAGACAGCGAGTGCGAGGCCATCCGGCGGTACGTGGCTTCAGGCGGTTCGCTGCTGGCCACTTTTGAAACGTCGCTTTACAACGAGTGGGGAGTGCGGCGAGAAGACTTCGCCTTGTCGGACCTGTTCGGTGTTCACGTGGCGGGCGATCTGGTGGGGCCTGTCCGCAACAGTTATATGCACATGGATCGCCCTCATCCCATCGTGGATATTTTCAAAGACACCGAGATTCTCCCCGGCACGGAATTCCGGGTTCCGGTCTCTCACCTGAAGCCCGAATCGACTTTCCTCAGTCTTATCCCACACTATCCTGCGTATCCGCCGGAGATGGTTTATCCGCGCATTCCGAAAACGGAGGAACCCGGAGCTGTTTTCCGCCAGGGTTCCGGAGGTTCCGGGAGCGTCGTCTATTTCCCCGGCGACGTTGCCCGCACAGGCTGGAAATCGGGCAATCCGGACCTGAACCGGCTGATCGCCAGTTCCATCAACTGGGTGATGAAAGGCGAGCCTCGCCCCGCGACGGTTGACGGGGCAGGGCTGCTGGAACTCTTTGCCTGGGAAACTGAGCCGGGATTCGCCCTCCATATTCTCAATTACACGAATCCCAACACCATGCGTTCCTTCATCCGGCGGTTCTATCCAACCGGGCCTCTGAAAGTTGCGGTCAGAGTGCCGGAAGGGAAGCAGGTCTCCGCCGTGCGGGCGCTTCGCTCGGGCCGCAGTCTCCCGTTCAAACAAACCAATGGGGTGGTGACGGCAGAGGTCCCGTCCGTAAAAGATTATGAGGTTGTTGCGTTGAGGTATTAGCCGCTCGCCGAACCGCCTGTAACCCTGATTTCCAGGCCTGCAATATAAATGAAATCCTCAGGTCCCGGCACCGGCAAACCGGGCGATTCACCTTATTTACTTCTTCAGGTGACTGTGCTAGAGTCCGTTCCCGGGTAGTCAGCCAAATTCAGAAATAGAATTCACCTCACCAGAAGAGGTGTCCCTTATGAAGCCGGCGAAGCAGGTTTTTAGGGCCCTTGTTGTCATAAGTCGAGCTCTCCTTTCTGCCTGTTCTTCAGGAACAAGTGTCGAAACCGGCGGTTCCAGCGGCGGCCCCTCGGGCGGAGGCGCGGGCCAGGGCGCCGTCCGGGGTGGTGGACCCGGGAAGTTCTACACGCCTCCGGGAGCGGTCTTCCAGGCGACGTACACGCCCAACACGGTGCGCCTGGATTATCCCACGGTGGAAAAAACGCTCCGCAGTGTCAGCCCGGACGGTCGCGTCTTTATCTTTGACGATTCCGATCCGCGCATAGGCCAATTAGCCCCCGGGAAGGTGATGTTTCTCGAACACCTCGGGGCTCGCCGTGTCGTCAAGGCCCAGAAACAGGGTTCAGAAATCGACCTCCTGACAGAGCCGGCGGCTCTCACCGACTTTATTCAGGACGGTCACATCCAGTTCAAGACGCCCGTTGACTTTGAGAACCGCGGGGCGCAAGCGGCGATCCCGCCGGGCGCGCCCGGCGCGATGGCAAGCTTCGGGAGATTGTTCGGTTCGCCGACTCTCGTTTATGCCGCCACGAGCAATACGTCGATCGGGGTTCAGACCAAGGGCCAGATCAACAATTGGGAATTCGACATTTCGGGCGCGCCCCGAAAAACGGGATTCTCTCTGAGTCTGACTGCCATCAAGAAACTGAAAGGGTTCGAAGCCAGCTTGAAGGCCAAGGGAGACGTGAAGAATATCACCACGGCATTCAACGCCGTGATCCACGGCCAGAAGATGCAGGAGTTCTCCTACAACACGCCGCTTGAAGGCAAACTCCACGTGTCCTGGGCCGCGCTGACGGAGGGTCAAAACAGCGGCATCGGCGAATCGCGTCTGAAGCTCCCGCCCTTCGCCAAGGACGTCATCGACGTTTACGGCGTTCCTCTGCTGTTCAGCATTAATGAGAACCTGATTTTCAAGCCGGGGCTGGGCGGCAAGAAGGATGCCGTCGCGGGAGGATTCGACCTCACCTACAACGGAACAGGGGGCCTCGAAATCCACGGAAAGCAGTCGACGCCCAAGGGAACGATGGACGCGCAAACGACTCCGCAGCCAACCACGACCTCGGCGCTGGCCCCACATGGTGTGGTCATCGCTGTCAACGCGCCCAAGATTTCCATCTCCTTCGGCACGGATAGCGTTGTTGAAGCCATCAAGCAAGCCATGCCCGCCAAGATGCTGGACAAGGCTGCCCAGTTTCTGGAAAACGGTCCCTTCGGCCTTGGCGGCATCCTCAAGAAGGCCCAGCAAGACTTCTTCAAGCTGGAAAGCGCCGCCTATGTTCAATTGGTGACGGAATTCGATTTTACTGGTTCCGGTCCCTTGAGCCTTGTGCCCTGCACGCTGACACATCTGAATTTCTACGCGCAGGTGGGAGCGGACGCCCAGCTTGGGCTGTTGACGGGGTCGTATACCCACAACATCAAGCAGACCAAGTGGACGCGCCGGGATCCGGATGTCGATATCTGCGGGCCCAAAGGAGACAATTCCAACGGGCAGTGACTTGAGCTTGAGTATGGTAAGGGCAGGAATCACAAGGCCTTTGACGGACTCGATCGGGAAGCAGAAATTGAAAACACCTTCCAACGGGGCAACATTCATGGGGTTGTGGGATACCGTGCGAGCAAGGGAGCACATTGGGGTGATCAATGGCGCGTTTCTGCATCAATTGTGGTACCGAACTCGGCGACCAAGCCGCCTTCTGCGCAAAGTGTGGAACGGCTGCGGGCGGACCGCCGGCAACAGAGTCTGATTCAGCATCTGACACCGACTCTCCAACTCTGCCACCCTCTCCGACTTTGCAGCCGGGCTCTGCTCCGCCTCCGGCCGGGAAGTCTGGAAACCTCTTTTTGAAAATTGTTGTGGTCGTGCTTGGACTTTTTGTCCTGGCCGGCGCGGTCGCCATCGGAAGCTGCGTTTACGTCGTTTACCGGGTCAAGAACAAAGCGGAGCAGGTTAAGCAGGCGTACCAAAAAGGCGGGGCGGAGAAGACTCTGCCCTCTCCCGGGCAGAACCCGTCGGCGGGCGCTTCCGCCCTGGAGAAGCTGCTGGGGATGATCGGCAAGGGCCAGCCGGCCGCCCAACCTGCGAAATTGGAAACGAGGCCCATGGAGAGCTGCCCGGACCAGGACCGGACGGGATTTGATGGCTATGTGGCTGCCGCCGCCGCAGCCTCTATTCCGATGAAGGCGGGCACGACCCTTACAGACGTTTGGAAAGGCGCGAAGAAAGGAGACCCCGATATTGAATCTCTCAACACCATCGCGGCCGTCAGAAGCAGCACGATCGAGATATCGGCATTGCGCCTGGCGGGAAATCCCTATCCCGGCACGCGCCGGTTGTGTATCGCGGACATGATGAACGGTCGCGATTAAGTGACCGTTTTTGGGGATAGGGTTCCGGATGAGATCCCGGGCTCAACGATGTTCAGCTTCTCCAGGGCTGTGTTCCAGGACCTCAAGGCGGGGCGCTCAGCAGCGCTGACGTTCTACGACGCTTACAAAGGACAGGGTGATAACAGCGGGAAGATGGTGCTGAGGGGTTTTAGGCACGGAACGCTGACCCGCGTCGAGCCGGGCGATGTTCCTTATTCGATCATCGTAAACGGTGAGAACAAAACTCTGCCCACCATCCACGCCAAGGGCGATCCTTATGAAGCCTGGGTGCTCGATGACGTGGACAACCCCCTGGTGCTCAAGATTGTAAACCCCAAGACGGGCTGGAACGTGACCTATGTGAAGATCACTTTTCCGGTGGAGAAGAAAATCGAGCAGGATCTCGCTCAAAATGGCCGCGCGGAAATTTACGGTATTTATTTCGACTTCGACAGCGCCACGCTCCGCCCGGAATCGGGGCCGGTGCTGAAAGAAATAGCCGAGGCTCTCCAGCACAATCCTGGCTGGAAAATCAAGATTGACGGCCACACCGACAACATTGGGGGTGGTGCATACAACCTTCAGCTCTCTCAGCGGCGCGCCGGGGCGGTGAAGCAGGCACTGATCAGGGAATATGGAATCGGTCCCGAGCGGATGATGCCGGAGGGGTTTGGCGCTTCCCGGCCCAAGGCGACAAATGACACGGTCGAAGGGCGTGCCCTGAATCGCCGCGTGGAACTGGTCCGGGAATAACGGTTCGAGGCCTTAAGTAAAGGGATGCTCGGGCGAGAAGGCGAAAGTAGGTAATGAGGACAAACGGCCAATGAATGCCTCCTGTATACAATGCGGAGCCTTGTTGTCACCGGGCGACGTTTTTTGTCAGAAGTGCGGTGCGCGCCAGATGAATCAAAATAGCGCAGCCGCTGCCCGGCGTTTTTGCACCAGCTGTGGCGCTCCGATCGCTGAAGGGAATGCCTTCTGTGCGAAATGTGGTGCGCTGGTGGGCGCGCCTCCGCCTCAGCCGCGTCCCATCGGGCAGTCCGCGCCTCTGCCGCCTGCGGCAGCTCCAGGCCCACATTCCGTCCCGCCAACTCCTGTCCCGGCGCCTTCTGCGAGCGCCGCGCCACCGGCCGCTCCACCTCCACCCGCGCCGCCCGGAAAATCCGGAAGCCTGCTGATAAAAGTCGTTGTGGGGATTCTGGGGTTTTTCTTCCTGGCCAGCGCTGTCGTCATCGGGGGCTGTGTCTACCTCGGGTACAAAGCCAAACAGCGAGTCGACAAGGTCGAGCAGGCTTATAAGCGGAACGACATCGCGGGAATGGTTCAAGCGGCAAAGGGAAGCAACTCTCCCGCCGCCTCAGAAACTGCCCCAATGGAAACCTGCGCCTCCCGAACTGGTCTCCTCTCCAAGTGCGAAAATCCCCCTCCGCGTTTCACTACGCGTGGTTAAAGCGGGCAACGACCCGTTGCGGGGCGACTACGAATCCATTTTCATTGTCGATCAGGTCAACGAACAAGAGATTCACATTAAGGGCTCGCAGGAGTATCTCAAGCCCCCGAACCTGGAGAGCCTGTTGGGACGGCCGACAGGAAACAAGAAACTGGCGCAGAGGATCACATGCGGGCGTACTGTATTGCGTGCGGACCTCGAGAATTCAGCGGAGGCCAACGGCTATTTTTGCATGCCAGGCTATGAAAACAAATTTCCGGGGACCACGGCGCTCGGGTTCTCCAGGAATACCTTGATGGAATTGAAAACCCGCGGCGAGGCGCCCTTTACGACGCATGAAGATCCCATTAAGGCGACGATCAGAACCTTCAAGAAAACCGCCACCGGCTCCGGAGACCCTACCGAGCTTCTAAATCGCCTGATCCCTGTGCCCGGGAGCCCACCGCCGGAAACGCCAGCCATCCACTGCACACTCCGCCGGGTGGGGACGGGCGATGTTGCCTTTCCGGTGATGGTCAATGATAAGCAGGTTCAGTTGCCGGCCATTCACGCTGTTTGCGAGAACGCAGACGACAACGATCACCGCGAGGGTTATATTCTCGATGATCCGGATAATCCGCTGAGCCTGGCAGGCCAATCGCAGTCCGAAGGAAGCAGCCAGATCATCCGAATCAGTTGGAATGCAGACACACCCGATGCCGCCAACCGGCTCGAACGGGAATTGCAGAAGAATGGGCGCGCCAAGATCTACGGTATCTATTTTGACTTCGCCAGTGACGTTCTTCGCCCTGAGTCGAAGACGGTCCTGGACGAAATCGCGGAGGTGATGCGGAAGCACCCCGACTGGAAGCTGCGAGTGGAGGGGCACACTGACAACATTGGCGGCGACCCCTACAATCTCGATCTTTCAAACCGTCGCGCGGCAGCCGTCAAGCAGGCGTTGGTCACGCAGTATCGCATCGAACCTGGAAGGTTCACTGCCGCCGGTTTCGGCGCCTCCCGGCCGGTTGCGCCCAACGACACAATGGAAGGACGAGCTCTCAATCGCCGCGTGGAACTGGTGAGGGAATAAGTCAATGTGGTTTGGAGGTTTTACAGCAACTGAAAGGAGACCCGGCGTCGAACGGGTTCATAGTTAAAACGAGTATCGAAGCTGGATTACTTTTGACCGGAAATCATTCGGAGGTGACATCATGAGCAGTTTCTGCACGAGTTGTGGAAAGCCGATCGCAGAGGGTGCAGGATTCTGTACCGCGTGCGGCGCCCGGCAGTCTGGCACGGCTGCAGGAACGGGAACGCCTGGAGCTTCAGCTCCGGGAAAGGGCAGCCCCGTGCTCAAGATCGTAGTCATCGTCGTGGGAATCATCGCGCTCATTGGGGTCATTGGTATCGGCAGCTGCATTTTTATGGCCTACCGGATTGGTCACAAGGCCGCGCAATATTCTGCGGCAATGAAAGGTGCGTCGTCCGCGCCGGACAATACGTATCATTCCGCGAGCGGGATGCCCTATCTTCCCGATGCAATGACCAAAATGGGTGATACCATCACGAAGCCAACGGGGTCATTCCACCTCTCTTTCAAGAAGGAGGATGCTGACGGCACATCCTTTGCTCTTGAGGAAGATGTGACCCCCAGCGCCATGACCGGCCAGGAAACCCAGGTCTATCCCAAAACGCAGTCGAACCCTGGTGGAACCAAAGTCTTCCCACGCAACGCGACAGCGGGAACTCACGATTGGCAGATGACCGCGACTGCCATACAACTGGCTTATCTCAATCCCATGGACATCCGGGACGCGCAGGATAGCGTGAAGTATGTGACAGAGGAACAAGCGGGAGGGTATGACGCCCGCCGTTACGATTTTGATCTTTCGCAGCTTCCGGCCAGCGAAAGGGCTGGAACCGTCCTGGGAGGCAAATGGCTGGGGGGTGTTGTCAACAACGCTACCGGTGGCAAGAATGCGGTCATGAAGGACTACAACGTGAAGGGTTCCGTATGGCTCGCCAAAGACGACGGGCGCATGGTGAAATTTACCTACGACTACATTACGACCTTTACCGACGGCACGCAAAAAACCAGTCATCACCAGGGCTTGGTGAGCAGGAAGTGAAGTGACCGGGAGGCGTGGCCTTCCGGGGTCAAGGCAAAGTTGGTAAAAATCCAGTCATGCAAAAGGAGATGAAAGATGGCAAGCTGTGCAAAATGCGGGGCAATGGTGGCTGAGGGAGCGACGTTCTGTGGGTCATGCGGCGCGCCCATTACGGGAGGGGCGGTTGCACCCACGGCAGCCACCCCTCGATCATCTGGAATGGCACCAAATATTGCGGGGATGCTTGCCTATTTCACAATCATCCCGGCGATCATCTTTCTGGTGCTCGAACCTTACAACAAGGACCGTTATGTTCGTTTCCACGCATTCCAGTCGCTGTTTTTTCACGTTGCGTGGATTGTTGCCTGGATCGCAATGATCATCCTGGGAATCATCCTGGGGACGATACCTGTGGTGGGATTGATCATTCATTTGTTGCTCGATCTGGCACTTTTCCTCGGAGGATTTGTCGTCTGGCTGATCCTGGTGGTTAAGGCCTACGGCAACCAGAAATTCCATTTGCCCGTGATCGGCAACATGGCCGAAGAACAGGCTAAGAAGTAGTGTGACGTTTCCGGTTTTATTGACCTTGTGGCTATGGCATCTTCCGCGCCGGGGACGGAGCCGGAGCGTTTCCGGCGCGCCCAGGGTTGATGGCCGCAGGCTGCGCGGAGGCCTGCCATACAGCCGTTGCCTGCAGGGCGAGGGAATACCCTGCCAGTCCGGTAACCCGCATCTTTTTGATGCGTCCCTTCGCACGTTGTTCGGGCGCAGGACCGGCGCCGCTCAACTCATTCATCCAGCGGCTTGACGCTGACTTCCTTGAAGAGGACCTTGGACTCCTCATTATGGTTCTGGACGCCGATGTAGCCAGCCTCGGGCCGGGGGCCGCGCTGGGGCTCATACCAGTATTTTCGGCGAGGAACGGTGTTGGAGGGATCGTACTCGTCGACCGTCACTCCGTTGATTCTGACCACGACCTGAAAACCGACCATGGTAATTTCCATGGTGTTCCAACCGTCGGCTGAGGGCGGGTAGGTGCCGGCTTTGGAGATGGAATAGAGCGCGCCGGTTCGATGATATTCGTCAAAGGACGGATAGTCGGACTGCTCGAGGATCTGCACCTCATACCCGCTGTTGACCGCATCCCAGGGGTCCTTGGGCGGCAGCGGAATCTGAACAAAGACTCCCGAGTTGGCCTTGGGACCGGCCTTGTAGACCACGCGCAGCACGCGATTGCCAAATTTCTTTTTGGTGTACCACAGCAGGCCCATGCCGCCGTGGGAGACGAGCATGCCGTTTTCAACGGTGAAACTGCCGGGCCCGATGTGCTGCCATCCGGTCAGGTCCTTGCCGTTGAACAGCGGGGTCCAGTTGTCGGCCGCGAAGCCGCTGGTGGCAGAAACCAGCAGGCACGCAAAAGCAAGAAGGAATAACCTTTTGACTCTCATCCACACCTCCTGAACATCAACGGGAACGTTTTGTCTGATGGTATATCGAATTGAGGGCATCTTGAAGGACGAATTTTGATGCGGCGATCGGCGCCTGTTCACTTCAGTGTCGGGGACGCCGGCGGTGCTGCTTCCAAACTTGCAGATGCGTTGACAATGCCCGCTCGGGTGGCTAAAATATTGTTCTATATTATGGGCAAGGGGATCCACAGCGGCGACGGGATGTGTTGTTGTACATCAGCGCCGACGTGTGGAGGATAGCCCTAAAGAGATTTTTCAGCTTAGGTTTTATCCAAACCCACCGTCGCAGAAAATGCCGGCGGTGGGTTTTTTAGTTTTGGGGCGGTGAAATGATGAAAGCTTCGAACACATTGTGGAAGGAACATCTCTCGGGACAGGTTCCGGAGGCGCTGGGGCGCGAGATTGATATCTTCGAGACGGAGATCAGCCTCAAGCAGACGGGCAAGCTCGACGACCGTGTTTTCGCGGAAACGCGTTTGCGCCGGGGCGTCTACGGGCAGCGCTACGACAACGGCGAGAGGCATGACGGGAAGAAGGCCCAGCAGATGGCCTACCCGCGGAAAGAATTGCTGAAAGGGCCGAACACCGTCTGGGATGCTCCGGGGATGCAACGCATCAAGATTCCCGGCGGAGGTCTCAACGCTGCGCAGCTTGAGACGCTGGCGGACCTGGCGGAGGAATACTCCGACGGAATCGGCCATGTTACCACGCGGCAGGACGTCCAACTCCATTACGTCCACATTGAGGACACGCCATCGGTAATGCGACGGCTGGCTGCGGTCAACATCACCACGCGCGAAGCGTGCGGCAATTCGGTCCGCAACGTGACCACCTGCCCCTACGCGGGCGTCTGCCAGGATGAGCTTTTTGACGTCACGCCCTACTCGAAGGCGCTGGCGCGATTCCTGCTGGGACATCCCGACGCCCAGAACTTCGGCAGAAAGTTCAAGCCGTCTTTCAGCGGGTGCACGCAGCACGCCTGCGCTCTGGCCAATATGCACGACCTGGGACTGGTGGCCGCCACGCGGACTGTGAACGGGGTGGAGAAGCGCGGCTTCGCCATGTATGTGGGAGGCGGGCTCGGCGCCGTTCCTTACCAGGCTAAACTGTTTGACCCGTTCGTGCCGCCGGAAGAATTGCTGCCGCTGGCCCAGGCCATCGCCAGGGTCTATGCCCGGCTGGGTGAAAAGAAGAACCGCAATCGCGCGCGGATCAAATTCCTGATCCAGGACCTGGGGATTGAAAAGTTCCGTGAACTGGTCCTGGAAGAGCGCAAGACACTGGAGCCGGACCCGCGATGGACCGATAACATCCAGGAGGCTCTGCAGGTCGAAGAGAAACCATTGAAAGCCGCTGAGAAGTTGCAGGGAACCGGGTCGGAGGCTTTCCAGCGCTGGCTCAAAACGAACATCCGGCCGCAGCGCCAGGAGGGATACGTGGTGGCCACGGTGACTCTGCCGATTGGTGACGCCACTTCTCACCAGTTGCGCGCCCTGGCGGATATGGCCCGGCGCTTCAGTTGCGAAAGCATTCGCACCACCGTGGAGCAGAACTTTGTGGTCCGCTGGGTAAGCGAAAACGATTTGCCGGAGCTGTATGAGGCGCTGGAATCTGTCGGCCTGGGGGCGTCCGGAGCCGGAACGATTGTTGATATCACCGCCTGCCCGGGAACCGATACGTGCAAACTGGGCATTTCCTCTTCGCGGGGACTGGCGGCGGAGTTGCGGAATCGCCTGCTGGAGAAAAGTTTGCAATTGGATGAGGCGGTGCAGAACCTGCACATCAAGATCAGCGGCTGCTTCAACAGTTGCGGCCAGCACCATGTGTCGGACCTGGGCTTTTATGGCGTGAGCCGCAAGATGTCAGGGTATGCGGTGCCGCATTTTCAGGTGGTTCTGGGCGGCGATTGGGAACACAACGGTGGTTCTTACGGCATGCCCGTGGTGGCCGTGCCGTCGAAGAATATTCCTGAAGTTGTCACCCGCCTCACCAGCCATTATCTGGCCGGGCGGCAGAATGGAGAATCGTTCAAAGACTTCGTCACGCGGACCGGCAAGGTCCGGTTGAAAACGCTTCTGGAAGACCTGACGCGCCCGCCGGAGGACACCAGAGACCGTTCGTTCTTCAGAGACTGGGGAGACCCGCGCGAATATACCCTGGGCGATATGGGAGTGGGCGAGTGCGCGGGCGAAGTGATTTCCACCATCGACTTTGACCTGGCTGCAGCCGAGAGGCAGCTTTTTGAGGCGCAGATTGCCTTTGAAAACGGCAAGGCCGGGCAAGCCGGAAAGAAGGCTTATCTCTCCATGCTGCGGGCTGCCAGGGCGCTGGTGAAGAACGAATTCCCGCTCGTGACAGATGATCCTGACGAGATTGTGAG